>CAWEFK010000018.1:0-93361 GCA_963808315.1 uncultured Actinomycetes bacterium | reverse complement strand
CGTGCTCTAGCCCGGCCGGGCCGGCCGGTCAGGCCGAGGCCGTGATCACGCTGGGGTGACGACGAGCTGGCGCAGGTACAGGTCGCGGAAGGTCACCGGGCCGCGGGGGCCGGGGACCGCGTCGATGTTGATGCCGGTCTCGGGCACCGAGAACAGCTTGAACCCGTCGAGCAGCCGGGTGGTCGCGTTCCAGAACGCGCCGGTGCCCGCGTACGCGTCGAGGAACTCGGCGGCGGCGGCCGGGTCGGCGGTGACGATCGCCGCGGCCAGGCCCGAGGTCTCGGCGTTGGCCAGCAGCGCGGCCGCCCGGGGTCCGTCGGCGGGCGCGAGCGTGACGGTCGGCTCGTGGCCCGCGTCCAGCGCCCACTCGTGGCCGAGCCGATGCGCGTGCGGCGGCAGCGAGGCGGCGATGCCGAGCTGGTCAAGCCGGGCGGTGATGGCCGGCACCAGCTCGTCCCAGCGGGCCGGGTGCACCAGCAGCAGGTTGAGCCGGTTGCAGACGCCCAGCCGGTCCAGGCTGGCCTGCACCAGCTGCTCGGCCAGGGCCGGATCGGCCGCCGCATCCAGGTACATGACCGCGCCGCCGTCGGCGTGCGCCATGGTCCGCACCCCGTGCCTGGCCGCCTCGGCGGCCAGCGCCCGGGTGCTGTCCCCGCTGCCGCGCAGGATCACCAGCGGGATCAGGCCGGGCTGGCTGACCAGCGCTCGGGCCGAATCTTGGCCGGGCGCGCGGACCAGCTGGATCATGGCCGGGTCGAGCCCGCTAGCCTGCAGCGCGGGCGCGATGACCTCATCCGCCAGCGCGACCGCCGAACGGATCGCGGCTGAACCCGTCCGCAGCACCCCGGCGTTGCGGGACTTGACGAACTGCGACGCGATGTCCACCACGACATTCGGCCGGGCCTCGAAGTTGGCGCCGATCACGCCGACCGGCCGCCGGCGTTCGGTCAGCCGCAGGCCGTCCGGCAGCTCCCTGACCGTCCGCTGGGACGGCTCGGCCGGGACCTCGGCCAGCGCACGCAGCTGGCCGGCGATGGCCTCGAGCCGGGGCTTGTCCAGCCGCAACCGGTCGAGCAGGGCGTCCCTGATGCCGTCCGCCCGGGCCGCCTCGATGTCGTCGGCGTTGGCCTCGAGCACGGGTTTGGCCTGCTGGAGCAGCTGATCCGCCATCGCCCGCAGCGCGTCGTCGAGGCGTTCGGCTTGAACGCTGGCCAGGTCCGCGACCGTGTCCCGGGCGGCCCGGGCGGCCGCGGCCACCGCCTGGTCCGCCTCCGCGGCCTGCCCCGTCCCGGCGGCCTGCCCCGCCTCCGCGGGCTGGCCCGTCCCGGCGGCCTGGCCCGTCCCGGCGGCCTGGCCCGTCCCGGTGCCGTCAGCAGTCATGACTTGTCCCCTACCTCGGTGGGCTGATTCCGTTCCAGGCTACGCAGCGGCGGGGCCTCCAGGCCGCAGGACGACTCCCGCCGCACCGCCCTGGCCCCGGTAACCCCGGTAACCCCGGCGGCCCCGGCGGCCCTCGGGTCCCGCGCGGGGTTGCGGATGGTCAGCAGGGCCAGCAGGCCGCCGGCCGCGCAGAACACGGCGGACATCACCGCGGCCATCTTGAAGCCGTGCGCCAGCGCGGCCGGGTGCAGGTAACTCTCGCCGGTGATGCCCGCCAGCGCGGGCAGCACCGCCACCGCGATCAGCCCGGCCGCCCGGGCCACGTCGTTGTTGACCGCCGAGGCGACCCCCGCGTGGTCGGCCGGGGCGGCGGCCAGGGCGGTCGAGGTCAGCGGCGCCACGTTGATCGCGATCCCGAGGCCGAACACCACCACCGCGGGCAGCACCGCGGTCAGGTAATCACCGGAACCTCCGATCCTGGTGAACAGCAGCAGCGACCCGGCGAGCACCACCGGCCCGACCGACATCTGCAGCCGCGGCCCGATCCTGGCCGCCAGCGCGCCCGACCGCGACGACAGCACGAGCATGATCACGGTCACCGGCAGCAGTGAGGTGCCCGCCTCGATCGGTGAGTAGCCGCGGGTCACCTCCAGCACGGTGGGAACCAGGAACAGCACCCCGCCGAGCGCGGCGTAGACGACGAAGGTCACGCCGTTAGCCGCGGAAAACTGCCGGGACGCGAACACGCCGAGCGGCAGCATCGGCTCGGCTTCGCGGGCCTCGACCAGGGTGAACAAGCCGAGCAGCGCCAGACCCAGGCCCAGCGGCACCAGCACAGGCACCGACGTCCAGCCGGTGGACGAGGCTCCGATCAGGCCGTAGGTGATCCCGGCCAGCGCGCCGCTGATGCAGACGGCTCCCTTGAGGTCCAGCCTCGGCACCGGCCCCGGCGACTTCGTCTCGGGCACGTGCCGGGCCGCGATGACCACCACGAGCACCGCCAGCGGCAGGTTGATGAAGAACACCAGCCGCCACGACACCGCGCCGATCAGCCAGCCGCCCAGAAACGGGCCGATCGCGGTGGCCACCCCGCCCAGCCCGGACCACGCGCCGATCGCGGCCGACCGGTCGTCCTTGGCGAAAGACGCCTGCAAGATGGCCAGGCTGCCGGGGGTCAGCAGCGCCCCGCCGACCCCCTGCAGGGCCCGGGCGGCGATGAGGACGGCAGCGTCCGGCGCCAGCCCGCACAGCAGCGAGGCGAGCGCGAACCACACGGTGCCGATCACGAACATCCGCCGCCGCCCGTAGCTGTCGCCCAGCGTCCCGCCGAGCAGCAGCAGCCCCGCCAGGGTCAGCGTGTAGGCGTCCACCACCCACTGCACGCTGGCCACGCTGGCGTGGAAATCCCGCCCGATGGCCGGCAGCGCGATGCCGACCACGGTGGCGTCCAGGGCGGCCATGCCGGAGCCCAGCACGGTAGCGGTCACCACCCACCGGCCCGCCGGAGTGGACAGCCGCAGCCCCGGAGCCCCCGCGGACCCCGTCGTGTCCGCCAGCGCGGTCACGTTCACCAACCTCTCCTCGTCACCGGGCCTGGCGGCACGCGCCAAAGTCCGTTCGGTAATTGAATCATTCCGAACGAACCGTGGCGGGACTATCACCGGCCCCGCTTGGCACCGCGCGGGTGGCCAGCACCGAACCGCCCAGGATCAGCGCGAAGGACACGCCGATCGCCGGGGTCAGGCGCTCGCCCAGGACCAGCACGCCCAGGGCCACCGCCACCGCGGGGTTCACGTAGGTGATGACGGTGGCGCGGGCCGGGCCGACCTCGGCGATCAGCCGGAAAAAGATCAGGAAGGCGGCCGCGGTGCAGATCACGCCGAGCCCGGCCAGCGCGGCCAGCACCTGGGCCGACGGCAGCGTCCGCGGCCAGGTCAGCGCGGCGAACGGCGCGTAAAGGACGGCGGCCGCGCCCAGACAGGTCGCGTTGACCGCGACCGGGGGCAGGTCGGCGAGCTTGCGGTTGGCGATCAGCGGGCCGGTCGCGTAGCCGAGCGCGGTCAGCAGCACCTCGGTCACCGGCAGCGCGTCAGCCCGGCCCGCACCCGGGCCCGCGAGCAGGGCCACCCCGGCCAGCCCGATGGCCAGCCCGGCCCAGCGGACCGGCGTGAGCCGGTCGCCGCCACGGGTGGCCAGCGCCAGCAGCGCGCTGAAGATCGGCACCGCGGCGACCAGCAGGCCGCTGGTGGAGCTGGGCAGGTGCCGTTCGGCGTTGGAGAGCAGCGCGAACGGCCCGACGATCTCGACCACCGTGAACGCGGCCAGCCACCTCAGGTGGCCCCTCAGCGCGCCGACCTGCCCGCCGCGCAGCGCGGCGGGCCACAGCAGCAGCGAGCCGAGCGCCACCCTGGTGCAGACGAGCACCGGCACCGAGACCCCGCCGTCGGCCACCTTGATGAGCAGGTACGGGATGCCCCAGATCACTCCCATGGCCGCGAACAGCAGCCACCCGCGCCTGCTCAACGACGAAGCTCCTCCTCGATCGGGCTCCCGTCGACCGGGTTCCCGTCGACCGGCGTCCCGGCCCGGCCGGGACTCCGATTCAGCGTAGGGGAAGCGCCGGTGCGCTGCCCGTCCAGGCCGCGAGACCGAAGCCGAATCTGGCCGGCGCGATGAGGACCAGCGAATCGTCCGCCGCGGACCAGCCCGGGGCCGCCGGCCCGGGCCGGGCCCGCGACGGCCCGGGCCCGCGGGACCCGAGACGGTGGACAACAGCAAGAAGGCGGCCACCGCGGCCGACACCACCAGCACCGGCACGGTGCTTCCGGCCGGATGAGAGCGGAAGATCGCCCCGGCCCGGCCCGCGCCGGTCCTGATCCGGTCCGCGATCAGCGCGAGGACGAGCTGACCGGACGGCAGCCGGGGGCCGTGACCCATCCGGGCGGAGACCCGGAGCCGGCGCAGCGCCGCCCGGCGTTCGGGGACGGTCAGGCTGGAACGCAGATAAACGGTGATGCCACGGCCATGACGCACGGCCGCAGCGTGTAATCCAGGGGAAAACTCATTCGGATCGCGATAACGGATCTTAATCATGACTCAGCCAATTTCATGTGCACTACCCAAGAACGTACGGAAACGGCAAGTGCACGCCCCCCCACTGAGGCGCCAGCAATCCGTACTATAGCCCAGCGGAATACCTCGTTCACGCTAAACAACATCGGTTGTCCGGCCCTGCGACCATTAAGCGGGCATTGCTCGGATCAAGCCGGGCAAACCGGCCGAGATGACGCGCGCGCGAGGGCCGGTTAGGCTGCCAGGGTGATATCCGCCCAGGCCGCGCCCGCTGCCGACGCGAGGACGCGCGGCCCGGGTGACTTCGGCGGGTTCCGCACCCGCTGGGCCCTGCTCATCGCGGTGGCCGGCGGCCTGGCCACCTACGCCGCCTTCCCCCCGGTCAACGTCTGGCCGTTGGCGGCGGCCGGGCCCGCCCTGCTCGTGCTGGCCCTGACCGGGCGGAGCCTGCGGGGTTCGTTCGGCTGCGGGCTGGCGTTCGGCCTGGCGATGTTCTTGCCGTTGCTGTACTGGCTGGTCAACGAGGCCTGGTACGCCTGGGTCGCGCTCGCCGTGGCCCTGGCGCTCATCTTCGCCGCGCTCGCCTTGGGTCAGCGGATGCTGCTACGACTGCCGTTCTGGCCGGTGGCGGTGGCAGGGTGGTGGGTGGCCGCCGAGGGCGTCAGGGACCGCTGGCCGTGCGCCTTCCCCTGGGGCAGGCTCGCGATGAGCCAGTCCGCCGCGCCCGACGTGCGCTGGGTCGCCGTCGGCGGGGTGCCGTTCCTCACCTTCCTCGTCGCGCTGACCGGCGCCATGATCGCCCGGGCGGTGCTGAGCTTCCTGGCTTCAGGGTCCCTGGCGACGGCGGGCGGCGAGGCGGTCGGCGGTGGGCGGACACGGCTCGGCCTGGCGGCCTGGCGCGCCGCGCTGGCCGCGGTGGTGACGGCCGGGCTGGTGCTGGCCGGGGGCCTGCTGCCCGTCGACCCGACCGGGGGCGCACCGACGACCGACGTGGCCGCGATCCAGGGCAACGTGCCGCGGGCCAGGAACTTGCCGCAGCAGCTGAACGACAGCGTGGTCACGCAGAACCACGCCGACGCCACCCTGAACCTGGCCGCGCAGGTCAAGGCCGGTCGCGCCGCCGCGCCCGCGGTGGTGATCTGGCCGGAGAACTCCACCGACCTCGATCCCTACGAGTACCCCTTCATCTACGACGAGGTCGCCTCGGCGGTGGCCGCCATCGGCCGGCCGATCCTGGTCGGCGAGGTCCTGCAGAACCCCGAACGCAACGTCGGCCAGCTCTGGGTGCCGGGCCGCGGCCCGACGACGATGTACGTCAAGCGCCAGCTCGTGCCGTTCGGGGAGTACATCCCGTTCCGCAGCCTCATTTCCCGCATCAGCTCGCTCCCGTCGCTGCAGCCGATGAACTTCACCCCCGGCCGGTCGGCCGTCGTCTTCGATGTCGGGCCGGTCAGGCTCGGCGACGTGATCTGCTACGAGGTGGGTTTCGACGACCTGGTGCGTTCGGAGGTCACGGCCGGGGCGAACCTGCTCGCGGTGCAGTCCAACGACACGGACTTCGAGATCGACGGGCAGCTGGGCGAGACCGAGCAGCAGACGGCCATGGCCAGGATCCGGGCCATCGAGAGCGACCGCACGGTGGTTTATGCCGCGATCACGGGCGAAAGCACGATCATCGCGCCGGACGGCGGCCTGATCGCGCACAGCGGCATCTGGCGGCAGGCCGTCCTCGACGCGCGGGTGCCGCTGGTCAGCTACCGGACCCTGGCGGACCGGGTGGGATCCTGGCCGGAGTACGTGATCATCGTCCTCACCGTGCTCGCGCTGGCCTGGGCGGTGATCCGGCGGTCCCGCCACACCACCGTCCAGGCCCGATCCGCCGCAGCCGGACCCGGACCGATATAGCCTGAAGACGGTCAGCTTAGGGAGGGTCAACCGTGCGGGGCACAGACCGCGGGTCAGCCAGGCGGGGCAGTCGGGTCGCGACCATCGCGGCGGCCGCCGTCATCGGCCTGCTCGCCACCGCGTGCAGCGGCGGCCAGGCGCACCCAGTCAGCTCCGCCCAGGCCGCCGCGTCGGCCAAGGCGCAGGCCGCCGCGTCGGCCAAGGCGCGGGCCGCGGCGCTCGCGGCGCTTGCGGCGGACCTGAAGATCACGCCGTCGAACGGCAGCCGCGACGCCGACCCGTCGGCCGGCATCAGCGTCATCGCGGCCAAGGGTACGGTGACGAGTGTCGCCGTCCAGTCCGCCGGCGACCAGGTGCCCGGCCGCATGACCGACGGCGGCAAGGACTGGCACAGCACCTGGACCCTGTCCCCCGCGCGGAGCTACACGGTCACCGCGACCGGCACCGACGGCAGCGGCCACAAGATCACCAACACGAGCACGTTCCGGACCCTATCCCCGGCGCGGACCTTCTCCACCGAGATCTACGAGGGCAGCGGCCAGACCTACGGGGTCGCCATGCCGATCATGCTGACCTTCAGCCAGCCGATCAAGAACCGGGCCGCGGTCGAGCGGTCGCTGGAGCTGACCACCTCCCAGCCGGTGATCGGCGCCTGGTACTGGGACGGCGACGAGCACCTGGACTTCCGGCCGCGGGACTACTGGCCGGCCAACACCACGGTTAGCTTCGACGGCCACCTGAGCGGAGTGCAAGGCGCCCGGGGCGTCTACGGCACCGCCGACCTGACCCAGTCCTTCACCATCGGCCGGTCGCTGGTCGCCGTGGCCAGCACGACCTCGCATTACACCCAGATCTACCTCAACGGCAAGCGCATCTACCAGTGGCCGATCAGCACCGGCCGGGCCAGCCTGCCCACGCCGGACGGCACCTATGTCAGCGTGGAGAAGCAAAACCCGGTCCGCATGATCGGCGGCGGCGCGCCCGGCAGCGCCGGGTACTACAACGAGCTGGTCAACTACGCCGTGCGGTTCACCTTCAGCGGCGACTACTACCACTCCGCGCCCTGGTCGGTCATTGACCAGGGCAGCACGAACGTCAGCCACGGCTGCGTGAACCTGCCGCCGCCCGACGCGGCGACGTACTACAACATGTCCATCCCCGGCGATCCCATCACGGTCACCAACAGCACGGCCGCCGGGAGATGGGACGACGGCTGGACCGAGTGGTTCCTGCCTTGGTCCCAGTACCTCAAGGGCAGCGCGCTGGGCCTGGCGGTGCAGGCGGGCCCGCAGGGCAGCACGTTCGTCAGCCCCTCCGCGTTGCCGGCCGACACCGCCACCGCCCCGCTGCAGACCTCGGCCGCGGGCAACTACTACGCGGGCGCGGCCGGCCTGTCTTAGGCCTGGCTGTGCTGTGCTGGGCTGGGCTGGCTGGGCTGTGCTGGCTGGCCGGGCTGGCCGGGCTGTGCTGGCCGGGCTGTGCTGGCTGGCTGGCCGGGCTGGCCGGGCTGGCCGGGCTGTGCTGGCGGGGGCGATGAGGCGGGTGGGGCAGCGCAGGACCCGGGGCTTGGCGCCGCCTGGCTGAATCGAACAAAGATCATGGTAGATTCAGGCTCCGTGAAGACTTATGGGTACTATGATGCACAAAAGTCCCCATCAAGCCTGAATCCTCCACTAAAACTTCACAGCTGGCTGGAACGGAGTGATCCGGGAATGCGGGTGGGGCGGTGGTGACGCGTGGTGTCCCGCGAACAGGCGCGGTAAGCGGACCGCGCGGGGCTTGGGGCGGTTCCCCGCGCGGGTTCCCCGCGGGTTCCCCGGCGGGTTTCCTCGGACGGACGGCGAGACGGGGCTAGGAGGCTGGTCGGGCCCTGGCGTCGATCTGCCTGGCGATGGCGAGGGCCTGGTTGATGGGGATCGCGTAGCCGCTGATCTTGAGGCCGGTCCCGGCGCCGGCCACGGTGATGCCGATGACCTGGCCGTTGAGGTTGACCAGCGGGCCGCCAATTTCCGTGGCGGGTACGGACTGCAGAAGCGACTGCATGAGCCCGGACTTGCTGTTCCCGCCGACGGACGCGGAACTGTTCAGGGCGACCAGGAGACCGGTGTCAAGAGCCACGGCGTCCTGGGTCCCGCTGGTGCCGACCGCGGTGTCGAAGACCTCGCCGGGGATATGGTACGAAAGCTGCTTGGACGCGTACGTGTTGTCGGCGAGCGCATCGGAGTTACCAACCGCCAGGACAGGGAACGCCCGCCCGCCGCCGCCCTGCAGCTGGAGCAACGCCAAGCCGGCGGCCGCGTCCGTGCCGAGGACCGTGGCCTTGAACGTCCGGCCGGAAAGCACGTACCTCGCGGTGAGGGAGCCGGCTCCGGACGGCTGGTAGGTGGTCAGCACCTTGCCCGACGGCGTGAGGACCAGCCCGATGCCGACGGCCTTCCCGGCCGAGACGATGTGCACCAGGCCGGGGGCGGTCGATTGCAGGATGTTGGTCTGGTTGTCCTGGGCCGTACCGTCATCGTCCTCGACAAACACGCCGCCCGACGCGGCCGGCGAGGGAATGGCCGACGCAAGCGGGGCGGGACCGGGCGCATCGATCAACCTGGTCAGTCCGAAGCCCGCGCCCAGGGCCATGACCCCCGCAGCTACGCAGGCCGCGAACCGGGTGCCGCCGCTCAGCCCGGTGCGGCGCGGAGCCGCCCGCGGGAAGGCCCCGCCGGATTGCGTACCGCCGGATTGCGTACCGCCGGATTGCGTACCGCCGGATTGCGCACCGCCGGATTGCGTACCGCCGGAACCAGCACTGGATTCGCTGCCATCGCTGGATTGAGCAGGGTCGGCATCGACGGCCACCGGCGATCCGGCCGGGTTGCGGACTGGCGGCCGCTCCTCGCTATCGCTGGTCCCGCTGTCGTGCATCTCGCCGTGCTCCCTCGCTCAGAAGTCTTATGCCGTGGCAATCTCTGCGGTCTGCGTGGTTCCTGGTCAGCCGCGGCTGGCCAGGGAAACCGAGCGGGGGCCGGCTCGGTGACCCCGGGAGCTTCCCGGGGTCACCGAGGTGCGGACTACCCTGCCGACCGACCTTGGCCAGGCTGGATCGGACCTACATGCCGGACGGGTCCATCAGCTGGTGGTGGTGGCGGCCGTGACGCCAGTGCTGTCCTGGCAACGGCTGGGCCGGCAACGGGTCCCCTGTCTTTCCTCCGCCGCCACCGTTACCCCCGCCCGCGCCTGCGGTGTTCGTCGCCTGCTGCGGAGCGGTGTTAAAGGTCGCCGACATGGCCGCACCGGCCCCGTTGAGGACAACGGTGACGGTGTTGGTGAGGCCGAAGTTCTGGCAGCCGAGGTTGGTGAAGGACATGTTGAGCCGGTTGGCCAGGAAGTTGAGCAGGTTGTCGCCCACCGCCGCGACCGGCGAATTGTCCGTGGCCAGCAGCGTCTGGTTGGCCGCCAGGAACGGCGTCTGGACGTTGACCATGTTCTGGCAGAACGCCATCGGGCTGCTGCTCTGGTTGGTCCGTGCGCTGATCGGCGCCTCGCCGATCTCCGACCGGTACAAGTTGGTCTTGGCCGGGTCGAGCTGACCGTTGGCGTCCAGCACCATCTCGTCGTTCTCCGGCACCAGGGCGGCGGCCGCGGGCTGGTTCTTGGCGGCCAGCAGTTCGTCAAGCGCCTGCGAGGTGGCTGGCGTGCCGTTGTTGCCCAGGTCGGGCGCTTCGAATGGCGTGCACCCGAGCGTCGGGTCCATGAAATCGTCCAGCAGGGCGTTGTCGCTTCCGTTGACCAGCACCTGAGCGCCGGTCAGGTTGGCGGCGTTGGCCGCGGTGTCGACGGCCGTCTGGCCGGTGGTCGGGTCGAGCAGGTACAACGTGGTCACGTTGTCACTCGGATCCTGGTCGATCATGTCGTAGTTGCGCGTGGTGGGGCAGGTGGTACCCGTCCCGAGCGCGCCTGCCGTCGGCACGATCTTCGCCGAGGTGCCCGCCGCGGGAACGGTCAGTCTTCCCGCACGCTCCAGCGCGAACGCCGTGTTGAAGAAGTTGATGCCGTTGCAGAACGACACCTGGCCGAAGACCGATCCGTTCAGGCCGTTGACGCACCGTCCCTGGGCCAGCGCATTGGGCGTCGCACCCACCTGGGTCAGGTCCGTGCCGTTGAACCCGAAGTCGATGGTGACGATCGCGTTCCTGGGCAGCTTGGGCACCACCGGCGCGATGGCCGGCGTGGTTCCCGCGGTGATGACCAAGGGGTTGTAGACCGACAGTGCGCCGGTGCGCGGGTTCAAGATCGTGGCCTGGACGAACGCACCCAGGTTGGCCGCATTGGTCATCTGGCAGCCGGAAGCGGCAGGCGAGGTGCCGGCCGGGCCGGTGAGCTGGTAGGGCGTCGACAGGCCCTTCGCGCTGAGCGGGTTCGCCGGGACGATGATGTCGCAGTTGACATTGGCTGTCGTCGTCGTGACCGCAGGCGTGGTCGCCGTGGCCGAGGCCGAGGGGCTAGCTACTGCGGAAGCGCTCCCGGACGGGCTGGCGTCGGCCCCCAGGGCCGACTGGTCTATCTTCGTGGTCGAACCGCCCGAGACCGCCAAGACGATCCCGAGAGTCAGGCCCAACGCCATCGGGATGGCGAGGGGGACCGCAATACGCGCCGCACGACTCTTACCTCCGCGACGGCGCCCTGCGGACCGATGCTCATTGAGCATTCAATCCACCTCCATTTAGGTGTCCGCTGTGACGCTCCCGGTGGATCACGCTAGCCCGTAAGCGGAGTCGGCTCAGGGAATTCAGAAGATTCGCGATTCGCCCGGTTTTTAGCGCGTTACGCCGTCGAAACCTGAGTAATTCATTGCCAATTCATTACGTCGCAGGTGGGGAACCATATGAGTGGATCGAGATTGCTTCGTGATAGAAGGGCGAGCCGCACGGGCCGGACCGCCATCGATTGCGGGCACGCAGGGTAATTATTACGCCTCTCACTGTCACGACCGAATCTTGCGGAGAGGTTACGGGGACATCCGGCCCTGGGTCAGCCCGGGGTCAGCTGGGCAGGTCACGGGCTCGGTCAGCCCAACGCCTTGACCCGGACCTTGCGGCACTGATCCGCGCTCAAGGCGAGCCGCCCGCAGCCAGCCTCTACGACCACGGATCGCCCGCCGCGGCCATGCCGGGTCACGGATCGCCCGCCGCGGCAATGCCCGGCCGACGATCGCCGACTGCGCCAGCCCTGCGGCCGCGGAGCGCCCGCTGCGGCAATGCCTTCCCGATCCGGAATACGGGCCGCGCATATTGGCGCGGTTAATCACGTGACGCCGACGATGAGGAATTATCGAGCGATAACCATAGTGGCTGCGGTATTGCCATGCTGCGATTGGTAAGTATGGGTTTCACGGGGCCGCACTGCTACCAGGCTCCAGACACAACACGGGAGCTCCTGCGGCCAGACGCAGGAGCTCCCGTGGGCTAGTCGGTGCTGGTCGCTACTCCCCGGACGGGTCCATCAGCTCGTGGCCATCACGGCCGACCCGCGGGGCCGAACCAAGGAACTGGGAGATCAGATCCCCGAGGGAGGACCCCCCCGTGGCGGGGGTGGTGCTGGCCCCCCCGCCGGTGCTGGCCGCCCCGCCGCCGCCGGCGCCGAAGGTGTCAGAGGCCGTCTGCGGGGCGGTGTTGAAGGTCGCCTCGGTGGCCGCGCCCGCCCCGTCCATGACGACGGCGACGGGGTTGGTCATGCCGAAGTTCTGGCAGCCTAGGTTGGTGAAGGACATGTTCAGCCGGTTCGCCAGGAAGGTGAACAGGCTGTCGCCCACGGTTGGCACCGGCGACGGACCCGGAGTGAACAGGTTCTGGTTGGCCGCTATGAACGGCGCCTGGATGTCGACGAGGTTCTGGCAGAACATCATCGGGCTGCTGCTCGCCTGGGTCTGCGCGTCGACCGGTGCCTGCCCGATCTCGGACCGGTACAGGTCGGTCTTGGCCACGTCGACCTGGCCCGCGTTATCCAGCACCATCTCGTCGTTCTCCGGCACCAGGGCGTCGTTCCTGGTCGGGTTCCTGGCGGCGAGCAGCTCGTCAAGCGCCTGGGAGGTAGCCAGCGCGCCGTGGTTACCCAGGTCGGGCGCCTCGAACGGGCTGCACCCGAGCATCGGGTCCAGGAAGTCATCCACGAGGGCGTTGTCGCTCCCGTTGACCAGGACCGTGGCGCCCGGCATGCGCGCCGCGTTGGCCGTGGTGTCCTGGGCCGTCTGGCCGGTCACCGGGTTGAGCAGGTACTTGGTGGTCACGTTGTCGCTCGGGTCCTGGTCGACCATCTCGAAGTTGCGCGTCGTCGGGCACTCGGTGGCGCTCCCCATCGATCCCGCCGTCGAGACCATCTTCCTGGAGAAGCCGGCCGACGGCACGACCAGTTTCCCGGCCCGCTCGAGCGCGAACGCCTTGTTGAAGAAGTTGATGCCGTTGCAGAACGACACCTGGCCGAAGGCCGACCCCGGCTCACCGTCGGTGCAGTGGCCCTGGGCCAGCGCGTCGGGGGTCGCACCCACCTGGAACAGGTCCGTGCCGTTGAAGCCGAAGTCGATGGTGACGATCGCGCCCTTCGGCAGCTTCGGCACCACCGGCGCGATGGCCGGCTTGGTGCCGGCCGTGATGACCAGAGGGTTGTAGACCGCCAGCGCGCCGGTGCTCGGGTCCAAGATGGTGGCCTGGACGAACGCGCCAAGCAGGACCGAGTTGATCGTCTGGCAACCCGAGGCGGCGGGCGTCGTGCCGGCCGGCCCGGTGAGCTGGTACGGCGTGGACAGGCCCTTGGCCGTCAGCGGGTTCGCCGGGACGATGATGTCGCAATTGGGATTGACCGCCGACGACGAGACACCCGCCGCGGCCGAGGTCGCCGACGACGGGTTGACCTTTGCGGCCTTGCCGCCTGACGGCACGAGAATGATCCCGAGGGTTAGGCCCAACGCCATCAAAATGGTGAGGGGGGCCGCAATGCGCATCACGCGATTTTTTCTACCGCGACGACGCCATGCGGACCGATGGCCGCTGAGCATTCAATCCACCTCCGTTTAGGTGCCAGCCGTTTAGGTGCCAGCCGTGACACTCCCGGTGGAACACGCTAGACCAGCGGAGATGCGGGGATCGGGAAGTTCGGGAGATTTGTGTTTTGTCCGGTTTTGCACCGGAAATCCCGCCGGAAGGCAAGCCATTTATTGCGAAGTTCTTACGTCGCAGGTACCGGCCACGGGCAGGCTCGAGATTGGGCCGTGATAGGGGCGTACGTTCGGCTGAAGGCCCTCGCTGCCAGGCCGTGAGCGCGGAGAGTAGTTAAAGAAATTCTTTCCGTTAGGGACGGTTCTTGCCAGGAGATTACGGGCGCTCGGGCCTGGGCGGTCACGGCGCCCGGTGCGGGCCGCCGGCCGCTCGCCTCCCCGGCGGAGGACCCGGCGCCGAGGCCGCCGACCGGACAGCTTTATATGTCCGCTGCGCCTATCACGATAACCCCGATTCTTCTTCTGTATTGGCCATTCCGTGACCAATTCCGCGAGCGACCGTTATGGACGGGCGAATGGCGCGATCGAGGAGCCCGGCCGACCGGTCCTCGGGCGGCGGCACGCGGCGCCGGCCCGCGCCGTCGGGGGGCCTCCGGGCCCCGCGCGACCGTGGCCGGCCGGTGCCCCCGCGAGCCGGGGGCGGGGTGGCGGTCGAACCGGCCCGCCGGCCGGTGTTCAAGCCGTTGCCTGACTAGTAAACTTGTGTTTTTGCTGGCCAATCCGCTGACAGCGATGTGATCGCATGAGTACTCACGGCAACAACTGGCTGGTTCGCGGCCTCAGGCACCCGTCGGCGAACAAGATCAGCTGGAATCGGCAACCATTTCCCTTGCGAGCGCGTCTTGTGTGTTGGAGGGGCTATCGTCATGGTCGTGCGCGTCGGCCTGGGTAGTTGCAGTTTCTAACTTTTGTCCAATTGTGAATGACATTGAGAGGGCGGCGCGGTGTCGCGATCGGGTTGGTTCCGCAGGCAGCAATCATTGCCGGGTACGGGCGGGGCTTCGGCCACCAAGAGGCGTGGCACAGCGCTCACCGCCAGCAGCGCCGCGATCGTGCTCGCGGCCGGCATCGCGATCGTGGCGTTCGCGGCGCCGGGAAGTCACGCGTCCCCGGTGGCGTCGGTGTCGACGGCGCACCGAACGGCCGTCTCCCGGCCGCTCAAGCCGGCCGCCCCGCTGCAGCTGGTCTCCGTGACCCCGGCGGCCGGCGCGAAGGGCGTCAACGGCGCCGATCCCATCCGGGTCCAGTTTTCCTCGCCGCTGGCCGCCAGCTCCCCCATGCCGACGCTTTCGCCGCGGATCGCGGGCAGCTGGTCGGTCCAGGGCGACGCGGCGGTCTTCACCCCCAAGGTCGGATACTTCGAGAACACGAAGGTCACGGTGAAGATCCCGGCCGGGCTGTCCGGCGTGGTCTCGGCGGCCGGAGCCACCGCGGGCTCGGGCGGCGCCCTGGCCTCCGCGACGAGTCAGAGCTTCACCACCGGCTCGTTCAGCACCCTGCGCCTGCAGCAGCTACTCTCGCAGCTCGGGTACCTGCCGTTCAGCTGGAAATCCACCTCAAGCACCACGATCAGCACGAGCAACGCGCGGGCTGAGCTGTCCGCCGCGTACAGCGCGCCCGCCGGGACCTTCAGCTGGGCGGGCAGTTACCCGTGGAACCTCAAGGACCAGTGGAAGGCCGGCTCGTACAACATGCTCGAGGACGGGGCGGTCCGCGCGCTCGAGTCGGTGAGCAACCTGACCATGGACGGGGTGGCCGGTCGTTCCGTCTGGTCCACCCTGCTCAGCGCGGTGGCCAAGGGCAAGCATGACCCGAACGGCTACACCTACGCGCTGGCCAGCCAGTACTCTCCCGAGTCCCTGCGCATCTGGCACAACGGCAAGCAGGTATTCGAAACCGCGGCCAACACCGGCATCCCGGCCGCGCCCACCGCGGACGGCACCTTCGCGGTGTACCTGAAGTACTACTACCAGATCATGAAGGGCACCAACCCCGACGGGAGCAAGTACGCCGACCCGGTGTACTACGTCTCCTACTTCAACGGCGGCGACGCCGTCCACTACTTCGACCGCTACAGCTACGGCTTCTACCAGAGCCTGGGCTGCGTCGAGGTGCCCTGGAGCGCGGCCAAGAAGGCGTACCCGCTGCTGACCTACGGCAGCCTCGTCACGGTCGAGGGTCCGGTGTCCTAGGGGCTCGTTCTCGTCGTAACGCGCTGCGGGGCGGTCCTTCCCAGGACCGCCCCGCAGTTGTGTCTGTGTCGTGACGTGTTACAGCGGGTGCACTTCTTCCGCCTGCGGGCCCTTCGGGCCGCGCCCAGCGGTGTACTCAACCCGCTGGTTCTCCTGAAGGGTGCGGAAGCCGTCGATCTTGATGGTGGAGTGGTGGACGAAGACGTCGGCCGAGCCGTCGTCCGGGGCGATGAAACCATAGCCCTTGTCCGAGTTGAACCACTTCACGGTGCCCTGAGGCATGTACTTCTCCTACTGTGACGATTTCGGGAACCACGGTCGTGTGCCCCCGGGTTGCTGCGACCACTACCCAGGGGGACGGCCCAGGTGGGCTGCCCTGACGGGCCGGGCGTCCCGGAACTGCAGACGCCCGCGGTCAGATTTTCGTAAGCGCTGTGACACGTACACGAACTTCGTGCAACCAGAGACTATTTAACCACTCACGGCTACTGGCGTGATCCCAACCGGGGGAAATGCCTTCACCCGGCCACCGCGGCGACCTAGGCGGGTTGGGCGACACCGTCCCGCAGACCGTTCATGCAGGTCGCGAAGGCCGAGCCCGGCGTGGCGGCCGCGATGCGATCGGCCTCGCGTGCCGTGTCCACGTCGATGAGTTCGGGCAGTCGCCGGATCCGCAGTCCGGCCCGCTCCAGCCGGGCGAGTTGCCGCGATCCCGTATCCGGACGCGACATCGGCACGCCGAGCACGAGGTCGGGATCGAACGTGCGCAGGCCGAGCAGCCAGAAGCCGCCGTCCTCAGCCATGCCGAAGGTGGCGTCGGCGGTATCGGACACTAGCGGCTCCGCCGCCGCGGCCAGCAGCGCGGGCGTCACCTGCGGGGTATCCATCCCGATCAGCACCACGGGTACGGCCAGCGACGCCTGTGCGTCGGTCAGGGCCCAGGCGATGCGCTCATCCAGGCCGGTACCGCGCTGGGCGATGACGTCAAAGCCGGGCGGCAGCCAGCGGCCGGGCGTGCCTTCGAGGGCGAGCACCCGGCGGGCCACCGCGAGCTCCGCGACCGCGGCCAGCGTGTCGGCCAGGGCCGCCTCCGCCAGAGCGGCCGCTTGCGCGGGCGTGAACGGCGGGGTGAGCCGGGTCTTGACCCGGCCGGGAACGGGTTCCTTGGCGATCACCACGACCTGCGCCGCCAGCACGCGATCCACTACCGGCCTGTTGGGCCACGCGGGCGTGCGGAGCAGGCCGGCCCCGCTGCCCCGCCGGTGCCTGCCCGCGTACACGCTCCCGCTCACGGTGCTGCTGCCGGTCACTGTGCTGCCTGCCAGGACGACACGGGGGACGCTATCGCGGGGGACGTCATCGGGGGGGACGTCATCACGGGGGACGCTACCGTGGGGGGCGCTATTGAAGCGAGCACCCGGCGCATGTCCCGCACGGTCCGCACCGTGCCGCCGAGCGTGCCGGTGACCTTGGACTTCCCGGTCCGGGGGTAATACGGCACATCGGTTTCCGCAATTCGCCAGCCCGCCTCCGCCGCCCGCACCACCATCTCCAGCGGGTAGCCAAACCGCCGGTCCGACAGGGCCAGGGCCAGCAGCGGCTCCCGCCGGGCGGCGCGCATCGGGCCGAGATCCCGCACCGGGACGCCGACACGGCGGCGCAGCTCGGCCGCCAGGACCCGGTTGCCGATCCTGGCGTGCAGCGGCCAGGCGCCCTTGCCTCGGACCGAGCGCCGCCCCATCATGAGATCGGCCTGGCCGGTCAGCACCGGGTCCGTCACGGACGGCAGGTCACCGGGGTCGAACGAGGCGTCGGCGTCCATCACGCACACCACGTCGCTGGTCGCGGCGAGCAGGCCCGCGTGGCAGGCGGCACCGAAACCGCGCTGCGGGACGGGCACGACAAGCGCCCCGTAAGCGGCCGCGATGGCGGCCGAGTCATCGACGGAGCCGTTATCCGCGACGATGGCCCGGTAACCAAGCGGCATCCGGGACAGGACCCAGGGCAGTGCCCCTGCCTCGTTGAGGCACGGCAGGACAACATCTATTTCCATGGCGCCCGACAGTACTTGCGCGACGGGCGAATGACGGCCGTAAACAGGCTGCTCGGGCCTTACGAACCTGTGACGGCATCGGCCGCGCGGACAGCGGCGATCGTTCGCCATGCTTGGCTAAGGTCATGCGCGTTCTAGTGACCGGTGCGGCCGGCTTTATCGGATCCCATATCGCGGAGACCATGCGGGCGGCGGGCCATGAAGTGCGCGGCCTGGACTCCCTCACGCCCGCTGTGCACAACGGCAGGCCAGAGCACATCACGGGCGAGCTTGTCGTCGGCGACGTGCGCGACCCGGCGGTCGTGAACCAGGCCCTGACCGGGATGGACGCGGTCTGCCACCAGGCGGCCATGGTCGGGCTCGGGGTGGACCTCGCCGACCTGCCTGTGTATGCGGACGTCAACGTCACGGGCAGCGCGGTGCTGCTCGAGGCGATGGGACGCCACGGCATAGCGCGGCTCGTCTTCGCCTCCTCGATGGTCGTGTACGGCGAGGGCGCCTACGACTGCGGCACGCACGGCCGGGTCCGGCCCTCGCCCCGCCATCCGGCTGACCTGGCCGCGGCCCGCTTCGAGCCCCGCTGCCCCGTCTGTGCGGAACCCCTGACCACCGCGACGGTCGGTGAAGAGACGTCGCTCGACCCGCGTAATGCCTACGCCGCCAGCAAGGTGGCGCAGGAGCACCTGTCCGCGAGCTGGGCCAGGCTCACCGGCGGAGCGGCGGTCGGGCTGCGCTACCACAACGTGTACGGCCCGCGGATGCCGCGCGACACTCCTTACTCGGGGGTGGCCGCCATCTTCCGCTCCTGCCTGGAGAACGGCGTTTCGCCGCGGGTGTTCGAAGACGGCGGCCAGCGCCGCGACTTCGTGCACGTCCGCGACGTCGCCCACGCCAACCTGCTCGCGCTGCAAGCGGCCGACCGAGCCATTACCGATCCGGACGGACACGCCGGGCCGGAAGCGGACGGGCGCGCGGGGGCGGACGGGCGCGCGGGGGCGGCCGGGCGCGCGGGGGCGGAAGCGGGCGCGCTGCGCTGCTACAACGTCGCGAGCGGCGAACCGCACACGGTCGGCGAGATGGCCAGCACGCTGGCGGCCGGATTCGGTGACATCGAGCCGGTCGTGACCGGCGAGTTCCGCCTCGGCGACGTCAGGCACATCGTGGCTTCCCCGGAGCGCGCGGCTCGCGACCTCGGTTTCCGGGCCCAGACTCGGTTCGCCGCGGGCATGGCCGAGTTCGCCCACGCCCCCCTCCGCGAGCCCGCCACCCTCACCGGCACCCGCTCCTAGCCTGCCGTTCCCTAATCGCGTCCCCCCCGGTAAAAAGCAGCCCGCTGCCAGCCCGCCTGGTCCCGGCGACTCCCCGCTCCCCGCCCCCCGCCCCCCGCCCCTGCCCCGCCTCTGCTGTGATCGTGGATCGCTACTACCCTTATAGGGTAGGCAAGTATCCACAATAATTCGAAGCCCTGAGCGAGATCTGTGTTGCCGTTTTTGTTCGTGCCGCAGGCGGTCGCTGGCCTGCTGGGCTTGGTTCGTGTGTGGCGAGATAGGACATATGTTGCCTGTGTTGCGACGGTCGGGGGAGGCTGTGGTGGATCCGGACTTCAGGGAGTATCTGCCGCCTCCCAGTGCCGCATACCAAGTGTGAACGGACAGGCCCAGTCCGCCGACTGACCATCGGAGCGGCTCTCGCGCGGGGCAACCCTGGAGATGTACCTTCCGAGCGCTGTTCGTCGTGGGACGGCGCGCGTAAGCCGGCTTGTCCGTGGTCGGCCTGGAGCGGCCGGGCTCCCGGCGGCAGGCGCGCATGAGCACCCGGCGGCCCGCGGGCGGTGCGGCGGTCGTGAAGCCGGCGCCGCTGAACATGTCCACGGTTCCGGAGGAAAGCTGAGTCCTGCGGCCCTTGCTGGCGTCGACCACCGGATAGGCCTCGATGGCCGACGCGCCGTGCTGCCCGGCGTACTCGACGGCGGCCCGGATGAGCTGGCGACCCGCGCCCTGGCCGCGCGCACCGCGCGCAACGAAGACGGAGATGATCGACCACACCGAAGGATCATCGGGGTGCTCAAGCCGGAGCCCGCGGGTGTGGAACAGCCGCCAGAAATCTGGCCGGGGCGCGACCTGGCACCAGGCCGCCGGCTGGTCGTCCTGATAGAGCAGCAAGCCGATCGGCTGTCCGGCGTCAATCATCTCCCGAAGCGCCGCCCGGTTGTCACTGGCTGTCTTGGTGTGGATCTCCTGGTTATTAAGGCGCCAGAACATGCACCAGCAGCCGTTGTAGCCGCCGTTCTCGCCCATCACCTCGGCAACGTCGTCCCCACCGGCCAGGCGACACAGGCCGTATCTCCGTCCTCATGACTTACCCCCACAGGTAGCAGCCTCCCGGTAGCCCGGCCCCAGCCTGGCGAGCTGGCCCGCCCGCTAGGAGGTTACGGTCGAGGGACTATTCTGCCGCGCGGGGCCTCGGCGAAACCGCGTTGTCCGGGATCACGGCCAGCGCGCAGTCCGGACCGCGCAAAACCGCAGGTTAGACCGGCACAAGCCAGCGCGGGCATACCGTTCCTGTACGGGCGCAGTGCGGATGCAGCGCACCCCCACATGCCAGGTCCGAAAATGTCCGACCTGTGCGGCGGCTGACCATCGAAGCCACGGTACAGCTCTGATCAGCGCGCCATAGATTACCGGGCCTGCCTGAACTCTCCCCGGAAAGCATCGTCCCTCGTGCCTTTCGAGGATGTCCTGCCGACCCGGCGCGGTGAGTACCGTGCTCTTCTATACCGTCGATGACCGGGCCCGGGGTCGTCACAGTCTTGGCGGTCGCGCCGTCGCGATGCCTGCCGGCCGCGATAAGACGCGTCCAGGCGGGCTGGCGCGAACGCCGAGCCGGAGCCGTTCTGGCTACGGTCTGGGTGTGCCTGCCAGGAAGCTGCCCACGCGGCCGCCGCGGCCGCCGCCCGGCGGATGCTGCCCGACGGGCTAGCGCGAGGCGTTGACATCCTTGAGCTCGTGAGCGAACTCGCGCCCCGTCATTCTCCCAGCAACAACTTCCCGGGCGGGCCCGCGCCGGGCGCACCCTACCCGACGCCAACAGGCCGGACCAGGTGACGCGATCGCCTCTATCAGAGTATTAGCGTGGCACGACCACGAGCTCAATGTCCCGACCGGGCGCAGGCCGCGCGGGGAGGTCAGCGCGCGGTAATGGCCCGGGACTGGTCGGAGCTGGCAGCGGGGGTGCGGTGCCGGGGGACGGTGCGGTTGCTCGCGGGCACGCCGGGACGGGCGAGCGGCAACCTGATCAGGAACTGACAGCCAGGACCCGCATTGCGCACCGCGATCTGGCCCGAGTGCGCCTCGACGATGCCTCGCGCGATGGAAAGGCCGAGCCCGGCGCCCTCCTGCGGCCCCGGCGTGCGAGCCGACTCACCGCGGAACGCCACATCGAACACTCTTGGCAGGTCCCCGGGCGGAATGCCGCCGCACGCGTCCGCCACGCTTACGCAGGCCATCCCGTTCTGGACCTCAGCCAGCACGTCGACCCCGCCGTCGGCCGGCGTATGCCTGATCGCGTTGGTCACCAAGTTGCGCAGCGCCCGGCCCATCTCTGCGGAGTCGACGAAGACCGGCATGCCGCGCACGGCCGCTCCGGTCAGCCGGACGCCCTTCGCCCTGGCCACCGGCTCGGCACTGGCCACGACCTCGGCGACCAGATCCTCGAGTCCGACCAGGCGGCGGGATAGCCGCAACGCGCCCGCGTGGATCTTGGACAACTCGAACAGGTCGTCGATCATCAGGGTCAGCCGGTCCACCTCACGGCGGATCTGGGTGTGGTACTGGGACACCTCGCGCGGATCGATGACGACCTGATCCTCGAGGGCCTCCGCCATGGCGCGCAAGCCGGCCAGCGGGGTGCGCAGGTCGTGACTGACCCAGGCGACGAGCTCCCGTCGACTGGCCTCCAGGGTGCGCTCCCTGGAGCGCGCCTGGGCTAGGCGCTCGTGTGTCGTCATGAGCTCGTTGGAGAGTTCGGCGAGTTCGGCGGGCAGCGTCATCTGCGGCGCGACGTAAATGCCGCTTTCGCTGACATTCTGGACCGCGGCGGAGATCGAATGGCTGGCCTTGGTCAGCCTGCGCCCCACGAACAGGGCGACCACGAGTCCCGCGAGTCCGGCGATCGCCATCAGGTCCAGGATGTCGTCGCGCTCCGAGGAGGTCCCCACCATCCGGTACGCGATGACGCCGACCCCGGCCATCGCGGTGACCAGACAGACGATCACCACGACGGCGACCATCAGGGCGATCGAACGTCCCGCCAGCTGCCTCAGCACCACGATCCCGATAGCGGTGGTGATCAGCGCGATGATCAGGACGTACTGGGAGATGAACCCCAGGTCCGACCACTGGATTCCGGCCGGCAGGGCCAGGCTCCCACTCGCTAGGACACTCACGCCGGATTACCCCCGCTCAGGCTGTGTCTCCCGCTCAGGCTGTCTATCCCGCTCATGCTGCCTCCGGCTCGTAGCGGTACCCGACTCCCCAGACCGTGACGATGCGCCTGGGCAGCGTCGGGTCGGGTTCGAGTTTCTCCCTGAGCCGACGGACATGCACGGTGACGGTGGACGTATCCCCGAAGCTCCAGCTCCACACCTCGGTGAGCAGCTGTTCCCTGGTGAAGGCCTTGCGCGGGTTCTGCATGAGGAAAACCAGCAGGTCGTACTCCCGCGAGGTCAGCTGGACCAGCTTGCCGTCGGTCCTGACCTCATGGGCGGACAGGTCGACCACCAGGTCGCCGTCGATGATGGCCCCGAGGTCGGCCTTGTCCGGCAGGCCCGCGCCGCGGGACCTGCGCAGCACCGAGCGCACCCGGAGCGCCAGTTCCCGCGGGCTGAAGGGCTTGGTGACGTAGTCGTCGGCGCCCGTCTCGAAGCCGATCAGGCGGTCGGTCTCGTCGCCGAGGGCGGTCAGCATGACCACCGGAATCGGCCATCGGGCCCGCAGCCTGCGGCACACCTCGAGGCCGTCCATGCCGGGCAGCATCAGGTCGAGCACGACGAGATCGGGCGGCTCCTCCGCCACCCGGCGCAACGCCTCGTACCCGTCGTGTACGCACTCGACCGTATGACCGTCTCGTATGAGGTACCGCCCGACGACGTCCGCCACGGTGGGGTCGTCGTCCACGACGACGATCCTCCCGGGCGGATCGGGGTTACTGGCCAAGGTTTTCCGTTCTGGTCATTAAGACGAGGGCTATGCCTCCAAGGTAAGACGTTGACCTCCATCCAAGCCAGTAAACAGGTCAAAAGCGTCACCAGTCCGTAAGCAGAGTGACGATTGTGTGAGGTCCGCCCCGATTGAGGCCGAACTGCCCCCCACGCAGCTCAGCTGGGTTAACACTAAAGGCTGCTTACCGCGCCGCCTTGACCGGTGGGGCAGACGAACGATCGCGGCCGGGTATCGCATCAGCCTTCGCGATCATCCAGCCACTAAGGGTAGGAGTTTGCGTGATCGGAGAACTTTACGAGCACGCGCTGGCCGGCCGGGCGCGGCCGGAGATCGAGCACACCGACGGCAGCCGCAAGCCGCTCTCCGTGGATAGCTGGCTGCACGAAAGCCCCGGTGACAAGTCGATCATCGACCGGTGCGAGGGGCCGACCCTCGACATCGGCTCGGGCCCGGGCCGGCTGACCGTGGCCCTGGCCGAACGCGGCATCCCCGCGCTCGGCATCGACATCACGCCCTACGCCGTGGACCTGGCCCGGTCCTCGGGCGCGCTGGTGATGCTGCGCGACGTGTTCGACCGGGTGCCGGGCACCGGCCGCTGGACCGCGGTGCTGCTCGCGGACGGGAACATCGGGATCGGCGGAGATCCGTCCGCCCTGCTCAGCCGGGTGGCTGAGCTGCTCTCACCGAACGGCCACGCCATCGTCGAACTCGAGCCGCCCGGATCGCCGCTGCGCCGCGAGCAGGTCCGGCTATGCCACGCGGGCTCGGCCAGCGCCTGGTTTCCCTGGGCCTACGTCGGCGCTGATCACATCACCGAAGTCGCCGACGACGCCGGGCTGGGCGAAGTCGAGATCTGGACGGTCGACGGACGGTGGTTCGCCTCCATAGGTGCCACCCGAATTTCTGCCGAACGATCCCTGGTGTCTGCGTCAGGTCAGGCTGCCAGCTCGCCCGCAGATGCCCTCGCACTCGATCGAGAAGGCTTCTGAGCAGCATGAACGCCAAACTTCGCGCGATCGCGATCGTCCTGGCCCTCGGCGCCATGGCCGGCCTGGTCCTGCTGCTCGTCCGGCCCGCCCTCGATCCGGCCCGGATACGGCCGCTGCCGTTGCTCATCGGTGCCTGGCTCGCGTTCATCGGCGCCGCCTGGCTGCTGCGGAAGGTGCCGCTGCGGGCCTCGGTCGTTCTCATCGTGCTCGGCGGCATCGCCCTCCAGCTCACCGCGATGTCCGCGCCGCCGCAGAACAGCAACGACCTCTACCGCTACATCTGGGACGGCCGGGTGCAGGCCGCGGGCGTCGACCCGTACCAGTACGTGCCCACGGCCAGCCAGCTCACCGGCCTACGCGACGAGTTCCTGTTCCACCCCGGGGCGCAGTACTGCGTGTCCCAGTCCTACGTCAGCAGCCACCCGGCGGCCGAACTCGCCGCGGGCTGCACGGCGATCAACCGGCCGACCGTGCCCACCATCTATCCGCCGGTCGCCGAGGCGTACTTCCTGGGGGTGCACTTCCTGCCCACGGGCAGTGACTCGAGCACGCCTATCCAGGCGACCACGGCGCTGGTCGCCGTGCTCATCACGGTGCTGCTGCTGTTCGGCTTGAGACGGCTGGGCCGTGACCCGCGCACGGCCGCGTTGTGGTCCTGGTGTCCCATGGTGGCCTTGGAGGCGGGCAACAGCGCCCACGTGGACGTGGTGGCGGTGGGCATCACCACGGCTGCGATGATCTTGCTGGCCACGGCCCGCACCACCCGCCGGACCGTACTCGGCGGGATCCTGCTCGGCCTGGCCATCGCGACCAAGCCGACGCCCGCGCTGACCCTGCCGGGGCTGCTAGCCCGGGGCGGCGGCGCGCGGCGCCGCTGGTTCCCCGTGGTGGCCGCCGCGAGCAGCGCGTTCATCGTGGTCTACATCCCGCACGTGCTCGCGGTGGGCAGCAAGGTGATCGGATTCCTGCCCGGCTACCTGCAGCAGGAGGACTACACCAAGGGGACCAGGTACGGGATCATCGGCCTGTTCGTCACCGGTCCGCTGGCCTCCGCCATGGCGGTTCTCATCCTGGCCGCGGTCGCTCTGGCCATCCTGCAGTTCGGCGACCCCGGCCGGCCGTGGCGAGGCGCCCTCTTCATGACCGCGGCCGCGCTGGCGGTGACCACGCCGCACTACCAGTGGTACGCGCTGATCCTGGTGATGCTGGTCGCCCTGGACGGTCAACCGGAATGGCTCGCCTTCGCCGCGGGCGCGTACTACGCCGCCGAGCCCGACATGGGCAGGTTCACCGCTCCTTTGCGGCTGGGCTACGCGGTCGCCTACGGGATACCCGTGCTGGTCGTAGCGGGCGGCTGGCTCGTCCGCTACGAGCTGGCCAGGCGCGGCGCGGGCATCACCAGGCCGCTGCCCGCCACCGCCGGACCTGTGCTGACCTCGGGCCTCGCCCCGCTGCCCGCCACCGCCTCACCCGTGGTGGCCTCGGGTCTCGCCCCGCTCGACGCGGACGACGGCGTCGCCAGCGAACCCCTGCCGCGCCGGGTCGCGGTCTTGGCCGGTGACCAGACGTACGAAGCCCGGGTCTGAGCCGATGCTCCCCAGCCTTATCTCCGGTCACAGAAGGCCAGGGATACAGCCTCTCCAGGGCCCCTCGCTCTCCCTAAGCGGCAGCTTTCGAATTCAACGTGTGTCATCGACCCTCTATAAGGGGGTTGGTGACACACACTATCTAGATTTGCCCTGCTTCAGCTGGTTTCCCTGGGCTGGACTAGTTGACAGGCCAGCCGGACGCTCGCTCCCGGCACGGTCGGCCGCAAGTTAAGCAGCCTGGGTCCTGAGCCGCAATGACGGGCCTGGGTGCGCCGGGATTCCGCGCTTTCTTACCGGTTGGTTACCCGCGAGGCAAATACCGAACGGCACCAGCCTCCAGGACCGTGAATAGGGATATGAGCTACGATCCGGCGCACTACCAGCCGCCCCCGCAGGGGCGCTGGCCGCAGGCGACCCCGCCCGAAGCGTGGCCGTCCTACCAGGACGGCGACGTCTACCGGGACGAGGAGCACCTCGACGGCCGGTTCGGGACGGATCGTCAGGGCGCTCACCAGGCGACCACCGCCGCCTACCCGCGCCAGATCGGGTACCAGCGCGCGGCCGGTGGATGGGGCCGCCATGACTATCCGTCGGCCGTAACCACGGACGCCTTCGCGCCCGCCAGGATCGGCTACGCCCCCGCGGATGCCTACGCCCCCGCAGGCGGCTACGCCCCCGCAGACGGCTACGCCCCCGCAGGTGGCTACGGTCCCGCGGATGCCTACGCCCCCGCGGACGGCTACGCCCCCGCAGACGGCTATGCCCCCGCGGACGCCGGGAACGGCTACGCCGAAGGTGATGCCGGCCACGGCTACGGAACCGGAAACGGCTACGTCGGTGGTACCCGGAACGGTTATCCCGGACCTGGAGACGGTTACGACACGGGCGGCTATCCCAGCGACGGTCTCGCCGGGACCCGCGACGGCTATGCCGGGCCCGTCAACGGCTATGCCGGAACCGGCGACAGCTTCGACGGAGGCGGGTACGGCTACCGCGGCTCGCCTAGCGGTTACGCCGGGACCGCCGACGCGTATGCCCCGGCCGCGGACGCTTACGCCCCGGCCGCGGACGGCTATGCGGGGCGGGTGGAGCGTTACGGGGGGTACGCCGACCCGGCCGAGGGATACGACTGGAACGACAGCGGCTATCGCACCGTCACGGACGGGTTCGACGGGGCTCAGGACAACTACCCCGGCGCGGATGCTTACCCCGGCGCGGATGCTTACCCCGGCGCCTGCGGGGGTACGGGCACTCCGAGGCGATGCTCACGGCTCCCGACGCCTGGCTGCACCCGGACAGCTGGCGGGCCGAACAGGACCGCAGGCGGGAGGCGAGCCGGCGCGGGCTGGCCGTCAGCGCGGTGACCGGGTTGCTGGCCGTGGCCGTCGCGACCGGCGTCTCCACCCTGGTCGCGGCGTTCGTCCGGCCCGCGGCCGCGCCGGTCATCGCCATGGGCGACGTGTTCGTCGACCGGGTGCCGGCCACGCTGAGGAGCGCCGTCACGGCGCACTTCGGCAGCCACGGCCGGACGGTGCTACTGCTCGGCATGTATCTCCTGATCGCCTGCCTGGCGCTGGGAATGGGCGTGCTTAGCCGTCGCGCCGGCGCGCTCGGCGTGGCCATCCTCGCGACGTTTACCCTGTTCAGCGCCTTCATCGCGATCACCAGGCCGGGGGGCCGGATGACCGATATCGGGCCGGCGGTTATCGGCGGCGTCGCGGGTCTCGCGGCGCTGCGGTGGCTGCAACGGGCGTCCGCGCCGGTGACACCGGTCGCGCCGCTCCAGCCCGGACACGGCGGCCGCCGGAGAGCGCGATGACGACCACCATTAACCGGCGCAAGTTCCTGGCCGCGGGCGGCGTCACCGCGGTGGCGGCGGCCGCGCCCGGAGTGGGCGGCGCGCTCCTGATGGGCAAGCGTTTCCGCACACGCCCCGGACGGCGCCTAAGCTCGCCGCTCCGTCCCAGTCCTGTCCCCGTCCATGTCCCAGGCGGCGCCGCCGCCCCGGAACTCAAGATCGCGCCGATGACGCCGCTGCCGGCCGACGAGACGCTGAACATCGCGGGCCTGGCTCCGTTCTACACGCCGGGATCTTCGTTCTACCGGGTCGACACCTCCCTGAGGATCCCGCAGGTCAAGGCGGCCACCTGGCAGCTGCGCATCCACGGCATGGTGGACAAGCCGATTGTCCTCAGCTTCGACGACCTGATCCGGCGGCCGATGGTCGAGCACGACGTCACCCTGACCTGCGTGTCGGAATCCGTCGGCGGCGGGTACATCGGCAACGCGCGCTGGCAGGGCATCATGCTGGCCGACGTGCTGCGCGAGGCGGGGATACAGTCCGGCGCCGACCAGATCGTCATGCGGGACGTCAACGGGATGACGATCGGCGTGGCGACCGACCCGGTCCTGGACGGCCGCAAGTCGATGCTAGCGGTAGGCATGAACGGCCAGCTGCTTCCGGCCGAGCACGGCTACCCGGTGCGGGCGGTGATCCCCGGCCTGTACGGCTACGTGTCCGCGACCAAGTGGGTCGTCGACATGGAACTCACCACGTTCGGAGCGTTCAGCGCCTACTGGGTGAAGCAAGGGTGGTCCCAGCAGGGACCGATCAAGACCGAGTCGCGCATCGACGTCCCGAAGGCCAGCGGCACCGAGCTGACCTCGGGTCAGGTGACGATCGCCGGCGTGGCCTGGGCCCAGCACACCGGGATCGAGGCGGTCGAGGTGTCGGTCGACGGCACCTGGCACAACGCGACGATGGCCGTCCAGGACACCATCGACACCTGGCGTCAGTGGTACTACGTCTGGGACGCCACCCCGGGGCAGCACGTGCTCCAGGTCCGGGCCACCGACAAGTCCGGGTACACCCAGACCGCGGTCGTGCACAAAACCGAGCCGAACGGCGCGACCGGCTATCACACCGTCCGGGTCAACGTCAGCTGAGCCGGCGGGCGCGGCAGCGATACAGCGCGCGGGCGCGGCGGCCATCCCGCATCAGCGGGCGCCGAGCGCACTGAGCAGGTCATCGAGCGCGTCCAGGTTGTGCGCGCTCACCACGGCGTCGCAGTACGGCCAGGCCGCGGCCATGCCGCCCACCTCGGGCCGGTACCGCGGCGAGGAGGTCCTCGGGTTCGCCCACACGATCCGGTGCGCGACCCGCGACAGCCTGGCCATCTGCGCGCCGAGAAGCTCGGGCTCGCCGGTCTCCCAGCCGTCGGAGATGATGAGGACCACCGCTCCCCTGGCCAGGCCGCGGCAGCCGTAACGATCGTTGAACTCCTTGATCGCGGCGCCGATCCTGGTCCCGCCCGACCAGTCGGGCGCCGCCTCCCCCGCCTTGGCCAGCATCGTGTCCGGGGTCGCGGCGGCCAGCGCCGGCGTCAGCCGGGTCAGCCGGGTCGCGAAGCTGAACACCTCGGGCCGGTTCTGCCCGCCGCGCAACTGGCCGCCGTTGAGACAGTAAAGGAGCATCAGCAGCGCCCGGGCGTAAGGCTCCATGGAGCCCGAGATGTCACAGAGCACGATGAGGCGACGCGGCTTGACCCGCGGCGCCCGGCGCGCGAACGTGATCGCCTCGCCGCCGCTGCGCCGCGCCTGGCGCAGGGTACGGCGCAGGTCCGGCCGCTTGCCGTCACGGGCCGGCCGGTACCTGCGGGTGCGCCGGGGCGGGACGGCCAGGGTCAGCTCGCGCATCAGCCCGGTGAGCTGCTGCAGTTCGGTGTCGGACAGCTGGGTGAAGTCGCGACCGCGGAGCCGCTCGGCCGCCGACGCGACCCGGCGGATGGCGGCCGCATCGGCCGGGGGTTCGTCGCCGTCGGCGCGGGCGGCGGGCCCCTCGGAGACATGCATCCCGGACGGCCACTGACCGGGGTCGCCCTGGGACCGGGCGGCGGGCGACGAGCCGCCGCTGGCGTCCGCGGGCTGGTACCCGAGATCGGCCGGGGGCTGGCCGGGGAGCGGCGACGGAGCCCCGAACAACGCCGCGAACACCCGGTCGAAGACGCTCATCTGGCTCGGGTCGGACACCAGCGTGGCCAGCGCGCAGGCCCGGAGCTCGGCCACCGAGGTGACCCCCATGACCGTGACCGCCCGGGCCAGCCGTTCGCACCGATCGGGCCCGACCGGAAGCCCGGCTCCGTGCAACGCCGTCCCGAGCACGGCCGCCAGCGCCGCTACGTCAGGCCGGGACACCAGACTGCCGGAGCTGGTCAATGGTTCTCAGCCGACCGCTGCGGCCCGGTCACGGGCTGACTACTGCGGCCAGGCCGGCGCGGCGGACCAGTTCCTCGTCTTCTGGGTACTTGAGCACCGTGCTCATGGTCTGGTCGGCCATCGGGGCGGAGAGCTCGTCCGCGCCGAAGACGCTCAGCGCGGAGGCCCAGCTGATCGCCTCGGAGATGCCCGGCGGTTTGGTGAGATCCAGGCGGCGCAGCCGGTGCACCGCGGCGGCGACCTGGCCGGCCAGCTGGTCGCCTGAGGCGGGAGCCCGGCGCCTGATGATCTCCGCGACCCGGGGGGTGTCGGGGTAGGAGATCCAGTGATACAGGCACCGGCGCTTGAGCGCGTCGTGCAGGTCCCTGGTCCGGTTAGAGGTGAGCACGGTGACCGGCGGCAGGATCGCCTGCTGCGTGCCGAGCTCGGGGATGGTGACGGCCGACTCGGCCAGCAGCTCGAACAGGAACGCCTCGAACTCGTCGTCGGCGCGGTCCACCTCGTCGATGAGCAGCACCGCGGGCCGCGGGCCCGGATGCAGCAGGGCGGTGAGCAGCGGCCTGGACAGCAGGTATTCCCGGGTGAACAGGTCCTTGTCGCGGATGTGCTCACCGGCCGCCTCGGCCAGCCTGATGGCCAGCAGCTGGCGGGGGTAGTTCCATTCGTACAGCGCCTCGGAGGCCGCGATGCCCTCGTAGCACTGCAGCCGGATCAGCGGCGTGTCGAGCGCGGACGCCAGCGCCTTGGCCGCCTCGGTCTTGCCGACGCCCGGCTCGCCTTCGAGCAGGATCGGCTGCCCCATCCGGACGGCCAGGAACAGGGCGGCGGCCAGCTGGTCGCCGGCCAGGTAGCCGGCCGTGGACAACGCGTCCGACAGCGCGCCGACGGCGGGGAACCGATCTTGGAGGTCATCTGTCAGCACGCTGCTCATATGTGGCCAGTTTAGCTTTGCGGGAGAGTCAGCTGATGGCCAGGTCCGTGCGGAACGGCCGGCCCTGGATGGCCCGCCACACCTGGGCCGGGGTGAGCGGCATGTCCGCGTGCCGCACGCCGTACGGGCGCAGGGCGTCGATGACCGCGTTGACCACCGCGGGCGGCGACCCGACGGTGGCCGACTCGCCCACTCCCTTGGCCCCGATCGGATGGTGCGGGGACGGGGTGACGGTCTCGCCGAGCTCCCAGGACGGGCACTCCAGCGCGGTCGGCAGCAGGTAGTCCATGAACGAGCCGCCCAGGCAGTTACCGTCGGTATCGAAGGCGATCGACTCCATCAGGGCCATCCCGATCCCGTCCGCCAGCCCGCCGTGCACCTGCCCCTCGACGATCATCGGGTTGATCCGCACCCCGCAGTCGTCCACCGCGACGAACCGCCGGACCGCGACCTCGCCGGTGCCCGGGTCCACGTCGACCACGCAGATGTACGCGCCGAACGGGTAGGTGAGGTTGGGCGGGTTGTAGACACAGGTCGCGTCCAGCTGCCCCTCGACGCCGTCGGGCAGTTCCAGGTCCGAATGCGCGGCCATCGCGATCTCCGCCATCGACGCGCCGGAGTCCGGGTCGCCGCGGACGAACCACCGGCCGCGTTCCCAGTCCAGGTCCGCCGGGTCGACCTCGAGCATCGCCGCGGCGACGATCCGGGCGCGGTCACGCACCTTCCTGGCCACGATGGCCGTGGCCGCGCCGGACACCGGCGTCGACCGGGATCCGTAGGTCCCCAGGCCGAACGGCGTCTGGTCCGTGTCCCCGTGGACGACCTCCACGTCATCGGCACCGATGCCGAGCTCCTCGGCGACGATCTGCGCGAACGTCGTCTCGTGACCCTGCCCCTGGGTCTGCACCGAGATCCGGAGCACCGCGGTGCCGGTCGGGTGGATTCTCAGCTCCACGCCGTCGGCCATGCCGAAGCCGAGGATATCCATGTGCTTGCGCGGGCCGGCCCCGACCGCCTCGGTGAAGAAGCTGACGCCGATCCCGATGAGGTGATGGCGGAGCCGTTCGGCGGCCTGCTCTTTGCGCAAGGCGTCGTAGCCCGCGATCTCCATGGCCAGGCGGAGCGCGCGTGGGTAGTCGCCGGAGTCGTAGACCCAGCCGGTCTGGCAGGTGTAGGGGAACTGGGCGGGCCGCAGCAGGTTGCGGAGCCGCAGCTCGGCGGGATCGATGCCGAGCTCGAAGGCCAGCACGTCGACCATCCGCTCGACCAGGTACACCGCCTCGGTGATGCGGAACGAGCAGGAGTACGCGACCCCGCCCGGCGCCTTGTTCGTGTACACGCCGGTCACCTCGCAGTACGCCGCCTCCAGGTCGTAGGAGCCGGTGAACACGCCGAAGAACCCGGCCGGGTACTTGCTGGGCTGGGCCACCCCGTTGAACGCGCCGTGGTCGGCGAGCACCTTCACCCGCACCGCCCTGATCCGGCCGTCCCGGCTGGCCGCCAGCTCCCCGCGCATGTGGAAGTCCCGGGCGAAGCAGGTCGACATCAGGTTCTCCGACCGGTCCTCCATCCACTTCACCGGCCGGCGGGTCAGCATCGAGCCGACGATCGCGCACAGGTAACCGGGGTAGATGGGCACCTTGGCGCCGAACCCGCCGCCGATGTCGGGCGAGATCACCCGGATCTTGTGCTCGGGCACGCCCGTCATCATCGCGTACAGGACGCGGTGCGCGTGCGGGGCCTGGGACGTGACCCAGATCGTCAGCTTGCCCGACACCTGGTCGAAGTCCGCGACCGCGCCGCAGGTCTCCAACGGGGCCGGATGAACCCGCGGGTAGAGCATGTCCTGGCTGACCGTGATCTCGGCGTCGCGGAACACCGCCTCGGTGCGGGCGGCGTCGCCTGCCTCCCAGTCGAAGATGTGGTTGGCCGGGCGCCCGGGCTCGCGGGCCAGGTCGTCGCGGACGACAGGCGCGCCGGGATCAAGCGCCCGCCGCGCGTCGACCATGGCCGGCAGCGGCTCATACTCCACGTCGATGAGCTCGAGGGCGTCGCGGGCGGAGTACCGGTCCTCGGCGACCACGAACGCCACTTCCTGGCCCTGGAACCGCACCTTGTCGGTGGCCAGCACGGCCTGGGTGTCACCGGACAGAGTCGGCATCCAGGCCAGGTTTCTCGCGGCCAGGGTCTCGCCGGTGATCACGGCCCTGACCTTGGGGTGTGCCTGCGCCGCGATGGTGTCGACGGACACGATGCGAGCGTGCGGGTGCGGGCTGCGCAGCACCGCTCCGTACAGCATCCCGGGCAGCTGCACGTCGTCCACGTAGGTGCCCTGGCCCCGGACGAACCGCTGGTCCTCCTTGCGCAGCCGCCGCCCGAACCCGGCCGGGGCCGTCACGGCGCGCCGTCCCGGGCGCCGTCCTCGGCGTGGGTCGCGGCCCAGCGGACGGACCTGACGATGTTCTCGTAGCCGGTGCACCGGCACAGCTGGCCGGAGATCGCCTCCCGGATGACGGCCTCGGCCGGGTCGGGGTCGTGGTCGAGCAGCCAGCGCGCGGTCATCATCATGCCGGAGGTGCAGAAACCGCACTGCAGGCCGTGGCACTCGATGAAGCCCTGCTGCACCGGGTCGAGCCGGCCGACCTGCTCGAGGCCCTCCACGGTCCGCACCGCCCGCCCGTCGGCCATGGCGGCGAGCACCGTGCACGACTTGACCGGCTTGGCGTCCAGCCACACCACGCAGGTGCCGCAGTTCGAGGTGTCGCAGCCCCAGTGGCTGCCGGTCAGGCCGAGTTCGTCGCGCAGGAAGTGGATGAGCAGCAGCCGCGGCTCCACCTCCCGGGCGTACTCGGTCCCGTTCACCGTCACCGCGACCCGCATGTTGTCACGCCTCCTCCGGGGTCACGCGGGCGGCGGCCCGGCGCAGGGCGCGGGTGGTGAGCTCGGCGACCAGGTGGCGCTTGTAGTCCTGCGGGCCGCGCTGGTCGGCGACCGGGTGACAGTGCTCGGCGGCGATCCGCCCGGCCGCGGCGAAGCTCGCCTCGTCGGCGGGCCGGCCGAGCAGGAAGTCCTCGGCCTGCGCCGCGACGAAGTGCTCGGCCCCCACCGCGGTCAGGCCGAGGCCGGCCGAGGTGATGACCGGGTGCGACGCGTCGCCGCCGGTGCGCAGCACCGCCCCGGCCGCGGCCACCGACCAGTCGCCGACCCGCCGGGCCACCTTTTCGTACGCGCTGCCCGTTCCCGGTCGCACCGGGACCCGCACCTCGGCCAGCAGCTCCCCCGGACCGATCACGGTCTGGTAGGGGCCCAGGTGGAACTCCCTGACCGGGACCGTTCGGTCGCCGTCCCGGCCGCGGATGACCGCCGTCGCGCGCGCCGCCGCGAACGCCGCGGACAGGTCCTCCGACGGGTCGGCCTGGCACAGCGATCCGCCCACGGTGCCCCACAGCCGCACGATCGGATCCGCGACGACGCGTTCGGCGTCACCGAAGATGGGAAAGTGGGCCCCGGCGACGGCCGAGTCGAGCAGGTCCGCGTGCCGGGCCAGGGCACCGATGCACAGCTGGTCGCCTTCGCGCCGGATGAAGGCCAGCTCGGTCAGCCCGTTGATGTCGACCAGCACCTCGGGCTGGGCCAGCCGCAGCTTCATCATCGGAATCAGGCTGTGGCCGCCCGCCACCACGTGGGTGTCCGGCCTGCTCAGCAGCATCAGTGCATGGTCGACGCTGGTCGCCCGTTCGTATTCGACCTGCGAGGGTACCTGCACGTACTCATCATTCGGTCTGCCCCCACGTTACGCAACCGCACTTAAGCCACCGCTTATACGGGCAGGCCGGCGGTTTGTGTCAGCGGCCGCCGATGTCCTCGCTCCAGACCTGCGGATAGCGATGCTGGAACTCACGCATGACGGCCACGCACCCATCGTCGTCGAGCAGCACGATCTCCACGCCGTGGCCGGCCAGGAAGCCGAGGTCACCCAGATACGTCTGCGCCTCGCCGACCACCACCCGGGGGATCTGGAACAGCAGGATCGCCCCGGTGCACATCTGGCACGGGGACAGCGTGGTGTACAGCGTGGTATCGGCGTAGGACGGCCGCCGCCCGGCGTTGCGCAGGCAGGCGATCTCGCCGTGCGCCACCGGGTCGCCCCGCTGCACGCGCTCGTTGTGCCCGGCCGCGACCAGCTGGCCGCCGGCCGCCAGCACCGCCCCGACCGGTACGCCACCTGAGTCCAGGCTGACCCGGGCCTGGCCGAGGGCCAGCGCCATCAGCTCGCGGTCGACCTGGTTCGCCTGCCCGTATCCCATGCCGGCTTACGCTACCTGACCAGCCGCCACACCACGCCCACCCCGGTGCCAGCCGCCGACGGCGAGTCGAGCGGGCGCCGCCCGACCTCGGTGAAGCCGAGCTTGCGCGGCACGCCGCCGCTAGCCACGTTCAGCTCGTCGTGCACGATCTCCACCCAGTCGATGCCGGGCAGCCGGAAGGCCTGCTCCACCATCGCCGCCGCGGCCGTGCTGGCCAGGCCACGGCGGGTGTAGGCGCCATGAACCCAGTAACCGATCTCCAGCCCGCCCGGCCCGACCCTGGCCATCAGGCCGGTGCCGCCGACCAGAGCGCCCGCGGTCGTGATCGCGTAGTTGTAGGCCACGCCGGCCTCCCAGTCGCGGGCCGCCTCGGCCAGGAACTCGGCCTGGGACTGCCTGCTGTACTCCAGCGCCCACGGCATCCACGGACGCAGGTGGTCAGCCGAGGCCACCACCGTCTGAAGCAGCGCGTCCTGGTCGTCCTCGCGGTACCGCCGCAGGGTCACCTCTCCGGCTTCGATGACCTCATCCGGGCGCGCGTCCATCGCCCCATGCTGGTGGCTCGCCGCCGGTCCGCACAACCTGATATTCCCTTTATCCGGCCTAACGAGCCTGGGCGCGTGCCCACCGCCACCGCTGGCCCGCCGTGGCTCCGGCGGCCACCGGTAGCTGAGCTCTTCGCCGACCCGCAGCCGCGCCCACCGGGACGCCTCCACCTGCATCGCGGTGGCCGCCGCGGCGATCGCCGCCGGGTCCACCTCCGCGTCTGCGTCTCACGCCCGCGTCCGCGTCCGCGTCCGCGTCCGTGTCCGTGTCCGTGTCCGCGTCGGGGTCCGCGTCGGGCCAGGCGGCCAGCTTGATGCCCGCCAGCCGCCGGATCTGCGCGGGGGTGGGGTGATCAAGCACGGCCACGCACTCCACCAGGTCGGCGAGCAGCTCGGCCCGCCGGGCCGGTTTCGTGCGGCCGAGCACGACACCCGCCGCGATGGCCGCCCAGATGCCGTCGGTGATGCCGAGTTCCCGCTCGGCGATCAGGTGCCGCAGGTCATGCGGCAGCTGCGGGCCGGGGAACGGGTCCGTTCCGCCGTATAGCCGGTAGCAGACTCCGTCGTCCCGTTCCACCAGCGCGTAGGCACGCTGGTGCTCCGGCAGCCGGGGAAACGACACGCGCATAACCCCACTATGCGGACGCACCCGAAGGGACGCCTAATGGTTTTCCCGGCCTGGTTTTCCCTGCGTGCGAGGTATGCCGTAGGGTGACCGACCGTGGCGGGACGCGGCACCCAGGCGACGATGGCGCTCGAGCGCGCCGGTATCCGGTTTACCGTGCACGAGTACGCCCACGAGCCCGGTCACGAGTCCTACGGCCTGGAAGCCAGCCAGGCGCTGGGGGTTGCCCCGGATCGCGTGTTCAAGACACTGGTCGCCGAGGTGGACGGCGCCCTGGCGGTGGGGGTGGTACCGGTGGGAGGCCAGCTCGACCTGAAGGCCCTGGCCGCGGCGTGCGGCGGCAAGCGGGCCGCGATGGCTCAGGTGAGCGCGGCCGAGCGGGCCACCGGGTACGTGGCCGGCGGCATCTCCCCGGTCGGCCAGCGCAGGCGCCTGCCCGTGGTGATCGACGCGTCGGCGCTTGAGTACGCCACCGTGTTCTGCAGCGGCGGGCGGCGCGGTCTTGAGATCGAGCTTGCCCCCGCCGACCTGGTCCGGGCCGCGAACGCCACGGTGGCCAGCATCGGCTCCGACCCGAAGGCCGACCCGGGGAAGCCGTAACCCACGCGGTCCCCGGTCACCGGAGGATCCGGTGCTGTTCCGGCTCGGGGTCGGAGGCATACGACCCATACCGGGGCTTCCCGGCGGGCAGGTAGGTGAGCACGGCAATGCCGCTGCGCGTTGCGGCCGAGCCGGCCAGCCGGAACGCGGCGGCGAACCCGGGATCGTCGAAGATCCGCCTGCCATGTCCAAGCACGACCGGGTAGACCAGGAGCTGGTACTCGTCGATCAGCTCATCAGCCAGCAGCGACCTGACGAGTTGCGGGCTGCCGTGGACCTGTAGTTCCCCGCCCGGCCGGGCCTTGAGCCGGTTAACTTCGCTGGCCACATCCCCGCTGATCACAGTCGAGTTGCGCCAGGCCGGGTCCGTGATCGTGGCTGAGATCACGTACTTGGGGAGCTGGTTAAGTGCCTGTGCGACCGGGTTGTCGTCGGGGACGTGCGGCCAGTGCGCCGCGAACAGCTCGTAAGTCCGCCGCCCGAGGAGGAACGCGTCCGCCGCCGCGAACCGGGCGCCGATGATCTCGCCCATGTCATCGTCGGCGTAGGGAACCATCCAGCCGCCCTGCCCGAAGTCCCCGCTGGGGTCCTCGTCGGGCGCTCCCGGCCCCTGGATGACCCCGTCCATGGTGACAAAGGTGGTAGCGGTCAACCGCATCACTGCCTCCTCGCTCGTGTGCCCGCAAACTCGTGTGCCCGCAAATACTCGCGTGCCCGCAAGCCTCAGACGAGGCACAGCCAGGGAACTCATCGGCATCGAGCCTCAACGGCTCGGATCCCCGATGCCGCTTGACGTGCGGTCGGCTATCCGGGAGCAAGTGTTAGCTTGCCTGGCGAACCATCTGCAAGATGGCGGAAATAGTCCTTGTGTGTCATCAACTCCCTTATAGGTGGTTGATGACACACAATAAATTCGAAACACGCCGCTTATGGGGAGCGAGAGTCTACCGGGGCTGGAGAGACTGCGTGCCTGGCGTCCGGGCCGGACACGACCGGGCGGCATTGCGGATCCCCTCGCCGATGGCAACCTGTCGCCTACGCTGGCGACGATCCCGTTGACCTCATTGATCCGGCCGGGCAGAGTTGGAGTGGCTTGGACCCCGATGACAGGGAAGCAGACTGTGCGCCGCAAGCAGGACGTTCATTTCGCGCCGCTGATAAACCTAACCTTGATCTTTGTTGCGGGCGGTCTCGGGCTGACCGCGCTCGGCGTGGCGGGACTGCTTAATGTCATACGAGGTGGCCAGGCACTGGCAGTGTTGAGCCTGGTGGCCGCCGTGGGCGTCTTCGCCCTCGCGGGGTACTTCGTCTGGGGCATGAAATCGATCAAGAAACGTCCCGAGCTCATGAGGAAAGCGGCCGAGCAGCAGAATACCGAGAAGAGGCACAGCCAGGGAACGTGACATAATACTTCGCCGGGGCGGACAGCTTTGCCGCCTCACGCCGCAGGTAATCCTGCCGACTACATGCCGCAATGCCTTGCCCTCGCAAACCCAGGGAAGGACGGCAGTTGATGAGGTTCGAGTTCAAGGTCGGAATAACCGACAGGCACAGCGTCCGGTTTCGATACAGCCGGCTGATCAACACGGTACGGATCGATGTAGATGGGGACCTGCTCAAGAGAGATGTGTTTTGGCTATGGATCCCGCCTTACCGTCGCTACGAATTTGAAGTAGGCCAGACCGAGAAGCATGACATAGTGATCGAGACATCGATCCCACGCGTTGGAGCAAAATTCACAAATCCCTCCTGCACCGTGACGGTTGACGGGGAACCTGCCGGTGAATATTAGGCCGGTCTGGGTCCGGCGGTGGCCGCGCTCCTTAGCTCAACCTCGCGCGGTCGGTCGCCCGTAGTGGCTGGTAGGGCCGGTCTTCCAACTCTCGATCGCGGACCACTACGTCTCCTGACAGTCAACCTCTACGCTGCTCGTGACGCCTTTGGTCACGGTGACCGGTCCCGCGGCGTGGCAGTCTGCGGTGCCGCCTTTGTACTGCGGACTCTGCCCTGAGACGGTGTATTTACCCACGGGCACGGGTGCCGAGAATCGACCGTTCGCAGCGACAGTAATGCCAGTAATGTGTCCACTCGACCCGTGGAGGGTGATCTGTCCGCTGAGGGCTCGCGGGCCTACGCCGGAAGGTCCACCCACAGCCTGGAGCGTGCCGGTCAGAGTCCCGGTCGGACCTGGGGGACCGTTCGGCGATGAACAGCTGGCTAGCAGTACCGAAGCAGCCATGACAGGGAGTAGGGGGAGCAAGGTCAGCGAGCGTCGACGCACCGCACATCCTCCTTCACGCGTAGCTGGACTCCTTGTTTCAAGCCGCGCGACGGTGGACCAGCCAGACGGTCACTGCGATGAGCAGTGCTGACAGCGCGAGCAGGCCGCCGCCCTCGATCCACTGGACTCGCCAGAAGTGGCTGGCCGGCTGGTAGTTGGCGCGCATGACGTCCCCGACAACGACGTCGAGAACGGTGTAGCCGGCGAGGGTGGCGACGATCGCAGGGACGGCCCGGCGGATGGCCATGCCGGCGAGAGCGCCCATCGCGAACGCGGTCAGCGTCCACGCGGCAAACGCCACCCCGCGCAGGTCGAACAGCCAGTGATGGAGCGGGGACGTCGCGGAATAGAACCTGCCGGAGGCGAGGTACGGCTGGTAGTACCAGGAGACCAGCACGCTGAAGGCGCCGGCGATGGCGGTCACCGTGACCCCGAGCATCACCAGCTTGGCGAGCGTCCAGCGCCACCGGCCGAAGGCCTGGGTCCAGGCGTAGCGGAAGGTGCCGGTCTCTAGCTCATAGGCCAGCACCAGCGGCCCGACGAACGCCCCGATCAGCGCGGGCACGGGCTGCAAGACGAAGCCGCCCTTCAGGATCCCGCCGGTGGTATCGAAGTTGATGACCAGCTCATTGCAGGCAGTCGAGCCCGCAGGGTGGCAGTCGATGGCGGCAGCGTAGGCGTGGTGCAGCGATGAGCCGGCGCGCCACAGCCACACCGTTAGCGCGCCCAGGAACACAGCCACGCCGCCCAGCGCAATTCGGTGGTGCCGCCAGGTGACCCAGGCCATACGCCGCCACGGCAGCGGCCGGGGGTTCGCCACCTCGTCGTCCGGGTCCGTCGGCGCGGTATCACCAAGTAGCGGGTCAGAAGAGTGGTCAGTGCGCACGTCGGATTCTCCTTTCGTATTCGGCCCACCTCTGCTGGTGGCGTCGACCCGGTGGAAATCATTCGACGTCCCCGTGTAAGGCAGCGATGCCCAGGCTGCCCGCCTCAGGTCACCCGACGGCGGACCAGCCAGACGGTCACGGCGATGAGCAGCACCGACAGCGCGAGCAGCCAGCCGCCCTCGATCCACTGGAACGGCCAGAAGTGGCTGGCCGGCTGGTAGTCCGACCATTGCGTGTAGCCGTGCTGGGCGAGACACGTCGTCGGGCTGAAAGAGCCTTTTACGGCTATTCCGCCGCCAGGTCCAGGAACGAAAGACGCGGGGCAGAGCTGCTGGAGGAGGTCGACAGGGGGCCGGCCACCGAACGCGAACTTCCCGCCCTTGGTCCACCACTCGCTCGTGATCCACGCGGAACCGGGCAGGTTCGAAGCCTTCGCGACCAGCGGGGTCAGGTAGTGCTGGCGCAACACGTTCCCCGCCAGCAAGGCGAGACCGGCGTAGGCGGCGAGAGTGGCGACGATGGCAGGGACGACCCGGCGGATGAGCATGCCGGCCAGGGCGCCGATCGCGAAAGCAGCCAGCGTCCAGGCGGCGAATGCGACACTGCGCAGGTCGAACAGCCCGGGAGACAGCGGGGACGGCGAGGAAAACAGGCTCCCGTTGCCGGTGGCGAAATACGGCTGGTAGTACCAGGAGACCAGCACGCTGAAGGCGCCGGCGATGGCGGCCACCGCGACCCCGACCAGCACCAGCTTGGCGAGCGTCCAGCGCCACCGCCCGAAGCCCTGGGTCCAGGCGTAGCGGAAGGTGCCGGTCTCGATCTCACGAGCCAGCAGCGGCGCCCCGACGAATGCCCCGATCAGCGCGGGCAGGGGCTGCAGGACGAAGCCACCCTTCAGGATGACGTTCGTGCTCTGAAAGGTCACGATCAGGTTCTGGCAGGCAGCCGAGCTCGCCGGGTGACAGGCGGCCGCGGCCGCATACGCGTGGTGCAGCTGAGAGGCCGGCGATCCACAGCCACACCGCCAGCGCACCCAGGAATACAGCCACCCCGCCCAGCGCGATGCGGTGGTGCCGCCAGCTGACCCAGGCCATCCGCCGCCACGGCAACGGCCGCAGGCTCGCGTCCTCCGCTGGACGGACGGGTACGGTCAGCGCGGTCATTTCGTCACCTCCGACGGCTCAGCGCCCCAGCCGCGGGCCGGGCCGGGGAGCGCCGCAGCGCCGGGCTCGCGCAGGTAGGCCATGGCGAGTTCTTCCAGGGTCACCGAGCGTGCCTCCCATCCCGGTGGCACCGGATCGGAGGTGCCGTCGTAGCGGACGAGCAGGCGCACCAGTGACGCGGCGCTGCTCTCGTGCACGACGTTCCACTGCCGCGTGTACCGCTCGGACTCCGAAGCTGGGCCGGTGAGCAGGCCGTGGGTCGCGAGAAGGTCCTCGACCTCGCCCGCCACCTGGATGTTCCCGTGCGAGACGAGCACGAGGTAGTCGGCAACCCGCTCGAGCTCCGCAAGGACGTGTGAGGAGAGCACGACCGATACTCCGTCCTCCGCGGCCGCCGTCATCACCGTCGCCATGAACTCGTGCCGGGCGATCGGGTCGAGCATGGCCATCGGCTCATCGAGTAGGAGGAGCTGCGGCCGGCGCGCCAGCGCCAGCGTCAGCGCGAGCTGGGCCTGCTGGCCGCCTGACATCTTCCCCGCCTTCTGCCGCAGGGGGATGCCGAGCTCGCCGAGGCGATGCTCGGCGTAGTCCTGGTCGAAGCGGCGATTGAGGTTGCGCGTCTCATGCAGCAGGTCGGCAGCCGAGAGGTTCTTGTAGAGCGGCGCGTCCTGCGCGACGAATGCGATCCCGTCGAGCGCGGCGAGAGAACCGGCGGGGCGTCCGCCGAGCACGGTCACCTCACCGGTGGTCGGTAGCACAAGCCCGACCGCGAGGTTCAGGAGGGTCGTCTTGCCGGCACCGTTCGGCCCGACGAGGGCGACCACATGCCGGTCGGGGATCGCCAGCGTGCAGTCGTGCAGTGCTCTCGTCGAGCCGTAGGACTTGCCGAGGGCATGGGTCTCGATGACGTTCATGCCACGCCCTCCGCCTCGTGTCGCGCTGCGCCGCGCCGGTCGGCAGCGCTCCCGCGACGCTCACGAAAATCCCGCAGCACGTTCGCGACGAGCGCCGCGATCCCGTCCTCGTCGAGCCCTGCGGCGTCGGCCGCCGCCACCCAGGAGACGAGGGAGCGGCGGAGCTCGGTGAGCTCGGGGAGCGCTCACCTGGCTGAGCGTCGCCTCGATGAACGTGCCCTGACCCGGTCGTCCCACCGTGAGGCCCTTCGTCTCCAGCTCCTTGTAGGCCTTCGCCACGGTGTTCGGGTTGATCGCGAGCTCCGCGACCACGTCGCGCACCTTCGGAAGCTGATCGCCGGGCACGAGGTAGCCGAGGCGGAGCGCGTGCTCGACCTGATGGACGAGCTGAAGGTAGGTCGGCACGCCCGAGCCGGGGTCGAGCCCGAACACGATCGGAGATACCGGTTTGCTGTCGGCTCCCGCCGGGGCGTCGTCTGGCGGGCTAGCCCCTTTTACTATGGCCATGGGGTAATAATATAGCCGCTGTCAACTCGCTCGCCCTCGACGTGGCCCGGGAGTGCCTGAAGATGCTGCGCGCCCGCCGCTGCCGCCGCGAGGATCCGCTGGGCGTGCACGTCCCCGAGCCGATCAACCGGCCGCGATGACAGGGCAGATCCCGAGCAGGAAGCGCTGCTGGCCGACGCGGTCGGCCCGGCGCCGCTGGTGGTCCTGGACGCTCTCGCTACCGCCGAACGGCTCGCGTTCGTGCTCCACGACATGTTCGACGTCCCTTCGACGAGGTCGCCCCGATCGTGGGGGTCATCTCGCCGGGTGCGGGGCGGTCCGGTGGTAGATCGTTCCGCCGGGTGCGTACCAGCTTGCCTTTTTCCGGACGGCGGGGCTTGGGTCGTGTGCGCATGTAGCCTCGAGGGCGGCGGCGGCCTGAGGAACGGTATGGACGAACTTGCCGACGAGTTCCGCGGCCCTGGCCCGCACCTTTGGATCTGGATCGTCACGGAGGTGGCGCAGGGCTGGTTCTAGGACGAGGGTGGCGCCGGGCGCGCATGCGTCGCCTTTGCAGCGGTCACAAGCCAGGGCGTGGAAGGCGGCGATCCTGACCTTCGCGTCGGGGTCATCGGCCATGGCGACAAGCTGGCCCATGGATTCGGTGTCGACCAGGTGGTCGAGGAGGCGACAGCAGCCTTCTCGGACAGCCGGGTTCTTATGCTGCAGGCCGTCCCGGATTGCGGTCAATGCATCTTGGCCGCGCCGTAGCAGCGCGTGGTAGGCGCCGGTGGTGCGTTGAGGATCGCCCAGGGCTTCGACGAGGGCTTCGTTGCTGGTTTTGCCGAATCCGAGCATGGTCTGAGTTTTGCTAGACGTTGAGCGAGCCGCAACTCATTTGAGTGCAGCTCCTCTGAAGGGACTAAGGCGCTCTCCAATATCATCAGGCTCATCGCGGAGACGACACGCACGCCGCGGACCGGCACCGGCAAGCCGGAACGCCTCAAGCACCTAGGCGGCGAGGTCTGGTCATGCCGGATAACCGAGAAGGACCGGCTCGTCTACGACATCCAGCCTGACGCGATCACCATCATCGCCTGCCGTTTCTACTAGGACGGCCACTGACCCCAGCCCGTCCGATCATAACCACGAGCCTTGACCGGTTCTTCTGCCAAACGCCATGCACAGGTTTGGCTACGACGGCCCGTCCGTAGCGGACGCTCGGGTTCGCCTCGATCGCCAGCTTGTCACTCGTGGCTGGCCTTCCCCGTCATGACGCCGGTCACGCCGATCTTCTGCGTAATAGGCTGCTGTCCATACGACGCCCGGCGGGAGGGAGCTAGGTGCCTTCTGGCTATCTCAGGGTGAGCGGGATCGCGGTGCCGAGAAGCTCGAAGGCCTGCCGTTGGGTGCTGGTCGGCTCGGCGAGCATCGCGACGGTGACCTGGGTTCCGGTGTACCGGACCTGGTTGCGGGTCAGCGTGGCCAGGTGCTCAAGCAGGCCGCGGAAGCTGTGGCCGGGCGGCCCGGCCTGGTCGCGCTGACCGGAGGCCTCGGCCTAGGCGGGGGCCCGGCGGGCCGCGGCGATGGGGTGGTCTGGGGCGGGCGGGTTCTGGCCGGTGCAGGTCAGCGGGGCCCAGGCGCGGCGCAGGTGCCAGGTGAGGTAGCAGGCGAGCATGCCGACCAGCAGGCGGGCCCGGACGTGTTCCAAGAGCCGGCGGGACACGGGCCGCAGGATTCGGTTCGACGTCCCCGGGGAACGAGGTTCGCCTGCCGGGAAACGACCCACCTTCCTGATCCGAGAAAATCAGGGACCAATTGTAGCGCAGCTGAAATACACGCAATCGACCTGCAGTCCGGTTCTATCATCCGTCAGGGCCGGGTGAGATGAAAGACGAACTCCCGGCCTTGGACGCCGATCCGCTCGACTTGCTGGCGGGAGCAGAGCGATTGCCGACGGTGTGGGTCCCCGTCACTTCGCTGAAGCTGGGTCCCTATTTGCGCCGGACCGGCACAAACGCCGAGCACGTGCGCACGCTCGTCGACGCAGCAGACCTTACCGCGATTCCTCCGATTCTGGTGCAGCGGCAAGGGATGCGCGTGATCGACGGAATGCATCGGCTGGCGGCAGCCAAGCTGGGGCTGGCGGAATGCATAAGGGCGCGCCTCATCGGTTGTTCGGAGGACGAAGCTCTCGTCCTTGCGATTAAGTCAAATACCTTGCATGGGCTGCCGCTCTCGCGTCCTGACCGGATCTCCGGAACGAAGCAGATTCTCCTGGCCCACCCGGACTGGTCCGATCGCGCCATCGCGGAGGTCGCTGGGCTGAGCGGGAGCACTGTTGCGGCGCTCCGAAGTCGCTCGACCGAGGTGCAGCAGTTCAGCAAGCGCCTTGGACGCGACGGGAAAAGGCGACCCATCGCAAATGGCGACGGGCGCAGGCGGGCCGCTGAATATCTAACCCGCCATTCGGATGCCCCGTTGCGGCAGGTCGCGAAGGAGGCGGGCGTATCCATCGGCACCGTGCACGACGTACGCGAGCGGCTTCGGCGCGGTGCTGATCCCACCGCCGTTCGCCATCCATCGCCGCCGGAACGGACGACCAGTATTCCGCTGGCGGAGGACAACCTGGCCAGCCGGGCGAAGCTAGCCGACGGCGCAGCGGGCCGTGCGCTACGCCGCCCGCCGCGGCAGTCGTCGTGGCCGGAGATATCGGCGAAGCTCTCGAGGGACCCCATGCTGCGCTACAGCGAAGGAGGAAAGGCCTTTCTCCGCTGGATGACCTCGCGTGCGATGGATTCCGAAGAATGGACCGATTTTGTTGAAGTCGTGCCCGTTCACTGGCTGAAAGATATCAGCTCGATCGCCGATAGCCTGAGTACGGAAGGGCCATGTTCGCGGAGCAGCTGATAGGGCGGCAAGGCGACGCATCGTTATCAGTTTCAACTATCCTCAAGCCGGGCCGCCGCGAGACGACAGACCGGCCGGGCGGACGGTCCTGGCGAGCTGGATTGGGCGAGCCGGGGGCGTCACCGCCATCTAGCCTTGCGCACAAGCGCGCTGCTACGCTGTCTCAGAAGGTTATCAAGTAATACGAAAGGAATCGGCAATGACAAATCCGTTCGAAGATCCAGATGCCAGCTATTTTGTCTTGACAAACGACGAAGGCCAGCATTCGCTATGGCCGGTTTTTGCCGATATCCCGGAAGGCTGGCACGTGGTCTTCGGCGGGGCGGCCCGCCAGGAGTGCCTTGACTACATCGAGGAAAACTGGACCGACATGCGCCCCAAGAGCCTGATCGCAGAAATGGAGAATGCCCCCACCGGGCATAATAGCGCCGAAGCCGGATGACCGCTAGCCACTGACCGTAGCCGACCGGGGCTGAGCTCCGGTCCGCCGAAAGAAGCCAACTGCCTCGCACATTCTGCATGGGCCGCCCGCGCCACAGCCGCAAGGCCAGGTCAAGCTTCTCTACGCCTTGGCTGACATCACCATCCCTGAAGTGGCGATCACTTTCAGCCATCAGGCGATCAAATATGGTAGCGTCCATATTTTCGGGTCGATGATGAGCTGATAAGTACCGGATGTCGTCCTGAGCCAGCGGTCTGCTCCTCTTTCTGCGACGGCCAGCTTCCGCCGCAGCGCCGTGGCATAGGTACGCAAGTTCGCGGGCGCCGAACTGGGCGGCTCGTCCCAGATGTAGGAAGAAAGCTTGTCGTACGTAACTGGTTCACACACGTGGATGAGGACGCTAGCCGCGAAAGCGCGTAGCCGGTTTCCGCCAAGGTCGATCACCTCGCCATTCGAAACCAATTCTAGATTGCCGAGAATCCGAACTCCATTGCGCCTCGCCCGGTGAGCTTTGAGCGATAAACTGCGGGTCACCAATTGAGGATGATAGCTTTATCAACATCATACGGAAGGGGCATGGCCTGACCAGATATCGGCCATCACGCTGGCCCGACCGCCCGGTCTAACGGTCACGGCAGCTCGACTACCTGCGCGGCGTAGCCGAGGCCGGAACCGAATCCGATCAGCAGCGCCAACCCGCCGCTGGCGACCTCACCGCTGGCCAGCATGCGCTCCATCGCGAGCGGAACGGAGGCCGCCGAGGTATTGCCCATGTCGACGACATCCCTGGCCAGGCGGACGTGAGCCGGCAAATCCAGCGCGGCCGCGATCGCTTCACAGATCCGCAGATTCGCCTGATGCGGTATCACCGCGGCCAAGTCACCGGTACTCAGCCCGGCCGCGGCCAGCGCCCGCCTCGCCACCGCCGGCACCGTGCTGATCGCCCACCGGTAGACCGCGGGACCGGACATCCGCAGGTAAGGCAGCCCTCCGTCGCCTCCGTCCCGAAAGCTGGACCAGGACACCGGCTGGTCGATATGGTGCTGGCCCTCGGGGTCGCTGCCCCAGACCACCGGGCTGATCCCGGGTCGGCCCGCAGCCTCGACTATCACCGCGCCTGCCCCGTCGCCGAACAGGAAAGCGGTGGCACGGTCCGCCGGATCGACGATGTCCGACATCCGCTCCGCCCCGGCCACGACCACCCGTCTCGCGGTCCCGGCCGACACCATGTCGCTGGCCAGCGACAGCGCCATGCTGAATCCGGAACACGCGGCCGAGACGTCGAAGGCGGCCGCGGGAGAACTGCCGAGTAGCCCGACGACCTGCGGCGCCAGCGGCGGCGCCTGGTGCAGATACGACATGGTGGCGACGATCACGCAGTCGACATCGGCGGCCATCAACCCGGCCTGAGCGAGCGCTTTGGTGGCCGCGGCGGCGGCCATGACCGGCAGGGTCTCACTCTCGTCAGCGAACCGGCGGGTCCTGATGCCGCTGCGCCTCCTGATCCATTCATCGTTGGAATCCAGGGTGCGGCAGATTTCCTGGTTCGTGACGACCCGCCGCGGACGATACCCTCCGATCCCGGTGATACGGGCGTACCGGACGTCATGTGTCTCTCGCCTGGTCACGTACATGTCGGTGTACCTACCGATCCGGGTCATCGCTGGCGATGAAACCCTCGAGCGAAGTGTCGGTGACCTGATCGGGACGGTCAAGGTATGAGCCGATCAGGTCCGCGAGCACCTCGTCTGTCCCTCCTCCGAACCGGGCCAGCCTCGCGTCACGCCAGATTCTTTCCAGCGGGAAGTTCCGGCTGCTCCCGCGCCCTCCGAACACCTGCATGCAGGTATCCACTATCTTGCCCACATCCTCCCCGGCGGTGAGCTTGAGCGCGGCTATCTCGTGCCCCGGCATGGTCCCCATTCTGCCCGCCCGCTCCGCGAGGTCACCGATCCTGCTCTCCAGATTCCAGAGCCTGGCCTGGCAGAGAGCCAGCCGATGGCGAATGGCCTGCTTATCGATGATTCTGCTGCCACCGACCTCCCGGCGCCGTGAATATGCGACCGCAAGCCGCAGAGCGTCGCCTGCTGCGGCGATAAGCTGCGCACAGATTGATACTCTCTCTAATTGGAGCAGGCGGGTAGTGTAGAGCAGGCCAAGGCCGGGCCTGCCGAGTGCGGCCGAGTCAGGAAGATCCACGTCGAAACTAGCCTGGCCGATGTCGCATCCCCGCAGGCCGACCATGTCGAAGAACCCGTCAATGCGCGCGCCCAGGGTATCTGTGGGCACGATAAACAGGCTGAGGTCGTTGCCCGCCGTTTCTTGCTCGCGAGCAAGCACGAGCACATGCGTGGCTCCGCCGATATTCGTGATGTAGCGCTTCGTCCCGGTCAGGTGCCAGCCTGACCGGCTGCGCGTGGCATTAGTCTGGATGCCGGCCAGGCTTGATCCGCCGTGCATTTCAGTCACGGCGAAACAGCCGGCAATTTTCCCGTCCATCGCGCTTTCAAGCAGGTCGTGGTGCGCAGGATCGGTCGCCAGCCAGACGAGTGCTCCGGTGAACATCTCGCTATGCCCAATGGCCTTGCCTTAAGGTTTCAGGTGGTATCGTTACTGCTTCGTGGTGGCTATGCGACGCCCATGGCGGGTGGTGCAGCCTGCCCCGCAAGGACCGTGGTGGATCCGGACTCCCGGGCGGACCCGAGCCACACCGATGGTCCAACGCGGTTGCCCCGGCGACACCGATGGACCATCGTAGTTCCTCGAAAGCGGGAGCCGCCCGGCACGGCTGTGGCGGGTGGGGCGGCCGGTGTTCGCGGGACACTGAGCCTTCGCCGGGCGTGACCCTTGGCGCCCGAGCAAGGGGTGAACGCTGGTGCTGAGGCGCTAGGACCGGGCCGGCCAGCCGCCCCGGTGCTGCAGTTCTTTCCGGCCCGGTAGCGCAGGTTCGGCCAGCAAGTGAAGCGCTCAGCAGCAATTGCGGCGGATGCAATTGCGGCGGCTGGAGGTCGCCGCAGGCTACTGGGGCGGGTGCTTGCGCATGGCGTGGGCGACGTTGATGACGCCGATGATGAGCCAGATCAGGGCCATGAGCGCGATGGCGGCGAAGCCCGGGGACCCCTTGAGCACGATCGCGGTCATGACCAGGGCGACCAGCATGGACCCCAGGGCCAGCGCGAAGGACTGCCGGGCGGAGCGGTCGGCCCGCTCGGTCCGGGCCGTGCGCCGTTCGGCTCGGACCACGCGTCTGGCCCGGCGGCGCTGGTGCCTGCACCCCGCGTACCGGTCCAGCTGGGTCAGGATGCGGCTGTCTACCTCCGCCGCGACCCGGCTGTCGAGCTGGGCCGCGATCCGCTTGTCGATGTCCGCGCCGATGCGTTCCACAAGCCCATCGGCCAGGGCCTGGTCATAGCCGGGGCCAAGGTCCCGCAGCGCGGCCACCGAGGCGGCGATCTCGGCCTGGCTATCTGTGACCATCATGTCCTCCGAACGCTCCGTTCATCCCTGCCGAGAACGGTACGGACCGCGGCCAGGCCAGCGGAATGCGGTTTGCCCCCGTCGCGTCCTGCGGTTTCCCCCACCCCGGCCCGGCCCGATGACCGGGGCGGGCTAGCCGAGGGCGAGCAGGGCCCGGTGCAGCCGGTCCAGGTCCGCGGCGGTGCAGTCGACGTGCGGGCTGATCCGGAGCAGCGGCGCGGTCAGCTCGCGGGGGGCGCGGCTCACCGCGGACGCGGTGGTGACGATGCCGTGCTCAGCGAGCAGCCGGTTCCGGGCCGCCGGGACGTCCTGACCGTTCGTGGCCCGCAGCGCGGTGATCGCCGAGCCCGCGGCGACCGGGTCAACCACGGCCCATCCGGGCAGGTCGGCGAGGGCTTCGCGGGTCAGCCTGCCGACCTGGTCCAGCCGGGCCCAGACGCGGGCCGGGCCCGCCTGCACGAACTCGGTGACGGCGGTGCACAGCCCGATCCAGGCGGCCACGTTTGCCTCGCCCCATTCCACCAGCCACAGCGGGCTGCTGCCGGCCGGCTGCTGCTCCGCCACCATGTCGGGCACGCTGACCCGCAGCCGGTCCCACCAGCGCTCGGCCACCCCGGCCAGGCCCACGCCGCGGGGGCCGGTGAGCCACTTCCGGCTGGTCGCGTAGATCGCGTCGGCGCCGCCGGCGACCTCGACGTGGCCGAGGGCCTGGGCGGCGTCGACCCACAGCGGCACCTCCGCGGCCCGGCACAGCGCCGCGGCCTCGGCAACCGGCTGCACCAGCCCCCGGTGCGAGGCCACCTGGGTCAGGTGCACCAGGGCCGGCCGCCGGTCCGGCGGCTGCGCCAGCGTCCGCTCCAGCGCGGCCAGGTCCACCCGGCCGCCACCGCAGGCCGCCGACGCGGCCGGGCCGCCGCGGCCGTCGCCGCAGGTCGCCAGCTCGGTGACGCGCAGCCCCCGGCGGGCGAACGCGTGCAGGTTGGGCCCCCACTCACTGGGCACGACGGCCACCGTGTCGCCGTCGCGGAACGGCCAGACGGCGAGCAGGGCCGCCAGCGCGGCGCTCGCGTTCGGCATGAACGCCAGCCCGGCGGGCGGGACACCGAGCAGCCGGGCGAGCTCGGCCCGGCCCCGGGCGAGCACTGGGGCGGCCTCCGCCGCGGCGACGTAGGCACCGGTGGCGGCCTCACGTTCGGCGTGCGCGGCGGTCGCGGCCAGGGTGGCCGCCGACGAGCGGCCCGCGGCGGCGCTGTCCAGGTGCAGTCGCTCGGCCGGGGCGCGCCTCTCCCGCCACCAGCGCCACTCCTGATCGGCCTGGTCACGCAGGGGTTCACTCATGCAGCGGGTCCCGGTTAGGGGGTGGCCTGTTCGGAGTCAAGCGAGTCCGGCGTGCCGCCGGGCGGAGCCGCGGCGGAATCAGCGCTGAAATCAGGGGCGGAATCGCCGGCCGAGGCGCCCGCGACGGCCGCGGAATCGCCGGCCGGGGCGCCCGCGCCGGCCGGGCGCCCGCGCCGGCCGGGCCGGACGCGGTGAAGGCGGACGCGGGCAGGTTCCGGCGCTGACTACGGTAGAACCAGACGGCGCCGATGATCGCCAGCACCGACGCGATGTACATGTTCAGCCGCAGGCCGAAGATGTACACCGACGAATCGACCCGGAGCGATTCCTCGAAGATCCGGTAGGCCGAATAGCCGAACACGTACAGCGCGAACAGGCCCGGCGGCTTGATCTTGCGGTGATGGCCGAGCCAGACCAGCACGCCCGCCCAGGCCACGTCGAAGATCAGCTCGTACAGGAAGGTCGGCTGGAAGGTGCTGAAGTTCAGGTACTTGTCCGGGATTCCCCCGGCCACCCGGTACTGGTAGGGGATCTCCAGCCCCCAGGGCAGCGTAGTGGGGCGGCCGAAGAGCTCCTTGTTGAAGTAGTTCCCGATCCGCCCGATGCCCTGCGCCACCAGCAGCGCGGGCGCCACCGCGTCCATGAACACGCCCACGTTGACGTGGTGCCTGCGCAGCCGCCAGATGCTGACCAGGACGCCGCCGATGACACCGCCCCAGACGCCGAGCCCGCCATCCCAGACCGCGAACACCCCGTACCACACGTGCGGGACGTCCATTGGCGTGGTGATGTCGAAGTAGATCCGGCCGCCGACGATCCCGGCCGGGACGCCCCACAGTGCGATCTCGCCGACCAGCTCCGGATCACCGCCGACCGCGCTCCACCGCCGCCGGGTGATGATAACCGCGGCGGCGATGCCGACCAGGTACATCAGGGCGTAGAAGTGGATGACCAGCGGGCCGATGCTGAAACTGTTTATCGACGGGCTGGGAAGGTACGCCGGCATCGCCATCGCCATAGCGCCGAGCGTACCCCGCGTGTCCCCCGCCCGGGCACGCTGGTGGGGTGCCGGGGGATGGCGGGATCGTTCGGCCGGAAAATTAGTCCTTGGCCGGCTCCGAGCGGTCGGCGGCGTGCGGCGAGGAACTGGCGGCCGCCACCGCGCGGGGGGCCACGGTGCTCGGGACCGATCCCGGCGCCGCCGTGGACGAGCGGTCCGGGCGGCCGGCCAGCCGGTACACGTCGGATCCGTCCACCGTTTCCCGCTCGAGCAGCTCGGCGACCAGCGCGTCAAGTTCGGGCCGGTGGTCCTTGAGGGTGGCCACCGCCCGCTGCTCGGCCTGACGCAGCAGCCGGGCCACCTCGCGGTCGATTTCCGCCTGGGTCGCCTCGGCGAACGGGCGGCTGGACATGCCGGCGCCGCCGCCGCCCAGGAACACCGACCCGCCCTCGGGGTACCCGATCGGGCCGAGCGTCTCGGACAGGCCGAACTCCCTGACCATCTTGATGGCCAGGTCGGTCGCGCCGGCCAGGTCGTTGGCGGCCCCGGTGGATCCCTGGCCGAGCACCACGAGCTCGGCGGCGCGGCCGCCGAGGCGGACCGCGAGCGAGTCGTACAGGTAGTCCTCGGTGTACATGTGCCGCTCGACTAGCGGCAGCTGCTCGGTCACGCCCAGGGTCTGGCCGGCCGGGAGGATCGTCACCTTGGCCACCGGATCGGCGTGCTCGGCCAGCGCGGCCACCAGCGCGTGCCCGGACTCGTGCACCGCCACCGCGTTCTTCTCCTCCGGCAGCAGCACGTTGGAGCCTTCCCGGCGGCCCAGGATGATCCGGTCCCTGGCCTCGTCGAAGTCGGCGGCCGTCAGCGTGTTCCGGTCGGCCCGGACGGCGAAGATGGCCGCCTCGTTGACCAGGTTGGCCAGGTCGGCACCGGAGAATCCGGGGGTGCCGCGGGCGATCGCGTTCAGGTCCACGTTCGGCGCGAGCTTCTTGCCGCGGCAGTGCACGGCCAGGATCGCGGACCGCTCGTGCACGTTCGGCAGCGGGATCGTGACCTGCCGGTCGAACCGGCCCGGCCGCAGCAGGGCCGGGTCCAGGATCTCCGGCCGGTTCGTGGCCGCGAGCACCACGATGCCCGTGGCCGGCTCGAAGCCGTCCAGCTCGGCGAGCAGCTGGTTGAGCGTCTGCTCCCGCTCGTCGTTGGCCACGTACCCGCCCGCGCCACCCGAACGGCGCTGGCCGATGGCGTCGATCTCGTCGATGAAGATGATGGCGGGCGCGCGCTTGCGGGCCTCGGCGAACAGGTCACGGACCCGGGCCGCGCCGACCCCGACGAACATCTCCACGAAGCTGGAGCCCGTCACGGAGAAGAACGGCACCGCCGCCTCGCCCGCCACCGCGCGGGCCAGCAGCGTCTTGCCGGTACCGGGCGGGCCGACCATCAGCACGCCGCGCGGCACCATCGCGCCCGCCTTGGTGTAGCGGTCCGGCTTGCGCAGGAAGTCCACCACCTCGGCGATCTCGGACTTGGCGCCCTCGTAGCCGGCCACGTCGGTGAACTTGGTGTTCGGCCGCTCCTCGTCGAACACCTTGGCCCGGGACCGGCCCACGCCCATGATGCCCTGCAGGCCGCCCGCGCCGCCCTTGGAGATCCGGCGGAACAGCCAGATGGAGAGCCCGATCGGCAGCCCGAAGACGATCAGGTAGATCAGCAGCTCGGTGCCGAAGCCGTTGCCCGCCGGGGTCGCGGTGACCTGCACGTTGTCGGTCTGCAGCTGGGTCAGGAAGGACTGCTGCGCCTGCGGAGGGATGACCACCGTGTAGGACTTGCCGCTGGTCAGCGTGCCGGTGCTGGTGCCGCCCGCCGTCGGGGAGATGGCGATCGTCTTCACCTGGTGGGCCGACGCGTCGGCCAGGAACTGGGTGTAGCTGAGGCTGGTCGAGGCCGTCCGGGTGGGCAGGAACAGGTAGAGGAAGATCATGACCGCGATCGCGATCGGCCAGAGCCAGTGCCGCCAGGCGGGCGGCGGAGGTGGCGCCTTGGACGTGGGCTTGTCCCCGGGCGGCGGCGGTGTGGCTTGCTTACTCATGTCAGCTCCTTGTGAGCCCAGTATGCCCGGTGTTCGAAGCCACCCCATCCGCAGACGGGTCCACTCGGCGGTTGGTCAGCACACTGACGGTCAACGTTCAGGCCACGCTAAGGAATCAGCACGGCGGCGCCGTCGAAGGCGCCGGCCTTCAGGTCGCGCAGGGCCCGGTCGGCGGCGTCGAGCGGATACGGGTGCACGGTGACGGACAGCTTGCGGGAGGCCGCGAAGCCGAGAAACTCCCGGGCGTCGGCCCTGGTGTTGGAGGTGACGCTGCGCAGCTGGCGCTCCTGGAACAGGTGCTTGTCGTAGTTGAGCGGCGGGATGTCGGACAGGTGGATGCCCGCGATGGCCAGGGTGCCGCCCCGGTCGAGCGCGGCCAGGGCGGGCCGCACCAGGTCGCCGACGGGGGCGAACAAGATCGCGGCGTCGAGCGGCTCGGGCGGCATGTCGGCGGCGTCCCCGGCCGAGGCGGCGCCCAGCTCGAGCGCCAGCCGCCGCGCCTGCTCACCGCGGGTCAGCACGTGCACGGTGGCCCCGCGGGCCAGCGCGACCTGGGCGGCCAGGTGCGCGCTGCCGCCGAAGCCGTACAGGCCCAGGCGGCCACCGGGCGGGAGTTCGGCGCGTTTCAGGGCGCGGTAGCCGATGATGCCCGCGCACAGCAGCGGGGCGAGCTCGGCGTCGTCATAGCCGTCCGGCAGGTGGTGCGCGTAGGCGGCGGGCACCGTCATGTACTCGGCGTAGCCGCCGTCGGCGTCCCAGCCGGTGTAGCGGGAGGCGGGGCAGAGGTTCTCCGCCTCCCGGCGGCAGAAGGCGCAGGTCCCGTCGGTCCAGCGCAGCCAGGCCGCGCCGGCCCGGTCGCCGGGCGCGAACTCCTGGCCGGCGCCCTCGCCCACGGCCGTCACCTCGCCGACCACCTCGTGACCGGGAGTGACGCCGGGCCGGTGCGGCGTCAGGTCACCCTCGGTCACGTGCAGGTCGGTACGGCAGACACCGCAGGCCAGGACCCGTAGCAGCAGCTCACCGGGGGCCGGGCGCGGGATGTCGTCGTCGCGGCGCAATCGCAGCGGGTGACCGGTGACCGGTCCGAGGGCCTCGACATGCCAGGCACGCATACCTGCACGCTACTCCGGCCGCTACCCAGGCCGCCCGCCAGCACCGCAGGAGGGACCTCAGGCCTTCCGGGGCTCGCCGCGGTAGGTGCCGAACGACCAGCGGTTCCCCTCCGGATCACGGGCGGCGAAATCCCGCGAGCCGTAGTCGGTCTCATGCGGCTCGCGGATGATCTCGGCGCCCGCCGCCTTGGCCCGCTGATACACCGCGTCGGGTTCATCGGTAACCACATAGGCGCCGAACGACCCCGGGTTCGTCGCGCCCACCTCGGTGCCGTCGCCGTCGCGGGCCGAGCCGAGCATGATCCCGCCGCCCGGCGGCCAGCAGAGCTGGGCATGATCGACCCGGTCGCCGTCCCCGTACACCACCGTTTCCTCGAATCCGAACGCATCGACCAGGAACCTGATCAACGCCCGGGCGTCGTGCGCCCGCAGCGAAGGCCAGACCTGCGGCGCTGGCGCGGCTGGTCGCTGGCGCGGCTGGTCGCCTCTCGGCGCGGCTGGTGTCGTCATCGCGGTCACCTTCCCCTTAGCTATTGCCGTCCAGCCATTCCCCGCGCAGGTACGCGCCGGCTTGGACGTTTCGGAACTCCTCGGCCAGCCACTGGCTCGGCGGCACGCCCGCCAGCGCACGGAACTCCCTGGCCAGGTGCGCCTGGTCGAAGTATCCGCAGGTCATGGCCAGATCGGCGAGCCGTACGGGCTCTCCCGCGGCGACGTGAGCGGCCAGCAGATGCCTGGCCCGGTGAAACCGGATGACCCGGGCGGCGGTCTTCGGGGTCAGGCCGGTCTCGGCGCGGAACCGGCTGGTCAGATGACGGCCGCTCCAGCCCGTCTCGGCCGCCAGCGCCGAGACGCGGGCCGTGCCGCCCGAGCGGATCAGCCGGCGCCAGGCCCAGTCGATTTCTGGCGCCACGCCCGGTACATCGCCGGCGCCCGGCGCCGCGGGTCCTCGGCCCAGTGCGCGGCCGGCCGGGCGGCGCCCGTCAGCCGCAGCAGCGTGTCGTCCAGGATCTCGAACCTCTCCCGCCAGCCGGAGGCCTGCCGGACGCGGGCGTGCAGTTCCGCGCCGACGCCGCCGAGCACGATCTCCGCGGGCACGTCGACGTCGGCGAGTTCGCCGGCCGGCAGGCCGAGCAGCACCCGGGCGCCGAGCGGCCGCAGCGCCAGCTGGAGGCCGGACTGCGCGCCCTGGTGTCCGACCAGCGCCGGGACACAATGCAGGCCGCCGAGCAAGGTGCCGAAGTCGCCGGGCGGCTGGCCCGGGTCGCTGTGCGCCACCATGGTCAGCGGCTCGTCCAGCGTGAAGATCAACGTCAGGAAGGGCGAGGGCAGGGCGCGATGGATCGCGGGGGCGATGCCACGCTGGCGGTAACCGGTGTACCAGGCCACGTAGGGCCGCAACGGCTCGGACGGCAGCCGGCGGCAGTACTCGTCAACGGTCGTTCCGTCGTCAGGAGCCGCCGCCGGCCGGGCCGGCCGAGCCTGAAGATCGGCTTCGGGGGGTGAACTTTCGCCGCCGCTCATACGTACTACTTAGCAGAATCCCGATATCAGCCCAGTATCCGGGGTTTTTATTATTTGCACAGGTTGTGGGCTTGGTGCCAGAATCAGGACGAGCATCTCAGTGTCCGGGGCCCTGGGGTGCATGTCTCGGTTCGGCGGCACCAGGAAGGTATGCCGGGCCGCTGACGTTAACGGGACAACGGGTTGGAGTACCACGTGATCATTCGTCCGCTGAACCGCGTCAACGCAGACGTGGCAGTGCCAGACGGGGGAAGTGATGCAGTGATGATTACCGCACCGCGCAGGGAGCCGGTTCCGTTCCAGCCTGCGCTCGTTCCGCTTCGGTCCGCGACCAGCGGTCCGGCTGAGCCCGAGCCGGTGCTGCTCGAGCCGGTCACCCTCGAGCCGGTCCAGCTCGAGCTGTCCAGCCGGATGGGCGCCGACGGATACCAGATCATCAGCGTGACCGGCGAACTAGACATCGCCACCGCGGAGAAGGCCTACGCCTATATCAGCGAGGTCATCGACTCCTGGCAGGTCCCGGTCACCGTGGACCTGTCCGGGCTGACCTTCTGCGACGCCTCGGGTCTCGGGGTGCTGGCCAAGGTCGCCCGGCACGCCCGGCAGGCCGGACGTCAGCTCAAGCTCACCTCGGCCCGGCCGCCGCTGCTCAAGATCATGCGGATGACCGGCCTGGACTGGCGCCTTTCCTGAGCTGCGTTCGCCGTCACCCGCGTACTCAGCGTTAGCCTGCCCGCCTCGGCCTCGACCCAAGTCGGCCGGAACGGTCAGATCCGTCGGCCGTGACCGTGGAGGATGCTGCCCGCTAGCGTTAAGTTTGGAGTTGCTTCCGGCGTTAACACCTCGAACGTAACCGCATGCGGAGGGACTCCCAATGGCCGAAGAAGTTCACGGGCAGACCGCCGAAGAAGAAACGGACTCTTCCGGATCTTCCGAGGCAACCATCGCCGTCCACTGGCGTGAGGAGGGCTACTTTCTCCCGCCGCCCAAGTTCATCGGCCAGGCGAACGCCTCCGACCCGGCCATCCGCGACCGGTTCGCCGAAGAGAACTTCCCTGAGTGCTTCCGGGAATACGCCGACCTGCTGTCCTGGGACGAGTACTGGCACACCACGCTGGACACCAGCAACGCCCCGTTCTGGAAGTGGTTCACCGGCGGGAAGCTGAACGCCAGCTACAACTGCGTGGACCGGCATCTGGCCAAGCACAAGAACAAGGCGGCGCTGATCTGGGTGCCCGAGCCCGAGGACGCGGCCCACGTCGTCGATCACCTACCAGGAGCTCTACCGCCAGGTCAACGAGTTCGCGGCGGTGCTGCAGGACGCCGGGGTCAAGGCCGGCGACCGGATCACCCTGCACATGCCGATGGTGCCCGAGCTGCCGGTCGACGATGCTGGCCTGCGCCCGGCTCGGGCGCGATCCACTCCCAGGTGTTCGGCGGGTTCAGCGGGGCGGCCTGCGGGCACCGCATCGCCGACTCGACCAGCAAGATCCTGATCACCATGGACAGCTACTACCGCAGCGGCGCCGTGCAAGACCATAAGGTCAAGGCGGACGAGGCGATCGAGGCGGCCCGCAAGGAGGGCACCGAGGTCGAGAAGGTGCTGGTCTGGCGGCGCTTCCCGGGCCAGTACTCGTCCGAGACGCCGATGGTCGAAGGCCGGGACTTCTTCGTCGACGAGCTGCTCGCCGACCACCGGGGCGCGGTCGTCGCGCCGGTTTCCATGCCGGCCGAGGCCCCGCTGTTCCTGATGTACACCAGCGGCACCACCGGCCGCCCGAAGGGCTGTCAGCACTCCACCGGCGGCTACCTGTCCTACGTGGCCGGTACGTCGAAGTTCTACCAGGACATTCACCCGGACGACACGTACTGGTGCATGGCCGACATCGGCTGGATCACCGGCCACTCCTACATCGTCTACGGCCCGCTCTCGCTCGGCACCACCAGCGTCATCTACGAGGGCACGCCGAACTACCCGGACGCCGGCCGCCCGTGGCGGATCGCGGAGCGGCTCGGGGTGAACATCTTCCACACCTCCCCCACCGCGATCCGGATGCTGCGCAAGGTGGGCCCGGACGAGCCGGCCAAGTACGACTTCCACTTCAAGCACATGACCACGGTCGGCGAGCCGATCGAGCCCGCGGTCTACCGCTGGTTCTACGACTCGGTCGGCAAGGGCGAAGCGGTCATCGTGGACACCTACTGGCAGACCGAGACCGGCGGTTTCATCGGCACCGGGCTCCCCGCCCTGAACCCGATGAAGCCAGGCAGCTGCGGCCCGGCCGCGCTCGGCATCTACTTCGACATCAAGGACGAGGACGGCGAGTCGATCCCGAAGGGCAGCGGCAAGGCCGGCAACATCTGCGTCCGGAACCCGTGGCCGGGCGTCTTCGAGACGATCTGGGGCCAGCCGGAGCGGTTCGTGTCCACCTACTTCGCCAAGTACAACAAGGACCCGGACAGCAAGGACTGGCACGACTGGCCCTATTTCGCCGGGGACGGCGCGCTTCAGGCCGAGGACGGCTATTACCGCATCCTGGGCCGGGTCGACGACGTGATCAACGTGGCCGGGCACCGGCTCGGCACCAAGGAACTCGAGTCGTCCGCGCTGGCGGTCGAGGAGGTCGCCGAGGCGGCCGCCGTCCCGGTCATCGACGACGTGCGCGGCCGCGCGGTCGAGATGTACATCTCGCTCAAGCCCGGCATCGAGGCCAGCCCCGAGATCGAGGCCAAGGTCAAGAAGGCGATCGAGACCGACATCGGCAAGATCGCGCGGCCGCAGAACATCTGGATCGTGCCCGACATGCCGAAGACCAGGTCCGGCAAGATCATGCGCCGGGTCATCGCCGCCACGTCCAACTTCGCCGACGTCGGCGACATCACGACACTGGCCAACCCGGAGATCGTCGACCAGATCCGGCACCAGGTGCAGAACGCCAAGCACGCCCGCGGAGAGGTACCGCGCGAGCTCACCGAGGCCGAAGAGGCAGAGATCAAGTCGTTCGGCGCCGAGTAGCGGCGAGGACGCTTCCGTCCGTGCGTGGCGGGTCACCTGAGGTTCAGGTGGCCCGCCACTCGCGGGTGGCGGGTGGCGGGTGGCGGGTGGCGGGTGGCGGGTGGCGTAAGTCAGCCCGGGACGGGACCTTGGCCTCTGTGGCCCCTGTGGCCTGCTGCGGTGTGCTGGCTCGGTACGGGACCGCCTTACCTACCCGGAGGGAATCTCATCCCATGTCTAACGTGAACTCGGCCCTGTCCGCCTGGCAGCTCGCCCTCATGGCCGTGGTCCCGCTCACGGCGCTGATCGCGTGGATCGTCATCATCTTCTTCGTCGCCCGCGAGCCCCGCAGGCCCGTGGCCGCGGCCGCCGCGCCGGCTTCCCCCGTCACCGCCCCCGTCAGCCAGGCCGCAGCGGCAGCGGCGGCAGCGGCAGCGGCAGTCAGCAAGATGCCGGTCAGCCAGACCGCGGGAGCCGGGACGGCCGGGGAAAGCGAGCGCCAGGTTAAAGAGCCGGTGGCCGCCTAGCCCGGCCGGGTTTCCGGTCGGCCGGGTCTCCCGGCGCCCGCCGGGCTCCGGCGGGGCGGCTCGTCAGCCGGGCTCGCCCGGGTCGCCGACCTCGGTGACCAGGTCGTCGTGGCCGAAGCACAGGTAGCCGCCAATGGCGGCGGAGTCCCCCTCGGCCTGCGGGTAGGACCAGACGGCGTCGGCGAGCTTGTGGCCGTCCGCGCTGACCGACCAGTACGAGGCCGTACCCTTGTAGGCGCACACGGTGTGCGTGTCGCTGGGTTCGAGCAGGTCTTGCCGTACGTCGGCGGCGGGCAGGTAGAAGCGGTTCGGCAGGCCGGTCTCGGACAGCAGCAGCGGCCTGCGGCTCTCGGCCAGCACCGTGTCGCCGAGCCGGACCCGGACGGGCCGGGACGAGCGGCGCACGTCGACGCGGTGGTACGGGTCGCGGATGTGGCCTTCGACGCGTTCGTCTTCGTCGTACCACTCATCCATGGCGTCCCAGTAAAAACCGGCATACCCCTGCAGCCAGCGGGACTCCGGGTTCGGCTCCGGGTACGCCCAGATCGCGTTCTCCGCGACCTGATCGCCGACGGACACGGACCAGTAGGACGCGGTGCCCTTGAACGGGCAGTAGGTGTGGTGGTCGGTGGGGTGCAGCAGGTCGGCCCGGATGTCGGTCTGCGGCACGTACACCTGAGGCAGGATCCCGGTCTCGTGCAGGAGCACCGCCCGGGTCGTATCGAATACGGCCTGGCCGGCGAAGGTCGCCCGCACTCGGCGCGGGAATTCCTGCATCAGCAGCCGGTGCGCGGGCCCGTCGATCCGGTAGTTGACGGTCTCCGGCGCACGGCCGGACAGCGGGCCAGGTGGGAAGGTCAGGGACACGGTGCTCTCCTTACGATGGGCGACGTTCCTACTAACCGGCGGGGGCCGCCCCGCCATTCCGGCCTGCGTCGGGCACCGGCTCCTGCACCACCTCAGATCCTGACCGGTCACGTCCTCCCTGGCAAGCTGGAATCGGACGCTCAGAACTACGCGGCGGCCGAACAGAACTGTGACCCCGCCGGCCCGGTCGAGACCGTATACGCGGGTGCGCTGAAGCGCGATATTACCGCTCTCGAGAAGGATCGTCCCGGATCGATCCCCGAGGCTGACCAGCTGGCACACGCCTGAATTACGCGGGGGCGGTGAAGTCGAGCAGGCGCGTACGTCCGGCCGTCAGGTCAGGCCAGTCGCCGCCGACTTCCAGGACCGCTACCGCGGCGGTGGGGAACCTGATGAGCGACGGCGGCAGCGCGCCGTCTCCGGCGGCCGGTCCCGCCACACCGTCCGCCACGCCGTCCGCCAAGACCTCCGCCACGCTCTCCGCCGGGCCGTCCGTCGGGCCGAGGGCCAGGCTGGCGGCCAGCTCGGAAATGGCTGGGTTGTGCCCGATCAGCAGCGCGGCCCGGCATGGGCTCGGCAGTTCGCGCGCCAGGTACAGCAGGGTCAGGGCACTGGCGTCATAGGCCCGCGGCTCGAACGTCACCGTCGGCGACCCGCCGAGTTCCGGCGCCATCAGCTCCCAGGTCTGCCGCGTCCGGCGCGCGGTCGAGCACACCACGACGTCCGGCTGGTAGCCGTGCTCACGCAGCCAGCGACCGACGGCCGGAGCGTCTCGCCGCCCGCGCTTGGCCAACGGCCTGGCATGGTCGGAGACGTCCGGCCAGTCTGATTTGGCGTGCCGCAGCAGCATCAGCCGCCGCGTCGTGTCCCTGACCACCAGCCCAGCTTGCCATGCCCCGAACCCGCCCTGCCACAGCCCGCCCTGCCACAGCCAGCCCGGCTACAGCCAGCCCTGCCACAGCCCGCCCGGCTACAGCCGGCCCTGCCACAGCCGGCCCTGTCACAGCCAGCCCTGCCACAGCCAGCCCGGCTAGAGCCAGCCAGCCCGGATGCTGACCGGCGCGGCCGCGACGTCCCCCGCCGCCCCAGCCGCAGCCCCGCCGCCGGCGCTGGCGCCGGCCAGGACCTCGTCGCGGGGCGGCCGGCCGAGCTGACCGGCTTGCACCCGCTCGAGCAGCCTGCGGGTCGCGTCCACGATCTCCGGCGCGACGGCGCGCAGGCTGTCCGCGTCGTCCGGGTCAAGCACATCCGCCGGGAACCCGGCTGACGCCACCAGCTCCGCTAGGTCCGCGAGCTTGCCGCCCAGCCAGCCCAGCGGGTCCGCGGACAGTTCCCTGACGAAGACCCGGCTGTTGGGTTCCCAGCCGCTGAACACCGGATGATGATGGGTCCGGTCGAAGCTGCCCGCCCGGCCCGCGACCGACTCAAGGAAGTCAACGCGCCAGAGCGGCTGGCCGACCTCGATCGGCTGCGCCGAGTAGATCGATCCCCTGAGCGCGCCCCGCTCGAGGAGTCTGAGCTCGAGCCGGACGCCGTGCTCGGCGCCCTCCTGGCCCGGGCCCGGTGCCGGGTCAACGAAGTACAGATCGCCTACCACCACGCCGACTCGCTCGAATCCGAAGGCGTAGAGCATCGGAGGTGTCCCCTTTCCTGGCTGACGTCGGTCTCGTCCTACTATCTCCCGGCGGACCGCATGAGGCCAGGCCCTGCCTGGTGCAGCACGCAACAGTCAATCGCCTGTCCCGGAGGAATCCAGTCAAGCCGGCGGCGGCTGATCACCCGCCGCCGCCCGGCCCCCCTAATCCCACTGGCCTCGCGCCCCCCACCTGTCTCAACCACCCGGCCCCCTGCCCGGGTCCGCTGTGATTGTGGATCACTACTACCCTCATAGGGCAGGTAAGTATCCACGATAATTCGAATTCCTAAGCGGTGTCTGAATTGTCACGTCTTGTCCGGCGGGCGGACGCGCAGGGAGCGGACGCGCAGGGAGCGGACGCGCAGGGAGCGGACGCGCAGGAAGCGGACGCGCAGGAAGCGGACGGCCAGGAAGCGGACGGCCAGGAAGCGGACGGCCAGGAAGCGGACGGCCAGGAAGCGGACGGCCAGGAAGCGGACGGCCAGGAAGCGGACGGCCAGGCTCGGCTAGCCGCTGTCCGCCGGGCGGACGCGCAGGAAGTTGATCGCGGTGCACCGCATCACCGTCCGGCCGTCCTGATTGACCGTCTCGGCCAGCGTCTTGATGATGCCCCGGTCCGGTCTGCTCAGCGATCTCCTGGACTCGACCACCGTGGCTCGGACACGGAGCGTGTCCCCCGGCCGGACCGGATAGGGCCAGCGGATTTCGTCGGCGCCCGCTCCGCCGAGGCTGGCCTCGGCGGAGAGGTAGTTCTCCACGAGCAGCCGCATGGTGAGAGCGGCGGTGTGCCAGCCGCTGGCGATCAACCCGCCGAACGGCCCGAGCGCGGCTGCCCCCGGATCGACGTGAAACGGCTGTGGATCGAACTCTTTACCGAAATTTATGATGCTAGCTTCGTCGATACTGACAGTTCCGCACTCATGCGTACTGCCGAGCGCGTAGTCCTCGAAGTATCTAACGTCACGAGAGGTCACACCCGGCAGTATTTCAGGACCGGCGGGCTATCTGCCTAGAGATCACAGATGAGTTACAGAAATACCTCGATTTGCCTGCGAGGCTCCGATCGTTGATGCCATGCTGCCGCAGACAGCACAGACCACCGAGAGCGTAAAAAAGCCTCATCGGTTGCGGAAAGTAACCTGACCAGGCTCGTCGACAGGACCCAGCACTGGGTTTCCCGCTAGGCGGGCACGGAAACAAGTTGGGGAGTTCTGTGGATTCAACGAACGTCGACCGCCGGACGCGGAAGATCCGACGAACCGGCCAGGCACACCACGCCGTCGCAGGTCGAGAAGGTCGCGGAGAAGGCAGGCAAGGCCGCCCCCGTGGTGGCGATCGCGGGTGCCATGGTCGCCGCGCCGCAGGCGCACGCCGCCGTCACCGCGTCCGCCAAGACCGCGACCGTGGCCGAGCAGCAGGTGCGTACGGTTGCCCGCACCGACGCTCTGGTCCGGCGTGATCAGCCGGCTACTCGCACGTACACCGTCCGGTCCGGAGACTCGCTGTCCGCGATCTCGGAGCGCGAGTACGGCACCTACTCGCACTGGGGGTGGATCTACGACGCGAACAGGTCCAAGATCCACAACCCGAACGAGATCTACGTGGGTGAGTCCCTGACGATTCCCCACGCGGCACCCAGCACGGCGTCGTCCTACACGCCGAAGCACGCCAAGGCCAGCGCCAAGCCCAAGGCCAAGCCCAAGGCCACCGTGCTCACCTCCTCCACCAGCCTGAGCGGCAACCTCGGCTGCTCCGGCCTGGAGAAGCTGTGGGAAGAGGCGGGCGGACGATCCAGCGAGGCCTTCATGGCCGCCGAGATCGCGATGGCCGAATCCGGCGGCCGTCAGTACGCCCACAGCCCGACCAACGATTACGGTTACTGGCAGATCAACGGCGTGCACGGGCCGGCCGAGGCCACGTACAACCCGATCGGCAACGCCAAGGCCGCGATCGCCATCTCGGACGACGGGTACAACTGGGGCGCGTGGACCACGTACACCAGCGGGGCCTACGAAGGACGCTGCTAGGCCCGCTCGCCCGTTCGCTGCCCGTAGCCCGCGAACCGGCCGGCCACCAGAGCGATCTCGGCCGCCGGCAGCACACGCGGGCGACGGGGCCTGTGGCCGGGCTCGCACACCGCCAGCGCACGCAGGTACACCTCGCACAGCCACTCCAGGTAACGGCAGCCGGTCAGGGCCGATCTCAGGTCCGGGCCGGTCGTCACCGCGCCGTGGTTAGCCATGATGCAGGCGGTCCGGTCGCGCAGCGCCGTCACCACGTTGCGAGCTAGCTCCTCGCTCCCGAACGTGGCGTACGGTGCCACCGCCAGCGGACCGCCGAACATCGCCACCTGATAGTGGATCGCGGGCAGTTCATCCGCCACCGTCGACAACGCCGTCGCGGCGACGGAGTGGGTATGCACGATCGCCGCCGCCCCCGTGGCGGCGTAGATTCCCAGGTGCAGCGGCAGCTCGCTGGTCGGCCGCAGCGGCGCCTCGACCGGGGTGCCGTCCAGCCGGTGCACGCCGACCAGGCCCGCGGTCAGCTCCGCGTAGTCCACCCCGCTCGGGGACACGACCACCAGGTCGCCGGCCCGGGCGCTCACGTTACCCGAGGTCCCCACCACCAGCCCCGATGAGGCCAGCTCCCGGCAGAGGCCGACCACATCGTCACGCACGCGCTCAAGCAGCATAGGTTCAACGGTATGAACCCACCTGACGTGCTCGCCTGGCGGGACGGGAACATCGAGGCGCTGGACCAGACGGCGCTGCCGCACCAGGTCCGCGTGCTGCGCATCACCGGAGTCGACGAGCTGGTCGAGGCGATCACCCGGCTGGCGATCCGGGGCGCGCCTGTCCTCGGCGCGGCGGGCGCGCTCGGCGTGGCGCTGGCGGTCCGCCAGGCCGGCCGCGAGGGCTGGGATGGAGCCCGGCTGCAGGCGCAGGTCCAGCGGATCGCCGACGCCCGGCCGACGGCGGTCAACCTCAGACGCGAGGTATCGGCGGTCGCGGCGAGCATTCCGGACGGCCACGAGGCCGTCGAGGCCGCCGCCCTGGCCGTCGTCGAGTTCGCCGCCGCGGTCAGCCACCAGATCAGCCAGCGTGGCGCGGCCTACCTCAGGCAGGCCTGCGGGCCGGACTCGCCGGGCCGGCGGCTCCGCGTGCATACCCACTGCAACACCGGCGCCCTGGCCTGCCTGGGCTGGGGCACCGGGCTCGGGGTCATCCGCGCGCTGCACGAGCAGGGCGCGCTGGAGCAGGTGATCGTGGACGAGACCCGGCCGCTGCTGCAGGGGGCCAGGCTGACCTGCTGGGAACTCGGCCAGCTCGGCATCGAGCACCGGCTGGTCTGCGACGGCGCCGGACCGTTCCTGATCAGCCAGGGGCGGGTCGACGCGGTGGTGGTGGGCGCCGACCGGGTGGCCGCGAACGGCGACGTGGCCAACAAGATCGGCACCTACGGCCTGGCGCTGGCCGCCCGCCGGGCCGGTATCCCGTTCCTGGTCGCGGTGCCAGAATCGACCATCGACGAGGCGACCCCGACCGGCACGGCGATCCCGATCGAGCTGCGAGCGGACGCCGAGGTCACCGTCCCGGCCGCCCCGGCCGGCACCAAGGCGCTCAACTACGCGTTCGACATCACCCCGGCCGACCTTGTCTCGGCAGTGGTCACGGAAAACCGACTTATTCCGAACGGACAGTGGCTCACCGTCACCGCCTCGTGAACGCTCGCCGCAGGCCGCGCGGTCCGCTCCTGAGCCGATGCCGGGCTTATTTGTCGTAGCTGATGAACCGGATGTGCCCGCTGCTGCGACAGAGAGGGTATGGGAACCCCGAAACGGCGCCGGCCGTGAGACCCGGGGCCGAGGAGTGCGATGACGCGGCGCTGCTGCCCGCCGGGAGAAGGGCCCAGTCCGCCCGCCGCACCCCGCGGTCGCGCTTGTGCTGGCGCCGCGCGCTGCCGCTACTCGCCCGCTACCTCGTCCGGACGATGCCGTGGGTCACCCTGATCACCGGCTGCCTGGCCACGATCGCCATCTTCACCATCTTGGTCCGCATCGCCGCCCGCTACCAGGCCACCTTCTGGCTCGATCAGGGCACCGTCCGCCTGTGCCTGCTGCCCGCCGCCGCGGCCCTGGCCTTCGTCCCTTACGTCCCGTTCCGGCCGCTGGCCCGGGCCACCCCCGTCCCGGCCTGGGTGATCCCGGCCGGCCACCTCCTGCTCGCCGCCCCCGTCCTGGCCGTAACCTGCTGGGCGCAGCTGCGCATCATGGCCCCGGCCATCTCCCCGCACGTGCCCCGGGACCCGCACGAACCGCTGAGCGCGCTGGTCGCCCAGCTCATCGGGTGGGCCGCGATCACCGTGGCCGCCGCCGCCTGCGTGGCCCGCTCCCGTTTCGCCGACCTCGGCGGCGGCGCCGCCGCCGCCGCGAGCTTCGCGGTCATCGCGTTCGCCTGGTACACCCCGCTCACCGCGGACTTCCTGGTCCACCCGCCCGCCGGCCCGCATCGCGTGACCATCGGCTGGTACGCCGTCACAGCCGCCGCACTGATCGTGACCTGCGCCGCGATGCGGGATCCCTGGCACCGCTACACCCGCAGCCGGCACCGGCGGTCCGCTCCGCAAAGGTAAGAGCGGCCACGTGGCTGCGCGACCGCCCCGAACGGGCCGTGGCTCATCCGCCGGGTCCGCCGAACGCCGCGGGCCGGCGTCAGCAGGCCGGTGGCCGTTCGCAGGTGAGCTGGCTCTGCGCGTCGGTGAAGCCGCAGGCGCGGTAGAGCCTGATCGCCACGCCCGCGGGGTTGGCCACGATGACCAGGGTGCTCGCGCCGAGCACCGCGCGAGCGTAGTGCCCCGCGTGTTCGACGAGCGTCCCGGCCAGGCCCTGGCGGCGGGTCGCCGGGTCGGTCTCGACGTCCTGGTAACGAGCGAAGCCGCTGCCCGCGTCGCACACCCCGAGCTGGGCCAGCAGGCGGCCGCCCGAGAAGGCGCCGAACCAGGCGCCGCTCCCGGCCTGGGTCAGCCGCCGCCGGGCGGCGGCCCGGCGCTTCAGGTAATCCTGGGCCCCGTCGTCACCGAAACAGCGGACGCCAAGCTCGTAGGACTGCTGCCAGTCGGTGTCGGAATCCAGCGGCCGGAGCTGCGCGCCGACGCTGCGATGCGGTGGCGGCCGGAGGTCGGCACAGGTCAGCACGGTGGCGTGATATGACTCAAGCCCGGCGGCGGAGAAATCACCGGGTATCGCGGCCCGCTCGTCGGTGGTGTCGATGGCCAGCGCGACGTGCCTGGCTACCGGGAACTCCGCGGCGAACCGGCCCAGCCAGCGGCCTGCGGTGCCGAGCTCGGGCATCGTCCGCAGCAGGAGGAAGTTCCCCCACCAGAAGTCCGGGTTGTGCAGGCTGCGGACGACGAGGTGATCGCCGCGGTCGATGACCTCGGCGCCTTCGAGCACCCGCAGCGCCACGTCCGTCCGGAGGCCGAGCGACGTGATTCGCATCGGCCCGAGCTTAGTCCGGTGACCGGGCGAGCCGGATTAGTGCGGCGCCGCGGCGCCCCGGTCCTGCGTTTCGTCCGCGTAGGCCGTCCGCAGGGCCTGCAGGAACGTCTCGGCGGGCTGGGCGCCCGAAATGCCGTACTTGCGGTCGATGACGAAAAACGGCACGCCGGTCGCGCCGAAGGCCTGCGCCAGCTCGATGTCGGCCCGGACGGCGTCGGTGTATTCGGGGCCGGCCAGGACCTCCCGCGCGCGTTCGGGGTCGACCCCGGCCTGGCCGGCCAGCCGGATCAGCGTCTCGTGGTCTGACAGGTCGGCGCCCTCAGTAAAGTGCGCGCGCAGCAGCCGTTCCTTGGCCGCGTCGCCCACGCCGAGGTCGGCGGCCAGGTGCAGCACGCGGTGCGCGTCCAGCGTGTTCACGGTGAGGGCGGAGTCGAAGTCGAAGTCGAGACCCTCGGCGCGGGCCAGCTCGGCCACCCGGCCGGTCATCTGGCTGGCCTGCGGGCCGAACCTCTCGGTCAGGTACTTCGAGGTAGGCACCGCCGTCCCGGCCGGGGTGTCCGGGTTCAGCTGGAAACTGCGCCAGGCGATCGTAACCTCGTCGGCGTGCTCGAACTCGCGCAGCGCATGCTCGAGCCGGCGCTTGCCGATGTAGCACCACGGGCAGACCACGTCTGACCAGATCTCGACCTTCACTCGTCCGCTCCCGTCGCCGCTGGCTGTCCCGCTGCCGCTGCCTGCGGCACCTCGCAGAAGCCGTCGGTGCACACGGCCGCGTTCGCGTCGCCGAGGCTCCGCAGCTGGGTGACGGGCAGCAGCGGGGTGGCGGCCTCAGCACTACCGGCCTGGTCTGCTTGGTTGATGCTCATTGACTCCTCCGATCGCTGATTCTTAACCGGCTGACCGCCGGGCTTGTTCCGCACGCGGTAGGTTCCAGTCGTGGCACAGGATCACGCGGCTGGTCCGGGGCGCGCGCAGCAGATCGGCATCGCCAGCGGCATCGGCGGGCTGGCCGGGGCAGCCCTGACCGCGCACCGCGGCCGGACCGCCACCGCCGCCGGGGTGCTGACCGGCGCGGCCGGCCTCGGTGCCGCCGAAGCGGTGGCCCGGGCCACGCAGCGGCCGGGCCAGATTCCGGCCCTATGGTCCCGCATCGTCATGAGCGGTGCCCTGGCCGCCCCGCTCGGCTGGGCCGCGGAGCGGGCCGGAGCCGGCCCGGTGCCGGTAGCGGCGGCCGCGGGCGCGGCCGCCGGGGCCCTCGGCCTGCGCCCCCAGAAGGTCGCGCTCGGCCCGGCCGTCGGGATCGCGATCGGCCTGGCCCTGACCCGGCTGCGCCGCACGGGGACGGGCGGTGCGGTGCCCGGCGCGAGGGCGGGCGGTGCGGTGCCCGGGGCGGTGGCGGCGGCCGCGGCGGTGGTCGGATACCGGGTGATATCCGCGCTGGTGTTCCGCGACCCGCAGGTGAGCCTGCTGGCTGAACGGGTCAAGCCCGCGGATGTGCCGTTCGTCGTCCCGCTGGCCAGCCAGACGCGGTACGTCGGCACCGGCTACATGCGGTCCCTGGCGGAGGTCCTGGGCGGCACCTATGCGGCCGACGTCGCCGACGTCGGGATCATCGCCACCCTGGACGAGTTGGCCGGGCCGTCCTTCGACCCGGCCGGGACGGACCCGCTGGTCCGCGAGTTCTACGAGCACACCACCCGGTTCGCCCTGGACATCGTGCCTGAGTGGCGGCTGTGGGTCCGCCCCGGCTACCTGCTGTACCGGACGCTGCTGGCCCGGCCGCTCGGGCAGGCCAGCGTGCCGATGAGCCAGCGGGAGGCCCAGCACGGGGTCCACAGCCGGATCGACACCATCACCGCCGTCGACCACGCGGAAACCGTCCGGGTCACCGGCGACGGCGCGCCCCAGACAGCCGCGGACCACGCGCCCCAGACAGCCGCGGACCACGCGCCCCAGACAGCCGCGGACCACGCGCCCCAGACAGCCGGGGACGGCGTGCCCCAGACAGCCGGGACCGGCGCGTCGCGGGCGGGCGAGACGATCGCGGTCCGGGGCTGGATCAGGTCCGCGGCCGACACCGGCGAGCCCATCTACGTGGGCATCTACACGACCTACCGGCACCGCGGCCGCGGCTACGTCAGCGTCGGGTTTCCGCTGCCGCAGGCCAGCTTCACCGCCACCCTGGCACCGCAGGCCCGGCCGGGCGGCGGACTGGTCCTGGACAGCCGGAGCGAGGATGACCAGCCGGGCCACTACCTGACCTACATCGACCCGCAGACTGCGGAGCTGACCACGGCGGCCGTCCGGGGCTTCGCCGAACGGCTCGACATCTACGTGCAGGACGGCCAGCTGCGAGCCGAGCACGCGTTCTGGGTATTCGGCCTCCCGTTCCTCGTCCTGCACTACCGCATGCACAGAAAGCCGCCGAGCGAGTCCCGCAGCAACCGGGCGGCTCCGCTCCGAGGGACAACGAGGGTCCATTGGTGTTGCTGACGCAACACCTATGGTCCATCGTAGCCAGGTTTGGGGTTTGGCACCGCGGAGCTGGGGCGGATGTTAGCTGCGCAGCGCTCGTGTGGCGGCTGGGGTCTGCGCCCAGGGTGGGGTCCCGGGTGGGGTCCAGGGTGAGGTCCGGGTGGCGGGGTTGGGGTGGGCGGGCCGGGTGGCGGCGGGGTAGCCGCGGAGGGCGGCCAGGGCGGGGTGCGGGTTGCCGCGGCGCCAGATCAGCGAGTGCGGGTAGACCGGGACCGGGTCGCGCACGGCGATGCGCCGCAGGTCATAGTGGGCGGGCCAGACGAGCCGCATCTGCTCGCTGACGAAGGTCGCCAGCGACGGCGAACCGGCGATCACCTCGAGCATGGCGTCGGTACCGAAGTTGGGTCCCACCGGGTCGATGGTGAGCCCGAACGCGGCGGCGAGCTCGTCGTAGAAGGCCGCCCACTCGGTCCCGGGAACGATCCCCGGCGTCCAGATCCGGTGCCCGGCCAGCCCGGCGGGCGTCACCGCGCGGGCGGCGGCGAGCTCGTGGGCCGGCCCGACCAGGAACTGAAGGGGATCATCGAGCGCGCGGATCACCTCGATGCCGGCCGGTAACTGCTGCGCGGCCACGGTCACGGCGCGGAACGACGCGTCGATCTCGCCGGAGCGGACCGCGGCGATAGCCGCGCCGACGTCGAGCAGACGGGTCACGACATCGAGCTCGATTTCCGGATGCGCGCGGTGAAAGTCGCGCAGCAGCCGGGCCGACCCGATCCGCGGGTTGATCACGTCGACGCGCAGCGCGCGGCGGTCGGGACGCAGGGAGGCGGCGGCTCGTTCGGCCGCCTGGAGCAGCTCGCGGGCGGACGGCAGGAACGCCTGCCCGTCCACGGTGATCCGGGCGCCGCGCGCCGTGCGGGTGAACAGCCGCACGCCGAGGTCTTTCTCCAGCGCGGCGATGCGCTTGGAGACGGCCTGCTGGGTGACCGCCTCCTCATCGGCGGCGGCGGCGAACCGGCCCGTGTCCACGACGGCGACGAAGGTACGCACGGCGTCGAGGTCCATGCCGACCGACCTTAGCCGAGGTCCGGGCCGGCCGGCACCGCACAACGTCCCGGTGTGGCTCGCCGGCGCGACGGTTGTTTGCCCGGCGCTGGCCACCCGCTCGCTTGGATCGGGGGCATGACGGGCAGGCGATCGCTGGGACGGCAGTTCGGGTGGCTCTGGGCCGCGTACGCGGTCAGCGTGTACGGATCGGGCATCGGGTTCGGCGCGTTCCCGCTGATCGCGATCCTGGTGTTGCACGCCGGGCCGGCCGAGGTGTCGGTGCTGGCCGCGACGGGGCTCGCGGTGGGAGCGCTGGTCGCGGTGTCGCTCGGACCGTGGGTGGAGTCCCGCCGGAAGCGGCCGGTGATGGTGGCGATGGACCTGACCAGGTTCGCGGCGCTGATGTCCATCCCGGCCGCGTTCGGGCTCGCTGGCTCAGCTTCGCCCAGCTCCTGTGTCTCGTCATCTGCCGCGCCTCCCGCGGCGAGCGGGGCCTACCTCAAGACGGTGGTGCGGCCGGCCGACCTGCTCGTGGCCAGCGGGCGATTCGAGTCCACGACCTGGACCTCCACCGTGCTCGGACCGCCGCTCGGCGGGGCCGCGATCGGGACGTTCGGCCCGGTGACGACGGTGCTGGCCGATGCGGTCAGCTACCTGCTGAGCGCCGGCTGCATCTGGGCGTGGGCGGCACCTGGGCGGGCGGCACCTGGGCGGGCGGCACCTGGGCGGGCGGCGGCTCCGAGCCAGAGCCCGAAGCTCGGACCGGGGCGGGCCACCTACGGGTCGGCGACGTGGCCGACGGGTGGCGGTACATCCTGACCCATCCGGCGCTGCGGCCGCTGTCCTTCAACACCCTCGGGGTCAACGGGCTATCATGGCGACCGCCCCGGTGGTCGCCGTCCTCATGCTCGGGCGCCTCGGGTTCGCACCCTGGCAGTACGGCCTGGCGTTCGCCGCGCCGTGCGTGGGCGGGCTCATCGGCTCCCGGCTGGCCGCCCGGCTGGTCACGCGGTTCGGCCGGCACCAGGTCCTGGTCAGGGCGGGCGCGCTGCGGGCCTGCTGGTCGCTCGGGCTGGCCTTCATCCGCCCCGGAGCGGCCGGGATCGTGCTCGTCATGGTCGTCCAGTTCGGCCTGGTGACCTGCATCGGCGTGTTCAACCCGGTGCTCGCGACCTACCGGCTCGAGCACACCGAGCAGGACCGGATCGCCCAGACCCTGTCCGCGTGGTCGGTCACAAGCAGCGCCAGCATCGCGGCCCTGACCGCCCTGTGGGGCCTGCTGGCCAGCCTCACCAGCCCGCGCATCGCGATCGCGGCCGCCGGGCTGCTCATCCTGCTCACCCCGGTCCTGCTGCCCCGCCGCGACCACGCGCTCCGGGACGAGCCGGTCCTGGCTGGAGTGGGGACGGCCGTTCCGCCGGTTAAAGAAGAAATGAGGTGATCGCGGCGGTGAAGAAGGCCGGGTCGTCGAGCCAGCCGAAGTGTCCGGCCCCGGGCTGGACCGTCACCGTGGCGTGCGGGAATGCGCCCGCGCCCGCGGCGGCGACCTCCGGGGTGGGCAGGCAGTCGAGCTCGCCCACGTACATCAGCACCGGCGCGGTGAGCCGGCCGAGGTCGGCGCGGGTCGCGGCCGGGTGGAACGCGCCGTCGGCGAAGTAGCCCTTCCGCACCGGCTGGGCGCGCTCGCTGATCCCGACGTCGACGTGAGCCTGGGCCGCGGCGTCCCAGCGGCCGTACAAGAACGGCTGGTACGCGCGCCGGTTCTCCAGTGAGTCGTCCCCGGCCTCGGACTTCGCCACCGCGGCCAGCGCGGCCGGGTACCACGGCTCCCCCGACCGGCGTTCGAGCGCCGCGCGCCACTGCTCCTGCGTTTCTTCGACGCCGAGCGCGGCCAGGCCGGGGTCAAGCAGGATCAGGTGCGTCAGGCGTTGCGGGTACGCCGCGGCGTAGAGCGTGGCCAGGTCACCCGCGGCCGAGTGCGCCAGCAGGTCGATGCGGTCCAGGCCGAGGTGAGCGCGCAGCGCTTCCACGTCACCGACGATCCGGTCGCAGCGGTAGCTCAGCGGGTCGCTCGCGTCGGCCGACTGGCCGCTGCCGCGGGTATCGGGCAGGATCAACCGCCGGGAGCGGCTCAGGCCGCCCAGGTCACCGAGGTACTCGCAGGTCCGGCCGGGGCCGCCGGGCAGGCACACCAGCGGCGGCCCGTCGCCCAGCGTGGCGTAGCCGATCTCGGTGCCGTCGTAGGACGCGAACCGGGTCATGGGGCCATCATGCCCACGCGGCGGGAGTTCCGTCATCGGATTAATCCCGGGGCTAGTTCTGCAGCGGTACCAGCTCACGGACGAAGGCCTCGGTGAACGCGGCGAACGAACCGTTCCCCGCCGGGAACGCGGCGGCCGGGCGGACCACGAACTTGCTCAGCCCGGCCGCCACGTACTGCTCGATCAGCCGGCGCGCACCGTCCCAGCCGACCGGGACCAGCGCGGCCGGGTCGGCGTCGGGCCGCCGGCGGCGGATCGAGGCCAGCAGCGCATCCGGGCTGCCGTCCAGCACCACGGGCACGCTGAGGCCGAAGTGATCGGCCTCCACCTCCCGCCCGGCGTCGGCGGCGGCCTGCTGGATCGTCGTGACTGCCGCGGCCGCCTCGGCCGGGGTGAGCAGCGAACCGAGCCACCCGTCCGCCAGCCGCCCCACCCGGCGCAGGCCGCCGGGGCCGAGCCGCCCAGCCAGATATCAAGCGGCCTAGCCGGCCGCACCCCGACGCTCGCCCCGGTCACGGTGAAGAAGGATCCCTCGAACGACACCGACTCCTCGGTAAGCAGCCGCCGCAGCAGGATCAGCGCCTCGTCGAACACGGCGGCGCGCTGCCCCGCGGGCACGCCGAACAGCACCCGCTCGGCGGCCAGGGCCGGCTGCAAGCCGAACACCGGGAGCACGCGCCCGGGCGCCAGCCCGGCTATCGACGCGAGCTGCTTGGCCACCAGGACGGGATGACGTCCCGGCAGCACCGAGATCCCGGTGCCGACCTTCAGCCTCCGCGTCCGCGAGAGCGCGAACGCCATCCCGGTGAACGGCTCCACCACCGGGGAGTACACGTTCTCCGGCAGCCACAGCGAATCCACCCCGGCCTGCTCGAGCAGGTCAACCGCCGACGCGAAGCCCGCGGGGGTTCCGGCCTGGCCCAGGGACACTCCGATCCGTACCTTCATGGCCCCATCCGATCACGGCGCCCGACCGGCCGCGCCACGGGTGGCGGCGGACACCTCGGAAGGTGGCAGATATCCACCCGGGTGCTGGGCTCCGCGCGCCGGTTTAACGCTAACAATCCGGGAGAGCAGGCACATCATGAGGCTTTCCGGGGCCCTCCCGCTACTCCGCGTGAGCCGGGCGCTTGCGCCCTACGGAGCCTGTCAGCTGGCCCGCCGCTACAGCATCGAGGACATCGCGAGGAGGGCCAGGCCAAAGCGGCCCGAAGGCACGCGAGCCTGCCTGGAGACCGGCGGAGAGGGCGAGTACACGCTGCGCAACCGGGCGAGCTTCAACCGGCGGATCTAAGAAGGAGACGAAGCCAATGGCCAAGGACAGCCGACGCGACGTGGCGTCGGGCGAAACGAGCGTCCCCTTCTCCTGGTCAGCCGTGCGCGAGACCCCCCGTTACACGTATCTGGTCGCCGCGATCGCGGCGATCGGCGGGATGCTGTTCGGCTACGACATCGGCGTCATCAGCGGGGCTGAAAACCTGCTGAAGAGCGCATTTCACCTGAGCAGCGGGACCGAGGAACTGGCCGTGGCGGCCGTGCTGATCGGCGCGGTCTTCGGCGGGCTCATCGGCGGCCCGCTGGCCAACCGGATCAGCCGCCGGTACGCGCTGCTGACGATGGCGGTGCTGTACGGTGTCGGGGCGATCCTGACCTCTATCTCCTGGGACCTGGGGTCGTTCCTCGCGTTCCGCATCATTACCGGGATCGCTGTCGGCGCCTCCTCCCTGGTGGTGCCGGCCTACATCGCGGAACTCGCCCCGGCCAGCATCCGCGGCGGCCTGGTGATCTTGCAGCAGCTCGCGATCTCTTTCGGGATCCTGGTGTCGTATGTGCTGGACTTCGCGTTTGACTCGGCGGGCTGGGGCTGGCGCCCCATGTTCGCCGCTGCCGTCGTACCCGCCGCGATCCTGGCGGCCGGGATGCTGAAGATGTCGTATTCGCCGCGCTGGCTGGCCATGCAGGGCCGTTGGGACGACGCCGAGGCGGTCGTCGAGCGGATCGACCCGCAGCATAAGCAGCAGGAGATGGAACTCCTGCACAGCAACGTGGAAGAAAGCTCCGGCACATCGTGGCGCCAGCTTCTTCGCCCGGGACTGCGCGGCGCCCTGATCGCCGGCGTCGGCCTGGCCGTCTTCCAGCAGTTCGTCGGCCCGAACACCGTACTGTTCTACACCCCGACGATCTTCGGCTACGCGGGCGTGACCGGCAACCCGCTGCTGCCGACGATGTACGTCGGCGCGGTCTTGTTCGCGTTCGTCTTCCCGGCCATCGCGTTCGTCGACGTCATAGGCCGCAAGAAGCTGTTTTACCTAGGCCTGATCGGGATGGGATCGATGCTGGTGCTGCTGGGGCTGGCGTTCGACTTCGGCGCAAAGAGCTGGGGCGCGTGGGTAATCGTGATCCTGCTTGTGTACGTCGCCTGCTACTCGCTGTCGATCTCGCCGCTATTCTGGCTGATGAGCGCCGAGGTGTTCCCGAACCGGCTGCGCGGGGTCGGCGCCAGCGCCGCCACGGTCTCCAACTGGAGCGCGAACCTGCTCGTCACCGTCACGTTCCTGTCGCTGATCAGCGCCATCGGTAAGCCCTGGACGTTCTGGATCTACGCGATCTTCGCCGGCCTGGCCATCATCTTCGTCTGGCGCTTCGTGCCCGAGACCAAGGGCCGCCCGCTGGAGCACATCGACAAATACTGGACCGATGGCCATCGCTGGCCCGACTCGGCCGGATCGAAGGCCGCGTGATACACGCTGACCGGCCCAGCCAGGACAGGCTCGCTCCGTCCTGGGCGCGAGATGGATTGCTAGGTTGGCCGCATCGACCGAGGCAAGGGGTGCGGCGTTATGGCGGTGGGCGGCAGCGAGGCTGATCTGGTCTTCGCGGGCGGGAAGATACGCACCCCGGGGCATCCGTCCGGGTTCGTCCAGGCGCTCGCCGTCCGGGGAGGCATGATCCAGGCGCTCGGCACCGACGACGAGATCAAGGAGCTGACCGGCCGGCGCACCCGCGTCATCGACCTGCGCGGACGGCTAGCCCTGCCCGCCTTCGGCGACGCGCACGTACACGCGGTGGCCGGCGGGCTGGAGAGCCTGCGCTGCAACCTGCTGGGCCTGCGGACCAGGCACCAGTGCCTGGCCGCGGTGGCCGGCTACTGCGCGGCGGTGCCGGAAGGCGCCTGGGTGCTCGGCGGCGGCTGGACCATGTCGGCGTTCCCCGGCGGCCTGCCGACGGCGGCCGACCTGGACCCGGTCACCGGCGGCCGCCCCGTCTTCCTGCCGAACCGGGACCACCACAGCGCGTGGGTCAACACCGCCGCGCTCACGCTCGCGGGCATCGACGCCAGGACACCCGACCCGCTCGACGGGCGGATCGAACGCGACCAGGCCGGGCAGCCCACCGGGGCGCTGCACGACGGGGCCATGCGGCTGGTCGCGGCGCACGTGCCGCCGCCCGATCCGGCCGAGCTCATCGCGGGCCTGCTGGCCGGCCAGACGCACCTGCACTCGCTGGGAATCACCAGGTTCCAGGACGCCTGCGTCGGCGCGGCGGGCGAGCTTGGCATCCCGGACGCGTTCGACACGTACCTGATGGCCGCCGACTACGGCATGCTGAGCAGCCACGTCGTCGGCGCGCTGTGGTGGGACCGCAGCCGCGGCCTGGAGCAAGTCGACGACCTGCTGGCGCGGCGCGAGCAGGCCGGCCGCGGGCAGCTCGGGGGCGGGCAGCTCGGGGGCGGGCAGCTCGGGGGCGGGCGGTTCCGGGCGGGTACGGTCAAGCTCATGCTCGACGGCGTGTGCGAGACGTTCACCGCCGCGATGTCGGCGCCCTACCTGGACCGGGACGGCCATCCCGGCGACCACCAGGGGCGGCTGTTCCTCGAGCCGGAGGCGTTGGGCGAGATCACCCGGCGGCTGGCCGCCGAGGGATTCCAGCTCCACTTCCACGCCATCGGCGACCGCGCGGTCAGCACCGCGCTCGACGCCCTGGCGGCGCTTCCGGCCGGGCCGCGCCGGATCGCCCGGCACCACCTGGCGCACCTGCAGTTCATCACCCCGCGGGACATGGGCCGGTTCGCCGAGCTGGACGCGGTGGCCAACTTCCAGCCGCTGTGGGCGTGCGCGGAGACGCAGATGGAGGAGCTGACCATCCCGTTCGTCGGTGCCGAGCGCGCCGCCTGGCAGTACCAGATCGGCTCGCTGGCCGCGGCGGGGACGCGAATCGCGTTCGGCAGTGACTGGCCGGTGTCCAGCGCGGATCCGCTGCAGGAGATCCACGTCGCGGTCAACCGGGTCCTGTCCGAGCGCCTCGGCCGGCCCGGGCACCCGAGTGCGAGCGCCCGTTCCTGCCCGATCAGGCCATCACCGTGGACACCGCGGTCGACGCCTTCACCTCCGGGGTGGCCTGGGTCAACCACGAGGAAGAGGTGGCCGGGCGGCTGCTCCCCGGCATGCGGGCCGACCTGGCCGTACTCGACCAGGACCTGTACGCGATCCCGGCCCGCGACATCGGCAGCACCTCGGTCGTCATGACCGTGGCGGGCGGAACCGTGGTGCACGGCGACCGGTAGCGTATGTGGCCCTTGCGTCTCAAGCGGTAGGTTCGGCGAGCTTGGCTCGCATCCACGGGTATGGGTCACGAAGCGGCTTTCGCCTGGCCCTGCGGCGCTGCTGGATCTGCTTGATGGGTTCACCGGCGGCGTAGTAGCGGCCTCGGCCGTTGCCGTATGCCGTCAGGATGCCTGCCGACGTGAGGGCTGCTAGGTCACGGGTGGCGGTCTGTTCGGTGACTCCGGCGCGTTTCAGGTAGCCTGCCCGGCGCACGCGATAGCCGAGCACGGCGTCGAACATCGCCTCCATCATGCGCTCGGGAAGATCGTGTTCCGTGCGTAGCCGGTCGAGATCGGTCCACGTCTCCCCCGCCTCGCTGACGCGGCGCGCCACTGTCTGGGCCTGCATGTGATGGGCGCGGAGGTTGAACGTCAGCCAGAGGTGCGCATCGTGGCGCGGGTGCCAGGAACCGTGGCCGGTATGAGCCAGCACGCTGTAGTAGTCATCGGTGTTGGCTCCGAGCCATTCCTCGATGCTGGAGAACTCCGGTTCGCCGATGTCTGAACGAGTCAGTACCAGCGTCGCGAGAGCGCGCGCCATACGCCCGTTGCCGTCCCTGAATGGGTGGATCATCACCAGGTTCAGGTGCGCCATCGCGGAGCGCACAACCGGATCGCTGTTCACCCCGGTGTGCAGGCTCTTGACCAGCGCGTCCATGAGAATAGGAACGTCGGAGGCGTCGGGGCCCTCGTAAACGACCAGGTCGCGTCGCTCGTCGCGGACGTAGATCGGTCCCTTGCGGTAGCGGCCAGGGGACTTCGTGTGGTCGTGGCTCAGCATCATGTAGTGCATGGCGCGGATCTCGGTGGCGTCGAACGTGGCGTAGTCGTCATCGCCCTTCGCCAGAACGTAACCCAGAGCCTGGCGGTAGCCCTGGATCTCCAAGAACGTCTCCTCGTCCGCGCTGATCGGATCCTCGCCGTCCACTGCAGCTACTGCGTCGTCCTCATCGACCTGGTAGCCCTCGATGCTGTTCGAGCCCTGAATGGCACGGGCCAGCGCCGAGCGGCGCAGGACTCCCTCCCACCGGCGCGGTGTGCGCAGGACGTGGCGCAGTTCTTTGCGCATCCGGTGGATCTCGCGCAGGACGGCCTCGTCTTCAGTGGTCAAGGCCGGGGCGGAGTAGATCACCGCATGATGCGATGCTGTATTCATGTAGTCATTCTAGCGCCTCGATGACTAGTTAAACTAATCATCGCATCGTGCCGACACACCGATAGTTTGAAGCTCGTGATGAGCTTCTCCGATTTCCGTCCGGCGCCGAACCAAGGCGGCCGGCCCGACCTGTACGAGCTGGAGAACCGGGCGGTGGATCCGGACGGGCTAGTGCTGGCGAAGATGCGGCAGCTGGCCCCGTGGGCCAGCCGGACGCTGGTCGACCTGGGCTGCGGCAGCGGGTACTGGCTGCCCGGCTACGCCGCAGAAGCGAGCGAGGTGATCGGGGTCGAGCCGGACCCGGCGCTGCTGGCGGCGGCCCGGGCGCGGGACCGGCGGGCGCGCGTCCTGGCCGGGTCGGCCGAGCACATCCCGCTGGCTGACGCCAGCGTCGACGTGGTGCACGCCAGGTTCGCGTACTTCTGGCCGCCGCGAGGCCAGGCCGGGCTGACCGAGGTGCTGCGGGTGCTGCGGCCGGCCGGCACGCTGGTCGTGGTCGACAACGATCACCGGGCCGGGGAATTCGCCGGGCTGCTGCGGGCGGCGGCCGGGCTCAGCGCGGCCCACGGACACGGGCAGGCGCAGGGACGGGAGCGGGCGCAGGGACGGGAGCGGGCGCAGGGACGGGCGGATGTCACGGATGGCTGGTGGGCGGCGCGGGGAGCGGTGCGAGCCGAGGTGATGAGCCGCTGGGAGTTCGGGTCGCGGGGGGACTTCGCGGCCGTGCTCGGGCTGGAGTTTCCTGCCGGGGTGGCCGGGGCCTGGCTGGCGGATCATCCGGGGCGGCGGGGGCTCAGCTACGGGTATGTGCTCTTTGCGGTGCGGCGGGGGGTAAGCCACGGATCGTTCGGGAGAAAAGTTTGAACGAAACGTAGCCGCCGGGTAAAAGACGTGGCCGGGAGGTGACCAGCGGGCCGCGATGTGCTGTGCTAGGGGGCGTGAGCCTCGAATCCGCCGAACTGTACAACGCGCTGCCCTCGAACTGGGCATCCGACCCTGACCTGCTGGCCGGCCTGAGGGTCGACGACGATGACGAGCACGACGATCCGGTCCTGCGCTACGCGGACGGCCGAGCGGTCGAGACCTGGCGCGAGGACTACCCGTACGACGAGAGAATGACGCGGCACGAGTACGAGAGCCTGAAACGCCCGCTTCAGATCGAGCTCGTCCGGTTCCAGAACTGGGTGAAGTCCACCGGGCAGCGCATCATCCTCGTCTTCGAGGGGCGCGACGCGGCCGGCAAGGGCGGCACCATCAAGCGCTTCACCGAGCACCTGAACCCGCGCGGCGCGACCGTGGTGGCGCTGGCCAAGCCGAGCGAGCGGGAACAGACCCAGTGGTACCTGCAGCGTTACGTGCCGAACCTGCCCGCGGCGGGCGAGATCGTCTTGTTCGACCGGTCCTGGTACAACCGCGCGGGCGTGGAGCGGGTGATGGGCTTCTGCACGGACGCGGAATACACCGAGTTCATGCGGGAAGCACCGGAATTCGAGCGGATGCTGGTGCGCTCCGACCTGCACCTGACCAAGTTCTGGTTCTCGGTGACACCGGCCGAGCAGCGCACCCGGTTCATCATCCGGCGGGTCGACCCGGTCCGGCAGTGGAAGCTGAGCCCGATGGACATCGAGTCGCTGGACAAGTGGGAGGCCTACACCGAGGCCAAGGAGGCGATGTTCCATTTCACCGACACCGCCGAGGCGCCGTGGACGGTGGTCAAGAGCAACGACAAGAAACGGGCCAGGCTCGAGGCGATCAAGCACGTGCTGGCGAAATTCGACTACGACGGCAAGAACGAGAAGGTCATCGGGGAGCCGGATAAGGCCATCATCGGACCGCCGTCCGTGCTGTCCGAGCACAACCCGGACCGGGTCTACCCCGAGCTGTGAGGGGGCGTTTGTGACGTATGCGGAAATCGGCTCGATGGAGGAGCTGCGGGACCTGCTGGGGGTGCCGGGGGCGCGGGCGGCGACCAAGGAACGTACCCGGCTGCACGGGCCGGACCGGGAGTGGCTGGCGACGTCGCCGTTCTGCGTGATCGCCACGGCTGATGCCGACGGGCACTGCGACGCCTCGCCCAAGGGCGACCCGGCCGGGCGCCTGGTCCACGTCCTGGACGACACCACCATCGCCATTGCCGAACGGCCCGGCAACCGGCGAGCCGACGGGTACGGCAACATCTTGTCCAACCCGCATGTGGGGATCATCTCGCTCATTCCCGGCCGGAACGAGACGCTGCGGATCAACGGCCGGGCCCGGTTGCTGCGGGACGCGCCGTTCTTCGAGCAGATGACGGTGCGCGGGCACCGGCCGGTGCTGGCGCTGCTGGTCGAGATCGACACGATCTTCTTCCACTGTGCGAAGGCGTTCATGCGTTCGGAGTTGTGGCGGCCGGAGAGCTGGCGCCCCGAGCTGCTTCCCTCGCACGCCACGCTGGTGAAGGCCGTGCAGGACACGCCGGAAACCCTGGCGGAGCTCGAGGAGTACTACTCTCCCGCGAACTACGCCATACAGTTGTACCGGCCGGCGGGTAGCTTAGCTTTTCGCGCTGTGCGCCTGCCGCTGGCTTTGCCGCCAGGCGGCGACCCGGGTGCGGTTCTGGCAGGTCACCGAGCAGAACCGGCGTTGCCCGGCGGGTGAGGCGTCGATGAAGGCATCCGCGCAGCGGCGGCCGGAGCAGACCCCGACCCGGTCGGGGTCTCGGGTGGCCAGCTGGTGGCGCAGCGTCAGCGCCGCGGCGGCGAGCAGGGCCAGGCGGGCGTCGGGCACTCGCCAGGTCGCGTCGGGATGACCGTCGGCCAGGTCCAGGGCGGGAGTGACCGCGGTCTCGGTCAGCAGGCCGGCCACCAGGTTCACCCGCTCGCCCAGCTCCGCGGCGGCAAACACGCGGTGCAGGCGGTCGGCGACCTGTTGCAGCGCGCGGTCGGTCAGCGCCGCGGGCGGACAGGACCGGACCCCGGAACCCGCCAGCAACGCGGCCAGCAGCTCGGTGTCCGGGTAGGGTGCCTGATCTTCACCCGCCGCGGCCCGAGGGATCGCGCCCCACTCGTTGACCAGCCAGATGAGGACGTCGGGAGACAGCGGATCGACGAGCATGGCCGTAGTGTAACGCTAAATTCGCGGTTAAGCCGTTTATGCGTACGCTCCTGTGGTAGTACGTATAGAGCGATTTAAGAGCGTTACTGGAGGTGTCGGTGATGGGGCAACGGCGACGAGTGAGCATCCTCGGGGTACCGACCTCGGCGGGTTCGCACAATCCCGGGCAGGACAAGGCCCCGGCCGCCTGGCGAGCCGCGGGGCTGATCGACGGCTTGCGCCAGGCCGGGCTGGACGTCGAGGACCGCGGTGACCTGCCTGCGGCGCCGTTCCGCCCGGTTCGGCCGGACGACGGGCTTCGCGACACCGAACGCGTCGTCGCCGTGGCCCAGGCCGTCGCGGCCGAGGTGGCCGCGGTCCGGGCCGACGGGCGGCTGCCCCTCGTCCTGGGCGGCGACTGCACGATCACGCTCGGAGTGCTGGCCGGATTCGGCCCGACCGGGCTGGTGTACTTCGACGGCGACGCGGATCTGTCCACCCCCGAGCGCACCGAATCCGCGGTGGCCGACACGATGGGCATGACCCACATGCTCGGCGGCGGCTCGCCCCGGCTGGCCGGCCTGGGCTCTCGCCGGCCGCTGCTTCGGCCGGATCAGGTGGTGCTGTTCGGGTTCGACCCGGCCGAGCTGGACACCAGCCAGTGGACCGAACTGGTCAGCCGGCACCTCTACGCCGCTCCCGCCCCGGCGGTGCGGACCGATCCGGCCGGACAGGCCCGCCACGCCGTCGCCTACCTGGAACGGCGGACGGACTCCTACCTGGTGCACCTGGATGTGGACGTGCTGCACACCGGGCTGTTCCCGCTGGCGAACTTCCCGCACTTCGCCGGGCTCACGCTGGACCAGGTCGGCGAGGCCCTGGCCGAGTTCACCGGGGGCGAGAAGTTCGGCGGGCTGGTGATCACGGAGGTGAACCCGGACCACGACCCCGATGGCCAGCTCCTCGGTCGGCTGGCACGGGTGGTCACGGGTGCTCTGACTGGGGAGGCTGAGCGGGGCTGAGGTGGCGGACGAAGGCCTGAGCGTGGTCGGCCAGGGCGCGGGCGGCGGGGCTGGCGGGAGGGGCGGAGTTCCAGGCGAGTTCCAGGCGGGAACGTATCGACGGGCTGATGATCGGGACGGCGGTCGCGGGGCCGGCCGGGCCGACCGCGGTCGCGGGGCCGACGCCGGTCGCGGCTGAGGCCGGGAGGATGGCGACGCCCAGGCCACGGGTGGCCAGCTGGGCGACCATCGGCAGCGCGCTGGCCTCGAAGACGATCCGCGGGGTGAAGCCGGCCTGCGCGCAGGCGGCGTCGAGGGCCGCGCGCACGCCGGTGCCACGGGGCAGGCTGACCAGCGGCAGGTCGCGCAGCGCATTGACCGTGACGGAACCGGACGCCGCCAGCGGGTGACCGGGATGCACCGCCGCGACCAGCTCTTCCGCCACGATAACCGCGGTTTCGACCCCGGGCGCGGTAGCTCCCGCCGCACCGATCAGGGCCAGGTCAAGCCGGCCCTCCCTGAGCAGCTCGATCAGGCGGTCGGAATTGTCCTCGGTCAGGGCGATGCTCACGCCGGGATACAGGTCGTGAAAGGCGGCCAGCAACTCGGCCAGGACCGGCAGGGCGCACCCGCTGACCATGCCCACCGTGACCTGCCCGCACACCAGCCCGGCGAGCTCGGCCACGGCTAGCCGGGCGTTCGCGACCGCGCTGAGGGCGGCCCGGGCGAACGGCAGGACCGCCGTCCCGACCTCGGTGAGCCGCACCGACCGGCCCGAACGGTCAAGCAGCTGCTGGCCAAGCTCGGATTCCAGCCGCCTGACCTGGGCGCTCACCCCCGGCTGGGCCACGTGCACCCGGTTGGCTGCCCGGGTGAAGCTAGCTTCCTCAGCGACCGCGACAAAGTACTCGAGCTGATGCAGTTCCATAACTGATAATTCTAGGCATTGCCCGTTGGGTCGGTAAACGCTTATAGGGGGGTGCACATGGCTCGTAGCGCGCGTGGCTGCTCGTATACGGCGTCATACACGCTTGGCGTGCCCTTCGGGATCGGTCAGGGGAGCAGGGATTCGACGCGTACCGACGGGTAGCGGGCGGAGAACTTCGTGTCCAGGGTTGCCAGCGTGGCGTCGCTGGCCTGGGCGAAAGCAGCGAGGTAGTCGTCGGCCCACAATTTGTGACTCTTGTCGTCGCGTGCGGAGATCGCGCGCCACACGGCGTCCAGTTCGTCCGGCTCGTCCGCCCAAAGGACACGCTCATCTGCCCAGAGCTGGTCGAAGGTCCGCCAGGCCTGGCTGCGGTCGACCGCGTCGTCGCCCATGATGACGGGATTGGACAGCAGCCGGAGCAGGCTCATCTGAGTGACCCGGCAGAAGACCAGGTCACCGGTCTGCCTGCCAAACCAGTCCGCCGTCGCCGGATGGTGCGCGTGGCGCCCCCAGATCGCGGCGAGCCAGACGCCGACGTCCATAAGGATCATCGCGGTCCGTAACGGTCGATGTCGTCCGCGTCAAGGGCGGCGGCTATGTCCTCGTTCGTGATGAAGACCTCAGGTGCGGCGCCGCGGCCGATCAAGGGGAGCGTCACGCGCCCCGCCTTCGCCTTAGGTGCCGATGGAAGGCCGAGCTCATGCGCTACCGCCCGGTTGACCAGGTCCTTCAGGCTCTCGCCGTGCTCGGCGGCCCTGGCCTTGGCCGCCCGCATCAAAGTGGGAGGCATGTCAACAGTGGTGCGCATAAAAGCATATTAGCACTCGGGTTGAGCCGTCAACGGGGCGCCGTTCGACGAGGACGGATAGATCGCCGAGGAAATCCTTCAACACCGCTCAGCGGACCTGGGAACGCGCCGGCATTATCGTCTGCGGCACCCCCGCAGATCCCCTACGACCCGGGCACCGAAATCGTCATCGCGCCGCCTCCGGATACGTCCCCTCACCAGGGCCGGCGCGAGCGGAAAGGCGGGCGTGGCGGCTCCGATCGGGCCACGCCGACGCGTAACCTTGTGTTCGTGGCCTCAGCGTTCGACTTCAGCGATCACAAGGCGGCGGCGTACGCGCCGCAGATGACCCTTGACATGTACCTGGCATTCCCGGAAGACGCCAGCAAGCTGATTGAGGTCGTCGATGGCTGGATTGTCCGGTGTGAGTCTGCCGAGCCAAGCCATCAGGCGATCCAGTTGAACCTCCTTATCGCGATCCGGGAGGCTGCCCGGATCCGGGACCGGGCCAAGCAAAGCTGCCACCGAGTGCTCGGCGACATGGACGTCCTGATCGCCGACAGTCCGAAACTGCACTTCCGTCGTCCCGACGTGGTCGTCTATCGATGCATCGACGACGATCGGGGGCGCTGGGGACGCAAGCCGATCGCCGCCGATTGCCTGATCGCAGTGGAGATCGTGTCGGCCGACTCCATCACCACCGACGTTCGGGACAAGCGCGCGGAGTACGCCGCCGCCGACATCCCGCACTACTGGGTCGTCCGGATGACCGACAACGACGGCCCCGTGATCTCCGTAGAACGGCTCCTGCTCACATCGAACGGCGAGTACACCAGAGAAGGGCTCGCGATCCGTGGCCGTGACTTCCAGGCCATCGACACCATTAGCCCATTCCCGCTCCGACTCACCTGGGAAGCGCTGGACGAAGGCTTGTAAACCCAGGGCGAAGCACCACAGGTGCGTTCAATCTACTAAGTGGTCCGTTGGGAAGCGATGGCTGTGCCGTGGCGGCGTCCGGTGCCGTCCCGGTGGCCGAGTGCGCCGGTGGCGTGGAAGAGGCGGGATGGCCTGGTGGGGTTGGGCTGCGTTATCGTCCAGACATGACCGGGATCGTGATTGTGGGCGCCGGATTCGGCGGTATCGGGATGGCGATCGCCCTGAAGAAGGCCGGCTACCACGACTTCGTGATCCTGGAGAAAAGCGACGCCCTCGGCGGGACCTGGCATGACAACCAGTACCCGGGCTGCGCGTGCGACGTGCCGTCGCCGCTGTACTCCTACTCCTTCGAGCTGAACCCGTCGTGGAGCCGGATGTTCGCGCCGCAGCAGGAGATCTGGGAGTACCTGCGGATGTGCGCGCGCAAGTACGGCGTGGACGAGCACATCCGTTACGGCGTCACGGTCGAGCACATGGACTGGGACGACGAGGCCAGGCGCTGGGACATCGCGACCGGGCCGAGCGCCCGGGAAAGCACCGGGGAAAGCGCCGGGCCGAGCTACCGGGCACGGGCGGTGGTGTCGGCGGGGGGCGCGCTGCACCTGCCTGCCTTGCCGGAGATTCCGGGGGCCGGCCGGTTCGGCGGACCGGCCTTCCACTCGGCGCGGTGGGATCGTTCGGTCGAGCTGGCGGGCCAGCGGGTCGCGGTGATCGGGACCGGCGCGTCGGCGATCCAGTTCATTCCCGAGATCGCCAAACGGGTCGGGCACCTCGACGTCTTCCAGCGCACCCCGCCGTGGGTCCAGCCCCGGCCGGACGCGCCGGTCCCGGCCCGGCTGCGCGAGACGTTCGAGGCTCACCCGGTGACCGCCCGCGTGGCACGCGACGCCATCTACCTGGCGCTGGAGGCCCGGGCGCTCGGTTTCGCGGTTCACCCGAAGCTGATGGCCCCGCTGCAGCAGCTGGCCAGGCGGCACATCGAGCATCAGGTCACCGACCCGGAGCTGCGGGCCCTCCTCACGCCGGACTACACCATCGGCTGCAAGCGCATCCTGCTGTCCTCCGATTACTATCCGGCCTTGCAGCGGCCGAACGTCGATCTGGTCACCAGCGACATCACCGCAATCACGCAGAACGCCGTCATCACCGCGGACGGCGCCGCGCACGAGGCCGACGTGATCATCTACGCCACTGGCTTCCAGGTGATCGAATCGGTCACCGGACTCAACGTGACCGGCCGTGACGGCCGCAAGCTCACCCCGCAGACGCTGGCGGCCTACCACGGCATCACCATGACCGGGTTCCCGAACTTCTTCATGCTGCTCGGCCCGAACACCGCCCTCGGGCACACCTCGGTCGTGTTCATGATCGAGAGTCAGGTCCAGCACGTGCTGAGCTGCCTGCGCGGGCTGGCCCGGGACCAGGCCGAGACCATCGAGGTCCGCGGTCCCGCGCTGCGCCGCTACAACCAGGGCCTGCAGCGGCGGCTGCGCCGCGCCGTCTGGAGCGCGGGCGGGTGTGCCAGCTGGTACCTCGACGCCGACGGCATCAACCGGGCGCTGTGGCCGGGCTTCTCCTTCGAGTACTGGGCGCGCACCCGGCGGGCGCGCCGGTCCGCCTACACCGTGACCCGCTGATGCGTGACGGGCCCGCGGGGGCGGGCCGACCGGGGCGGGCGGCGAGGGGGTGCGGGAGAGGCACGGCTCGTTTGGCATGCTAGCGATCGTGCTGGCGCTGGCCTCCGCGCTCGGCTACGGCAGCTCGGATTTCGCCGCCGGGATCGCCTCGCGCCAGGCCGGGGTCATCCAGGTGACCCTGGTCGCCTCGACCGTCGGCCTGCTGCCGGTGGCGGTGGCGCTGCCGGTCACGGCGGGATACCCGCCGTCGGCGTCCGCGCTGGCCTGGGGGGCCGGGGCCGGCCTCGGCGGCACCGCGGGCGTGCTGGCCCTGTACCTGGGCTTCCGCCAGGCGGCGTTCAGCGTGGCCGGACCGCTGAGCGCGGTCGGGGCCGCTGGATTTTCCGTGCTCGCCGGCCTGCTGTCCGGCGAGCGGCCCAGTGCCCTGGCGCTGACCGGAATCGCGCTGGCGCTGCCCGCCATCCTCGGCGTGTCCGCCAGCGCTGTCCGGGCGGACGGGGGCGGGAGTGACGATGAGGGCGAGAGTGACGATGGGGGCGAGAGTGCTGATAGAGGCGAGAGTGACGACAAGGGCGGGAGGGACGGGGGACCGGGGTCTCGGACTCGGGGGGCGGCGGGTACCGGGGTGCTCGCCGGGCTGGCGGCGGGAGCCTGTTTCGCGCTGCTGTTCATCGGGCTGGACCGGGCCGGCTCGGGCAGCGGGCTGTGGCCGGTCGCGGCCGCGCAACTGGCCGAGTTCGCGGCCGTGCTGGCGGTGGCCGTGGTCACGGGGAATGTCCGGCGGCCCGCGGCACGGGCCGGGCGGCTGGCGGTGATCACCGGGGTGACCGGGGCAGCGGCCACGCTGTTGTACTTCTTCGCCACGCACGAGGGCTTCCTGGCGGTGACCGCCGTGCTCACCTCGCTCTACCCGGCGGTGACCATCGCGGCGGCCCGGGTGGTGCTCGGCGAGCGGCTGACCCGGCTGCGGCTGGCCGGGCTGTGCCTCGCGGCGGCCTGCGTGGCGCTGATCGCCGCCGGCGGAGCCGGCGAACGCCGGCGAGCCGGCTGACGGGGCTGGACGAACCGCCCGCGCGGGCGCGGGCTCAGCTTGCGAGCTGGCTTTAACCCGTGGGCCAGGTGTGGACCGGCTCGTTGGTGTGCATGTGCTCGATGTAGCGCTGGGTCATCTGGCGCAGGGCCTCGGGCCGGCCGACGCCGCTGCGCCTGGTGATCTCCGCCACGGTGGCGAGCTGCCAGGAGGCGCCGGTCTGACCGGTCAGGCAGCGCCGCTCGATGATGCCGAGCAGCCGGTCGATATCCGCCGAGCCGACGCCGTAGCCGTCGAGTCCCTCGCGGGCCAGCGGCAGCAGCCGGCGCAGGATCAGCTCAGCCACCGGGGTGTCCCCCACCCCGGGCCAGTAGAGCTGCGCGTCCAGGCCGTGGCGCGCGGCCTCGTGCAGGTTCTCCGCGGCGGTGGTGAAGGACATCTGGGTCCAGATGGGCCGCTGCGCCTCGGTCAGCGACCGCACCAGCCCGTAGTAGAACGCCGCGTTGGCCACGATGTCGGCGATGGTCGGGCCGGCCGGCAGGACCCGGTTCTCCACCCGCAGGTGCGGCGTGCCGCCGACCACGGCGTACACCGGGCGGTTCCAGCGGTAGATCGTCCCGTTGTGCAGGCTCATCTCGGCGAGCTGGGGCGGGGCCCCGCCGTCCAGGACCGCGAGCGGATCCTCGTCTTCGCAGATGGGAAGCAACGCGGGAAAGTACCGGAGGTTCTCCTCGAACAGGTCGAACACCGAGGTGATCCAGCGCTCGCCGAACCAGACCCGGGGCCGGACGCCCTGCTCCTTCAGCTCATCCGGCCGGGTGTCGGTGGCCTGCTCGAACAGCGTGATCCGGGTCTCGTGCCACAGCTCCTTGCCGAACAGGAACGGCGAATTGGCCCCCAGCGCGACCTGCACGCCCGCGATGGCCTGGGCCGCGTTCCAGTAATTCGCGAAGGCATCGGGGCTGACCTGGGTGTGCAGCTGGACGCTGGTGCAGGCGGCCTCGGGCGTGATGCTGTCCGAGTGCGTCAGCAGCGGCTCCGGGCCGTCGATCGAGATGCGCATGTCCTCACCGCGGGCCGCGAAGATCTGCTCGTTGAGCACCTTGTACCGCTCGTTGGCCGACATGGTGCCCTCGTGCACGTCGCCTTCGCCCAGCGTCGGCAGGATGCCGACCATGACCAGGTGGCTGCCGACCGACCGCGCCTTGGCGTCGGCCGCGTTGAGATCGGCGCGCAGCTCGGCCTCCAGCTGCCCGAGCGAATCCCCGTCCAGGTGCCGGGGCGGCACGTTGATCTCCAGGTTGAACTGCCCGACCTCGGTCGCCCAGGCCGGATCCGCGATCGCCGTCAGCACGTCGTCGTTGCGCATGGAGGGCATGCCGCGCCCGTCCACCAGGTTCAGCTCGATCTCCTGGCCCACCGTCGACGGGTTCTCGTCGAAGCGCCGTTCGCGGAGCATCCGGGCGAACACATCGAGCGAGATCCGCACCTTGTCCCGGTACCTGCGCCGGTCCTCGCCGCTGATCTTGATGGCCTGGATGTCACGGCCCATATAGGTCTCCGCTCAACGAGATAGGGGCAGGCGCCTAGTGGCTGCCTTACAACATTCGCACGCCGCCGGCCCGGGCGCCAGATGGGACTCAGGCGGCCAACTCGGGCGGCAACTCAGGCGGGGGCTCAGGCCGCCGCCAGCCGGGCGGTCTCGTCCCGGACCCACAAGCCGAGCAGCCCGCGCAGGTGAGCGACGAACTTGTCCTGCTCGCCGGCCGGGTACACCGACTTCACCGTCTGGATCAGCAGCTCGTCGAAGGCCGGGCCGGCCACCCAGTCCAGCACGATCTCATCGAGCTGCGCCTGCTTGGGCGCCCAGAAGTCGTGGTAACGCGCGGAATCGAAGTAGGCATCGGCCAGGGCGCGGTAGCCGTCCAGCTTCTCGGCATACGACCGCCCCGGCTCGTCCGCGATCGCGAAGTACTTGTCCGTCTCCAGGTCGAGCTTGGCCCGCCGCCCGGTCACCATCGCGAACACGCACCACTTGACCAGCGCCTTCATCGCCCAGGGGAAGTAGTAGTGCAGGCTCGTCAGGGCCACGTCCGGGCAGGCGTTGGCGTAGTCGATGGGGTAGACCTCCCCGCCGGTGACCAGGGTCTCGCACGAGTTGAACTCCCACTTGAAGAACGCGTTGACCAGCCGCCCGATCGTCACCACCTCCGCGCCGGCCGCCGCGGACAAGAAGCTGTGGTCCACCGCGTAGCGCAGGTGCATGGGCTGATCGGGCTGGAAGCGCATGACCATCGTCTCGGCGCCGATGGACAGCGAGCGGGCGAAGACGTCAAAGTCGATGGCCTTCTGCAGGTGCATGAGCATCCCGCCGCTCTGGTCGTACGCGGCGTGCAGCTCGTCGGGGTTGCGGATCCGGGACACGCCGCGCCAGGCGCCGCCGTCATACGGCTTCATGAACAGCGGATACCCGATCTTCTCGGCGATCGCGTCCAGGTCGAACGGCTGGTTGTAGCGGGCGGCGGTGTAGGCGTAACGGGCGTTGTCGACCGGGTTCTTGTACGGCACGAGCACGGTCTCAGGCACCTTGAGCCCGAGCCGCATCATGGCGCAGTAGGCCGCGTGCTTTTCCATCGACTGGAAGGTGAACGGGCTGTTCAGCAGGTACACGCCGTCCATCAGGGAGACCTTCTTGAGCCACTCCCTGGGGTGGTAGTACCAGTACGCGAGCCGGTCGATGACCAGGTCGTAGCGGGGGTGGTCCCGCAGGCCGAACGGCTCGATGGTGATCCGCTCGCAGTCGAAGGCGTGACGGCTGCCATCAGGGCCCGCGACCGGGCCAAGCCGGCGCAAGATCTCCTCGAACGCCTTCGGCCAGTCCTCCTCGGTGCCGAGCAGCAGTCCGATGATGTGCCTGGTAGCGGTCAACGCAGGCTCCTCTCAGCAAAATCGCGGCATGTTACGGGCCAGCTGGGCGCGCCAGGAGGTCCAGTCGTGCGGGATGTCGTATCCCCACAGGTCGACTTCGTGCGTGATGCCCTTGCCGGCGAGCAGCGCGGCGAGCTGCCTGGTGCTGTCCAGCGCGCCGGTGGTGTCCTCCCACTGGCCCTGACCGCAGACCAGCAGCAGGCTCAGCCGACCGCGCAGCCAGTCGAGGTGGTCACCAGCGGTGTTGGCGACGTAGTCGAGGGGGCTGTTGAAGTACGCCGCCAGTCCCCCGCTCACCCCATCCGTTCCAGGACGACGGGTCGTAGTTGCCGGAAAAGCACATCGCCAGCGGGAACAGGTCGGCCCGCTTCAGCGCGAAATTGGCCGCGTGGAACGCACCCAGGCTGCACCCCAGGGTGATCAGCTCGGCCGGGCCGCCGCAGTCCCGGTGAATCCACGGGACCACGTCGCGCAGAATCCACGACTCGTACCGGCCGTGCCGGCGGGCCCGCTCCTCCAGCGGGATGCCGCCGTCGAACCAGGACGCCGCGTCGTAACTGTCCACGCAGTAGAGCTTCAGCCGTCCCGCGTCGATCAGGTCGGCCACGGCGCCGACCATGCCGAAGTTCTCGAAATCGGCGGCCCGGCCGCGCGAGGAAGGGAACACCAGCGCCGGACGGCCCCAGTGGCCGTAGCGGATGACCGTGGCGGCCGCGCCGATGTCATCGGACCACAGCTCGACCGCCTCGCGGTTCATCCGCACCCCGCGAGCCGGTACCCAGGATCGGGCCGCCGGAACGTCACGGCCGCGCCGTCCACCCGGGCACTGGTCATGAGCGTCATCCCTGGCACATCGATCACTCGCACATAGTGCCTGGTCTACCCGGGTGCTGACAATAGCGGATCTTTCCGAACGGACCGTGGTGCGTCCGCGGGCCAAAAGCAACACACAGCGGCGGGGCGGATTGACTCCGTCCGCCTGGGTAGGTGCCCGCCATGAGCGAATCCGTAACGGCCGTGCTGTTCGACGTGGACGGCACCCTGGTCGACAGCAATTACCTGCACGCCGTGACCTGGTGGGAGGCGTTCGGCCAGGCCGGTCACGACGTCGCGATGGCGGACATCCACCGGGCCATCGGCATGGGCTCGGACCAGCTGCTTGACCGGCTGCTTCCCGGCGACCGGGACTCCGGCCAGGACCAGAGCATCCGCGACGCGCACAGCGCGCTCTACTCGACGTACTGGTCTCGGCTGCGCCCCCTGCGCGGCGCGGCCGACCTGCTGCGGGCGTGTAAAGACCGCGGGCTGAGGGTGGTGCTGGCCAGCTCCGCGGACGAGCCCCGAGTTCAACGCGCTGCGCGCGGCCCTGGACGCCGAGGACGCGATCGACGAGGCCACGTTCTCCGGGGACGTGGACAAAGCAAGCCCGCCCGGACCTGGTTCAGGTGGCCCTGGACAAGGCCGGCGTACCCGCCGGGCAAGCGGTTTTCGTCGGCGACACGGTGTGGGACGTACAGGCCTGCCGCAAGGCGGGGGTGCGCTGTATCGGCCTGCTCAGCGGCGGCATCGGCCGGGACGAACTCACCGAAGCCGGCGCGGCCCAGGTTTACGACGGTCCGGCCGACCTGCTCGGCGAGTTCCCCGGCGCGATACTGGGACCGCACTGACGGTGGCGTGACGCGGGCACG
>CAWEFK010000017.1:0-136028 GCA_963808315.1 uncultured Actinomycetes bacterium | reverse complement strand
GAAGCTGCCGCTGTGCTTCTTCATCGAGAACAACCGCTACGCGGTCTCGACCCGGGTGGAAGAGGCGACCGGTGAGCCGCGGCTGTCCGCCCGCGGCCCCGGCTTCGGCATCGCCAGCTGGAAGGTCGACGGGATGGACCCGCTGGCCGTGCACACCGCCATGACCGAGGCCGCGGCGCACATGCGGGCCGGGATGGGCCCGACCGTGATCGAGGCCGACGTCTATCGCTTTTTTCATCAGAACGGTCCCTTCCCTGGCAGCGCCTTCAGGTATCGCACCAGGGAAGAGGAAGCCCGGTGGCGGGCGCGCGACCCGCTCACCCAGCTCGCCGGGCACCTGGTGCGCCGCGGCATCTTGACCTCCTCGGCCGTGGACTCGGCCCGCGAGCAGGCCGGCCAGCTGCTGGCCGAGGTCGGCTCGGTCCTGCTCGAGCCGGTGCCGGGGGCAAGCCGGACGAGCGGCGGATCAAGGCCGCCGAGTGGCCCGACCCGGCCTTCGTGGACGTGGGCGTCCGGGGTGACCTGAGCGAGTTCGCGGACGTCGACGTTCGCCGAGGCCGCCGACTTCGGCGGTCCGCGCGAGGAACTGAAGTTCATCGACGCCGTGGCCGGGGTGATGGCCCGGCGGATGAGCCGCGACGACCGGATCGTCGTCATGGGCGAGGACATCCACCGGCTCAACGGCGGCACCAACGGCGCCACCAAGGGCCTCGCGCAGGCCCACCCCGACCGGGTGCTCGGCACCCCGATCAGCGAGAACGGCTTCACCGGCCTGGCCGGCGGCATCGCGCTCGACGGCCGGTTCCTGCCGGTGGTCGAGTTCATGTACGCCGACTTCATGTGGGTGGCGGCGGACCAGTTGTTCAACCAGATCGCCAAGGCACGCCACATGTACGGCGGCGGCAACGACGTCCCGATCGTGCTCCGCAGCAAGGTCGCGACCGGCACCGGATACGGCTCGCAGCACTCGATGGACCCCGCGGGCATCTTCGCCACCGCGCCCGGCTGGCGCATCGTGGCCCCGTCGACTCCGTTCGACTACATCGGCCTGATGAATACCGCGCTGCAGCTGCCGGGATCCGGTGGTGGTGCTCGAGCACGTCGACCTCTACTCATCCACCGGCGACGTACCGGCCGGGGAGTGGGACTTCTGCCTGCCGGTCGGCCGGGCGGCGGTCCGCCGGCCGGGTCGGAGGTGACGGTCCTGAGCTACCTGGCGATGACCGGATACGTCCTGGCCGCCGTCACCACCGTCGGCACCGTGGACGCCGAGGTGATCGACCTGCGCTGGCTTGATCGCGGCAGCGTGGACTGGGACACGATCGGCGCGAGCATCAGGAAAACCAACCGCGTCCTGATCGCCGAGCAGGGCGCCACTCGGCACTTCCTACGGCGGGTGGCTGGCCGACGAGATTCAGCGGCGGTTCTTTGACTGGCTGGACCATCCCGTGCAGCGGGTAACCGGCGGCGAAGCGTCGCCCACCATCAGCAAGGTCCTGGAGCGTGCGGCCATCGCGCGCACCGAAGAGGTGGCCGACGCCCTGATCGAGATCGCGAAGGCCTGATCATGGCACATCTGCTGCGAGTTCCGGAAATATCCGCCGGCACGACGGAAGCGGTCCTCGCGACCTGGCCGGTCCCGGAGAACAGGCCGTACTCGGCCACCGACGTGATCGCCACCGTGGAGACCGCCAAGGCGGTGATCGACATCGAGGCCGAGGAAAACGGCGTGATCCTGCGCCGCCTGGTTCCCGAAGGCGCCGACGTCGCCGTCGGTCAGCCCATCGCGCTCATCGGCGCGCCCGGCGAGTCGGCCGAGAACATCGAGGACGAACTGCGCGCCCGAGGGATCACGCCAGCAGCCGCTGCCGGCCCGGCCGTTGCCGACCCGGCCGCCGCGTCCCCGGCCGAGGCGGCCAGCGTCCACGGAGCACCCGAGCGCATCTTCGTCAGTCCGCTCGCGCGGCGGCTGGCCCGCGCGTCCGACCTGGACCTGCGAGCTATCTCGGGGACCGGTCCGAACGGCCGGATCATGCGTCGCGACGTCGAGCGGGCGGCCCGCGCGGTCACCGCCGATCTAGCCGGGGCCCAGCCCGAAACCCAGCCCGGGGCTCAGCCGGCGGCCCAGCTCGAGACCCAGCCCGGGGCTCAGCCGGCGACCAACCCCGAACTCCGGCCGCGGTCATCCCGCCTGCCCAGGCGGAGTACCGCGAGATCCGGCATAGCCGGGTCCGGCGGGCGATCGCCGGCAGGCTGACCGAGAGCAAGCAGACCGTCCCGCACTTCTATCTCAGCGGCAGCGCCCGGGCCGGCAAGCTGCTGCGACTGCGCGCCGAGCTCAACGAAGGCGACAGCGGTGTCCGGATTTCGCTGACCGACCTGGTTATCAAGGCGGTGGCGCGCGCCCATCAGCTGGTGCCCGCCATGAACGTGGCCTGGACGCCCGACGCGGTCCGGTCGTTCGCCTCGGTGGACGTCGGCGTGGCCATCGCCAGCCCGCGGGGACTGGTCACGCCGGTGCTGCGCGCCGTGGACCGCAGCGGGATCGCGGCGGTCGCCGCCGCCGTCGGCGACCTGGTGGAACGAGCTGGATCCGGGCGGCTGACGCCCCACGAGCTGGAAGGCGGCACCACCACCGTGACCAACCTGGGCATGTTCGGCACGGAAAACTTCGCCGCCATCATCAACCCGCCGCAAGCCTCGATTCTCGCGGTCGGCGCCGTGCGCAGCGTGCCCGTGGTGAAGAAGGGCAAGCTCGCGGTCGGCTCGGTCATGGAGGTGACACTTTCCGTTGACCATCGCGCCGTGGACGGGTCCACGGCGGCCGAGTGGATGAGAGTATTCGTCTCGGTGATCCAGCACCCCGCGCAGATCCTGCTCTGAGCGGTCTACCCGGACACTTGAGGCGCACCGGCGGCGGCGATCCTGGGCAGGCGTCACGTGCGAATCGCTCGCCGTCGGCGGTTGGTGCTTCAGCAGCTTTACCTGAATCAAGCCACTTGCACGTTCACGGCCTCGGCACCTGCGGGTCATTCCAGCAACGGAAACCGGCCGGACTGGAGCAGCGCGACGATGGCGTCGACCTTGGCCTGCGGTGCGGCATAGTCCGGGTGCGCCCGCAGGACGGCAGCGGCGTCGTGCAGGCGGTGGAGCTGGTCTGCGGCTTCTGCCACGCCGCGACCCGACGGGCTGACCGGATGCACGGTGAACGATGGCCTGCGCGGGTCGACGCGGCCGGCGGCGATCGCTTTCGGTACCCGCCGGGCGCAGCGGCAGAACGCTTCCGGGTTCACGAGACCGCACGTGGATTCCATGAACGCGCGGATCCGGTGCCGCGCCCTCTCCAGTCGCTTGCGGAACGCTGCCGGGCTGGTTTCGAGTATCCACGCCGCATCCGCCGATGAGAGCTCGAAGATGTCGCTGAGCACGAACGCTACCCGCTCGCCGCGCTCCAGGCACTGCAGCATCGACTGGGTGCAGGACAGCCGCACCTCCTCGGCCAGCACCGCGGCCTCCGGGCCCTGGTAGCCGGCGTCCGCCAGCCCGTCGGCCAGGTCGGCCCGGAACTCGTCCAGGCTGAGCTGCTGCGCCTCCCGCGGGGTCTTGCGGCGAAGATTGAGCAGGTAGTTCACGCCGATCCGGTACGCCCAGGTCAGCAGCTCCGCCTCGCCGCGCCAGGACGCCAGCCGCGTCACGACCCGGATCAGGATCTCCTGAGTCGCGTCCTCGGCATCGGCCGGCCGCCACGTCATCCGCAGCGCCAGCCGGTAGAGCGGATCCTGGAGGAGGCGGACCACTTCCTCCAGGGCTGCCTTATCGCCGTCGACGGCCCGCGCTACCAGTTCGGCGCTGCCCGCTTCCGCGCTCACCGCCTCGTCGCCGCCTCTGTGACGAGCGCGTGCCGGCGCAGCCAGTCCGCGACGGCCGCTCCTATGGCCGCGGGCTGGTCCTCAGGTATCTGGTGGCCGCCTGGCCCGACCGGCTCAACTTCGACATCGGCGAAGTTCTCCGCAGCCCAGCCGACCACCTCAGGCGACCCCAGTCCCACGCCGCCCTCCACCGCCATGATCAGCTTCGGCACCCCGGGAGTCCCGGCCATCCAGCGACCGCAGCCCAGCACCACCTCAACCACGTCGGCGGGCTCGCCGTCGAGCGGGAACTCGCGCGTCCAGGCCAGCATCGGCTTCCGCGAGGCCGGATCGAGGAACGGCGCCCGGTAGACGTCCAGATCGGCCGCTGCTAGCCCGCCCGCCACGCCGCGGGCCAGGTTGACCTCGATGACCATGTTGTCCTCCATGACCATCTTCTCGCCCTTGGGTGAGCGGTACGCGCGGAACAGCCCGGCGACCGGGGGCGCGAGTTCTTCCGAGCGCACCGGCCGCAGGAACGTCTCGGTCACCGCGATGCCCCGGACCCGCCCGGGATGCCGGGCCGCCCAGTCCATCGCGAGCGTGCCTCCCCAGTCGTGGCCCACCAGCACCGCATCGTTCAGGCTCATCGCGTCGAACCAGGCGTCAAGGTAGCGGACATGGTCGGCAAGACGGTACGCGAGATCGGGCTTGCCGGACTCGCCCATGCCGATCAGGTCCGGCGCCAGGCACCGGGTCTGGCCCGACACGTGCGGAATCACGTTCCGCCACACGTAGGACGAGACGGGGTTGCCGTGCAGGAACACCACCGGGATATCGCTGGTTCCAGCGTCGCGGTAGCTCATGAACGAATCGAGCACTTCTACGGTGGCCATGACGCGGATCCTTCCTCGGGAAAGCTACTGTCACTAGGTTGGACACACGCTGGCGTCCACTGTGACCCGCATCAACGCAGAATTCTCTTAATCCGCTCGCCCGTCGGCAGTGCCAGCGCTGCCCGTCGCTGTCTGCTGCGCGGTGCTAGCTGCTGCTCGCCAGCGGCCCGGGGGTCGGCCGTGGAAGCTGCTCGCCGGGTGCGGGAGTCGGCGGTGGTGGTGTGGCTGGCGGCGCACCTGGAGGGTGGCCGTCCGGGTGGCTGGCGGGCTGGCCGTGGGGGTGCCCTGGTTGCGGGTGGCCTGATTCGCGGGCGAGCAGGTTGATGCGGTCGCCGGGGGCCAGGGTGATGCCGGGGTCGGGATCGCGAAGGGTGTGGTTGTCCAGGATGGTGACCGGGATCCAGCCGGGCGGCCAGGTTGTGTCGCCGAGACTCTGGCCGTTGGCGGGCGAGCCGGCGGAAATGGTGAACTCCAGGATCTGGTAGCCGCGCAGCGGATCCGGCGGCTGGCCCGGGGCGGCCCGCGGGCCAGGGACGGCCGGTGCGGCGGGGGGTTGTGCCTGCTCGGCGGGAGCGGCGTGCATGTGGCGGGCGACCGCCTGCAGTACGTTCTGGCTGGTGATCCAGCCTTGCAGGTGCTGCCCGTCGGCGGAGATGACCGGTAGTCCGTCACGGCCGTAGAGTTCGAGCTGGCGCAGGGCCTGGGTGAGGTTTTCGGTGGCGAACAGCATCTCGGGGTGGTATTTGCGGGTGACGGGGCCGGGCGGTGCCGGGTCCGGGCTGGAGTCTCCGGACGGACCGGGCGGCCCGGCCGCGATGGTGAGCGGCGCCGGGAAGGGACGCATGGCGTCGGCGACGGTGAGGTCTTCGAACGGATCGCCGGAGCAGGGATGATCGATGTCGGTACCGCGGCGCAGCAGCTTGGTGGTGTAGATGGTGCCGTAGCTCAGGGCCCGTGATGTGGCGGTGGCGATGGCGACGGCGAGCATGACCGGCAGCGTGAGGGTGTAGTCACCGGTCATTTCCACCACGCTGGCCACCGCGGTGAGGGGGGCCCGGGCCGCGGCGGCGAACACCGCGCCCATGGCGACGACGGCATACAAGGCGGGCTGCCCGGCGGCCGGGCCGATCAGGTGCCCGGCGATCTCGCCGAAGGCCATGCCGGAGGTGGCCCCGATGAACAGCGACGGGGCGAACACCCCGCCCGATCCGCCGATGCCGATGGTCAGGCTGCACGCGATGATCTTCCCGGCCGCCAGGATGATCAGGAACCACAGGGCGTAGCTACCGCCGACGGCCTGGTACAGGACCGGGTAGCCGACGCCGTACGTCTGCGGGAGGGCGAGCAGCAGCAGCCCCAGCGCGATCCCGCCGGCCGCGGGCCGGGCCCATTCCGGGCGGTTCCCCCACACCTTGTCGCACAGATCCTCGGTCGCGTAGAGGATCTTCGCGAACGCCAGCCCGATCAGCGCCGCGACCACCGCCAGGGCCGCGATGAGCAGATAGCTGGACAGGTGGTGCACCGCGATGCCGGGCGGCAGCCCGGACAGGAACGGCGCGCTGCCCGCGAACTGACGGCTGAGCAGGTCGGCGATCATCGCGGACAGCATCACGGTGAAGATCGCCTCGACGGAGAACTCCCGCAAGATGATCTCGACCCCGAAGAACACCCCGGTGAGCGGCGCGTTGAACGTGGCGGCGATCCCGCCTGCCGCGCCGCAGGCGACCAGGATCCGCAGCCGGCTCTCCGGCATCTTCACCCACTGGCCCAGGCCGGAGGCCAGCGCGGAGCCGATCTGCACGATCGGGCCCTCCCGGCCGACCGACCCGCCAGTGGCGATGCACAGCGCGGAGGCGAGCGATTTGACCGCGGCGACCTGCGGCCGGATCCGGCCGCCGCCCCCGGCGACCGCGATCATCACCTCGGGCACCCCGTGCCCGCGGGCCTCGCGGGCGTACCGGTAGATCAGCGGGCCGTAGACCAACCCGCCGATCACCGGGATGAGGACGAAGAACCCCAGGCCGAGTCCGGGAAAGTGCGCGCTGGGGACGCGGCCCTGCTGGCCGAACTGGGCATGACCGGCGGCCAGCCAGGTGAAGAAGTAGATCAGGTACCGGAACGCGACCGATCCCAGCCCCGACCCGGCGCCCACCACCAGCGCGACCGCGAACAGACCGCCCCGCGAGGCCCGCAGCCAGCCGCTCGCCCGGCCGGCCCATGGCACCGCTGCGGCCGTCCTGCCCGCCTCGCCGGTCATGATCGTCCCGGTGTGGTGCCGGAGCGCGCCGGCTCCGATTTAATCCTGGCCGGGACCGTCGTCGGTGGCGCGGCCGGCGGATCGGCGGGCCACTGGCTGTCGGGGATCTCCCCGGCCGCCGCCGCGAACGCCGCCAGTGCGCTGGCCACGGCCGACTGCTCCTGGGCCGGAAGCCGGCCCAGGATGCCGGCGATCAGCGCCCGCCGACGGCCGGTCGCCTGGTCCACGATCTCCCGCCCGGCGGCGGTGATGGACACCTGCACCGCGCGGCGGTCGGTGCGGGCGCGGTGCCGGCGGATCAGGGCCTTGCGCAGCAGTCGGTCGCACATCCGGCCCGCGGTGGACGGCGTGACCTCCAGCGCCGCCGCCAGGTCGGTCATCCGCTGCGGTCCCCGGGAGGCCAGCACCACCAGCGCCCGGTACTGGGCGATGGTGGTGTCCTCCGCCGCGGCGCCCAGCGACTGGGTCGCCACCGCGACCAGGGTACGGCTCGCGGTCAGCACCACGTCCACCGCGGCCTCGTCCGCCACGTGGTCCGCCACGCCTGATGCACTCTCATCTATTTGCATACTGCAACGATTGTATAATGACCTTATCAGCTACTGCACCGTGAGTCGGAGCGGGTGGGAGAGCAGGCTACCTGCCCAGGTCAGGAGGGCGGGCAGAGCTGGCCAGACTGTGGCGGAACTCATCGACGACGCTCTCTCTGGCAGAGATGCACACTCCAGTGGGTTGAGCGGGCCCTGCTCCTTTCTTGCAGTGTCCGAACGAAGCGGGCTATGTGCTTCTTTTTAGCCTCGCCAGCCACGCGGCCAAGGCGCGGCTGATCGCCTCGGGCTGGTCCTCGGGCAGGAAGTGGGTACCGGCGCCGACGTTCACTATTTCCAGACCAGCACTGTCGCGTCGGCACCAGTCCAGCTCGGCCGCGCCGACCACGGAGCCGGGCTCGCCGTGCAGCAGCAGCCGGGGCGCCGGGCCGCGCAGCAGCACATCCTGGTTGCGCCGGACGGCCGCGTCCACGTCGGCGGGGTCACCGTTCACCGGGATCTGCTGGATCCAGCGCAGTACCGGGAGCCGGTCCCGCGGGGTCGGGAACGGCGCCCGGTAGGCATCGTGTTCAGCCGTGGTGAGCGGCCGGTTCATGCCACCCGGCAGGACCTGCTCGAGGAAAAAGTTCTCTAGCAGCACCAGCTGCTCGCCCACGTCCGGCGTGCGCAGCCGGGAGAACAGCTCGCCCGCATCGGGACCCATATCCTGCCAGCGGGAAAACGGGTGCAGGTGACCCTCGCAGACCGCGATCCGGCCTACCACGTCGGGCCGGCGCCGCAGCAGGTCAAGACCGAGCACCGCACCCCAGTCGTGCCCGACCACCGTGACGTCGCGTAGCCCCAGCTGGTCAGCGAAGGCTTCCAGGTAGGCAGCATGGTCGGCAAACCGGTAGCCGATAGCCGGCTTGCCCGACCGGCCCATGCCAATCAGGTCCACGGCCACGCACCGAGCCGATCCGGTCAGCCCGGGCAGCACCCGCCGCCACAGGAACGACCAGGTCGGGTTCCCGTGGAGGAATAGCACCGTGTTCCCCCTGCCGCCGGCCACGAAGGCCAGGTGCGATCCGAGCACCGGCACCTCGCCGAGCGACATCCCCGGCGGCGGCCAGGCTGCCTCTGCGGTCACACCCGCGCTCTGTCGTTCACAGCCCCAGTCTGACACCGGCAGCACCGGCCGGCCAGAACGCTGGCCGGGCTTCAGATCGAAGGACGCTCAAGCTGATATCAGCTCTGCGATTCGCCAAAGCCAGGTAGGTGGCCTCAATCACCAGACGGTGGGTAGGCCGGCCCCGGCGGTAGCGCCTTGACGATGGTGGTGATGGCGAAGACGAGGTAGGCGGCGATGATCAGGGTGCCGCTGCAGGTCTACGCCGTCATCATCTGGGTCAGCGCACGTCTCGGGTCCACGCCTGGGCGGCGATCTGGACGGCATCCCAGGGGCTGCCGAGCGGCGGGGTGTAGGACAGGTCCAGGTCGCTGACCGCGTCTACGGTCATGCCGTGGTAAATCGCGGTGGCGGCGATGTCGACGCGCTTGGCGATCTCGGCGTCCATGTGGCCGAACAGCTGCATGCCGAGCAGCCGGCCGGTTGCCCGGTCGCCGGTGACGCGGATGACGATGCGGTGGCTGCCGGGGTAGTAAGCCTTGTGGTCATCGGCGGCTGATTCGACGGTGACCGGGTCGAACCCGGCGACCCGGGCTTCATGGTCACGCAGGCCGGTGCGGGCCGCGGCCTGGTCGAAGATCTTGACCACCTGCGTGCCCAGGCTCCCGGCGAAGGCCCGGCTCCCGCCGAGGGCGTTCTCCCCGGCGACCCGGCCCTGCTTGTGCGCGGTGGTACCCAGCGGCAGGTAGGTCACCCCGAGCAGCCGGTGATGGGTGATGACGCAGTCCCCGGCGGCCAGCACGTCCGGCAGGTTCGTGTCGCATGCCGGGGTCGACGGCGATCGCGCCTTTGGCGCCGAGAGTGGCCCCGGCGTCGGCGGCCAGGGTGGTTTCCGGCCGTACTCCGACGACGACCAGGACCATGTCCGTCAGGCAGGTCACCGCCGTGATCCGTCGGCGCGGCGGCCTGCACCTGCCAGCCGCCCGGCCTGGCCGGGCGGGGCTCTGGTGATGGCCCGGACGGTGGTGCCGGTCAGCACCTGCACGCCGTGCCCAGCGAGCTCGGCGTGGACCAGCGTGCGCCAGTTCCGGGTCGATGGTGGGCAGTACTTCGGGCAGCTGCTCCAGCTGCGTCACCTGGAGCCCGCGGACGGTCAGCGCGTCGGCCATCTCCAGGCCGATGTACCCGGCGCCGACGATGACCGCGCTGGCCGGGACGGTCTGCTCCAGGGTGCGCATGACGGCGAAGGTGTCACCCATCGAGTGCAGCAGGTGCACGCCGTCGGCTGGGCCCAGCGGATCCGGCCCGGCCAGGCCGTCGATCCGGGGCCGGACCGGGACCGCGCCGGTCCCGACGATGAGCCTGTCGTAGCCCAGCAGCTCTTCCCCGCCGTCGGCGGAGCTGATCAGGAGCTTGCGGCCGGGCAGGTCAATGCGCCGGGCGGTGGTGTCCAGCCGCAGCCGCATGCCGGTGGCTTCCAGGTCGGAGGCGGTGCGGTGGGCCAGGTTGCGCCAGTGGCCGACTTCGCCGGAGACGTAGTACGGGATGCCGCAGATGGAGAAGTTGGGGTAGGCATCGTGCAGGACCACGGTGACGTCCGCAGCGGGGTCCAGTTCGCGGGCGCGCAGGGCGGCGCTGATTCCGGCGTCGCTGCCGCCGATCATGAGCAGGTGCACGGCAGGGCTCCTGTCTAGTTGCCGGTGACGGAGGCGCGGCCGGCGGCTGGCCCGCGGACTGCGAGACGCCGTCATGTGTGGCCCGGGACGGCGGCCCTTCACCGTGCGGGACGACGACCTCGGCGGCGTCGGCGGGCGTGATGGCGGGGTACAGCGCCTTGATGATCCCGACGGCCAGGATGCCGCCGAGGATCTGCGCGCCGATGAAAGGCAGCACCGAGGCGGGGTCGATGCCCGCGAAGGTATCGGAGAACATCCGGCCGATGGTGATGGCCGGATTCGCGAAGCTGGTCGATGAGGTGAACCAGTACGCCGCGCCGATGTAGGCGCCGACCGCGGCCGGGGCGGTGCGGGCGCGCCCGGACCGGGCCAGCGAGAAGATCACCAGCAGCAGCCCCAGTGTGGCAATGACCTCCGAGAGGAAGTGCGCGGGCGAGGCCCGGTGCTTGGCCGAGATGGCGACTGCGGGCAGCGCGAACATCAGGTTCGCCGCCACCGTCCCGGTGATGCACCCCGCCACCTGAGCCGGGAGATACGCCGCCGCCTCCCGCCAGCGCAGCCCGCCGAAGGCGGCATCGGCAAAGGACACCACCGGGTTGAAGTGACCCCCGGAGACCGGGCCGAACATCAAGATGATCGCGAACAGCCCGGCCGCGGTCGCTGCCGCGTTCTCCGCCAGCTCCAGCCCGGTCTGGCCCGGCGAGAGCCGTTGCGCGGCGATGCCGGACCCGATCACCAGCGCGGCGAGGAACCCGCTGCCCAGAAACTCGGCCAGCAGGCGGCGCCACAGCGGGACGGGTGCATCAGTCACGCGGCCTATGTTGACAGAGGAAGATAGCTCAGTCAAGATTGAGTCAATGAACCTTGAGCAAAGCTTCGACCTGGCCCGGCGGGTCGCCGTGCACGCCGCGCTGGCCGATCCTGCCCGGCTGACCATCACCGACACGCTGCTGGCCGGGGACGCGTCCCCGTCGGAGCTGGCGACGATGCTGGCCATGCCGTCCAACCTGCTGGCGCACCATCTGCATGTGCTTGAGCAGGCCGGGGTGATCGCCCGCCGCCGGTCCGAGGGGGACAGGCGCCGCACGTACCTGCGGCTGATCCCCGGCGCCCTGGACCCGCTGGCCGCGCCGTCTCCCCGCCCGGCGCGGCGGGTGCTGTTCGTCTGCACTGCTAACTCGGCGCGCTCGCACCTGGCCGCCGCGCTGTGGCGCCGGGCCAGCAGCATCCCGGCGGTCTCGGCCGGCACCCACCCCGGCCCGGCGATCGAACCGGGCGCCATCGCGGCCGCCCGCCGTCACCACCTGCCGCTGCCCCGGCTGCGGCCCCGCCATATCGGTGAGGTCCAGAACGACAACGACCTGGTCGTCACGGTGTGCGATCTGGCTCACGAGGAACTCGGCATGCAGACCGCAATGCACTGGTCCGTGCCCGACCCGGTGCCGGCCGGTGATCCGGCGGGTTTCGACGCGGCGGTAGCCGACCTGAACGCCCGAGTCGAGCGTCTCGCGCCGCGCCTGGCCAGCACGGCCTGACCCTCCCCGCGCGTCTGGTGCCGGTCAGACCACTGGGCTGCGGCGCTCGATCATGACCACGTCGCGCCAGCGGCCGTGGTGCTGGCCGATGCGTTCCCGGGTCCCGACGACCCGGAACCCGGCCGCCTGGTGCAGGGCCAGGCTGGCGGCGTTCTCCGGGAAGATGCCGGACTGGATGGTCCAGATCCCGGCCGACTCGGTCGAGGCGATCAGCGTGTCCAGCAGCAGGCGGCCAACGCCGCGGCTGCGGTCGGCGGGACGAACGTAGACGGAATGCTCGACCACCCCGGCGTAGACGCAGCGGCCCGAGACCGCCGAGGCGGCCACCCACCCGGCCACCTGCCCGCGCGTGATGGCGACGTACCGGTGAGCAGGCAGCCGGGCCGCGGTGAAGGCCGCCCAGTCCGGCGCGCGGGTCTCGAAGGTAGCATTGCCCTCCTCGATCCCGGCCTGGTAGATCGCCAGGACCGCGGCCGCGTGCGCGCTGGTCATCGGCTCGGCTCGCGCTTCCGCATCCGGCGTGGTCACGGCCTGACCGCGCGGATGATCGCCGAGTGCACGCCGTCCCCGGCCTGCTGGGCTGGGGTGATGGTGATGCCGGTGTACCCGGCCTGGGTCAGCCCGTCGCGGTACTCGGTGAAGGATGGCGCCCCCGCGATGCAGCCGGCCTGAGCGCCGCGCTCGAGCCGCTCGGCCGGGGTGAGATGGTCCTCGGCGAGAATGTCGGTGATGCCCAGGCGGCCGCCGGGCCGCAGCACGCGGAAGCTCTCGGCGAAGACGGCGGGCCGGTCGGTGGACAGGTTGATCACGCAGTTGGAGATGATCACGTCCACGGAACTGTCCGGGAGCGGGATCGCCTCGATCCGGCCCTGCAGGAACTCCACGTTCTGCGCCCCGGCGGCGCGGGCGTTGGCCCGGGCCAGGTCCAGCATCTCCGCGGTCATGTCCACGCCGTACGCTTTGCCTTCCGGGCCGACCCGGCGGCCGGACAGCAGCACGTCGATACCGCCGCCGGAGCCCAGGTCCAGCACTGTCTCACCTGGCCGCAGGTCCGCCACCGCGACCGGGTTGCCGCAGCCCAGGCTGGCCCGCACCGCGGCCTCGGGCAGGTCGGCGGTATCGGGGTACCCGGGAGCGCAGCAGCCTGCGTCCGGGCCGGCTTGGGGTCGCCATCGGTGACCGTATGGGCCGCCTGCACGGCCCGGGCCAGGCCGGCGTAGCCGGGCAGCGACCGCCGCCCGGATCTCGTCACGATCAGCTGAAACCATGGTCATCCTCCGAGCGGGACGGGTGAGGGCTTGCCCATCACCAGGTCAGCGGCGGTGGGGAAGCAGGTCACGCAGGCGTCGTTGATCCGGTACAGCCGGGACGTCCCGCGGTCCTCGGCCAGCACGAACCGGACTGCGGCCAGCTGCCGCAGGTGCTCCGACACCGTCGACTGGCCCACCGGCACCGCCGCGACGATCTCCCTGACGGTCAGCGGCCGTCCGGCCCGGGCCAGCAGCGAGACGATCTGCACCCGGGTGCCATCGGCTAGGGCCCGGAACCAGGCCGCGTACATCTCCGCGGTCTGCCGGTCCAGCGGCTGCACATCATTCATCGTTAATCGACGATAGACGATGAAAGGAGCGAAGGGAAGCCCGGTTACAGTGATCTACGCGGCGAGGCTACGGAACGGGGCATCCGATCAGGGCGGCCAGGCTGGCCAGCGCCTGCGGGCGGACCCGGTAGTACACCCACACGCCGCGCTTGTCCCGGTCCACCAGCCCGGCGTCGTGCAGCACCTTCATAGGATGGCTGATCGTCGGCTGGGACAGGTCGAACGCCTCGGTCAGGTCGCAGATGCACGCCTCCCCGCCCTCATGCGAGGCGACGAGCGACATCAGCCGTAGCCGGGCCGGGTCGGCCAGCGCCTTCAGCAGCGGTGCCACCTGTTCCGCCTGCTCCATGCTCAGCGGCTGCGCGGTCAACGGGGCGCAGCAGGCCACCGTCTCGGCCGGGCTGATTACCGGCAGGGAAATCGACACTCATCTATATTGACAGATATCAATGTCCTATAGCAAGCTCGGCTTAGGACAAGACATAGACAAACGTCAATATCTAACGGAGGTCGCCATGTCCCGGGTGCAGCTCGCGCTGAACGTCAACAACATCGACGAGGCCGTCAGCTTCTACACCGCCCTGTTCGGCACCGAGCCCGCCAAGCGCAGGCCTGGCTACGCCAACTTCGCCATCACCGAGCCGCCGCTCAAGCTGGTCCTGCTGGAAAACTCCGGCCAGGGCGGCACGCTGAACCACCTCGGCGTGGAAGTCGCCGACGCGGACACGGTCGACGCCGAGCAGGCCCGGCTCGCCCGGGCCTGCCTGGCCGCGGTCGACGAGCGGGACACCACCTGCTGCTACGCGCGGCAGGACAAGTTCTGGGTCACCGGCACGCCGGGCGGCGAGCGGTGGGAGATCTACACCGTGCTGGAAGACAGCGCCACCTTCTGGGGGCCAGACGACGAGCGGCGCTCCGGCGCCGTCCAAGCCGAACTCGACGCCCCCGCCGGACAGGCCACCCAGTGCTGCGGCGGCCCGCAGACCGCCAGCGGGGACGAACCCGCCTCCTCCGGCGTCTGCTGCGGATAGCCCGTCGTCATCAGGAGGCGGCCTCGCCGAGCGCACCGTTCATTCGCCGCACTCGGAACAAGCACGATTAAGCGCGGCTTGGGCAGCTTGGGGCTGCTGTTGAAAATCGGGGTATAGGTCGTGATAGCGATCGCTTCGCCGCCGCTTGACACGGGCATAGAGACACAAGTTCGAAGGAGGATACGTTCCAGCGATGCGATCGTTCGGCGTCTTCCTCCAACAAGAACGCCCCATGGCTGAGTTGCTGGATTGGGCCGGACGCTTTGACGAAGCGGGCGCAGACTCAGTCTGGGTCGCCGACCACCTCGCCAACCCGTGGCTCCCGGATTCTCTGTGGTTTGACGGCTGGACCGTGCTTACCGCCATGGCGGGTCGAACCACCAGATGCAGGCTCGGGCCGCTTGTCTCCAACTTCGTGCTCCATCCGCCCCCAGCGATGGCGCGGCTCGTCACGACGCTTGACGCGATCAGCGGTGGGCGATTGGACGTCGGACTTGGTATGGGCGGAGCTGCCGTGTGTCGTGCGGCAAGCTCAGTTTTCGAGCGCGGCAGGTGGCGTTTACCGGGGAGGGGAAATAAGCTCCACCTCCACCCGCCCAGCCCGCCGTACGCTCGATGGCGTGGACAATCGTGTCGAGATCCGCCCGCCCGCGCACGCAAAGGAGAGAACGAGATGGAGTACACCCGGCTCGGTGACACCGGACTGAAGATCAGCCGGCTCGCGCTGGGCTGCATGAGCTACGGTGACCCCACGACCGGAGGAGCCCACCGGTGGGCCCTGGCCGACGACGAGGCCCAGCCATTCTTCCAGCAGGCCATCGAGCTCGGCATCACCTTCTGGGACACCGCGAACAGCTATCAGGCCGGCACCTCGGAGGAGGTCGTCGGGCGCGCGATCAGGCGATACTCGCGCCGGGAGGACATCGTGCTGGCCACCAAGGTATTCGGCAAGATGCACGAAGGTCCCGGCGGATCCGGTCTGTCGCGCACAGCCATCATGGAGCAGATCGAGGCCTCCCTGACCCGGCTCGGCACCGACTATGTCGACCTGTACCAGATCCACCGGTTCGATCAGGAAACCCCGGCCGCGGAGACGATGGAGGCCCTGCACGACGTCGTCAAGGCCGGCAAGGTCCGCTATATCGGTGCGTCGTCGATGTACGCGTGGCAGTTCGCCAAGCTGCAGCACGCTGCCGATCTCGGCGGCTGGACCCGGTTCGTATCCATGCAGAACCAGTACAACCTGCTGCGCCGCCAAGACGAGCCCGAACTGATGGCCATGTGCGTCGACACCGGCGTCGGCTTGGTGCCCTACTCCCCGCAAGGCAAGGGCCGCCTGGCCCGTCCCTGGGGCGAGCAGTCCACCCGGTCCAGCGTCGACCACGTCGTGCAGGCCTTCGACTCACCCCTGGACGAGCCCGTCGTCAACGCCGTGGCCGAACTCGCCACCTCCCGCGGCGTCACCATGGCCCAGGTCGCTCTCGCCTGGGTGCTGCGCCACCCGGCCGTCTGCGCGCCGATCGTCGGCGCGACCAAACCGCATCACCTACCCGAAGCCGTCGCCGCGCTTGAGCTGAAACTGACCGGCGACGAGGCCACCGCCCTGGAAAAGCCCTACACCAACCACGGCCCGTCCTGGTACTGACCCGCACTAAGCGGGTGACCTGTGTCATGGCCTCGCTTTCACTCCTGCCACAACGGCCTGATCTCGATTGCCCCGCTGGCGGCGCCCGGATGCCGGCCGGCGATCTCAACCGCCTCATCGAGGCTCGCGCACTCGATGATGTCGAAGCCGCCCACTTGTTCTTTGGTCTCGGCGAACGGGCCATCGGACATCAGCATCTCGCCGTCGCGGACGCGGACGGTGGTGGCATCGCTGCTTGGCCGCAGTCGCGCGCCGCCGCGCCGGATCCCCCGGGCGTCCACTTCCGCATCCCAGGCCTGGATCTGCGGCAGGGCGTGCACCTCGGCGGGACTCAGGATTACCGATTCGTCATCGCAGATCATCAGCATGTACTTCATGGCCCTCCTTCGATTGCGACCATCATGCCGCCGGCCGCGGCGGCCCGAGAAATTTCGTCCCGCTGACCCGGAGATGTCCAGCTGGGATGCGCCCGCTCGTCGTGAGAGTGACACGGCGAAGAACGAACGGAAGGCCCTTCGACGTTCGCGGCGGTCGCGCGCTAGCCGGCCAGGCCAGCGCACCAGGCATCATGGCGAGTGTAAGAGAGGCCGAGATGGATGATCCGCGGGTTGTTTCACGAGATGAGTGGCTGGCCGCCCGCAGGGAGCTGCTGGCGCGGGAGAGGGAGTTCACCCGTCAGCGAGACGCGCTGAACACCGAGCGGCGCAAGTTGCCGATGGTCGAGATTGACAAGGAATATATCTTCCGGGGACCGGACCGCCAGGCCAGCCTGCCCGACCTGTTCGAGGGCCGTGGCCAGCTGCTGGTCTACCACTTCATGTTCGACCCGGACTGGGATGAGGGGTGCGAGTCCTGCTCGTTCCTGGCCGACGGCATCGGCCACCTTGCCCACCTGCACGCCCGGGACACCACGCTGGCCATGGTCAGCCGGGCGCCGCTGCCCAGGATCGAGGCGTTCCGGCGGCGGATGGGCTGGACCGTGCCCTGGTACTCCTCTGACGGCAGCGATTTCAATTACGACTTCCACGTCACCCTTGACCCGGCTGTGACCCCGGTCCAGTACAACTACCGGGACCTTGACGAGCTCGGGCCGGACTGGCAGGGGTGGACCGGCGAGATGCACGGCCTCAGCGCCTTCCTGCGCCGCGGCGACCGCATCTTCCACACCTACTCCAGCTATGCGCGGGGCACCGACATGGTCAACAGCACCTACCAGTGGCTCGACCTGACCGCCCGCGGCCGGCAGGAAGACTGGGAGCGGCCACCCGGGCGCAGCGACGGCCCGCTGCTGAGCTGGCTACGCCACCACGACAGCTACGGTGTGCCGCCGCCCTGACCGCTGCCCAGGCCAGCGGGCCGAGCGGCCGGGCATGTCAGCATCGGCTAGTGCCCCGGCAGCGAGCGTTCGCCCGGTCACCGCGGTGCGGCACAGTCACGTCCGGCGAAGGATCGGCATCCCACGAACACCACCCCGCCTCGCCTGGCACACCCGTCCCAGGCGCTCCCGCTCTGAAGCCACACCGATGGTCCATCGCGGTTGCCCGAGCAACACCTATGGTCCTTCGATGTGGGTCAGGTTCGGGGGTTCTGCCCGGACGAAGCTGTGAGAAGCGGGGCGAACGGTACCTGACACGGCACCAGAAAGGCTCCGCCTCGAACCGCCGAGGTGGACGGTTCCGTGGACGAGCCGGTGCTGGCGGGGCCGGCCTGCAATCAGAAATGGGTTGCGGAGGGTCGTCATGACGTCACGTCCGGTGCGGGGCAAATGCGGTCACGGTCAACGACGTCCTGGACGGGCCCGGGCTGCTGGAGATCGGCCGCGTAGACCGGGTCTACCTGACCTGGCCGGTGCCGACCTGGTGGTGGGCGGGCAGGTTCTCAAAGCGCTAGCACGCCCATGGCCGGCCTCCGCCGCGGCCCGGGCGATCTCCGCGATGGCTGCGGGCCGGACCCGGCAGCAGCCGCCCGCAATCCTCGCGCCCGCCGCTATCCACTGCTCCAGTTGCCCAGCGGAGTACCGAGACTGACCCGTCCAGGCGCGCCGCCGCGCGTCCCAGCTCTCGCCGCTGTTGGGGTACACGATCACCGGCTTGCCCGTCACCTCCCGGGCGACTGCGATGGCCGCGAGCACGTCAGCCGGCGCGCAGCAGTTGACCCCCACCGCCACGACTTCCGGCACGTCGGCGGCGATCGCGAACGCCTCGGACAGCGGCTGCCCGGCGCGGGTGCGGTCGCCGGCGATGGTGTAACTCAGCCAGGCCGGGATCCCCAGCCCGGCTACCGCGGCCATCAGCGCCTGCGCCTCGTCGGTGTCGGGCACCGTCTCCAGGGCCAGCACGTCAGGGCCCGCCCCGGCCAGCACCTCCAGCCGCGGCCGGTGCCACGCCGCCAGTTCGGTAACGCTCAGCCCGTAACGCCCCCGGTATTCAGACCCGTCAGCCAGCGCCGCACCGTAGGGCCCGACCGAAGCCGCCACCCACCGCGCTCGCCCGTCACCGGCCACCTGGTCGCACGCGGCCCGCGCCAACTCGACGCTGCGCCGCAACAGCCCGGCCGCCTGACGGCGGTCAAGGCCCCGGCGCCCGAACCCGTCGAACGAGGCCTGATAGCTCGCCGACGTCGCGATCACGGCTCCCGCCCGGAAGAACGCCAGGTGCGCGTCCCTGATCTGGTCAGGTGCGTCCATCAGCAACCGTGCCGACCACAGCGAGTCCGACAAGTCGTTCCCCCGCGCCTCAAGCTCGGTCGCCAGACCGCCATCGACCACCAGCACCACGTCATCGGGTACGACGAAATTCACCACGTCACTCCAAGGCGATCCTTCGGAGACGGCCAGCCTACGAATAATGATTTCCGCTGGCTACGTCAGGGTGGTTCGCTGGGTATTCATCCGGCTCGGTCGTGTTGACCCACGGGACCCAGAAGCATAGAGGAGAGACCACGGTAGCCTGCATGGAACACGCTGCGCGCTTTGATGGGTACACTGCGGTCTCTGCGCAGTTGGCGTTGCTGACTGACGACCAGCTCGGCAGGCTGGCCGACCTGGCTGTACCGCTCGCATCAGGAATCGGTGGCGCCACCTTTTTGCTTGACGTCGACGGCACGCGGGTCTTCGTCAAGAAAATCGCGCTTTCCGACCTGGAACGGCGCCAGGAAAACCTCAGGTCAACGGCGAACCTTTTCCGGCTTCCTGTCTTTTACCAGTATGGCCTGGGCTCAGCGGGGTTCGGTGCCTGGCGGGAACTGGCCGTGCACGTGATGACGACCAACTGGGTTCTCACCCGCCAGTGCCTGGGCTTCCCCCTGATGTACCACTGGCGGATTCTGCCTGGACCGCCTGCGCAGGGCCCCCCGGGCGCCGAGCGCGCCGACGTGGAGCGGGCCGTCGCGTACTGGGAAGGCTGCCGGGAGGTCCGCGAGCGGCTCCTGGCGATGGCGCACTCATCAGCAAGCGTCGTGGTGTTCATGGAATATTTCCCGCAGACCTTGCACGAGTGGCTTGGTGAGAAGATCTCTCGGGGCGGTGACGCGGCAGAGTCCGCGTGCATCATGGCGGACCGGAACCTTCAGGCCATGACATCCTTCATGAATTCCCGTGGCCTGCTTCATTTCGATGCGCATTTCAACAACATTCTCACTGACGGCCAGCGCCTTTACTTCACGGATTTCGGCCTGGCCATGTACGCCCGGTTCGACCTTTCCGGAGTCGAAGCCCGCTTCTTGGCTAGCCACCGCAGCTATGACCGTTCCTACACGGTGACGCATCTGGTCACATGGCTTAAGGCCGCTCAGGGGCTGGCAGCGGGTAACGATCCGATCACGAGCGAGTACGCCGGCCGCGAGGAGGCCGCCTGCCTTCCGGCCGCTGCCGATGCCATCGTCGGGCGTTATACGCCGATCGCCGGCATCGTCGGCGATTTCCACCGAAGGCTGACCGAGGACAAGCTCACCTCATACCCGGCCGATGAGATCGAGCGGGCCTGCGCGGAGGCCCGCCTGCCGGATGACGGGGAGCGCCTCGGTATACCCGGCGAGTGGAAGGCGGATAATTCCGGTCTTGCCACTGCTTGGCGCGGTGAGCCCCGGCCAGATCCCAGCCAAGCGACTCCGCGGTAGCCTTGCTCTGCGCTACGACGAACCTCGGCTCTTGCGGTCAGTTGATGTCGAATTCGTTGCCTTCCGGGTCCTTCATCCCGACCGCGTAGTGGTCCAGCCCTTCCTCCGGCAGCGCACCAGTGATGGTGGCGCCCAGGCCGGCCAGACGGCTGGCCTCCGCGTCGACTCGCTTCCGGCGAGTCTCGATCGGGTCCGTCCGCTCGCCACTGGCGTGGATGTCGAGGTGCAGCCGGTTCTTGACCGCCTTGGCAGCCGGGACGACATGGAACCAGATGCCCGGCCCGTGGCCCTCCGGGTCGCTGATCCTGTCCGCTCCGTCGGCCAGTTCCTCCTCGGGCACCCCCAGCTCGCGGTAGAAGTCGTTCCAGGTAGCGAATCCACCCGGGGCCGGCGCGAGTTCATAGCCCAGCGCGGCGGCCCAGAAGCGGGCGAGCCGGTCCGGATCAGCACAGTCGATGACCAGTTGAAAGCGGACAGGCACGGGTTCCTCCCCAAGCCGCTCAGGTAGCTAACGACATCCTGCCAGCTGCGGCGCTTTCCCCGGGTATGAGACGGCCAGCATCGAACCAGCACTCGACAAGGCGCTCACCGGTACTGCCAAGGTCGTCAAACGCGAGATTGAGGCGACCATCGACCAGATCACCAGGGAGCTGCAAGAAGCGTTCAAAGGCTGACGCCGCGGCTGCCGGACGTCACCACGGACCAAGGGCGCTGTTGGCGGCCTGCATCGCGCGGACGTAGCCCTCGCGCTCGTAGGCGGCGCGGTCGGTATCGGCGGGCAGGGCCAGCATTCCGCGCACTCCGGCGACCGACGGATATCCCTTGCGGGCCATCCATCCGGTCAGGCCGTCGAGCAGGACGGCGGCGTGACCGGGACCGTGCCGGATCAGCGCGGATGCCGTCATCACCACGTCCGCGCCCGCCAGCAGGTACTTGATCACGTCGGCTGGTCCCTCGACGCCGGTCGTCGCGGCGAGGGAGCCGCGCAGGTGCCGGCGCAGGATGGAGATCCAGGTGCGCGGCAGCCGGGCCTCGGCCGGGCTGGAGAGGTAGACGTCCGGGGTCACCGCGAGGGTCTCGAGATCGATGTCGGGCTGCAGGAACCTGTTGAACAGCACCAGTCCGTCCGCGCCCGCCTCGTCGAGCCGCAGGGCCATCTCGCCGACCGAGCTGAAGTGCGGGCTCAGCTTCACCGCCACCGGGACGGTCACCGCGTCCTTGACCCGGCCCAGGATGTCGAGGTGCCGCTGCTCGGCCTCGCGGCCGGTAATGCGCGGATCACCCGGGATGTAGTAGATGTTCAGCTCGATCGCCGCGGCGCCGGCGTCCTGCATCGCGCGCGCGTAGCTGGTCCAGCCGCCGGGCGTCATGCCGTTGATGCTGCCGATGACCGGCACGTCGACCGCCGCCGCGGCGCGCTCGAGCAGGCTCAGGTAGCGGCGCGGGCTGGGTTCGTCCGCGGTGCCGTCCCGCGCCGCCTCGGCCTGCGCCTCGGCCGGAAAGTAGGACAGGGCCTCGGGGAAACTCTCCGCGCCTGCCTCGGCCAGCCGCGCGTCCTGTTCGGCCTCCCGGCGCAGCTGCTCCTCGAACAGGGAGTAGAGCACCACCGCGCCGACACCGGCGTCGGCCAGCCGCCGGACACCGTCGACGGAGTTCGACAGCGGTGAGGCGGAGGCGACGAGCGGGTTGCGCAGCGCCAGGCCCAGGTAGCTGGTCGAAAGGTCCATCAGTCGTCCTTCCGCGCGTCGGCCGGGAACCGGTGCGCTTCGCGGGTGGCCATCTCTTCGTAGGTGCTCCAGCGCTGGTCGACCGCCTCCTGGGCCAGGGCTCCCAGCCGCTCGGCCTCGGCCGGGTTGGTGTTGCTGAGCGAGCGGTACCGCAGCTCGCGCTGGGTATAGCTGGCCAGGGGAATGCGCGGGCGCGGCGAGTCCAGCAGGAACGGGTTACCTCCGGCCGTCCGGACCAGCGGATCGTACCTGATCAGCGGCCAGTGCCCGCTGGCGACGGCGCGGTACTGCTGGTCGAGGCCGGTGCGGATCTCGATGCCGTGCGCGATGCAGTGGCTGTAGGCGATGACCAGCGACGGCCCGTCATACGCTTCGGCCTCGCGGAAGGCGCGCAGGGTCTGCTGCGGGTCGGCGCCCATGGCCACCCGGGCCACGTAGACGTTGCCGTAGGCGATGGCCTGCAGCGCGATGTCCTTCTTCGGAACGGCCTTGCCGGCCGAGGCGAACTTGGCCACGGCCCCGAGCGGGGTCGACTTGGACGACTGGCCGCCGGTGTTGGAGTAGACCTCGGTGTCGAGCACAAGCACGTTCACGTTGCGTCCGGTGGCCAGGACGTGGTCCAGCCCGGAGGATCCGATGTCGTAGGCCCAGCCGTCCCCGCCGACGATCCAGACGCTGCGCCTGACCAGGTGATCGGCGACGCTGCGCAGGTCCGCCACGTGCCCGTAGTCCTGGTCCAGGGCTTCGAGCCGCCGCTTCAGCTCCGCGACCCGGTCGAGCTGGGCACCCAGCTCGGACTCGGTGAGCTGGGCCGCGCCGAGGATCCCATCGGACAGGTCGGCGCCGATGACGTCCCTGAGCTCGGCCAGGCGGCTTCTGGCCAGCTCCACGTGCCGGTCGGCGGCCAGCCGGAATCCCAGGCCGAACTCGGCGTTGTCCTCGAACAGAGAGTTCGACCAGGCCGGGCCGCGCCCGGCGGCGTTGGTCGTCCACGGGGTGGTGGGCAGGTTCCCGCCGTAGATCGAGGAGCAGCCGGTGGCGTTGGCGACCATCAGCCGGTCACCGAACAGCTGCGACAGGAGCTTGACGTACGGTGTCTCGCCGCAGCCCGCGCAGGCGCCGGAGAACTCGAACAGCGGCTGAAGGAACTGCGTGCCGCGCACCGTGCCGAAGTCCACCCGGGACCGGTCGGCCACCGGCAGCGTCTCGAAGAACGCGACGTTGTCCCGCTCGGCCTCCACCAGCGGCACGCGGGCCGCGAGGTTGATCGCCTTGCGCTCCGGGTTGTCAGGTGCCGCGACCGGGCACGCCTGGACGCACAGCTCGCAGCCGGTGCAGTCCTCCACGTAGACCTGCAGCGTGAAACGGGTATCCGGGAGCCCGCGGGCATCCAGCGGCGCCGACTTGAAATCCGCTGGCGCCTCTTTCAGCAGGGACTCGTCGTAGTAGGTGGCCCTGATCACGCTGTGCGGGCAGACGAAGCTGCAGTTGCCGCACTGGATGCACAGGTCCGGATCCCATACCGCGACCAGTTCGGAGATGTTGCGCTTCTCGTAGGCCGTGGTGCCGCTCGGGTAGGTGCCGTCCACCGGCAGCGCGCTGACCGGCAGTTCGTCGCCGCGGCCGGCCATCATCATCGCGGTGACGGTGCGGACGAACTCCGGCGCGCTGGCCGGCACCATCGCGGGCAGTTCCCGGTCGGATGTCACCAGGCCGGGCACCTCGATCCGGTGCAGCCCTTCGAGCGTGGCGTCGACGGCGGCGTGGTTCTTCGCCACCACCTCGGCGCCACGGCGGCCGTAGGTCTTGGCGATCGCCGCCTTGATCTTGGCGATCGCCACCTCCCGGGGCAGTACGCCCGAGATCGCGAAGAAGCAGGTCTGCAGGACGGTGTTGGTCCGGCCGGCCAGGCCAGCCTGGCGAGCGATCCGGCCGGCATTGATCGCGTACACCTCGACCCGTTTGGCGAGCACCTTCTCCTGGACCGGACGGGGCAGCGCATCCCAGACCTCCCCCGGCGGCAGCGCGCAGTTGAGCAGCAGCGTCGCTCCCGGGGCGGCCAGGCCGAGCACGTCGAGCCGGTCCAGCAGCCCGAAGTGATGACAGCCGACGAAACCGGCCTGCTGCACCAGGTAAGGCGCCCGGATCGGCTGCGGTCCGAACCGCAGGTGCGACACGGTCTGCGAGCCGGACTTCTTGGAGTCGTAGACGAAGTACCCCTGCGCGTTCAGGTTCTCCTCGGCCCCGAGGATCTTGATCGTGTTCTTGTTCGCGCCGACCGTGCCGTCCGAGCCGAGGCCGAAGAAGACCGCGCGGATCGTGCCGGCCGGCTCGATGTCAAGGGACGGGTCATACGGCAGGCTCAGGCCGGACACGTCGTCGTGGATACCGATCGTGAACCGGGGCCGCGGCCGCTCGCGGGCGAGTTCCGCGAACACCCCGGCCACCATGCCCGGGGTGAGCTCCTTGGAGGAAAGGCCATAGCGCCCGCCGGTCATCAGCGGCAGCACCGCGCGCTCACCGCGGGTATGCGCCTCGGCCAGCGTGGCGACCACGTCGAGGAACAGCGGCTCGCCGGCCGAACCTGGCTCCTTGGTCCGGTCGAGCACGGCAATCCGGCGGGCGCTCGCGGGCAGCGCGTCGAGCAGCGCCTGCGTCGGGAACGGCCGGTACAGCCGGACCTGCAGCAGGCCCACCCGCTCGCCCTGGCCGCGCAGGTAGGTCACGGTCTCGCCGATGGTCTCGGCCGCGGAGCCCATCACGACGATCACCCGGTCGGCTTCCGGGTGACCGGCGTAGTCCACGACGTGATACTGGCGCCCGCTACGGGCGGCGAGGCCGTCCATCGCGTCCTGGACCGCGCCGGGGACGGCGGTGTAGAACGGGTTCACCGTCTCCCGCGCCTGGAAGTAGACGTCAGGGTTCTGCGCGGTGCCGCGGATGAACGGCCGCTCCGGTGACAGCGCCCGGCCGCGGTGCGCGCGGATCAGCGCCTCGGGCACCAGCGCGCGCAGGTCGTCGTCGGTCAGCATCTCGATCGTGTTCAGCTCGTGCGAGGTGCGGAACCCGTCGAAGAAGTGCACGAAAGGGACCCGGGTCGCCAGCGTGGCGGCCTGCGCCACCAGCGCGAGGTCATGGGCCTCCTGAACCGACGCGGCGGCGAGCAGCGCGAAGCCCGTCTGCCTGACCGCCATCACGTCCGAGTGGTCGCCGAAGATGGACAGGCCCTGCGCGGCCAGCGACCGCGCGGCCACGTGGATCACCGCCGGAGTCAGCTCGCCGGCGATCTTGTACATGTTCGGGATCATCAGCAGCAGGCCCTGCGAGGCCGTGAACGTGGTGCCCAGTGCCCCGCTTTGCAGCGCACCGTGCAGCGCGCCCGCCGCCCCGCCCTCGTGCTGCATCTCCACCACCGAAGGCACGCCGCCCCATAGGTTGGGCTTCTTCTGGCTGGACCACTCGTCCGCGAGCTCGGCCATCGGCGACGACGGTGTGATCGGGTAGATGCAGCAGACCTCGTTCAGCCGGTAGGCGACCGACGCGGCGGCCTCATTGCCGTCGACCGTGACACGCGTCATCAATTCTCCGGGGTCATCTCGATGGAATGCACCGGGCACTGCTCGTAGCACGCGCCACAGCCGGTGCACCGGTCATAGTCGAACTCGTACCGGTTGCCGGGCCCGAGCTTGATCACCGCGTCCTCGGGGCACGCGCCCAGGCAGCCGTCGCATTCGCAGCAGTTGCCGCACGACAGGCAGCGGCGTGCCTCGTAGGTCGCCTCGCCCTCGGACAGGCCGCCGAGCACCTCGGCGAAATCCGCGATCCGCTCCTGCGGGGGGACCTCGGGCTGCTGCCGGGGGGCGGCGTCGCCGAAGTACCACAGGTTCAGGTCGCCGAACGAGACAATCTCGTGCTTGGGCCCGCTCGAGGGCGCGATTCCACGGAGCCAGGTGTCGATGTTCTTGGCCGCCTTCTTGCCGTGCCCCACGCCGACCGTCACGGTGCGCTCGGACGGCACCATGTCGCCGCCGGCGAAGACGCCGGCGCATCCGGTCATCATGGACGGCGACACCTGCACGGTGCCGTCCCGGCTGAATTCCACTCCGGGCACCTGACGCAGGAATGCGGTGTCGGTCTCCTGGCCGAGCGCCAGGATCACGGTGTCGGCGGCGAGCGTCTCGAACCGCCCGGTCGGCTGGGGGAATCCGTGCTCGTCAAGCTCCATCGCCTCGATGGTCAGCTCCGGGCCGTCGAAGGCGGTGATGGTGCGCAGCCAGTTGATCCGGACCCCCTCACGCTCGGCCTCCTCCGCCTCCTCCTCGTGCGCGGGCATCTGGGCCCGGGTGCGGCGGTAGACGATGAGCGCGTCGTTCGCGCCGAGCCTGCGGGCGACCCGGGCGGCGTCCATCGCGGTGTTGCCGCCGCCGTAGACGGCGACGCGCCGCCCGATCACCGGCCGCTCACCCGAGGCCACGCTGCGCAGGAACGACACCGCGTCCACGATCCGTCCCGCGTCCTTGGCCGGGATGTCGACCCGTTTGGACAGGTGCGCGCCCACCGCGACGAAGGCCGCGTCGAAGCCGCCTTCGCGCCGCTCCGCGTCCAGGTCGTCCACCCGGTGGCCCAGGGTCATCCGCACGCCCATCGCGGCGATCCGGCCGAGCTCGCCGTCCAGGACATCGCGTGGCATCCGGTAGGCCGGGATGCCGTACCGCATCATCCCGCCGGGCGACGCGCCCGCATCCCTGATCTCGACCTCGTGGCCGAGCCGGGCCAGGTGGTAAGCGGCCGAAAGCCCGCTCGGCCCGGCCCCGATGACCAGCACCCGCTTGCCGCTGCGAACCGGGGGCGGGTCGAATGCCCACCCCCGCTCGAGCGCGAGATCGCCGAGGAACCGCTCGACCGAGTGAATAGAGACAGCGCTGTCGAGGCTGGCCCGGTTGCAGACGGTCTCGCATGGGTGGTAGCAAACCCGGCCGTGGATGGCCGGCATTGGATTGTCCGCCGTCAGCTGCCGCCACGCGCCCTCGTGGTCGCCGGACTCGGCATGCGCCAGCCACGCCTGGATGTTCTCCCCGGCCGGGCAGCCGGCGTTGCACGGCGGCAGCAAGTCGAGGTAGACAGGGCGCTCCTGGCGGACCGGGCCGGCCCGAGACCGTCCGTGCAGCAGATCTGGCAACGGCGTGGTATCCCGTCGCTCTGGTCGCAAGGCCATGACGGCCACGCTACGCCTAAGTCGCCGCCCAGCATTAGGGACCTTCGACCCTTGAAAGCGTATTATTCGGCGGCGCCCGGGGGGTTTGCTGAGGACCTGTCATGCCCGGGTCAGTGCGTGAGCGTCGGCCTGCCCCGGGGCGGACATGACCGCGGGCGCATGACGGTGATCCACAGGCGCGCAGGGCGGCCCAGGTAGTAGGCCGGGGCGGTGTTGGGGCGGATGGCGCACCGGCCCCTGTCCTCGGCGGGCAGGACATCGGAGTCACGGTCATCGATCTCGGTCATCAAACCTCCAGTGGGCGGCGGGACGATCCCACTCTCACATACTTGTTGATCAACACGCAAGTTAGTTTGATATGCTCCGGTCATGATCACCGCACGCCGTACCCAGCAGGAGCGCCGGGACCAGGCCGAGGCCGCCCTGCTCAACGCCGCCGCCGAACTGGCCGTCGAGCACGGGGTGCGGTCGCTGACGCTGGCCCGGGTCGGGGAACGAGCCGGTTACAGCCGCGGCATCGTCACGCACCACTTCGGCTCCAAGCGGGCCCTGCTCGAGCGCCTCGCCCGCGCCACCCAGACCGGGTTCGTGCCGGGGCTCGGCGCCCTGCCGCCGGGCCTGGACCGCCTGCTGCGGCTGATCGACGGCTACGTCAGCGCCCTCGCCGAGCTTGGCGTCCTGAACCGGGCCTTCCTGCTGCTGTGGGCCGAGGCGGCCACCGCGTCAGAACTGGCTCCGATCTTCCGCGAGCGGGACGACACCTTCCGCGCCGACCTGCGCGACGACGTCAGAGCCGGAATCGCGGACGGCACCATCCGTCCCGACGCAGCCCCCGGCGAGGTCGCGGTCGCGGTCGTCGGGCAACTCCGCGGAATCGGGCTGCAGCGGCTGCTCGACCCGCAGGCCGTCGACATCGAGCGGCTGCACCACACGGTCACCGAGCACTGGCGTCGCGCGCTGAGCGTTCGCGAAACCTGACCCCGGAGCCTGCGCCGAGCGGAGTGACGACACGGGGCCGCCGGCACGGCCGGAGTCAGCTCCGGGACTTCGGCGGTGGCCGCCACGATCCTGGCCGAGCGCGCCGGGATGAGCCAAGCTGACGCCGAGCCTCAGATCGCGGCCATCGCCCTGCTCGGCGTGTGGCGCATCCAGTTCCAGGCCCTGTCCAGCTCCCTGGACGGCACGCGCACCCCGGCCCAGGTTTACCAGGCCGTGACCGCCGCCACCCACCGCGCCGCCCGCCTCATCGAAAACGGCTTGGATTCCTTCATGATCGCGAAGACTTTTACCCCAAACAAGGGCTAAAAGTCTTCGTGATCAAGTGCCGGCGGATGAAGCGGCACCAGGCCGCGGTGGCTTCGGGTTTGGTTTCTGCGTGCGGCCCGGAGAATGCGATCAGTTGCTTATCCGGCGACTTCAGCGCGTCGAACAGGGCGAGCTGGCCATCTTTGGGGAATACCTCGTCGTGCCACTGAACGTGGTAAAGGACCGGGGCGGTGAGCCGCGCCGCGTCGCTGCGGATACGGCTCGCCGGATCGGCGCCTTTGTAAAGGCCGGCCGCCTGCTCGAGCCCGAATTTGCCGAGAACGGCGCAGCGGAGCCGGTTGCCCATCGCCACGCCGAGCGGCAGGCCAAAGCGCGATCCCATCGAGACGCCCACGTATCCCACCCCGGCCGTGTCGGTGTCTGTGGCCGATCCGATAGCGTCCAGGGTTTCCTGCCAGTCCTCGACCATCCGGTCGATCACGACGTCGAGGCCTTCCGCCACCATCCGGGCCTGGTAGACGGCCGCACTGAGCGGCGCGGCGACCCGGTCACCGTGGTATGGCCCGTCGATGGCCAGGGCCGCGATGCCGGCCTGGGTGCAGAACCAGCGCGCCAGCGGCAGGATGCGATCGGAGCGCTTGTGCCCGCTGCCCCCGTGCCCGAGCAAAACCAGCGGCGGCGCCGGCCCGGTAGATGCCGCGGGCCACCACAGAATTCCAGGTACGGCGCCGCTCGGACGGTCAAGCCGGAACGGGCGCTCGGTAAGACCGCCGTCTGCGACCTGCTCTCCGAGCCACCGGAACGTCCCCATAGCGCCCATCCAATCAGGGTCCTGAACACTCGCTGGGCGAGGATCCCGGTTACCTGCTTGACAGCGCCTCACGAGGCTTCTACCGTTATACCAACATCATAGAATAATGTCATGATGGAAGAAGGCTGATGTTCCGGTTCCGGCTCGACGGGTCCTCGGGCGTCCCGCCCTACCTGCAGCTCGTCCACCAGGTGCGGCAGTCGCTGCTGCTTGGTTACCTGCGGGAGGGGGACCGGCTGCCGACCGTCAAGGACGTGGCCGGCGACCTGGCGATCAACCCGAACACGGTGGTCAAGGCCTACCGGCAGCTCGAGCACGAGGGCCTGGCCGGCGGCCGGCCGGGGCAGGGCACGTTCATCACCGCCACGTCGTCCCCGGCCCTGCCCGAAGCCCAGCAGATTCTGCGCGCGTCGCTGGAGGAATGGCTCCGCGCGGCCGAAGAGGCCGGGCTGAGCAGCGAAGAGGTGACGGCGCTGATCGCCGTGGCCCGCGAAGACCTGAGGAAGGAAAAGGTCTGATGACACAGAACGACGCCGGTGGCAGCCCCCCGGCCCTCCGGACAGACCGTCTCGGGCGGCGCTACGGCCGGGTGTGGGGTCTGCGCGACTGCACCCTCGAGGTGCCGGCCGGCGCGATAGCCGCCGTGGTCGGGCCGAACGGGGCGGGCAAGACCACCCTGCTTGAGATGATCATCGGGCTGCTCCAGCCCACCGAGGGGCAGCTGTCGGTCTTCGGCGAGACCTCGGACGCGCGGATGGCGGCGCGGCTGGCGCGGGTCGGCTACGTCGCCCAGGACCATCCGCTGTACCGCGACTTCAGCGTCGCGGACATGTTCCACCTGGGCCGGGTGATGAACCCCAGCTGGGATCAGCAACTGGCGCAGGCCCGGATGGGCGCGCTCAGCATTCCGCTTAAACGCAAGGTCAAGACCCTGTCCGGCGGTCAGCGGGCCCAGGTCTCGCTGACCATGGCGCTGGCCAAGCGGGCGCCGCTGCTCGTGCTCGACGAGCCGGTTTCCAGCCTGGACCCGGTCGCCCGGCTGGAGTTCATGCGGGAGGTGATGGCCGCGGCGGCCGGGGTTGGCCTGACCGTCCTGATCGCCTCGCACGTGGTGTCCGAGCTGGAGCGGCTGTGCGACTGGCTGATCGTCCTCACCGGCGGGCAGGTGCAGCTGGCGGGGCCGGCCGACGACCTGATCGACGCGCACCAGCTGCTCACGGTGCCCCGCGCGACCGCGGACGCCGAGCTTCCCGGGCTCATCATCCACCGCACCGACAGCGACCGGCACTCCACCGTGCTGGTCCGCGCCGACCCCCGCCAGCAGGCGGCCCAGCTGACGGCTCAGCCGCACCCCGGCTGGCAGGCCGACCCGGTGGGCTTCGAACAGCTCGTCATGGCCTACCTACAGCGCCCGTCCCGGGCGGCGAAAGCAGACGCTACTAGCCAGGCCGCGGCGCGGCCCGGGCCGACCACGAAGGCGGTAACACGATGATCTGGGTCAGCTGGCGGCAGCACCGCGGCCAGGCCATAGCCTGCCTGGGCCTGCTCGCCGCCCTCGCGGTCTACGCGATCGTGGTGGGCAGTTCGATGCGTACGGCGTTCGGCCAGGACGACGGCCTGGTCGCCTGCCTGGCCCGCAGCCAGGGGAACGGCTGCCCGGACGCGATCCACGCCTTCACGGACAGGTTCGGCTCCGAGGTCAACGTCGCGTTCTGGTCCGTGCTGCTGATACTTCCCGGGCTGATCGGGGTCCTGGTCGGCGGGCCGCTGATCGCGCGGGAACTCGAATACGGCACCTGGCGGCTGGCCTGGAGCCAGACGGTCACCCGGGCCCGGTGGCTGACCGTCAAGCTGGGCCTGGTCACCGCCGGGCTGGTGGTCCTCGGCGCGGCGATGACCGCGCTGATCACCTGGTACCGCGCGCCGATGGACCGGCTCACCGGCCGGTTCCTGCCCAACATCTACGACTTCGAGGGTCTGGTCCTCACCGCCTACATCCTGTGCGCGTTCGGCTTCGCCGTGCTGGCCGGGCTGCTGCTGCGTCGCAGCATCCCGGCCATGGTGGCCGCGTTCATCCCGTGGCTGGCCATCAGGCTCGTGGTCGAGTTCGTGTTCCGTCCCCACTTCCAGGCACCGCTGACGTTCAACCAGGTCTGCCCGCGCAGCGGCCAGTGCTTCGGTGGCTACGGCCTCGGTATCCTGCCCCCGGTCACCGGCCACATCGGTGACTGGGTGCTTGGCCAGGGTGGCGGCGGGGTGGCCAACGCCAATAGCTACCTGTACCAGCCGGCCGACCGGTTCTGGACGTTCCAGTTCATCGAGGCCGGCATCTTCGTGCTGCTTACGGCGGCCGCGCTCGGCGCCACGATCTGGCTGCTGCACCGCCGGGCTAGCTGACCGCTATGGCGACGAGCCGCCGGGCGGGGAGCGGCTCGTGCGGCAGCGCCCGGCGTTCCGCCGGGGCCGTCAGCAGGGGCAGGTACTGGTCTCGGGGCACGAGCTCGGCGCCCAGCGAGCGCAGGAAGGGACTGTCCCACTGGGCGTCGATCAGCGTGCCGCCCGCCGCGGCGAATCGTGCCGCCATGTCCGCGACGGCGATCCTGGCCGCGTTGGGCCGCCGGCTGAACATCGAATCTCCGCTGAGCACGACGCCGACCCCGATGCCGAGGGCGCCCCCGATCAGCTCGCCGTCCTGCCACACCTCGATGCTGTGCGCCCAGCCTTGCTCGTGCAGCGCGACCATGCTGTCCAGCAGCGTGTCGGTGAACCAGCGCGGCTCGCGTCCGGTCCGGCATTCCTGCGCCACCCGCCGGAACGAGGCGTCGGCGGTCGTCCGTTCCCGGCCGCGCCGTAGCTGTTTGGAGACGTTGCGGCCCAGGTGCACGTGCCCGACCCCGATCACCGGCCTGGGGTCGGGTGACCACCACGCCACGCCGTACGGATCCTCGTGGGTGCGGCCGACGAGGCCGATCGCGCCGTCAGACACCCGATCCTCGTAACGGAATTCGTTGCTGTCGCGGGTGAATTCATCGGGCGCAGGGAACGGGAAGATCCCGTTTTTATACGCGCCGAGGACGCTGTCCGGACTCAGGTCGGCGCCGAAGGCGACGGGTCCGTCCCCGGCGCCCGGCGCGATCGTGAAGGATTCCCAGTCCGGGTACTGCCTAGCCGGCATGGTGGGACGTCTTACCGCACATTGCTCTCACCGTCCGGCGGCCCGCCGCCGGGACTTCTCAGGTATCCCTGTGCTATCAGCGCGCCGATGTGAAGATCGAGAAGTTCCTCGTCGACCGGCGGGAGGACGATGCCGCTGCCGGTCAGCGCCTGCTCGGCATGGACGCGGGTGTAGGCCGGGAAAATGTGCTCGAGGTACATCTCCGCCACCGTGAACCTGGATCCCGCGACCATGTCGACGAAGAGCGGGACGAAGGGGGTCATCGGGTGACCCGGGTACTGAGCGGCGTGTCTCAGCAGCGCGTCGACCCAGCTACGGTAGGGAATCGCGGTGATGGCGTATCCATGATGGCGAAGCCGGTCCACCAGGGACGCCAGGAGCGCATGCTTCGGGCTGGCCAGATGATACGTGCCGCCCGCCGCCTGCACCGTGGCGGAAATATAACGGATGGCGGACGCGCATATATCGGCGGGCACGAAGTCAAGAGGCAGGTCGATATCCGGCGCGAGCCCTGAGTCGGTGACGAACCTGATCAGCGCGCATAGCTCGGTCGCCGTGTTCCACACCCCGGTGCGGTGATCCCCGACAATGTCAAGCGGCCGGTAGATCGCGACGGGCAAGCCCGCCCGGGCGGCGTTCCTGAGCAGCTCTTCGGCCACGAACTTGGTCTCTATATAGCCCATGCCCAGGTGCTCGGCGTACGCCAGGGGCGTGTCCTCGGTGACGGCACGCACGCCCATGGCGCCGAAGCCGGCCAGGACCGTGGTGGTGGAAACGTAATGAATGGGTATGCCCCGGTAAAGGCCGGCCAGGCGGATGAGTTCCCTGGTGCCGGTCACGTTGGCGGCCCGCAGCTCCCGGTAGGGATAGATGAAGTTCACGGTGGCGCCCGCATGGTGAATGACGTCGATGGTCCGGGCCAGCTCGTCGAATGAGCCGGGCGCCAGGCCGAGGTTCGGCTCGGCCAGATCGCCGATCACCGGCACGACGCGGTCCAAGGCCAGGGCGCCGAGTTCGTAGCGTTCGGCCGCGAGCGTGATGCGCTGCCGAGCGTGCGCGGTGCTGCGCGCCCGGACCAGGCAGTGGACCCGCGCGGTGGTGGCGGTCAGCAGCTCGCGCAGCAGGTGTATACCGAAAAAGCCGGTCGACCCGGTGAGCAGGATTTCGCGCGGTCGCCGCCAGTCCGGGGCCGGGCCGGCATCGGTGCGGACCGGACCGGCCAGCTCGGCCTCGCGGGTGAAGTTAACGCGCGGGTCCGCGCCATCGGCGGTCAGCCGGCCGGACCGGGCGTCCTGCGTGGCGCGGGAGAAACCGCGCAGCGTGGCGTCGCGCAGCAGGCAGCGGGTGAGCGGGCGCACATAGCTCGGGCCGATGCCGAACATGACGCGCACGCGCGCTATCATCCCCGCGGCCAGCAGCGAGTTGCCGCCGAGGGCGAAGAAATCGTCGTCCAGGCCGATCCGCCCGATCCCCAGCAGCCTGGACCACAGATGCGACATTCCCGCTTGTACCGGCGTGCGCCCGGCCTCCGGGCCCCCGCTGGCCGCGGTCACGGGAGACGGCAGCGCGCGGGAGTCGATGAGTCCGGCCGCCGTCCGCGGCAGCTGGTCCAGCGCGATGAAGGTGGCCGGCACCATGGAGCTCGGCATCCGGGCGGCAAGAAAGCTCCGCAGGCTCGCCCCTGACGGCTCCCTCGGGCCCGGGCCGGCCGGCCGGACGGCCCGACGATGGGTGTAATACGCCGCGAGCAGCCGGTTGCCCGGGCTGATCTCGTACCCGACGACCGCCGCCTCCGCGATGTCGGGGTGGCTGATCAGCGCACTCTCGATCTCGGCGGGCTCGATGCGAAAGCCGCGGACCTTCACCTGACGGTCCATCCGCCCGATGACCTCGAGCTGGCGGTCCGCACGCCAGCGTCCGAGATCTCCGGTACGGTACATCCTGCTGCCGGGCGCCCCGTGGTGCGGGTTGGGCAGGAACCGCTCCGCGGTGAGTTCTGGCCTGCCGAGATACCCCCGGCCGACGCCGCAGCCACCGATGTATACCTGGCCTGCTTCACCCGTCGGCAGCTGGTTCAGGTCCTGGTCAAGCACCAGAACCTGCGCGCCCCGGACCGGCCGGCCGACGGGCACCGGGGCGGAAGGTACCCGCCGGCTCTTCGTCCACCTCGAACAGGGTCGAGGTGATCGTGGTCTCGGTCAGCCCGTAGGCGTTGAGCAACCTGGCTCCGGGCGCCGCCTGGAGCGCTGCCCGGCTGTCCGCGGGGTCCGCCCGCTCGCCACCGGTGATCATGAGCCGGAGGCTTCTCAGCCGCTTGTCTGGCCGTTCGGTGACCGCGAGCAGCTGGTGCCAGTACGCGGGGGTCAGGTCCATGACGGTGACCTGCTCCTGCGCCAGATAGCCGAGCAGATCGCTGGGCGCGACGGTTCCCGCGTCCGGCAGCATCACCGTCGCGCCGTGGAGCAGGGCCACGAATACCTGCTCGACCGAGGTGTCGACGCCTAGGGAAGCCAGCTGCAAGACCCGGTCGCCCGGCGAAATCCGGTAGGCGCGGGCTAGTTCGGAGCTGACGCAGGCCAGGGATCGGTGGCTGATCGCGACGGCCTTGGGCCAGCCGGTGGAGCCTGAGGTGTAGATGGCGTACGCGAGGTTATCCGGATGCAGGCGGACGTCGGGCGTCGTGCCGGGCTGAGCCGCAAGATCCGGAGCGAGATCAGGGGTGCCCGAGTCGATCAGCACCAGCCGGGCGCCGCTTCCCGCGAACGCCGGGGCGTACTCCCGGCTCACCAGGATGACCCGGGGACGGACCTCGGCGCACAGCTGGGCCAGCCGGGCCGGCGGCAGGGAGGTATCAAGCGGCAGGTACGCGCCGCCCGACTTCAAGACGGCGAGCAGACAGCGAATCGCGTCGCTGCCACGCTCGAGGCAGACTCCGGCCAGCACCTCCGGGCCAACCCCCAGGGTCCGGAGATAATGGGCCAGCTGATTCGCCGCCGTGGCCAGCTGACGGTAGGTCAGCGAGCTTCCTGCGGAGATCACCGCGACCGCCTGCGGCGTCCGGCATGCCTGCTCATCGAATAGCTGCTGAACGAACCGCCCCTCGTGCTCATGCGGAATGGCATCATCACTGGCCGGACGGATATCGGCAGACGCTTTTCGGCTTCCTTTTCTACCGTAAACACCCTGAATAGTCATAATCTTCACTTCAATCCTTCCAGTAACAATAAGAGTAATATGATTTTTATGAGAAGCCCACCGCCGTAAATGCCAAGATTAACGACTTATCGGTTTATCGCCGGACCCGACGGGGGCATGCGGCGCCCCTGCCGGGGAAAGATCAGAGCTAGGGTCGGGGCGCGCTGCCGGGACACGGCGAGCAGCGGCGAACCGGTGAGCTTGGGGGGACTTTGACGTCACGGCGTTGTGTGCTCGTCGGTTATGCCAGCTGGGTGACGCTGCTCATCGCGGCGTATTATGCGTGGCCCGGCCTGCGGGTGGAGACGTGGGGCCTGATCGGCCTGAGCAGCGTGGCCGGCATCGTGACGGGGGTAGTTATCAACCGGCCGGCCCGTAAGGCGCCTTGGCTGCTGCTGGCCGCCGCGAACCTGACTTTCATCGCCGGCCAGATGAGCTTCCTCGTCCTGACGCTGGTGGTCAAGAAGAATGTGCCCTTTCCCTCCTTTGCCGACGTTCTTTACCTGGCCACCTATCCGCTTTACGCCGGCGGCGTGCTGGTTTTCATCCGGTGGCGGACTCCGGACCGGGACCGGCGCAGCCTGATCGACGCCCTGACCCTGACCGTGGGGCTGGCCCTGCTGTCGTGGACCTACCTGATCCTGCCCTATGTCCACAACCCCGGGCTTTCCTGGCTGCAGAAAAGCGTAGCCATCGGCTATCCCCTCGGGGACGTGCTGGTCCTGGCCATGATCGCCCGGCTGCTCGCGGCGGGCACGGTGCGGACCAGGTCCGTCCAGCTGCTGACCCTGGGTACCGTCGGGCTGCTGGCCTCCGACGTATCGTTCGGCGCGATTCAGCTGTACGGGTCGTTCCACAACGGGACGATCGTCGACCTCGGCTGGGCCGTCTTGTACGGCGCCTGGGGCGTGGCGGCCCTGCATCCTTCCATGACGGAGCTCACCCAGCCGGTGGCGCGGCAGCAGGCGGAAACGTCGCCGGTCAGGCTGACCGTGCTCCTGCTCGCGTCGTTCATCGCGCCCGTCGTGTTGTTCATCGAGTCGGTGACCGGCCAGTATCACGACGACGGCGTGATCGCGGTGTTTTCCGCCGTCCTCTACCTCCTGGTGCTCTCGCGGCTGTGGGACGTGGCGTCTTCGCACCGGCGCGCCCTGAGCCGTGAACGCGCGGTGCGGGTGGCTGGTGCGTCCCTGGCTTCGGCGGTCACCGTCACCGAGGTCGCGGTCACCATCAGGACGGCGGCGGTGGCTCTCATCGACCCGCGCTCGCCGGGCGAGGCCCTGCTCGTGGTGCGCGACGATGGCACGCTCCACCCGGTGTCCGCTGCGGACAGTGATGCGCCGCGGCTGGAGGAGCTGGCGGAGCTGACCGAGACCTGCCTGCCCATGCTGACCGGCTTGCGCCCGGATGTGCTGCCCGCCACCAGCCTCGGCGAGCGGGCGGGCGCGCTCGTCCCGGGCTGTGACGGGATCATGCTCTGCCCGCTCGCGCTCAACGACCGGCCGTCCGGAGACCCGCTCATCGGGGTGCTTGCGGTGTTCGGTGAGCAGCGAACCCTGACCGACCTGTCGGCGACCCTGGAAATCCTGGCCCAGCAGGCCGCGCTGGCCGTCGAACGCATCATGCTCAGCCGGGAGATCATCAGGCAGAGCGGTGAGGCCTACTTCCGCACATTGGTTCAGGACACCTCGGACGCCATCTTGATCATCCGCGACGACGGGACGATCGAGTATGCCACCCCGTCCGCGGCGAGCATTTTCGGCGACATCGCCGTGGAGGGCAGCTATCTCTGGGACCTGGTCAAAGACGGCGAGGGCCAGGCCGTCGCCCGGGCCCTGGCGCGGATGCGGGAACACCCGGCCTCGTACTACGAAGACCTGCGGATCACCCGCCGTGACGGTGTGAGCGTCCACGTCCAGGTGCGGTGCAGCGATCTTCGTGCTGACAGCACCGTCGGCGGACTGGTGCTGACGCTGCGGGACGTGACCGAGCAGCGCCAGCTCGAGGAGGAGCTGAAGCACCGGGCCTTCCACGACGCCCTGACCGGGCTGCCCAACCGCCTGCTGTTCCAGGACCGGGCGGCGCACGAGGTGGCCAGGACCCAGCGCAACGGGACGACGGCCGGCGTGCTCTTCGTGGACCTGGACGACTTCAAGGTCGTGAACGACACGATGGGCCACAGCGTCGGCGACGAACTGCTGGTGGCGGCGGGAGTACGGCTTGCGTCCGTGGGGCGTGCCTGCGACACGGCGGCGCGGCTGGGCGGCGACGAGTTCGCGCTCCTGATCGAGGATGTCGCGGACTCTGCCGGGGTGGACGCCTTCGCCGAACGCATCGTCCGGGCGTTCGGCGAGCCCTTCGCCCTCGCGGGCGGATCGGTGATCTCGACCGCGACCGTCGGCGTGGCCACCACGGAGGACAGCGCGGACGTCGACGAACTGCTCCGCCATGCGGACCTCGCCCTGTACGCCGCCAAGGCGGCAGGCAAGCGGCGGTGGCGCCGGTACCTGCCGGTGCTGAGCGTCGGCATGATCAGGCGGCGAGAGGTTCAGGCGGCGCTTGAAGACGCGGTGAACAACTCCGCCTTCACCCTCGTCTACCAGCCCATCGTGGAGCTGACCAGCGGCGACATCGCCGGCTTCGAGGCCCTGGTGCGATGGCCTCATCCCGAGTGGGGCATGATGCAGCCCGATCAGTTCATCGAGCTGGCCGAGGAGACCGGCCACATCGTCCCGCTCGGTTCCTGGGTGCTCGGGCATGCGGTCACCGAGATCGTCCGGTTGACCCAGCTGGCCCCCAGTCATGCGCCGATGTACGTCAGCGTGAACGTGTCGGCGCGCCAGTTCCGTGATCCCGGCTTCGTCGACGGCGTGCGCCGGGTCCTGGCGGAGTCCGGTCTGGCGCCCTCGGCGCTGATGCTCGAGCTCACCGAGAGCGTCCTGCTGCGCCGGGACGACCGGGTCCTCTCCGACCTGCGCCAGTTGAAGGACATCGGCGTGAAGCTCACCCTCGACGACTTCGGCACCGGGTACTCCTCCCTCAGCTACCTGCGGGAGCTGCCGATAGACGGGCTGAAGATAGACAAGTCCTTCGTGGACGGGATCGCCATCTCCGCCCAGCGGCTGGCCCTGGCGGAAGGCATCGTCCGGATCGCCAGGACACTTGAGCTCAACGTGATCGCCGAGGGGATCGAAGAGGAGGTCCAGCGAGATCTGCTTGTCTCCATGGGCTGCCGGTTCGGGCAGGGGTATCTGCTGGCCATGCCGGTGGAAGCGGGCCAGGCCGAGGCGCTCGTGCGGATGGGGCGCAGCCTGATTCCCGAGCTTCCCCGCATCAGCCACTGACCACGCTGCCCCCGGGGTTAGGCGCAGCCGCGCCGGGTAGTCCGGGATCCCTAGCTGGCCCGGCCGCTGCGGCTCCGTCTGTTTAAAGCCGTCCGCCCGAGGCAGACGACAGAGGCAGGTGTTCGGGCCGAAACCAGGAGGACGTTCATGACAGCTCGACGCGCGCGCCGCGGTGCGGCTGACCGGACCGCGCACGGCATCGATCGGATGGTGCGCAATGTGGAGACCGGGCGCTTCGAGCGCAGCCTCTCGGCCCTGACGGCGGCGGGAGCGCTGGTGACGGCGGCGGAGATTTACTTCGAGCACGACAGCGCCAGCTTCGGGAACAAGATGATGTGGCTGCCGGTCGCCCTGGGACCGGTGGGCGCGGCGGCCGGCGTGGCCGGATTCTTCAGCCGCCGGATGGCGAAAACCGCCCTGCCGATCGCGTCGGCCGCGATCGTCGCCAACGGCCTGCAAGGCACGTACCTGCACGCCCGCGGCATCGCGCAGAAGCCAGGAGGCTGGAAGAACGCCCGCTACAACCTGGAGATGGGGCCGCCCCTGCTGGCCCCGCTGCTGGTCACCATGGTGGGCGGGATGGGTCTGCTGGCAGCCGTCTTGCGGCGGGAAAAGTGAGCGGCCAGCCCGGGCCCGCCGCGGGCCGGTTCCCCGGCTTCGACGTCCTGGACCAGGCGCCTCGCTGGGACCAGGTGACAGCGGAGGTGGTGGCGGCTAGATCAGGGCCGTTCGGCGACCTGAAGTTCTTCACGCGCAGCCGAGCAGGCCTGCGCGGCGGCCCTGCTGAACCTGCTCACCGGCCAGGACGAGGCGCGGGGAAGGGCTCGGGGTGCCCGTCCTCGAGCTGGTCGACGCGCGGCTGGCCGCCGGGGAGACCGACGGCTGGCGCTACGAGGACATGCCCTCCGACGCGCAGGCCTGGCGGGATACGCTGGCGTACCTGGACGCCGACGCGGCCGGGCGTGGCGGGTCCACCTTCGCCGATGCCACCCGCAAAGATCAGCACGACCTGGTGCAGGCGGTCCAGGACCTGAAGTCCGGCCACTGGCACGGCCTGCCCGCCGCGCACGTGTGGAGCCTGTGGACCAGGTACGCCTGCACGGCCTTTTACGCTCATCCGTTCGCCTGGAACGAGATCGGGTTTTCCGGCCCGGCCTACCCGCGCGGGTACAAGAACGCGGGAGTCGGCAAGCGCGAGCCCTTCGAGGTGGCCGACGCGAGGCCCGTCGGAAGATCCGGTCCGGGAGGGAGCCTGATGCCGCTGCGGGACCTGACCAGCCAGACCGATAGAGTCCGCGCCCGCAACGAGTCCGCCTGGCTGCTGCCGAACGACGGGACCAGGACGAACCACCGGCTCCGCTTGGACATGCCCAGGTTCGCCGATACCGACGAGCTTGACCTGGTCATCGTGGGCTGCGGCGCGGGTGGCTCGGTCCTGCTGCAACGGCTGGCCCGGGCGGGCTGGCGGGTGGCCGCCCTGGACGCTGGGCCGTTCTGGGACCCGGACACCGACTGGGTCAGCGACGAGGCGGGCTCCCACGGGCTGTACTGGACCGACTCGCGCGTGATCGCGGGCACCGATCCGGTGCCGATGGGCTCGAACAACTCCGGCCGCGGCGTGGGCGGCTCGATGGTTCACTACGCGGGCTACACGCCGCGCTTCCACCCCAGTGACTTCACCACCCACAGCGTCGACGGGGTCGGCGCGGACTGGCCGCTGGATTACGCCGACCTCCGCCCGTACTACGCCGACCTCGAGCAGGAACTGCCGGTGGCCGGCGAGCACTGGCCGTGGGGAGATCCGCACGGCTACCCGCACCGCCCGCATCCGGTCGGCGGGAACGGCGAGGTGTTCCTGCGCGGCGCGGACAAGGTCGGGATTACCGCCAAGGTCGGCCCGGTCGCGATCACCAACGGACGGTTCGGCAACCGGCCGCACTGCATCTACCGGGGCTTCTGTCTCCAGGGGTGCAAGGTCAACGCCAAGGCGTCGCCGCTGATCACGCACATCCCTGACGCGCTGGCGCACGGCGCGGAGGTGCGCGCCGACGCCATGGTGACCCGGGTGGCCATCGATGAGCGCACCGGCCGCGCGCTGGGCGTGCACTACGTCAGCGGCGGCCGGGAGCGGTTTCAGCGGGCCAGGATGGTGGTCATCGCCGGCTACTCGATCGAAACGCCCCGGCTGCTGCTCAACTCGGCCTCCAGCCGGTTCCCCGATGGCCTGTGCAACGACTTCGACCAGGTCGGCCGCTACCTCATGGTTCAGGGCGCGCCGCAGACCGCGGGGCGCTTCGACGCCGAGGTGCGGATGTACAAGGCGCCTCCGCCCGAGGTCAGCAGCGAGCAGTTCTACGAGACCGACCCGGCCAAGGACTACAAGCGCGGGTTCTCCATCCAGACCGTCTCGCCACTGCCGATCACCTGGGCCGAGCACGTCGCCGCGCAGGGGCACTGGGGTCCCGCGCTGCGCGAGTACATGAGCGATTACGTGCACTGGTCCTGCCTCGGCGCCCTGTGCGAGTTCCTGCCTCAGCCGGAGAACCGGGTCACGCTGGCGGCGGAGAAGGACCGCTACGGCCTGCCGGTGGCCCGCTTCGCCTACTCCCAGTGCGACAACGACCGGGCCCTGGCCAAGGCCGCACAGCAGGTCATGGAGGACATCCTGCACGCTGCGGGGGCGGACGAGGTCATCACCATCCAGCGCTACGCCCACCTGGTCGGCGGCGCCCGGATGGCCAAGGACGAAAGGCACGGGGTCGTCGACTCCTGCGGCCGCAGTTTCGCGGTCCCCAACTTGTACATCACCGACGGCAGCGTGCTCCCCACCCAGGGCAGCGCCAACCCGGCTCTCACGATCATGGCGGTGGCCGCCCGCGCGGCGGATCACCTGATCGCGGGCGCGCCCGCCTGACACACGTCACGAACGTCACGGAAAGGACAGACATGGCAGCACCGAACGTCGCCGACTACCTGCTCGAGCGGCTGCGCGCGTGGGACGTCGAGCACGTCTTCGCCTACGCGGGCGACGGGATCAACGGGATCCTGGCCGCCTGGGGCCGGGCGGAGAACAAGCCCCAGTTCGTCCAGGCCAGGCACGAGGAGATGGCCGCCTTCGAAGCCGTCGGGTACGCGAAGTTCACCGGACGCCTGGGCGTCTGCATGGCGACTTCGGGCCCGGGCGCGATCCACCTGCTCAACGGCCTGTACGACGCCAAACTTGACCACGTGCCCGTGGTCGCCATCGTCGGCCAGACCAACCGGAGCGCGATGGGCGGCTCCTACCAGCAGGAAGTCGACCTGCTCAGCCTGTACAAGGATGTCGCCAGCGAGTACGTGCAGATGGTCACGGTCCCCGAGCAGCTGCCCAATGTGCTCGACCGGGCCATCCGCACCGCGCTGGCCGAGCGGGCCCCCACCGCCATCATCATCCCGGCCGACGTGCAGGAGCTCGAGTATTCCGCCCCCACCCACGCGTTCAAGATGGTGCCCTCCTCGCTCGGGGTCGAGTGGCCGGTCACCGTGCCCACCGACAGCGCCATCGCCAAGGCCGCCGAGGTCCTCAATGCCGGGGCCAAGGTCGCCATCCTGGCCGGGCAGGGCGCCCGTGGCGCCCGCCGCGAGCTCGAGGAGATCGCCGAGCTGCTCGGCGCCGGGGTGGCCAAGCCGCTGCTTGGCAAGGACGTGCTGTCCGACGAGCTGCCGTACGTGACCGGCTCGATCGGGCTGCTCGGCACCCGGCCGAGCTATGAGCTCATGATGAACTGCGACACGCTGCTGACGGTGGGCTCCAGCTTCCCGTACACGCAGTTCCTGCCGGCCTTCGACCAGGCCCGCGCCGTGCAGATCGACATCGACGGCAAGTACATCGGCATGCGCTACCCGAACGAGGTCAACCTGGTCGGCGACGCCGCCGCCACGCTGCGCGCGCTGATCCCGCAGCTGAAGCGCAAGGAGGACCGCTCCTGGCGCGACGGCATCGAGGCCAGCGTGGCCCGCTGGTGGGAGTCGATGGCCGCCGAGGCGCAGGTCGAGGCCGACCCGGTCAACCCGATGCTCCTGTTCCACGAGCTGTCGCCCCGGCTGCCGCACGACGCCATCGTCGCCGCCGACTCCGGCTCCTCGGCCAACTGGTACGCCCGGCAGCTGCGCTTCCGTGGTGACATGCGCGGCTCGCTGTCCGGCAACCTGGCCACCATGGGCCCGGGCGTCCCCTACGGCATCGGCGCCAAGTTCGGTCACCCGGACCGGCCGGTCATCGTCTTCGCCGGGGACGGGGCCATGCAGATGAACGGCCTGGCCGAGCTGATCACGATCAAGCACTACTGGGAGCAGTGGCCGGACCCGCGGCTGATCATCGCGGTGCTGCACAACAACGACCTGAACCAGGTCACCTGGGAGATGCGGGCGATGGAGGGGGCGCCGAAGTTCACCGCGTCCCAGACCGCTCCCCGACGTGTCCTACGAGGGCTTCGCGCGCAGCCTGGGCCTGGGCGGGATCGCGATCGACAAGCCGGACCAGGTCGGCCCGGCCTGGGATCAGGCGCTGGCCGCCGACCGCCCGACGGTGCTGGATTTCCGGACCGACCCGTCTGTTCCGCCCATTCCGCCGCACGCCACCTTCGAGCAGGCCAAGGACGCCGCCACCGCGTTGCTCAAGGGTGACCCGGACGGCTGGAGCGTGCTCAAGGAAGGCCTGCTGACCAAGGCCAGGGAGATCCTGCCCGGCAAGAACGGCTAGACCCGCGGTCAGTACCCGGCCGAGTCGGCGTCGTCGCGACCCGTCTCGGCCGGGATGTGGTCCAGGGCCCGCAGGAAGTTCGCCGCCCAGTAGGCGACGTCGTGCTCGCGTACCCGCCGCCGCATCGAGCGCATCCGGCGCCTGGCCTCGGCGGCGCTGACGACCGTGGCGCGCACGATGGTGTCCTTCAGCCCCTCGATGTCGTGCGGGTTGACCAGGAAGGCGCCGCTGAGCTCGTCCGCCGCCCCGGTGAACTCGCTCAGCACGAGCGCGCCGCTCTCGTCGTTACGGCAGGCGACGTACTCCTTGGCCACCAGGTTCATGCCGTCCCGCAGCGGGGTGACCAGCATGACGTCGGCGGCCAGGTAGAGCGCGGCCATCTCCTCCCGCGGGTAGGACTGGTGCAGGTAGTGGATCGGGGTGGAACCGACCTCGGCGTGCCTGCCGTTGATCCTGCTCACGGTGAGCTCGACCTCGTCGCGCAGCTCCCGGTAGGCCTGGACGCGCTCCCGGCTCGGGCTCGCCACCTGGACCAGGACCGCGTGCGGCGGCCCGAGCCGGACCTGGTTGAGCAGCTCGCCGTAGGCCTTGAGCCGGTGCAAGTATGCCCTTGGTGTAGTCGAGCCGGTCCACGCCGAGCAGGACGATCTCCGGCTGGCCCAGCGCCTCACGGATCTCCTGGGAGCGTTTTCTGACGTCCTCCCGCTCCGCCATCTGGCTGAGGGCGGCCGAGTCGATCGAGATCGGGAACGCCGCCGCATGGACCTCACGCGTACCGTCCCGGGGCGCCCAGCCGGACCGTCGGCCCGCGGGTGGTCAGGCCGGTGGCCCGGCGGCAGGCGCGCAGGAAGTTCGCCGCGTCGCCGCGCCGCTGGAAGCCCACCAGGTCCGCGCCGAGCAGGCCCTCGATCACCTGCCGCCGCCAGGGAAGCTGAGCGAAGATCTCATAACCGGGGAACGGGATGTGGTTGAAGAAGCCGATCCGGACGTCGCTGCGCCGCTCGCGGAGCAGCTGCGGGACCAGCTGGAGCTGGTAGTCGTGGACCCAGACGGTCGCGCCGGGCGCCGCGTGCTCGGCGGCGGCCTCGGCGAACCGCTGGTTGACCGCGACGTACGCCTCCCACCAGTGCCGGTGAAACTGCGGCGGCGCGATGACGTCGTGGTAGAGCGGCCACAGGGTCGCGTTGCAGAAGCCCTCGTAGAAGTCCCTGACCTCCTCGGCGGACAGCCCCATCCCGACCAGGGACATGCCGGCCGTCTCGAACGGACCCGGGGCCGGCCCCGCGTCACCGGACCAGCCGATCCACGCGCCTCCGGCCTCGCGCATGACGGGTTCGAGCGCGGTGACCAGGCCGCCGGGGCTGGACCGCCAGCTTGTCCCGCCGTCTGGCTCCTCGATCCGGTCCACGGGCAGACGACTGGCCACCACCACGAAGTCGTGGCCCGCGTCGGCCGGCTTCGCGGTGACATCGGGTTCCCTCATCGCAGACATCACAGTCAACCATAGCCAATCGCGGGCCGCCGCGGCCGGGACCGGCAGGTCAGCGAGCCCCTGAGCGGTGGCGACAGCCCGGCCGCGGCGTACGCCCGGCCGGCCTGCGAGCCTAGTGTTGCTGCCCGCCTCGCGGTCCGGCAATCATGGCGGGCGGGCAAACAGGTCCATCGTTCGCCCGCCCGGCTGCCTATCATGACGAGGACGGTCCCGCCGGGACGCAGGGGAGGGTGACATGCCGCCAGGGAAGCCCGCCCGGCCCGGTCGGCGGGTCCCGGCCCAGGATCGCGACGCGGAGGCGGACCTGGCCGCGGCGGCCGAACGGATGCTCGCCGACCTGCTGAGCCAGTCCCACCTGCTGCGACCCGACGCCATCGAGGACGGTGTTCGCCCGGGCCGCAGGTCCGCTCGGCGTCGGCGAGGTCCGGGTGTACCTGGTCGACCTCCAGCAGCAGGCGCTCGAGTCGTTGCCGTCCTCGCGCGGCGGGGACGCGGAAAGGCTCGCGATCGACTCGACCATCGCCGGGTACGCGTACCGGACGCTCACCGTCCAGCACCGGCCGGCCGGTGACGGCCACCGGGTGTGGGTCCCGCTGCTCGACGGCACCGAACGGCTCGGCGTGCTGAGCCTGCTGGTCAGCGAGGTCGCCCAGGCCATGCTGGACAGGTACCGGGCGCTCGCGTCGCTGGCCGGGCTGATGATCGTGGCCAAGAGCGCGTACAGCGACACGTTCGCCTACGTCCGGCGCACCGAGAAGAATGGCGCTGCAGGCCGAGCTGATCTGGTCGTTCCTGGTGCCGCGGACGTTCGCGACGGACCGCGTCCTGGTCGCGGCGACGCTCGAGCCGGCGTACCAGGCCGGCGGCGATGCCTTCGATTACTCCCTGCTCGGCGACCACCTGCACGTGTCGATCTTCGACGCTCTCGGCCACGATCTGGCGGCCGGGTTGATGGCCAGCGTGGGCGTGGCATCGTGCCGGAGCACCCGCCGGGCGGGCGGCACGCTGCCGGACGTGGCCTCCCGCGCGGACCACGCGATCGCCGGGCAGTTCGGCGGCAGCCGGTTCGTCACCGCGCTGCTGTGCGATCTGAACCTGGCGACCGGGCTGTTCAGCTGGATTCCCTGCGGCCATCCGCCGCCGCTGCTCATCCGCGGTAACAAGGTGGTCAAGGAGCTGGCCAGGCGACCCCAGCTGCCGCTGGGCCTGGGCGGCATCGACCGTCTCGCCCGCGGCCGGGCCGGCGCAGGCGGAACCGGAAGGCCAGGAGGCGTTCCCCGTGTCGACCGAACGGCTGGAGCCCGGCGACCGGGTGCTGCTGTACACCGATGGCGTCACCGAAGGCTGGGCCGCCGACGGTACCCCGTTCGGCCTGGAGCGCCTCAGTGACTTCATTATCCGGCACAGCCATGACGGCGTCCCGCTGCCGGAAACCCTGCGCAGGCTCAACCATGCCATCACCGACCACCAGCGCGGCCACCTGCGGGACGACGCCACCCTCGTCGTGGTCGAATGGCAGCCCGACCATCCCGAACGCAGCCTGATCCCGTGACCGTGGCCCCGATCCGGTCCCGCTGATCCGGCTGGCGGTACCGTGAGCGGGCTATGCGGCTGATCATCGTGGGCGCCGGGATCGTCGGCGCCGCCTGCGCGTATACCGCCAGCGGCCTGGGTGCGCAGGTCACGCTGGTCGACGCGGCGCGGCCCGGCCGCGCCACCGCCGGCGGGCGCCGGGATCATCTGCCCGTGGACCGCGTCCGTGGCCGATCCGGCCTGGTACGACTTCGCCCGCATCGCCGCGCGCGAGTACCCGGCGTTGATCGCGGGGCTAGCCGAGGTCGGCGAGCCGGACGTGTCCTACCGCCGGGTCGGGGCGCTGCTGCTGGCCGGCGACGACGATCAGCTGGAGCAGGCCAGGCAGCGGATCTCCGCCCGCCAGGCCGGGGCGCCGGAGATGGGCGAGGTCCACCTCATCGACGGCGCCCAGGCGCGGCGCCTGTTCCCGCCGCTGCGCACCGGCGCGGCCGCGGTGCATATCGCGGGCGCGGCCCGGGTGGACGGTGGCCGGCTGGCCGCCGCGCTGGTGCGGGCGGCGGTCCGGCGCGGCGCGACCCTCCGCACCGGCACGGCCGCGCTCACCATCGGGCCCAGCCGGGTCACCGGCGTCACCGTCGACGGGGAGCCGGCCGAGGCGGACGCCGTGGTCGCCGCCGCCGGCGCCTGGACCGCGCCGTTCCTGGCGCCGGCCGGGGTCACGGTGAACGTCGTCCCGCAGCGCGGCCAGATCGTGCATATCGAGCTCGCCGGCGCGGATACCAGCCGCTGGCCCGTGGTGCTGCCCTCGGCCACCGGCCACTACCTGCTGGCCTTCGACGGGTCCCGGGTGGTCGTGGGCGCGACCAGGGAGACCGGCTCGGGTTTCGACGTCCGGGTCACGCCCGGCGGGCTGGCGGAGGTGCTCACCAACGCGCTGTCCGTCGCGCCCGGCCTCAGCGCAGGAACCCACCTGGAGACCCGGGTCGGCCTGCGCCCCGTCGGTCCGGACATCCGCCCGCTGCTCGGCCCGGTGGCCGGCGTCGACGGCCTGGTCGTGGCGACCGGCCTGGGCGCGTCCGGGCTCACCATGGGCCCGCTGGCCGGCGCCGTCGCCGCCCGGGTCACGCTCGGCCTGCCGCCTGGCTTCGACCTGACCCCGTTCGACCCGCTACGTTCGTGACGGACGCCGCCTGGTAACCCGCCACCCTCGCCGCGTACCGTGGCCAAGGTGACGGCTGACCAGATCCAGACCCAGACCCCAGCCCCGCCCGCTCCCCGGCTGACGTCGCTGTCGCCCGGCGCGGGCTGCGCGTGCAAGCTGCCCCTGGCCAAGCTCGAGGCCCTGATGGCCACCCTGGACGGCGTCCCGGCCATGGGCCCGGCCGCCGGCGACCTGCTCATCGGCGCGGCGGAGGGCGACGACGCGGCCGTGCTGCGCCTGGACGACGAGCGCGCGCTGGTGCTGACCACCGACTTCTTCACCCCGATCGTCGACGACCCGTTCGACTGGGGCCGGATCGCGGCCGCGAACGCGCTGTCCGACGTGTACGCGATGGGCGGCCGGCCGCTGTTCGCGGTCAACATCACCGCCTGGCCGGGCGAGGGGCTCGACCTGGCCATCCTCGGCCAGGTCATGCGGGGCGGCGCCGAGGTCGCGGCGCAGGCCGGCTGCTTCCTCGCGGGCGGGCACACGATCGATGACCCGGTGCCCAAGTACGGCCTGGCCGTGGTGGGCCTGGCCGACCCGGCCGCGCTGATGACCATCGACCGTGCGGTGCCCGGCGACCAGCTCATCCTGACCAAGGCGCTGGGCACCGGCGTGATCGCCACCGCGCTCAAGCGCGACGGGGCCGACCGGACGGCCGTGGACGCCGCGGTGGCGTCGATGACCCTGCTCAACGCCGGCGCCAGCCAGGCCGCGCGGGCCGCGGGCGTGCGGGCGGCCACCGACGTGACCGGCTTCGGCCTGCTCGGTCACCTGCACCGGATGCTGGCCGCCAGCGGCGTGGCGGCCCGGGTCTGGGCCGCCGCGGTCCCGCTGCTGCCCGGCGCCGCCGAGCTGGCCGCGGCCGGCTTCGTCTCCGGCGGGACCAGGGCCAACATCGAGCGGATGCGGTCCGCGGTGATCATCGACGCGGCCGTACCCGCCGAGCTGGCCGTGCTGCTGCACGACGCGCAGACCTCCGGCGGCTTGCTGCTGGCCGTCCCGCAGGACGGCGCGGCCGCGCTGACCGCCGAGCTGCGCGCGCAGGGGCTGCCCGCCGCGCTGGTCGGTGAGGTCACCGCGGGGATGAGCGGGCATATCGAGGTGCACCACGGTTCGTTCTGATTAAAGGTTGAGCCCGGATACGGTGGTGCGGTGAGAACCAGGCCCGCCGCGCGGTGGTCAGCGCTGCTCGGCTGCCTGCTCGCGGTCCTGGCCATCGCCGGGGTCGCCGGAACCGGCCCCGCCCGGGCCGCGACCGCCGCCCCCGCCCCGGCGCGGCACGTGGTGATCGTGGGCATCTCGGGGCTGCGCTGGAGCGACGTGTCCGCGGCCAGCACGCCCACGCTGTGGCGGCTGGCCGGCCAGGGGTCGGTGGGTTCGCTGGTCGACTACGCGGTGAAGCCGCTGACCTGCCCGGCCGACGGGTGGCTCACCCTGAACGCGGGCGCCAGGGCCCAGTCCGAGCACAGCAACGCCGCCTGCGGCGCGTTCCCGGCCGTGGTCGCCGCCGGGACCGGCGCCCAGGTCCCCGGCTTGCCCGCGCTGGAGTCCTACAACAACCAGTTTCACAACACCCCCAGCTGGGGCCTGCTGTCCCGCGAGACCCCGGGCTGCTCCACCGCCGTCGGCCCGGGCGCCGCGCTGGCCCTGGCCGACAGCTCCGGGCACGTCGCCTCCTACCTGCCCGCCGCCGCCGGACTGTCCGCGGCGGTGCTGGCCCGCTGCCCGCTGACCGTCGTGGACCTGGGCATTCTCGAATCGTCCGAACGGACCGTGGCTCTTGCCGCGCATGGACTCGCAACTCGCCAGGATCGTGGCCGAGCTGCCGGCCGGCACCACCCTGCTGGTCACCGCGCCCGGCGCGACGAGCAAGCCGCCGCACCTGCAGCTGACCCTGGTCGACGGTCCCGGTTACCTGGCGGGCCTGCTGGATGCCAGTTCGACCAGGCAGCCGGGCCTGGTGGTGCTCACCGACCTGACCCCGACCGTGCTCGGCTGGCTCGGTCACCCGCAAACCGGCCTGGTTGGCGCCCCGATCACCCGCGGTGAGCGGGGCGCGCTGGCCGCCGCGGTCAGGTCGCTGGCCGGCCGGGACACCGCCGAACAGGTGTGGCGGTCCACCCACAGCAAGTTCTTCTGGGCCTTCGCGGTGGCCGACATCGCGGTGATGGCCGTGATCGGGCTGGCGTTCTGGGGGGCGGCGCCGGGCCGGCGGCAGCGCCGGGCGCGGTGCTGGCGGGTGGCCGGGACCTTCGCGGTCTCGCTGCCCGTCGGCACCTTCCTGGCCAACCTGGTGCCGTGGTGGCTGTGGGCCCATCCGGCGGCGTGGCTGTACGGGATCGCGGTGGCCTGGGCCGCGGTCATCGGCGCGGCCGCGCTGACCGGGCCGTGGCGGCGGGATCCGCTCGGGCCGTTCGGCGTCATCGGCCTGCTGACCCTGGTGGTGCTGGGGCTGGACGTGATGACCGGGTCCCGGCTGCAGCTGGAGACGCCGTTCGGCCTGTCCGTGCTGGAGGCCGGCCGGTTCTACGGCATCGGCAACGAGGCGCTCGGCATCTACGGCATCACCGCGCTGGCCGCCGCGGCCTGGCTGGCCCTGCTAGCGCTGGGCCGGTACCCGTCGACGCGGCGCCCGGCCGTGCTGGTGGTGGCCGTGGTCGGGGTGTTCGCGGTGTTCGCGTCCGGCTGGCCGGGGTTCGGCGGCAAGGTCGGCGGCACGATCGCGATGGTGCCGTGCTTCGTGCTGCTGGCCATGATCATCGGCGGGGTCCGGCTGAACCGGCGCTACGTGCTGCTCGTGGCGGTCAGCGGGCTGGCCCTGTTCGTGGTCTTCGCGCTGATCAGCTACCTCACGCCGATCGCCGGCCAGTCCGACATCGGGTCGTTCGCCGGCAGCTCGCTGCACGGCCACTCCGGTGGCCTGCTGTGGCGGAAGATCAGCTCGAACCTCGGCTCCCTGTCCGTCAACGCGCTCAGCCCGCTGAGCCCCCTGGTGACCGTGCTGGCCGGGCTGATGCTGTGGCGTCCTTCGTGGTTCGGGCTGAAGACGGTGCCGCTGGCCTACGCGGCCCAGCCGCTGCTGCGTCCCATCCTGGGCGTGCTGTGGCTGATGCCGGTGCTCGGCTGGTTCGCCGACGACTCCGGCGTCATCGTGCCCGCCGCGGCGCTGCCGCTGGCGCTGCCGCTCGGCATCGCGATCCTCGCCGCCGTCGCCTACTCCGACCGAAATGCACGCTATCGTGGAACGACCGCGGCCGGATCGTCCGGTGCGAGGACCGCTGAACAGCCCGCGTAGGCAGAAAGTCACCCGTGCAATACCAGCTATCGCGCCTCGTCGCCGGCCCGTTCCTGCACACGATCTGGCGGCCGAAGGTGACCGGCGCCGAGCACGTGCCCGCGTCCGGAGGCGCGATCCTCGCGGCCAACCACCTGTCGATGATCGACTCGATCTTCCTGCCGCTGATGCTCAACCGGCCGGTGACGTTCTCGGCCAAGGCCGAGTACTTCACCGCGTCCGGGCCCGCGGCCCGGCTGTGGGCGGCGTACCTGAAGGCCACCAACCAGCTGCGGATGGACCGGGAGGGCCCGCGGGCGGCTCAGGACACGCTGGAGGCGGCGCTGGCCCTGCTGCAGGAGGGAAAGTTGTTCGGCATCTACCCGGAGGGCACCAGGTCCCCCGACGGGCGGCTGTACCGGGGCCGGCCCGGCGTCGGCTGGCTGGCCATGAAGTCTGGCCTGCCGGTGCTGCCGGTGGCGATGATCGGGACCAGGCACGTGCTGCCCCCGGGCCACGTGGTGCCGCGGCCCGGCCGGATCGAGATCAGGATCGGCGCGCCGCTCAAGTTCCCCACGGACATCACCGCCGGGCCGCCCGGTAAGGCCAGGCAGCAGATCACCGAGCAGGTGATGAGCGCGATCCATGAGCTGTCCGGTCAGGAGTACGTGCACATGTACGCCTCAGACCGCAAGGCCGAGCTCCAGGCCGCCAGCTCCGCCAAGCCCAGTTAGCCGGCGCATTCGGGGCACAGGCCGAACAGCTCCACCGTGTGCCCCACGTCGGTGAAGCCGGCCTCGGTGGCGACCCGCTCGGCCCATTGCTCGACCGCCCGGCCCTCCACCTCTACGCTGCGCCCGCAGCTGCGGCAGGTCAGGTGGTGGTGGTGCACGCTCGTCTGGCACTGCCGGTACAAGAGCTCGCCGCTGGCGTCGCGGATGGCGTCGATGCTGCCCTGCTCGCTGAGCGACTGCAGGTGCCGGTAGACGGTGGTCAGGCCGACGTGCTCGCCCTTACGCCGCAGTTCGGCGTGGATCTCCTGGGCGCTGCAGAAGCCGGGCAGGCTCTTCAGCGCGGCGGCCAGGGCCTGCGCCTGCTTGGTCCCGCGCGTGCGGGTGCCGCGGACCGAACCCACGGGTGCTCCGGGGCGGGCCCGCACCTGCTCTTCCGGCTGCGGCGTGGTCACACTCGCACGGTACAACGCCGGCGGCGTTCCGGCTAACGCGCGAGGAGCCCGGCTTACGGGCGAGGCCCGCCTGACGCTAGCGTCCATGTTGCAAACGAAATTGGGAATCATTATCATTACGGCGAGACGCGAACGCCTCATCCTGGAAGGAGCGCTGGTCATGCGGAGCCGCTTCGGGACCCTAGCTCTCGTCTTGCCGCTAGGTGTCGCCCTGCTCGCGGCCGGCTGCACCTCGTCCCTGGCGTTCGGCCCGTCCGACCCGGCCGGAAAGATCGTCGCGGTGGGCGCCGAGAACGAGTACGCGGATGTCATCGGCCAGGTGGGCGGAAAGTACGTCCAGGTCAACGCGATCATGAGTAACCCGAACACCGACCCGCACACCTTCGAGGCCAGTGCGTCGGTGGCCAGGCAGGTGAGCTCGGCGCAGCTGGTGGTGCAGAACGGCCTCGGCTACGACGAGTTCATGAACACGATCGAGGACGCGGTGCCGAGTTCGGCCCGCAAGGTCATCGTGGTGCAGCACCTGCTCGGCCTGCCGGACAGCACGCCGAACCCGCACCTGTGGTACCAGCCGAGCACGATGCCGGCCGTGGCCCGGGCGATAGCGGCTGATCTCGCCGCGCTCCAGCCCGCGCACGCCGCGTACTTCCGGGCCAATGCGAGCGCCTTCGCCGCCTCGCTGAAAGGCTGGACGAACGCGCTGGCCGCGTTCAAGGCCGCCTACCCGGGTACCCCCGTCGCGACCACGGAACCGGTGGCCGACTATCTGCTCCAGGCGGCCGGCGCCGACAACCTGACGCCCTGGGCCTTCCAGGCCGACGTCATGAACGGCACCGACCCGTCGGCGCAGGACGTCGCGGTGCAGCGGGGCCTGTTCAGCCAGCACAAGGTCAAGGTGTTTATCTACAATCAGCAGGTGACGGACTCGCTGACCGAATCGTTCATCACGCTGGCGCGGGCCAACGGCATCCCGGTGGTCGGCGTGTACGAGACCATGCCGGAGCCGGGGTATCACTACCAGTCGTGGATGCTGGCCGAGGTGCGGGACCTCCAAAAGGCCGTGGCCGACAAGACCTCGAGCGAGCACCTGTGACCGCCGACCTGCTCCGGCTGGACGGGGTCGGCGTCCGGCTCGGTGGCCGGGAGATTCTCCGGGACGTGTCGTTCAGCATCCGGGCCGGCGAGTTCACCGGCCTCATCGGGCCGAACGGCGCGGGCAAGACCACCCTGCTCCGGGTCATCCTCGGCCTGCAGCCGGTCACCCAGGGCTCGGTGCTCATCGACGGCGTGCCCCGGGCGCCCCGCGACGCCTCGGTCGGCTACGTGCCGCAGAAGCTGGCCATCGAACCGGACATGCCGCTGCGGGTCAGGGACGTGGTCTCGCTCGGGATCGACGGGCACAAGTTCGGCCTCCGGCTGCCGTCCCGCGCGCGCCGCGAGCTGGTCGCGGACATGCTGACCGCGGTCGGCGCGCAGCGGTACGCCGACGCGCGGGTGGGCGAGCTTTCCGGGGGTGAGCAGCAGCGGGTCATGATCGCGCACGCCCTGATCAGCCGGCCGCGGCTGCTCCTGCTCGACGAGCCGCTGGCCAACCTCGACATATCCAGCGAGCAGGGGATCGTCTCGGTGCTGGCCCGGCTGGCCCGGGCGGAGCGGATCGCGGTACTGCTGTCCGCTCACGACATGAACCCGCTGATGCCGGTGATGGACAGGATCATTTATGTGGCCGCCGGACGGCTGGCGGTCGGACGCACCGACGAGGTCGTTCGGCCTGAGGTCCTGTCCCGCCTGTACGGTCAGCACGTCGACGTGATCCGGGTGCACGGACGCGTCCTGGTCGTGGCCGCTCCCGACGGGGCCGCCGTGGTCGACGGGATCGGCGAGGTCGAGGCTCTCGGGGACGCCGCCGAGGACGCGAGCGTCGTGCGATGAGCGTGTTCAGGTACGTCTTCGAGCCGGGCTTCTTCGGCAGCGGGCCGGTGCACGTCGCGCTGGCCGTCGGGACCGTCATCGCGCTGACGTCCGCGGTCGTGGGCGTGTTCACGGTGACGCGCGGGCAGTCCTTCGCCGGCCATTCCCTGGCGGACATCGCCACCACCGGCGGGTCCGGTGCCTTCCTGATCGGGGTCAACCAGTTCTGGGGCTACCTCGCCTTCGGCGCGGGCGCGGCCGCGTTCATGGAGATGATCGGCATCCAGCGCCGCCGGGGCCGGGATGTGACCACCGGCGTGGTGCTCGGCGCCGCCCTCGGCCTGGCCGCGCTCTTCCTCTACCTGGGCACCCAGTACAGCTCCACGACCGGGGCGTCGTTCACCATTTTGTTCGGCTCGATGTTCGTGCTGACCTCGTCCACGGTCCCGGCCCTGATCGGGTCGGCCCTGCTGGCCCTGGCCACGGTCCTGGTGCTGGCCCGGGTGCTGCTGCTGAGCGCGCTGAGCCCGGACATCGCGGCGGCCCGGGGCGTGCCGGTCCGCGCCGTCGGCGCGGCCTACCTGATCGCGCTGGCCGTGTCGGTGGCGCTCTCGGCCGTGATCATCGGCGCGGTGCTGAGCACCGCGCTGCTGATCGGCCCGGCCGCGACCGCGCTGCGTCTGGCCAAGAGCCCGGTCCGGGCGATGCTGACGGCGGCCGGCCTCGGCGTGGCCGCCACCTGGTTCGGCATCGTGCTGGCCTATGACAGCTTCTACTGGCCGCCGGCCGGGCGGGGCTGGCCGGTCAGCTTCTTCGTGGTGACGCTGATCGTCGGCGCCTACCTGGTCAGCTACCTGCGGGCGCCCCGCGGGAGCCGGGACGCGGCGCGCCGGTCCCCCGGCGCCCAGTCGCCCGATAGCCAGTCGCCGGATGCGGGGCAGGTATGTTCTCCGGCCTGATGCTGAACACCTGGGTCGCGGCGACGGCGGTCGCGGTGATCGCCGGGGTGACGGGTTTCTTCGCGGTGCTGCGCGGGTCGACGTTCGCGGCGCACGCGATTCCCAACGGCGCCTTCGCCGGTGCGGCCGGGGCCAGCCTGCTCGGGCTCAACCCGTTCGCCGGGCTCGCGGTGTTCTCGGTGGCGGGCGCGCTCGGCATCGCCGGGCTGAGCCGCCGGTCGCGGAACGACGTGGCCACCGCGCTGACCTTCGTGATGATGCTGGGGATCGGCGCGCTGTTCGTCAGCTGGAGCACCGAATACGCGCAGGAGGCGTACTCACTGCTGTTCGGCGAGGTGTTCGGCGTCAGCGCGGGCGAGGTGGCGCCCATCGTGGTCCTCGGCGGGGTCGCCATCGTGGCCATCATCGTCATGTTCCGGCCGCTGCTGCTGTCCTCGGCGATGCCGGAGGTCGCCGAGGCCCGCGGCGTCTCGCCGCGCCGGATGGACCTGGCGTTCCTGCTGGTGATGGCCCTAGCGACGGCCATGACCGTGCCCGTGGTGGGCGCGCTGCTGATGTTCAGCCTGATGATCGGGCCCGCCGCCGCGGCCAGGTCGCTGACCGCCCGCCCGGTCCTGGCCATGGTCCTGTCCGTCGTCATCGCCCTGGTCACGGTCTGGACCGGCATCGCCGTCTCCTACCGGTCCAACTGGCCCCTGGGCTTCTTCGTCGGCGCCCTCGGCGCCGCCTTCTTCCTCCTCAGCCGCGCCCACGCCGCCCTGACCCGCCGTCGCCTGACCCGTACGCGGACGGCGCCCCGCGCGGCGTAAGCCGCGAGCCCTGCGGCGTAAGCCGCGATCCCTAACGTCCCGCTCGCCATACCTGTCCCGTCTGCCCACCCCCATCACCCCTGGTGGTGGATCCGTGCCCGGTACGCAGCGCCCCTCCGTCCCGTTAGCCTCGTCAGTCTCCTCAGTATCGCCGATCCGGTCAAAACAGGATTTGCGTAGAGTATTTAGGCTCACTGCGTCGGCTCGTGGGACACCACCCGTCATCGCCGCCCCATCCGCACTCCCGGATCACTTCCGTTCCGGCCAGGTGTGACGTTTTCGCGGTAGATTCGGGCTTGATGGAGACTTTTGTGCATTATAGTACCCATAAGTCTTCACAAAGCCTGGATCTACCAAGATCTTTGTTCGATGAAACCCCTGATCGTCATCGCCGCCACCAGCGAAGCCACGGTCATTTCAGAAATGAGAAGCAGCGGAACGTCCGCCACGTTGCGAGCCAGTCCAGCAAACTGCCCGGTCGCCTGGGTGGTTTCGCTAGGGTTGACCCGTGACGGGAGCACCAGCCCTGCGCGGCGTGGCCCTGCTTCAGCGCGGTTCCGAGGACCTGGTCGCCGTCGCCGGGGGCACGACCGGGACCGGCCCGGATGTCGATTGCACCCTCGGCACCCGATTCCAGATCGCGTCGGTCACCAAGCAGTTCACCGCCGCGGCCGTGCTGCTGCTCTGCGATCGTGGCGTCCTGTCGACCGATGACCCGGTCCGCCGCTGGCTCGACGGCTGCCCGGCGGGGTGGGACCGCATCACCCTCCATCAGCTGCTGTGCCATACCGCTGGGCTTGCGCACTGGCCGGGAGTGCCCGGGCTGACCGTGACCAGGCCCGTCGCCGCCGGCGAGCTGCTGCGCATGTTCGCCGGCGCTCCGCTGCTCAGCGTGCCGGGCGAGCGGTTCTCCTACAGCAGCCCGGGATACGTGCTGCTCGGTCACGTCATCGAGCGGGCCGCCGGGGAGCCTTACGGCGCGTTTGTCAGCCGGGAGATCTTCGAACCGCTGGGGATGGCCGCGACGTTCAACGGGACTCCCGGCGACCAGCCTCGGCTGGCGGCCGGCCGCCACGACGGCACGGCGGTGACGTCCTTCGAGCTGGATACCGTGGGCCTGGGCACCGGGAGCATCTGGTCCACGGCCGGGGACCTGGTCCGGTGGGATCGCGCCCTCGCGGCCGGGGAGCTACTGTCCGAAGCTGCCCGGCAGGCGATGTTCACGGTGCACGTGCCCGCCGAAGATGACACGGCCAGCCTCATCCATACCGAGGGCTATGGCTACGGCTGGTTCATCGGCTCCGCGTCCGGCGGCCGCCGGATCTACTACCATCCCGGTGACAACCCCGGCTACCGGTCCGTCAACGCCTGGTTTCCCGACCACGGGGTCCGCCTGGCCATGCTCAGCAACGAGGACACCACCCGCCTCGACCCGGTCGTCGACGACTTCATCCGGACCGCCTTCCCAGCCAGCGCGACCGGCTAACGGCGCCCGCCGCTCCAGGCTCCCGCGGCCACCCCTGCCGCCTGGCCGTCATCGCCCGCACATACCCTCGATACGGTGAACCGGCTGAGTAACTCAACGAGCCCTTACCTGCTGCAGCATGCCGGCAACCCGGTGGACTGGTGGCCGTGGTGCGACGAGGCCTTCGCCGAGGCGGCCCGGCGGGACGTTCCCGTCATGCTCTCGGTGGGCTACGCCGCCTGCCACTGGTGCCACGTCATGGCGCACGAGTCGTTCGAGGACCCGCAGACCGCGGCGCTGGTCAACGAGCACGTGGTGGCGGTCAAGGTGGACCGGGAGGAACGACCCGACGTGGACGCGGTCTACATGACCGCCACGCAGGCGATGACCGGCCAGGGCGGCTGGCCGATGACGGTGTTCATGACCCCGGACAAGGAGCCGTTTTTCTGCGGCACCTACTTTCCGCGGGATCACTTCAGCCAGCTGGTCCAGAACATCTCGCGAGCCTGGCGAGACCAGCGGGAAGACGTGGCCGACCGGGCCAGGCAGATCGTCGCGGCGCTGGCGGAGAACGCGTCAGCCACCGCTCGCGCCCTCCGGGACGGCCTGGACGTCGGCCCGGTCGTCGACAACGACCGGGCGGCCCGGTTCCGCGAGGTTACGGACGCGGCGGTGGCGGCGTTGGATCAAGGATTCGACGGAACGAACGGTGGTTTCGGCGGCGCACCGAAGTTTCCGCCGTCGATGGTCGTTGAGTTCCTGCTGCGCCACCATCAGCGGACCGGAGCGCCTGACGCGCTGCGGATGGCCGATCGTACCTGCGAGGCGATGGCCCGGGGCGGCCTGTACGACCAGCTGGGGGGCGGGTTCGCCAGGTACTCCGTTGATGCCGGCTGGGTCGTGCCGCACTTCGAGAAGATGCTGTACGACAACGCGCTGCTCGCCCGCGTCTACCTGAACCTCTGGCGTCGTACCGGGTCGCACCTGGCTCGACGGGTGGCCGAGGAGACGTGTGACTGGATGCTGCGCGAGCTGCGGACGGCCGAGGGCGGATTCGCCGCGTCACTGGACGCCGACAGCGAGGGCGAAGAGGGAAGGTTCTACGTCTGGCGGCCCGCTGAGCTGCGGGCCGTCCTCGGCGACAAGGACGGCGAGTTCGCGGCGCGGGTGTTCGGCGTCACGCAGCCCGGCACGTTCGAGCACGGCGCCTCGGTCCTGCAACTGCGTTCCGACCCCGCCCAGGCCGACCCCGCCCAGGCCGACCCCGCCCAGGCCGACCGCGCCGGGGCCGACCGCGCCGGGGCCGACCGCCTGGCCAAGGTGCGCGGCGTCCTGCTGGCCGCCCGCGCGACCCGGGTCCGCCCCGCTCGCGACGACAAGGTGGTGGCCGCGTGGAACGGGCTGGCCATCTCCGCTCTCGCCGAATGCGGGCTGCTCCTGCACCGCCCGGACTTCGCCGCCGCCGCGACCGATGCCGCCGCACTGCTCGCCGCGATCCACCTGTCCGCCGGCCGCCTCATCCGCACCTCACGCGACGGCTCGACCGCCGCCGGAAGCGCAGCGGACGCCGGCGGAGGCACCGCGGGTGTCCTCGAGGACTATGCCTGCGTGGCCGAGGGCTTTCTCACCTTGTCCGGCGTGACCGGACAGGCCCGCTGGCTGACACTGGCTGGCGAGCTCCTCGACCGTGCGCTCGAAGCCTTCGGCGACGGCGAGGGCGGCTTCTATGACACCGCCGCGGACGGCGAGCCAATGATCTTCCGCCCGGCCGAACCCGCGGACAACGCCACGCCGTCTGGGACCTTCGCGGTCGCGGGCGCGCTGCTGCGCTACTCGGCGCTGGTCGGCTCGGCCAGGCATCGCGACGCCGCGGCGGCCGCCCTCGGCGTGCTGCCCGTCATCGCGGCCAGGTATCCGCGGGCGGCGGGCGCGGGCCTGGCCACCGCCGAAGCCTGGCTGGCCGGCCCGGCCGAGATCGCCGTGGTCGGCGATCTCGCCGACGAACGGACTCGCGCGCTGCACGAAACCGCGCTGCACGCGGCCACCCCCGGCGCCGTCCTCGCGCTCGGCGACGGTACCATCGGTACCGAGGTCGCCGTGCCGCTGCTCGCCGGCCGCGGACTGGTCGAAGGCGCGCCCGCCGCCTACGTCTGCCGCCAGTTCACCTGCCTGGCGCCGGTGTCCACCCCGCAGCAGCTCAGGCAGGCTCTCGCGGTTTCGCCCTAGCCGGGGGATCGCCAGATCCGGTACCCACCAGATAAGGTCTTCTGGACGTATGGTGGAGGGAATGGGCACGCTTAGGGAGACTGGCCGCCGGCTTCGGCGGCTGATCATCGGTGGGGGACCGAAGCACACTTCGGTCTTCAAGCGCGCGCTTTTCGTGGCCGCGAGCGTGTTGGCGGTGATCGGGGTCACGTCGGGTGCGCTGCTCGCCGCGGCTGGCGGTAAGCCTGCCGCCCTGAGCCGCTCGAGCGCCACCGTCGCGGGTCTCCCGAGCGCCATGCCCACACCGGCGAAGAGCGCCGTCCCGGCCCTTCCGAGCACCAGTCCCGCACCGGGGAGAAGCACCGTCCCGGGGAGAAGCACCGTCCCTTCGGCCCTTCCGAGCACCAGGCCCACACCGGCGAGAAGCGCAGGCTCGGTCGTCCCGGCGCTCGGCGCGAACACCGAGGGTCGCGGGTCACCGATGGCGGACCCGGTGGCCAGCGCTTCGGCCACCGCGGGCACGACGGCGGCCCGGCCCGTGCCGGTTGCCCCGCTGCACGGGCTCCGGCAGGCGGATCTGCTGGTCGTCGCGCCGTTCTCGCTCTCCGCCCGGGTCCTGGCCGCGGTGGCGCGGCAGCCGGCGGTCACGAGCGCCGACCCGGTCGAGGCGGCCAAGATCCAGATCAACGGGACGTATACCGCCGTGCTCGGCGTGAACCCGTCCACCTTCCGCAGCTATGCCGCCCAGACCATGGCGGCGTCGAACTCCCTCTGGCGCGGGGTCGCCAACGGGGGCGTCGCCGTGTCCTACACCATGGGCACCCTGGACCGGCTCTCGCTGGGCGGCAAGGTGGCCGCGCTGGGGCGGACCAAGGAACGTCTGCCCGTGGTCGCGTTCGGCACGGTTGGCATCGGCGGGGTCGACGCCGTGGTGTCGGACTCGACGGCCAGGTCGCTGGGCATGCCCGCCGCCAACGCGATCGTCATCAGCGCACCGCCGGCCAGCCTGACGTCGCTGGTAAAGCTGATCAAGAAGGTGCTGCCGTCCGGTGCGGGGGTCGAGCCGCTCGTGACCCAGGTGACGAAGCCGTCGTCCGCCGGGATAGCGCCGTCGGGTGTCGTCGCCGACGGTCCCGGCATCACCGCGGCGCAGTTGACGACCGCGCTGCGCGCGGCGGAGAGCCGGCGAGGTTTCCCCTATGTGTGGGGCGCCGCCGGCCCGACGTCGTTCGACTGCTCGGGCCTCGTCCAGTGGTCCTTCGCTCAGGCGGGCGTGCGCATGCCGCGGGTGGCCGCCGACCAGGCCAGAACCGGGCCCGCCGTACCTGTCGGCCAGCTCGAGCCGGGCGACCTGCTCTTTTACCACACCGACCCCACCGATCCCGGCTACATCTCCCACGTCGCTATCTACCTGGGCAACGGGTGGATGATCCAGGCGCCCGAACCCGGCATGGACGTCCAGGTGGTTCCGGCCAGCCTCGGCTCGCAGTTCGCGGGCGCGATCCGGGTCGACCCGCGGATCGCGGCCGAGGTAGCCGCCGGCCTAGCCTGACCAAAGCCGGGCCCGTCGGCCCGGCCGTCATCCGGCTCGCCCCGGCCGTCATCCGCTCGGCCCGACCGTCATCCGCACCCCCCAACCGGTGGTTGACGCGCCTCCGGCACCTCTGCAGGGGCCTAACCCCCAACGCGACCCACGTAGGACCATCGGTGTTGCTCCAGTGCCATATGCCGACTGTGAACACCGGTCCGCGCGACGGTTCACGATCGAAGCGACCGTCAGGCTCTGAGGGCCCGAAACGCCACACCCAGCCGCCGCCCCCGCCGCTCCCCGCACCCGGAACCCACCCGTCGCAATTCTCGAAAAAGATCGTGGAATATCTGGCTTACCTGGAAGTTCAGGTATTCTATGACTGCCCTGATCTTCCGTAGAAGCCCGATCTTCCACGCGAACCGGACGGCCTGGCCCGCATTATGCCCGGCCGGACCAGGCACGGCATACTCCGGCCTCGTCCCACGTCCCACTCCCGCGTCCAACGGGTATTTGACGCGCTCAGATCGAAGTGTAATCATAATTACATGAGTACAGAGCAAGCAGGACCCGACCCGGACGACGATGCCGGGACGGGCGAGGAGACGAACGTCGGGGCCGGGACGGCATCGGATCACGGTGGCCGGCCGGGTGGATCAGGCGGGTCCGGTCGAGCCGGGGCTGCGGACGAAGTCCGGGGCTGGTTCGGCGGCCGGCTTCCGAGCGACTGGTTCACCGCTGTTCCCGACATCCAGGTGGACCGCGAAGAGATCACGGTCATCGGGTCGCTGGCCGCTCCGGAGGTGGCCGGTACCTCCGCCGGTGAGCGGGCCGCCGCGGCCGAGGGCCGGATCCGCAGGTTCCGCGAGGACACCAGGGGCCACCGGGTGGAGATCGCCCGTGAGGCCGAGCACAAGTTCCGCCGCAAGGTGTCGTGGGGCGTCACCTGCGCCGACACGACCGAGCTGTTCACGACACTCTCGGTCCCGGTCATGACCAGGCTGCGCCAGCCCGAGCGCCGGGTGCTTGACACGCTGGTCGACGCGGGCGTGGCGCGCAGCCGTAGCGACGCGCTGGCCTGGTGCGTGCGGCTGACCGGAGAGAACGCCGATGCCTGGCTGGCGCGGTTGCGCGCGGCCCTGCGGCAGGTCGAGGAAGTGCGGGACCAAGGACCAGGGAGCGCCTGAGCCTGGCCGCGTCCGGGTGCAGGCGTCTTGACCTGCACCCGGACGTCGGCGTCCCGGTGCCAAGAACCATCTCGCGGTTCAGCGGCGGCCCACTCACCCGGCCGCCATCCCCCTCCCGGGGCGCGGCGCCGGCTGGCTAAACTGCGGGCGCCGCCATCACGGCGGGGTCAAGGTCGCCGATGATGGCTGGTAGTTGGTGGTTCCGGGAAAACTGGCCAGGATCGGGTCGTGGTCTTGTTCGGCCAGCAGGGTCTGGGCGGCGGTCAGCATGCAGGTGGCGACGCCCTTGGTGCTGGTGTCCGGGGTGCACAGCGCGGTGTTCCCGGTGCTGAACGGGACGGGCTGGCCGCTGACCCGGCGCCCGGACGCGGTCAGTTTCGCGGTCAGGGTGAGGTCATGGTGCACGGTGCGGAAGCTCACGGTCAGCGCGGTCGGAGCGCGGGCGACGGTCTGGGTGAGGGTGCCGGCGGAGGCGGCGTAGCGGGGGTCGCCGGGGTAGGAGGCCGTGAGGGTGGCGAAGCCGGCCGGCAGGGCGCTGGTGGCGCATCTGGCCTTGTAGGTGCTGCCGTCGGCGTGGGTCAGGGGCACGGCGCTGCACAGCACGGTGGAGCCGTTGCTGAAGGTGATGGCACCGCCGTCGGCCGGGGCGATCGTCGCGGTGAAGGTGACCTTCTGGCCGAAGGTACTCGGGTCCTGCGACGAGGTCACCATGGTGACGGGAACTGGCAGGTCCGCGTTGATCACCGACACGGTGCCAGCGCCGGAGTTGGCCACGTAGACGGTGTGAGTGGAGGGGGCCACCGCTACCCCGAACGGGCCGGAGCCGACTCCGATGGTGGCGGTCACGGTGTAGCCGCCCGTTGCCGAGGCGGGCACCGTGCCAGCCGCCAGCGCCAGCGTGGTCGCCGTGATGACGGTGGCAGCGACGGCGGCGCCGCGCCAGCGGGCCGGGGCGCCGCCGCGATGGCCGGTGCCGGCCTGATGGCCGTGCCGTGGGCGCATAACCTGCCCCCTGACTGTGTCCCCGTGCCCTGGTACGGGGGAGGTAGCCCCGCGGCGGTAGGACCGGGCACGGCAGGCCCTGTCACACCATCTTGCTAAACGTAGTTGATCGATTACAATTTGTATATGGCGTACAGCCGGAGCGCCGCCCCCGACCCGAATGCCTGGTGTTCCAGACCCGGGCACGCCTGGTTCCGGCCTCCGGCCGGCGTTCGGTTTCAAGAAGATAACAATTCTCTTGACCGGCGGGACGTCCGCGGCCGCATCGCGGGCCTTGGTGAATGGGCCCGGATGTCGTGATTCCGGCGATAAGGTAGCGCTCGTGGGTCCCTGGCGCCGGAGCCGGGAGCTCACCCGGGCCGTCACGGCGGCACGCCAGGCAAGGCCGGGAAAGCCGGCACGACATGATGGTGACCGGGCCCAGGGCCGGAACAGAATGCTCCGGCCCCTGGAGGATCTTGACTCTCGCCGGTCACGTCCGTAACTGAGGTATGGCATGGCACCCGGAACCTCAGTCGTGGACCGGAGCGTTCCATTCGTTGGATACGTTTCTGCTAGATCATCACGGTGATGAGGAAGGTCGCAGCATGGGACTTCGTGACCTCGCCTACCGGCTCTACGAGCGCCGGCTCGAGGCTTCCCTGTCCCCAGACGCCATCCCGCGCCACGTCGGGGTTATGTGCGACGGGAACAGGCGGTGGGCCAGGTCGGCCGGGTTCCCCGATGTCAGCAGCGGGCACCGTAAGGGTGCGGACAAGATATTCGAGCTGCTCGACTGGTGTCGCGAGACTGGGGTCGAGGTTGTTACCTTGTGGCTGCTCTCGACGGACAACCTGACCCGGTCCGCCACCGAGCTCGGGCCGCTGCTGAAGATCATCGAGGGCACCGTGCAGGGACTGGTCGCCGAGCACTGGCACGTGAACCCGGTGGGCGCGCTCGACCTGCTGCCCGGCGACACGGTGCAGGTCCTCAAGGACGCGGCCGACGCCACCGCCCACCTTCCCGGGCTGCTCGTCAACGTCGCGGTCGGCTACGGCGGGCGGCGCGAAATTGCCGACGCCGTGCGTTCCCTGCTGCAGGATCAGGCGACCCGGGGCACCACGATCGAGGAGCTGGCCGAGGTGCTCGACGTCGAGCACATCGCCGAGCACCTCTACACGGCGGGCCAGCCTGATCCCGACCTCGTCATCCGTACCTCGGGCGAGCAGCGGCTGGGCGGCTTCCTGCTGTGGCAGAGCACCCATTCGGAGTTCTACTTCTGCGATGCCTACTGGCCTGCCTTCCGCAAGGTCGACTTCCTGCGGGCCCTGAGGTCCTACGCGGCCCGTAACCGGAGGTTCGGCTCATAACGGGCCAGACGTCCGGCCGGCCGCGTGACATCGCGGGTTCTGGCGCTGTCCAAGGGCCGTTTTCCTGGCCACCGCCCGGCCGGGGCACCCGGTTTCTGGGCCTTCGCCACGGTCGGAAACCAATCCGAGTTTCGGGCTGTTACCGCAGGTTAAGCACGCGATTGTGAGTTCGTAACCCGGCGGTGCTTTTGCCGTAACGCGATCACGGGTACCTTCGGTAGTGGTGGACGGCGTGGTGCCGTTCCCGGGAGGGTCCTCGAATCTCCGAGCTTCGCGCTTTGCGTGCAGGTGAGATGACAGAAGGGCCGGCTCGGCCCTTTGGGGGGCCAGGCCCGGCCCATCCGACACGTCTGTGTCCTGTCTTGGCGCCGGCTGGTCCCGGTGCCTAGGGGAGTCTGCGTGGTCAATTCTCAAGGTCGCCGTACGTATGTACTCGACACCAGCGTCCTGCTCGCCGATCCGGCCGCCATCGCTCGCTTTGACGAGCACAAGGTGGTCCTGCCGGTCGTCGTCATCACCGAGCTGGAAGCCAAACGGCATCATCCGGAACTGGGCTATTTTGCCCGCCAGGCCCTGCGTCACCTCGATGACATGCGCATCGAGCACGGCAGGCTGGACGCGGAACTGCCGGTCGGGACACTCGGCGGCACGGTCAGGGTCGAACTCAACCATTCCGACCCGCAGGTGCTGCCGGCCGGATTCCGGATGGGAGACAACGACACGCGCATCCTGTCCGTGGCGTGCAGCCTGGCGGCCGAGGGCGAAGATGTCGTCCTGGTCAGCAAGGACCTGCCGCTGCGGGTGAAGGCGGCTGCGGTCGGGCTGGCCGCGCAGGAGTACCGCGCCGAGCTGCCGGTGGACTCGGGCTGGACCGGGATGACCGAGCTCGACCTCAGCAGCGGCGAGATTGAGCAGCTCTACGAAACCGGCTCCTTGGACTGCGAGGCGGCCCGCGACGCTCCCTGCCACACCGGCCTGGTCCTGACCTCGTCCAACGGCAGCGCCCTGGGTCGGGTCAAGCCGGACAAGTCCGTGCAGCTGGTGCGGGGCGACCGGGAGGCCTTCGGGCTGCGGGGCCGCAGCGCGGAACAGCGGGTGGCCCTGGACCTCCTGCTCGACCCGGAGATCGGCATCGTGTCGCTCGGCGGCCGGGCCGGCACAGGTAAGTCCGCGCTGGCCCTGTGCGCCGGCCTCGAGGCGGTCATGGAGCGGCGGCAGCACCGGAAGGTCATCGTGTTCCGGCCGCTGTACGCGGTCGGCGGCCAGGATCTGGGTTACCTGCCCGGTTCGGAAGCCGACAAGATGGGCCCGTGGGCCCAGGCCGTCTACGACACCTTGTCCGCGGTCACCACCCAGGATGTCATCGACGAAGTCCTGGCCCGGGACATGTTCGAGGTGCTGCCGCTGACCCACATCCGGGGCCGGTCACTGCACGACGCGTTCGTCATCGTGGACGAGGCGCAGTCGCTGGAGCGTGGCGTCCTGCTCACCGTGCTGTCCAGGATCGGTTCGGGATCGCGGGTGGTGCTCACCCACGACATCGCCCAGCGCGACAACCTCCGGGTCGGCAGGCACGACGGCGTGATCGCGGTGATCGAGAAGCTCAAGGGCCATCCGCTGTTCGCGCACGTCACCCTGGTCCGTTCCGAGCGTTCCCAGATCGCCGCCCTGGTCACCGAGATGCTGGAGGATTCTGGCCTATAGACCAAGCCCAGCCGATCCCGGGGTAAGCAGGGCGCTGGCTGCGGTACGGTGACCAGCGTCATGGAATACCCACCTGTGTCCGCCGTGATGCCGGTCCGGAACGAGGAACGGTATCTCGCGGAGTCCGTGCGCCGTGTGCTCGGCCAGGACTACCCGGGCCCGCTCGAGCTCGTGCTCGCGGTCGGGCCCTCGGCCGACCGGACCGAGCAGATCGCGCGCGAGCTGGCGGCCGCCGACCCGCGGGTGACGGTGGTCGCCAGCCCGACCGGGAGGATCCCGGCGGCGCTCAACCTCGCCGTCCGGACCGCGCGGCACGCGGTCATCGCCCGGATAGACGGGCACGCGCTGCTGCCGCCCGGCTACCTGCGGATCGCGGTCGCCACGCTGGGCGAGACCGGCGCGGCCGATGTCGGCGGACTGATGGCGGCCGAGGGCGTGTCCCCGTTCCAGCGGGCCGTGGCCTGGGGGATGACGTCGAAGGCCGGCGTCGGCTCGGCCGCGTTCCACACCGGCGGCGGCGCCGGGCCGACGCTCAGCGTCTATCTCGGCGTCTACCGCCGGGAGGCCATCGAGCAGGCGGGCGGCTGGGACGAGGAGATGCTCCGCGCGGAGGACTGGGACCTGAACTTCCGCATCCGGGCCCGCGGCGGCGTGATCTGGTTCACCCCCGAGCTCCGCGTCACGTACCGCCCCCGGGCGAGCATCCGCACCCTCGCCGCGCAGTACTTCCACTACGGCCGCTGGCGCCGGGTGATCGTCCGCGAGCACCCGGAGACGGCCAGCTTCCGGTACCTGGCCCCGCCGGCCGCGGCCGGCCTGGTCGCGGTGGGCCTGGTCGCGGGCCTGGCCGGCCTGGCCGCGCTGGCGGCCGGGGCGCCGTCCGGCCTGCGCTGGCTGACGGCCGGGTTCGTGATTCCCGTCACGTACCTGGCCGGGATCACGGCGGTCGGCACCGGCCTGGCCCGCGGGGTGCCGGCCGCGATCCGGCTGCGGGCACCCCTCGTACTGGGCGTCATGCACCTGAGCTGGGGCAGCGGGTTCCTCACCAGCCCGCGCAGGCTGCACCGCCCGGATGGCCGCGAGTCCGACACCCGTGTCGGTCAACCGGGCGCGGCCGGCGACCGGACGGCTGCCGCCGGGAGAGAATAAAGCATGGATTTCGATCTGAAGGCCCTGCTCGCGGCCCATCGCGGCGACGGCTACGAGCTGTACGGCAAGTACCTGAACCCCCAGCAGCCGAAGGTGCTGCACACGATCGGCTTCGACAAGGTCTACGAGCGGGCCGAGGGCGCGTACCTGTACGACGCCGACGGCAACAGGTACGCCGACTTCCTGGCCGGCTTCGGCGTGTTCGCGGCCGGGCGTAACCACCCGGTGATCCGTCAGGCGCTGCACGATGCGCTCGACGCCGAGCTCGCCGACTGGACCCAGTTCGACTGCGGGCCACTGCCCGGGCTGCTGGCCGAACGGCTGCTGGCCAAGGCGCCCGGACTGGACCGGGTGTTCTTCTGCAACAGCGGCACCGAGGCGGTGGAGTCCGCGCTGAAGTTCGCCAGGTACGCCACCGGGCGCGGGCGCATCGTCTACTGCGACCACGCGTTCCACGGGCTCACCACCGGTTCGCTGTCGGTCAACGGCTCGGCCGAGTTCCGCCGCGGCTTCGAGCCGCTCCTGCCGGATCCGTCCATCGCCCTCGGTGACCTGGACGCGCTCGCGGCCGAGCTGCGCAAGGGCGACGTCGCCGCGCTCATCGTCGAGCCCATTCAGGGCAAGGGCGTGCACATGCCGCCCGATGGTTTCCTCACCGCGGCGGCCGCGCTGCTGCACGAGCACGGCGCCCTGCTCATCTGCGACGAGGTGCAGAGCGGGCTCGGCCGCAGCGGCAAGTTCTTCGCCTATCAGTACGAGGAGGTCGTGCCGGACATCGTGACCGTGGCCAAGGCCCTGTCCGGTGGCTACGTGCCGGTCGGCGCGATGCTGGCCAAGGGCTGGATCTTCGACAAGGTCTTTTCCTCGATGGACCGGGTCATGGTGCACAGCACCACGTTCAAGGGCGGCGTGCTGGCCATGGCCGCGGGCCTGGCCTCGCTGGCGGTCCTGGACGACGAGCAGCTGGTCGAGAACGCGGCCCGGACCGGGGAGGCCCTGCACACCGCGCTGGCCTCGATGGCCGAACGCTACGACGTCCTGGCCGACGTCCGCGGCCGCGGCCTGATGATCGGCCTTGAGTTCGGCAGGCCGTCCTCACTGCGCGCCCGGACCAGCTGGAACATGCTGCAGAAGGCCCGGGTCGGCCTGTTCGCCCAGATGGTGGTGGTGGCGCTGTTCCAGCGGCACCGCATCTTGACCCAGGTGTCGGGCGATCACATGGAGGTGATCAAGCTCATCCCGCCGTTGATGATCGGCGACACCGAGATCAAGCTGTTCACGGAGGCGTTCGGCGAGGTGCTCGAGGACGCCAGCCGGGGCAGCGGGCTAATGTGGGAGTTCGGCCGCACCCTGATGAAGCAGGCGGTTCGCGGCTAGCCGGGCATTCAGGGCCGGGCATTCAGGGGCGGCCCCGCCAGCAGGGCCTCGGCGACGGCGAGGTCTTGCGGGTAAGTGATCTTGATGTTGCGCTCGCTGCCCGGGACGATGTGCACGTCGACGCCGGGTGAGTACCGCAGCACGACACCACAGTCGTCGGTGGGGGCGAAGTCGGGGTCGGCCGCGGCCAGTTCGTGCGCGCGGGCGATGACCGGGAGCCGGAAGCACTGCGGGGTCTGGCAGCGGAACAGCGTCTCCCGGCGCGGCACCGAGCGCATGACGCCGTTCTCGGTAATCACGATGGTGTCGGCGGTCGGCACCGCCACCCCGGCCGCGTCGTGGACCTCGAGCGCGGCCACGCAGTCCGCGATGATCTGCTGATCTACCAGCGGCCGGGCGGCGTCGTGCAGCAACACGCCGCAGTCGTGGCTGGCCCCCGGGCCCGGGCCGGCCCCGGGGGTGCCGTCCGCGATCGCGCCGGGACTGCGGCCCGCGATGGCAGCCAGCGCCACGCGCGTCGAGTCCGGCCGGGTCGCGCCGCCCGCGATGACGCCCGTGACCTTGCGGTAGCCGCCGTCGGCGAGCATGGCCCGCACCTGGTCGGTGTACCCGCGGGCCATCACCACGAGAATCTCGTCCACGCCCGGCGCCTGGTCGAAGGCGGTCACGCAGCGCTCGACCAGCGTCTGACCGCCCAGCCTGAGCAGTTGCTTCGGCAGTTCCGCGCCGAGCCGCTGACCCACCCCGCCACCGAGCACCACCGCGACCACCCGCATGAACCGGACTCTACCGTGTCACTCCCGGCGGCCGGCATCCTCGAGCATCCGCCCGGCTCCGGCCCGCGCGGGTCACCGAGAAGGTACTCGATGTGCCGTCGCACCCCTTCTTAGGGACCCTGTGTGCCATCGACTCCCCAGCGTTGGGTACGCGGGGCCGGGGCGCGCGGCCGGGCGCGGCCGTTTCGCTGGTGGCTGGCTGGGTATTGCGCTGGACATCCCGTCTGGAATGGGCGTGGCGGATGCGTTTGCGCCGGACGGGGGGCGCACAGTGCAAGCGGCGGCGGTGGCGGTCGGCCTGGCCGGCCACGCGACGGAGTAAGTCCGGCGGCTGGGCGTGTTCTTCCCGGGCCGCCGGCGTAACCTCGGCTACATTTTGTAGCACTTAGTCGCGATTGCGGCGGCCTAGGTCGCTGGGAGGGCAGGCATGACGGTTGCGCTGGTCCTCACGGGCGAGGCGGGCGCGGGATTGCGCGGCCAGCTGGCGGCGCTCGGCGTGCGCCGGGTGGACGCACCGGACCGCACCGGGCCCGGCCTGCTGACCGTCGCGGCCGCGGCGCGAGCTGCCGGGGAGCGCGTGCTGATCTGCGCCGATGCAGACGCCGTACCCGAGGAGATCCTGGCGGTACTGCTCAGCGCGGGTGGCACCGCCGCTTTCTCGGGGGCGAACCCGGGCACCTCGAGACCGGTGCGAGGCCACCGCGATCCCGAGCCCGGCCCCGAGACCGGCGTGGCCGGGGACGCGCTGGTGGCTGGCGACGGGGCTGGCGTGGCCGGCGCGCTCGTGGCCGGCGGCGCGCTCGTGGTCGACACTCCTGACCTGGCCGCGCTCGCATCGGCCGCCGAGTCGCTCGCGGCCACCTACGCCGGGCCGGCCGCGGTGAGCGCGCTGATCAGCGAACTGACCCGACGCGGAGTCAGCGTGCGGGTGCTCGATGCCGGGCCGAACAGCGAGGGCGCCGTCACCCAGCTCGTCGTCGATCCGGCCGCGCGTGACGTGGCCAGATGGGCGGCCTGGCGCCAACTGAGGCCTGCTGCGCTCTACGGGATCTCCCTTGGCCTGGGACTTATCGCCGCGGTGTGGTTCTCTGAGCTGGCGATGCGGGCGAAGCTGCTGGCTATCGTCGCGCTGGCCGCTCGTCCTGGCCGGCCGGGCCGGCTCCCTGCTGTTGGCCACCAACCGCGAGGGCCGGGTCAGGCCCGCCGTCGACTGGCTCGGCGCGGCGTCCGGATTGCTGACCGAGCTCGCCGTGTACGCCGCGCTGGTGGTCAGCTCCGCCGCGGCCGGCCAGCCGGGCGGCGCGGCCGGCGTCGGGCTGGACGGCACCTTCGGCCACACGTTGCGCGACACCTTCGTGGCCAGCTGGGGCGGGGCCGGCCAGGCCGGCCTCTGGCGGCTGGCCATCGCCGCCATGGTCGTGCTGGCCGTGCGCCGGCTGGCCGAGCTTGGCTTTGAGTACACGGACCGGACCTCCGGGCACCTTTTTCCCCGGTCGGTGAAGCGCACCATCGAGCAGGCCGCGACGCTTCCGGCCGGCGAACGGCTGGTGGTGATCGCGGTCACCGCCGTCTTCTTCGGGCCTCGCGCCACGTTCGTGCTGCTGCTGGCCTGGGGCGTACTGGCGGCGGGGTATGTGCTGGCCGGACAGCTGGTCCGCTCGGCCATTTCAGACCGGCCGAACGGCTCTGACCTGCCGCCAGCCGGTGGGCTGATATCGGAGCGCCGCCTGACATCGGGCGGCGGGCTGGCGGCTTACCGCGGTGACGGTGTCATGTCCCGGTGGATCGGCCGCCTGGTCCAAGGTCGGCTGCCGCCGCTGCCACCGGTGCTTGTGGGCCTGTTCGTGACCTGCGTGCTGACCGCGCTCGGGCTCGGGAACCTGCCGGGCATCTTGGTGCTCACCCCGGTGGAAGCGATGCTGCTCGCGGCGCTCGGCGCCTGCCACCCGCATGACGGGCGGCTGGACTGGCTGGTGCCCGCGCTGCTTGAGGTGGGCGAATGCATCTTCCTCGCGGCCCTCGGGTTCTCCCATCGGGTGCCGGCGGTGCTGGTCTTCGCCCTGCTGGCTGCCGTGATCGTCCGCCACCTGGACCTGGCCTACCGGGCCAGGTTCGGGCGGGGCATTGCGGCCGACCGGTTCGGGCTCGGCTGGGACGGGCGGATGCTGCTGGCCGGACTGGCCGCCGTGGTCGGCATCGCGCCGTTGGTGTACGCCGTGCTTACGGGTTATCTTTGGTTGCTTTTCTGCTGGGATTTCCTCAGCGGATGGCTGCTACCCACGGATGGAGACCACGGTTGATAGGGATGGTCCTGGCCGCCGGCGCGGGACGCCGGCTGCGGCCCGACACTGACGCGCTGCCCAAGGCTCTGCTGCCGGTCGACGGTCAGGTCACCATCTTGGACATCGCCCTGCGCAACCTGGCCGCCGTGGGCCTGCGTGACATCGTGATCGTGGTTGGCTACGCGGCGGACGCCATCAGGGACCGGACGGCGCGGCTCGAACGGGACCACGGGGTCCGGCTGACCCTGGTGGACAACGACCGGGCGGAGGAATGGAACAACGCCTACTCGCTCTGGCTCGCCCGCGATCATTTCGCGGCGGGCGCGCTGCTGGTCAACGGCGATACGGTGCATCCGGTCTCGGTGGAGAAGACCCTGCTTTCCGCCTCCGGCCACCCAGCCGGAGGCGACCAGGCGGGCGGCCGGCGGGCGGCCATCATCCTGGCCGTCGATGACATAAAGGGCCTCGCCGAGGAGGAGATGAAGGTCGTCATCGGCGCGGACGGCATGATCACCCGGATCACCAAGCTGATGGATCCCGCGCTGGCCTACGGCGAGTACATCGGCGCGACGCTCATCGGGCCCTCGGCCGCGGCGCCGCTCGCGGCGGCGCTGGAGGCCACCTGGCGCCGGGACCCCTCGCTGTACTACGAGGACGGTTTCCAGGAACTCGCAGACCGGGGCGGCGCGATCGCCATAGCACCCATCGGCGAGGTCGAGTGGGTCGAGGTCGATAACCACGACGACCTGCGCCGGGCCCGCGAGATCGCCGCTCGCTGCTGACCCGGCGCAGCCCCCGGCGGGTAAGGGACGCGGCCCGCGGCGGCCACTGAGCCTTGCCGCCGCCGGTAACCCGGTAGTCTCCCGGATAGCCGTCGCTAGCCGCGGCGGCGCGAATGCTCGCCGTCGACCGCCGGAAGGAGGCCCATGCCGGTACTGGCTCGCATCCTCACCGCGCCTCTCGTCGTGGACATCCGGCGGGGTGCGGTCGCGGATCTAGGCGCGCTGCTGGCCGACCGGAGGATCGCCACCGAGGGCCGGGTCGCGGTCGCGGTCGGACGGGGGCAGGGCGACGGCGTGCTGGCCGAACTCGACATGGAAGCCGCCAGGATCTTCCGGGTGGAGGACGGCAGCGTCGACGCGGCGATCGGGCTGGGTAAGCAGCTGCGGGCCGACGCCTTCGAGGCGGTGGCGGGCATCGGCGGCGGCAAGACCCTCGATGTGACCAAATTCGCCGCGCACATGGCCGGGATCCCGATGGTCGCGGTGGCCACCAACCTGGCGCACGACGGCCTGGCCTCGCCGGTCAGCTCGCTCGAGCACGAGTCGGGGAAGGGTTCCTACGGGGTGCTCCCGCCGGTGGCCGTGGTGGTCGACCTGGACCGGGTCCGGGCCGGGGCGCCGCGGATGATCCGGGCCGGGATCGGGGACGTGGTGAACAACCTGTCCGCGATCGCGGACTGGAAGCTGGCCGCCGCCGACCGCGGCGAACCCGTCGACGGGCTTGCCGTCACGCTGGCCAGGACCGCGGCGCAGGCGGTGCTGCACCAGCCGGGCCCGGCGACCGGCGAGGAGTTCCTGACCGTGCTCGCCGAGTCCCTGGTGCTGTCCGGGATCGCCATGACGGTGGCCGGTTCCAGCCTGCCGGGCAGCGGCGGTGACCACGAGATCCTGCACGCGATCGATCAGCTTTACCCGGGCACGGGCACCCACGGGGAGCTGGCCGGGCTGGGCGCGCTGTTCTGCACCTACCTGCACGGCGACGAGCCCCTGTTCGGGCTCATGTCCGCCTGCCTGTCCAGGCACGGGCTGCCGCGCCTGCCGGCCGACATCGGGCTCGGTCCGCAGGAGTTCACCCGGGCGGTGCTGTACGCGCCCACGACCAGGCCGGGCCGGTACACCATCCTCGAGCGGCTCGAGCTCGGCGAGGCCGCGATGGCCCGGCAGGTGGCGGGCTTCACCGCGGCCGTCATGAGCGGAGGATGATGGCCGGACCAACGGTGGCTGAGGTGCGCGCCACGGGACAGCCGCCGCAGGTGCTGGCGCGGCTCAACGACGAGCACTGGGCGGGCCGGCTCTACATGCGACGGGTCTCGCCGTACGCGACGGTCGTGTTCGCCCGGCTGGGCTGGTCACCGAACGCGGTCACGGTCGCGTTCATCGTGGCCGGGGTCGTGGCCGGGGTGGTGACCGCGGTACCCGGGCTGGCCGCCGCGGTGGGAGTAGCCGTGCTCATCCAGCTCTACCTGCTGTTCGACTGCTCGGACGGTGAGCTGGCCCGGTACACGGGACGCCTGTCGGCGACCGGGGTGTACCTGGACCGGATGGGACACTACATCGCCGAGGCGGTGCTGCTGGCCGGCCTTGGGGTCCGGGCGCAGGGCCACTTCACGCTGGCCGGCGGCTACGTGAGCGTGGGGCTGGCGGCCGCGGTCTGCGCCACCCTGATCAAGGCGGAGACCGACAGCGTCACGGTGGCTCGCGCTTCGTCGGGGCTGACCGGCACGCACGATGATCAGGCACTCGCCCCCAGGTCCCACGGCCTGGCCCTGGCCCGGCGGCTGGCCGCGGCGCTGCGGCTGCACCGGATCATCCAGGCGGTCGAGCTGTCGTTCCTCATCCTGGTGGCCGCGATCGCGGACGCCGCGACCGGCGGCCTGACCGCGACCCGGGTCCTGGACGTGGCGGCCCTGGCCGTGGGCGCGCTCATGGCGGTCGCGCACCTGGTGGCCATCATGGCGTCGAGCCGGTTGCGGTGAGAGGGGCATAGCGATGGAAGAAGCGCGCGCGACAAGCGAGACGCAGCTGACCGACGACGCCGCGCTGACCCTGTCCTGCGTCATCCTCACCATGGGCGATCGCCCGGCCGAGGTCGACCGGGCCATCGCCAGCGTGCTGGCCCAGCGCGACGTCCAGGTGGAACTGGTCGTGGTGGGCAACGGCGCCGAGCCGGCCGGCCTCCCGGCCGGGGTGCGGACCGTCCTGCTGCCGGAGAACGTCGGCGTCGCGTCCGGCCGCAACGCCGGGGTGCAGGCGTGCGGCGGTGACGTGGTGCTGTTCCTCGACGACGACGGCTGGTATCCGGACCCGGAGCTCGCGTCGTACGTCGCGGCCAGGTTCGCGGCCGATCCGGCGCTGGCGGTGCTCTCCATGCGGGTCGTGGACCCCGAGGGCGGCCCGGGGGCGCGGTGGCACGTGCCGCGGCTGCGGGCTGGAGATCCGGAGCGTTCGTCGGTGGTCACCTCGTTCCTCGGCGGCGCGTCCGCGGTCAGGCGCTCGGCGTACCTGGAGGCGGGCGGCTACCCGGACGAGTTCTTCTACGGGCACGAGGAGACCGACCTGGCGTGGCGGCTGCTGGACCGCGGCTACCGCCTCGAGTACGACGCCGCCACCCGGATGTATCACCACACGCTGCCGAACGTCCGGTATGACTCGTTCCGTCGTCGAGATGGACGGAACCGGGTGCTGCTAGCCCGGCGTAACCTGCCCTGGCCGCTGGCCGCGGTCTACCTGGCCGACTGGATGGCGCTCACCGTGGCCCGGGAGCGCGGCAAGCCGGCCAGCCTGCGCCCCTGGTTCGCCGGCTTCGCCGAAGGCTGGCGCGCCGACCCGGGCCGGCGTCGTCCCATCTCACTGGGTACCGCCTGGCGGATGACCCGGGCCGGCCGTCCTCCGGTCATCTGAGCCATCGGTGCAAGCCCGGCCCTCGGCGCAAGGCGTAGGATCGGTGGGTGGAGAGTCGTGATGCTCACGTGCTCGCGCCTGTCACAGGGGGCGCGGGCAGCGGGGCGAGCAACGAGCCCACCGGCTGGCAGTCCGTTATCACCATGCCCCGGGCCTGGCTGGCGGGCGGGCTCGGTGTCTGCGCCCTGTTCGCGGGGGGCGTCTTGTTGTTCAGCAGTGATTCGCTGCACCGGCTGTGGGGCCTGTCCGGCCTCTGCGCCTACGGGCTGGCCGCCGTGGCCGTCCTGGCCTGGCAGTCGCGCGGGACCCGCGGGGTCGACATCGCGCTCGGCCTCATCGTCTGCGGGGCCATCTTGTTCCCGCTGCTGTGGATGGTGGCCAACGGCCACGGGGAACCCGAGGTCGGCGTGGTCGCCACCTCGGCCAACACGCTGATCCATCAGGGGACCCCGTACCGCAGTTCGCAGGTGCTGGCCGCCACGACCGACCCCAACCAGTACAACCCCTACCTGCCGCTGATGGCCGCGTTCGGCGTGCCGCAGGCGCTGTTCGGTCACAGTCTGCTGACCGATCCGCGGGTGTGGTTCGGCCTGGTCTTCCTCGTCGTGTTCGCGTTTGCGCTGCGCATCGCCGGGGCCAGGGATAGCGTCCGGTGGGCGCTGCTGACGACGGCGTCACCGGTCATCGCGTTCGAGCTCTGCGTGGGCGGCACCGATGTACCGATGGTGGCGTTTCTGTGTCTCGGATTCGCCCTGCTCTGGCGGCGTGAGGGGGTAAGCCCGGTCGCCGCCGGGCTAGCTCTCGGCGTTGCCTCGGCGATGAAGGCCACCGCCTGGCCCGCGCTCGTGGTGGTGTTCGCGCTGCTCTACGTCCGCGAAAGCCCGCGGGTCGCGTGGCGGTTCACGGCGGTCGCGCTGAGCGTGGTGGCGGTCATCGTGGGTCCGTTCGCGGTCCTGCGACCGGGCTCGCTGGTGAAGAACACCATCTTGTTCCCGCTTGGCCTGGCCAGCGTCAAGTCGCAGGCGGCCAGCCCGCTGCTCGGTCACGTGCTGGCGCAGACCGGCGCGGTCGGCCACACGGCCGTGGTCATCCTGCTGGTCGGTTCCGGGCTCGCCATCGCGGTGTCCCTGGTGATCCGGCCGCCCCGGGACGTCCCGGCGGCCACCGTGCGGCTGGTGATCGGACTCTCGGCCATGTTCGTACTCGCGCCCTCGACCAGGTTCGGCTACTTCATCTACCCGGCCGCGCTGGTGCTCTGGCTGCTCGTATCCAGGGCCGGGCGCCAGGGCTCCGGCCAAGACGCGACCGAAGGGCCCGCGCCCGGCTCCCCGCCCCCGATGGTGGCGGCCGCCAGCTAGCCGCCACCCGCGCATCGGCCCCCGCACCGGCTACCCGCACCGGGTCATCGAGGTGTCGCATGATCTGGGGTGCTGGTTTGTCACGTTGGCGGTCCGGTCTGGCGCCGGCCGGCGTTGTGGCCTGTGAGCTGGGGGAAGCTCTGATAGGGATGGCTTCGCTGGTGGCGGCGATGACGATCAGCGGAGCCGCCCCCGCATCGCGGGACGAGCGGCCGCCACAGCGCCTGGCGTGGGCGATGAGGCGCGCGGGGCGGCGCGGGATCGGGGCTCGGCGCCGTCTGGCTCAATCGAACAATATCGTGGTGAATTCAGGCTTCGTGAAGACTTTTGGGGACTATGATGCACAAAAGTCCCCATCAAGCCTGAATCTTCCACAAAAGGTCGCAGCTGACTGGGACGGAAGTTATCCGGGTGCGTGGATGGGGCGGTGGTGACGCGCGTGGTGTCCGCGAGTCGGCGCAGTAAGCGGATCGCGCGGGGCTGGGGCGGGTTGGCATTGCCGCTTGACCTCGTTCCGTTCGCACAAAGTCCAGGTCAAGCCGGAGCGCGGAGCCGGACACGGAGCCGTGGGGCGGCTGCGCCGGGAATGACTACCGATACCGCAGTGGCCTCGTCATGACCAGCATCGCACCGGAGATGCGGGCGCGACGTCTCAGGCGCCCCGGCCGCCTCCGGCGTGGGCCGCCTCCATGCCCATGCCGTACCCAAGCGCGGAACCCATGGCGCCTATTACCACGCAAAAGGGGCGGTGCTGGCGCTGGCCTGGATCGCTGGGCCGGGCCAGGGCCTAAAGTAGGTCCGTGCGTCTTGGACCACACGCCCCCGAGGCCCGAAAGGTCACCGAGGCAGACGATGCCGCGGAGCCGGTTCCCGCGCCCCAGCTCGACTCGGGAGGGCGGGCCGGGTGGCTTTTCGCCGCCGTCACCGTCGTTCCCGCCATGCTGGTCGCGGCGTGGCTGCTGCCCGGTCTCCCGCTAGTTCTCGCGGGCCGGTTCGCGGGGCTGCCGATGGTCCTCATGTTCGTCCCGCTGGCCGCCGTGCTGTGTTACTTCGCGGTGCGCCAGCACCCCGCGAACTGGCCTGGCCTCCGCCCGGACCGCCCGGCCCGCGAGAACCCACGCTCGGCTCCACAACACCCCGCCCCAGACCACCTGGCCTCGGACCACCCGGCCCCGGACCACCCGGCCCCGGACCACCCGGCCCCGGACCACCCGGCCTCGGACCACCTGGCCCCGGACCGCCCGGCCACGGACCGCAGACCCGGCTCCAGAGCACCCGGCCACGGACCGCTCAGCTCCAGAGCACCAAGTCCCAGAGCAGGCCGTCCCCGAGCATTCGGTCTCGGACCACCCGGCCCCGGACCGCCTGAGCTCGCACCCCGTGGTCCCGTGGTGGGCAGTGGCGGCCACGGTGGCGGTGGCGGTGGTGTTCACGGTCTGGCAGATCGCCGAGCGGACCGAGCAGATCATTTTCATGCGTGACCCCTCCACCTACCTACAGGTGGGGTACTGGCTGGCGCACCACGGCTCGCTACCGATCCCGGACTCGCTGGCCGCGTTCGGCGGGCCGCACCCAGGCTTGTCGTTTGCCAGTTTCAACTATTATCCGAACGGTTCCGGGATCGTGCCGCAGTTCATGACCGGGATGCCGATGGTCCTGGCGGCGGCGGTCTGGCTGGGCGGGATCCCGGCCGCGCTGGTGGCCACGCCGCTGATCGGCGGGTGCGCGGTGCTCTCGTTCGGCGGCCTGGCGGCCCGCCTGGTCGGGCCGCGCTGGGCGCCCGCGGCGGCGGCCGTCCTGGCGCTGAGCCTGCCCGAGCAGTACACCAGCCGCAGCACGTTCAGCGAACCGCTGGCTCAGGTGCTGCTTTTCGGTGGCCTGTGCCTGCTGGCCGACTCCCTGGTGGTCACGCGACCTCGCCGCCCCGGCTGGCTGGCCCAGGACAAGGTGCTGGCCGCGCTGGGCGGCCTGGCCCTCGGACTGACCATCGTGGTCCGCATCGACGGCCTGAGTGACATCGTGCCCGCCGTCCTGTTCGCCGGCCTGCTGCTGGCGGCGCGTCGGCGGCCCGCCGTCCCGTTCGTGGTGACGCTGGTCATCGGGGTGGGGTACGGCCTGGTCGACGGTTACCTGCTGTCCCGCCCGTACCTGGACCTGGAAGCACCCTCGCTGCGCCCGCTGGCCCTGGGCACCGCGATCGTCGTCCTGCTCACCGCGGCGGCGGTGGCTGTGACCTCGAGCGGCCGGGGCCGGGCCAGGCTGGTCACCTGGCGGAAGGCCCGCGTGGCGCGCTGGCTGCCCGCGGCCGCCGCGGTGGTGACCGTGCTCATATTCGTCGGCTTCGCCGTCCGGCCGCTGGTCCAGACGGTGGCCGGGGAAACCGATCCGACCTCGATCGCTTACGTGGCCGAATTGCAAAAGCTCGCGGGCCTGCCCATCGACGGCCGCCAGCAGTACTACCAGAACAGCCTGTACTGGGTGATCTGGTACATCGGACTGCCCGCCGTGCTGCTCGGCGCCTTCGGCCTGGCCATCCTGGCCCGTCGCGGTGTGCGCGCCCTGACCACCTGGCAGGACCCCGCCAAGGCGCTCCGGGCCTGGGCGCTGCCGGGCATGATCACCGTCTGGGTGATCGTGACCGTGCTTTACCGCCCCGCGGTCGCGCCGGACCAGCCATGGGCGAGCAGGCGGCTGGTCCCGTTCGTGCTGCCCGGCCTGATCCTCGGCGCCATCTGGGCGTCGGTCTGGCTGAAGGACCGGGCCGGACAGGTCGGCCGCTCCCAGGTTACCGCCGCGGTGGTGGCCTCCTGCTGTGTGGCGTCGCTGGTCATCCCGACCGCGTTGACCAATCTGGACATTGGCTTCACGACGACCGCCTCCGGCAGCTACCTCAGCGCTCACGGCATGGCGTTCCGCCGGATCGGTGCGGGCGAGCTCACCGCCGTGAACAAGCTCTGCGCGGCGATCGGGCCGAACGCCTCCGTGATCATCCTCGATCAGCTCACCGCCGACCGGTTCGCTCAAGTGGTCCGCGGCATCTGCGACACACCTGCGGTGGGACTGACCACGGTCACCCCGGCCACGGTCAGCGCGGTGGTGAACGGCATCGAGGGGACCGGCAGGCGCCCGGTCGTGCTCGCCGAGAACGAGTCCGAACTCACGTCGGCCGGAGGAACGCCCCGTGAGGTGGTCAACTTGCTGACCACCCAGGAGGCGCACAACCTGACCTCGCCGCCGACCCGCACCTGGCTCATCCACTACACGGTCTGGATGTCGCAGCCGGCTCGTCACGGCACCCGCCGGCGCGGCGACGTAACCCCGGCCCGCTGCGCAAAGGCCCGCAAATCCCGGGCGGAGAGTATTCTCCCCGGGTCGTAAGCACATTCGCATTCGGCTCCGAACTGCAGGCCACCGACGACGGCCCAGCCGGCCAGACGCGAACTACCCGACGGCCGGGTGTGGGGAGCACGTCGGTCAGCCTGGTCGCCCTGGCCGCGGACGGCCGCCTGCGCTACGACTTCCAGCCCGTCCCCGCCGACCCGGAGGCCGCCGACGAGCGGGACCGCCGTCGCCAGGAGAAAATCCAGGCGGCCGAACGGGCCGTGGCTGAAGCCGACCAGTCCGCTGCGTCCGCCAACGCGGCCGAACAGGACCTGGAGCACACGGTCCGCCAGCTGAAGCCGAGCTCGCCGACGCCCGCCAGCGGCTCGCCGACGCCAGACGGGAGTCCTACCGGGCCGAGTCCAGGCAGCGGCGGGCAAACGGCGAACTTGGCCGGCTCTCGCGAGTAAACCTTCCCGGTCGGCAAGTGTCTCTTCATATACGTGATAGCGCTGAGCCGCCTGATGGCCGGGAAGGAGTCGAGGGGTCGGTGGAGGTGTCGCCCGTGCAGGGCCGCCCGTCTGAACCAGACGGGTTCGGTGACCTCGTCGAGACGCGGTCGAACGCGTTGCTCAGGTCGGGCTGGCTGCTGACCGGTGACTGGCCGTCACGGCACCCGCCGGCGCGGCGACGTAACCCCGGGCTCGTGCGCAAAAGACCCGCAAACCCTGGGCGGAGAGTATTCTCCCCGGTCGTGAGCACATTCGCATCCGGCTCCGAGCTGCTGGCTCCCGACGAGGGCCCGACCGACCAGACGCTGGTCCGGCCGGGCCGCGCCGAGCCTGATTTCCCGCAGCTCACAGCCGCGTCCAGCCCGCGCAGCAGCGGTGCGGGGCCGGTGCGCCGGATCGCCGGCCTGATCGTCCGTTCCCGCCCCGACTCGTGAGGATCGTCCTGGTCGGGCCCGCGCACCCGTACAAAGGCGGCGGGGCGCGGCACACCACCGACATGGCGCACCGGCTGGCGGCCGCGGGCCACGACGTCGTCATCGAGTCCTGGCGGGCCCAGTACCCGGCCCGGCTTTATCCCGGCCAGCAAACCATCGAGGTGCCGGAGGGCGAGCCGTACCCGCAGACCCGTCACCGCCTGGCCTGGTACCGGCCGGACAGCTGGCTCGCGGCCGGCCGTCGGCTCGCCTCCGCCGACCTGGTGGTCTTCGTCCTGCTGACCCCGCTGCAGGTGCCCGCCTACCTGGCCATCCTGACCAGCCTGCGGCTGGCCTCCCGTCCGTCCCCCGCGCACCGGCCGCGCACCGTAGTGGTCTGCCACAACGTGCTCCCGCACGAGCGCCGGGCCGGCGACGTGACGCTGACCCGGGTCCTGCTCGCCCACGTGGACACGGTGCTCACGCACTCACCCGCCCAAGCCAAGCTGGCCCACGCCCTGGCGCCCGCCGTCTCGGTGGTCACCGCCCGGCTGCCTCAGCATTTGCCTTGTCTGCCCGGGGGGGCGACCCCCCGGAACCCCCCGATCACGGGGGGGCTGCCCGCCCCCCCGTTCCCCCCTGGCCCCCCGATCACGGGGGGGCTGCCCGCCCCCCCGTTCCCCCCTGGCCCCCCGATCACGGGGGGGCTCCCCGCCCCCCGTTCCCCCCGGCCCCCTGGCGGGGGGGATTCCGGGTCCGGAGGACCCGCAGGTGCGGCTGCTGTTTTTTGGGATCGTGCGGCCTTATAAGGGGCTGGACGTGTTGCTGCGGGCGCTGGCGCGAGCGCCGGAGCGGGTCACGCTGACCGTCGCGGGGGAGTTCTGGGGCGGGACCGGCGGGACGGAGAAGCTGATCGCCGAGCTTGGTTTGCAGGACCGGGTGCGGCTGCGGCCGGGGTACTTGCCGGCCTCCGGGATCCCGGCGCTGTTCGCGGCGGCGGATGTGCTCGTGCTGCCGTACCGGGAGGCGACCGCCTCGCAGAACGCACTGCTCGCGTTCGCGCACGGCGTGCCGGTGATCACCACCACGGCCGGGGTGCTCGCCGACCTGGTGCGGGACGGCATCGACGGGTTGACCTGCGCGCCCGGCGACGTCGCGGACCTGGCCCGCGTGCTGGAGGAGGTCAGCGGACCGGGCGTGGCGGAGCGGCTCCGGGCCGGGGTGAAGGTTACCGATCCTGAGCCGGGCTGGGCGGACTATCTGCAGGCTCTGCTGGCCCGCTGAGGGTGACTGGCTGCAGCGGCGGCCTCGGCTGCGGGTCAGCCGTCTCAGCTGTTTCAGCCGTCTCATCGGCCGATCGGCTCGCCGAGCGGTTCTGGACCGCGCCGATGGCTAGCCCGGCGCCGGCCCACACCAGGTCGCCGATCGTCATGACCACCCGGGAGGCGAGCGCGACGACCAGGGCGGACGCGGACGACATGACCGGGGCGAGCACGGCGATCAGAGCGACCTCCCGCGCGCCGATGCCGCCGGGGATGAAGATGATGAGGAACCCGACCGACCAGGCCAGCGCGTAGGCGCCCAGCGACAGGGCCAGCACGTGGCCGCCGTGGCCGGCGAACTCGCTGATCAGCAGCCAGGCGTGCGCGCCGTAGCAGAGCCAGCCGAGCGTGGTCCAGGCCAGGGCGCGAGCCATGCCGCGCACGCTGACCGGCTTCTCGAGCGGCGGCCTGTGCACGGTCTTCAGCACCAGGTCCAGGCCGAACTTGATGAACTTGGGGTACAGGCAGGCCACCGCGAGCGGCGTGATGGCCAGCACCCACCAGTAGTGCCGTACCGCGCTTGTCGAGGTCAGCGGCAGCGTCACGCCCGCCGCCACCAGGCCCACCACCAGGGTGGTCGCCATCCCGACCAGGCTGGCGGTGGCGCTGCGCCTGCGCGGGACCTCGTAGTCGCGAGCCAGCTCCACCTGCGCGGCCAGGGCCCACACCGCCCCGGGCACGTACTTGCCGAGTTGCCCGATGAACATCACCCGGATCGCGGCGGGCAACGGCAGCGGCGAGCCGAGGTCGGCGAGCAGCGCCCGCCAGGCCAGCATCATGCAGCCGAGCCCGGCGATCACGCACACCGCCGCGCCCGCCACCTCGCCGGCTGCCAGCTTGGCCAGGTCCGTGTGGACCTGTGACCACTGGGAGGCCAGCCCGTACACGGCCAGGCCGACCGCCACCGCCAGGAGCGCGGCCCGCAGCCACGGGCTCTCCCGCAGGCGGGCTACGCGGCTTTCCGGCACGCCGTTAGCGTATCCAGGCCCGCGGTGGTCCGCGCCCCGCGGTGGTCCGCGCCCCGCGGTCTCGCGTCCGTGGCTCCGTCGCGTCGGTCTCGCGGCCACGGCCTCAGGCCCTCCACCTAGTGGCAGGATCTCGCTTAACAATGGCGATGCTGCCACTCGTCAGCCGTCCCTACGACGGGCAGGCTGGTAGATCATGAGCAATCGCAACACTGCTGTGACGTCCGCCCCGGGTGGGCAGGAAGAGAGCAGACCGCGTGCAGGGGAGTCCGTTCGGGAGCAAGAAGAAACGGGACCGGTGCGGCGGGTCAGCGTGGCGGCCTGGGCGTCCCTGCTCATCGTGTACCTGGTGTGGGGCAGCACGTACCTGGCCATCAGGGTCGGCGTCGAGACGATCTCGCCGCTGCTGATGGCGGCGGCGCGGAACCTGGTGGCCGGCCTGATCATGTTTCCCATTGCCCTGCGGAGCCGCCGGACGGCGGCGCGGGCCGCGGGTCAGGCGATGCGGTACCGGCCCAGCCGGGCGGAGTGGGCGGGCTGCGCGATCGTCGGGATCTTGCTGCTTGTGGCCAACGGGGTGGTGGGCATCGGGGAGAAGACCGTGCCGTCCGGGCTGGCCGCGCTGCTGGTCGCCACCGTGCCGTTGTGGCTACTCGGCATCGACGCCGGGCTGAACCACGCCCGGCTCGGGCTCGCGCCGGTGGCCGGGCTCGCGCTCGGCCTGGCCGGGGTGGCCCTGCTGTCCGGTGTCGGCGGCCGTTCCGGCGGGTTCTCCGTGGTCGGCGTGGTCATCATCCTCGGCGCGGCAGCGATGTGGGCCCTGGGCACGATCATGGCCCGCCGGGTCACGCTTCCCTCCAGCCCGGCGCTGGCCAGCGCGATGCAACTGCTCAGCGGCGGGGCGGCGCTGCTGGTGCTGGCCGCGGCCACGGGAGAGTTCGGCTCGTTGCACCTGGCGCAGGTGTCGGTGCGGTCATGGCTCGCGCTTGGCTACCTGATCGTGATGGGTTCGATCGTGGCATTTTCCGCGTACGGCATCGCGGTCCGGGCGCTGCCCACCGCGACGGTCGCGACCTACGCGTACGTGAACCCGGTCATCGCGGTCCTGCTCGGCACGCTCATCTTGAGCGAGCGGCTGACCCCGGTGATGATCGGCGGGGGCGCCCTCATCGTCGGGGCGGTGGTGCTGGTGGTGCGCCGCACTCCGCCGGCGCACTAAGGTATTTATCGGTTGACCCACCGATGGCGCCGGGCGAACAATGCGGGAATGCTGGAGATCAAACGGCTGCATCTGGCCAGCCTGCAGGGCATCGACGGCGGCCGGTGGCCGGTGCACGGGTTTGTCGTCACCCATCCCGGCGGGGCGGTGCTGGTCGACACCGGGGTCGGCGGCCCGCCGGACGTGCTTGACGACTGGCGTGTCGTCAACCGCTCGGTGGCGGACGCGCTGGCCGAACTGGACATGAGCCCGGCCGATATCGGGCTGGTGATCAACACCCACCTGCACTTCGACCACTGCGGCCAGAATGCCGTGTTCAAGCACGCGCCGGTCTACGTGCAGCGCGCCGAGCTCAGCCGGGCCCGGCGCGAGGAACCCGAGTTGTACGAGTGGTTCGACTTCATGAACGCCCGGTTCGAACTGCTCGACGGGGACGCCGAGGTGCTGCCCGGCCTGGAGGTCATCGCCACCCCCGGGCACACCGAGGGGCACCAGTGCGTGGTCGTGCGGGGCGGCCCTGACGGCCCCGGCGGCCCCGGCGGCCCCGGCGGCCCCGGTGATCCCGGTGGCCCCGCTGGCTTCGACCTGCTGATCGGGGACGCGGCCTACACGCCGCGGCAGTACACAGAACCGGACCGCGGCCGGCTCCGCCCGGTCAGGCCAGCGACGTCCCGGCGTGGCACGAGTCGGTCCAGCGAGTCCGGGCCCTGCAACCCGACCGCGTGCATTTCTGCCATCACACCGATGTCGTCCACGGCCGATCTACCCGTGTGTGATGATAAAGTCGCTTTGGGTGACGGGCGGGCGCGTGACCGCGTGGGCGTGGAGGGACAATGGCGCTTAAGGACTTTTACCGGGCTTTCTCGACAGTATGTTTCGCGCTCCTGGGTCTCTGGCTTGTCGTCGTGCAGCTGCGTATCAACGACTGGCAGAAGGATCCGGTCCGCAGGCGCCGTTCCTACGGAGTCGCCCTGCATTTCGCCCTGCCCGGCATGATGAGCGTTTTTTGATCGCGGTGCGTGGCTGCTGCTGTTTGAGGACAACCCGTCGCCCGTTCGCGCCGCTTCTCCTGGCACAATGGGCTGATTCCGACACGAAGGGCTCAGCTCGCCAGTGCGCATCATCGCCGAGGCCGGGATCTACCGGCCGCCTGACGTCAAGGACCCCGGCGCGCCCAACGACTGGGTCGTGCACCTGAACAGCGACGACCTGAGCCTGGGAACGTACTGCGTCCCGGCCGGCGGCCTCGATGACCAGAGCCCGCACACCGAGGACGAGATCTACGTGGTGCAGTCGGGCCGGGCCACGCTGGTGGCCGACTCGGGTTCGGCCGAGGTCGGGCCGGGCAGCGTGGTGTTCGTCCCGGCCGGGGAGGCGCACTCGTTCACCGAGGTCGTCGCGGACCTGGCCCTGATCGTGGTCTTCGCCCCGCCGTACGGATCCCGCGGCTTACACCGGATGCGCGGCGCCGGCCGCCTCCTCGATACCGCGCCTGGCCAGCTCGTCCGCGTGCTCGTTGCCCGGATCGCCCGCATGGCCTTTCACCCAGGTCCAGGCGACCTCGTGGCGGCTCATGGCCTCGGCCAGCCTGCGCCACAGGTCGGCGTTCTTGACCGGTTTTTTCGCCGAGGTCAGCCAGCCGTTTCGTTCCCAGCCCCTGATCCACTTGGTGATGCCGTCGAGCACGTACTTGCTGTCCGTGTGCAGGTTCACCCGCGCGGGCCGCTGCAGCGATCTCGAGCGCCTGGATGGCGGCGGTCAGCTCCATCCGGTTGTTGGTGGTCTGCGGGTCGCCGCCGTACAGCTCCTTTTCCGTGTCCTGCCAGCGGAGCACGACCCCCCAGCCGCCCGGTCCCGGGTTCCCGCTGCACGCGCCGTCTGTGTAGATCACGACCTCGGTCATGGCGGAAGATTACGCCCTGCCCGGGGCTGGTGGCACAGCCTCGGCGTAAGCGTGCGGAGGTTCGGCAGGTCAGCCGGGCGAGACCGGGTTGATTTGCTTTGGCCGCCGGGAGTTCATAAAGTATGGGTACGCGACGCGGGGTGGAGCAGTTCGGTAGCTCGCTGGGCTCATAACCCAGAGGTCGCAGGTTCAAATCCTGCCCCCGCTACCAAGGTCAGAGGCCGGATCCGAATATGGTCCGGCTTCTTGCTTGTAGTTGTGCACGGAATTTGTGCACAGTGCCGAGCGACGCCAGTGAGCCTTTTGACGTTGTGTAGATTTTTAGTCATACTTTTGACTATGACTGTTCTTCCGCTGGGCGACGTCAAGTCGCACCTGTCTGAGCTCGTTGGCCGGGTGCACGACCAGCACGAGCGGGTGACCGTGACCGTTCACGGTAGGCCGTCAGCCATCCTTATCGCTCCAGAGGATCTGGAGGCGCTCGAGGAGACCCTGGCCATCATGCGGGACGCTGCGACGATGAACCGGCTTGCCGAGTCCGATGCCGAGTTGGCCCGCGGCGAGTACGTCTCCGCTGAAGAACTCGCTGAGACCATGAGGCGGCGCCAGGCGTTATGGGCGACCAGCCCGCAGAGGATCTCTACGAGCTGCGTACGACCTCCACGGTTCGCTGTGCCCTAGGTGAGGTTTTGCCGGAGGCCGTTGCGGCGGCAGCCTACGAGTTCATCACCGGCCCTCTCCTGGTAGAGCCTTACCGAGTTGGCAAGAGACTCCTCCTGCCTATGGACGACCGGTTCAGCGCGCGGCGCGGCACCTACCGCATCATCTACCGGATCGATGACAAGAACCGGCTAGTGACGGTGGTGGATGTCGATCACCGCCGCGACGTTTACCGATCGTAGAACCGTAGTTGGCGCGTTGCCGAATACGCCTAAGTCTTTAGATCAAGGCGGCACCGCTCCGCGCCGCCGCGTCCGGACACGCTCGCGCCGGGCTGCGGCGCTAGGCTAGGGCGCCGGTCCCGGCGCGGCGGTCCGGATGGCCTGCCATCCATGCCGCGAACTTGGGTTGCCTGCTCACGGCTCGCCGACCGCTGGCCCCACGCGGCGGGACGGATTGAGAGACGGCGGAGATGCCGACGCTCGACGCGGACGCTGCACCATCCGTTGGCCGAGCTCAGCACGACAATAGGAGACGATCCAAAGAAATCAGAGACGCCCGTCGTACTGCTCATAAACCAGAGGTCGCAGGTTCAAATCCTGCCCCCGCTACCAATTTCAGAGGCCGGATCCGAATATGGGTCCGACTTCTTGCTTGTTATCTGCGCCCAGCGACGTCCGGTCGTGTTGTTGGCCTAGTCAGCCGAGAACGTAGGACTCGTCTCCGAAGTCGGCGATGATCTTCAGCTTGCCGCCGAGAGCCTTCACGTAGGCGGCCAGGGTCTCGACCTCGCTCTTTTCGAGCTGGCCTTTCTCGATCCGGGAGACGCGGGCCTGGCTGACGCCCATGGCGGAGGCGACTTCGACCTGGGTGGCGTTCTGGCGCTTGCGGACTTCGGCCAGACGGCGGGCCCGGACCTCGGCGATCATGTGGTTAGCGCCTTCGCGGATCTCGCGCTTCTCGTCCGGCGAGAAATCGAACTCTTCCACCAGGTCGTCCCAGTACTGTGCGTCCGGGTTGTTCAGCGGAGGCTGGCTCATTTCTTCCCCTCGATCCTCAAGTGCTCGGCGTAGGCGTCTTCCGCTCGCGGGATAGCTGTCTTGTACCAGTCCGACCACTTACCCGACTTGTCTCCGGCGACTAGGAACACCGCCCGGCGCTGCGGGTCGAAGACGAACAGCAGCCGCACCTCGCTGCCTCCCGCTGATCCAGGCCGCAGTTCCTTCAGGTTGGGCAGCTTCGACTCGGAGACGGTGTCGACTAGCGGACGGCCGAGTCCTGGTCCTTCTTCAGCCAGCACGGTGATCGCCTGACTGACCTGAATCAGGGTCGGGCGATCGGACTGGCGCAGCTGGTGAAGCCAGGACAGGCAGGGCTCGATGATGATCACTTGCCAGGCTGTCCCGTCGTCACGCGCGACTGTCTTCTCTCATGAATATACCCCCAGTGTTATATGAGTGGCTATCCCTGCCTGGGCACGAGAGGCGGGGTGAGCGGGTCAGCGAGACGTATCGAGACGACGGAGACAGGCGAGATACATGTCGTTTGTGCACGTGTCCGGCTTCAGCAAGTTGGCCCTGGCGCACTGATTCGGGTCCATGACGGTCCTGGTCTCGGTGAGCCCGGTTCGGCCCATATGTCAGCCACGGCCGTGGCGTTATCTGGCCCAGGCCTACGCGTCGAGCACGAAGATGAGTTCCTCGATGCCGTCGTCGGGTGCCGGTGCCTTCGCCTCCTGCACGCGGTCCCGCCGGAAGGCGCACTTTTCCAGGACCCGGATCGAGCCGGCGTTGTGCACCGCGACGTGGGCCCAGAGCGGCCGGCCGGTCCTCTGGCGCGTGAACTGCGCGAGCGCCTCGGTCGCGATGCCGCGGCCCCAGTGCTCGCGGCCAATCCAGTAGCCGAGCAGGCGCTGCCCGTCCTGCTCCCAGCTCACGATGTTGCCCGCCACCGTGCCATCTGCCACGATCGTGCGCAGGACCGCGGTGTCGTCGGCGCGAGTCTTGGCCCAGTGCGCCGCGAACTGATCCTTGTCGCGAGCGGGGAACGCCGCCATCTTGATCGCTTCGGGGTCGGCCTGGTGGTCAAAGAAGACGTCGAGGTCCTGATCTTCAACCGGCCTGAGGTGCACCTCGTGTGTCGCGTCGCGGACTCCGCCCATATCCGTTTCGCCCCTCGCCTCCACCACCTCATTGTCGCACCGGCCACCGGCACGCCGCGTTCGCGACCGGCAGTGGCCGACTGGGGACGCGGCGCCCGCACAAAGGGGCCCTGGCGCCAGCGCTCAAGGCCAAACGACCCCGCAGCGGCAGTTCTCCAAGGTGACAGTGCCGCGGCATGCCTTTCCTCCGGGCAGGCGGTGGCCTGGATCCGACTTAACCCCGCGTGAGGAACAGCACCTGGCCGGGCTGGATCTTGGCCATGTCGCTGAGCAGCGTGGCCAGAGAGGTGGTGACCGCGGAAGTAAATCCGCGGTTCTGCGGGAAGGTCTTGGTTGACACCAGGATCAGGCCCGCGTGAGCCTGGCCAGCGGCGCGGTAGCGGCCGTCCAAGGGGGCGAAGTCCTTAATGTTGGCGGTGACCAGTGCTCGCCCCTCGCTCGCCGCGTACGCGAGGACCTGATCATCAGGGAGGCCCATCAGAGCGGGGTCGGCCACAACCGAGATGACGTCGTAGCCCTTGGCGCGAAGTTGCCGGGCGATGTCGCCAGAAAACATCTCGTCCAGCAGCAGCGGCTGACTCACCGGCTACCCGGCCAGAAGTTGGCGCTCGCGCAGCCAGGCCTGCTCGGCGGCTTCCTCGGCCGCGTCGGCGGCGGCGATCTCCGCATCGACCTCGCCCGGGTAGGCCGCCCAGTAGCGGACAGCGGTGTCCACCAGGCGCAGCGCTATCCCGGTGTTATCGCTGACCAAGCTAACCAGGTCATCGCTATTCAGTCCGGGCTCGGCCGCGTGAGCCGACTTGACGGCGCGGATGACCTCCCAGACGTCCGGGCCTCCGGCCAGGGCGGCGCGGCGCCCGGTAGGACCGGACCGGAAGATGACGCCGGGATGCTCGGCCATTCGCAGGGCCTCGTCAACCAGTCGGTTCGCGGCAGAGGACAGTGACATGCCAGGGTTGGCGGCGACGAAGGAGGCGAGGCGGTCCGCCACCGGCGGATCGAACCTGACGGGTGTGGCCGTACGCTTGCTCATGACTACATCGTAGTCGATATGAGTCGCGGTAACACCGAAACGCTCCGCACCTGTAACTCCACCGCCCGGCCTGGGCTGACGACGGGCCCGAGACGGGAGGGCTCCGAAGGTTGGCAGCAACACGTAACAACGCGTAGTAACCTGTGCCAGAGGAGCATCATGAACCTGGGAACGGACTTCGACCGCAGGCATCGGCGCGGCGTGATAATCATCCGCGTGCTGGTCACGGCCTGGCTGCTCGGCCTGACCGGCGTTCTGCTGGCCAACGGCTACTGGGGCTGGGCGCTGCTGACGCTCGCGGGCGCGATCGCGAACATGGTGCTGGCCTATCGCGTCTCCCGGAGCGCAACGCCCTAGACCCGGCGCGACCCCCGGGCGCCCGCGACATCCCATGACCCCCCGTCGGGCCGCGCCGTCACGCTCGGATCTAGGCAGGCTGTTGTGCGACGGTGGCCATGGCGCCGATCAGTTCCCGGAACCGCTGGACCGGCCCGGTTTCGCCGGCGATGTCGATGTCGCGGTCCGACCCGGCAAAGATCAAGGCGGTCAGGGCCTGGGTGGTCGCGGTGATGGTGACGTCGGCCGGCGCGGCCGGGGTTTTCGCGGTGAGGGACCAGTGGTGGCCGTCGCATTCGGCCAGGTAGTCCACGCCGTCGAGCCGGAAGTGCCAGCGGGCTGGCTGGTGGTCGCCGGTGGCGAGGTCGATGGCCTGGATGGCCGCGCGGAGCAGGTGCTCACCGTGCAGCGGCTCGCCGGCCTGGGGCCGGCGCCAGGCGTGCCGTAGCCCCCACCAGCCGAGCGCGTCGATGACAGGCGCGAGGTCGGCTCCGGTCGGGGTCAGGCGGTACCAGACCTCCCGGCGGCCTGGTTCGCGGTCGGCGGCGACGATCCCGGTGTCTTGGAGTTCGCGCAGGCGCTGGCTGAGCGTCTTCGGGGTGATCCCGCCGAGGCGGTCCATCAGGTCGGTGAACCTCTTGGCCCCGCTGAGCAGGTCACGGATCACCAGCAGGCTCCACCGGTCGCCGACGCGCTCCAGCGCGCGGGCGACCAGGCAGAAGTGGTCGTAGGTGCGGACGTTCCTCATCACGCCCTCCATAATACTAGTTGACAGTTACTATCTAACAAATACTATCTTGTAGATATTCAACTCAGCTAGAGGAGGCAGTCATGTACGACCCGCCTGGCTACTTGTGGGCGATCACCATCGCCGGAATCATCGCGATCCCGGCCTCCACCTGTGTCGTGCTGTACGGCGGCGCGGTGCGCGCCGGCCTGGGCCGAAGGCGCGCGGCCCTGCTCACCGGCGCCGCGGCCGCCGTGCTCGGCGGCTGGTTCACCGCCAGCGGGGTAATCGCGGGCCACGGCTGGTACCACGCGCGGCTCGGCCACGGCGTCCCGTGGATGCCGGTCGCGGTGGTCGGCTTCTTCGGCACGCTGCTGGCGCTGCGCCGGATCCCGGTGGTCGCACGCGCCCTGACCGCGCCGGGCATGGTGAACCGCCTGGAGCTCCCGCATTCGTTCCGGGCGGTCGAGGGCACGGTCTTCCTGGCCGTCATGGCCCTTGGTCATCTGCCCGCGCTGTTCGCCCTGCCCGCGGGCCTGGGCGACATCGCCGCCGGCCTTACTGCGCCGCTGGTCGCCCGCAGGCTCGCCCGGGGGCGGGGCCGCCGCGCCGCTCTGTGGCTCACCGCGTTCGGCCTGACCGACCTGGTGGTGGCCCTGACCCTCGGCACCCTCACCGGATTCCAGCTGATCCACGTCACCCCGTCCGGGGCACCGATCAGCGAGCTCCCGCTCGCGCTGATCCCGACAGCCGCCGTGCCGCTGCTGTTCGCCCTGCACCTCACGTCCGTGTCCGCGCTGCTCAGGGCGCCGCGAACGCCGCAGCCAAGCACCGCCCAGCTCACTGCCGCCGCTAACTAGGGAGAAAAAATGCAACGAGAGATCGAAGCGCTTGAGAAGGCGGCGGCCTGGCCGGGCGCCGACCAGCGCACCCTGATCGTGCTCGCGAGCCAGCTCATGGCGGCCGAGCTTTACCAGGAGGGCTTCGACTATTTCGCGGCCCGATCGGACGCCGCAGCCGCAGCCGCACCCGCACCCGCAGCCGCAGCCGCCGACGCGCTCGGGCTGGCGCTCGCCGGAGCCTTCGAATCCCGCCTCGGCGGCCGGACCGAGCAGGCGATCGCCAAAATGGACGCGGCCACCAGCCTCGGCCTCGGGCTGCCGCAGTACTTCCGGGGCACCTCGCTGGCCAGGCTTCCCGGCTGCGCGGGCCGCGCGGAGACCGTCGCCGCCGACCTCGAGTTCGTCCTCGCGGTCAAGGACCAGTTCCCGCCCGGCCTGCTGAGGGCCGCCTACGAGGGGCTGTCCCAGGCCTATGACATCCTCGGCCGGAGGCAGGAAGCAGCGGCGGCCCGGAGCCGGTCCGGACGGCTGATCACCGATTCCTGGGTGACCGCCGGCGACGGGTTCCGGTTCGTCCCCCGCCGCCTCGCCGAACTCGCGCCCGGCGTGCACGTGGCCCAGGGATACGACTTCTCCGACCTCGCCTTCGTCCGCACCGGCGAAGGGATCGTCGCCGTCGACGCCGCCAGCACTCCCGAGCACGCGGCCGCGGCCCTGCGCGACCTCCGCGAGCTCACCAGCCTGCCGATTACCCATGTCATCTTGACCCACGCGCACTTCCCTGACCGCGAGGTCGTGTTCACCGGCGACATGAGCATGCCCTACCTCGGCGCCCCGTTCTTCGCCGAAGGCTCCGCCGAGGGCCTGTTCGAGGCGATGGAGACCGTCATGGCGCTGTGTCCGCGGCTGCTGATCCACGGGCACGCCGGGCTCACCGACACCTACACCATCGAGATCTTCCCGGGGCTGCTCGCCGCCCTCCGCGACCTGGACCACGTGGTACGGACCGGTATCGCCGACGGGCTGACGCTCGCCGGGATCCTGCAGCTCAACCACCTGCCGCAGGTACTGAAGGATCACCCCGCCGCGGTCATCCCTTACCTGGTGACCCGCGATCACCTCATCCAGCGTGTCCATCGTCAGCGGACCGGATACTGGCACCCCAGCGGGGAAGGCGTCGAGCACTTCACGCCGGCTGAGCTGGCGGCCGCCGCCGACCTGCTCGGCGGCGGAACCGCGACCGCCTTCCACGCCGCGGCCGCCGAGCTCACCCGCCGCGGTGAGCATGCGCTCGCGCTCCAGATCCTTGACCTGGGACTACTCAGCCACCCCGGCACCCCCGGGCTGGTCGACCTCCGGCAGAGCGTCCTGCAGCGGCTGGTCGAACGCCACCAGCTGCTCGACCCGTTCAAGTTCGCCTACTACGCCGGCCTGGCCGACCTGGAGCTGGCACCTCCCGGCGGGTACGACGTGCTTGACGCCCTGCATCTGGGCCACGACCAGTTGCATGCCGGGTGATCTATCGCTTAAGCCGGGTGAAGGCCCTAAGCCGCCAGGGCCGGGGGGCACCCGGGCTGGCCGGGGCGAGCGGGGGCGCCTGGCTGGCTTCATCCCGCGTCCTTGGATCACCCGCCCGCGCCGCCTGCCGACGGTGCGGGTCCAGGGACAGTATCGACAGGCTCGACGCGCCCGGCCGCCGCGCGACACGGGAGAACCGGGCGATGGCGGTGCCGATGATCGTCGCCTCCGCGATGTGGTCGCGCTGACCCACTTCCCGTACCGGGCACCCGCGCTCCCTGACCTGCAGGCTCATGTCGGCGATGACGACGCCCTCGGCGCCCAGTCGCTGAACGTCCAGGTCAAGCTGACCTCGAGCGTCGTGCCGCACGTCGTTGACGAGCTCGGTGTAACCGTCCACTTCGGCGTTGCCTGCGCTCCACCAGGTCTGACCACGCGTCAACCGGTCGTCGTGCCGGACCCCCACCGAGATGCCCAACACCAGGCCGACGGGCACCCAGCCCGTCGAGATCAGCTTGGTGAAGTCCTGGCCGGATAGGTCGCAGGTGAACGGCCGCCGAGTTCGGTGCATTCGGCGCTCATCCGGGCGATGGCGGTGCGACGCGCCCGGTACAGGGTCTGCACCAGCGGCCCGAACGATCCCGACCGGCCGCGCCCAGACACCTGGGTGACCGACCGGTCGGGGCTGACCATACCGTCCCCGAACGGTCCAGGGCAGTCATACCCGCCGGTGTAGCCGATGTTATAGACCGCGATGCCGAGCACCTGGCCCGCCGCTCGAAGCCGGCGCTGCGGATCGCGGCGAACTCGTCCGCGGTAAGCGCGCTGCCCCACATCCCGCCGCCCCTCAGGAATGACGCCGCCAAACAGTTCGGTCAGCAACACAATTCACATTGTCCAGCCATATGACTGGAGTTCAAGTCAGCTGCCGGGCCGCCCTGACGGTACGGGCGCGGGGCGTGGCCGTCATCGGTGCGCCGACGGTGCATATCGATAGCGACGTCAACAGATCCGTCCTGAAGTGTGCCGAACGGCCCTGGCTTTTAGTCCGCCACACCCTGCCACTTAGCCCGAGTTGATCTTCGTGGCTGCCGTGCCGTTCTGACCAGCCCAGCTACCCACCGCCAGGCCCGGTGCCGCCTGGAGGATCTTCAGTGCTGACTCGGGCCACCCTTCGTTTGTCAAGTAAGTTGATTGACAAGTAAATTGACATTTGTTACCGGGGTTCGTAGGTTGACTCCATGGCGGCCGGCGTTCCCGATGGCACGGCTCCCGACGGCGCGACTCCGGACGGCGCGACTCCGGACGGCGCTGCGCCGGGTGACGAAGCCAGCATCCCTGCGCTGCTGCGTGGGGCGCGCGGGAGCTATGCCCATACGATCGCGGCGTACCTGGCCGAGGCCGGGTGCGAGGACCTGCCACAGAACGGGCCGTTCGTCCTCGGCGGGATGGCCAGCCACCGTGCCTCGGCCGTGGATATGATCCGGGGCCTCGGGGTCACCCGGCAGGCGGCGAGCCAGCTCATCGACACACTGGTCGTGCGGGGCTACCTCAGCCGCGAGGTCAACCCCGCGGACCGTCGGCGGCTGAACATCGAGCTGACCGACAGGGGGAGGGGCGCCGCCGAGGCGATCGCGGCGGCGATCGGGCAGGTCGACGAGGAACTCGCCACGATGATCACCCCGGCCGAGCAGGCCGGACTGCGGACCGGGCTTATCGCCCTCGCCAAGATCAGGGAAAGGACCAGGCGCGATGGCCGGCCAGCGGACCTATGACATCCCGCTCGGGCGCCTGTTCAGCGTCGCGCCGGGGATCCCGACGACGGACCTGGCGCGCACGGTCGAGCATTACCAGCGGCTCGGGTTCACGTTCTCGGTGCCCGGCTCGGCCGCCCCGGCCGCCGAGGCCAGCTTCGCCATGGCCGAACGGGACGGTGTATCGCTGCACTTCGCGCTCAAGCCGGATCACGACCCCAGCCGCACCGCCACCTGGGTCTACATCTCGGTCGAGGACGCCGACGAGCTGAGCGCGGAGTTCAACGCGTCCGGGGCCGGCCAGGGCCGGAGCCCGCGCGATACGGACTACAAGATGCGCGAGCTCGCGCACATTGACCCCGACGGCAACCTGCTCCTGTTCGGCTCGCCCCTGCGGGCAGACTCCGCGGCCCGGCCAGCGGGTGAGCTGGCCGTCGGCCAGGATCCCGGCGTCGGGTACGATCCGCGTGTCTTCGAGTTCACCGGATCCACCGGGTAGCCGGCGTCTTACAGCGGACCGGGCTCGGGACCGGCGGTTATTGGCTGGCGGAGGACAGCTTAGGCCCGGGGTGATGCTGCCGCACCTGGCCGGGGTTCGGCCAGTGCGTCGAGGGCGGACATCGTGTCGTGGTCGAGGGTCAGGTCGGCCGCGGCCACGTTCTGCTCCAGGTGCGCGGCATCGGCGGTTCCCGGGATGAGCAGGATGCCGGGGTCATGGGCCAGCAGCCAGGCGAGACCGACCTGGGCGGGGGTGACGCCGAGCGCGGCGGCCGCGGCCGTCACGGCTGGGTGGCCTGTCACCTTAGGCCTGGCCGCGAAGGCCGATCCGAGCGGGAAGAACGGGACCCAGGCGACGTCGTGTTCGCGGCATTCCTGCACCAGCGGCTCGTCCGACCGGTCGAGCAGGTTGTAGAGGTTCTGCACGCACACGATGCCGGCCGGCAACGCCTGGCGCAGCTGGGCGAGGCTGACGCTGCTCAGCCCGATACCGCCGATCTTGCCTTCCTCGCGAAGGGCCACCATCTCCGCGAGCTGGCTGTCGAGGTCGACTCGCTGGTCCCCGGTGGCCTCGATGCCAGGGCCGATGTCGAGCCGGCGCAGGTTCACCACGGCGAGCCGCTCGACGCCCAGGCGACGCAGGTTCGCCTCGACCCCCGCGCGCAGCTGGGCCGGCTGCTGGGCGGCCACCAGGCCCCGCTGCCCGTCGCGCTCGGCGCCGACCTTGGACACGAGCTGCAGGTCATCACGGTACGGGTACAGCGCGCCGCGGATCAGGTCGTTGGCCACACCTGCCCCGTAGAACTCGGCGGTGTCGATGTGGTTGACGCCCAGCTCGACGGCCAGGCGCAGCAGCGCGACCGCAGCTTCTGTGTCCGCCGGGCTCCGCGGGCCCCCCTCGGCGAGCTGCATGGCGCCGTAACCCACGCGACCCACGAGGTGGCCGGCCAGCTGGCCTGACCCAAGGGCTGACGACGTCGGCGGGGACGGCGGGGCCGACGGGATGCTGCCGGCGGCCGGGTGCGGTTGTCCTGGCGCGGTGGTCATGTAACGCTCCGGTCGTAGGATGGGATCATCAATCGGAGGTGCCTCCGTTTGCTGATTCAGCTTAGCAGAAACGGAGGAACCTCCGATTATGGCCGGCGAGGTCCGCCCTGCGGGACGCGCGGACGCGCAGCGCAACCGTCAGCGTCTGATCGAGGCGGCCCTGGTCGCCTTCTCCTCCGGATCGGGCAAGGTGGCCCTGGAGGCGATAGCGAGGGACGCCGGGGTCGGGATCGGGACCTTGTACCGGCACTTCCCGTCGCGCGAGGCCTTGATCGAAGCGGTGTATCGCAGCGAACTGGCCCGCCTGTGCCGCAGCGCTGATCCCTTGCTGGCCTCACTGCCGCCCGATGACGCCCTGCGGACCTGGATGGACCGCTACGCCGACTTCGTGACGACCAAGCGCGGCATGGCCGAAGCGCTGTGCGCCGTGATCGCTTCCGGCGTCATCACCTCCACCCAGACGAGAGAACGGCTGAGCGCGGCGATCCAGACCATGCTCGACGCCGGAGCCGCGGCCGGAAGCCTGCGCGGCGACGTCCGGGCCGAGGATGTGTCCGCCAGCCTGGCCGGCATCCTGCTCGCGGCGGGCGCGCCGGAGCAGCGCGCGCAGGCCGGCCGGATGCTCGACCTCCTCATGGACGGACTACGTCCCCGGTGAGCGGCACCTGGGGGTCCGCGTTGACCGCGGACGAGTTCGCCGCGGTCCGCAGCGTGGGCTTCGAACCCGTCGGCCAGGTGTTCGGCGCCGCCGTCTACGGCGTCGGGCCCACCGGGTACAGCTGCCCTGGGCCCGGCCGGGTGGCCGCCGACGGGGACCCGGCGTCACCCCGGCCTGCCGACCCAGGTATCCGGGCGCAGCGAGCCGGGGTCGTTCGGCGCGCTAGTGCAGGCCAGGTACCAGGCCCGGGACACGGCGATCGACCGGATGACCACCGAGTGCCGTGAGCTCGGCGGGCACGGAGTGGTGGGCGTCCGGCTGTCCCGGGGCTCGTTCCTGGCCGGCGGTGCGCAGTTCACGGCCACCGGCACCGCGGTGCGGGCGGCGGGTCCTGCGGTCGAGACGGCGGGCCCTGCGGTCGAGGCGCCGGGCCCTGCGCAGGGGGCCGCGTCCGGGTCACCGGTGCCCTTTACCTCCGGCTTGTCCGGGCAGGATTTTGCCAAACTCGTGATGAGGGGCTGGGTGCCGGCCGGGCTCGCGCTCGGCATCTCGATCGGGTCGCGTCACGACGACCGGGGCACCGCCCGCCAGACCCGGTGGATGTCAGGTAACGCCGAGGTCGTCGGCTGGACCGAGCTCGTCAGCGAGTCCAGGCGTGACGCCCGGCGTCAGCTGGAGGGTGACCTCGCCCGGCTCGGCGCCGAGGGCGTGGTCATCGCCGCCATGGAGCTGGGGGTACGCGAGCGGGACTGCCCGGGACAGGTGGGGCGTCGTGATCACATCGTGGAGGCCACCCTGATCGGCACCGCCATCACCCGGTTCTCCCGAACCGGGCCGGGGCACGCCGGGCCGGCGCTGTCACCATCATGTCGCTGGACCCGCAGCGACGTCAGGCGGCCAGGATCCGGATATAGGGTAACGGCATGATTCTGGTGACCGGAGCGACCGGGCGAGTTGGCTATCACCTGATGGAGGCGCTGGCCGACGCGGGCGCTGACACCACCGCCATGGTGCGGGTCGAGGCCAAGGCCGCTGACCTGCCGGGGGCGCCGCGGTACGTGGTGGCGTCCTTCGACAATCCGCCGCCGGCGGAGGTCCTGCGGCAATTCGACCGGGTCTTCCTGCTGAGCCCGGCGCACGAGGAGCAGGCCTTGCTCGAGACGGTGTTCATCGACGCGCTCGCGGCGGCGGGTCACCGCCCGCACATCGTCAAGGTCGCCGCGGACGGCTTCGCCGATCCCGACTGCGAGGTGCGTTTCATGCGCAGCCACCGCCAGGTGGCGGCGCATCTGGATGCCCTCGGCCTTCCCGTCACCTACCTCGCTCCGTCCCTGTACATGGAGAACCTCCTGGCCGCCGCGCAGGCTATCCGCTCCGATGGCACGATCGCCGCGCCTGCGGGCCGGGGCCGGGTCCCCTTCGTGGCGGCGGCGGACGTCGCCGCGGTCGCGGCCAGGGTCCTGACCAGCGACGGGCATGACGGCGTGATCTACGTGCTGACGGGGCCTGAGGCCCTGGAATACACCGATGTCGCGGCGCGCGTCTCGGCCGTCTTCGCGCGGCAGGTCGACTATCAGGACCAGCCGCCCACCAAGCTGCGTGAGGTCCTGCTGGCCAGCGGGCTTCCCCGGTGGGAAACCGAGGGCACGCTCGAGCTCTTCGAGTGGATCAGGCACGGTGGCGCGAACACCACGACGACGGCCGTACGCGAGGTGACCGGCTCCGACCCCCGCCCGATCGAGGACTGGCTCGCCGCCTCGCGGGCGAGCTTCCTCGTCCCGCCTGACCCGTCCCCGCGGACCTTCTAGCCTCGCGCGCGGCCCGGTGACCGGCCCGCCCCGGCGGGCGGCCAGGGAACCTTGACCACCAGCACCACGGTGTCGTCGCTGAGCCGGCCGCCGCTGAACGTTCCGACGGCGAGCTGGATGGCCTCGGCCATGGCGGCTGCGGTCAGGTCGCCGGGCCGGGCGACCAGCTGGCGGAGCCGTTCGTCGCCGTATAGGTTCCTGTCGAGTTCGCTGCGCGCCTCGGTGACGCCATCGGAATACAAGATCAGGCTGTCGCCCGGCTGCAGCAGCCGCTGCGAGTCGTGCAGCTCAGGACGATCGAGGACTCCGAGCAGGGTGCCCGGCCGCCCGAGCTCATGCACGTGGCCACCCGCGGCCCGAACCAGCGCCAGCGGGTGCCCGGCGGAACTGATCCGCACCCTGGCCCCGCCGCGGACAGGCCGTACCGCCGCGTAGATCGCGGTCATGAACCGCGGATCATCGGTGGGCCAGTCAAGCAGCACCTGATTAAGGTCCGCCAGCAGCAGGCTCGGCCGGGTCGCCTTGCGGGCCACCGCCCGGAGGGCATACCGGGCCAGCGCGGTGCGCCTGGCCGCGAACGAACCCTTGCCGCACACATCGCCGACGACGACGCCCCAGGTCCCCCGACCGACGGGAACACGTCGCAGAAATCCCCGAGCACCTGCGACCCGGTCCCGCCCGGGGCATACCGCGCGGCGACCTGCAGGCCGGGGATGGCCGTCAGCGGAGGCGGCCGCAAGCTTTCCTCTAGGGTGTGGGCTAGCGCGGCTCGTCCGGAGCTGTGGGCCAGGGCCGCTCGCAACGCCACTTCGTTCGAGGCCACCTGGGCCAGGGCCTCCAGGACCGCGATATTGTCGGCACTCCACTGGCGTGGTACCCGGTCAGCGGCCCAGAGTACCCCCGTGACCTGGCCGTCCTGGTCGTGCACCGGGACTCCGGCCCACGCGATGATGCTGGCCGTACCGGGCAGGTCGGCGGCACTCACCCAGTGACTCCCTCAGCCCGGCGGCCGGCCGTTCGGCCGGCCCGGGTGCGGTGAGCCTGCCTGACTCGACCAGCTCCCGCGGCGTGGGGTCGGACAAGATATCGGCGTAGCCGGAATCTTGACTAGATTCCGGATCGGCGAGTGACATATTTCCCCCTGCGTTCGCCCAGGCTTCAAGCAGTCGGTACAGCCTGGACCCTCAATAGCGTTAGTCTAACCACAGATCAGCAGGAAGAGTTACCGTATTCACCGGAACTTAAAGGCGATAAACGTTCAGCGCCGCCATTTTGCAGAAGATCTCAGAGTGCCCTTTTTGCGCGATTCGACACATTCGGAGATTAGATTCCACCGATATAAGAATCTTGGTAATTAGGTGCTTAATTATCTCTTCTGCCGGGATCCCGACGGTCCCGGGATTAAATTGCCGGGTCTGCGCGGGCGCCGGGTCCGTATTGCTGAGGCGGCAGGGTTGCCTCAGCAATACGGACCTCCGTTGTCGCCCGGGGCGGGCCGCCGTAGGGGGCTGGCCGCGCTGGGAAGCAAGGAACTCTGATAGCAATCATGCCCGGCCACTTACTAGCACCCGCACCACAACAGGTTCAGGTGTGGTTAAGGTTTGCGCCGCGGTCAGGGGAGCGGGACGATATCGGTCAGGGGAGCGGGACGATGTCGGGCGCGCCGAGCCGGGCGGCCTCGGCTTCGGTGTCGTCCGGTTTGGTCTGCGAGTCGCGCTCGGCCTGGACCCGGGCCAGGTAGTGCTCGACTTCCCGCTGTTCGGTGTCGGAGTCCCAGTTCAGCGGGCCGGCCATGAGCTCGGCCACGACCGGGGCGGCGGCCACGCCGCGGTCCCAGGCCTCGATCGAGATCCGGGTGCGCCGGGCGAGCACGTCGTCCAGGTGCCTGGCCCCCTCGTGGGTCACCGCGTAAAGCGCCTCGACCTGCAGATAGTCGTCCGCGCCGGGAAGCGGCGCCCTGAGCGACGGCTGGTCCCGCAGCATCGCAAGCAGCTCGTGGATGCAGGAGCCGTAGCGGTTGAGCAGGTGCTCGATCCGGGCGACGTGCACGTCCGCCGACGCGGCCAGCGCGTGCCGCTGATTCCACAGCGCCCGGTATCCCTCGGCCCCGATCAGCGGCACCTGGGCGGTGCAGGACTCGGGCACCCGGACGTCGAGGCTGCGGGCCGCCTCGTCGACGGCGTCCGCGGCCATCACCCGGTAGGTGGTGTACTTGCCGCCCGCGACCACGACCAGGCCGGGCACCGGGTGACCGACCACGTGCTCGCGGGACAGCTTCGACGTCGACTCCGACTCCCCGCTCAGCAGCGGCCGCAGCCCGGCGTAGACGCCCTCGACGTCCGCCCGGGTGAGCGGGGACCTGATGACCGAGTTGACGTGCTCGAGCAGGTAGTCGATGTCCCGGGAGCTCGCCGCCGGGTGGGCCTTCCCCAGCGACCACTCGGTGTCGGTGGTGCCGATGATCCAGTGCCGCCCCCACGGGATGATGAACAGCACGCTCTTCTCGGTCCGCAGGATGATCCCGGTGGTGGACTGGAGCCGGTCGCGGGGCACGACGAGGTGGATGCCCTTGGACGCGCGCACGTGAAACTGGCCGCGGGTGTCGGCCAGACCCTGGGTGTCGTCGGTCCACACGCCGGTGGCGTTGATGACCTGCCGGGCGGCCACCTCGAACGTCCGCCCGGTCTCGATGTCCCTGACCAGCGCGCCGGTCACCCGCTCGCCCTGCCGCAGGAAGTCCACGACCTGGGTTCCGTTGGCGGCCAGCGCGCCGAACGAGACCGCGGTCCGCACCACGGTAAACGTGTGCCTGGCGTCGTCCACCTGCGCGTCGGAGTAGATTATGGCCCCGGTGAGGGAGTCCGGGCGCAGGCACGGCGCCTCACGCAGGGCGTGCTTGCGGGTCAGGTGCCGATGACGCTTCAGCCCGTGCGCCGTGCCCGAGGTGAAGGCCATCGTGTCGTACAACGCGATCCCGGCGCCCACGTAGGCCCGCTCCCAGCCCCGGTGCTGGAGCGGGTACAGGAACTGCACCGGCCGGACCAGGTGCGGGGCGATCCGGTCGAGCATCAGGCCGCGCTCGGTCAGGGCCTCCCGGACCAGCCCGAAGTCGAGCATCTCCAGGTACCGCAGGCCGCCGTGGATGAGCTTGCTCGACCGGCTCGAGGTGCCGCTGGCCCAGTCGCGGCCCTCGACGATCGCCGTGGTCAGGCCGCGGGTGACGGCATCGAGAGCGGCACCAGCCCCGACCACGCCTCCGCCGACGACCAGGATGTCCAGTACTCGCTCGGACATCTGGGCGATCGCGTCTTGCCGTGCGGCCGGGGATAGTTCCGCCACCACGAGTCAGTCGACCTCCACCCAGTCCAGCGTGCGGGTTACCGCCTTCTTCCAGCCTGCATACCCGTCTTCGCGCTGCTGCTCACTCCATTGGGGCAACCATCGCTTGGACTCGTTCCAGTTGACCTTGAGTTCGTCCGTATTGGCCCAGAATCCGGTGGCGAGTCCCGCGGCGTACGCGGCGCCGAGCGCGGTGGTCTCGGCCACCACGGGACGGCTGACCGGAACGCCGAGCACGTCGGCCTGCAGCTGCATGCACAGGTCGTTCGCGGTGACCCCGCCGTCGACCTTCAGCACCTCCAGGTGCACCCCGGAATCGGATTCCATCGCCTCGCTGACGTCGCGGCTCTGGTAGCAGATGGCCTCCAGCGTGGCCCGGGCCAGGTGGGCGTTGGTGTTGAAGCGCGACAGCCCGACGATCGCGCCGCGGGCGTCGCTGCGCCAGTAGGGCGCGAACAGCCCGGAGAAGGCCGGCACGAAGTACATGCCGCCGTTGTCGTCGACCTGGCGGGCGAGCGATTCCACCTCTTCCGCGCCCGAGATGATGCCCAGCTGGTCGCGCAGCCACTGGACCGCCGATCCGGTGACCGCGATCGAGCCCTCCAGGGCGTAGATCGGCTTGCCGTCGCCGAACTGGTAACACACCGTGGTGAGCAGCCCGTTCTTGCTGCGCACCAGCTCCTCGCCGGTGTTCAGCAACATGAAGTTGCCGGTGCCGTAGGTGTTCTTGGCCTCGCCGGGCGCAAAGCACACCTGGCCGACCGTCGCGGCCTGCTGGTCGCCGAGGATGCCGGTGAGCGGGACGCCCCGGACCGCGGCCAGCCCGCGGATCTCACCGTAGCCGCCGGGGTCGGAGGAGGGCCGGATCTGCGGCAGCATCGACCGCGGGATGTTGAAGAAGCCGAGCAGTTCCTCGTCCCAGTCCAGGGTCTCGAGGTTCATCAGCATCGTGCGGCTGGCGTTGGTCGGATCGGTGACGTGGACGCCGCCGTCCGGGCCTCCGGTCAGGTTCCAGATGACCCAGGAATCGGTGTTGCCGAAGACGGCGTCGCCGTTCTCGGCGGCTTCCCGCACCCCGTCGACGTTCTCCAGGATCCACTGCACCTTCCCGCCCGAGAAGTACGTGGCGGGGGGCAGGCCGGCCTTGCGCCTGATCACGTCGCCGCGCTCGTCCCGGTCCAGCGCGCTGGCGATGCGGTCGGTGCGGGTGTCCTGCCAGACGATGGCGTTGTAATAGGGCCGGCCGGTCTTGCGGTTCCACACCACGGCGGTCTCGCGCTGGTTGGTGATCCCGAGCGCGGCCAGGTCCGACGGTCCAAGCCCGGCCCGGTTCAGCGCGGTCTGGATGACCGAGGCGGTCCGTTCCCAGATCTCCACCGGGTTGTGCTCGACCCAGCCGGCCTGCGGCAGGATCTGCTCGTGCTCAAGCTGGTGCTTGCCCACCTCGTTGCCCGAATGGTCGAAAATCATGAACCGGGAACTTGTGGTGCCCTGGTCGACGGCACCGACGAAATCCGGCATGCGCTCCTCCTTACCGCAGACGGATGGTTCTAGCTCAGACCTTAGCTTCGTCCTCGGGAGGCATGTGCCTGGCCAGGAGGTAGTGGTAGAGGGCGGCCCCGATCACCGCGCCGATGATCGGTCCCACGATGGGCACCCAGAAGTACGGGTGCCCGTACTGATCTCGCCAGGCGTGCGAGTAGCCGGTCAGGTATTGCGCCAGCCGGGGGCCGAAGTCGCGGGCCGGGTTGATGGCGTAACCCGCGTCGGTGCCGAAGGCCATGCCGATCCCCACCACGAGCAGGCCGATGATGAACGGGGCCAGGTTGGCCAGCGGGGACGTGTTGCGGCCGTCGGTGATGGCGAAGATGAGGAAGATCAGGATCGCGGTGCCGATGATCTGGTCGCGGAACGCGCCGAGGTCACTGACCGGGTTGGCCCCGTTTCCCGGCAGGGTGGAGAAGACGAACTGGCTCTTGAGAGTGTGACCCGGATCGAACTTGGCGAGCACCTCGGTGTAGTCCCAGCGCACGATCAGCGCGGCGATGAACGCGCCGGCGGTCTGGGCCACGATGTACGGCCCGACCTTGCGCCAGGGAAAGCCCCGGAACATCGCGAAGGCGATCGTGACCGCTGGATTCAGGTGCGCGCCGCTGATGCGGCCGGCCACGTAGATGCCGAGCATGACGCCCAGGCCCCAGGACCAGGCGATGCTGTTGTGGTCACCCAGCCCGGTGGTGGCCACCACCTGGGCGACCACGCCGATGCCGAAGAGCAGGATCATCATGGTGCCGAAGAACTCGGCCATCATCTCGTGGCCCAGCCTGGGTTCCCACGGATGCGCTGAGGGGACCTGCCCTTGCCCCTCGGCGACTTGCGCGGACGATGCCATCAGCTGGTCTCCTCGCCGTTGCGGACGGACCCTTGGGCTCAAAGTACGACTTGCCCGGCCCAGGGGCAATGACCTCGCCAAGTAAAATTTGGGCAAATTCCGAACGGACATGCCTGCGTGCCGTCTGGAAACCCCGCGTGTCCGCCCGCCGGGCCGCTGATCAGGAGGCTGCTCTCGATACCCATCCTGAGCAGGACATGCCTCGGCCCGACCCCGGTCCTGGGCCCCTCCTTGGTCGGTCCTGCCGCGGGCCCTTGACGGACTTGGGTGGACAGCCTTATGTTCCATTTGAAATGCCGTTCGGCTACACCGAACAGCATTCAGGAAAGTTACTAGCCTGCACGCGGAGGGAAGGAAACCCGCGGAGGGAAGAAAGCAGCTCGCCGTCTGGCCTGCCCCGGACGGTCGGCGGGCAAACCATGGCGGCACGACCGAGCGCCTGCCCGACGGCGCCCCCGGTATCGCCGGACCCGGTACGGGATGGCCGCCAGCGAAGCCGGTCCCCGGCGCGGACACCATCCGGGAAGGCATGTCATGAAGAAGCTCATCAACAGCCCGGACTCGGTGGTGACCGACGCGCTGGCCGGCATGGCCGCCGCCCATCCCTCGCTGGCGGTGGACCTGGAGAACAGGGTCATCACCCGGGCCGGCGGCCCGCGGCCGGGCAAGGTCGGCCTGGTGTCGGGCGGCGGGTCCGGCCACGAGCCGCTGCACGGCGGCTTCGTCGGCTTCGGCATGCTGGACGCCGCCTGCGCGGGCGAGGTCTTCACCTCGCCGGTGCCCGACCAGATCCTGGTGGCGACCAAGGCGGTCGACGGCGGCGCCGGCGTGGTCCACCTGGTGAAGAACTACACCGGGGACGTGCTCAACTTCCAGCTGGCCGCCGAGCTGGCGGAGGACGACGGCATCGAGGTCTCCCCGGTGGTGATCAACGACGACGTCGCCGTGCAGGACTCGCTGTACACCGCGGGCCGGCGGGGCACCGGGGCGACCGTCTTCGTGGAGAAGATCGCCGGCGCGCTGGCCGAACGCGGCGCGACGCTGGCGCAGGTCGCGGCGGTGGCCGCCGAGGTCAACGAGCGAAGCCGGTCGTTCGGCGTCGCCCTGACCTCGTGCACGGTGCCGGCTGCGGGCCAGCCCACATTCGACCTCGCCGAGGCCGAGATCGAGCTCGGCATCGGCATCCACGGCGAGCCTGGCCGCACCCGGGCTCCGCTCGGCACGGCCCGGGAGGTCACCGCGATCGCCCTGGACGCGATCGGTGCCGATATGCCGCTGACCGGTGAGCTCCTGGTCATGGTCAACGGCATGGGCGGAACCCCGCTGATCGAGCTGTACGGCATCTATAACGAGGTCAGCCGCTACCTGGCCTGCCTGACCGCGCATATCGCCAGGAACCTGGTCGGCAACTACATCACCAGCCTGGAGATGCAGGGCTTCTCGGTGACGGTCTGCAGTCTCACCGATACGCTGACCGATTTGTGGGACGCAACCGTGGACACGCCCGGGCTGCGGTGGGGACGGTAGAACTCGACAGTACCTCCCAGTACCGCGAAGGAGCGGCCCATGGACGCTGGATTCTTCCGCGCGTGGATGGCGGAGATAGCGGCGGTCGTCGAGGCTCAGCGTGACCACCTCACCCAACTCGATGCGGCGATCGGCGACGCCGATCACGGCACCAACCTGTCCCGCGGTTTCAGCTCCGTTCAGGCCGCGCTGGCGCAGGCCGATACCCCGACGCCTGGCCGCGGTGTTGCTGACCACCGGCTCGACGCTGATCTCGAAGGTGGGCGGCGCGTCCGGCCCGCTGTACGGGACGGCGTTCCGGCGGGCCAGCAAGGCGCTCGGTGATGAGCCCGACGTGGATCTGGCCGCCCTGGCCGGAGCGCTGGAGGCGGCCCTGGCCGGCGTGCAGAAACTCGGGGCGGCCCGGGAGGGCGACAAGACCATGGTGGACGCGCTGGCCCCGGCCGTCGCCGCGTTCAGCAAGGCCGTGGGGGAGGGGGCCGCCGCCGGCGAGGCGCTTCGCGCCCTCACCGACGCGGCCAGCGCCGGAGCCCAGGCCACGATCTCCATGCAGGCCCTCAAGGGCCGCGCCAGTTACCTCGGCCCGCGCAGCGTCGGGCACGAGGATCCGGGCGCGGCGTCGACCGTGCTGATCCTGGACGCGCTGCGCGAGGTCGCGACGCGGCAGGCCGGGTGACGTTGCCCATGCGCTTCAAGGGGCTGCCCGTCTCCGAGGGCACGGCCACGGGCAGCCTCTATCTCGCCGATGTGGGCACATCGGTCAGCGCGACGCCGCAGGAGGTGCGGGACGCCTTCGCCGCGGTGGCGGCTCAGCGGTTCGCGCTGGCCGAGCGGCTCCGCGCCGCGGGACGCGAGGCCGAAGCCGCCATCGTGGAGGTCGGGGCGCTCATCGCGGCCGATCCGGTGCTGGCTGGCCCGGCGGTGGCCGCGGTGCGCGACGGCACCGACGCCGCCACGGCCGTGTTGGCGGCCACCGAGGCGCAGGCCGCGGTGCTGGCGGCGCTGCCCAATCCCGAGCTGGCCGAGCGGGCGGGCGACGTCCGCCAGGTCGCGCACGCGGTGCTCGGCCAGCTCAGCCAGGTTGCCGTCGTGCGGCCCCCCGGTGATTTCATCCTGGTCCGCCAGGAGGTGAGCCCGGCCGACCTGATCGAACTGGCCGACGCGGGGCTGGTCGGCGCGGTTTCCGTGGCCGGCGGCGCGAGCTCGCACGCGGCCATCATCGCGCGCGGCCTCGGCCTGCCGATGATCGCGGGCGCCGATCCCGCGGTCCTGGCAGCGACGTCCGGCCAGCCCGGCGTCCTAGATGGCGACCGAGGCGAACTCGTCGTCGGCGCTGACGCAGCCGCCGCGCCGGCGCAGCGGCCCCCGGCGCAGCGGCCCCCGGCGCAGCGGCCGGCCTTGGCGTGGGCGGGGTTGCTGCCGCGCTAGCGGGGAGCGGTGTCCGCCAGCGGCAGCCCGTCCCGGCCGGGCCTGCCCGGACCGCGGACGGACGCGAGATCACCGTCTTGTGTAACGTCGCCTCGGCGGCCGAGACCCGGCGCGGGCTGGCCGCGGGCGCCGACGGGGTGGGCCTGCTGCGCACCGAGATTCCCTACGCCGAGGCGCTGACCTGGCCGGCCCAGGCCGAGCAGCGGGCCCAGCTGGCGCCCATCCTGGGCCTGCTGGCCGGCCGGATCGCCACGGTCCGGCTGCTCGACTTCTCCGGGGACAAGATCCCGCCGTTCCTGCGGGGCTCACCGCCTGCGGCCGGACTGGCCGCGCTGCTCGCCCACCGCACGGCGCTGTCCGACCAGCTCCAGGCGGTGCTCGAGACCGGCCGCGACACCCGTCTGGCGATCCTGGTGCCGATGGTCAGCTCGCTCGACGAGGTGAGCCGGGTGCGTGACGTCCTGGCCGCCGTGGCCGCCGCGCTGGGAGTCGCCCGGCCGCGGCTCGGGATCATGGTGGAGCTTCCCGGCACCGCCGCCGCGGCCGGGACGTTCGGCCCCGCCGTCGACTTCTTCTCGATCGGGACCAACGACCTGACCGGCCAGGTGCTCGGACTTGACCGTCGTGATCCCGCGGCCAAGCCCGCTCTCGCCGCCCATCCGCGGGTCCTGACCCTGATCGGACGGGTCGCGGCCGCGGGCCGGACGGCGGGCATCGGCGTCTCGGTGTGCGGCGACTCGGCGGCGGACCCGCTGGTCCTGCCGCTGCTCGTCGGCCTCGGGGTGGGCACGCTCAGCGTTCCGGCCGCGCGGGTGGAGCGGGTCCGGTCCTGGCTCGCGGACCTGGACGCGCAGTCGTGCGCGGCGCTGGCCGCAGACGCCATGCGCGCCTCGACCGTGGAGCAGGTGTGGGAACTCGTGACGGCGCTGTGACCCCGGCCGCTGTGACCTCAGCCGCTGTGACCTCAGCCGCTGTGACCTCAGCCGAGCACCGACAGCGGGGATCCGCTGCGGCTTGCGCCGAGATCCCGGGATACGGACCGGGCGGACTCCACCACCGCGCGGGTGAGCTCCTGTGCAGCGATCGACTCCAGCAGCCGTTCGGCCGGACCGACCAGGCCGATCGCGCCGGCCACGGCCCCGTCCCGATTCACGATGTGCGCCGCTATCCCCGCGTCGCCGACGGTAGCCTCCTGGTCTTCCAGCGCGTAGCCCTGCCTGCGGACCTGGGCCAGCGCCTGCCCCAGGGCCGCCCGGGTGGTCTTGGTCCGGCCGGTCAGCGGGGTCAGCTCGCCGGCCATCGTGCGCGCGGCTCCGGCCGCGGGCAGGTGCGCGACGATCGCGTGCCCGAGCGCGCAGGCATGCCAAGGGATGGACGCGCCGACCTCGAGGATCTGCACCGTGTTGTCGGGCCGGAACACGTGATGGAGCACGATCACCCGGGAGCCGGACAGGGTCGCCACCCAGACCGCCTCGTTCGCCCGCTGGGCCAGCGCCTCGGCCCACAGCAGCGACCGGGCGCGGAGCTCAGAGCCGTCCAGGAAGGCGTTGCCGAGCTGCAGGACGCCGGCCCCCAGACTGTACTTACCGGTATCCGGATCCTGGCTCACCAGGTCGTGTCTCACCAGCGTGCGCAGCAGCCCGTAGACCGTCGGCTTGGGCAAGCCGACCCGACCGGCGATCTCCGTCACGCCCAGCCGGGGCGTCCCAGACCCGAGTACTTGGAGAATCGCGGCCGCTCGCTCCACAGACCGAATCATGGAGTCCTCTCGGTAATGTCGAACACATTCAGGATAAAGCATGAGCGATAGACCAAAGGTTGGGATCGTGCTCGTCTCGCACAGCGCCGCGCTAGCCGAGGGCACGGCCGAACTCGCCGGCCAGGTCGGCGGCGGTACGGTGATCATCGCCACCGCCGGCGGAACGGAAGATGGCCGCATCGGGACCAGCGTGGACAAGGTCGAGCGCGCCCTGGCGCTCGCCGACGCCGGGGCCGGTGTCGTGATCCTGCCCGACCTCGGCAGCTCGGTGCTCACCGTCCGCGCGCTGTTGGCCGAGCCGGCGATGCGGCCCGGACCCATTGCCGTCGCGGACGCCCCGTTCGTGGAGGGCGCCGTCGCGGCCACGGTCACCGCCACGGCCGGAGGGGATGTCGAGGCGGTAGTGCGCGCGGCCGAGGAGGCACGTCATGCCAGAAAGCTGTGAGGCCACGGTGACGCTGGCCGGCGACCTGCACGCCCGGCAGGCCGGCGCGCTGGCGGTGGCGGCGGCGAAGTTCGCCTCCGCCGTCGAGCTGACCGTCGGTGCGAGCCGGGCCGACGCCAAAAGCGTGCTTGCCGTCATGGGGCTCGGCGCGACCGCCGGCCAGCAGGTCACCGTCTGCGCGGCCGGTCCCGACGCAGAGGAGGCCGTCGCCGCGATGATCGGCATCCTCGCCGAGGCCACCGCGGTCGGGAGCTGAAGAGCACAGGAAAAAGAAGCAGGGTCCGCGTTGATAAGGCGGCAGGGTTGCCTTATCGACGCGGACCCTTCCATGTCATCCGCATGTCCGCCGCAGGGAGGCGGACCGCGCCCGAGCAAGGATCTCTGTCTAGAGCATGCCCGGCCGCCCCCGAGAACATGCCCTCGAAGTAGTTCAGGTGCGGTTAAGATTCGCGGTATATCGGTAACTTATGTGTTACGGTAGCTTGGTCGTTACCAATGCTAGAACCGAAGGGAGCCTGCGCCGATGCTCGCAGCGCACGGGGATCCCTTCGAGGCCCTCGGTGATCCGCACAGGCGTGACATATTGCGCCTGCTCAGCGACGGCGACAAGCCGGTCAGGGAGCTCGCCGAGGCGCTGCCGATCAGCCGTCCGGCCGTCTCCCGGCACCTGCGTCTGCTGAAGGAAGCTGGCCTGGTGGCGGAGCAGGCGCAGGGCACGCGCCGCATCTACCATCTGCAAGACCAGGGGATGCATGCGGTGCAGGCCTATCTGGAGCGTGTCTGGGGCGACGCCGCCCGGCGGTTCCGCCTGCTGGCCGAGAACACCGAGCACGCCGGGAGCGCCGAGCACGCCGAGCACACCGGGCACGCCGGGAGCGCCGGGCAGCGCCGAGGCTGACGAGCCGGAATGACCGATCCGCTGCGCATTACCTTGGATGTGGCCTGCTCGGCCGGGCACGCGTTCAAGGTCTGGACCGCCGACATCGGCACCTGGTGGCCACCGGATCACACCGTGACCGGACGGCCTGGTCTGGTCGTCCTGCAAGGCGGCGTGGGCGGCCGCATCTACGAGCGGAGCACGGACGGTGTCGAGCACGAATGGGGCGAGGTCACGGTGTGGCAGCCGCCAGCCAGGCTGTCCTATCGCTGGTACCTCGGCACCGATCCGACCCAGGCCACCGAGGTCGAGATCCGCTTCCTGGCCCAGGGAGTCACCGCCACCCGCATCGAGATCGAGCACCATGGCTGGGAACGGCTGGGCCCGTCGGCGGATCGGCGGCGCGACCGCAACCAGGCCGGCTGGCAGACGCTGCTGCCGCATTTCGCGGCGGCCATCGCGAAAGGGGACAACTGATGGCAGCTGGCACCAAGGATGACCCGTGGGAGCTCAAGACCCCACCGGGTACCTCCGCTTACACCATGTACCAAGACGAGCAGGCCAGCCCGCCCGCGCTGGTCTGCCAGGTCGGCTCCACCACGTTGAAGTATCACCTCGGCGCCGTCGAGGATCTGCACGCCTGGCTGGTCAAGTGCGACGACTGGGTCCCGCTCGGGGCGGCCGACGAGAAGAAGCCCGCCGCCGAGGGCACGGTCGAGGCCTGGGGCCGGTCCGCCGATAATCCCGTCGGCGGCTGGTACGGTCTGCGCAGCGGTTACCGCGGCCGGTTCGGGATGTACCTGCCCCCGCTGCTCGAGGCCCTCGGCCTGGCCGAGCTCACCCACGACTCCCGCAACAACCGGATGCGGGCGATCTGAGCGGCCGCGCGACGAGAGCACCGCAGCGCGACGCTGGCGCCATTGCTTTTCGCCAAGCCCCTCTTGGTCCGGCCTGGGTGTGGGTATGGGAGTGGCACCGTGCACCAAAGAATGTGCACGGTGCCACACCCATACCCATCCGCTCGGGTACGCACGTGACGGGAACGCGCGTTGTGACGCCAGAGGCCGGTGTGCGCCTGCCCGCGGAGTAGGGCAGCCAGATCCCCAGCGGGGCGGAACCCCGGTAGCACTCGTGGTGGCCATGCGACGTCCGTGGCGGGTGGTGCAGCCTCCCCGGCAAGGATCGTGGCGGATCCGGGCTCCGTGGCGGATCCGGTGCATCCCCGTGCCGTACGCCAACTGTGAACACCGACGTGCGCGACGGCTCACGATCGAAGCGACGGTCCCCCTCTAAAGGCCCCCCAAGCGCCGCACCCCAGCTCCCCCCTCCGCCGCTCCCCGCACCCGGAACCCACCCGTCACAACTCTCGAAAAAGATCGTGGAATATTCGTCTTACCTGTAAGTTCTGGTACCCTATGCCTGCCCTGACCTGTGGCTGGACCGGCTCGCGGGTCTTGGTGTGTGCCAGGCGCTGGTCGGCGCTAGCCAGGCGCAGGTCCGCGCCAGCCAGGCCCTGGTCGGCGTCAGCGAGGCGCCGGTCCGTGCCAGCCGGGCCCTGGTCCGCGTCAGCCCGGCGCGGGGTCCGCGCCAGCCGGGCGCCGGTCGGCGCTAGCCGGGCGCCGCCAGGCGCTGGTCGGCGCCGGCTGAGGGCGCGGGGGGCCGCACGTTCATGACCTGGCCCCAGGCGAGTTCGGTGCCCGCGCACAGGCAGCCATCGACCACCGCGTCGGTGCCGAGCGCGCTGACCCTGATGGTCGGCATGACGGGCGCGATCGTCTCGAGTTCGGCGCTGACGGCCTCGGCGAAGCCGGGCGCCCGCCCGATGCCGCCGCCCAGGACGACCAGGTCGGGATCGACGACGGTGATGACGGCGCAGATCGTCTTGGCGACCAGCCGGGCCTCCTCCGCCACCACGGCCATCGCCCGCTCGTCACCGGCGGCCGCGGCCTCGAAGACCCGCCGGGCCGATACCGGACCGCGCATGCCGCCGCGGCGGGCGGCCCGGACCACGCCGGAGGCCGACGCGGCCGCCTCGAGCGTGCCCCGCTTGCGCGCCTCCTGCTCGTCCGCGCCGCTGCCGCCCGACAGCGGCAGGAACGCGATCTCCCCCGCGACCCCGTGCGCGCCGCGCAGCAGCTGCCCGCCGAGCATCAGCCCCATGCCCACGCCGGTGCCGATATGCACGAAAGCGAAGTTGTCGACCTCCCGGCCGTGGCCCAGGGCACGTTCGGCCAGGGCGGCGGCGTCGACGTCGTTCTCCATCACCAGCGAAGGGCCGAACGCCTCCCGCAGCCCGGCCAGCGCGGCCGGGCGGTCCCAGCCGCGCAGGCCGCCGGTGAGCTTCATGGCGTTGCGCCGCGGATCGTAGACGCCCGGGCTGCCGATCACCGTCTGGGTGATTGCCGCCCGGGGCACGCTGGCCTGCTGGCAGAGCAGGTCGGCCAGCCCGACGAGCTCGGCCACCCGGCCGCGGACGCTGGTGGCGTGGGCGCGGACCGAGGACCGGGCCCTGATCTCCCCGGACAGGTCGGCGATCGCGCCGCGGACGTACTCGTGCCCGATGTCCAGGCCAAGGATCAGGCCCGCGTCGGGCCTGATCTCATACAGCCGGGCCGAACGACCCGGCATGCCAGTCCGCTGGCCCGCGATCCTGACCAGACCCGCACGTTCGACGTTGTCCAGCGCCAGCGACACCGTGGGCTTGGACAGGCCCGAGACACGGGCCAGCTCAGCCCGGGAGCATGGAGCCGCGCTGGCGGATGTGCTCGAGCAGCAGCTGCTCGTTCATCGCCCGGATCAGCGACGGCCGCGCAGCGAACAGGGCCGCGCCGGTGCCCTCGGGAGGCGGCAGAGCTGAGGCTGGCCGCTCGGCCGTGACCGACTCACCGGCGGGCGCAACCGCATGCGTACCGGCCGACAGAGCTGTCACGGCAACCTCCTCCATCTCATTGTCCCCGGGGTCCGGCGCTCGGCAGGCCGCGGTCTGACGACCCGAAAGTTACGACCTTGGGTCAGTTCGAGCGGACTCTTGTCCCCAACAGATAGTTAGGATACTGTCCTAACAAACTTAACGGAAGGGGCAATCCGGGCAGCGAGTCGTGGCAGCGGCCCGGCGCGCGGAAGCCGCTCCGTCATCTCGCGCGGTGACCCTCTACGCGCAGGCACCGGCGCCGCGCACCCCCTTTCCGCACCAGGTCACGACCACACGGCAGTAAGGACCACGGCATGAGACGCCTCACCAGCTACGGGGTCATCATCGCGGCCAGCCTGCTCGCGGCCGGCTGCACCGCCGGTTCGAGCTCCAGCTCAAGCTCAGGCTCAGGCTCAGGCTCCAGCGGCGGCAAGACATCGACGAGCACTGTGCTGACCATCTCCAACGAGAACGGCGCGCTTTGGACCTGCGGTTTCAATCCGCTCAACGCGTCCGACAACCTCCTGTCGGTCGGCTTCACGTACGAGCCGCTGGTCTACGTGAACCCGCTACAGGACGCAAAGACCACGCCCATGCTCGCTTCGTCCTGGGCGTGGGGATCGGGCAACAAGTCCCTCACGTTCACCATCCGCTCGGGCGTCAAGTTCAGCGACGGCACGCCGATGACCGCCGCCGACGTGGCGTACACCTTCAACCTGGAAAAGAAGTACCCGGCCCTGGACCTGACCGGGGTCTGGTCGGTGCTCTCGAGCGTCACCGCGACCAGCCCGACCACGGTCGTGATGGATTTCAGCGCCGTCGCCGTGCCCTACTTCTACTACATCGCGGACCAGACGCCGATCCTGCCCGAGCACATCTGGTCCAAGATCGCCAACCCGGTCACCGACCCCATCAGCGACCCCGTCGGCACGGGTCCGTACCTGATGAGCAAGTGCAGCTCGGCGAACATCACCTACACGGCCAACCCGCACTACTGGCAGCCGGGTGAGCCGAAGATCGCCAAGCTCCAGTACCCGGCGTACACGAGCAACAACACGGCCAACGACGACCTGGCGAACGGCGACGCGCAGTGGGGCGCCCAGTACATCCCGGGCATCCAGGCCTTCTACACCTCCAAGAGCCCGAACTTCCACTACTGGTTCCCGCCCACCGTGAACGTCTCGCTGATCCCGAACCTGACCAATCCCCTGCTGAGCAACGTCAACGTCCGCAAGGCCATCTCGTACGCGATCGACAGGACCCAGGTCTCCAACGTCGGGGAGTCCGGTTACGAGCCGCCCGCGAACCAGACCGGCATCGTCACGCCCACGTTCTCGGCCACGGTGGACAACTCGGCGCTGTCGGGCTGGGGCAACGGCTATGACCCCGCCAAGGCGAAGGCGCTGCTGGCCTCGGCCGGCTACCACCCGGGGGCTGGCGGCATCATGACGAACGCCGCCGGGCAGAAGCTGGCCTTTACCGTCATCAACATCGGCGACTACTCCGACTGGGTCGCCTCCATGCAGGTGATCCAGCAGGATCTCAAGGCGATCGGAATCCAGGTCACCCCCGACAACCTGTCCAACACCGACTTCGACGCCGACCTGTACTACGGCAAGTACCAGCTGGCCTATTACGATCAGCCAACCTTCGGCCCGAGCCCGTACTACGAGCTGAACAACTGGCTCAACTCCGCCAACACGGCGCCGGTCGGCAAGGTGGCGGCCAGCAACTACGAGCGCTACAGCAGCCCGGCCACCACCGCCCTGCTGAATCAGTACGCGACCACCACAAGCGCGGCCATGCAGCAGTCGATCATGAACCAGATTCAGCAGGTCATGCTCAACACGGTGCCGATCATCCCGGTCGTGGAGGCGGTGGACTGGTACCAGTACGACACCGGGGCATTCACCGGCTGGCCCACGGCCAGCGACCCGTACGCCCAGCCAGCCGTGTGGGCGTACCCGGACAACGAGCAGGTGCTGCTGCACCTGGCGCCCAAGTGAGACGCACTTGAGATACGCGCTGCGCCGCCTGGGTTTCTTCGTCCTCACGCTGTGGGTGGCGCTTACCCTCAACTTCCTGCTGCCGCGGCTGATGCCGGGAAACCCCGCGCTGGCCATGATGTCGAAGTTCCACGGCGAGCTCAGCCCGAAGGCTCTGAACGCGCTGGAGGTCTTGTTCGGGGTCAACACCCACGAGAGCCTGCTCGGGCAGTACTTCGGCTACCTGCACCAGATCCTGACCGGCAACCTCGGCACCTCCCTGGACGAATACCCGGCCTCGGTCACCTCGGTCATCGGCAGCGCGATCTGGTGGACGCTCGGCCTGATCGGCGTCGCCACCGTCCTGGCCTTCATCCTCGGTACCGGGCTCGGCATCGTCTCGGCGTGGCGCCGCGGCGGGAAGCTGGACAGCATCGTGCCGCCGGTGTTCGTGATCACCTCGGCGATCCCGTACTTCTGGGTGGCCATGGTGCTGGTGCTGATCTTCGGCATCACCCTGAAGTGGTTCCCCAGCCAGGGCGGCTACTACGTCACCACCGACACCCCCGGGCTCAACTTCACCTTCTTCCAGGACGTGCTCAACCACGCGTTCCTCCCGGCCATCTCGCTGCTGATCACCACGATCGGCACCTGGATCCTGACCATGCGGAACACGATGATCACCACCCTGGCCGAGGACTACGTGCGGATGGCGCGGGCGAAGGGACTGCCGAACCGGCGCATCATGTTCGACTACGCGGCCCGCAACGCGATCCTGCCCAACCTGACCGGCTTCGCGATGTCCCTGGGCTTCGTGGTCAGCGGCGCGATCCTGATCGAGTACGTGTTCAACTATCCCGGGGTGGGTTACATGCTGCTTCAGGCGGTCTCGGGCGAGGACTACCCGCTGATGCAGGGCCTGTTCCTGCTGATAACCGTGGCGGTGCTGTTCGCGATCCTGGTCGCCGATCTCCTCACCGCCCTGCTCGACCCCCGGACCAGGGCGGCGGGCTAGCCCATGGCCATGCCAGTTTCCGGGGTTCCGGCGCAGACCCCCGCGGTCCAGCTACCGGCAGGCCACGTGCTCGCCCGCGTCGGCCGGGCCATCGCGTCCAGCCGCAAGGCGACCGCGGGCATCGTCCTGCTCACGATCTTCATCCTGATCGCGATCTTCCCCGGTGTCATCGCCCACGAAAGCCCGACCCAGGACGCCTATGCCCCGCAGCTGGGGATCTCGGCCGCTCACCTGCTCGGCACCAACCACTACGGACAGGATCTGTTCTCGCAGCTGGCCTGGGGCACCAGGAACGTGATGATCATCGCGATCGTGGTCGGGCTGGCCACGACCGCTCTCGCGGTCCTGATCGGGGTGGCCGCCGCCTATCTCGGCGGCCTGGCGGACGGCTCGCTGTCCGTGCTGACCGACGTCCTGCTAGTCATCCCGCTGTTCCCGTTGCTGATCGTCATCGCCGCCTACGCCCAGGGCGGGACGACGCTCGTGCTGATCACGGCGATCACCCTGACCAGCTGGTCCTATACCGCGCGCCAGCTCCGGGCCCAGGCGCTGACGCTGCGGAACAGGGACTTCCTGGAGGCGGCGCGGGTGCGCGGCGAACGGCGGCTTTACATCATCGTGGTGGAGGTCATTCCCACCATGACCTCGCTGATCGTGGCGAGCTTCCTGACCAACGCGCTGTACGCGGTGCTGTTCGCGTCCAGCCTGCAGTTCATCGGCCTCGGCGACCCGGACACGGTGAGCTGGGGCACCACGCTGTACTGGGCGCAGAACAACGCGGCGCTGCAGACCGGCGAACCGCTGTGGGCGATCGCGCCCGGCGCCTGCATCGCCGTTCTCGGTGCCGCTTTCGCCCTGCTGAACTACGCCTTCGACGAGATCGGCAATCCGGCCCTGCGGCCGGTGCGGAAAATGCGCCAGCAGAAGGGAGCGAAGCCGCGTGCCTGACGTGCCTGTGCTCGAGGTCAGCGCCCTGTCCGTGGACTACGTCCTGGACCGAGGGGATGTCCGGGCGGTGGACGACGTGTCGTTCGGTGTGAATCGGGGTGAGTTCCTCGGCATCGTGGGCGAATCGGGCTGCGGGAAGTCGACGCTGCTGTTCGCCGTCGCCCAGCTGCTCGCTCCCCCCGCGGCTGTCGTTTCCGGGAGCGTCACGTTCGGCGGCACCAACCTGGTCGGCCTGACCGACCGCCAGCTGTCGGCCATCCGCTGGCGGGACATGTCGGTGGTCATGCAGAGCGCGATGAACGCGCTGAACCCGGTCAAGACCATCGGTGCCCAGTTCAAGGACGCGATGCGGGCCCACGGCCGGGAGTCGAAGGCGGACATCGCCGCCCGCTCCGCCGAGGTGCTCCGCATGGTCGGCATCGATCCGGCGCACCTGCGGAGTTACCCGCACCAGCTGTCCGGCGGGATGCGGCAGCGTTCGATGATCGCGATGGCGATGCTGTTCACCCCGGACCTGATCATCATGGACGAGCCCACCTCCGCGCTCGACGTGGTGGCGCAGCGCTCGCTGATGGTCCAGATCAAGGAACTGCAGCTGGCCCTCGGTTTCGCGGTCATCTTCGTCACCCACGACATGTCCCTGGTCAGCCACTTCTCCGACCGGCTGATGGTGATGTACGCGGGCCAGGTGGACGAGCTCGGCGCCACCCGGACGATCTTCTCCGCCCCGCAGCACCCGTACACCCGGGGCCTGCTCGAGGCCTTCCCGTCGATCCGCGGCCCGCGGGTCCCGCTCAAGGGCATCGGGGGCAATCCGCCTGACCTGGCTCAGGTGCCGGCCGGCTGCCGGTTCCACCCGCGGTGCCCGCATGTGGCGGAACGGTGCACCGAAGTCGCACCGGAGTTGTACCCGCTGGACGGGGTGCTCGTCCGCTGCCTGCGGCGCCAGGACGGGAGCTTGAGCTGATGCCCACCGAACGGCCCGATACCGAGCTGCCCGATGCCGAGCTGCTCAGAGTCGAGCACCTGACCAAGCACTTCAAGATCGGCGGGGCGCTTTCCCGGCGGACGCTGCACGCCGTGGACGACGTCAGCTTCGGCATCGCCGAGCGCGAGATCGTGGCGCTGGCCGGCGAGAGCGGCAGCGGCAAGTCCACCATCGCCCGCTTGCTGGCCCGGATCTACCGGCCGACGGCCGGGGAGATGTTCTTCGAGGGCAAGCCGCTGTCCCGGCTGAGCTCGCGCCGGGACCAGCTGCGCTACAGCGGGCTGGTGCCGATGGTGTTCCAGGATCCGTTCAGCTCGATCAACCCGGTGTTCCGGGTCCAGCACGGCGTGCTGCGCAGCCTCAAGCTGCACCGTCCGTCGCTGTCGGCCGCCGACCGGCGCCAGGAGGCGGCCCGGGTCTTCGAGGTGGTCGGGCTGACCCCCGATATGCTGCAGCGTTTCCCCTACGAGCTCAGCGGCGGCCAGCGGCAGCGGGTCGGATTCGCTCAGGCGCTGGCCATGGCGCCCAAGCTGATCCTGGCCGACGAGCCGGTCTCGATGCTGGACACCTCGATCAGGATCGGCCTGCTGAACCTGATGGCTGAGCTGCGCGATTCCGAAGGCGTCTCGGTCCTCTACATCACTCACGACATCGCCAGCGCACGCTATGTGGCGGACAAGCTGATCGTGATGTACGCCGGGCAGATCGCCGAGACCGGGCCGATCGAGGAGGTGCTGGCCCACCCCAGGCACCCGTACACCCAGCTGCTGCTGTCCGCGGTGCCCGACCCCCGCGCGCCGCTCTCGGTGGCGGCGGAGACCGACCGCGGCGAGCCGCCGAAGGTCATCGACCCGGTTCCCGGCTGCCGGTTCCGCTGGCGGTGCCCGCTGGCCATCGACACCTGCGCGCAGGTCACGCCGGTGCCGACTGAGCTGGAACCCGGGCACGACGTGGCCTGCCACGTCGCCCAGACCGGCGCGGACGTGAAGGCCTTCTCATGACGAAGAGGGAGCTCGTGAAGCTGGCGGTGATCGGCGGCGGGTCCACCTACACGCCGGAGCTCGCGGACGGCATCGGCCGGCTGCTCCCGGGCGTCCAAGAGCTTGTCCTGGTGGACCCCGACCCCGATCGGCTGGCCCGGGTCGGGCCCGTCTCGGCCCGGATCATGGCCGCCCACGACCATCCCGCCCACGTGCGCTTGACCGCGAGCGTGGACGAGGGCACCGAGGGCGCGGACGCGATCTTGTTCCAGCTCCGGATCGGCGGTCAGGCCGCCCGGCAACGCGACGAGACCTGGCCGCTGGACTGCGGCTGCGTCGGGCAGGAGACCACCGGGGCCGGAGGCCTGGCCAAGGCGCTTCGCACCGTCCCCATCGTCCTTAATTTGGCCGAACGAGCCCGCCGCCGGGCTTCGCCCTCAGCCTTCATCATCGATTTCACCAATCCGGTGGGGATCATCACCCGGGCCCTGCTCTCCGCCGGTCACCGCGCCGTCGGCCTGTGCAACGTGGCGATCGGGTTCCAGCGCGATTTCGCCTCCCTGCTCGGGGTCCCGCCGTCCCGGGTGTCCCTGGGGCACGTCGGCCTGAACCACCTCACCTGGGAACGCTCGGTGCTGGTCGACGGGGTGGACGTGCTGCCCGAACTGCTGGAGGCGCATGCGGACCAGCTCGCGTCGCACACCGGGATGCCCGCGGACTTCATCAGGCAGCTGGGCATGGTGCCCTCGTACTACCTGCGCTACTACTACGCCCACGACGCGGTGGTCGCCTCGCAGCGCGGCGCGGTCACCCGCGCCGAGGAAGTGGCCAAGCTGGAGGCCGAGCTCCTCGAGCTGTACGCCGACCCGGCGCTTGAGGTCAAGCCGCCCCAGCTGGCTCAGCGCGGCGGCGCCTGGTATTCCGAGGCAGCGGTGGACCTGCTCGCCTCGCTGGCCGGCGACCGGCGCGACACGCAGGTGGTCAACACGAGCAACGGCCGGACGCTGCCGTTCCTGCCCGCCGACGCCGTGATCGAGGTGCCCGCCGTCATCGGCAGCGGCGGTGCCGTCCCGGTACCGGTCGAGCCGGTCGAGCCGCTGCTGCGCGGGCTGATCGCGCACGTCTACGCGTACGAGGAACTCGCGCTCGAGGCCGCGATCGGCGGCGGGCGCCAGCGGGTCTACGACGCACTGCTCGCCCACCCGCTGGTCGGTCAGGCCGACCAGGCGGAGGCCCTGACCGACCGCCTGCTCGCGGAAAACGCCAAGTTCCTCCCGTGGACGTAAGGAAATCGCCATGAGGGATCACTATCGCACCTGGTCAGCCCGCGCCGCCGGGATCACCGTCGCGGCGGTTGCGGCCGGCCTGGCGTTGCTTCCGCCCGCGGCGTCTCAGGGGGCCCCGACGGCCCCGACGACTCAAGACCGTTCGCCGGTGGTCCGGGTCAACCAGGTGGGGTACACCTCGTCGAGCTCCAAGGTGGCCTTCGCGATGCTGGCCCGGCCGGTGAGCCGGGTGAGCTTCGAGGTCACCACCCCGCACGGCGTCGCCTACCGCGGCACCTCCACCGACGACCTGGGCTCGTGGAACTCCGGCTACCAGGCCGTCTACCAGCTCAGCTTCTCCGGCGTGCGCGCCCCGGGGGAGTACCAGGTCAAGCTGACTTCCCCGGCCGCCGCGGTCTCCGCCCCTTTCACCATCGGGGACGGCCCGCAGCTGTACCGCCAGCTGGTCGACAACGCCGTGCGGTACTTCACCTCCGAGCGGGACGGGCCGGACGTCGACTCCGCCGTGCTTGGCCGCCAGCCCGCCAACCTGACCGACGAGAACGCCTACGTCTACGCGGATCCGGCCTACGACAGCAACGACAACCTGCTCGGCACGCTGAAGAAGATCGGCGGCCCGGTGGACGTGTCCGGGGGCTGGTTCGACGCCGGCGGCGGGTACGAGAAGTTCGCCTACACCGCGAGCTACACCGACGCGCTCATGCTGATCGCGGCCCGCGACTTCCCCGGCAGCTACCCGATGCTCCAGCCGGAGGCGACGTTCGGCCTGCAGTGGATCACCAAGTTGTGGAATCCGGTGCTCAGGGTCCTGTACGCGCAGGTCGGCATCGGCAACGGGAGCGCGCCGACCACGGCGTACCCGCTGGGCCAGATCCAGGGTGACTACAACTTCTGGTTCCTGCCCCAGTCAGAAGACCGCCTGAACGTCAAGCCAGGCGGCAACCCGGGCCCGACCGCGTACTTCGTCAAGTACCGGCCGGTGTTCGAGGCCGCCCCGCCCGGCCAGCTGGTCAGCCCGGACCTGGCGGGCCGCTTCGCCGCCGACTTCGCCCTCGGGGCCCAGCTCGACGCGAGCACGGACCAGGCGCAGGCCCGGCACCTGCTCGGCCTGGCCCGGGGCGTCTACGCGATGGCGAAGACCACCGACGTGGGGCAGATCGTCACCACGTTCCCCGCCGACTACTACCCGGGTACCGAGTGGAAGAGCGACATGGCGTGGGGCGCCGCCGAGATCGCGCTGGCGGACGAGGCGACCTGCGCCCCGGCCGCGCAGCTGCGCGCGGACCTGGCCACCGCGGCCCGCTGGGCCCGGGCGTACATCGCCCAGGGCCACCCCGCCGACGGCGACACGTTCAACCTGTACGACAACGGCGCGGTCGCCGAGGCCGAGCTGCTGCAGGCGATGCGGCAGGCGGCGCAGACGCAACGGTTCAGCCCGGTGATCGCCCCGCGGACGCTGCTTGACGACCTGGCCGCGCAGCTGCGCACCGGCGAGGACTGGGCCAAGGGCGACCCGTTCGCGCTCGGCACCCAGCTCGGTGCCTCCGACGCCGCACCGCACGCGTTCGGCCTGTTCATCACCGATGCGCTGTATCAGCGCAGCGGCGGCTCCGGTCAGTACCAGGCCTTCGCCCAGCAGCAGCTGAACTTCGCGCTCGGCGCGAACGCCTGGGGCAGCTCCTTCGTGGTCGGCGCGGGAACGGTGTTCCCGCACTGCCTGCAGAGCGAGATCGCCAACCTGGCGGGCTCGCTCACCGGCCGCGGGAACATCCAGCTCGGCGCGGCCACCGACGGCCCGAGCAGCCCGGCGAACTTCGTCGGCCTGGGCACGGTCTCCGGGATGCGGGCCTGCCGCGCGGGTAACTTCGCGCCGTTCGACAGCACGACCGCCGCCTACCAGGACAACGTGGTCTCCTGGCCGTCGGTGGAGCCCGCCGACGACTACACCGCCGCGTCCCTGCTGGCCTTCGCCCTCGGCGCGGCCGGCCTTGGCTGAGGCAGCTCGGCCGGCACCCGAGGCCGCCGTGCTGGCCATCGACGGAGGCAACAGCAAGACCGACGTAGCCCTCGTCGCCAGCGACGGCACCTTGCTGGCCTCCGCGCGCGGTCCCGGGATCAACTCCCACCAGACCGGCGTCGAGGCGGTGATGCTGGTCCTTGACGCGGTCGTCAAGCAGGCGGCGACGCAGGCCGGCGGCCCGCGCTCCGGCCGGGTCGCGAGGCACACCGTGGCCTGCCTGGCCAACGCGGATCTGCCGGAAGAAGAGGCGGAACACGCCGCCGCGATCGGTGCCCTGGGGTGGACGCCGACCGTCACGGTGGTCAACGACACGTTCGCCATCTTGCGGACCGGCCTGGCCGACGAGGCCAGGCCCCACTGGGGCGTCGGTGTGGTCTGCGGCGCGGGCATCAACTGCGTCGGCGTGGGGCCGGACGGCCGCGTCACCAGGTTCCTGGCCCTGGGCACGACGTCCGGCGACTGGGGCGGCGGCTACGGCCTCGGTCTGGAGGTCCTCTGGCACGCGGCCCGGGCGGAGGACGGCCGCGGTCCAGGCACGCTGCTGACCGGCTACCTGACCAGCCACCTCGGCGTGCAGAAGGTCGAGGACGTGACGCTCGGGATCCACCAGGGCAAGATCGGGGAAGACGACCTGACCGGGCTCGCGCCGTTGCTGCTGCGGGCGGCGGAGGCCGGTGATGACGTGGCCAGGACCGTGGTGAGCCGGCTGGCCGACGAGATCTCCGTCATGGCCATCACCGCGATGCGGCGGCTCGGCCTCACCGGCCTGGCCACCCCCGTCGTGCTCGGCGGCGGCGTCATCACCGCGCGGAGCCCGCAGCTGCTGAGTGGCGTCACCGGCCAGCTCACCGAGGCGGCCCCGCTGGCGCAGGTGCGCGTGATCGACGTGCCACCGGTCGTCGGCGCGGCGCTGCTCGGCCTGGACCACGTGCACGCGCCCGCCACCGCCGAGGCCCGCCTGCGCGCCGCCTACGAGCGAGCGGGTCAGGCGCCCACGTGAGCCAGCCGGACCAGGTCCAGCACGGCGTGGGTGGAGCTGCCCGGTGTGGTGATCAGGGTCAGCGCCTGCTGATGGGCCATCAGCTGCTTCCTGACCAGGTAGAGGGCACGGACCCCGGCGCTGGCCAGCTGGGTGACGGCGGTGAGATCGGCGGTCAGCGGGACCGTGCCGCCCCGGCTGACGGACAGCAGCCGCCGGGACAGCTGGTCGGCGGTGACGATGTCGACCGGCCCGGCCACCAGCGCCCGGGCCGCCCCGCTGGCCTCGATCGAAGCCGCCACGGTGAAGGGCGGCTCGGCCGTGTGGGCGGCGGCGCGGGCGCTGTGGTGACCCGCCGACCCCGACGCCAAGACGGCGGGGCGGCGCAGCCGGAGCCGCAGCACCACCACGGTGCCCCCGGCGCCGGGCGAGCAGCCGCCCGGCGGGGCCGGGTGGCTCACCACCATGCTGTCGACGACATGACCGGCGACCATCAGCCCGTGGCCACGGTCGGCGTCGCCGGGGTCGGGCGGTCGCCAGTTTCCCTGGTCGGCGATCCGGCACTCGACCGTCCCGTCGTCGCGCAGCGCCGCCGTCAGCTCCACGATCCCGGGCTCACCGGGCGGGTAGGCATGCTCGATGGCGTTGGTGACCACCTCGACCATCGCCAGGTGTAGCGCTTCCGCGTCTTCCGCGGCGGCGCCGACCCGGCTCAGCCAGTCGCTGAAGGCGCCTCTGGCCACCGTGAGGCTATCCCGTTCACTGGGCAGTTCAAGCTCCAGCGCCGGGACCGGTTCGGCCAGCCGCTCCGCGGCCAAGGTGGTGACGTCATCCGCGTACCCGGTGCGGGTCAGCAGTTCCACCGTGAGTTCGCACACCCGTTCGGCCGCGGTGGGCGCCGCTACGCTCAGCGTCCGGTTGGCGGCGGCGTCGGCGGCGACCTGCGCGAGCTCGGCCATCCCGGCCTCGATGCTCTTGTGGGGCCGTTCTATCAGGCCGTCGCTGTAGAGCAGGAGCACTTCACCCGGCAACAGCGTGGCGCGAGCCAGGACGGGTGCCGAGCCGGTGCCCAGCGGGCCGGTACCGGTGCCGGCCAGGAACCTGGTCGTCCCGTCGGCCCCGACCACCAGGGGGGGAGGGTGCCCGCACGTCGCGTACCGCAGCCCGTCGCCCGCCTGGTCCAAGACCGCCAGGGTCAGCGTGGCGGCCTGCAGGGCCGGGGTCCGGGCGGCGAAGGCGTCGGCCCGCGCCAGGACCCGCCCGGGATCGGGCTCGGCCACCAGCAGCTCGCCAAGCACCGCCCGCAGCTGCCCCATGGCGGCCGAGGCGGCCACGCCGTGCCCGACCACGTCGCCGACCACGAGCGCCACGCCACCGCCCGCCAGCGGGACCGCGTCGAACCAGTCTCCGCCGGCGGACTGCTCGTGCCCGGCCACCAGATAGCGGGCCGCGATCCTGAGCTGGGGCAGCACGGGCAGCGCGGTCGGCAGCAGCGCTTCCTGCAGTTCGGCGACCATGCCGACGACCCCGTTGACCCCGTAGACCCCGCTCGCGGCGCGGGCCCCCGAGGTGGCCAGGGTGCCGGGTCCGCCCTCGGTCATCCGCTGCTCCGCGGCCTGCTGCTCCGCCCGCCGCTGGGCCACCCGGTCCGTGACGTTCGTGGCGACCATAAGCAAGCCGTTGATCGCCTGGTCAGCGGATCGCTGCGGCGTCACGGTGAAGTCGGCGTAGACCTCCCGGATCCCGCCGGGGCCGAGATCGAATTGTGCCCGCCACTCGGTTCCCGTCTCCGGTTTTCCCGTCGCGTACACCCGGTCGAACAGCTCGTACAGCTGCTGCCCGATGACCTCGGGGAACGCCTCCCGGCAGGGCACGCCGATCACGCCGGACCGGCCGGTGAACGACCGGTACGCCGCGTTCGCCGCCACGATGCGGTGATCCGGGCCCGCGAGAGCCACCATCACCACCGGCATCTGCTCAAAGGCATCTCGCACGGCGCCTGCGTCCCCCACCAGCTGACCGAGGCTGTCGGCCGGGTGGCCCAGCCTGTCGTCATCGTGAGCCGCATTCGCCAAGATGCGACCTCCTGCTTCTTCGGGTGCAAGCCCTTCTACCCCGGCTGCGCGGGTCAAACGGGCACCACGGGTACCAGCCAGGGAGGGAAAACTGTGCGCCGGACGTTATGAACCCGGCCTCGTGGGCAGTGGAGGGCAGACACGCACCACGGTCTTCAAGGAAAGGAACGGCCATGAGCACTGCCGACAAGGCAAACAACAAGGCCGAAGAGGTCAAGGGCAAGGCCAAGGAGACGACCGGCAAGGCCGTTGGCAACGAACGGCTTGAGGCCGAGGGCACCGCCGATCAGACGAGTGCCAACGTCAAGCAGGCCGGCGAGAAGGTCAAGGACGCCGTCAAGAACCTGAAGCCATAGCAGTAGAAGGTTTCCCGGCTATCGGCCGATTCTGTACCGGCTCAGCTGGTGTGAATCCCCGATAGCCGGGTACACGGTTCCCGCCCCCCGTGGCCATACAGAAAGAAGGAACAACCTCATGGCCATCATTTTGCTCGTTCTGCTGCTCGCCCTAATCCTTGGCGGGCTCGGATTCGCGATTCACATCCTCTGGTGGATCGCCCTCGTCGTCTTGGTGATCTGGCTGATCGGTTTCCTCGTCCGGATGGGCGAAGGCTCATCGCGGGGTCGTTGGTACCGCTGGTGACCACGCCACCGCCGCTCGCTCATCCGGCGGCGGTGGCATCCGGCCCGGCTGACTCCCTGGCGCCGCCCCGAGCGGCGTCGGCGCCAGGGTCAGGCCGGGCGGCTGACAGGGCCTCGTCGACGCTGTCGTACATCGGCAGCCGGTCGGCGAGGCCTGTTATCCATAGGGCCTTGGTGTAGCGATAGCGCGCGCCGGCCAGGAAGAACCCGCCGCCCGCTTCGACGTGGCGACGCCAGTGGCTGACGATGACAGCCAGCGCGCTCGTGTCCATGAAGTCCACGCCGGACAGGTCGAGGATCAGCCGGTCGCGGCCGGGGCATGCTTCCGTCAGGAAGTCATCGAACTGCTGGCTGGAGGTGACGTCAAGCTCGCCACCAATGGCCACCACGACGCCAGCGTCGTGCGGTTCGATCGAAAAGCGGGGCTCTGCCACCCGGCGCTCCAACATATCGGCTGAACGAGAACGGTTACCCGAATCGTATGCCCCATCCCGCATCGTAGGCCCGGTCCTTTCCGGGCTTGCCGTCTGAGCGTTAGCCTCGACCCGCCCGATGTACTGTTGGCCCGTACGGGCGAACCTTATTAACAGGCAACCGATGCACAGGGATGCGTACTCATGGACGTTGACGGCAGCCAGGCGCGGATGGCCGCGTTCATGCGCGACCATCAGGACAAGATCGTCGGCCGCTGGAGCGACCTGGTGGCGGCGGGCGTCCGCGGCCGTAGCTCGGCCCTCGAAGTACGGCGTGAGCTTGAAGACATCTACTCACTGGCCCTCCGGGTCATGGCCGGAACGGACGAGTCGGCGGCCGGGGAGCTGCGGGCGGCCCTGGCCGAGCTCTCTCGAGCCCGGGCCCGGAGCGGCTTCACGCCGAGTGAGACGGCGCTGGCCGTGTTCTCGCTCAAGGACGCCGTCTACGAACTTGTCGCGGACGCCGCTGACCTGGTCCCCGAGTTCCTGGCCTTCTCCCGCCTGATCGACGAGCTCGGCCTGCATACCTTCGAGATCTACGTAACCGCCCGGGAACGGATCATCACCGACCAGTCCGCTTCCATGATGGAGCTGTCGACCCCCGTGGTCCGGCTGTGGGACGGCATCATCGCCGTGCCGCTGGTCGGCACGCTGGACTCGGCCCGCACCCAGCTGGTCATGGAGAAGCTGCTCGAGACCCTGGTGGCGACCGGAGCCGACCACGCCGTGCTCGACATCACCGGCGTCCCGACGGTGGACACCGAGGTGGCGCAGCACCTGCTCAAGACCGTGAGCGCCGCCCGCCTGCTCGGGGCCGAATGCACCCTGTCCGGCATCCGGCCGCAGGTCGCGCAGACCATCGTGGCGCTCGGCATCGAGTTCGGCGACATCGCCACCAAGGCGACGCTCGCCGACGCGCTGGCGCACGCGCTGCGCCGGGCCGGGCTGAAGGTCGGCCCGGCCTGATGGACCGGGTGCCGATCCTGAAACTCGGGTCCACGCTGTTCGTCTCCATCCAGATCGACCTGCAGGACGAGAGCGTCATCCTGCTCCAAGAAGATCTGGCCGAGCAGCTGGTCGCCACCCGGGCGCACGGCGTGATCATCGACATCACCGCGGTGGAGATCGTGGACTCCTTTATCGGCCGGATGCTGACCACGATCGGCTCGATATCGAGGTTGTTCGACGCCGAGACGGTCCTGGTCGGCATGCGCCCGGCGGTGGCGATCACGCTGACCGAGCTTGGCCTGTCCCTGCGCGGCGTGCGCACCGCCCTGAATGCGGAGAAGGGCCTGGCGCTGTTGAACGGAAGCTCGTGATGGATGAGCTGCCGATCACATCAGGTGACGATGTCGTCCGCGTCCGGCAGCATGTGCGGGTGGTGGCGGCGAAGAACGGGCTTTCCCTGGTCGACCAGACCAAGATCGTGACCGCCGCCAGCGAGCTGGCCCGTAACGCCCTGGTGTACGGCGGCGGCGGGATGGCCCGGGTCGAGGTGGTCACCTCGGACCGTGGCCGGCCCGGCGTCAGGATCGACTTTACCGACGACGGCCCGGGCATCCCCGATATCGACCTGGCCCTGACCGATGGCTGGAGCTCGGGTTCGGGACTTGGCCTGGGCCTGTCCGGGGCACGCCGGCTCGTCGATGAGTTCGAGCTGATCTCCAAGGCAGCCGGCGGCACCAGCGTCGTGGTCGTCAAGTGGTCCCGCTGACCTGGCCGGTGCAGGCTCCGTCGCCCGACGACATGCGCTGGCTGTCGGTCGAGGACCCCAGCGCCGTCGGGGCCTGCCGGAACGCCGCGCTGGCGATGGCGGACCGGCTCCAGTTCCCGGCCGCCCGCGCCGACCAGCTCGCGCTGGCCGTGACCGAGGCGGCCTCGAACCTGCCCAAGCACGCGCGCCAGGGATCGATGCTGCTGCAGGTCAACCGGGGGGCGGAGCGGCCCGGGATCGACATGGTCACCATCGATGCGGGGCCGGGGCTGCCCGATGTCGGCGCGGCCCTGCGAGACGGCCATTCCACCGCCGGGTCCCTGGGTATCGGGCTGGGCGCGATCAGGCGGCTCGCCGACGTCAGCGACCTGTACTCCACGCCGGGCCACGGAACGGCGCTGCTGGCCCGGTTCTGGCCGGTGCCCGGCCCTCCGGTCATCCGCTGCGCGGGCCTGGTCAGGCCGATCAGCGGCGAGGCCGAATGCGGAGATGCGTTCGGGGCGATCCGGACCGATGACGCCGTCACCGTCGTGCTGGCCGACGGCCTGGGTCATGGCCCGCTGGCCGCGGCGGCGTCCGCGGCGGCGATGGCCGCGGTCCTGGCCGGGCCCGCGGGTGAGCCGGCCGCCTTGCTCGAGCGGGTGCACCGGCGGATGACCGGCACCCGCGGCGGGGCCGTCGCCATCGTGCAGGTCTGCGGGCAGGTGGCGCGGTTCGCGGGGCTCGGCAACGTGGCGGGTTTCATCTTGTCCGCCGACGGCCGCAAGAGCATGCTGTCGGTGCCGGGGATCGCCGGCTACCAGGCGCGCGCCTTCCGGCAGTTCGACTACGAGGTGCCGCCGGGTGCGGCCGTCATCCTGCACTCCGACGGCATTTCCAGCCGCTGGGAGGTCGCCGCCGTGCCCGGCGTGCAGACCAAGGATCCCCTGCTGATAGCGGCGGTGCTGCTGGCCGAGGCGGGAATTCACCGCGATGACGCCGGCGTGGTGGTGCTGACCACATGATCAGCGACGTGAGCAGCGAACTCGCCCGGCTGGACGTCCGCGATCTGGCCGGCGTCTACGCGGCGCGTCAGCTCGGTCGCGGGGTGGCCGCCAGCCTGGCCCTGGACCTCCAGGATCAGATCCGGGTGGCCACCGCGATCAGCGAGATCGGCCGCAGCGCGATCACGGCCGGGCGGACCGCGGTGATCGCGTTCGGCATCGACGCCACCGACCTGCTGCTGACCGCCACGTTCGACGGCGAGCCGCCGGCCGAGGGCATCGCCGCGGCCAGCCGGCTCATGGACAAGGTGACCGCCAGCGGGCCGGTCGTCCGGATGGCCAAGCGGCGGCTGCCGGATGTCCGGCCGGACATGCGGATGGTCGCTGAGCAGCTGGCCGCCGTGCGGCCGCCGTCCGCGACCGATGAGCTCAGGCGGCAGAACGCCGACCTGATCTCCGCGCTCGGCGATCTGCGGCGGCAAAAAGAGCAGCTTGTCCTGCTCAACGCCGAGCTGCAGGAAACCAACCGCGGCGTGATGGCCCTGTACAGTGAGCTGTCGGAGGAGCTTGAGCAGACCAACCGCGGTGTGGTGGCGCTGTACGCGGAGCTTGACGAAAAATCCGACCGGCTGCGAGCGGCGTCGGAGTCCAAGGACAGGTTCTGGGCGAACGTCAGCCACGAGCTGCGGACGCCGCTGAATTCCATCATCGGGCTGGCCAGGCTCCTGGCCGAGCCCGACGCCGACGGCCGCGGCCTCGATCCCGAGCGGCTCTACCAGGCCGACCTGATCAGGAATTCGGGCAGCGTCCTGCTCGCCCTGGTGAACGACCTGCTGGACGTGGCCAAGGCCGAGTCGGGACAGCTGCGCATCGACCCGGCCGTGGTCAGCCTGCGCGCGCTGTTCGGCCGGCTCAGCGCGCTGGCACGGCCGATGGCGGCAGGCAAGCCGGTTCGCGTGGTCGTCGGCGACGAGGACGACCCGGATACCCCGGACCTCATCTTGACCGACGAGATCGCGCTGACTCATATCCTGCGCAACCTGCTGTCCAACGGCATCAAGTACACCGATCGCGGTGAGGTCGCGCTGAGCGCGCAGGTCGTCGGCGATCACCTGGCCATCAGCGTCGCCGACACCGGCATCGGCATCCCGCCCGGCCTGCACGGGCACGTCTTCGAGGAGTTTTACCAGGTGCCTGGCATCCGCCGGGGCGGCACCGGCCTGGGCCTGCCCTACGCCAGCAGGCTCGCCCGGATACTTGGCGGAAACCTGGAATTGACCAGTGCGCCGGGTCAGGGGACGACGGTCGTGCTCAACTTGCCGCACGGGACTCCGGCCCTGGGTACCGTCGTAGTCGCCGACGACGACGCCGGCTTCCGGCAGCTGCTCAAGGGAATGCTCACCTCCATGGCGGACCGCCTGATTGAGGCCACCGATGGCGACCAGGTGCTGGCCATCCTCGCCGACCATCACGTCGACCTCGTGCTGACCGATTACCGGATGCCGGGCCTGGACGGCAGCGCTCTGCTGGCCCGGCTGCCCGCCTCGCTTGCCCGCGATCGTCATCACCGGCGCGGATGTGCCGCCGCCGTCCCGGGCCGGCGCGGTGCTGCGCAAAGACGAGCTCACCGCGGAGCGGCTCGAGTTCACCATCCGCGCCGCCCTGCGCGGCAGACCCGCGAGGTGACCGATGACCGATGCCGATGCCCCGGCCAAGGTCCTGGTCGTCGACGACGACGAGGCCAAGCGCTACATCTTGTGCACCTGGCTGCGGCGGGCCGGCCATACCGTGACCGAGGCTTCCACCGGCCACGAGGCGCTGGAGCTGGCCGCCGCGGCCGAGCTGATCCTGCTCGACGTCAACCTGCCCGACATGACCGGCTACGACGTCTGCCGGCAGATCAAGGGCAACCCGCGGACCGCGGCGATTCCGGTGGTCCAGGTCTCGGCGACCGCCATCACGGTCGCCGACCGGGCCGCGGGACTGACCCAGGGCGCCGACGCCTACCTGACCGAGCCGACCGAACCCGAGGAGCTGCTCGCCGTCGTCATGGCCGCGCTGCGCTACTACCGGGCCCGGCAGCGCGCCGAACGGGCGGCGGCCCTGCTGGCCGCGCTGACCAGGGTGACGCTCCGGATCAACGCCGCGGAAACCTTCGACGGGCTGGCCCGCACCGCCGCCGCCGGAGCCGCGGAGATCTTCGCCGTGGAGGCCGTCCTCATCCTGGAGATGCCGGATGGCCAGGTCCGCAGGATGTCCGCGTCGCCGCAGCGACCCGAGCCCGCGCTGCGCGGCGGGCCCGCGGGACTGGCGGACCAGGTGGCCGGGCATGCGCTGCGCCCCGGCGAGGTTAACGTGGCCATGATGGTGCCGCCGGGACGACTGGCTCCGGCTGGTCCCGGACAGCACCCTGCGGGGCGATGTCTGCCTGGCGGCGGCCAGGATCAAGCCGGACCGCCCGCCGGTCGTGCTGACCGTGGCCCGCGCGGGCGTAGCGGGCCCCGAGGACCAGCAGATCCTCCGTCAGCTCGTGCAGTCCGTCGCGCTCGCGGGGCAAGCGCTCCGCTCTTACGCCGACGAGCACCTGGTCGCCCTGACCCTGCAGCGGAGCTTCCTGCCCGTCGCGCTGCCCGAGATCCCGGGCCTGGCCATGTCCTACCGCTACATGCCGGCCAGCGACCAGGTCGAAGTCGGCGGCGACTTTTACGAGGCGCTGCCCTGGCAGGGCAAGGTGCTCGTCGCGATCGGCGACGTGCAGGGGCACTCGCTGCACGCGGCCACCGTGATGGGCGAGCTCAGGCACGCGCTGCGGGCCTTCGCCGTCGAAGATCACTCGCCGCTGGCCATCACCGGCCTGGTCAACGAGGTCTTGCGGCGCTATCACCCGGGCATCATCGCGACGCTGTGCCTGGCCCTGGTCGATCCCGCCTCCGGTGACCTGCAGGTGGTGAACTGCGGGCACATGCCCCTGCTGCTTGTCACCGGGACCAGCGCGACCTACCTGGGCGAGGGCGGCCTGCTGCTCGGGCTGCCCATGCACGAGCCGCACGTAGAAACGGCTTTCCTCCCGATGGGGGGTACCGTGCTACTGATGACCGATGGCCTGGTGGAGGAGCGGAGCGTCTTCCTCGACGCTAACCTGGAGAAGCTGCGCGTGGCCGCCCAGGAAGTCCAGGCCGCCGGCATCGAGGCGTTCAGCAACCACCTGACGTCCATCTTCGGCCCCCGGGAGGATGACGTGGCGATGATCGCGCTGCGGCGGATCCCGGTGACCGAGGTCGCGGAGGGACTGGTCGATGAGCGAAGCGTCAGCTCCGGCCCGGCGGCGCCCTCCAGGTCGCCGAGCTCGAGGCCAGGTACGCCGCGCTGCGGCAGGCGGCCAGGTCCCGGGGCGCCGAGCCCCAGGACGTGCTGGATGCCGCGTTCGCCGAGCTCGAGGGGGCCATCGACCTGCTCAGGGCGGCCGAGGCCGCGCCGGACGGCTCCGCCAGGCGGCCGGCCGAGCCGAGTCAGCCCCCGGGCAGCGACAACGCCGAGCGCAGCCTGCTCCGCGCGGCGTTCCAGGACACCCCGGTCCCGTTGTTCCTGCTCACCAGGGACGGCACCGTCCAGCGGGTCAACCGGGCGGCGGGCGACCTGATCGGGGCCAAGCCCGGATACGCGACCGGCCGGCCGTTCACCGCCTTCGTGAACCTGCCGTCGCGGGCCGCGGTCAACTCTCAGCTCACCGCGGTCGCCAGGACCGGCAAGCAGCGCCGGATCACGTGCAGCCTGCTGGCCGAGAACGGCCTGGTGCCCGCAGAGCTGATCATCGGCCGGGTCGCCGTCCGCGGCGAGGCCGACCCCGTGATGATCGCGATCCGGCCGCGACCCCGGCCGAAGGACGTCCCCGCCGAAACGGCGCCCCCCAGCCCAAGGACGCCCCCGGCCAGAACCACGCCCCCGGCCAGAACCGCGCCCCCGCCAGAACCACGTCCCCGGGCAACACCACCGCCGCAGCCAAGGCCCGCGCACCGGACCAGGCCGAGACACCGGAGGTGGCCGTATCACCGGAGGAGATCCAGGCACCAGCGCGTGACGGCTCCCCGCCGGGGATCCCGGCGGCGCTCGGGGCGGTGCAGGCCATTACCCGGCGCCTCGACCTGATCACGGCGATGGCCCGGCTGCTGCTTGAGAACGAGGGTTTCAGCGAGTCAAGGACGCATGCAGCGGTGCGCCCGGCTGATCGCCGGCGAACTGACCGCCTGGGTAATCGTCGACCTTGAGCGCAGGCACCGGATGCGACGGCAGTTCGTGCTCGGCCCGGACGACGTGGGGCTGGCCGAGCTGACCAGCGCGGTATCCGCGGTCGACCCGCCGTCCGGATCGGTTCCCTGCACGGTGCACGAGTCGGGCCGGTCCGCCCTCATCGCCCACGCCGAGGACCCGGCGTCCTCGGCGACGGGCCCGACGGCGAGCCGCTGCTGGCCCTGCTTGAACGCCACCTCGGTGCTTTCCGTGCCGCTGTCGGACAGCGAGAACCGGTACGGGGTGCTGACCCTGGTCCGGCGCGCCCGGGACGGGCACTTCGAGGTGGCCGACCTCGCGCTGGTCGAAGAGCTCGGCCAGCAGATGGCCCTGGCCATCCGGGTGGACCGGACGTTCCGGCGCCGTTCGGACACCGCCGACGCGCTGCACGCGAGCCTGCTGCCGCGGAAGATGCCGGAGATCCCCGGCGTCGACGTCGCGGCCACCTACATCGCCGCGGCCGAGGACCCGGAGGTTGGCGGCGACTTCTACGACGTGTACGCCGACGCCCGACGGCTGGGGCGTGGCCGTCGGCGACGTCTGCGGCAAGGGCGAAGAGGCCGCCGCTGTGACGGCCGCGGCGCGGCACGCGATCCGGGTGCTTGCCCGCCGCTGCGCCGAGCCGGGTGAGGTGCTGGCCGGGACGAACGAGATCGTGCTGGCCGAGGAGTTCGCGCTGGACGGCGGCTTCGTCACCGCCAACGTCGCCCACCTGAGCTGGCTGGACGGCAAGCTGCAGGTGGCCATCGCCAGCGCCGGCCATCCGGCCGCGGTCCTGCTGCGGGCCGACGGCCGGGTCCGGATGATGAACGGCGGCGGGCTTCCGCTCGGGCTTTTCTCCGACGCCGAGCCGGCCGTCCAGCAGCTGGGGATGGATCCGGGCGACGCGCTGTTCCTCTACACCGACGGGGTGGCTCAGGCCCGTGGCCCGGGCCGCACCTACTTTCAGGACCGGCTGGCCGACGAGCTCACCGGCCTGGCCGGGTACCCGGCCGACCAGCTGGTGGCGGCGATGCGCCGGGCCATGCTCGATTTCAGCGGCGGCAACCTGCTCGACGACGTGACCATGCTGGTGGTGCGGGCGGGGCGGCTGGCCAAGGGGCGGTAGC
>CAWEFK010000016.1:0-330518 GCA_963808315.1 uncultured Actinomycetes bacterium | reverse complement strand
GGCCTCCATCAGCTTGCCTCGGCGAGGTCCTTGGTGAACCGGGATCCAACTGCACGTGATGGACACCGCCGGCCGGGCGCTCCCCTTCCGCGGCACGGTCTGGCCAGGCACAAAGGAGGCAAGCAGGCACAAAAAGGGCAGGCCAGAGCCTGGCCGCGCGCCTCGCCGGCCCCAGCGCCGTTAGCTGGCTCCCGGGCCAGGCGAAACCCGTGTTCTGCATTGCCTGCGCGCCGTCGTTATCGGCGTGCTTTTGCACGTGCCCGACTATGTCACAGCTCGGCACATGCATTTTCGCGCCACCGTGCGGCTGTCGTCACGATAAACGCCCCCCGAGAGCGTTATGCGCATTTCGCCCATCTATTGCCGGGACGCCATGATCGAGCATAATTGCCGGGTGACCAGTATTGAGGTTTTCCCACCAAGGGTAAGTCGGGCAAACCGGCCGTAGCGGGACATCAGGGCAGACACGCGGATATAAGCGGAGGTCCGCCGGGCAGGCGCGGAGCCCCCGGTAGAAGAAGTCTCGCTGAAGATCACCTGCTACCGGGAGAGGCTCCGCGTGGTCTCCTATCGTGTCATGCTCGACGTGCCCAGGGAGCTGATCCTGTTCGTTTCCGGGTTGCTGGCCGTCCGCCGCCGGGAGATCGGGACGCGGAAGGGAACCCGCAGGCTGGGCTGTTACCGGCAGGCGCTGTTCGCGCTGGCGTGGTTCCGGGACAAGGGCGATATCCCGCGGCTCGGCCGGGGCTTCGGGCTGCCGCAGTCCACGGCGTACCGGTACCTGGATGAGGTGATCGAGGTGCTCGCGGCCCGCGCGCCGGGCCTGCGGGAGCAGCTGGAGCGGGCCCTGGCTGAGGGCGTGCCGTACCTGATCCTGGACGGCAAGGTCGTGGACACCGGCCGGTGCCGGGAGAAAACCGTCAGCCGCAAGGGCGAGGTCATCGATTTGTGGTATTCGGGGAAGACTCATGATTTCGGGGGGGAACGTCCAGGCGCTGTTTTACCCGTCGGGGATACCGCTGTGGGTTTCTGATGTGCTGCCGGGGAATGTCCATGACCTGGCCGCCGCCCGCGAGAATGTCCTGGCAGTACTGCGGCCGTTCCTGGATGCGATGCCCGTCCTGGCTGATCCGGGCTATGAAGGCGCTGGTCACGGCGTCCACGTCCCGGTGAAGAAGCCGGCCGGGGTCAAGGAGCTGGACATTGATACCCGGGCCCGGAATGCGCTGCTGCGGTCGGTGCGCTGCCTGGGCGAGCGCGGCTTCGCGCTGCTGACCCAGCGGTGGAAAACGCTCCAGCATGTCACCGCCAGCCCGGGCAGGATCGGCCTCATCGCCCGCGCCGCATTTGTCCTGGTGCTATTCGAGCACAAAATGATCACGTGAAAGTCGCTGAGAAAACGTCAGTTATCCCGGTAATAGTGTTTAGGCGGCGCTGTGCGTGCCGAGAACCTTGCCCACATCATGCGACTGACATGCCAATGCCTAGCCAGCAGGCCGAAGCCCGCACCCGTGTCGCGGGGACTAGCCTCTCCGGGCTAACCGGGCGGATCGTCGGCTATCCGAGGGCCGCTTGCTCTTCTTGCGGCAGGGATCGCTGTTTGCGGGACGCGTGGCCGCTTCGGCTGGGCCGGGTCTCAGGCGGTCCGTGCGGTGCCGTCGTCCGGCTCGATGCCGTGCTCGCGGAGCAGGCCGCGCATCCGGTCGAGCTCGCGGTGCACGCGCTGGTTCTCGGCGACGACGGCCTGGACGTCGACTCCTGCCGCCCACTGCTGCTCCAGGCGCAGCTTGTCGGCACGCAGCTGATCTTCCCTGTCCCGCAGGGCCGCGGCGGCCTCCAGGTCTTCGGCGTCAAGCGCGGCTCTCCTTTGCCGCTGGACCTGGGCGAGCTGCTCCACGGCGTCGGCGAGCCCGGCGGGAATGGCCATCCGGACCAGCCTGGTCTGCGGCCCAGCCTGCTCGTCCATGCTGGCCATCAGGCGCAGCACCTGTACCCGGACCCGGGCATGGTCCGCGCCCAGTGCAGTCAGCACCTGAGCGGCGATGCCGTGGCCCTCGCGGAGCAGGGCCAGCAGGAGATGCCCGGTGCCGACGTCGTTGTGACCGAGAGCCAGCGCCTCCCGCATCGTCAGGCCCAGCACCCTCCTGGCCTGCGGGGTGGGCTGGATGCGGCCCGCGCGAGTGCCGGAGCCGCGGGTGATGATGCCCTCGATCCGGCTCCTCACCTCGTCCAGGGGGATGCCCATCGATGCCAGCACCTGGTTGGCAACGCCGTCTCCGGCGCCGAGCAGGCCGAGGAGCAGATGCTCGGTGCCGAGGTGGTCGTGGCCCAGTTGCCGGGCCTCTTCCAGGGACAGGTCGACTGCCTGTTTGTGCCGGTCGGTGAATCCGCGGGGGTACACCCGCGTCCTGCGGGGATCCCGCAGTGCGGACTTGATTCTTTCGGCGAGCGGCAGCGCTGGTCTTGGTCGCATCGGTGCCTCCTTCGTTTGGTCGTCATGGCCGCGCCTGTTGTGCTGGTCACTGGGCCGCAGTCGCGGCGCCAGCAAGGCTGCGGCGTCGCTGGTGCCCGCTGTGCCGGCCGTGAGCCCGGCGACCATCGCGGCGACGGGACCGGGTGGGGCGGGGTCCATGTCCCAGCCGTTGATGGCCAGGAATTGCAGCATGGCCGCCAGCGCGACCTGCTGGTTGCCGCGCCGCAACGGCCGCTGGCGGGCAAGCGCGTGCAGCAGGGTGGCGGCGCGGAGGGCCGGGTCGGCGGATCCGCTGTCCGGCTGCGCCTCGGCCAGGGCGTTTTCGGCGGCGGCGACATCGACCAGGTCGAGTACCTGGCCGATGTCCAGGCCTAGCGTGCGGCTGGCGATCAGGACCAGGTCGGCGACCTCCAGCGCGATCATGGCCGGTCGTCCCGGAGCAAATCGAGGGCCTGCCGGTGGCGGTCGAGGTTCGCCTCCAGCAACCGCAGGAACCGCTCGTCGCCGCGGCGCTGCTCGACCAGCGCGGCGATGGCCTCGCGCACGACGTCGGAGACCGGGCGCCCCTCGACGTCGGCGACGGTCTGCAGCCGCCCGGCCAGCTCAGGGTCGAGGCGCAGCAGCAGGTTCTTGGTGCTTCCCGGTTTCATCGGCATGGTGCTATCAAGATATCACCACGATCCAGCCGCGCCAACAGGCGCGGCACTCCACCCCGGCCCGGGCATGACCGGGTCTGCCCGCCTGCCAGCAAGAGCATGCCCGCGGCGCGTGACACCGGCCCCGGCGGCATCTACGACCGCATGGAAGAAGCCGGACTCGGGCCGATCCGGTGGATCGAATCCATCACGACCCGCCCACCGTCACCTGCAGAAGCCAGCAGCCTCAGGCTGGCCCCAGGGGTGGCACTGCTGCGGATCGTGCGCCTGGCGAGCAGCCCGGCCGGCCGCTGGAAGTTAACGACACCCGGATGAGCGGCGAGGAATTCGAGATCAGCTACCCGCTCAGCCGAGCTGACTCGGCATTGCCGCGCACGTGAGCGGCCACGCTGCCCGGGGCCGGGCTATGTTCAGCCAGAGTCCCTCGGCAAGCCGGCCGGACGATGACCCGGGCTACCAGAGGACGGCCGATTGACCTGCCAGCCGGCCCGGGGGAGGCAGATAGGGCCGTACACGCAGGTCAGCGGCAGACCGCGCACCCACGGAGCGAGGACACCGACGACCGCCAGTCATTCCGGCGGATTACGTCCGCTGGGACATTGCCGAGCCGTAGCTTCGGCGCGGGCACCCCTGACCGAGGCAGACGCCTGGAGGGGGCAGTTCAGTCCCTGCCCCGGGCGGGATCCGAGGCCCGCGCGACTAGGTCCGGACTGACGAGCAAACGTGGAGCAACCATGGGCTGAAAATGGCCTTCACGAGGGGATCCCAATAGGGTAAAACCCCAGGTTAGAATGCGTGCGCCGCCAGGGACTCGAACCCCGAACCCGCAGATTAAGAGTCTGCTGCTCTGCTAGCTGATCAGTGTCGGCTGATGCCGGAATATGCCATGACCTGCCGGAGCGTGCGGCGGCCATCAAGATCCGCTGCCGTCTAATACCGGCTACTACCGGGCCGTACCGCGACATCCGAGCAAACATGGAGCAAACATGGCATCGTCGGGCCCTAGATTGGCGGTGACCGTCCGTAACTACCATTGCTGGAGCGTGCGCGAGACAGAAACTAAGGGGGACTCTGGGTCGGTGCTAGCGGCTAAGGGCAGAACGCACGATGGCGACGCGCGCCGGGTGCGGCTCGACCTCCGGTACACCGGTCGTGTACCTCGCACGAACCAGCGCCTCGGATTCAGGCCAGGAGGACAGCCTGAGCGTCTGGCTCGCGCGTCGGCTGCTGGATGATCATTACCGAGGCCATTCAACTCCTCGGCGGCTACGGCTACGTTGACGACTACCCGGCCAAGCGGATGGTGCGACTCCAAGATTGTGAGTGCCGAAAACCTCGTCCACGTCATGCGATCAGGCGGTACTCGTTGATCAAGTGGCCGATGCAGGTCCGTCTTCGGACGCGGTACTGCTCAAGATCGACCGGTTCGGGGAGCGGTTTCAGCGGTGCAGCGGACTTCAGCGACCGGTGAGGCCGGTGCTGATTGTGATGGGTCTCGTACTGGCGCATAATCCGCCGCAGATGGTCCTGATTCCAGATCAGGGTCCGGTCGAGGATCTCGCGCCGGCATCCGCCGATCCAGCGTTCAGCTATTGCGTTCATCCGAGGCGTCCGGACGTTGCAGAGCACGGTCCGGATCCCGGCCTCAGCGAGGACCGCGTCGAACGCAGCCGTGTAGTTCGAGCCGCGGTCGCGGATCATGAACTTAACCCGGTGCGCCTGCTCACCGAGATCCATCAGCAGGTTTCGGGCCTGCTGGGCGGTCTACGCCCCGGTCGGGTGCAAGGTGATTCCGAGGATGCGGATGCGCCTGGTGGCGTGCTCGATCACGGCCAGGACATAGGCCTGGGTGCCGTCCAGCAGGTCGGCGGTGAAGAAGTCGCACGCGAGGATTGCTTCGGCCTGGGAGCGCAGGAACTGTGGCCAGGTAGGGTCTGCTCGTCGCGGCGTGGGGTCGATCCCTGCTTTCTTCAGGATTTCCCACACAGTCGATGCCGCGATTGTCGCTCCTAGGCCGGCTGGCTCACCATGTATCCTGCGGTAGCCCCAGCCCGGTTCTCGCGGGCCAGCCGGAGGACCAGGGCTCTGATGTTCCGGTGGGTGGCTGGTCTGCCGGTCTTGCCGCGGATGGACTTGGCGGCCCAGCGGCGCCGGACGATATCGCGATGCCAGCGCAGGATCGTGTCCGGGGTGACCAGCAGCCGCAGCCGTGGCGGCGCCCTTTCGGTATCACGGCAAGGAATGCCGCGAGCAATGCCCGGTCCGCCCAGTTCAGGTCCAGGCGGCGCGGCTGCCGCCGTTGCAGAACGGTGAGCTGGTGGCGCAGGATCAAGATCTCTGCGGTTTTCCATGTCTCCTCATCCAAGGACAGCCGCAGCCATGAGGACACGCTCGTGACCAGGAGGTAGACGAACCGCAAGCACATGATCGTTGATCATCACCACTGGATGGCAGCGAGAGCAACCCTGCTGGTCACACAGCTGCGGATGAGATTTTCGGCACGCACAGGCGCAAGCGGGCCGCTGACCTGGATCCGGGGCTGCGCCCGGCGCTGATGGCCCTGGTGGAGCGGACGAGCGGGGTGATCCGATGTCGCCGCTGCGGTGGACGGCCAGGTCAACTCGCAAAATCGCGGATGAGCTGACCCGCCAGGGCCATAAGGCCGGCGCCGATACCGTGGGCGACCCGCTGCGCGCGGAGGGGTTCAGCCTGCAGGGCAACGCCAAGGCCATCGAGGGGAACCAGCACCCGGACCGGGACGCGCAGTTCCGCTACATCAGCGAGCAGGCCGGGCCCATCAGGACAGCGGCGACCCGGTGATCAGCGTGGACACCAAGAAGAAGGAGCTGGTCGGGGAGTTCAAGAACGCGGGCCGGGAGTGGCGGCCCAAGGGTCAGCCGGCGGCCACCCGCACGCATGATTTCCCCGGCGACAGCGCGGGCAAGGCCATTCCCTACGGGGTCTATGACGTGACGACGAACGCGGGCTGGGTGAACGTGGGCACCGACCATGACACCGCCGCGTTCGCGGTGGAGTCGGGTCCGCCGCTGGTGGAAGCCGTCGGCAGCAGCGAGTACCCGCGGGCCGCGAGGAACCTTGCCCGGCTAGCAGGCCCAGCGAGAGTAGAGAAGGACGATCGCCACTGGGCCCGGCAGGACCATACTGTGCAATAACAACGCTTAGCATCAAGGGTCAGTAACGAGATGGCGGGTTGCCCGGGTTTCGCCGCGAGCGACCTTCCCTGTCGTATAGGTGTTCTTCGTCGGGGTCTGCTCTTCAGGTGAAGGGGACACCATTGGCGACCAGGGAAGTGTTCTCAGCGGACGAAACGGCGTAGCTGCGCGGTTTCGCGGAACCCGCACGGGCCGAGCTGATCCGGTATTTCACGCTTACGCCGGCTGACGAGGCTTTCGTTCGGGAGTTCCGGGGCCGGGAGAACGTGCTCGGCGCGGCGGTCCAGCTGTGCGCGCTGCCGCGGCTCGGGTTCGTCCCCGACGACATGCCCTCGGCCCCGGCTGCCGCTGTGGCCCGGCTGTCGGAACGGCTCGGCATCCCGGTCGGGGAGCTGCACGGTTACGGGGCACGCGAGCAGACCCGCACCGTCAGCGGTCGGCAGACCGCACGGCTGCGGACATGAACTGCGCGTGCCTTTGAGCAGTTCAGGGATATCCGACCGAAATTTCTCTACGACTACCAGGACTCCTAACAAGCCGCCTCGCCGGGCGGCCTCGGAACGGCCGGCGCGTTACCGGCCTGTGATGCTAATCGTTGTTTTCGCGCTGGATGGTACCGGTACGCCCGCTGGTGAGGAGCCTGGTCATCTGCGCGGCGATCGCGGCCCCGCTGTTCAGCGCGCAGTGTTGAAGCGGAAACCTGGCCGAGGGCCATTGTCGGCATCGACAGAAGATGGTACTTTGCGGTCATCTGCCGATGCTGGCGTCCGACCTCTCTGGCCCCTGGAGTGCCGCTCGCCTCTTGAGTGAGGTCACTGATGCTACGGTCTTTCGTTGCCTTAAGGTTGTCAGCCGCTGTTGCCGCGGCTGCCGTCGTAACGCTCATCGTGGCCGCCAGCGCCAGCGCAGCGCCGGTTCAGGCTCGGACCCGGCCTGGTGCGATCGCGGCTGCGGTCGCCGCGGCACAGCACCGCTTCGGGGTGCCGGCCGTGCTGCTGGAAGCCATCTGCTACCTGGAGGGGCATCTGTCTGACCATGGCGGCGCACCGAGCTCGGACGGCGGTTACGGATGCATGGACCTGGCCCGCAACAGCCATATGGACACGCTCGGCCAGGCTGCCGGGCTGGTGGGCGCCCCGGTCTCGTCGGTGCGGAGCAGTGTGTCGCTGAACATGGCGGGCGCCGCGGCGGTGCTGCGCGCCGATGCTGTCTCGCTGTCCCGCGCGCACCGCGTGCCTGCCATGCTCGGCGGCTGGTACGGCGCGATCGCGGAGTACAGCGGTGCCCAGCATGACGTGGCCATCATGTACGCCGACGAGGTCTACCGGATCGTACGCACCGGGCTGACCGCCACCGCCCCCACCGGCGAAGTCGTCCGGATCGCGCCGACCGCCGTCGCGCCGGACACCGCGACCGCCAGCAACGTGGGGGTGACGCCGACCCTGCCGGCCAACTGCACCACCGGCGGCACCGAGTACACCTCCGCGATCAACTGCATCGTACCCGCCAGCTACGCCGGGACCACCTACGACACCGCCAACCGCCCGGCCGACCTGCCGGTACTGGGCATCACCGTGCACGACACCGAAGAGACGCTGGACAACACGATCGCCACGTTCTGGAACGAGAGCAACGGGGTCAGCATCCACTACGTAGTGGACACCGACGGCTCGGTCTACCAGTGCCTGCACGAAAAGGACGTAGCCTTCCAGAACGGCAATTTCTGGTACAACCAGCGGACGATGGGCATCGAGGACGTCGGCGTGGACGCGACCGGCTACCAGTGGTACAACGCCGCGGAGTACCTCGGCTCCGCCAAGCTCGCCGCCTACCTGCTGACCAAGTACAACATCCCGCTCGACCACGAACACGTGATGTCACACGGCACCACCCCGTCGCCGACGCTGGGCACCTCACCCAACCACGTGGACCCGGGTCCGTACTGGCTGTGGGACTACTACCTCGGCCTGATCAACCAGCAGGGGGTGCCGTTCGCCACCGGCCCCGCGCCGACCGGGGTAATCAGGTTCAACCCCGCGTCTGGCCAGCAGCCGGACGGCTCCAGCGGCACGGAGACAACCTCCAACTTCAACTTCTTCTACCTGTACACCCAGCCATCGACGGCGTCGGCGATGCTGCATTCCAAGGGCAGCCCCGGCGACATCACCGACGAGAGCAACAACGTCGAGACGATGGTCAGCTACGACGTCCTCGCCCAGCAGCCGGACGCGGCGGGCACCGGCGACACGATGTACGAGATCTGGTACGGCGCCACACTGTCGTCGTCCAGCTGGACCGCAACCGGTACCCTAGCGTGGATCGCCGTGCCGCCGGGCTCGGCCGAGCAGGGCCACGGCACGGTCCTCACCCTGACCGGCAAGGGCAGCAAAAGCGCTAACGTGTACGGCGAACCGGGCGGCAGCAGCGGCAATATCATCGGAGCCACGCCCAAAGGCTCACAGTACCTCTCGCCGTGGTCGGTCTCGGTATCCGGCCAGACCTGGTACGCCATCAACTTCAACCACCGCCAGGAATGGGTACCGGCCTCCGAAGTCAGCTCCACCCGCACGACCTGACCCCGCGGCGCCGGGCCCCCCGGCATCTGCCGCCCCGCACCGGCCCATCGGCTCCCGGCCAGCTCGCAGCCGGAGGTCACACCGCCAACTTCACCTTCGGCTAGCCTCACCAGCGGGCGATTGCCGGGGTGGCTCCACTCACCGCCGCTCGGCTCCGGGCGCTCCCAGCGCGGCCAGTACCTGTTGCCGGCGTACAGGGCATGCAGGCCTGTACTGGTCGAATACTAGGCCGCTGGCTTGACCTGGTGCTATGGCGCCGGCATGATCAGCACTCATGCCTGTCGCACTGGCCTACCGGCTGCTGGTGACCGTGCTGTCCTGGTTCGTGTTGCTGGCCCGGTCCTCCTCGGCCAAGGACGTGGAGATACTCGCACTGCGGCACGAGGTAGCCGTGCTGCGCCGGACCAACCCCAGGCACGCTGCTGCGCTGGCACCGGCGGCTGGCAGCGGCCAAGTGGCGGCAGTCTAGGCCGCCGGGCCGCCCGCCGGTACCTGACGAGCTCGTCGCGCTGATCCAGCGCCTGGCCCGGGAGAACACCCGGTGGGGCGTGGTCAGGATCCAAGGCGAGCTGCGCCGGCTCGGCCACCGGGTGGCCGCCTCCACCATCCGCAAGATCCTGCGCGCCCACCGCATCCCGCCGCCGTCGGGGAACGACGGATCCTGGCGCGTGTTCCTGCGCGCGCACGCCGGCACGCTCCTTGCCGCTGATTTCTTCCATGTCGACTGCGCGCTCACCCTCAGGCGCCTGTATGTCGCGTTCGTGATCGAACACCAGAGTCGGCGGGTGCACCTGCTCGGGATCACCAGCCACCCGACGGGCCAGTGGGCGACCCAGCTCGCGCGGGACCTGGCCGCCGACCTGGAGGAGGCCGGGTGCCGGTTCACTCACCTGATCCGCGACCGGGACGCGAAGTTCACCGCCGCGTTCGACGCGGTCTTCGCCTCCACCGGGATCACCGCACTGCCGACCGCACCCCAGGCACCCAGAATGAACGCCTATGCGGAACGCTTCGTCCGCACAGCACGGGCCGAGTGCACCGACCAGATGCTCATCGCCGGCGAACAGCACCTGCGCACGATCCTGGCCGACTACATCAACCACTACAACACCGGCCGCAGCCACCAGGGTGAGGGAATGAACCTGCGCGCGCCGGCCGACGATCCGGACGTCATCGCCTTCCCGGTCCCGGCCACCCGGATACAGCGCAGAACCAGGCTCGCAGGACTGATCAACGAGTACCGGCAAGCAGCATGAAACACCAGGCCAGCGTAAGTAGCCCAGTTCTCGACCAGTACAGGCACATCAGAGGACCCAGCTTCACCTCGATGGTGTTTTCGCGACAAGCGACTGCTCTGCCTTCAGAAGTGTCGGGAACGCATCGCGCATTACCTCGGCCGCAGTCCAAAGGCGCAGTGGGTGCGAAAATTCGGCTTCCGGGTCAAGCGGGTCACTTCGCATCAGCAGGCTCAGTTTCTCGCGGTAAACCGGCAGCGACTTAATCTCGAAGATGCAGGGCTGGCGTAGGAAACCTGTGCCGCGCGGATACTCGATTGAGTGGCTGACCTGCGCTATCGTCAGCAGGCTTGGTGCGGTGATGGTTGGCTGGCCGGGTGCTGTTCAAGATCTTGTACCTGCTGACGTGCCGGGTACTCAGCGTGGCTGTCATGGTGTTCCGCGGTGGCCGGGTGCAAGCTGCTGAACTGCTGGTGCTCCGGCACGAGAACGCGGTGCTGCGCCGCCATATCGGCCGTGTACGGTACGAGCCGGCCGACAGGGCGTGGTTCGCCGCCCTGGCTCGGCTCATTCCCCGGCAGGCGCTGGGCAGAGACCATTGCCGTGACACCGGCGACGCTGCTGGCCTGGCACCGCAAGCTGGCCGCGGCTAAGTACGACACGAGCAAGCGGCGCAAGCCCGGCCGCCGGCCGACAGTCCCGGGCATCGCACGCCTGGTCATCCGGCTGGCGAAGGAGAATCCGCTGTGGGGATACCGCCGGATCCACGGTGAACTGACGAAGCTCGGTATCGCCGTTGGACCGTCCACGGTGTGGAGATCCTGCATGCCGCAGGCATCGATCCGGCTCCTCGCCGGTCAGGCCCGACCTGGCGGTTCCTGCGCGCCCAGGCTGCCGGAATCCGCGCGGTGGATTCCTGCACGTGGACACGGTACTGCTGAACAGGCTGTACGTAGCAGTTACGTGGAATTCGAGCGCGGACAGCTCTGTCGGCCGAAGGCCGTTCTCACCTGCGCGGATTTCCACGTAACACGGATTCTGTGGACTGCGACGAAGGAGCATTCCACAGAATCCTGGTATTCATCGAGCATGGGGACCCGCCGGATGCACATCGGCGGAGTCACCGCACATCCTACCGGCGAGTGGACGGTGCAGCAGGCCCGCAACCTCACCTTCACCCTCGGCGAGGAGCGGTTCGAGGACATCAGGTTCCTGATCCGCGATCGCGGATCGAACTTCACCGCCTCGTTCGAGCCGTCTTCCAGTCCGCCGGCACAAGGATATTGCGGACCGCGGCCCATGAACGCGATCTGCGAGCGCCTCGTCGGCACCCTGCGCCGGGAACTCCTGGACCGCGTGCTGATCCTCGGGGAGGCTCACCTGCGTGCCGTCCTGGCCGAATACCAGGTGCACTACAACACGTCCGGCCGCACCAGGGCATCGCTCAGCGCGTCCCCGACACCGAATGCGATATTCAGCCCGCGACCACAGCCAACGTTGACGCAGGCCAGATCCGTCGAAACCCATCCTCAACGGCTTGATCAACGAATATGAACACGCCGTCTAGCGCACTGAAGACCTGCAGTCACCGCCGAATCCTATTTTCGGGCGGCACAGGTCCGCGCTGGCTTTCCAGGCATCTGTCGATTTCGGTGTCCACGCGGGAGTTGAAGAAGGACGCCACCGACTCGATCCCTGCCAGCGATCCGCCAGCCTCCACCGGCTGCTCCAGTCCGGCCATGTAGGCGTCCATGACCGCTCGGTACCGCTCGGTAGCGCCCGGGACTGAAGATGAGGGTGACGTTGACGCTGATGCCCTGGGCGATGGATGTGGTAATCGCAGCGAGCCCTTCGTGTGTCGCCGGGGTCTTGATGAACAGGTTGGGCCGGTCGACCAGCCACCACAGGTGTGCCGCCTCTGCGGCGGTGGCGTCAGTGTCGTGAGCCAGCCAGGGGGCCACCTCCAGCGACACCCGGCCGTCGCGGCCGGTGCGCTGCGCCACCGGGGCGAGCAGGTCGCAGGCGTCGCGGATATCAGCGGCGGTGATGGTCCGCAGCGCCTCCCCGACGCTGATCTTGCGGACGGCCATCGCATGGACCTGGTCGCCCTAGGAGTCGGAGGCGCTGATCGCGGCGGCGAAGATGGTCGGGTTCGTGGTGACGCCGACGACGGAGTAGTCGTCGGCCAGTGACTGCAGGTCGCCGCTGCGGATGCGGTCACGGGGACAGGTCGTCGATTCAGACGGCGGCCCCGGCTCCCGGCGACTCGGCCAGCTTCTCGTTCGGTGCCATCACAGTGCCTTCCGGGCTCGGGGATGGGAAGGGGGCGGCGGGTCAGCGATCGCCGGTGGGGGTGTGCAGGACGCCGGCGCTGTCCGGGCCGGCCGGGGCGGCCGGGGGTGCCCCGGCGGCGGCCAGGCTCTCCCGCGCCGCGGCGACGACCGCGTCGGCGGTGAGGCCGAACTGCTCGTACAGCACGGTGTAGGCCGCGCTGGCGCCGAAGTGGTCCAGGCCGACGATCCGGCCGGCGTCGCCGACGAACTCCCGCCAGCCCATGGGCACGCCGGCCTCGACGCTCACCCGGGCGCGCACCGTGGGCGGCAGCACCTGCTCGCGGTAGGCCTGGTCCTGGGCCGCGAACCACTCCCAGCACGGCAGCGACACGACCCTGGTCGGGACGCCGTCGGCCTCCAGCGCCTCTCGGGCGGCGACGGCGATCTGCACCTCGGAGCCGGTGCCCATCAAGATGACCTCGGGGGTGCCGCCGGAGGCCTCAGCCAGCACGTACCCGCCCCTGGCGACGCCCTCGGCCGACGCGAACTCGGTGCGGTCGAAGACGGGCAGGTTCTGCCGGGACAGCGAGAGCCCGGCCGGGCGGTCGTTGTGCTCGAGGATGGTGCGCCACGCCACCGCGGTCTCGTTGGCGTCGGCCGGGCGGACGAAGTCCAGGCCGGGGATGGCCCGCAGCGCCGCATAGTGCTCGACCGGCTGGTGGGTGGGGCCGTCCTCGCCCAGCCCGATGGAGTCGTGCGTCCACACGTACGTGACCGGAAGCTGCATGAGCGCGGCCAGCCGGACCGCACCGCGCATGTAGTCGGAGAAGGTGAGGAACGTGCCGCCGTACACGCGGGTCCCGCCGTGCAGCGCGATGCCGTTCATGATCGCGCCCATGGCGTGCTCGCGGACGCCGAAGTGGAGCGTGCGCCCGTACGGGCCGCCCGACCACATCTTGGTCTGCCGGTCCGCGGGCAGGAATGAGGCCGCCCCCTTGACCGCGGTGTTGTTACTCTCCGCCAGGTCGGCCGAACCGCCCCACAGCTCCGGCAGGACCGGATACAGGGCGGCGAGGACCTCGCCGGAGGCCTTCCGGGTGGCCACGCCCTTCGGATCGGCGTCCCAGGCCGGCAGGGTGTCCGCCCAGCCCTCCGGCAGCGTGCGGGTGGACAGCCGTTCCAGCAGCGCGCCGCCATCGGGGTTGCCGGCCCGCCACGCATCGAAGCGCTGCTGCCATCGGGCGTGCGCCTGCTTGCCCCGGACGGCGACCCGGCGGGCGTGCTCGAGCACCTCCGGGGCGACCTCAAAGGTCCTGCCGGGGTCGAAGCCGAGGATGTCCTTGGTCGCCCGGACCTCGTCCTCGCCCAGCGCCGACCCGTGGGCGGCGCCGGTGTTCTGCTTGTTCGGCGAGGGCCAGCCGATGATCGTCCGCAGCACGATCAGCGACGGGCGGCCGGTCTCGGCCCGGGCGGCGGCCAGCGCGCGGTCGACCGCCGCCAGGTCCTCGCCGTCGTCGACGTGCTGCACGTGCCAGCCGTAGGCCTCATACCGCATGCCGACGTCCTCAGTGAACGCGATGCCGGTGTTGTCCTCGATCGAGATCCGGTTGGCGTCGTAGACCAGGACCAGGTTCCCCAGCTCCTGGGTACCGGCCAGCGACGACGCCTCGCCGCTGACACCCTCCTCGAGGTCGCCGTCTGAGGCGAACGCCCAGACCGTGTGGTCGAACACGCTCTCGCCCTCGGGGGCATCGGGGTCCAGCAAGCCGCGCTCGCGGCGGGCGGCCATCGCCATGCCGACGGCGTTGCCGACGCCCTGGCCCAACGGGCCGGTCGTCGTTTCCACACCCGGTGTGTGGTTGACCTCGGGATGGCCCGGCGTCCGGGACCCCCAGGTGCGCAGCGCCTCCAGATCGGAGAGCTCCAGGCCATAGCCGGAGAGGAAGAGCTGGATGTACAGGGTGAGGCTCGAGTGCCCCATCGACAGAACGAAACGGTCACGGCCGACCCAGTTCGAATCGCCCGGGTCGTGACGCAGCCACTTCTGGAACAGCAGATAGGCCGTGGGACCCACGCTCATCGCGGTGCCGGGATGGCCGTTGCCGGCCTTCTGCACAGCGTCCATGGCCAGCACGCGCACGGTGTCGATCGCACGGCGATCGAGCTCGCCCATCCCCTCGGGCAGGGTGGGGCGCGGCTGGGAAGGATTGCCGGTGGGCGCATCGCTCGCGGCCTCGGCCGGCGCCTCGGGACGGGTGCTCCTCGTCCCCGTAGCCGGGTCTGTCTCGTTGGCGGTCATCGGTTGCGGTGCTCCCTTGGGTATGGCCGTGGACGCTTCAGCCGCACGGGCGGATCCGGCCGAGGGCCAGGCGGTGCAGTGGCGTCAAGCGAGAGGGGTGTCGTCCAGTGCCTTCGCGAGGTCGCCGGGGGTGTCGTAGATGGCGATGGCGCCGGCCTTGCGGAGCTCGTCGTCCCCGAAGCCGCCGGAGCGGACGACGATCGCCGGCATCCCGGCTTTTTTCGCCGCCTCGACGTCCCACACCGAGTCGCCGACCATCACGCTCGATGCGTCAGGCGGCGCGCCCAGCTTCTTCAGCGCCACCTGCAGCAGGTCCGGCGCCGGCTTGGACGCCTCGACGTCGGCGCTGCTCGTCCAGTCGTCGGCGATGCCGCGGGCGTCCAGCTTGTCCAGGAAGACATCCACGTGGCGCTGCTGACCCGAGCTGGCCAGCACGAGCCGGTGACCACGTTCCTTGATGGCTACGAGCAGGTCGCGGGCACCGGGCAATGGCGCCATCTCCTCGAGCAGCGCGTCGACCTCCTTACCCTGCTGCTCCCGGGCCTGATCGCCTACCCGGCGCTCCAGGTCCTCACCTCCAATGGCCGTGGGCACCTGATCCCCGCCCATGCCGATCAGCCGGTGCAGCCGCCACACCGGATAGGTCTCGCCCACCGAGCGCAGGGCCCGGTACCAGGCGAGCGCATGCTGGTAATTGGAATCAATGAGCGTCCCGTCAATATCGAGGACGGCAATGGTGGAGTCAGTCACGGCGCGCCGCTACCCGCCATCCCCGTGCCCAACCGCACAATCTCAGCAACAGTCGGATATTCCTGTCGTGATGGTCGCTCGGCTCGCAGGATGGACGGCTCGTGACCATATGAGTGCTGTACCTGATCTTCGTCCGCCTGACCGGTGGACGGCGCTGCTGGCGCGGTCGGCCGCATCGAAAGACGCCGAGCTGCTGGTGCTGCGCCAGGAGGTAGCGGTGCTTCGGCGGCAGAACCCCGAACCGACGCTGGACTGGGCCGATCGCGCTGTTATTGGCGCCCTGGCCCGGCTGCTCCCCAGACCGCTGCGGATGAATCGGCTGGTAACCCCGGAGACGTTGTTGCGCTGGACAGGCGGCTGGTCCGCTGGCAGTGGACGTACCCTCACCGCGGAGGTCGCCCGCCTGTGGACGTTCGCCTCGCCTTACTGATCGGGCAGATGGCCCGGGAGAACCCCGGTTGGACTACCAGCGGATCCAGGGGCGAGCTGCCCGGCCTGGGCTACCGAGTCGGGGCCTCAACAGTACGCCGGGTGCTGAAACGGCTGCGGATACCGCCCGCGCCGCACCGCGCCCGGTCCACCTGGCGGCAGTTCCTGCGCACCCAGGCTCGACTCTGCTCGCGTGCGATTTCTTCCACGTCGACTGCGCGGTCACCTTGCGCCGGCTGTACGTATGTTACGTTGAATCCGAGCGCGGGCGGCTCTGTCGGCCGAAGGCCGTCCTTACCTGCGAAGATTCCCACATAACACGGATTCTGTGGACTGCGACGAAGGAGCATTCCACAGAATGTTCTTCGTGCTGGAGGCCGGCACCCGCCATGTCCAGTTCCTGGCGTGACCGCGCACCCCGACGGCGCCTGGCCGGTGCAGCAGGCCCGGAACCTGCTGATGGACCTGGGGGAGCGCGCCGCCGGATTCCGGTTCCTGATCCGGGACCGGGCCGGTCAGTTCACCGAGGCGTTTGACGCGGTGCTGGCCGGTGCCAGGATCGAGGTGGTGGAGATCCCGCCGCGCAGCCCGAGGGTGGACGCTTATGCCGGGCGCTGGGTGCGTACCGCCCGGGCCGAGGTCACCGGCCGGATGCTGATTGCCGGACCGCGGCACGCGCGCGGTCCTGGAGGAGTACGTCGCGCACCATAACCGGCATCGTCCCCACCGGGCCAGGGACTTGCGGCCACCGGATAGCGGTGAGATCACCAGCGCCCCCGGTCACCGATCTGGCGGCGGCGCGGATACGACGTCACAAGGTCCTCGGCGGGCTGATCCACGAGTACGAATGAGCTGCATGACGGTTACCGGCCCCGTCATGACATTGCAGGTAGAGGCCGTGACGAGGTTTTGGAACCCTACAGGCCACGCGGCTGCTGAACCGGGCGCCCGCCCGGATGCCGGCCAGGTCACCGCCCCCGGCGGCGGGCTCGATGTCCGCTACGAGCACCTGCGCCATGCCGCGCTGCACGCACGCGCCCAGGCGTTCCCGCTCGGGGTCGGCGTGCTGACCGGCAAGGGCGTCACCGCCTGGCAGCGTGCCCTGACCAGCCCGCAGCCAGCACCGCCTGCCCCCCTGGCCGCCGTCCCGGGCCGGGCAGGGCGGTTCCCGGCACCGGTGGCCGCCGAGCTGATCAGCGCCCTGGCCGCTGTCGCGCTGGTCGGCACCGGCCAGCCCTCCCTGCCCGCACCACCGTGAGGAGACCCGGTAATGTTCCCCGATCTCGCGGCGTCGAAGGTGATCGCCGCGCACCTGTCCCGCCGGGCCGTGCTTCACGTCCGGCAGTCCAGCCTCAGGCAGATCCTGCGCAACACCGAGTCGGCCAGTACGACCTGCGCGGCAAGGCGAACGCTCATTAGGAAATTTTTCTCGTGGCCGCTAGCACGGGAGTGGAATTCCTCCGGGCGACCCGACCAGGCAGGTGCTTGAGGGAATCACTCGTCGGGCGAGGTGTCCGGGCCGGCCTGCAGCCGGAACCGTACAGGAACACTTCGCTATCGTGAGGGTGCGAGGGAAGCCGAGGTTCAGCTGCGGCCTCCTTGTTTAGGCGCGTTGATCCCGAGGGCTTCGAGTACCTCGTGGACATTGCCGAACGTGCGTTGCTCGGGAAGCTGGGACACGCGGTTGACCAGGTCCGGGGACGCGTCGGCGGCCTCGAGCCTGGTGACCAGCGTGGCCAGGTCGGTGGGGAAGCAGTCCCGGGTCATGATCCGGGCCAGTTCGCTGCGGTCCTCGATATCGCGGCCGGAGGGAAGCGGCTGTGTGCCCTCGGGCCGGATCACCCTCGGCTCCGCCTCGTCCAGCGGCTCGGTCTGACGCCATTCTTCTACGTGGGCCCGCTGCGGCGCGCCGCGCACCATCTGCTCCGCCTCGTGTGCCATTTCCTCATCGAGGGCTGGCCCGTGCGTTGTGTTTCCTCGTTCCATCGGACTCTTTTAACCGCGCCGCAGGCAACCAAACCTCATGTAATTGCTTCCGGTGGACGCATAACCCGAGACATCGCGGGCACCGACAGCCCCATGCGCTACAGCGCCGAATGGCGCAAGCTGGGTGCCCTGCACGACCATCGATCCCGGCTTGTTTACCCGGTCGCGACCGGAGAGGCGGACGCCCGGCACCTTCGCTAAGGCCCACGACTCGGCGGCTGAGGAGTACGGAGAGGGGGAGCACGCGCACCGGGTCGCTTACGGGGCGCTCAAGCACACGCACGAGAAGCGCGGCGATCACTGGGAGCCCAAAGACCACAAAGGACCGTCCGACCCCAGGGCAGCCAACCCGAGGGCACGGGAGAACCAAGGCAAGTCCTTCGGCGGGGTGGACTTGTTGGGGAACTCGAAGGCCGAGCTGATGAAACGGGCGCGCGAGCTTGACGTGCCGGGCCGGTCCAAGATGTCTAAAGAAGAACTGGCCCAGGCGATCGCCCGCAAGCAGGACTAGCGCCGCGGCGAACTGGCCCTTCGTGGCTTACCGAACGGCGGCCGCTCCGTGCCGTGGCACTGGTCATTTGAGCCGCCGTCGCCGGGACGCCGACCGCTGACCCGGTGCCCGCGGTGCACGGCAGCAGTCACCGGCGTCCGTTCAGATTAATGCCGAACATTGAGCGGACAGGGGCGGCTTGCTTTGCCCGTCGGCCGCGCTCGGACGCCTTGGGGGCGGCCTGGGCCGGAGGAGCTCCTGCCTGGCCGCCGTCAAAGCTGTGGTTTGACCGGGCGAGGACGGGTAGCGGTGCGCACCGTGGCCGGGTCACCCGGCTGGCCGCGCTACGTCGCAGCTCGATCTTTACCGAAAGGACCGGTTCAGATGTCTTCTGATCTTGTGGTGGCCGTCCTTGGGGCCGGCGGAAGCATGGGGTCTGGCCTGGCGCGCAACATCGCTCAGGCTGGGTTCGGCGTGCGGGCCTGGAACCGCACGCGGGCGGCGGCCGAGCCGCTGGCCGACGAAGGTGCCGTGGTCACCGGGTCCCCGGCGGAAGCGGCGGAAGGCGCGGACGTCATCCTGACCATGCTGCCGGACGCCGATACCGTACTCGAGGCCATGGAGTCGGCCCGGCCTGGCGCTCGGGGAGGCACCATCTGGCTGCAGATGAGCACGATCGGGGAGCAGGGCACCGAGCGGTGCATTCGGCTGGCCAGCGACAACGGGCTAGCCTTCGTCGACGCGCCGGTGCTCGGGACCAGGGCGCCCGCGCAGGAGGGCAAGCTGGTGGTCCTGGCTTCCGGGCCAGACGAGCTCCGGCCGCGCGTACAGCCCGTCCTCGACGCGGTAGGCCAGCGGACCATGTGGCTGGGCCCGGCCGGCCAGGGATCGCGGCTGAAGCTGGCCACCAATATGTGGGTGCTGACGGTCACCGAGGGCTGCGCGGAGGCAATCGCCTTCACCGAGGGCATGGGCCTGGACCCGAAGCTGCTCGTCGAGGCGATCAGCGGAGGTCCGCTTGACTCGCCGTACTTCCAGTTGAAGAGCAAGGCAATTACCGAACGCAGCTTCGAGCCGCAGTTCAAGCTGCGGCTCGCGGCCAAGGACGCCAGCCTGATGGAGGACGCTATGCATAGGCACCACCTGGACCTTCCGCTGGTGACGGCGATAGCCCGGCAGCTGGCGCGGGGCGCCGCGGACAACCCGGGCAAGGACATGAGCGCCAGCTACCTGACCAGCGCGCCGGGGACCGCGGCATGACCGGGACGACGACGGGCACCCGGCCGCTCAGCTCGGCGCGGGCCAGGCTGGCCGGCCTAGTCCTATCTGAGCAGCGTCAGTACGCCGGTGACGCGGACCGTCCGCTTGGCGGTTACCTGGGAACGATGACGGCGTACGGTGCGGTTGCCGGCGTGCTGGCCGCCGCCACTCGGCTGACCGGCCGGCCGGTCCCGGACGGGTTGCCGGTCAAGGACGTCACGCTGTGCGCGCTCGCCACCCACAAACTCAGCCGGCTGCTGACGAAGGACCCGGTGACCAGCCCGCTGCGGGCTCCTTTCACCGCTTACCAAGGCACGAGCGGGCCCGCGGAGCTGGCGGAAGAGGTGCGTGGCACCGGGGCCAGGAAGACGGTGGGCGAACTGGTCACCTGTCCCTTCTGCGTCGGCCTATGGGTGGCGACCGGGTTCACAGCCGGGCTGATCTGGCTGCCCCGGACGACCAGACTGGTCAGCGCGACCCTGGCCGCGCTCACCGGAGCTGACCTGCTGCACTACGCGCACGCCTGGCTGGAGCAGAAATCTTCCTAGCGCCCGCTTCGCGTCGGTACCGGCGCCGTCGACGCGCTACGGTAACCCGCAGGTCTAGAGAAGCGCCGCCGCTGCGTTGGCTCCGTATTCTCGCAGTACGTGATGGTGGCGTTGTTCGCTATCAGTTCTCCAGCGTCCCAGTGACGCGGCTCAGCACCGCCCCCAGGGCCGCGCCGTCGATGCCGCCGCCGACGACCACCGCGGCAACGGAGCCTGTCCCGCCCGTGAGAGTCGCTATTAGCGCGGCAGCGGTGACAGTCACCGCAACGAAGACGCCCGCCGCCGCGAATCCTGCCGGCGCGCCTTCGTCCAGGAGGGCAGCAGACCTTGGCCCCGCCGACGTGTGCTGCGCTGCTCGGGAACTCGACTACCAGCTGCCCATCGTGACCGAGCCGCTCGACCTGCTCGCTTCCGCCCTGGTCGCCCCAGCCGCGTTCATCACCCAGGAAGAAGAGCGGCCTTGGCGGTCGAAGCCTACGAGACGTTCGGCCGCCGCGAGGAAGGCTGGGTCAAAACCGTCCTGGACGTCAGCTGACCACACCATCGCCGGTACCGGGCTGCGGCCGAGTGGGACGGCCATTCGGGGGCGGTTCCGGTGTTTGCCACCGCCCAGCCGGGTAGACGCGCGGCTCCATCCCCGCGATTGAAAGGAAAAGTCATGGCAACAGGGGAAACTGGTTTCGCAGACGTCACATTCGACCTGATTTCCGTGCAGTATCACTCGCTGAAGGCCGGGCACGACTACGGCCAGTACGTCCGAGACGCGGAGAACGCCAACCTTAGCGACGTGGCGACCTTCTTCCGCGAGGTCATGGAGCAAGACTCGGCCCGGGCCGCGCGGTGCCACGAAATGCTGACCAAGCTGAGCGGGACCGAGCAGGCGGGGCCCGCCGCGCGGTGAGCCGGCCTGCGTGACCGCGGGGCCAGCCCGGGAATTCGGTCGAGGACGGTCACCAGGCGACTGCCCGGCGCCGATGATCGTGATCTTGGGCTGGCCTAGCTCGCCCGGCCGCAGCGTGGCGCTGCGCCGCGATAAAGAGGTAATGCCCGGGGAAGTCCCGTTTTGGGGCTCCACCCCGGCGGGGAAGATCCCGGCCGGAGCGGCCGCCAGGGCGGCAGTCGGGGCTCGGGAAGCCCGCTGGACCTGTAGCGACCGGACGTCCTCGCTTGCACAGGAGCAGAGGCAGGCTTGGCTACCGGGGATCGGGCCGGCTGGCCGGCAAGGCCGCGGTGATCACCGGGATGGACAGCGGCATCGGCCGAGCGGCCATCGCGTTCGCCCGGGAACGCGCCGACGTGCTCACGCCTACCTGATGAGCAGGACGCCCGGGAGTCCGCCCGCTGGGTGGAGCAGGCCGGCCGTAAGGCGGCCGGCGGCCGGGCATCGTGGCCAACGGACCAACAGCCCCGGGTGCTGTGCGCCAGCTTGGTCAGCTCGTCCAGGGGCTTAGCGGAGTCATATCCGCGGTCAGGCGACGTCGCTACCGGCGTCCCGCCGCCAGGCGGTCTCTTGACGGCGGGCGCGGGCCCGTTCCTCCGGCGTGGTGCCGCCCCAGATGCCGTCGGGCTGGCTGGTTTCGGTGGCGAAGTCAAGACACGGGCGCCTGACCGGGCAGCGGGCGCAGATCCGCCGGGCCTGGGCAATCTGGGTGGCCGAGGCCCCGCTGGCGGAGACGGGGAAGAATAGGTCGGGGTCGGCGGACACGCAGGAGCCTGCCGCGAGCCAGGCGTGCCTGGAGTGATCGGTCATGGTGACTCCTCTCTGAGTCTGGGGCCAAGAGCGCCGCTACTCGTCCCGGTTCCCGGATCGGAACCGACGGCCTTAAACCCGCCGCTGCACGTCAGCCTGAGCGCCCAGTCTGCGCGCTCAGCGCGCTCAGGCGTCTCGGCATAGAGGGCGGGCGCAGTGGCGGGACTGCCGGTCCGTGTCACGAGGGCCAGCGCATCGTCTAGCGTGGTGCAGACCGGGATGAGCTGGTCGGCGCCGGTGAGCCGGAACACCCGGCGGACGGCGGGGCTGGGAACGACCGCCCGCGCCCACGTTCCGAGCAGCTGCGCCCGGCGGCTGGCCCGCGTGACGGCGCGGCAGCCCGCGACGTCGCAGAAACGGGTACGGCTCATGTCCGCAATGACCCCGGCTGCTCCCCGGTGCAGCGCGGCGAGCAGCATATCGCTGACGTCGGCGGCGTTCAGCAGGTCGACCTCACCGGGCAGTTCCATGATGACGTGGTCATCCGCCGGTTGCCCGCGCGGTGCGCGGATCTCCCTGTAGGCCATGCGAGCCCCCACGAGATAAATCATGAGCTGGGGGCCGCGCTATTGGACCGTGCTACAGCTTCATTAAGTATAACCTTCAACAACCATAGCCCGTGCGGGGCCAGCGGCGGCATCACCGCGGCGCGGGCGCGTACGCGCTGCGCGCGTTACCGCGGCGCCCCGCGTCTGCCTCCTCGCTGGCGTGCGGCCTCTAGGACCCGGGCGGCGACGACGCGGAGCTTAGTGTTGGTGTCCTGCGACTCGTGGGCCAGCACCTGGAAGGCCGCGTCGAGGTCGCGGGTTGCCATCAGCGCGCCGATGGCCTGGTCGATCACCGCCCGTGACTCGATCGCCCGGCGAAGGTTCACGGCCAGGTCGCGTGCCTGCGCGTATTGCCGTCCGTTCGCGATCACTGCCGCCGCCGCCGTGCTGTACAGCCGGAGCAGTCCCTCGTCCAGGTCACCGAACCCGTCCGGCTGCTCGCTGTAGAGGTTGAGCGACCCGGTGAACTTCTCGTCGACGATCAGCGGCGCCGACAGGTAGCTCTAGTAGCGCCTAGTAAGAGCTGAGGCCTCGCTCGCGACTTATCCGCCCGGAATCGGCGTGGGTGAAACGTTGACCGTTTGCTGATAGCGCTTGAGTGCTTCGCCGAGTGCTTGGGGCTGACGCGTGGGGATCACCCAGGTCGGGCTCATCCGCGGCGAGATCTTGCGGGAGAGCCGCCCGTCGCTGAAGTTGGTGTAGATCCGGCTCGGGCGGACCGTCGTTCCGGTGACGCGCGGCGGGAAAACGTCGATGACCAGCGCGGCGCGCATGAACGGGACGATGAGCACTCCGATGTCGCAGCGGGTCATCGCCCGGGTGCCGGCCCACCGGTTGTTGAACGTGTAATGGTGCCTGATCAGTGACCGGAGTTCTCCGGGATCGGTGACGACCCTGGTGTTGCTGGCCGCGACCCACGGGCAGGTGTACACGCCCCAGCTCTGGTGGTACACGGTCGGCTTACGGGACGCGGCCCGGCGCGAGCCGATCGCGCCGACGGTGATGCCCGTGTCATCGACGCGAATGCCGGTCGGCCAGTTCCGTGCGGGTGGTCTGCTGGACTGAACGGACGCGGTCAACGCGGTAGGTGCGGATCGCGTTGGCGTGATGGGAGTGGCAGAGCAGGTACCAGCGTCCGTAGCGGATGACGACGGCCCAGGGGTCGACCTCGGGTGCGTTCTCGGGCAGGGCCCGGATGAGCTTGCCCAGGGCGGCGCCGACCGGGTCGCCGGTGCCGGTGCCGGCGGCGGCCGGCTGGCCGTCGAGCACCGTCATGACCAGGCCGAGGGCCTCGGCCTGGGTGAAGGTGACCAGCGGCAGCCGCGTTCCCCGCCCGAGCCGGTACCCGCCGTGGGGGCCCCGGGCCGAGTCCACCGGGATGCCGGCCTCGCGGAGGATCGCGATGTAGCGGCGCGCGGCGCGGTCGGTGACGCCTAGCCGCCCGGCGAGGTCGCCGGCGGTCGTCCCGGGGCGGGCCTGGAGGATCTCCAGGGTGCGCAGAGCACGCGCGGTAGGGCTGGAATGGACAGGCTCGATGAGCTAACCGCACTGGCCCAGCGCTGCCCACGGCTGTTCGTCCGCTGGTCTCGCGGGCCGTCCGCCGACGTCAGAGGCGCTAGCTGCGACGATCTGACCGGTATTCCGCTGCCCGGGCTGTCGGCCAATCCGCTCGCCGTCGAGCCCTGGTGGGACGACCGCCCACTGCGGTTGTGGATTGCCCGGCGCCGGTACGACTACAGCCATCTCAAGGGCGAGAAGGCCCGGGTGTGCGGCCGTGGGTTCTCGAGGGCTGCCAGCTGGGACGGGGTCCCGATAACGAGCCGCTCGTCCGTTGTGACCGTCCGGTGGCCTGGATCGCCGGGCAGGTGCTCACCGAAGCCGTCCGGGTCGTCGAGCAGCAGAACGACAGATGGGGCCCGCTGCGCCGCCCGGCGGATAAGACAGACCGGGAAGCAGGCCGCCGGGCATGAGCGTGGCTGACCGCGGCGACGGCAGAGCCCCGGTTCCGCGCGAGTTGTTCTGGATTGATTCCAGAAAACCGGCCATACTAGGATCCGTGCCTACGACACCGGACTTCCAGCGCATACTGCGCGGGGCTTCGCTGCGGGTGACGGCGCCCCGGTTGGCGGTGCTGAGGGCGGTGCATGATCACCCGCACGCGAGCGCGGACTCGATCAGGGGTGCCGTGCATGCGGATCTTGGTGTGGCGGTGTCCTTGCAAGCGGTCTACGACGTGCTGCACGCGCTGACGGCCGCGGGGCTGGTGCGGTGCATCGAACCGCGGGGATCGGCGGCGCGCTATGAGGCGCGGACCGGGGATAACCACCACCATGCCGTATGCCGGTCGTGCGGTGCCATCGCCGATGTCGATTGCGTCGTCGGCGCTGCACCCTGCCTGACCGCGTCCGACGACTACGGCTTCGCGATCGACGAGGCCGAGGTTATCTACTGGGGCCAGTGTCCCGGGTGTACCGAGGCAGCTCCTACGTAATCAAAGATCAGCGGCAACTAGCCAGCCGGACGAACAGCGAGAAGGAGACGGACTGACGTGTCTGACTACGGCAGCGAGAGCGAAAACCCGGTAATTCCTTCCCCGGCCCCCAAGGCGCACCGGCCGAGGACGAACCAGGACTGGTGGCCGAACCAGCCAGACCTGCAGGTTCTCCGCCAGCACTCGGCCGGGTCCAACCCGCTGGGCGAGGACTTCGACTACGCCAAAGAGTTCCAGGGCCTGGACGTCGAGGCCCTGAAGCGGGACATCTTCGAGGTGCTGACCACTTCCCAGGACTGGTGGCCGGCCGACTTCGGCCACTACGGCGGATTGTTCATCCGGATGAGCTGGCACTCCGCCGGAACGTACCGCATCGCGGATGGCCGTGGCGGAGGTGGCCAGGGCGCGCAGCGTTTCGCCCCGCTGAACAGCTGGCCCGACAACGTGAGCCTGGACAAGGCGCGTCGGCTGCTGTGGCCGGTCAAGCAGAAGTACGGCCGCCAGATTTCCTGGGCTGATCTCCTCGTCTTTGCCGGCAACTGCGCGCTGGAGTCGATGGGTCTGCCGACCTTTGGCTTCGGATTCGGGCGGCCGGATGTCTGGGAGCCCGAGGAGATCTTCTGGGGGCCGGAGGACACCTGGCTCGGTGACGAGCGCTACAGCGGTGACCGGGAACTGTCCGGGCCGCTGGGCGCGGTGCAGCTGGGCCTGATCTACGTCAACCCGGAGGGTCCCAACGGCGAGCCCGACCCGCTGAAGGCCGCGCGCGACATCCGTGAGACCTTCTCCCGGATGGCGATGAACGACGAGGAGACCGTCGCCCTCATCGCCGGCGGGCACACGTTCGGCAAGACGCACGGCGCTGCTCCGGCCGATCACATCGGCCCAGAGCCCGAGGCGGCGCCGGTCGAGGAGCAGGGTTTCGGGTGGCGCAACACCTACGGCACCGGCAAGGGTGCGGACGCGATCACCAGCGGTCTCGAGGTGACCTGGACGTCCACCCCGACCCATTGGTCGAACCAGTTCTTCGAGAACTTGTTCAACCATGAGTGGGAGCTGACCAAAAGCCCGGCCGGCGCCCGCCAGTGGGTGGCGCAGGACGCCGAGGCCACGATTCCCGGTCCGCAGGACCCGGACGACAAGCGTCGGCCTGCCATGCTCACTACCGACCTGGCCCTGCGGATGGACCCGGTCTACGGACCGATCTCGCGACGATTCCTGGAGAACCCGGACGAGTTCGCCTTGGCGTTCGCCAAGGCCTGGTACAAGCTGCTGCACCGCGACATGGGCCCCGTTTCGCGCTACCTTGGCCCCTGGGTGGCGGAACCGCAGCTATGGCAGGACCCGGTCCCGGCGGTCGACCACGAGCTGGTCGGCGAAGCCGAGGTCACCGAGCTCAAGCACGCGATCCTGGACACGGGCCTGTCGATCCCGCAACTGGTGCGCACCGCCTGGGCGGCGGCGGCCAGCTTCCGCGGCACCGACAAGCGCGGCGGGGCCAACGGCGCCCGTCTCCGCCTGGAACCACAGCGGAACTGGGCGGTCAACGACCCGGCCGAGCTGGCTGAGGTACTGCCAGTGCTGGAGCAAGTTCAGCAGGACTTCAACCGCTCGCAGTCCGGCGGCAAGAAGGTCTCGCTCGCGGACCTGATCGTCCTGGGCGGTTGCGCGGCCGTCGAGCAGGCGGCGAAGAACGCCGGGCACGAGATCACGGTACCGTTCGCGCCTGGGCGCACCGACGCCGCGCAGGAGCAGACCGACGTGGAGTCCTTCGCCGTCCTCGAGCCACGAGCCGACGGCTTCCGCAACTACGTGCGGCCGGGGGAGAAGCTGTCCCCGGAGACGTTGCTCGTCGACCGCGCGTACATGCTCAACCTGAGTGCGCCGGAGATGGCGGTACTGATCGGCGGCCTGCGGGCCCTTAACGCCAACGCCGCAGGGACCGCACACGGCGTGCTCACCAGCCGGCCCGAGACGCTGACTAACGACTTCTTCGTGAACCTGCTTGACATGGGCACGGAGTGGAAGGCGGGCGCCTCGGCTGAGGAGAACGTGTACGAGGGCCGGGACCGCGCCACCGGCGACGTCCGCTGGACCGCCACCGCCGTCGATCTGGTCTTCGGCTCCAATTCCCAGCTCCGGGCGGTCTCGGAGGTTTATGCCTGCCACGATGCGCAGGACAAGTTTGTGCGCGACTTCGTGGCCGCGTGGGATAAGGTCATGAACCTCGACCGGTTCGACCTCGCCTAATCCTGATGTCCAGGCCGGACCCATACGTCCGGCCTGGACATTCTTATTACGCGTGAATATCCGGCCGAACGACATGGTGGACCCAAAGGATGCACGGAGCTAAACGCGGGCGGGTGCTCTGCCTGCCTGGGCGGCGCCGGCGAGACCATAACCTGGACGCGGCCACCGGCCGTATGATGGCCGCGCTGATTAACCAGTCCCATCTAATGCGCCCAGGGAGCGTGCCGGGGGAGCTGGCCCAGGCCGCCCGGGCCCCGGGGGGTGTCGGCGGTCCAGGTGTACCTGGCCGACTTGCAGCAGCGGCATCTAGTGCCGCTGGCGGCCGGGGACGGCCGGGACGCGGAGGCGCTCGCGCTTGACTCGACCCTCGCCGGACGCGCCTATCAGACGGTCACCATCCAGTCCAGCCGTCATGCCGAGGTCCACCAGCTATGGATCCCGCTGGTCGACGGCACCGAACGGCTGGGCGTGCTCGGCCTGACCGTTGCCGACCACGCCATCGCCCGGGCAGTTCGGGGACAGCCGGTTCGTCACCGCTCTGCTGTGTGACCTGGATGTGGCTACCGGACTGCTCAGCTGGATACCCTGCGGGCACCCGCCGCCGCTCCTGATCCGCGCGAACCGGACGGTGAAGGAGCTGGCCTGCTTCCGCCGCCGCCGCTGGGCCTGGCCAGTGCCGGTGACCGTCCGGTTACGGACCATGAGAACCCAGGCCTGGTCTGCACCGAGAAGCTGGAACCCGGTGACCGTGTGCTGCTCTATACCGACGGCGTGACCGAGGGCCGGGCCGCTGATGACACCCCGTTCGGTATCCAGCGGCTCACCGGGCCCGGCTCGCCTGGCTGATCGACCGCGACGCGGCGCGCGCCGGGCAGCTAGCGGCCTGTTGCCCGGAGCCCGCAGCAGCACGGAGGCCACGGCGGCCCTGGCCGACCCGCAGGTGGATGCGGTGTCCGTGTGCCTGCCGCATCACGCGCCCATGCCCCGGCGGTACGGGCGGCGCTGGACGCCGGAAAGCACGTGCTCTGTGAGAAACCGCTCGCCCCAGGTATCGGAGCGGCCGACGAACTAATCCAGGCCGCAGACGCCGCCGGACGCACACTCGCGGTCGTCGACAACCAGGCCTACGACCCCGCGTACCAGCAGATCGCCCGGCTGGTGGCCGACGGCGCGATCGGGCGGGCCGCCGTCGCCGAAATGCGTCGTGAAGCCGACCTTGGCGCCGAGTTCCGCGCTCGGCGACACGATTTTCTCGCGCCCGGCGGGGGAATTCTGCTGTCCGGTGCCGTCCATGACGTGGGCACGCTGCGGCGACTCCTCGGCGAAGTCGCCGGCGCGACGGCCCTATCACCGCCGAACCGCATCGATAGGCCGAGGCCGGAGCTAGCGGCACGGTCAGCAGACCGTGGCCTGCCGGACTGCTCCATAACCGGCTCGCTCAGGAGCCAGCCGGCCATCGCTCCGCGCCCCGGCGGCGAACACGGCTTCAGACTGCCGGCCAGTTGTCGCGAGATCGTGTACCTTCAGCCGCTCAAGTTGGTCCCGGGCCGCGCGTAGATCAAGAACAAGCCGAGCCAGTGGGACCGAGTGCGCAGCGAGGCGTATTAGGCCCGCGTCGTCGGGGCGGGGAGGCTGGCTGGCGAGCTTGCTGGTCACGAGACGTCGGTAAGATTCAGCGCGATCTGGCGATGGCCTCGCCGCCTTGTTCTCGTTGCCGTACATCTCTCGGCGATGTCGATGTGCCGGTAGCTGACCCGCAGCGAGGTACTCATCGCCGCTACAGAAGCTGTCCCCTGTCAAGCTCCCACTGACCGGACTCGTCGGCCGGTACCGCTCGCGGCCGAGGCACGAACGGTCGGGACGCGGCCGTTAGAACACCTCGTGAGCGGGTAGGCGGCGGCACATGGCAGATATAGACGCAATCTTCGTTGGCGGCCCAAGGGATGGCACCGTTTTCGCGGCGCCGGATTCCGGACTAGTCGAGGTACCCGTGGAGGGCCTGACACACCGCTACATCCTGACCAGCGCGACCCGCGAACGGGACGGAAAAAGCTATCGGGTCTACAACTACGACGGACAGATCCGCAACGCTCAGGCACAGCCCGATGTTCGGGCGCCTGAAGGGCACCTAGGCAGCGGAACCTAGGCGCGCCACTCCGCGATCTGCCCCGTCTCCGCTCTCACGCCAGGCGGTGCTGCTGCTGGGCACCGAGAGCATCGACGGGTTCCTGCAGGAGCTGGCGGTCTTGGCCGCCCGCGAGCTGGGCGAGGGCCTGTCCTTCGCGATCACCCTGCAGCCGAACGGCAGGCCGCTGACCGCGGCCAACCCGACGTCAACGCTGCCCAGATCGACGAGCTGCAGTACGGCCTGGATTACGGGCCGTGCCTGACCGCGCTGCGCACCGGCCAGCAGGTCCGCATCGATGACCTGGCCACCGACCCGCGGTGGCGCGACTACGCGTCCAGCCGCTGGCTCACGGCGTCCGGTCCTCACTGTCAATGCCGCTGACCGCCCCTGACGGCCCGGTCGGCGCGCTCAACCTGTATTTCAGCCGACCGCACTTCATCCTCCGGGCCGCCTCCCAGAACCGCAACATCAAGCTCCGCCAGGTCGCCGAGCAGACATCACCGGCATCACCGGCCAACCCCCGCAGCCACCGCCCTTCAACCCTGACCCCGCGATGAACACCAGACCAGCAGCAGGGCACTGGCCACAGCCAGCGACAACGCGAAGGGCCCGGGCCCGCCGCAGGAAATCCGCGCCGTTTCGCTGGCTCCGGCTGGGTAGTACTGGCGGCCCCGATCCAGAAGGAAACCAATGATGGCTACCGGAGAAACCGGCTTTGATGATGTGACGTTCGACCTGATCTCGGTCCAGTATCACTCGCTCAAGGCCGGGCATGACTACGGCCAGTACGTCCGCGATGCCGAGAACGCGGGCCTGCAGGATATCGCCCAGTTCTTCCGCCAGACCATGGAAGAGGACTCGGCCCGGGCCGCTCGCTGCCATGAGCTGATTAAGCAGGTGGGCGGCTCCGATCAGGCAGGACCGGCGATGCACTGACCGACCGCCTCGCTGAGAGGGGCCGGGGCCTGCCGCCCCCAGCGGAGTTGTGAGCGCAAGAGGAGACGTAAATGGCCGGTAACCCTGATGAGCTATGCGCTGTGTGCCGGGGTCCTTCCCTCTGGCAGCGTGCCCGGCTACCACAAGGTGCATCCCGCTGCCGCGTGAAAGTCAACGAGAATGTCGGCTAATTCCCGCATCGACCTATGCCATGCCCCGGACGTACTCACAGTCGGCCTGGCCCTGCTCCTGGAAGATAGCGCCCAGCGGACCGTGCTGCCGCTGGGGCTCCGCGGCCGGGCCCGCATATCACTGAAGGGTGATCTCGGACACCAGATTCGGGCAGGCCGAGAGCGAACCGGGCATACGCCGGCAGCTATGAGAGGCCGGCGTATGCCCGGCTCCGTTCAGTCACCCCGGCCGGTCATCGCGTCCCTGGCCTTGTCAGCCGCGGCTGCGACCGGCCCCGCCGTCCTGAGCGCCCCCGGCGAGGGCGGCGTGTGCGGATGCGGCCGGGTGGGCGCGCTCTTCTTGCCCTCGGCGATCTTCTCGCCGAGCTCGGCCGATACGTCAGCAGGCAGCGCGGTCCGCATCAGCGGCCAGACCTGCGACTCCTCGAACTCGATGTGCTGGTGGGCGTCCACGATGAACGTGCCGAGCAGCCGCTCGAAGTCCGCGTCGTCCGGGCCGAGCTTGTCCAGGTCGGCCAGCACCTGCTTGGCGTCCTGCTCCTGCCCGGTCGCCTCGTCGGCCAGCGTGGTGCCGGACTTCAGGCGGTCCCGCACCGCGGGCCAGAAGTACATCTCCTCCAGTGCCTCGTGCCTGGACTCCTCGATGATGAGCTGCTCCGTCATCTTCTTCCGCAGCGCGAGCTGGTCCTCGGTGGCTCCGCTGGCCCCGGTCGGGCCCCGCTCGAGTTCCGCCAGCATGCCCTTGACTTCCTGGTGATCCCGAGCCAGGACGGTGAAGACGTCTGCCATTTCTGCTGCTCGGTTCGGGCCTGGACGGACCGCCTCCCTGCCCTCGCGGAGGTGTGCTAACCCTCTTGCTCGCGGCTCGGCAGAAGATCCCGGCAGTGCTGCGCGCCGGCCCTGCGCCGCTCGTGTCGTGTGTGCGTGGCCGGGCCCGGGCTCGGTGAGTTCTTCGAGGCTGGTGCCCTTGGGCTCGGGCAGCAGGGTGACCGTGACGAGCAGGCCGAGCAGGCAGACGCCGGCCACGATGGCGCTGGTCCGGCCGAACCCGATAGCGGGCAGCAGCGCGGTCAGCGCGTAGGTGCCGGCGAACGCGCCGAGCTTCCCGGCCGCGGCGGCGATGCCGTGGCTGGTGGTCCGGACCCGGACCGGGAAGATCTCGGCCGGGTAGACGAAGGTAGTCGTGTTAGGCCCGAACTCGGCGAAGAAATAGGTCGCGCCGAACAGCAGCAGGAACGGCAGCACCGTGGTGGTGGCCCCCGGGATGAGCCACAAGCCCGCGAACGCCGCGGCGATGACCGCGAATCCGCCGGCCTGCATGAGCTTGCGGCCGATCCGGTCGATGGTGAAAGCGGCCAGCAGGTAGCCGGGCAGCGCGGCGACGGCGAAGATGGCCAGCGTGATGGCGGTAGCGCCGACCAGGCTGGCGTGCGGTGAGACCAGCTTGACGATCACGGGTGAAGAGATGGTGTTGCCGTAGTAGGCGAAGTCGAACAGCAGCCAGGCCAGGCTAACGCCGGCCAGCCAGCGCAGCAGCCGCGGCTCGGCCAGCACGCCCCGGATCCCGGCCGGCTGCCCGGTGCCGGCCGTCTCGGCCCGGGCGAGCAGGAACCGCGGGGTTTCCCGCAGGCGCCGCCGCAGCCAGAAGACCGCCAGCGCCGGGACTGCGCCGAGCGCGAGCATGACCCGCCAGGCGAGATCCGGGCGCAGGCCCGCCTTGAGCAGGCCGATGGCGACGAGCGGCCCGATCACTAGGCCCGCACCCTGCATCGAGAAGACCAGGGAGACCATCCGGCCGCGGTCATGGCGGGACGCGCACTCGCTCATGATCGTGGCGCTGACCGGGTAGTCACCGCCGATGCCGAACCCGAGGATCCCGCGGAAGGCGATCAGCCACCAGATGCCCGGCGCGCACGCCGAGGCGATCGCGCCCGCGGCCAGCACGAGCACTTCATAGCCGTACACCTTCTTGCGGCCCAGCTTGTCCGCGAGGCGGCCGAAGACGACCGCCCCGGCGGCCGAGGTGAGCAGGGCCAGGGACGACAGCAGCGATTTCTGGTAACTCGCGATATGCCATCCGGCCGCGATGAGGGTGCCGGCGACGCCGATGATGAACAGGTCGTAGGCGTCGGCGAAGAAGCCCATACCCGCCGTGATCAGGATCTTCCAGTGCTCCGAGCAAGGATTGAGCTCGTCCAGCCGGGACAGGACCTCACGGGTGACCGGTTCGTCCGGGCCGGGATAGACCAGTCCCGGGGGCACCGCCCTACTCATCGGCGGGCTGGTAACTGGTCGCGATTATCGCGTCCACGTGGTCGAGCTCGGTCAGCTTGGTGACCGGCCTCTTGCCGTGAACATGCAGGGTCACCGCGCGCAGCGTGGAGGTCCCGGCCGCCGCCAGCGGCAGGTGCCGCCGCGCGACCGGCAGGACCAGCGTGACGACGACGTAGATGCCCGTGGCCTCGGCGGCCAGGATCAGCAGGCCCGCGCCGGCCGCCGATCCCACCGCCGCGGTCACCCAGATGGAGGCGGCCGTGGTCAGGCCGCGCACCGCGTCACGGCGGACAAAGATCAGCCCGGCACCGATGAAGCCGATGCCCGACACGATCTGCGCGGCCATCCGGGACGGGTCCAGCACCACCAGCCTGTTCTCCAGGACATCGGTGAACCCGTATTTGCTGATCAACATAAACAGGGCCGCGCCGACCCCGACCAGGATGTGGGTCCGCAGCCCGGCGTCCTTGTGGCGGACTTCCCGCTCCAGGCCGATGGCGCCGGACAGCAGCAGCGCCATTCCCAGTTCGGCCGTCTGGCGCCAGCCCTGCCCGCCGAGCGTGTTCGCGACCGGGGCTACCGCCGCCGGTACCAAGGCAATGCCCATCCCGGTCTCCTTACCCGGGGAGGGTTTCGCCACCGACGGGGGCGAGGACCTCTCCTGAGTAGTAGCTGGACAGGCGTCCGTTGGCGAAGAAGACGTAGGACGGGGCGATCTCGTCCGGGCGAGCGGCGCGCCCCACGGGCACCTGGCGGCCGAACGACCCGGCCTCTTCCTCGCCGAGGGTGGCGGGATCAGCGGCGTCCAGACCGGGCCGGGGGCGACGCTGTTTACCCGGATGCCACGGTCCCGCAGGGCCTGGGCCAGGGAGTAGGTGAGCGCCAGGATGGCGCCCTTGGTCGCGGCGTAGTCGATCAGGGTCTTGTTGCCGCGCAGCCCGTTGATGGAGGAGGTGTTGATGATGGCGCCGCCGCCGGGCAGGTGCCTGTGCGCGGCCCGGGTGGTCCAGAAGTAGCTGTGGACGTTGACCAGGAACGTCCATTCCCACTGCCCGGTGCTCAGCTCGGCGAGGTCGTCGACTGGCTCCTGGGTCGCGACGTCGTTCACCAGCACGTCGAGCCCGCCGAGTTCGGTGACGGTCTGCTCGACGGCGCGCTGGCAGTTGTCTTCGATGGCGAGGTCACCGCGGATGGTCACGCACCGCCGCCCGGCCGCCTCGACCAGTTCGGCCGTGCGGGCGGCATTGGAGTCCTCGATCTCGGACAGGTAGGCGATCGCGACGTCGGAGCCTTCCCTGGCGAATGCCGGGGCGACGGCCCGGCCGATACCCGAGTCGCCGCCGGTGATCAGGGCGCGGGCTCCCGCCATCAGGCCCCGGCCCTCGTAGTCGCGCATGTCGTCGCGCGGCCGGGGATCCATCTCGGCGGTCCGGCCCGGATATTCCTGTTCCTGGCTGGGCGGCGGCTGTTCCGTCGATGGCGCGGTCATGTTTCTCCTTCGGCTGCCTCTTCCAGGTAGAAGCGCATAGTCGCTACCCACAGCGCGGCGGTTATGCGCCCCGGTCAGCGAATGGTGAGGCCGAGGGCGGTCCACGTCATGTAGTCCGTTGACCACATCGTTCTGGAAGCGGGTAGCAGCCGCCGACGTCACGCCCAGTACGTAGAGCGGCCCGAGCCTGCTGCTGGCCCGATGATCATCTCGGGTCAGGTGCTAAGGGTGACGACCGTGGGGGGGTTGGCCGGTGATGCCGGTGATGATCCGCTCGGCGACCTTGCGGAGCTTGATGTTACGGTTCTGGGAGGGCACGGCCGCAGGACGGAGTCCGGGCCGGCGGTCCGCACCGGTCCGGGTGACATACAGGTTGCGGCACATAGTTGACTTGACTTGGGTCCTGATACGCGGTGACGAGCAGCAGCCCGATCGCCCAGATCACCATGCATAACCTCCCGCCGCACCTGGAGAAGCAGCCGCTATAACTCGCAGCCAGCCGGTGAACTACCGGCCACCCTCCAGCGCTCGCTGAAGGAGACCCAGGAGATGTTCACCAGGCCCTCGCCAGTGCCGTCCAGGCATACGGGCAAGGAGACCAGGCAGTTCGCGCCGCCTAAGCCGAGCTCAAGCAACGTTCGAGAAACGCGGCGACCACTGGGTCTACAGGCAGGACGAGTCCGGCTGATCGCGGTATCCGCGGCTGCGGCCTGGCGCGTCGGCGCACCGTCGCTGTCCGGCTCCATCATCTGGTTTACCGCCCGGTGGTGCGGGCAGCGTGGGGCCGCTTCCGGACACTGACCGCGCCCGCGCTGGAGGAATTCGTGGCGCAGATCGCATCACAGCCGCGGATCGAGTGGCTCGCCGGCCGGGGAACGTGGCCCGGCCACCGGCCTGCGACCGGCAGCCCGTACTGCCGGTGATAATCCTGAAAGTGAGGCCTCATGCGTATAACCGCCGCCCGCCTGGTGGAACACGGCAAGCCGCTGGAGATCCAGGAGGTAGAGCTGCCCGAGCCCGGCGACGGGGAAGCGGTCCTCAAAGTCGCGTTCTCGGGTGTCAATCCGGTCGACATGTACGCCGCTGAGGGACGGGTGGCCGCGGAGGCACCGGTACCCCGCACCCTCGGTACAGAGGGGGCGGGGACGGTAGACGGGCGACCGGTCGTGGCCCGGGGGTACGGCATCGGTACCGCCCGGGACGGCCTGTGGGCGAACGCGGCGGTCGTGCCGCGGGCCGCGCTGGTCGACGTGCCCGAAGGCGTGGACCTGAAAACGGCCGCCGCCATGGGGGTGGCCGGGGTCACCGCGTGGCGGACCGTTCACGAGCTCGCTCACGTTAGCGCCGATGACACGGTGCTGGTGCTGGGGGCTAGCGGCGGCGTGGGCAGCATCATCGTGTCCGCCGCGCATGCCGCCGGGGCCACGGTGATCGGCCAGACCGGCCAGCAGGGCAACTCCGGTTGGATCACCGGACGCGGCGCCGACGACGTGATCGTGACCGATGCCGGGGGCCTGGCCGGTGCCGCGGCCCCGTTCCGCCCGACCGTCATGTTCGACGGGCTCGGCGACGGCTTCACCGGCGCCGCCATCGAAGCCCTGCAGCCGCACGGGCGGCTGGTCATCTTCGGCGCCTCCGCTGGGCCTCAGGGCCAGGTCCCGCTCCAGTCGCTGTACAGCAAGGGCATCCGGGTCCTGGGTTACGCGGGCCTGCTGGAATCCGACGAGGCCATGAGCTCCGCCATCGGAAAGGCGCTCCGGGCGCTGGCCGCCGGGGAGCTCAGCGTCCCGGTCGACGCTGCGCTGCCGCTGGACCAGGTCGGCCAGGCGTTCGAGCGCATCAGTGACCGCAAGGTCCTCGGCAAGCTGGTGCTGGACACGCACGGGGGATGACCCAGACGAGAAAGGGCCAGACAAGGAAGGACAGTGCCCGCACGGGCGGGGCGATGACCGGGGGTGCGGCCGCGGGCAGTGATCGGCGCGCTGCTGGCGGCCGACGTCGCCTTCGGCTACCAGCAGACCTCGATCGTGCCGGCCATCCACGACGTGGAGCAGACGCTGGTGCCTCACCCGAGTGGGCGCCCTGACTGGTGACCGTCTACCTGATCGTGGCCACCATCGCCACGCCGGCCATGGGCTGGCTGGCGGACCTGCACGGTCGGCGGCGGATGCTGCTGACCGGGCTGGGCGTGTTCTTGGCCGGCCGGGGCCGGGGGTAGCGAGCGCCCGATTGTGCGGTGTCTGCCGTGCTGCCGGACAGGATCAGCCATGATGGAAAACGCGCCCGCGGCCGGATGGGAACGATCCGACCATGAGGGATTAGTGCACACCCACCGGCGCTTTCATATCACGCATATCCAGAACTTCGAGCACGAGCACGCCGGTGAGGCCCACATCCACGACCACGACCAGCCGGCCGCGCCGGGGAAAGCGGGCCTGAGCTGGAAGCCGCTCCAGCACGCCGTTTCCGCGGAGCAGACGCGGTGAGACGTTTGCCGGTCCCGGTGCGGGGTAACCGGCGGCTCGGTCGTATCAGGGACGCTTGCGAGAGATCATCGTGCGCTGGAAGCTTCGAAGGGGCCGCCGCGCACGCCTGCGTCGTCGTGCTCGACCCGGGCGACGAAGCCTCGCGGCGCTGTCCGGTTTCACCGGCGACCGGCACGACCGGCATCTGGCCGGCGCCCAGATCACCCGCGGTGGGGCCTTCGAGCGGGCTGCCATCGGCTGGTTCGACCGGGAGGCCAGGGATTGCCTGGCCGGTCTGTTTGGATCAGCGGTGCGAAGTCCTCTCCCTGGTCCGACGCGGCTCTCGGCGAGGACGGCCCGCAGCCGCACGTCCATGCGGTGCTCGGCCTGCCGGACGGTGCCACCCGCGGCGGGCACCTGCTGGAAGAGCACGTCTGGCCCACCTTGGAGGTGGCCATCCGCGAGACGGACGCCGGGCTGCGCAAGACCTACCGGCCCCAGGTCGGCCTCGCGCTGATCGATCTGGACCGGTGACAGGGAGAAGCTCAGGATGGCTGCCAGGATCGTGACAAGACCGGCCGTGAAGACCGATGACGCCAGGGCGCTGGCGCGGGTCTATACGCCGGGTGTCGACGAGGACCGCCGGGCGATCGCGGAGGACCTGGCGGCGGTCCGGCTGACCGTGCGCGGTAACTCGGTCGCGGTGGTCAGCGACGGGTCGGCGGTGCTCGGCCTGGGCGACATCGGTCCGCGCGGCGTTGCCGGTGCTGGAGGGCAAGGCGGCGCTGTACAAGCGGTTTGCCGGGATCGACGCCTGGCCGCTGTGCCTGATGTGCGGGAGGTGCCGGAGATGGTCTGGTGCACCCGCGCGGTCGCGTCCGGGTTCGGCGGGGTGAGCCTGGAGGACATCGCCGCGCCGCGCTGCTTCGACCTGGAACGGCAGCTGCGGGACGCCCTGGATGTGCCGGTCTTCCATGACGACCAGCACGGTACCGCCGTCGTGGTCCTGGCGGCCCTGCTGAACGCGCTGCGGGTAACCGGCAAGACGCTGGATGACGCCCGGATCGTGCTGTCCGGCGCAGGCGCGGCCGGGGTCGCGATCGTCCGCCTCCTGCAAGCCGCCGGCGCGGCCCAGATAGCCGTCTTCGACAGTCACGGCGTCCTGCACCCGGATCCGGGAGAACCTCGCCGGGGAGAAGCGGTGGCTGGCCGGACACACCCAGCCCGGCTCGCCGGTACCGGTCTGGGCAGGTCCTGGACGGCGCCGACGTGTTCATCGGGGTCAGCGCCGCCGGCGTGCTCGGCGAGCAGGACGTGCCCCGGATGGCCGACGGTGCCATCGTGTTCGCCCTGGCCAATCCGGACCCGGAAATCGACCAGTACAGGCACGCGGCCGTGGTGGCCACCGGCTGTAGCGACCAGCCGAACCAGATCAACAACGTGCTGGCCTTCCCGGCATCTTCCGCGGCTTGCTCGACGGCGCCGCCGCCGACTTGACTGTGGCGGCGCAGTGCGCCGCCGCGCAGGCCGTCGCTGGGGCGATCCCCGATGGCAAGCTTGACGCCGGGCACATCGTCTCGGACGTCTCGACGACGAGCTGGTGCCCGCGGTGGCCCCGGGCCGTCATGGACGCCTGACCGGTCAGTCTTGCTTGCGGGCGATGGCCCGGGCCAGTTCTTTCTTCGACATCTTCGAGCGGCCCGGCACGCCTAGGTCGGCGGCCCGCTGGTAGAGCTCCTTCTTGCTGTGGCCCTCATAGTCCACGCCGCCGAAAGTCTCGCCCTCGTTGTGCCGGGCCCTCGGGTTCTTCGACCGGGGATCGGACGGCCCCTTGTGGTCCTTCGGCTCCCAGTGATCACCCGTCTTCTCGAAGCTGTGCTTGACCGCACCGTAAGCGACCCGGTGCGCGCGCTCTCCCTCGCCGTAGGTCTCGACCGCGCTGTCGTGCGCCTTGGTGAAGGTCCGCTGCGCCTTCGCCGGTGAGCGCTTCAGCGTGCCCGGCAGCTCTTCCTTCTTGGGCTGGCCGCTTTTCGTAGTCTTCGGCATGGGGTCTCCTTCGCTAGCGAGCCGGTTTTCCGTCGCCCTCTTCTCGTCTTTCCTCGTGCCGCTTCCAGCCCTGCCCCGATAACGCCCGCTCATGCCGCCGGTCACAGACCCGGGCGCCTACCGCTTGAAGTCCGTCTCCGCCAGGTGTGTCTGAACGGTCCGGCCGCTCTCCCAGGAGCTGGCGCCCGGCACCACCGCCGGGGCCGGGATACCAGCGCGGTTCTGCCGCTTGCGCGCGGCGGAAACGCTGAGCCCGCGGTCGCGGATCATCGGCCTGCCGTCTGCGTAAAGCCCATCATCAGCTCCGGGATCCCGTGAAAGTCGTCGCAGTCATACTGCCAGGTGTGGAACGTCTTCCCGTAGGTCGTCACCAGGTCGCTGAAGCAGGCATGTTCCGCCAGGTCAGGGTCCCCGGGGCGACCAGCGTGCCGGACTTCACCTCGTGGTGATGGCTGCGCTGCGCGAGGCGTAAGGCCCCGGGCCGCGCGCTCGGCAGCCTCACGAGCATCAATGTTATGAAAGGGACAAGAACATGGCACTGGGATTCCTGCACGGGGCAGCAGCGGGGGCAGCAGGAACGACCGCTTTGACGCGGCGACCTACCTGGACATGCCGGTGCGGGGCCGGGGGAGCAGCTCGGCCCCGCAGGATCTCGTCGGCGCCGTCGCCGACCGCGCCGACGTCGAGATACCAGGCGACGATGACGAACGGGACAACCGGCTGGCCGGCCTGGGGCCGCTGTTGGGTACCGGCGTGGGCGTCGTTGTCGGGGCCATGGCCGGCCTTGTGATCGGCGCTCTGCGCAAACGTGGGATAACGCCGTCGGCGCCGGTTCCGGTCCTGCTGATCGGGGCGGCCGCGATGGCGCTGGCCGATGTGCCGCTCAAGCTGTTCGGGATCAGCGAGCCGTCCGAGTGGGAGGTAAGCACGTCCTGTCCGAGCATGGAGATACTCGCTCGTTCGCCGACAGTGGATCCGCGGGTCAGCTACCCGGAGATCTCGTCGACGTCGCTGCGCAGCCCGCGTAAGGATAATTGCCTGCCGCGGACGAGCAGACCACCCCGCCCCTGCTGACGGGCGGAGACGTTCTCATGGTCCCCTCTAGTGGGTGTCCGGCCGCTGCGAATTAGCAGCCTTGTGCCGGTTGATGCGGTCAGCTGCCGGGCCGGAACACGGCCCGGACGCAGCCGTCCTCCTTGTCCTTGAACATCCGGTATCCCTCCGGGCCCTGCTCCAGCGGCATCACGTGCGTGGCCAGATGGGAGGTCGTCACCTCACCCCGCGCCATGCGTTGCAGGATCTCCGGTATGTACCGGTGACCGTGCATCTGGGCGCCGCGCAGCGTCAGGCTCTTGTTCATCACCGCGCCGAGGGGGAACTTGTCCACCAGCCCGCCGAACACGCCGAGGACGAAGACGCCGCCGCCCTTCCGGCAGGCGTGCACCGCTTCCCGGACAGCAATGGCCCGGTCGGTCTCTAGGCGGAGTTGCTGCTTGAGCTGGTCGTAGAGGTAGTGAAACCCGGGACTGTCGGCTTCCATGCCGACCGCCTCGATGCAGATGTCCGGGCCGCGGCCTCCGGTGCGCTCCCGCAGTTCGGCGGCGACGCTGTCGCTGGCGTAGTTGATGGTGTCGGTGCCGATGATGTCCGCCGCCTGGGCCAGCCGCTCCGGCAGCCGGTCGATCACGATTACCCGCTCCGCGCCCTTGAGAATGGCGGCCCGCGCGGCCATCTGGCCCACGGCGCCCGCGCCCCAGACCGCGACCACGTCGCCGGGCTGGATGCCGATCTGGTCGGCGCCGGTCCAGCCGGTGGCGGCGGCGTCCGAGGCGAACAGCGCGGTCATGTCGTCGACCTCGTCCGGGATGGCGAACGCGCCCTGGTCGGCGAACGGCACCCGGATGTACTCGGCGTGACTGCCGGCGAAGCCGCCCATCGCGTGGGAGTATCCGAAGCAGCCGCCGGGGGCGTACCCCCACATGGCTTCGGTGATCGCCGGGTTGGGGTTCCCGTTGTCGCAAAGCGAGAACAGTTTCTGCTCGCAGTACCAGCACCGGCCGCAGCTGACGAACGAGCAGACCACCACCCGGTCCCCGACCTTGTGGGTGCGCACGGCCGGGCCGACCTCGGCGACCTCGCCCATGAACTCGTGGCCGAGGATGTCGCCGGCCCGCATCGCCGGGATGTAGCCGCCGAGCAGGTGCAGGTCCGAGCCGCAGGTCGTAGAAAGCCTGACCTTGACGATGATGTCCCCGGCGTTGAGGATCTGCGGGTCCGGCACGGTTTCGACGGCGAGCTTGTTGATCCCCCGCCAGGTCACTGCCTTCATCTCACAGCACCCCTTCCGCGCGGGCGCGCTTCGTGGCCGCGTCGAGCAGCTTCCCGCCGGGGGTGGACGTCCGCTGCCCGGCGGGCCGCGGGTCCATCCGCAGGACCTCTCCGACTTCGATCAGCGCCTTGCTTTCTCGCAGCGCGGACCGGACGGCCTGCCGGGCATCGTGGCCCGCCAGCCGGGCGGGCATGGCCGCGAGTCCAGATGGCTCCGGTTCGCGCAGCCGCACCGCGATTTCGGTGCCCTTGCCGTCCGGGGCCGGGGTGATCCGTATCTCGACGCGGTCGCCGAGGGCGGTCAGGGGCTCCGGGAGTTTCCCGCCGGGTGCCACCTCAGCGGCGGGCTTGTTCACGGTCACGGCCCGCCATCGGTTCCGGGACTCGGCCGATGCGTCCGCCGGGGCACGGGCCCGGCTGCGGCGGAGCTGGGCGATGGCCAGTCCGATGCTGGCGGCGGCGGCAGCCGCCGCGGTGGCCGCTTTCTGGGTGGTCTTCATGGTGTGCTTTCTCCTAAGGATCTACCAGGGTTCTTCTCGGTGTTCGGTCATAAAGTGCCTGCAGTTCCTTAATTTGCCGCTTTGCTACGCGCGGGCACCGCCTGCCGCGGAAAATGTAACCGGCAAAACCAATGAGCAGGAGCGGTCCAGCAATGACGAAAAAGACCCAGACCACTATGTTCCTTCCTTCCCCGGCCGGCGTTCTAGACGGCCGCGCTGAGGGAGCAGGATGATTGGGGTGATCTCCTCTCTGCCAAGCTGCCGTGAGGCACCCGCCCCTCAGTAACCGCTGACTACCTTCGAGAGCGGGGATGGAGGTATTCCTGTGATGACCGTGACCGCGCTCGACCGTTATCTGGTGGCCGGCGACGGACGGCCGGGCCGGATTTCAGGCACCCGCTAATGGGCATCTCGGCCGTGCTCAACCCCATCGAGGATGTGCCCCAATTCTGCGTCAACCCGAGCCCGGAGGACCCGTTGATCGTGTCGTTAGCCATTGTCAGCAGGCCGTTACCTGGAGGCATCTCGGTGGGCGCGAATCTCGAGCTTTCTGGTCCATGGATGCCTGTACTGGTGGGCCCTTCGGATCAGTCCGCCACCTCGGCGGCGTCCTGGCCAGCTGTCCGCATAGGTCAGAGAACCGGAAGGTTGTTCGTCCGCGTGGCCTAGCCGCACAGGTCGTCTCACCTGGTGACGCCCGGACCGCAATCGGCTGGCATCTCGCGGCCTGCCTCCCCGAACCCGCGCCGGGGCTTACAGGATGGGTTTTCCGCCGGTGACGGCGATCCGGGCGCCGGAGACATAGCTGGCCTCATCGGAGGCCAGGAAGACGTAGGCGGGGGCGACTTCGGCGGGCTGGCCGGGCCGGCTGAGGGGAACCTGCTGGCCGAAGCTTTCGACCTGCTCGGCCGGCATGGTAGCCGGGATCAGCGGGGTCCAGATGGGCCCGGGGGCGACGCTGTTGGCCCGGATGCCCTTGTCGGCCAGCAGCTGGGCCAGGCCGGCCATGAAGTTCGCGACGCCGGCCTTGGTGACGTCGTAGGGCAGGAGCTGAGGCGATGGGGTGTCGGAGTTCACCGAGGTGGTGCCGATGATCGACCCGCCCGCTGGCATGTGCGGCACGGCGGCCTTGCACAGGCGGAACATGGCGGACAAGTTGGTGGCCAGCGTGTAGTCCCATTCCTCGTCGCTGATCTCGGTCAGGTCCTCATGGGTGGCCTGGAAGGCGGCGTTGCTGACCAGGATGTCGACCCGGCCGAGTTCCTGCACGGCGCGGTCGATGACCGCCCGGCAGTGCGCGGCGTCGGTGAGGTCGCCGGGGACCAGGACCGCTTTGCGGCCGGCATCCTCGACCCATTTTCTGGTGTCTTCGGCGTCCTCGTGCTCGTCGAGGTAGGAGATGACCACGTCCGCGCCCTCGCGGGCGAACGCGATCGCCACTGCCTTGCCGATGCCGCTATCAGCGCCGGTCACTACCGCGGCCTTGCCGGTCAGGCGGCCCGATCCCTGGTAGCTGGCTTCGCCGTGATCTGGCGCCGGGCGCATCTGCTGTTCGGTGCCCGGCGGGTTCTGCTGCTGTGCTGGCTGGTTCATGGTGTTGTTCCTCCGGTAATGGTTATGGCCGCACGCCTGAACGGGACCCGGGCCGCCCGCCGGGGCCAGGCTCGTGTTCCGCGCTGGCCCGCGGCGGGCGGCTTCAGGTCAGGCCCCCGCGGCCGATCAGCTCAGGTAAGGGCATCTTTGATCTTGCCGGCCAGGCCGGTCTCGGTGCCCATGGCGGGCCCGGACGGCTTGCCCAGAGAACCGTCGTAGGTGGCGTACAGCTTCGGGTCCGGTGCCGGAACCGAGCCGGGGGCGCCGAGCGGCTCAGGACTCAGCAGGTAGCCGAACTCATGCGTGCCGTCGGGCTGCGGGCCGGACGCCCAGCCGCCCTCGGCGCCGGCCGTCCCGTCGGACAGGTGCCAGACCGAGGTGGCGTGCTCGGCGTACTCCTCGTCGAACAGCGCGTTCGGCGCGACCGTGGTCTCCAGCCCGTCGGCCTGCAGCTCCTCGATCGCCTTCAGCCACAGGTTCTGGTGCAGCGTGTCGCGGGCCAGGTTGAACTTCAGCATGTTCTTCACGCCGGGGTCGTCGGTCATGTTATAAAGCCGCGCGGTCTGGACCCGGCCCTGGGACTCCGCCGCGGCGTTGGCGCGGAAGTCCGCGAGCAGATTGCCGCTGGCTACGATGTACCGGCCGTTCCACGGATAGCCGTTGGCGTCGGCCAGCAGCGGCCCGCCGCCGGCCACGATGGCCTGCTGCGGATCCATCCCGCCCAGCACCGCGCCGACCACCGGGTCCGCCGCCGCGGCCTTGGTGGTCGCGGTGGCCGGAGCGCCTTCGAGCAGCCGGGCGACCATGGTCGCGATCATCTCGACGTGACCCATTTCCTCGGTCGCCACGTCCATGATCAGGTCCTTGTACTTGCCGGGCATCCGGCAGTTCCACCCCTGGAACAGGTACTGCATGGTGACGGTCATCTCGCCGTATGCGCCGCCGATGAGCTCTTGCAGCTTGTGCGCGTACACCGGATCGGGCTTCTCAGGCGCCGCGTCGAACTGCAGGTAATCGGTATGACGGAACATCCATAACTCCTCGGGTCTCGGGCAGATGCCCGCAGCGGCATGCTCCCTGGAGTGCTGCGGGCCGACGTCACGAGCCCGCTGTTTGAACCCGCGGCTGCGCTGCTGCCCGCGATCCCGGCCGCTATCCCATCCCGGGCCATGTTTCTCGGAAATTTCCCGGCGGCTGGATCCGGCTGTTCTCCAGGTAGGGGTGGCGGCCGGAGTGGCCGACCCCCTGCTGGCCGGACCGGCGCCGCCCGGGGGAGTATCGACCGCAGTTCCTTGGCCAGCGCGCCGACCGCGATCCCGGTCAGGGCACCGGCAGACGCCCGCCCCGGACCGTTTGAACCCGCTACCGCCGGGCAGTGGGCCCGGCCGCCCGCAGGGCGGGGCACGTAGTTAACGGAAACCGGCTCGGGCACTTCCTTGGACGGGCGAGCCCGGACCTAGTGAACAAGGGGCGAAAGATGAGCACACCAAACGGCAGGCCGCTCGCGGTGGTGACCGGGGCGTCCAGCGGGATCGGCCGGGAGCTGGCCGCCCGGTTCGCCGAGGCCGGCTTCGATCTGGTCATCGCGGCCGAGGACGACCGAATCGCGGCCGCCGCCAGTTCGCTGGCGCACGATAATCCGATCACGACCAGTCCGGTCCGCGTCGACCTGGCCACCTACGAGGGCGTGGAGGAGCTGTGCCAGGCCATCCAGACCACGGGACGCACGCCCGATGCGGTGGCGCTCAACGCCGGGGTCGGAGTCGGCGGGGACTTCGCCCGGAACAATGATCTGTCCGATGAGCTGAACCTGATCAGCCTGAATATCACCGGTGCGGTGCACCTGGCCAGGCGCGTGCTGCCGGATATGATTGCCCGCGGTTCGGGAGGCTTGCTGTTCACCTCCTCCATCGCCGCGTCGGCGCCCGGCCCGTATCACGCGACCTATGCGGCGTCCAAGGCGTTCCTGCTGTCCTTCGCCGAAGCGATCCGTTACGAGCTGCGCGACACCGGCGTGACGGTTACCGCGCTGATGCCGGGTCCGACCGACACCGGGTTCTTCGAACGGGCCGGGATGCACGACACCAAGCTGATGGACCAGACCAGCAAAGACGATCCGGCTGAGGTGGCCCGGGAAGGCTTCGAGGCCCTGATGGCCGGTAAGGACCATGTGGTGGCCGGCTCGGCGAAGAACAAGGCCCAGGTGGCGGTCGGCCGGGTCATGCCAGAAACCGCGAAGGCCAAGATGCAGGCGAGCCAGACCGAACCGGGCAGCGGCGAGCAGCCCTGACCGGACGGGCTAGTCCTGGCTAGAGCCGCCCGTGTGTGCATAGTCCCCAAATACCTGTACTGGTCGAGAACTGGTCTGCTTACGCTGGCCTGGTGTTTCATGCTGCTTGCCGGTACTCGTTGATCAGTCCTGCGAGCCTGGTTCTGCGCTGTATCCGGGTGGCCGGGACCGGGAAGGCGATGACGTCCGGATCGTCGGCCGGCGCGCGCAGGTTCATTCCCTCACCCTGGTGGCTGCGGCCGGTGTTGTAGTGGTTGATGTAGTCGGCCAGGATCGTGCGCAGGTGCTGTTCGCCGGCGATGAGCATCTGGTCGGTGCACTCGGCCCGTGCTGTGCGGACGAAGCGTTCCGCATAGGCGTTCATCCTGGGTGCCTGGGGCGCGGTCGGCAGCGCGGTGCCCAGCTGACGCTGCCCGAGGAGATCAGGCGCGCGCTGCATATCAGTGGGGGCGATGAGGTGGAGTTCGCCGTTCATGACGACGGGACAATAACGGTACGCGGCTACGTGTCCATCCCGACCGATCAGGCCTGGTTCTTCATCCCCCAGTGGCTGGCCGGGGAACGCGAGGCGGACGAGGAGATCGCAGCCGGGCGAGGAACGGCGCACGAGTCGGCCGACGATATGTTCGCGCATCTTGACGCGCTGGCTGCAGACGCCTGATGCTGACGTTCGAGACGCTGCCGCGTTTCGAGAAGGACTGGAAGGACCTGACGCCCCAGCAGCGGGATGCGTTCCGCAAGGTAGTCAAGGAAGCCTTCGTGCCGGATCTGGTGGCCCGGATCGGCCGTTCCGGCCGGGCCTGCGCGTCAAAGGCGTGAAAGCTCACCCGAACGTGTTCGAGATGACCTGGGACAACGATGGCCGCGCCACCTTCAGCTACGGAGCCGAACGCGTATCCGGGCAGTCACATGTTATCGGCGGCGCATCGGAACCCACGACATCTTTGCCCTCCGCCTGGCCCGTAACGATGCTGGCGATGCCGTCCCGGCCGCGGGTCCGACCATTCATCGGTCATGACTGAGTTTTCTGCGTGTGTGGCGTGCCTCATCCTGTCCCGCCCGAAAATAGGGTCCGCGTCCTAACCTGCGGTTCTTCGGAATATCAGGCGGCGCGCGCATATTCGTTGATCAGGCCGTCCAGGACCGGTTTCCGGAGGATCCGTCCGCGGTCGAGGTCAGCAACGGTGAGGTGGCCACCGTCGAGGACGCGCTGGTCGATGCCCTGATGCGGCCGCGCCGTGTTGTAGTGCACCTGGTATTCAGCGAGGACTGCGCACAGATGGCCCTCCCTGAGGATCAGTACGCGGTGCAGAAGCTCGCGGCGCAGGGTACCGACGAGGCGCTCGCAAATCGCGTTCATCCGCGGAGCCTGGACAGCCGTCCGCACGATCCTGGTGCCGGCGGCCTCGAAGACGGCGTCGAACGAGGCGGTGAAATTCGATCCACGGTCGCGGATCAGGAATCTGATGTCCTCGAACCGCGCGCCGAGGGCAAGAGCGACGTTGCGGGCCTGCTGCACCGTCCAGTCCCCAGTGAGATCGTTCCAACCTGAATTGGCTGGTCAGCAGGGCTGGTGTGGGCGCGGTTGGTGGTGCTCGGCCTGGTGGGCGCCTGTGGGCATAGGTCATGATCGTCTGTCAGCGGGTGGTGTGCTGGCGGGTCAGGACGAGCAGGGCGCGGAGCAAGGCGGTGGCCTTGCCGGGGTCGAGGCGGAGGCGGGTGAGTATCTGCCAGTGCTTGAGGTCGCTGAAGCCGTGCTCGACGGGAGCGCGGGCGGCGGATAGTGCCTGGTTGGCCTGGCGCTGGGCGGGGGTCGTCTTGCGGGTCCGGGTGGCCTTGTAGCCGGTGATGATGACCGGGTCGCCGGGGTCGGGGTCCAGGCCGGTGAACCCGAGGTCGGCGAGGGCGCCGAGCCCGGCGTCGCGCAGCCGGCCGGCGATGCGGTCGTGGCGGGCGGCGGTGATCTCGCTGGCGGCGCCGCGGCGGGCTGGGGAGATCCAGATCAGGTTGCCTGTTTCGTCGGTGAGGGCGAGGAACAGCAGTCCGTGTTTCTTGTGCTTGCCGTTGCCGGTGCGGCGGTTGGCGGTGCCGGAGCGGCGGCGGGTGGGGATCAGGGTGCCGTCCAGCAGTACTGCCTCCCCGCCCTGCCTGGTGATCGTGGCGAGGGCGCGGTCCAGGCGCGGGGCGCGGGCGGCGAGCAGCCCGATGATCTCCCAGGTCCACCGGTGGATGGTGGAGGCGGAGACGCCGTTGCCGCCGGCCATGTCGGCCAGGCGGTGGTGGTGGCGCAGCGTGGCCAGCACGATGAGGGCGATCTTGCCGGGCGGCAGCTTGCGCCACCGGGAGCCGATCGAACGAGCCGAGGTAGGTCTCGACAATATCGCGGCTGATCTGAATCCCGGCGAACGCATTCACGCCGGGCAGCCCGTCGGGCTGCAGGACGCGGACGTACCCGTGGTAGGCGAGCGTCAGCGCGGCGATGTCCTCCAGGTCCAGATCGGTCGCCTCCCGCAGCAGCTCCAGCGGCCGGGCGCGCAGCCTGAGCTTGCCCAGGTCGATCCGGGTGCCGTAGGTGTCCCACAGCATCCGGGTCCGGGCCAGCAGAACATCCGGCCGCTCACGACCGTGGAACAGGCCGTTGGCCACCATCTCCATGGCCAGGCCCTGCGGAAGGCCTCCGAACCTGGGGTTTCCGGTGGTGTACGGGGCGTGCAGCTGGGCGGTCACGAGATGTACCAGGAGCATTCCGGCTAGCTCAGGATCCAGCCCGGGCACCGCCGCGGCCAGGCTTCCCGGTGCCGATCCGTCGGTCGGCCGGTGGGTCAGCACTGCGCGCATGGCGCGCAGCACGGGCTGGCGGGCGAGCAGAGCCCGGGTCATCCCGTCCGCCGTGCCGTCGAGTGCCCGGCGCACGGCCTGCGCCATCACCGGGTTCAGCCGGGCCAGGAACCGGTCCCGGTACGCCTCGGCCAGCTCCGGGTCTTGCGCGGCGTGGTTGAGCGTCACCAGGACCTGCCAGTACACCTCGCGGGGATGCAACCGCAGCAGGCTGTTGATGAACGGGACCGGGTCAAAAGGCAGCCCTGCGGCGGACAGTGCGCCAGTGAGGTAGTCACCGGCGGTGACGTACGCCTTTACGTACCGGTCGAACCACGCCGACGTGGTCCCCTCCGGGACAGGGCCGAGCCCGGCTGCCGCCAGCGAACGGTCCGGGACAATCAGCCCGGCATCACTCCAGCGGTCGGCCGAGGTCCGGCCAGCAACGGGACGGAACAGTCCCGACCACGGGAAGACCTCGAAACTCACAGATGAACCGTACGCCCTGTCGCCATGTGCGGCCCACACGATATCCGCGGCACCCCTACAACCCCGAGCACGGATGGCTGCCCGGGCCCGTCATAGCGCCCGGGCTGGGTAATCACGACCGGGAAGGCATTAGTGCGCGGTCCGGGCCGTCGGCCCGCGTGTGGCCGACCCTGGTGTACCTCCGGTGTACGTCCCGTGGCCCACTGATATTCCCCGCGCGTCGATGGCGGCCGAACTGGCACTCCAAGCGCAGGAACAAAACCTCGGCGGACCGCATCCTGCTTAGCCGGTGCGGTGCCTATGGGGGGAGGAACTACCAGCATATCTCACGCTGCGTAACCACCACGGGAAGCCGATAAACAAGCCTGCCGCGCCCCGGTCCTGACACGCGAGCTAACACGGAGCCAACATGGGGACAAAACGGACACATAAAAAATGACCTGAAGCGGTAAAACCCCAGGTCAGAATGGGTGCGCCGCCAGGGACTCGAACCCCGAACCCGCAGATTAAGAGTCTGCTGCTCTGCCAGTTGAGCTAGCGGCGCGTGAAGAACGCTGTGATCGTAGCAGTAATCCCCGCGGCGGTGCGAATCGTGGCCGGCGCCGGCGCTCAGCGTTCGGTGAGAGGGCCATGGGAGGTTCACGAGAAAAAAACAAAAGCGCTCATATTCCGAACGGTCCGTGGTAGCTCTATCACGGGCATGTCAAGCCTGGCGGCGGGACGAACTACCATGGCTGAACCGGATCCGCAGGCGTGAACGTGACGATGGGTAGGCAAAGCGGGGTATGTGCGGGTGACGCAGACATGACTAACGGTGACGCTGTGCAGTCGGCGTCCATGTCCGAGCCGCCCCAGGCCGCACCATTGCCCGGAAGTGCCGCGACCGGGACCGGAAGCCGCCTGGCCTGGCTGGACCTGCTTGCGGGCGATAGCGGCGCTGTTCGTGGTGTTCGATCATCTCAGCTACTACCTCCTCCAGCACGTCCGCACGGAGGTCTATAACTGGTTCGACGCAGGCAACTACGGCGTTTTCGTCTTCTTCATCATCAGCGGGTACATCATCCCGGCGTCCCTGGAGCGCAAGGGCAGCGTGCGAACGTTCTGGGTCAGCCGCCTGTTCCGGCTGTACCCGCTGTACCTGGTGGCCGTGGGAATCGCGGTGATGCTGTACCTGGTGCACTTCGGGTCGCTGCGGGGCGAGGGCTCGGACCCGGAAGCATCTGTCCTGTCCCAGCTGCTGATGATGTCCAACGTGCTCGGCGGCCAGAACCTGCCGAACGTGGTCTGGTCGTTGTCCTACGAGATGGTGTTCTACCTGCTGATCACCGCCCTGTTCATCGCCCGGGTGCACAAGCGCAGCAGCTGGTACGCGCTAGGTTTCGCCGTCGCCGCGGTGGCGATCGGCGGCCTGCTGCCGCAGGCCTACCTCATCCACAACGTGGCCACCCCGCGCCTGATCGCGCTGGTGGCGGACCTGGCCGTGCTGGCCGGGCTGGCGTTCGCGGTCGTGCTACGCGGCATGTCGCGCCTGCTCGGCGCGGCCATGGCGGCCGTGGTCGCGATCGCGCTGCTCGCCTTCAACGGCGGCTGGATCTGGCCGTGGGAAGCGCTGTCGATCCTGGCCCTGATGTTCACCGGGGACGATGTTCTACCGAGCCGAGCAGGGCCAGTATCCGTGGCGCCGGGCCATCCCGATCGGGGTGGGCGTGTTCGCGCTTGTCATCGCGGCCGGCCTGTGGCACAGCCACGCCTGGGGCATGAGCGCGCACGCCGAACTGCTCTGGGAGCGCCGCTGGGTTTCCGCGTTCGCGCTGGCCGGCCTGACGTTCGGGGCCGGGCTGGCGCTCCGGCACGTGCGCTGGCCGCGGGCGCTGACCTGGCTGGGACTGATCAGCTTCTCGGTCTACCTGCTGCATCCGCTGCTCATCGAGTCGTATCACCACTTCGCCTGGACGCGCCTGCACCATCCGTTCTGGCTCCAGGTGCTGCTGGCCGCGGCCTTCCTGGCTCGTCCTGATCGGGGTCAGCTCGCTGACCTACCTGTTCGTCGAGCGGCCGATGCAGAGCCTGGGGCGCCGGGTGGGCCGCTGGCTGGACGCTCGTTTTGGTCCCGACCGGCTGCCCGCCCGGGTGCCCGCGGCCGCGCAGCCGGCCATGGCCGGTAGCTCCCACCCGGCGACCGAATAGCTCGCCGGTTGCTGCATGCTGGTGTGATGACTCCAGAACTGCTGCCGCCTGCCGCGCGAGCCCGGCGTGCACCCTACCGGGTCTGTCTCGTCTGCCTGGGCAACATCTGCCGCTCGCCGATGGCCGAGACGGTGCTGCGCGGCCGCGCTCGAGGCGGCCGGCCTGGACGGCGCGGTGATCGTGGACAGCGCGGGCACGGGCGACTGGCACATCGGCGAGCCGATGAATTCATCGGCCCGGGCCGCGCTGGCCAGCCGCGGTTACGACGGCTCCGCGCACCGGGCCAGGCAGATTGACGGTTCCTGGCTGCCCGAGCGTGATCTGTTCCTGGCCATGGACGCCCGTAACCTCGCTGACCTGCGACGGATGGCCTCTCCCGCGGTCCGCGACCGGATCCGCTTGTTCGGCGAGGTGGGCGGGCTGAGCGACGTCGATGACGGCGAGATCCCTGACCCCTACGGCGGCAGCGCGGCCGACTTCGGCTACGTGCTCGACCTGCTCGGCCGGGCCGCGCCGGTCATCGCCGCCCGGCTGGCGCAGATGCTCGACCCCGCGCCCGGCGGCCGCGCCGGCCCGGCGTGAGCTCCGCCGGCGCCAGCCAGCTGGCCCGGCTGACCGGCCTGGCGGTGCGCGAGGCACGCGTCGTCGGCTCCCAGCACGGCTATCAGCACGCTCATGGTCACGCTCGCGGGCGGCCAGCGCGCGTTCGCCAAGGTAGCCGCCGATGCGCGGACGACACCGACGCCGCGGCGTTCGCGGCCGAGGCGAACGGCCTGCGCTGGCTCGCCGAGGCCAAGGCCGTTCCGGTGCCCGAGGTGCTGGCCGTCGAGCCGGCCGCTCTCGTCATTTCCATGGTCCAGCCGGGTCAGGCCACGCCCGGGGCCGCGTTCCGCTTCGGCGCCGAGCTCGCCCGGCTGCACGCGTCCGGAGCGGACCGTTTCGGCGCTCCGTGGCGCGGATTCATCGCCAGCCTGCCGCTGGACAACACCTCGCGGACCCGCGCTGGCCGCAGTGGTACGCGAGCCGGCGGCTCCTTCCCTACCTGCGGCTGGCCATCGACGCCGGCGCGCTGCGGCCAGCCGACGGCCGCCTGGTCGAAGCGGTGGTGGACCGGATCGGCTCGCTGGCGGGCCCGGCCGAGCCGCCGAGCCGCATCCACGGCGACTGCTGGGCCGGCAACGTGCTGTGGTCGGGCGACCGGGGCTGGCTCATCGACCCGGCGGCGCACGGCGGCCACCGCGAGACCGACCTGGCCATGCTGGCTCTGTTCGGCGCGCCCCACCTCGACCGGATCATGGCCGGCTACAACGACACGGTGCCGCTGGCGGCGGGCTGGAAGGACCGGATTCCCGCTGCACCAGCTGCATCCGCTGCTGGTGCACGCGTGCCTGTTCGGCGCGTCCTACCGGGACCCGGTCTGCGCCGCCGCCCGCGCCCTGCTAGCCCACTAGGTTTCGCGCCGCTCCTGACCGAAAGTCCCGTGTTCGCCTGGGCCAGACCCATACAATTGGTCCGCAATGAGGCGACAGATCAGGAAATGTACTAGGGGACTCCTGGGGAAGATGGCGCCATCGTGACCGGCAACGACAGCCGAGACGGGAAACGGTCCCGGCGACCAGGCCAGCCTGGGCGGCGGTCCCGCCGAGCTTCGGCGCGTCCTCATGTCCCGAGCCCGCGGCCGCCCGAGCCCACGGCGATAGTCCCGAAGCCAGCCCGCCCCGGCCCGCCCGCCGGCCGCCAGCCCGGCCGCCAGCCCGCCCCCGGCCGTCACCCGGGCCCCCGCCCCGGCCCCGGCCGCCACCCTCCCCGGCGCCGATCGCCACCCAGGCCCCGGCCCGAGCGCCGCGGCGTTTCCGCCTGAATCCGGATCGCAGCTACCCCCCCAGCCCGGCTCCGAAGCCGAGCCCACGGTGGGCTGGTATCCGAGCAGTCCCGTCGAACCGCCGTCGGCGGGCCCCTTCGCCGCCCCTTCCACCCCGGCCCGGCGCGGCCTCGGCGCCAGCGTCCTGCGAGCAGCGGGCCCAGCCAGAGCCACCAGGGCCGTTCGGTCCTCCAAAGGCACGCCCGCCTGGCGGAACCGCCGGAGCAGGCTCGCCAACGTCTTGCTCTTCGGGATCGGCCCGCTCGTCCTGGCCGGCGTGGTCGTGGCCGCGTTCCTGCTCGTCTCGCCGGGCAAAGGATCCGCGTCCAGCCTCGGCTTCCAGGCCGGCCCGGCCGCCAGCGCGCCTCATCGGCCGGCGCCTCGGCGAGTCCGACCGCGCCGCCATCTTCACCCGCGGCGCACCGCAGGCCGCACGCCCGGGCCACGCCCTCCGCCTCCTGCCAAGGTGCCGACCATCTCAACGGCCAAGCCCAAGGCGAAGAGCACCCCAAGCCCGCGCACAAATCAGGTGGCGGGGGGTGCCGGGACCGCGCCGCAAATCTTGGCCTGCCGAACTTCGCCGGCTACTGCCAGCACATCGGTGACCGCACCGCCGAGCTGATCGCCAACAACGCCTACGGCTGGCGCTGCACGCTGAACTCGAGTCTCGTGCTTCAGGTCACCGACGTCTGTGCCTGGACGTATCACCTGAGCGCGGGCCAGGTGGTAAGCGTGAGCGCCAACTACGCCGACCCCAACGCCTGGCAGTGCTGGCGGGTCAACCGGGACCTGGGCGTGCTGAATGTCGGCAATTATTGCGTCGCCGCCGGGCTCGGCACCAGCGAGCTGGTCGCCGACAACGCCTACGGCTGGTATTGCACGTCACCGTCGACCCCGGTCAACACCGCGGTCGCGTGCGACACCGTGTACCACGTCACCGACGCGGTGGCCCGCTTCGCCGTCTTCGCCGACCCCTACTCCTGGCAATGCTGGGTCTGAGTTCCGGTGAATCCGGTGCGCGGGGGTCCGCTGGATAGGCCGCTGGACGCGGATCCACTGCGGTCTTGCTGCTGGCGCGGTGGCTGCTGGGTGTGGTGGTGCGGGGTGTATGCCGTGCCTGGTCTGGCCGGGCGTGATGGGGCCGGGCTGTCCGGTTTGCCTGGAAGATCGGGCTTTCACGGAGTATCCGGGCAATCATAAGGTACCAGAGTTCCAGGTAAGCCGGATATTCCACGATCTTTTTCGAGGATGGCGGCGGCTGGGTTACGGCGCGGGGGAAATGGCGGGAGTGGCGGCTGGGATGCGGTGCCGTGGAGCTAAAGCCGAACAACGGATCAGCGGAAGCCGACGGTTACGCTCCGCGCGGCCGCCCGGTGAACGCAGCATCCCGCCAACTCCCAGTACCCCCACCGTCCCCAGAGCCCCCGACGTTCCCAGTGTCCCCGACGTTCCCAGTGTCCCCGACGTTCCCAGTGTCCCCAGAATCGCCCTCGTCGATTTCCCGGGCTCCTGAGTCCACGGCTCCCGAGCTCACGGCGGTCCCATACGTCACACTGACTTCACTCGCCTCGTCGACCGTCTCCAGCATCTCGGCTTGCCCGAACTCATCGGCATCGTCGTCCGCGGACAAGCTGCCCTGGGCTTCGGGAGACAGCGGCAACGTGACCCGGAACGTCGCGCCCCGGTCCGGAGCGGTGCGCACCGAGGCGACGCCGCCGTGGGCGGCGACCAGCGCGGATACGATCGCGAGGCCGAGCCCGCTGCCGCCCTTGGTGCGCGTCCTGGCCTGGTCCGCGCGGTAGAAGCGCTCGAAGACCCGGTGAGCCTGCTCCGGAGTCATGCCGGGCCCGTGATCGGCCACGTCGAGTATCACCGCCGGAGCCGGGTCAGCCGCCCGGGGATCGAGAATCCCGGAGCTGATCGATACCTCGATCGGAGTCCCGTCCGGGGTGTGCGTGAGCGCGTTGCTCATCAGGTTCCCGATGACCTGCCGCAGCCGTGGCTCGTCACCGGTGACGAGGAACGCCGCGCCGGGCTGCACGGAAAGACCGATCGTCCGGTCGGGCGCCAGCATCCGCGTGTCGTGCACCGCGTCGGCGGCCAGCGTGAGCAGGTCGATCGGCTGCCGCGACAGCGGTCGCTGCTGGTCGAGCCGGGCCAGCAGCAGCAGGTCCTCGACCAGCAAGCCCATCCGGGCGGCTTCGGACTCCACCCGCTGCATGATCCGGTCCAGGTCGTCCGGACTGAGCCCGGCTCCGAGAACGGCCCGAGCGGCACCCGACGCGTCACCCGACACGGCCGTTTCATGCTGCCGAACGACTCCGCCGCGCTGCCGGTAGTACTCGGCGAAGCCGCGGATGGCGGTCAGCGGCGTGCGCAGCTCGTGGCTGGCGTCGGCGATGAACCGCCGCATCCGCTCCTCGGACTGGTGTGCCGCCGCCTCGGATTGCTCCCGCGCGTGGAACGCGGTCTCGATCTGGCTCAGCATGATGTTCAGCGAATGGCCGAGGCTGCCAACCTCCGTCCGCGGATCCCGCTCGGGCACCCGCCGGTTCAGATGACCGGCCGCGATCTCTCCCGCCGTCTCCTCGATATCCACCAGCGGTCGCAGGTTCGTCTGCACCACGAGGACCATGACCAGCGCCAGGATGCACACGATAATCGCGCCCACGATCAGGTCCGCGGCGGCCAGCCGGCCGATCGTCGCGTTGATGTCGCCGAGGTTGGTGCCAACGACCAGTGTTCCTGAGACTTTCTCAGTGCCTGTGCCTGTCGTCACCGTGTAGGAGTAGGGCTCGGTGATGACCCGCCAGGTGTCGTTGCCGGACTGGCCGGGGACCGTCTCGAGCTTTCCGTTGTGTGCGTTAGCCCAGGCCAGGCTGGTTGACACGGCCGGAACCGGCTGTGCTTGCTGACTACCGCCATAATCCGAGAAACCGGACTGCATGCCTGTCCCGCTGAGCGGGGCTCCCGGTTCCTGGACTCCCGCGATGATGAAAGCGTTCGTACCGTGCACCAGGTACAGCGCACCTGCCGCGAGGGGCTGCGGGCTGTTGTTGACTCCGCTGAATGCGGCCTGCAGCTGACTGTCGTCCTGCTCGGTCAGATGCGACCTGAGCACCGAAACGCTGCTGATGCTGATGGCCGCCAGCGCTACGATCACGAGCGCAAGCAGAGCGGTGATCAGCTTGGTGCGCAGCGGGGTGCGGTCGGAAAGACGCTGTAGCCTGCGCCACGGCCGCGCCACCCGGCTCTGCGCTCCCTGCAGTGTCATGGCAGACACCTGCCGCTAAGAAGGAAGCCGCAGCACGTACCCCACGCCGCGCAGGGTGTGGATCAGCCGCGGTTCCTTGGTATCCACCTTGCGCCGCAGCACGGACACATATGACTCGACGATGCCGGTGTCGCCGCGGAAGTCGTAGTCCCACACGTGATCGAGGATCTGCATCTTGGATAGCACCCGGTTGGAGTTGCTCATGAAGTACCTAAGCAGCTTGAACTCGGTGGGGGAGAGCTGGATCTGCTCACCGGCCCGCCACACCTCATGGCTTTCCTCGTCGAGTTCGAGGTCGGCGAACGTGAGCCTGGGCGTCGGCTCGACTCCGTCTCCCCGGGTCCGCCTGAGCACGGCGCGGATCCGCGCGATCACCTCTTCGAGGCTGAACGGCTTGGTGACGTAGTCGTCACCGCCCAGCGTGAGGCCGCGGATCTTGTCCTCGGTGGCGTCACGGGCGGTCAGGAAGACGACAGGGATCCGTGCCCCGCCCCCGCGAAGCCGCCGGATAACGTCGAATCCGTCCATGTCGGGGAGCATCACGTCGAGCACGATCAGATCGGGGCGGTGGCGCTGAGCCGCCTGTACCGCCTCGGTTCCGGCTGCCGCCGTGACGACGTCGAAACCCGCGTAGCGCAGGCTGGCGGACAGCAACTCAAGAATGTTCGGCTCGTCCTCGACGACAAGCAGCCGGGCATCCGGTCGCGGCCGCGCATCGGTCAGCGTGTCCATGTTCTGTATTCTCATCCTCCACGCTGAGGATAACCTGAAGGTCCGCTGGAGATGGCCTCCGTTCTGCGGCAGTGATCGCCCAGGTCAGCCCGATGCTCGCCCGCGAGCGTCGCGCCAGTAAGGCGATGGCGGCGGGCCGGGAGCCGACGCCGAGCTTGGAGTAAATCCGTCTGACGTGATTTTTCACGGTCTTCTCGGCCAGGAACAGGCGGGCCGCGATTTCGCCGTTGGTTTGCCCGTCAGCGATCAGCGACATGACCTCCGCCTCACGCGCGGACAGGCCATGTGTCACCGGAGCGTCCCCGGAACCGACGTCGCCTGGCCTGGTGCCGTTGAGCGCGGACGTACCGCCCCCACCAGGTCCAGGAACCATGCGATCGTCCATGTGGCCTCCGGCTGCGGACGGCGAACCCGTAGCGAACCTACCAAACGTGATAGGTACCACGTCAATCCCTGAAAGTTCAGGCAAATGCCGACATGCTTACATATGGTTTGACTCAGTTGTACCCAAGCAGCCGGGCCGCACTCCCGGTAGCAGCTAAAAGCCGTGCCTAGACCGTGCCTTGCACGGATGACCCCGTGATGAGGCTCTTCGGCAGCGCCTGGTCGTGGGCGAGGTCGGAGAAGAACTGCTTGGCCGCCGTGGTGTTCCACTCGACGACCGACCCGGCGCTCGTGTTCGCGAATCCGCCGAACGGAACCGTGGTGGTCACCGGGTTCCGCAGCGCGAACGCGACCGATATCAGCTGAGACAGCCCGGTGCTCGAGTCCACCGAAATGGCCGAGGCCGCGCCGTTGGCCGCCGGGATGACGGCGAACGGGTTGATCAGGGTTCCCGTCGACGTCAGCTTGGACAAGATGCCCTTGAGCAGCACCCGCTGGTCCTGCTCGCGCTGCAGGTCCCCCTCGGAGAACGCGCGGGTGCGGACGAAGCTGAGCGCCTGATCACCGTCGAGGGTCTGGCATCCCGCCTTCAGGTTCAGCCCGGCCAGCGGGTCCTTCATCGGCGACTTCAGGCACATCTGCACGCCGCCGACGTCGTTGACCACGCTGACCAGCCCGCCGAAGCCGATGCTCATGAAGTGGTTGATGTGCAGCCCGGTGACATTCTGGATGGTCTCGACCAGCAGCTTCGGGCCGCCGATCGAGTACGCGGCGTTGATCTTATTTTCGCCGACCCCCGGAATCGGCACGTAGGAGTCCCTCGGGATGCTGACCAGCGTGGGCCTGGTGCCGTTGGCCGGCAGGTGCAAAAGCATGATGGTGTCCGAACGGCTGCCGGTGATGTCCCGGCCCAGCGCGAGCTGGTTTTCCTGCGCGGCGGTCAGGCCGCCCCGGCTGTCGGAGCCCGCGATCAGCCAGTTCGTCCCGTCTGAGGTCAGCGACGTCGGCACGAGCACGTTCATCCGGGTCAGCTTCGAGCTCACGCTGAAGTAGACCGCCACGCTCGCCACGATGGCCAGCGCGACCAGGGCCGCGATGATCGTCAGGATCCGCTTCGGCCGTAGCCACCGGCGCCATCCCGAAGACCCCGAAAACCCCGACCGCGACGGCCTCGCCGGAGGGCCTGGTTCCCATCCTCCTCCGCCGCCGGACCGTGGCGGCGGCTGGCTAGGCCAGGCCGACCCGCCGGCGCCCCCGCCAGCCGAGCCGCGTGCCGCGCGCCGGCCGCCGACCCGTGTGCCGGGCTGGCCGAGCCGGACGCCGCGCTGCCCCGGCCGCTTCCCCGCGTGTCGCCCGGAGTCGAGCCCCCCTGGTTGGGGGTAAAGCTCGGCCGAGGCCGCGGGCCGGCCGCGGGCTGGTTCGGCTCGTCGTCGCGGTACCAGTCGCCGGGCCAGTTTCCGCTCATCGCGACCACCGTTCGTCCGTAGGCACGGAGTCGATGCTAATAGCAAAGTGAGGCTGCTTAGTCAACCTCCCGGTCGGGACCTAACGGCGTAGCGGCCTGGCCGCGGTGGTCACCCGGTTCAGCCGCCGATGGGGCGGATGGGCAGCAGCGTGCCGGACAGATGGCTCGCCGGGTCGCTGCACAAAAACGCGGCAAAGGACACCAGGTCCTCGGGCTGGCCCAGCATCGAGGTCTGCTAGTAGCGAAACGCAAACTCACGGGCGTGCATTTGCTCGTACGCTGGGAAAATGGTCGAGCGCGCAAAGGTCTATCCGCTGCGGCGAGAGTCCCCGGCGGCGCCCCCGCACCAGCCATCCCTGCCTCAGCGGCCAGGGCCACAGCCACCACGGCCTGCCGAACCATTGTGGCGGGAAGTGCTCGGTCAGCGCATTCACGCCCTGCGCGTGCGCCGGGAGGAAACGCTTGCGGAGACGGCCGCACGAGCCTGCCTGTCACCGCAGTACCTGTCCGAGATCGAGCGCGGGCGCAAGGAACCGTCCAGCGAAATGATCGCGGCCCTCGCCGGAGCGCTCGGAACCACTCTTACTGGGCTGACCGAGCAGGTCGCTGGCGATTTGCGCCGTCAGCATGGCATGAACGTGACGGACAAGTCCGGCCCGGTCATGCTCGCCTTCGCGGCGTAGGCCCTCGTACCAGCGGCCGTCACGGCTTCCTGCCGATGCCACCAGTAGGCCAGGCCGACAGCGCCGGCCTCGGGCCGATCTGGTTCGCGCCTCCGGCAACCAGATCGGAACCATGCTATCCATCCCGCCACCCCCGCGGCGTGACCAGGGGCGCCCAGCGCCCGCCAAAACGGGCCTCCGCCTAGGTATTCGAATTATTGTGGATACTCACCGACCCTATGAGGGTAGTAACGATCCACAATCGCAGCAGGGGCGGGGTGGGGCGGGGTGGGGAGTAGGCGAACGAGACAGCTGGGACACGCGAGGTCGTGGGACAGGCGGGTTGGGCAGTGGCTGGGGCTACTGCCTTAGCGGCCGAGGGCTGCCTGTGAGCCAGCGACGGCGGGAACAGCCGGGTGCCGCTGCCCGAGCACATGGTCGACGATCCCGTAGTCCAGCGCCGCCTGGGCCGTCAGGACCCGGTCCCGGTCGGTATCGGCCCGCAGCGTCTGCACCGACTGGCCGGTGTGCCTGGACAGGATCGCCTCGATGTCGGCCCGCATCCGGACCAGCTCATCCGCCTGCAGGATCAGGTCCGGGATCGGTCCCTGTCCGCGCGCCGCCGGCTGATGCAATACCACCCGCGCGTGCGGCAGCACGGCCCGGCGCCCGGCCGCCCCCGCGGCGAGCAGCACGGCGCCGACCCCGATGGCCTGGCCTACGCACGTGGTTGCGACCGAAGACTGGATGAACTGCATGGTGTCGTACACCGCCAGCATGGGGGGCAGATCACCGCCCTCGCAGTTGATGTACAGGTTGATCTCCTGCTCGGTGCTGTCCGCCTCGAGATGCAGCAGCTGAGCGATGAGCGCGTTGGCCACGCCGGAATCGATCGGGGTGCCCAGATAGACGATGCGCTCGGTCAGCAGGTGCGAGTACACGTCCATGATCCGCTCGCCGCGCGGATGCTGGGCAATGACGTTCGGGATCGTGTAGCTGCTCAAGAGCTTTCTCCCCTCAGTCCGATGCGGTGTTTCCTGGTCGGCATGATCTCGCCGAACGAGCCGACGATCTGGTCGATGAAGCCGAACTCCCTAGCCTGCTCGGCCGTGTACCAGTGGTCGTGCAGGGAATCGTCGAAGATGCGCTCGACCGGCTGGCCGGTGTCCTCCGCGATCAGGCCGAGCACCGTGTCCACGGTGTGCCGCAGGTCGTCGGCCTGGACCTCGATGTCGACGGCGCTGCCGCCGATACCCGCCGAGCCCCGGTGCATGAGAATGCGGGCGTGCGGCAGCGCGAACCGCTTGCCCCTGGCCCCGGCCGAGAGCAGGAACTGCCCGGCGCTGCAGGCCAGTCCGAGCGCCAGGGTCGAGACATCGCACGGCACGAGCCGCATCGCGTCGCGGATGGCGAGCATCGAAGGTACCGATCCGCCGGGTGAGTTGATCCACAAGGCCACGTCGGTGGCCGGATCCTCGGCGGCGAGCACCAGCAGCTGCGTGGCCAGCAGCGTCCCGTTGTCGTCGTCGAGCACTCCGTCAAGCACGAGGATCCGCCGAAGCAGGAGCTGCTCCCGCACGCGCTCGCTGAACAGTGGGGTCTTGTCGTCGTGAGCCATGCTCCCAGCCTGCGGCACGACGACCCTGGAAACGCCCTCGCGCTGCTGTCAGCAGATCTGCCCACAGCAGCGCTCGGCCGGGTGAGCGATGAGTCCGGCATAACCGGAGCGTCTGAACCGTGACACCGGAGAAGAGGAGAAGAAGGGACAGCCATGTCACAGGGGTTGACCACGCAGGGCGTCGAGAGGCTGCACGGCGTGCTTGGCCGCCACGTCGAGCAAGCCGAGGTACCCGGACTGGTCGCGCTCGTGGCCCGGGGCGACGACGTGCACGTGACCGCGGTGGGGCATAAGGCGTTCGGCGACGGCGAGCCGATCGGCCGCGATGCCATCTTCCGTATCGCTTCGATCACCAAGCCGATCGTGGGCGCGGCCGCGATGCTGCTCATCGAGGACGGCGCGATGGCGCTCGAGGACCACGTCCGACGGTGGCTGCCCGAGTTGGCCGAGCCGCGGGTCCTGCGCCGCCTGGACTCCGAGCTCGACGACACGGTGCCGGCCGACCGGCCGATCACGGTCGAGGACGTGCTGTCGTTCCGCTTCGGTTTCGGCTCGATCATGGATCCTGGTCCTTACCCGATCCAGCGAGCCGAGAGTGAGCTCGGCCTGAAGACGCTCGGCCCGCCCTGGCCGCCGGCCGATCTCACTCCGGATGAGTGGATCGCCAGGCTGGGTAGCCTGCCGCTGCTGGATCAGCCCGGCACGCGCTGGCGCTACAACACCGGTGCCTCGGTGGCCGGCGTGCTGATCGAGCGGGTCGCGGGCAAGCCCCTCGGCGACGTGCTGGCCGAGCGGGTCTTCTCCCCGCTCGGCATGACCGACACCGGCTTTTACGTCCCAGCGGACCAGCGCGACCGTTTCACCACGTTCTACGCCCCGGGCGATAGGCCCGGCGAGCTGCGCGTGCTCGACCGGCCCGACGGCTGGTATTCGTCGCCACCGAAGTGGCCGGACGCCGCTGGCTGGCTGGTGTCGACGGTCGATGACCTGTGGGCCTTTGCCTCGATGCTGGCCTCGGGCGGGGGCCGCCTGCTCTCGGCGGAATCGGTGCGGCAGATGACCCGGGACCGTATGACCTCCCGTGACCGGGCCGAGAGCCAGATCTTCCTCGGCGACCACAGCGGCTGGGGCCTGATGATGCTCGTTCCGGCGGCGGACGGGTCGACCGGCGTGCCCGGTGGCTTCGGCTGGGAAGGCGGCGGCGGCACCGTCTGGCGGACCGACCCCGCCACCGGCCTCACCGGCATCATGCTGACCCAGCGGATGGCCACCTCACCCGAGCCCTCAAGTGTGCGACACTGACCCCCTCATGCGGGTATCAGTGACACACAAGAACGATTATCGCCATCTTGCAGCTGGTTCGGCTGGCAATTAGGCGGCGGGAGTTGTTCGCAGGGCAGTCGGACGCTTACTCCCCGGACAGCCAACCGCAGCTTTAGGCCGCAGTCCGCAGCAACGGCCAGAAACGTGAATACTTCGTGGGGTGAGCGACGGGATTCGAACCCGCGACATCTAGGACCACAACCTAGCGCTCTGCCAACTGAGCTACGCCCACCAAGACCGACAGCAGAACGCGCTCTGCCCGGAGGGGACATCGCGCGACTCCCAGAAGTATAGCCCTCCCCGGCCGCCCGCGTGCCAGGTGCCGCGTGCCCCGGGCCTCAGGCGCCAGCGTCCTGGGACGCCACGGGCTCGGTGTAGCGGGCGGCGATCTCGCGGGCCGTGGCCGAGTCCGGTCCGGGCCGGGCCACGAAGACCGCGTCCCGGTAGTACCGGAGTTCCTGCACGCTTTCCCTGATGTCGGCCAGCGCCCGGTGCCCGCCGCGCTTGTCCGGGGCGGAGAAGTACGCCCGCGGGAACCAGCGCCGGGCGAGCTCCTTGATGGAGGAGACGTCGACCATCCGGTAGTGCAGGTAATTGTCGAGCTCGGGCATGTCACGCGCGATGAACCAGCGGTCGGTGGCGATGGAGTTACCGCACAACGGGACCTTCCTGGCCTCGGTGACGTGGCTCCGCACGTAGCCGAGCACGAGCTCCTGGGCCTCGGCCAACGCGATCCCGTCCGGCAGCTCGGCCAGCAGCCCGGAGGTAGTGTGCATCTCGCGGACCACCTCAGGCATCGACTCCAGGGCTTCCGCCGGCGGTTTGATGATCAGGTCTATGCCCTCGTCAAGCAGGGTGAGCTCGCCGTCGGTCACCAGGCACGCGATCTCGATGAGCGCGTCGCGTTCGATGTCGAGCCCGGTCATCTCGCAGTCGATCCACACGAGCCGGTCATTCATGTTCACAGGGTATGGCCTTGGCCGGCCTGTGTTGCCAGCAAGACCCTTTTTGCCGAACGAACCCGTGGTTAAACGCCGACGGCAGCGAGGGAGGCTGGCAGCTCGTGCGCGAGGCGGCCGTCCAGGCGAAGCGGGGAACCGTTCGCCCGGGGTGGTTCTGCCCGGTCGCACGTCGTGGCGTCTAGGCTGGTGAGGTGGTCGATATCGATGCCGCCTGGGCCGATGCTGTCGCATCCGGGGACCTGCGAGGCGCCGTAGTGGCCGCCGCGGGCCCACAGGGCACGGCTTCGGGTCCGGGCCAGCTGCCGGAACGGCGCGGGCGGCCCGGCAGGCCAGCGCCGCGGGATCTGCCAGGAGTCGAGCCAGCCCAGAATCGCGCCGAGCCCGATCATCTGAAAGCTGGTGAACGGCTCCCTGGCCGAGCCGAGCACGCCGATCTGGACGCACAGCCGGCCTTCCCTGTTCACCCCTTCTGTGCGGTAAGGAAGCTGATCCGGGGCGTAGTCGAGGTGCTCGGGAGTGCCGAGGGCGCAGCCCGCCCTGACGATCGGCAGCAGCTGGGCGATGTCCCCGGTGAGCGGATCCCAGACCAGGTGACAGGGCCGGCCTTCGGAACTGAGCCGCTGGGCGGCCGAGCAGACCGAGACGCTGCGCGGGTCCGTGCCGAGAGTGAGCCAGACCACGCGTGGCGCGCCTCCCGCGAGGTTCCCCCCGTCGGTCTGTGCCCGCATGCATCTGGCGCCCGGCATCCACGCGTCAGCCACAGAGTCCCTCCCAGAGACTTTGAACGGTCTAGACCTTACAATCTCCCTTTTACCTGCTTACGTCACCATCAGTGAATAGTCCAGTGGTAAGAGCGTTAAGATTTCCCGTTCTGTCCGTTCTACGATTCGGGAAACATGACCGTAACCAGCGCTCCTCCGGGAATCCCCAGTCCTTCGCGCCTGGAAGGCTGGATCAACGACGCCATCGGCGGCGAGCCTGCTGAGCTGACCGGCATTCAGCTGATCGCCGGCGGCCGGTCCAACCTGACCTACCGGCTGACGCGGTCGGGACCCGCCGGGGACCGGTCGCTGGTGCTGCGCCGTCCGCCCCTGGGTCACGTGCTGCCGACCGCGCACGACATGTCCAGGGAATACCGCGTCCTGACCGGATTGTCCGGCACCCGGGTGCCGGTGGCCGGGCCGGTGGCGTTCTGCGCCGACGCCGAGATCGTCGGCGCACCCTTCTACCTGATGGAGTACGTGCCCGGGGCGGTGCTCCGGACCCGGCAGGACACCGCCGGACTGACCGAACCGCAAGCCAGGGAGCTGTCCGAGCACCTGGCCGACATGCTGGCCGCGATCCACGGCGTCGACGTCGAGGCGGCCGGCCTGGCGAGCCTGGGCCGGGGCGCCGGATACCTCAGGCGTCAGCTTGACCGCTGGCAGCGGCAGTGGGACCTCTCGGTGACCAGGGAGGTGCCCGGTTATCCCGAGCTGGTGTCCCGGCTGGCCGGCCGGCTTCCCGCCGAGGGGGAGACGACGCTGGTGCACGGCGATTTCCGGCTGGACAACGTGCTGGTGACGGTGGCGCCGCAGCCGCGGATCACGGCCGTGGTCGACTGGGAGATGGCCACTCTCGGCGACCCGCTGGCCGACCTCGGGCTGACCCTCGTCTACTGGACCGATCCGGGCGAAGACGGCTGGCTCACCCTGGAGCAGAAAGCGGCCAGCGGCCCGCTCGCGGCGGGCGTCTCGACCGACGCGACGGCCAGCCCGGGCTTCTTGTCCCGGGCCGAGTTCGCCGCCGGGTACGCGCAGCGGACCGGGCGTGACGTCTCGCGGATCGCGTACTACGTGGCGTTCGGCTACTTCAAGCTCGCGGTGGTGCTCGAGGGCATCAATGCCCGCTACCTGCAGCACCAGACCGTCGGCGAGGGCTTCGACCAGGACGGCCTGGCCGTCCCCGCGCTGGTCGCCCGCGCTCACGAGGTGCTCGACGCGGACGCGGTGTGACAGGCACCCTCTTACCGGCCAGCGACGACCGCGACGACCGCGGCGATGGCGGCCGCGGTCGGCTTCATCCGGCGGGTCGACGGTCATCCTGGCCGTGCCGCCGCCGAACCCGCGCAGGTGCAGCGCGTACTTCAGCCGTCCCACGCTCGCGCCGAGCGCGACGATCCGGTCCAGCGTCTGCTGCGCCTGCGCCCCGGACGTTCGGTCCCGCAGGGCCGCGTAGACCTCGGGGTACGCCGAGCTGCGGCCGGAGATCACGCCCGCGCCTCCGGCCCGCATCGTGGCCGCCGGGTTCGCGTCGTCGCCGGAGAAGAACCGCAGCCCAGGCGCCGCCGCGACGTAGCCTTCGAGCTCGGCCGCGGCCGCACCGCTGATCTTGGCGCCGGCCAGGCCCGCGGCGTCCGCCACCCCGGCAAACAGGTCAGGCGGGACGCGCACCGAGGTCCGTTCGGGAAAAATATAGGCGTAAAGCTCCGGGCCGGGCGCGGCGGCCCTGATCGCGCGGTAATGGGCGGTCAGCTCGTCCGGGCCGGGCGGGCAGGTAATAGGGCGTGATCGCGGCGATGCGCGTCGCCCCCAGCGCCACCGCCGCCTGGGCCAGCCGGCTCGCGTGCCGCGCGTCCGGGGCCCCGATGTGCGCGATGACGCGCTCCGGGCCGGCCTTGGCCAGCGCCAGCTCGATCAGCGACAGCCGTTCCGCGTCGTCCAGGGCGGGGAACTCGCCGGTGGTCCCGGCCACCAGCAAGCCGTCGAGCTGGCCCGCGAGGACCTTGTACAAGGCGCGGTTGGCGCCGGGATCGAGCTCGCCGTCGGGTCCGAACAGGGTCGGGACCGCCGAGAATACGACCGGCGCAGGACTCACACGACTCCCTGCGGCCTGAAGAACGCCGCCGACGCCCGGTGCCAGAGCAGGACCACCGCCGCGAGGCCGACGATCCAGGTCAGGACGGGAAAGATCAGGCCCAGGATGGTCTTGGGCTGGCTGATGACGCCGACCAGGTCCAGCGTGGCCAGGCCGAACAAGACCGTGGACACGATCCTGGCCCAGTTCCGGCCCTGGCTGTTGGCCCGCGCCATCCACAGCCACAGCGCGATCCCGACCAGGCCGGAAATGATCGCCAGCGTGATGATGAAGGTGTTCAGCTGGTTGACCTGGGCCGTGGTCAGGGTGGGCCGGGCCTTCCTGATCGCGGACTTGGTGCCGCTGATGCTGACCAGGGAGACGATCAGGCTGACGGTGCTGACCGCGGCCCCCGTATACATGAGCTTGACCGCGTTCAGGACGGTGGCAGGCGCGGGCGGCCGCTCCGTTGCAACGGTGTGACCGTTCGACGGGTAGGGCTGGTACATGGTGACCTCTGACGTGGACGCGCGATCCGCGGGTGATCTACCGAGCTTAGTGGCTAGCCCGGGAGCGGGCTATCCGCCTGGCGGGTTCGGCGATACTTCAAGGACCATGACGGACGAGATCTCGGCGAGCGCGTCGGCACCGCCCTCCCGGGATCGCGCCGCGCGGCTGCAGCGGTGGGAGATCGTCGCCGTCTTCGCCGTCTCACTCGGCGCGAGCGGCCTGTACGCGCTGGTCCAGTACATCGGCTCGCTGACCGCCCAGGCCTCGGTCAGCAAGCAGACCGCCACCTTGAACGGCAGCCTGGCCCCCGGCCGCCCGCTGCTCGACCTGTTCCTGCAGCTGCTCAACGTCACCTTGTCGCTCGCGCCGGTCCTGCTCGTGTTCTACCTGCTGGCCCGCGCGGGCGAGCGGCCGTCGTCGATCGGCGTGGACGCCAGGCAGCCGGGCCGGGACCTGCTCAGGGGCGCGGTGCTTGCCGCGGTGATCGGGGGCAGCGGCCTGGCGCTTTACCTGATCGCCTACCACATCGGCGTCGAGCTGAACGTCGTCGCCGAGAACCTGCCCGACGTCTGGTGGCGGATCCCGGTCCTGCTGCTTTCCGCGTTCCAGAACGCGGCCCTGGAAGAGGTCGTCGTGGTCGGCTACCTGCTGACCAGGCTGGACAAGCTCGGCGTCCGGCCGTCCCGGGCCATCGCCATCAGCGCCGTGATCAGGGGCTCGTATCACCTGTACCAGGGGCCGGGCGCTTTCCTCGGCAATGCCGTCATGGGCGCCATCTTCGGCGTGCTGTACCGCCGGTGGGGCCGGGTGACCCCGCTGATCATCGCGCACTTCCTGATCGACGCGGTGGCCTTCGTCGGCTACGCCCTGCTGGCCGGCCACGTCGGCTGGCTGCCCAAACCCTAAGGAGCCCTCGCCATGGACGTGCTCGCCCGGCTCGCCGCACGGGTGTCAGCCAGCCAGCCGCTGCCACCCGCCTGGGTGGTGGGCCTGACCGCCCTGGCCGCGCTGGTCGTGGTGCTGAACACGGGATCCTGGCGGGTGGCGGGCAAGGTCATCACGATCGCGCACGAGGGCGGGCACGCGCTGGTCTCGCTGCTGTCGGGGCGGAAGCTGGACGGGATCAGGCTGCACGCGGACAGCTCGGGGGTCACGTACTCGCGCGGCAGGCGGACCGGTCCGGGCCTGGTGCTCACGGCGGCGGCGGGCTACGTCGCGCCGTCGCTGCTTGGCGCGGGGGCGGCCGAGCTGCTAGCGCAGCAGCACCTGACCGCGATGCTGTGGCTGGCCCTGGTCCTGCTCGCGGCGACCTTCCTGGCCATCCGCAACGTGTTCGGCGCGCTGGCCGTGCTGGCGACGGCGGCGGCCGTGTTCGCGGTGAGCTACTACGCCCCGGCGGCCGTGCAGGCGGGGTTCGCCTACCTGGCCGTGTGGTTCCTGTTGTTCGGCGGGTTGCGGCCGGTACTCGAGCTGGCCCGCGGCAGGCGGTGGAGCAACCGGGGGTCACGGGGTTGGACCAGGGGTTCGGACGCCGACCAGCTGGCGCAGATGACCGGCGTCCCGGCCGGGGTGTGGGTGGCGCTTTTCGCCCTCGTCGCGGTGGCCGCCCTGGTCCTCGGCGCCGTCCTGCTCGCCCCGGCCGGCTGGCACGCCTGAATCCCCTGAAATCCGTTGACGGTATACAAGAGGGCCGTTATCATCTGCCGAGAGTTAGATTCTGAATGCCCGAGAAGGGTTCTCCATGGCCAGGGCTTCGGCGGTAAAAATGCCTCCGGAGGCGAGTGCCGCACACGGCTGCGAAGGCGCGCGTCGCGTTCTCGCCCTGATGCTGGCGTTCTCCGCCGAGAAAAACACCCTCACCGCGCGGGACATGGCCGCGGCCACCGGTATCGCGCTACCCAGCGTTTACCGATACATCACCCTGCTGCGGGAGACCGGGCTCCTAGCCGGGGACGAGCGCGGCAGTTACCGGCTCTCCGCGCGGCTCATCGGCCTGGCCCGGGCGGCGGAAGCGGCGGAAAGCATCATCGAGTTCGCCGACCCGGCGATGCAGACGCTGGCCTCCGACACCGGCGAAACGGTCATCTTGGTCCGGCTGATCGGCCGGGCCGCGGTGTGCGTGCACCGGGTGCAGTCGGTGCAGCGGTTGCGGATCGAATACGAACCGGGCGCGACGCTGCCCATCGAACGCGGCGCCAGCGGCAGGCTGCTGCTGGCCGGACTGACTCCGCAGGCCCGCAAGGACCTGCTGGCCCCGCTGACGCAGCGCGATCCCGAGGCGGCCGCCCTGCTCGAAACGCGGGTCGCCCGGGTGGCGCAGCAGGGCTTCGCGACCAGTGAGGAAGAGATCTACCAGGGGGTATGGGCAGCCTCTGCGCCGGTGGTGCAGGGGAAGCGGACGCTGGCCGCGCTCACCGTGCCCTCGCCACTGGTCCGGGCGTCTACGGAGGAACGAAAGCAGCTACTGGACCGGGTCCGGGCCGCGGCCGCGCAAATCAACGCCGACCTGCGCGCAGCGCGCCGGTAGCCCCTCCCTCCGGTAGCCCTCCCTCCGGTCGCCCCGGCCGTCGGCACGGCTATTCTTCCCCAATGCCGGAATTCCGCGATGTGATCCCGGGTACCCGGATCAGCGCTGGCCAGACCTCGGTGACCGGGCTGCAGGCCGAGCTGGCCTCCGGTCGGCTCACCGCGGCCGCGCTGACCGCCTTCTACCTGCAGCGCATCGACCTCCTGAATCCCGCCCTGCACGCGGTCATCACGGTCAACCTCGAGGCCCCGTCCGAGGCGGCCGCGAGCGACGCGGCCCGCGCGGCGAACGGTCCGCGCGGACCGCTTGAGGGCATCCCCGTGCTGGTCAAGGACAACATCGGTGTCGCGGGCATGCCGACCACCGCGGGCTCGCCCGCGCTGCTCACCGCCGAGCCGGACGACGCCTTCGTGGTCCAGCGGCTGCGAGCCGCCGGAGCGGTGATCATCGGCAAGGCGAACCTGTCGGAGTGGGCGAACTTCCGGTCCCCCCATTCCACCAGCGGCTGGTCCACACTGGGCGGGCAGACCGCCAATCCGTACGCGCTCGACCGCAACCCGTCCGGGTCGAGTTCAGGCTCGGCGGTCGGGGTGGCGGCGGGCCTGGCGCCGCTCGCGGTCGGCACCGAGACCGACGGCTCGATCGTGTCCCCGGCCAGCACCTGCGGGGTGGTCGGTATCAAGCCCACCAACGGGCTGGTCAGCCGGCGGGGCATCGTGCCGATCTCGCCGGTACAGGACACCGCGGGCCCGATGGGGCTCTGCGTCGCTGACGCGGCGGCGCTGCTGTCCGTGCTGGCCGCCGCCGACCCCGAGGATCCCGCCGCGGTCGGCCCCGATGATCTGGCCGAACGGTCCTGGCTGACTCAGCCAGGTCGGTCTTATCCGTCGTGGCTGGATGACGCCGCGCTGGACGGGGCCAGGCTCGGGATCTGGCGGGATGCCTCGAGCCCGGCGGGACCGGCGACCGCCGCCGTCTTGGACCTGGCCGTGGCCAGGCTCCGCTCGCTCGGGGCCGTGGTGACCGATCCGGTGACCCTGCCCGGCGCGGAGGCGATCGGCGAGCCGGAGTTCGCCGCGTTGCGGTACGAGTTCAAGTACGGGATCAACGCCTACCTGGCGTACCTGGCTGAGTTCGGCGCCGGTACCCACCTGCCGGGCACGCTGGCCGAGCTGATCGACTTCAACCAGCGGAACGCGGACCTGGTGCTTTCCCGGTTCGGCCAGGAGGTGTTCGAGCAGGCCGAGGCGACCAGCGGTGACCTGGCCGACCCCGGCTACCTGTCCGTCCGCCGCGAAGCCACCCGGCTGGCCCGCGCCGCCATCGCCACGCCGCTGGCCGAGCACGGTCTGGAGGCCATCGTGGCCCTGACCGCCAACCCCGCCTGCCTCACCGACTACGTGCTCGGCGACCACCACGTGTTCGGCTCCTCGAGCCCGGCCGCGGTGGCCGGCTGTCCGTCGGTCACCGTCCCGGCCGGGTACGTCTCGGGGCTGCCGGTCGGCGTCTCGTTCTTCGGCCCCCGCTGGACCGAGCCCCGCCTGATCGCCCTCGCCTACGCCTACGAGCAAGCGACCCAGGTCCGCCAGCCCCCCGCCCTCCCCGCCAGCATCATCTAGCTCCTGACCACGCGATAACCTGGCCAGCATGGAGTCTTGGCGCCGTGCAGCTGTCCCCGTGCTGCCGGGGAGCGGTCTGGCGCCCCGGGTATACGACACGGCCACCGGGGAACTGGTCCTGGCCTCGGCAGGTCCGGTGGCCACCCTGTACGCCTGCGGCATTACCCCCTACGACGCGACCCACATCGGGCACGCGGCCACCTACACCGCCTGGGACCTGCTTATCCGCGCCTGGCTTGACGCGGTTCCTGACGGCCAGTCCGCCCCTGCCCGGTTCACCGTCAGCTATGTGCAGAACGTGACCGATGTCGATGACCCACTGCTCGAGCGGGCCACTCGGGACGGTGAAGACTGGCGTGAGCTGGCCCGGCGCGAGATCCAGCGGTACCGCGAGGACATGGAGGCGCTACGCGTCCTGCCGCCCGACCATCTGGTCGGAGCGGTTGAGGCGCTGCCGGTCATCGAGCGGTTCGGCGCCCTGCTCACCGATCATGGTGCGCTGTACGACGTCGACGACGATCTCTACTTCGCCAAGGCGGCGGACCCGCAGTTCGGTCTGCTGTCCGGTCCCGGCACGCCCACCGGGCTCAATCCGGCTCAGATGGCTGACCTGTCCGCGCGGCGCGGGGGTGACCCAGGCAGGCCAGGTAAGAAGGATCCGCTGGATTGCCTGGTCTGGCGGGCCGAACGGCCGGGAGAGCCGGCGTGGGAATCGCCGTTCGGCCGGGGCAGGCCCGGCTGGCACGTCGAGTGCGCCGCGATTGCCACTGAGTTCCTCGGGCCCGTCTTCGACGTCCAGGCGGGCGGGTCTGACCTGGTGTTCCCGCACCACGAGATGAGCGCCTCACACGCCAGGGTCGCGCTGGCTCCGGCGCAGCACGCGTTCGCGCGGGTGTACGCGCACGCCGGGATGGTCAGCTACCAGGGCGAGAAGATGTCCAAGTCGCTGGGCAACCTGGTGTTCGTGAGCAGGCTCCTGGCCGGCGGCGCGGACCCGATGGCGGTGCGGCTGGCGCTGCTGGCGCACCACTATCGTTCGGACTGGGAGTGGACCGATGCCGTCCTCGGCAACGCGCAGGCTCGGCTGGCGCGCTGGCGCTCCGCCCTGGCCCGAGCCGAGGCCGCCTTTCCCGACGACCCCATGACGACCGCCGAGCCCGCCCTCGGTTCCCGCGAGGCTGGGTTCGGTGTCCGCGAGGCTGGGTTGGGTTCCCGCGAGGCTGGGTTCGGTGTCCGCGAGGCCGAGTTCGGCCCGCCTGGCGCGAGTGCGGCTCGCGCGGCCGACGGGGTGCTGGCCGGAGTGCGCGCGCGCCTGCACGATGACCTCGACGCTCCCCGCGCGCTTCTCATCGTCGATCGCTGGGCCGACTCACTGCTGGCCATGGCGCCCACCCGGATCACCAGGCAAGACGTCGACGGTGCCCGCCTGGTCAAGGCAACCGTCGATGCCCTGCTCGGGATCACCCTGTAGCGTTCTCGCCGACTGGCCGAAAGACGACGCACGGACATTTCGGCGGGGATGCTCGACAACCTCTGTGGATAACTTTGCCTGTCCACAGGGGTCTTGACAGAATTCGCAGGTATTTCCCCCAAGTCGCAGGCTAGCGACATGACACAAACTCTCACTTCTGGTGACGAATTCCCGCAAAACCAGCAAAACTCGCAAGAATCGGCAGATCTGTACGACTCGCCCGCCTGGCCAGTTCCCCCCGGCGGGCCTGCCGACCCCGCCCGTGACCCCGCTGACCCCGCTGACCCCGCCCCTTTCCCTGTCGACTCGCCCCAGGCGCTTCTCGCGATGGTCCCGCACCTGCTCGGGTTCATCCCCGAGGCCAGCTTCGTGGTGATCGGAATCGACCCCGAGCCGCCCAGTCACGTCAGGGTCACGCTCCGATACGACCTGCCCGACCCGCCCGGCATCGGCGTTGCCGCCGACTTGGCCGCTCACGCGGTCGGCATCCTCGGCTCGCAGGGGATAGCCGCCATGGTGGCGGTCGGCTATGGTCCCGAGACGCTGGTCGAGCCCGGTGGCCGCCGCGACGAGGGACGCAGCGGGCGAGGCCGGCATCGCGCTACGGGAATCGCTCCGCGTCGAGAACGGCCGCTTCTGGTCCTACGTGTGCGGCGACGAGGACTGCTGCCCCGCCGCGGGCATGCCCTTCGACGCCGACGCACATGGAGCCTCGGCCGCCACGGCTCACGCCGCAGCTGACGTGCTGCCCGGCCGCGCCGCCGTGGCCGCCCGTATCACCTCGCTCGGCGGCGCCGCCGCGCAGTCCATGCACCAGGCCACCCGCCGGGCGGAGCGGCACGTCACTCAGCTGCTCGCCAAGGCCCGCAAGTCCGGACGTCTCGGTGCCGTGCGGCACCTGATCGCCTCAGAAGGACTGGCCACGGTCAGCTCCCTGATCGTGACGTACCGGGCCGGGGGCCGGTTCACGACGGATTTCCAGCTCGCCAGGATGACCGTGGCCCTGCGCGACCTGCGGGTCAGGGACGACGCATGGGCCCGGATGGACCCTGCTCACCGGGACGCGCACCGCCGGCTGTGGATCGACGTGACCCGTCGCGCACAGCCCGGCTACGTGGCCGCGCCCGCGGCTCTGCTGGCCTTCGTGGCCTGGCAGTCGGGAGACGGGGCGCTGGCGAACGTCGCGCTGGACCGGGCCCTCGCGGACGATCCCCGCTACTCGATGGCCTTGCTGCTCCGCCAGGTGATCACCGCCGGGGCTCCGCCGTCGCTGGCCAGATTGCCGATGACGCCGGAGGAGGTGGCAGCCAGCTACGACGATGCGGAAGCAGGCTCCGATGACCACGAGCTGGACCCAGATGTCCACGACCTGGACGGTTACGACGAATGGTGAGGTCAGGGATAGGCGAGAAACGGGAACGCTTGCGGTTCCGAGATACACTGCCTGAGATGTTCGTCCAGCTCAGCCTGTATGTTGCCTTTTGCCCGCCCGTGGCCGTTTTCGTGACGGGTAACCGAGCCTAACCGGAAGGATGCCCGCATGACTGCCAACACGCACGAGGCCGCGGTGGCCGGATTGCGTGAGGCCTACGCTGCCTGGCCGCCGGGGACGCCGGTCCGGCTAGCCAAGCGCACGTCCAACTTGTTCAGGTTCCGTGACCCAGGCGGGGCGGCCGCCGTGGCCGGCCTGGATGTGTCCGCGTTCGGCCACGTGCTGCGGGTTGACCCGGTCGCCAGGACGGCCTGGGTCGGCGGCATGACCACGTACGAGGATCTCTGCGACGCCACGCTCAGGCATCAGCTCATGCCGCTGGTGGTGCCGCAGCTCAAGACGATCACTCTGGGCGGGGCGGTCACCGGGCTGGGCATCGAGTCCACCTCGCTGCGCAGCGGCATGCCGCATGAGTCCGTGATCGAGATGGAGATCCTGACCGGTGACGGTCGCGTGGTCCGCGCCACCGAGAGCAACGAGTACTCCGATCTCTTCCGCGGCTTTCCGAACTCCTACGGCAGCCTGGGCTACATCCTCTCGCTCACGATCGAACTGGAGCCGGTGCAGCCGTTCGTGCACCTGCGCCACTTCCCGTTCAGCACCGCGGAGGCGTGCCTGGCCGCGGTCGCCCAGATCGCCGCGGAGGGAAGCTTCGGCGGCCACCGGGCGGATTTCGTCGACGGGACCGCCTTCGGGCCCGATGAGCTTTACCTCACAGTCGGGGCGTTCAGCGATGTCGCGCCGTGGCGTGGTGATTACACCGGCCAGCAGATCTATTACGAATCCATCCGCCAGAGCAAGGAAGATTTCCTCACCATCAGGGACTACCTGTGGCGGTGGGACACCGACTGGTTCTGGTGCTCGCGACCCTTCGGTGTGCAAAAGCCGCTGATCAGAAAGCTGTGGCCGCGTCGTTACCGGCGTAGTGACGTTTACCGCAAGCTGGTCGCCTTCGACCGGCGCCATGGCCTCACCGATACCCTGACGGCCCGGCGGCAACTTCCGGCTCGCGAGTTCGTGACCCAGGATGTCGAGATCCCGGTCGAACGCGGGGCTGAGTTCCTGCAATTTTTTGCCGCAAATGTGGGGATGAGCCCGGTATGGATGTGCCCGCTGCGGCTTCGTGGTGAGCGTGTCTGGTCCCTGTATCCGCTTCGGCCCGGCGAGGTGTACGTGAATTTCGGTTTCTGGGGAACGGTGCCGTTGCCGCCTGGCCGGTCCGACGGTTATTACAACCGCCTCATCGAAGATGAGGTCGCGAGGCTGGACGGGCACAAGTCGCTGTATTCGACCTCGTTCTACCCCGAGGACGAGTTCTACCGCCGCTACAACGGCGATGCTTACCTGGAGCTCAAGCGCACGTATGACGGGGCGGGACGCTTGCTTGGCCTGTACGAGAAGTGCGTCACGGGACGCTGAGTTACCTCAAAAGCGGAAAGGAACGCTGAGGATGGCACTGGCGGAAGTCTTTGAGTCATTCGTGGGGCCCGATGCCCCGCTGGAATTCGCGGCCTATGACGGCAGCCACGCCGGCGCGGCCGGATCCCCGGTGAAGATGACGGTCCGCTCTCCGGCGGCGGTGGCCTATCTGGCTCAGGCACCAGGCGCACTCGGACTGGCCCGGGCCTACGTATCCGGTCAGCTGGACCTGGACGGAGACATGTACGAGGCCCTGGCCCGGATGACCAAGGCCCAGAACATCAACATGACGGCGGCCGAGAAGCTGCGCCTGCTGCAGTCCCTCGGCGGTCCGAAGCTGCTGCTGCACCGGCTGCCGCTGCCGCCTCAGGAGGTCCGGGTCAAGAGCCGGTGGCGGACCGGCCGCCTGCATTCCAAGGGCCGTGACGCCAGCGCGATCTCGCACCATTACGACGTGTCGAACCAGTTCTACGAGTGGGTGCTCGGCCCGTCGATGGCCTATACCTGCGCCTGCTATCCGCACGAGGACGCGACCCTGGAAGAAGCCCAGCGATGCAAGTTCGACTTGGTCGCCCGCAAGCTGGGCCTGCACGAGGGGATGCGCCTGCTGGACGTCGGCTGCGGCTGGGGCGGCATGGTGATACACGCCGCCCGTGAGTACGGCGTCAAGGCTCTCGGGGTCACGCTGTCCGCCCAGCAGGCCGCGTGGGGGCAGGCCGCCATCGAGCGGGAAGGGTTGACCGGGCTCGCCGAGATACGGCACCTGGATTACCGCGACGTGCCGGAGACAGGCTTCGACGCGGTGAGCTCCATCGGCCTCACCGAGCACATCGGCAAGCAGAACCTTCCGTCGTACTTCTCGTTCCTCTACAGCAAGCTGAAGCCGGGCGGCCGCCTGCTCAATCACTGCATTACCCGGCCGGACAACATCGAGCCGCCGATCCGCAAGAACGGTTTCATCAACCGGTACGTGTTCCCGGACGGTGAGCTCGAGGGGCCGGGATACCTGATCTCCCTCATGCACGACGCCGGCTTCGAGGTGCGGCACGAGGAGAACCTGCGCGAGCACTACGCCAAGACCCTGGCGGCCTGGTCCGCCAACCTCGACGCGCACTGGGACGAGGCGGTCAAGGAGGTCGGGCAGGGCACCGCCCGGGTCTGGCGGCTGTACATGGCCGGATCCCGGCTCGGTTTCGACCGCAATCACATCGAGCTGCACCAGGTGCTGGGCGTCCGGCTGGCCGCAGACGGGACCTCCGGCATGCCGCTGCGACCCGACTGGGAATCGTCCCCGGTTCTCGCTAGCTGACCTCGCGCCAGACGGACCCGGTCGGCGCAGGAACGCCCGCCTGGGCGTCCTGCGCCGGCGGCCCGCCGTCGGCGGACACACACGTGGAGGTTGCGCTATCCTGTGCGTATGCGTGCCGTCCGGCTGCTCCTTACTTAGCCGCGCTGACCTACCGTCGTTGGCGCGGCTGCCCCTCGTCTCGAGGGGCGTTTTCATTGCAGGCGATCATCACCCCAGGGGCCTTACGGGGTTGTCCGGACCGATTCAATGGTGAGGAAACGATGACAGCGGCCGAGAGCGCCGAGCTGGCGCAGCGCTATGACCCCCGTGATGTGCAGGAGAAGTGGCAGGCGCGCTGGACGGAGCTCGATCCGTTCCGCGCCAGCGAGGGTCCCGAGGATCCCCGGGAGCGCTTCTACCTAGTCGACATGTTCCCGTACCCGTCGGGCGACCTGCACATGGGCCACGCCGAGGCCTACGCCATCGGCGACGCCCTGGCCCGTTACCACTTCCTGCGGGGCCGTAACGTGCTGCACCCGATCGGCTGGGACGCCTTCGGGCTGCCCGCCGAGAACGCCGCGATCAGGAACAACTCCCACCCGGCCGACTGGACGTACGCCAACATCGAGACCCAGGCCGCCTCCTTCCGGCGTTACGGCACGTCCTTCGACTGGAGCCGCAGGCTGCAGACCTGCGATCCGAGCTACTACCGCTGGAATCAGTGGCTGTTCCTGCGCTTCTACGAGCGGGAGCTGGCCTACCGCCGGGACGGGTACGTGAACTGGTGCCCGGTGGACCAGACCGTGCTGGCCAACGAGCAGGTCATCGCCGGAAAATGCGAGCGCTGCGGTGCCGACGTGGCGCGGCGGATGCTGAACCAGTGGTACTTCAAGATCACTGAGTACGCGGACCGGCTGCTCGCTGACGCCGAGCAGCTGGAGGCCAGCTGGCCCGAGCGGGTCTTGCTGATGCAGCGGAACTGGATCGGCCGTTCGGAGGGCGCCGAGGTTCACTTCGCGGTGCAGGGCCGGGACGAGCCGGTGACGGTCTTCACCACCAGGCCCGACACCCTGTACGGCGCGACCTTCTTCGTGGTGGCGGCGGACTCGCCGCTGGCCGAGCAGCTGTGCGCCGCTGATCAACTGCCCGAGCTGCGTGCCTATGTGGAGCAGGTCAGGAAGCTGACCGACATCGAACGCCAGTCCACCGACCGGGAGAAGACCGGGGTTTTCCTGGGCCGGTACGCCGTGAACCCGGTGAACGGCGAACGGATCCCGGTCTGGGCCGCCGACTACGTGCTGCCCGACTACGGCACCGGCGCCATCATGGCCGTGCCCGCTCACGATCAGCGAGACCTGGATTTCGCCCGCGCTTACGGACTCGACGTCCGGCTGGTGGTGGACACCGGGCAGCCGGATCCGGCCCAGACCGGGGTCGCGACCGCAGGCGACGGAAGGCTGGTAAATTCGGGCCCGCTCGACGGGCTGGCGAAGGCGGAAGCCATCGCCGCGATCACCGCGATCCTGGCCGAAAAGGGCCTGGGGCGGGCGGCGGTCAACTATCGCCTGCGCGACTGGCTGGTGTCGCGGCAGCGCTTTTGGGGCACCCCCATCCCGATCGTGCACTGCCCGTCCTGCGGCGAGGTGCCTGTGCCCGACGACCAGCTGCCCGTGGTGCTGCCCGACCTGCGCGGACAGGATCTGGTGCCCCGGGGCGTATCCCCGCTGGCCGCCGCCGAGGACTGGGTCAACGTGCCCTGTCCCGCCTGCGGCGGTGCGGCCAAGCGTGACACCGACACCATGGACACGTTCATGGATTCGTCCTGGTACTTCCTGCGGTACTGCTCCGTGGGCTACACCGACGGCCCCTTCGATCCGGCGGAGGTCCGCCGCTGGGCGCCGGTGGACATGTACGTGGGTGGTGTCGAGCACGCCATCTTGCACCTGCTGTACAGCAGGTTCTTCGTGAAGGTCCTGTACGACATGGGCATGCTGGACTTCACCGAGCCGTTTACCCGGCTTGATCAACCAGGGCCAGGTCATCAACCACGGCAAGGCGATGTCCAAGTCGCTGGGCAACGGCGTGGACCTGGGCCAGCAAATTGAGCGATTCGGGGTCGACGCGATCCGGCTGACCATGATTTTCGCCAGCCCCCCCGAGGACGACATCGACTGGGCGGATATGCGTCCCGAGGCGATGGTGAAGTTCCTGGGCCGGGTCTGGCGGATTGCCGCCGATGTTGCCGAGGCGGACCCCGTCCCACCCGAGTTCACCGTCGGCGGTGATACGGAACTGCGCAAGATCACGCACCGGACCATCGACGAGGTAACCCGCCAGGTGGAGTCGTACCACCTCAATGTGGCGGTGGCCCGGCTGATGGAGCTGGTCAGCGCCACCCGTAAGGCCATCGACTCGGGCCCGGGGGCAGCCGATCCGGCGGTTCGCGAGGCGGCGGACGTGCTGGCGGTGCTGGTATCGCTGTTCGCCCCCTACACCGCCGACGAGGTATGGGAAATGCTGGGCCATAAGCCGCCGGTGGCGCGGGCGACCTGGCCGATCGTAGAGCGGAGCCTGCTCACCCAGGACAAGGTGACGTGTGTGGTGCAGGTTAACGGCAAGGTCCGTGACAAGCTCGAAGTCTCGCCCGAGATCAGCGAGGACGACCTCCGCGAGCTAGCGCTGGTCGCGCCGGGGGTCGTTCGGACGCTAGGTGACCAGCAGGTGAGCCGCGTGATTGTCCGGGCGCCGAAGCTGGTCAGCATAGTCGCGGCCTAACGGCAGCCCGGTCACCGTTGCGTTCCCCCGATCCATTACCGCCTTTCAGTCGCGCCAGCTCGTGGTCGCGCCAGCTCGTGGTCGCGCCGGCTCGTGATCAGGGCGGCTCGTGATCGGGGCAGGTCTTGATCGGGGCGGACGCGCTCGGCCCTGGGTGGGCCCGAACGCCTCCGCACCACCCGACCACTGTGGGCTCAGACGCTGTGTCTTCAGGTGCTGTGTCTTCAGATGCTGTCTCCTCAGACGCGGCGGAGCACAGCGACGACACGGCCGAGGATGGTGGCCTCGTCGCCGAGGATTGGCGTGAATGCCGGGTTGTGCGGAATCAGCCAGACGTGCCCGTCGCTCTGCTTGAACGTCTTCACCGTCGCCTCGCCGTCCAACATCGCCGCTACGATCTCACCGTTCTCCGCGACCTGCTGCTCCCGGACCACGACCCAGTCCCCGTCGGTGATGGCAGCGTTCATCATCGACTCGCCGGCCACCTTGAGCAAGAACAGCGTGCCCTCGCCGACCAGCTGCCTGGGTAGCGGGAAGACGTCTTCCACGGATTGCTCGGCCAGAACCGGTACGCCTGCGGCGATCCGTCCGATCAGCGGCACGTAGATCGCCTCTTGCGAGGGGATATCCATGCCGGGCATGTCGCCGGCTTCGTCCTCGTGACCGGGCTCCGGCCGTACGGCGGGGTGGCCCGGCAGGCGCACCTCGACGGTCCGCGGGCGGCCTACGTCCCGGTGCAGGTAGCCCTTCTTCTGCAGGGTGCTGAGCTGGTAAGAGACGCTCGACGTGCTCGTCAGGCCGACGGCTTCGCCGATTTCTCGCATCGAGGGCGGGTAGCCACGTTTTTGCACCGATTCCCTGATGACCTGCAGTACCTTGCGCTGCCGCCAGGTCAGCACGTGATCGGGATCGGGCTTGTCCGGCGTGTCGGGGATGACGACGGGCACGCTGCCCTTCGGCTTGCGGCCCGGCCGCCCCTTCGGTCTGGGTGCCCCCGTTGCGTCGGTGCCGGAAGTACCTATTGCGGTGCCTCCCATGGCGGTCTCCTTCATCTGATGACCTTCCGTGTTCGAGTTCTTGCGTGCTGAGTAGAGCGTAACGGTTCTCGGTCAAGATCCCAAACATCTGTTCGACGTGTCGTCAAAATGTCGTACCCGAGCGATACAACAAATGTGTACCCGTTCGATCGAACGTTTAGACGATCGAAAGGGAGTACGATCGAACACAGTGTAGCTCGAACGAAGATTTGACCATGGAGGTCGTCATGAACGCGACGAGAGCGGCGGCGTTGTCCGGATACCGCACCGAACCCTCCGGAGATCTCAGGGAGAATCTGCGCGACCGCACCGAGGAGCCCATGCGGTTCCGCCCTGACCTGCGCGTTGTATATCGTGCGGGAGGCCGCGTGGCAACCCCCGCCGCGCCGCCTATCGCCGCGGCCCCCGCTGCGCCTTCGGTCCGCCGCGGCCCCGCTCTCCGTCGCTGCGCCCCCCGGCATCCGCCGCTCCGCTACCGTCCGCTCCGCGGCCGCGCCCTCGACGGCCGGCCCGCTGCGGCTGACCAGGCGCGGGCGGATCGTGGTCGCGGCCATGGTCGCGCTCCTGGTGGCCGGACTGTCGCTGGCCATCGCCGGGGCGGCCCAGGCGACCGGCCGTTCCGCATCGCAGCGGACGACCGGCCCCAGCCTCGCCCAGGTGGTCGTCCGTCCCGGCCAGTCCCTTTGGTCAGTGGCCGAGAGTGCCGATCCCAACTCCGATCCGCGCCAGGTGATCCAGCAGATCACTCAGCTAAACGCGCTGACCAGCGGCACCCTCATGGCCGGCCAGCGGCTGTGGGTCCCGCGCGGCTGAGATCCGCGCCTCGCGACACGCCGGCGGGGGGCTCAGAAGTACCCCAGCCGCCGGGCTTTCCTCATCAACTGCGTGCCCGCGCTTGCCTCCGGCCGCCCCCGTGGTCTACGGTAACCACAACATCTAGTACTTACATCGTTGTGTTTTTTCCACAAGTTGTGTTCACAGACTAGAATGGGAACGCGACAGGCAGCAGCCGGGAGGTGATCGCGTGCACTGCCCATTTTGTCGCCACCCGGACAGCAGGGTCATCGACAGCCGGACGGCTGACGACGGCGCGGCGATCCGCCGCCGGCGATCGTGTCCGGAATGCGGGCGCCGGTTCACCACTCAGGAGACGGTCATCTTGATGGTGGCCAAGCGCAGTGGCGTCACCGAGCCGTTCACCCGGGACAAGATCATCCGTGGTGTCCAGCGCGCCTGCCAGGGACGGCCGGTCAGCGAGGACAAGCTGGCGATCCTGGCTCAGCTGGTGGAAGAGACGATCAGGGCGAGGGGCCTGGCCGAGGTCCCCTCACACGAGGTAGGCCTGGCCATCTTGGGCCCGCTCAGGGACCTCGACGAGGTTGCCTACCTGAGGTTCGCCTCGGTTTACCGGGGTTTCGAGTCGCTCGCCGACTTCGAGGATGAGATCACCGCCTTGCGCGAAGAGCGCCGAGGTGTCAGCCGCGCCCAGGCGCGGACGGAATCAGGATCTTAAGGCGGCACCAGAGTTGTCATTGTTGCAGCGTGGCCATGCAGGGCCTGGCGGGGATCCGGCAGGGTCCCGGAAGGGGGAGAAATGACGGAGACGGTGAGCGGAGCGACGGGCCGTAAGGGGAAGGGGCCCCAGAGTCAGGGCGCCCAGAGCTCGGGAGCCCAGGACTCAGGAACTCAGAGTCCGCGTGGCGGAAACGGCGGCGGGCTCAAGGTCGGGCGCATCCACACCACGCCGGGCGTGCATCCCTACGACCAGGTCACCTGGGAGCGCCGGGATGTCGTCATGACGAACTGGCGGGATGGCTCGGTCAATTTCGAGCAGCACGGCGTGGAGTTCCCCGACTTCTGGTCGGTGAACGCCGCCAACATCGTGACCACCAAGTACTTCCGCGGCGCGGTCGGCTCACCGCAGCGTGAGTGGAGCCTCAAGCAGCTCGTGGACCGGGTCGTCAACAAGTACGAGCAGACCGGCCGGGAACAGGGCTACTTCGCCACCGGCGAGGACGCCGAGATCTTCGGTCACGAGCTCAGGTATGCCCTGATTCACCAGATCTTCGCCTTCAACTCCCCGGTCTGGTTCAACGTCGGCACCTCATCCCCGCAGCAGGTATCAGCGTGCTTTATCCTCGCCGTGGACGACACGATGGACGCCATCCTGGACTGGTACCGGGAAGAGGGCCTGATCTTCAAGGGCGGGTCCGGCGCAGGCGTCAACCTGTCCAAGATCCGGTCGAGCAAGGAACTTCTGTCCTCCGGCGGCACCGCCAGCGGCCCGGTGTCATTCATGCGCGGGGCCGACGCCTCCGCCGGCACGATCAAGTCGGGCGGCGCCACCCGGCGGGCGGCCAAGATGGTCGTCCTCGACGTGGATCATCCGGACGTCATGGACTTCATCACGACCAAGGCGCGTGAGGAAGAGAAGGTCCGCGTGCTCCGCGACGCCGGGTTCGACATGGACCTCGGCGGCAAGGACATCGTCGAGCGTCCAGTACCAGAACGCGAACAACTCGGTCCGCGTGTCCGACGAGTTCATGCGGGCGGTGGAGGAAGGCAAGGAGTTTGACTTGCTGGGCCGCCTGACCGGCGAGGTGATCGAGCGGGTCGACGCGCGCAAGCTGATGCGCGCGATGGCGCAGGCCGCGTGGGATTGCGCTGACCCCGGCATCCAGTACGACGGCACGATCAACGACTGGCACACCTGCCCGGAGTCCGGTCGTATCACAGCGAGTAACCCCTGCAGTGAATATGTTCACCTGGATAACTCCAGTTGCAACCTGGCCAGTATCAACCTGCTCAAGTTCCTCCGCGAGGACGATACCTTCGACGCGGTCCGGTTCAAGAAGATCTCCGAGCTCATCATCACGGCGATGGACATCTCCATCTGCTTCGCCGACTTCCCCACCGAGAAGATCACCGAGACCACTCGCGCGTACCGCCAGTTGGGCATCGGCTACGCCAACCTCGGCGCGCTGCTGATGGCCACCGGGCACGCCTACGACTCAGAAGGCGGCCGGGCCATCGCCGCGGGGATTACCTCGCTGATGACCGGAGCCGCGTACAAGACATCAGCCGAGCTAGCCGGCGCCGTCGGCCCATACGACGGTTACGCCCGCAACGCCAGGGCGCACAAGCGCGTCATCCGCAAGCACGCAGACGCCAGCGAGTCCGTCCGCCCGGTCGCCACCCTAGACCGCGAGATCGTTGACCTGGCCCGGCAGACCTGGCAGGAGTGCGCGGAGCTAGGCGAGGCCAACGGCTACCGGAACGCGCAGGCCAGCCTGCTCGCACCGACCGGATGCCTGACCCCGGACACTCTTGTGACCACCAGTCGCGGTCTTGCCCGGCTCGGTGAGCTGGGTGATGTCTACGGAGGCCGCTGGCAGAACCTCGACGTCACGGTGTCCACCGACGGTGGTCCTGCCCAGGCGACGAAGTTCTTCGTCAACGGCGAGGAGCCAACGCGGCGGATAAGCACCGAGGGCGGCTACAAGATCCAGGGGACTCTTACTCACCGCGTCAAGGTCGTGGATCCTTCCACCGGCGCATGGGAATGGAAGCGGCTCGCCGATATCGCATCTGGCGACGTCGTGCCGGTGCAGCTGAGCACGCTGGTCGGCGAGCCGCGCCTGGTCCCGCTGCCCGTGCTTGATCAGGCTTACTACGCCGGCGACCGCCAGGTCCGCGTGCCTGAGGCGGTCACGCCGGAGCTGGCTGAGCTGGTGGGTTACTTCATGGGCGACGGCAGCCTGCACGCGAAGGGAATCAGGCTGTGCGTGGCGGACACGGATCTGGACGTCGCGGGCCGCCTAGCCGTCCTGGCCAAGGAACTCTTCGGGCTCGAGCCTGCGGTAAGGGCACAGGAGGGCTATCAGGAGCTGACCCTGTCATCGGTCCGGCTCGCGCGTTGGTGGCAGGCGGCGGGGTTCGCCAAGGGACTACCGCACGAGGACCACAGCGGTAAGGGCTGGGTTCCCCGGGTGCCCTCAGCGATCCTTGAGGCTAACGACCCGATGGTCTACTGCGCGTTCGTGCGCGGCCTCTTCGAGGCGGACGGTACCGTACTAGACGGTGTGCCCAGCGTGTCGACCGCGCATGAGTCGTTCGCGGCCGAGATCCGGACCTTGCTGCTGACCGCGGGCATGGCCACCACCACGCGGGAGACGGTAAGCGGCTGGGGCGGCCCCATCTTCCAGGTCAGGCTCCGCAACGTCGACCACGCGCTGAACTTCAGCGAGCTCGTCGGCTTCATCGGCCAGCGGAAAGACCGCCTCGTCACCGACATGGAGCCCGGCCAGTCGGCGAAGAAGGACTACGTGTTCCTTCCGGCGCAGGTCTGGTCCGAGCTGGTCCCGGTGAGTCACCCGCTCCGCAACGCGGTGATGTTGTCGCTGCGCAAGCACGGCGGTGTCCCGCGGATGCTCGCTTCCCGGATCTTCTCCGAGACGCTGGACAGCCGGCTGGAGAAGGCGCTCGGCTATCTCTTCGAGCGGGTGCAAGCCAACGAGGACGGTGGCGTCCAGCCCACCTACGACCTGTCGGTGCCTGAGAACGTCACTTACGTCGCGAACGGCATGGTGAGCCACAACACCATAGGCCTCATGATGGACTGTGACACCACCGGCATCGAGCCCGACCTGGCCCTGGTCAAGTTCAAGAAGCTGGTCGGCGGCGGCTCCATGCAGATCGTCAACCAGACCGTGCCACGCGCGCTGAAGAACCTCGGCTACCCGCACGAGCAGGCCGAGGCCATCACCGAGTACATCGCCGAGCACGGTCACGTGGTGAACGCGCCGAGCCTGCGGCCCGAGCACTACGAGGTGTTCGACTGTGCGATGGGCGAGCGCTCGATCGGCGCGATGGGCCACGTCCGGATGATGGCCGCCGTGCAGCCGCACCTGTCCGGCGCGATCAGCAAGACCGTGAACCTGCCGGAAAGCGCCACCGTCGAAGACATCGAGCGTGTCTACTTCGAGGGCTGGAAGCTCGGTCTGAAGGCGCTGGCCATCTACCGCGACAACTGCAAGGTCGGCCAGCCGCTCTCTGCTTCCGGTAAGAAGTCCGTTGCCGAGGAGGTCAAGGCCGAGCCCGCGCCGCACGAGCACCGCCCGGTCCGCAGGCGGCTGCCCCGGCAGCGGCCCGCCACCGTGACCAGGTTCTCCGTCGCGGGTGCCGAGGGCTACATGACCGCCTCCAGCTATCCCGACGACGGGGTCGGTGAGGTGTTCCTCAAGCTGGGCAAGCAGGGCTCGACGCTGGCCGGCGTGATGGACGCCTTCTCCATGGCCATCTCGGTCGGGCTCCAGTACGGCATCCCGCTGGATTCCTACGTCGCCAAGTTCACCAACATGAGGTTCGAGCCAGGCCGGCCTCACCGACGACCCCGATATCAGGATCGCCAGCTCGGTCATGGACTACATCTTCCGCCGCCTGGCGCTGGATCACCTGTCCCACGACGAGCGCGCCGAGCTCGGCATTCTGTCCGCCGCCGAGCGCGCCGCCGAGGTCGCCGGTCACGGTCCAGGCGATCCCGTCGACCCTGCTGAACTGGTCGAGGAGGTAGATCCAATCGAACTGGCCCAGTCGGCCGCCGTCGAACAACCTCATCACGCCGAACGGCCAGTGGTTCACGCCGCCCCGCCAGCTCAGCCGGCAGCCGCGCCCTTTCCGGCCCCGCACAGCTCCACCGAGCTGATCGAGGCGCACCAGGGCCGGACCGCGGACGCTCCGCTCTGCCTCACCTGCGGGACCAAGATGCGCCCGGCCGGCAGCTGCTACGTCTGTGAAGGCTGCGGCTCCACCAGCGGTTGCAGCTAGGAGCTGCTCTCAGAACAGAGTTCCCTGCTCAGATGGGTGCGTTCGGGAAGCTGTGTTCTTCTTGGGCGCTTATCAAGTCGAGCCTGTTGCATCTGATGCAACAGGCTCGACTTGCGCTTGCTCGGACCCGAGATCGGATGTCAGTGGCCCCAGTCATCATGGGATGTGGCCCACGCGTACCTTGGCCGTGCATAGTTGGTATGTTCAATTAGCTATCAAGCTGATGTACCAACTTTGGTTCGTGAAGCATGGACGGAGGTGCCGTGGCGGGCAGAGGCCGACCAAGCAGGGCCAGCGTCTACGAACGACTTGGTCATGCCCCTGACCGAGCTGGACCAGCGCTTCGGGGGACTGCCAAACCCGAAAGAGGCCGAATCGATCTGGGCTGACATCTGGCATCAGGAGGCGCACCACTCCACCGCACTGGAGGGCAACACGCTGGTCCTGCGCGAGGTCGAGATGCTCTTGATCCAGGGCCGGGCCGTGGGCGCGAAGCCGCTACGGGAGTACAACGAGGTCAAGGGATACGCGGATGCCGCCCGCTGGGTTTACGGGCAGGCCATGGAACCTGGCGACTGGCATGACGGCCGCCTCCTCACCATAAGCGAGGTCCGCCATGTCCACCACCTGGCGATGACCCCCGTCTAGGACGTGGCGCCGCAACCGGACGCCACCGATCGTGAAGGGCCGGGCAGCTTCCGCGAGCACGACATTCACCCGTTCCCGGGTGGGATGACGCCACCGACGTGGCCACTGGTGCCCGCCCAGATGCAGCAGTGGGTGGAGGATGTCTGCACCACCTCGAATCGCGTAGGGCGTGGCGAGATCGATCGCTGGCAGCATCCGCGACTTCCTCCGCCCGGACAGGACGAACGGCGCTGACCAGTGGGACGTTAGCCGGCTGTGGCCGGGCGCTTCGACGGGCAGGCTGAGTCTAGATGCCGAGCCGATAGAGGTGTGCCATGTACCAGCCCTTCGCCCATGCGGACAGCACCTTCCGGCTGCTCGAGCCCGTGCAGCAGGCACCGTCCGTCTTTAACACCCAGCCCTGGTGGTTCCGGATTCTCGCCGACGACCGCCTGGATGTGTGCGCCCGGGTGGGCGAAGGCAGCGCGTACGAGCATCTCAGGGAACACGGCCTGGAGCTCACCGACGGGGATCGCCGGCTGTCCAGCATCGACCCCGGGTCTCGCGAGCTGATCATGAGCTGTGGTGCCGCATTGTGCAACCTGCGGCTAGCTATCCGGACGGCGGGACACGACCTCACGGTCCATCTGCTTCCCTATCCGCAGGACAGGTCGGTGCTGGCGACCGTGGAGATCGTGACCGGCCACATCCACCCGCCTGGCAGCGTCCTGCAGGAGCTGTATGACGCCATCCCGTGGCGGCACACCGACCGCTGGCCGTACGGCGGTGCCGGCCGGGGGCTGATGAAGGGTGATCCAGTACCGCCCACCATTCTCGCGGCCATGGAACTGGCGGCCGCCAAGTACGGGAGCCGACTCCGGGTGCTCAGCCGGCCTGAGGTCAGGAGATGGCTGCGAGAAGCGGAAAGCGCGGACACCACGTTGCGTGCCGACGCCCAGTACGCCTCCGAACTTACCCGGTGGACCCACGAGGGCGATCGAGATATCGGTGTTCCCGCCGCCGCTTTCGGGCCGGCCTGCGCCCCCCACGGCGGCTGGCACCAGACCTCTTCGCCGGTCAGGAACTTCCGCCCCGGCACGCCCCCAGCCGGACCAGCCGGGACAGCCGGACCCGAGGACGAAAGTTCCCAGGCCGACCCGGAGCCAAGCGGGCACCGCGGGCGGCGGTTCGAGCGTCTTCCGCAGCTCATGCTCCTGTCGACCAGGTGTGACCAGCCACTTGACTGGCTGCGCGCCGGGCAGGCGCTGCAGCATGCTCTGCTGACGGCCACCCGCTACGGGGTGTCGGCGTCGTTTCTTACCCAGCCGTTCGAGCTGCGCGACCACGACGTTCGGCCGCGGCTCGAAGTAAACGCCAGGCCTGACCAGGTTACGGCTCCGCTGGAGTTCGCCGCGGCCTTGTCGAGGGCGTCTGCGGCTCACCACGATGACTCGTGTATTCCGCCCCTTCAGCGCGACCCGGGCCCGCGCCACCGGCCAGCGGCATTTCCCGATTATCCGCAGCTGGTCATCCGGGTGGGATACGCGAGGCACGGTGCCGTGCCCACGCGCCGGGAGGACCCGGACGTGCTCGACTGCCGCTGTGACCCGCCGCGCTGGCTGGTGCGGGGGACCGGTACCGACCCAGGGTGACTAGCGGGGGACCGGTACCGACCCAGGGTGACTAGCCGGGAAGCCGACTGGTGATTAGCCGGGAAGCCGGCTGCTGACCTGGCCAGCCTTGACGCCCGCCTTGGCGCCGACCTTGCCCGACGTCTTGGCCGTCTTCGCCACCATGGTGGCCTCCCGCCGCGCCGTCTTGGCCGCGTGCCTGGTGCGCCAGGCGATCGACGGGTTCCCCGCGGTGTCCGCGGCGGCGATCAGCAGGCCGCCGAACATCGACAGGTTCTTGAGGAAGTGGATCCGCTGCTGCGCCTGGTCCTTGTCCTCATCTTCCTCCCAGAACCGGTGCCCGGCCAGGGTCGTGGGGACCAGGGTCGCGGCGATCGCGAGCGCGGACAGCCGCGGGAACCGGCCCAGGGCCAGCAGCGAGCCGGCCGCCAGCTGGACGGCGCCGTTGAGGCGCACGGCCTGCTCGGTCTTGGCGGGTACCGCGGGCACCCGTTCGGCCACCGGCCGGACCACGGGCTCGGCGGCCGCGGCGACCCGCTCGGGGTGCCGGAGGGTGTCATAACCTTGCAGGATAAAGATGGACGCCACCATGGGGCGCGCGAAAGCTCTCAGTACAGGCATGCATGCTCACTGCCCATGAAACCAGTGTTGTAACGCCGGGCTGCATAATGGCGGGGTGAGCGAGCCGGAGATCAAGATCAGGCCGGTCAGCGAGGGTGACCGGCCGATGCTCTCGTGGCTTGTCGCCGAACTATGGGGCTCCGAACTCGTCGCCGTCCACGGCAACCTGCTGCGCCCGGCCGAGCTTGGCGGATTTATTGCCGAACGATCCCGTCGTGTCGTCGGCCTGCTCACCTACCAGCTGGTGGGGGACACGCTGGAGATCGTCACGCTCAACGCCATCGATCGCAGGATCGGGATCGGGACGATGCTGATCGACGCCGCCGTGGGAGCGGCGCGGCACTTCCGCTGCCCCGAGATCCGCCTCACCACCACCAACGACAACGTCGACGCGCTCCGCTTTTACCAGCGCCGCGGGTTCCGGCTGGCCGAGCTGCGGCCAGGCGCGGTGGACAGGTCCCGGCTGGAAAAGCCCCAGATCCCCAGGACAGGTGACTACGGCATCCCCCTCCACGACGAGCTGGACCTCACCCTGCGCGTGCCCTAGCCTGCCTTGACCTGACGGCCGCCGGTCCAGACCGCGGTGACGTGGCCGGGATCGGCGAGCACGCCGATGTCCGCCAGCGGATCGGCGTCCAGGGTGATCACGTCGGCGTCGTAGCCCTCGGCGAGCCGGCCGCTACGCGGCGCCTGCGGCCCGAGGGTGAGCGGCCCGGTCGCGGTGGCCGCCTCGATGGCCTCGAGCGGGGTCATGCCCAGCTTCACCAGGTAGCTGAGCTCCGACCCGTTCTGGCCCCATGCGTTCGGCAGGCCACGGCCGCTCAGGGCGATGTCGGTGCCCATGGCGATGGTGACGCCGTGCTCGTAAGCCCGCGCCACCGCCTGCGCGTGCACGTCGGCGACCAGCTCGAGCTTGGCCATCGCGTAATCGGGTACGGCCGCGGAATTCGCCAGCATCTCCTCGATGATCGTCCTGGTCGGGACCAGGATCGCGTCGCACTCGCGCATCGCGTCACAGCATTCGTCGTCGAGGTAGGTGCCGTGCTCGATGGTCCGCACGCCGGCCCGCAGGGCCGCCATGATGCCGGGCTTGCCGTGGCAGTGCGCCGCGACCACCCGGTCGGCCAGCCCCGCCACCTCCACGATGGCCCGCAGCTCGGCCAGCGTGAACTGCTGGTGGATCGGGTCGTCGAGCTCGGAGAGCACGCCCCCGGACGCGCACACCTTGATCAGCCTGGCGTTGCGCCTGAGCTGCTCGCGAACCGCCTTGGCGCACTCGTCGGGGCCGTCGGCCAGCCGCAGCATGCCGGCCCGCCTGGCGTAGTCCTCGATCCAGTCGAGCGGGAACGCGTGCAGGTCGCCGTGGCCTCCGGTGGTGCTCAGGATCGCCCCCGCGCCGTAGATCGTCGGGCCGGGCACGGTGCCCTCGGCCACGGCGCGGGCCAGGTGGACGCCCAGGCCGCCGACGTCGCGCACCGAGGTGATTCCCGCGTCGAGCGCGGCCCGCAGGTCCCGGGTGCAGCGGGCCGCGCGCAGCGCCTCGGGTTCGAGCGGGAGGCGGTCCAGGTCGAAGGTCCTGGTCCCCATGAGATGCCCGTGGCATTCCCACATCCCGGGCATGACCGCCACCGCCCGGGTCACAGCGGCTCCAGGCTCCTGCGGGGCCACGGCGGCCGGCCCCGCGTAGCTGATCAGGGGACCGTCAAGAAGGACCACGCCGTCACGTATGGGAGCGCCGTGCCCGGGAATAATCAAGTCAGCCTCGATCCTGTACATATAAGCTCCTTGTGTGACTTTTGCGTGATATAGCGGACTTTGGGGTCTTTGGGAAGATGTGACGCCGGGGATGTTCGTATTTGTGATGCTGATTATCTTGACGCGCCGGCGATGGCCCGGTCCATCGTGGTTATGCAGCCACGTTCGGCTACGAGACCTCCGATTCAGGGCGATTGCGGCGCGAATTTCACCGACAGTACCGACGTGTGCGCTGTCGCGATCATTGGTGATGCGCTATACAAGACATACGACTGTCCGGCAACCAGGTGCGGGGGACGTGGGCGAGGCGACCTTATCGCCTGGCTCGCGGGACGGCGTGGCAGGCACTAGGGGCGAGGAAGCGAGATGCTGCCAAACGACAGGGCCCAGCCCGCCGCGCGCGACAAGCCCACCCTGAGCGGCCGGATGCTGCGGTGGGTGGGCCGGGCGCCCCTTGTCGTCAAGCTCCTGGTTCTCGTTGCCGCCGTCTTCTTGTCCCCCGTCGTCATCCTGTTCGCCATGGGCAGCGGGGCGGTCGCCGTGGCCCAGAAACGGGCCGGCCGCGGCGCGGCCTTCGCCGTCGCCTGCTGGGGCTTCGCGGTCGCCGCCTTCTCCCAGGTGCACAGGCCCTGGGTAGCCGTGCTGCTCGTCCTGCCCTTCGTCGTGGCCTGGACGTCCGGCACGAGACCGCTGGCCCGCTGGTACGAGCCGTGCCGCACCACCGCGTGGTCGATGCTGTGGTCCCTGCCGGCCGGCGTGGTCCTGCTGCGGATCTGGCCGCACCAGCCTCTGGTCGGGGCGATCGCGGCCGTTCTCATCGCGTTCGCCGTGGTCGGCTGGCGGCTGGCTAAGGGAGTGCAGGACGCCCGGATGTATCCCGATGGGACGGTCCCGCCCGGGTCGGCCAAGAAGCCGGGGACGGCGCAGAGCGGGTCGGGGGCCGGGCATCCGGGCTCCCAGCCCTCCTACGGCGTCCGGGCCCAGGCCGCCGCGCTGCCCTACGCCGAGCAGGCCTCCCGCGACCATCAGGGCAATAGCTCCGGGCCGCCGAGGCCCCGGCCGCAGATCTCCGTCGAGGACGCCATGGCCGAGCTCGATGCGATGATCGGGCTGATGCCGGTCAAGGAGCAGGTGCGCTCGATCGCCGCCTCCATCGAGGCCGCGCGGCGGCGGGCGGTCGCCGGCGTCACCACCGACAAGCCGATGCGGCATTTCGTCTTCCTCGGGCCGCCCGGGACAGGCAAGACCACGGTGGCCCGGGTGCTGGCCAAGATCTTCTACGCCTTCGGCCTGCTCGAGTGGCCCGACGTGATCGAGGCGCACCGCGCCGACCTGGTCGGGGAGTACCTCGGCGCGACCGCGATCAAGACCAACGAGCTCGTCGATTCCGCGCTGGGCCGGCTGCTCTTCATCGACGAGGCGTACAGCCTGGTCAACGAGGGCGACGGACAGAGCGACCGGTTCGGGGTCGAGGCCGTCCAGGCGCTGCTCAAGCGGGCCGAGGACAACCGCGAGGACCTCATCATCATCCTGGCCGGTTACGAGAAGCAGATGGAGACGTTCCTGGCCTCCAACCCCGGGCTGGCCTCGCGCTTCGCCACCCGGCTGAAGTTCTCGAGCTACTCGCCGCCGGAGATGCTGGCGCTGGCCGAGTCCGCGCTTGACCGCCGCGGTGAGCATCTCGACCCGGACGCGCGGCCGGTGCTGTGGCGCACGCTGGAGGAGGTGGGCCGCCGCCGGATCGCCGACGAGCTCGGCAACGGGCGGTTTGTCCGGAGCCTGCTCGAGAAGGCCGGCCAGGCGCGGGACGTGCGGGTGATGACCGGGACGACCGAGCCCGCGGCCAAGGACCTGGTCACGATCCAGGGCGGTGATCTGCAGCAGGCGTTCGCCGAGCTGACCTCCCGGCTGCGCGGCTACGAGGACACGCCCACGGTGGAGGGCGCGATCGCCGAGCTGGACGAACTGGTCGGACTCGAGCCGGTCAAGCAGCAGGTCCGCGCCATCGCCGCGCAGCTGCGGGTGGCCAAGATGCGCGACACCCACGGCCTGGCCAGCCAGCCGCCCGCCCGGCACTTCGTGTTCAGCGGGCCGCCCGGCACCGGCAAGACCACCGTGGCCCGCATCCTCGGCCGGATCTTCGCCGCGCTCGGCCTGCTGGCCCGGCCCGCGGTGGTGGAGGCGCACCGGGCCGACCTGGTCGGCGAGCACCTCGGCTCGACCGCGATCAAGACCGGCAAGCTGATCGACTCGGCCATCGGCGGCGTGCTGTTCATCGACGAGGCGTACTCCCTGCACAACGACGGGTACTCCGGCGGGGACGCGTTCGGCTCCGAGGCGGTGCAGACGCTGCTCAAGCGGGCCGAGGACGACCGGGACCGGCTGGTGATCGTGCTGGCCGGGTACCCGGACGACATGGACAGGTTCCTGCGCAGCAACCCCGGCCTGGCCTCGCGGTTCAGCACCCGGGTCACGTTCCCCAGCTACCAGCCGCAAGACCTGGTGCGGATCGCCGTCCTGCTGGCCGAGCAGGCCGGGGACATGTTCGACCCGGCGGCGGTGGAGGTCCTCGGCGCGATCTTCTCCCACGCGTGCGGCAGCGGCCGGATCGACGAGCTGGGCAACGGCCGGTTCGCCCGGTCGCTGTTCGAGCGGGCCTGCGCCGTCCGGGACGTCCGGGTGGTCCGGCTGGGCGAGCAGGCGACCGCGGCGGACCTGACCACGCTGACCGCCGCGGACGTGGACACGGCCTACCGCGACCTGGCGCCCCAAGATCCCCGGCTGGTCGTCCCCGGCCAGGCCTAGCCCTGACCACCGTGCCGCGACAAGCAGGGCCGCGACAAGCAGGGCCGCGACCATGGGAATTCTGGATCGACCGCGGCGGCACCTTCACCGACATCGTCGCCCGGCGCCCGGACGGACGGCTGGTCGCGCACAAGCTGCTGTCCGATAACCCGCGAGCCTACGCCGACGCCGCGGTCGCGGGCATTCGCGATCTGCTCGGCCTGCGGCCGGACGAGGCGTTCCCGGCCGAGCGGGTCGGCACGGTCCGGCTGGGCACCACGGTGGCCACCAACGCGCTGCTCGAGCGCAAGGGCGAGCCGACCGTCCTGGTCATCACCGCCGGTTTCGCCGACGCGCTGCGGATCGCCTACCAGAACCGGCCGCGGATTTTCGACCGCAGGATCGTGCTGGCTGAGGTGCTCTATGACCGGGTGATCGAGGCCGGCGAGCGGATCGGGGTCCACGGCGAGGTCATCACGCCACTGGACGAGGCCGCGCTCGCGGCCAAGCTCAAGGTGGCCCACGACGATGGCTTCCGCAGCGCCGCCGTGATCTGCCTGCATGGCTACCGCCACACCGAGCACGAGGCCAGGATCGGCGAGCTAGCCCGCGAGGCCGGTTTCAGCCAGGTGTCGGAGTCCCACCTTACGAGTCCGCTGATGAAGCTGGTCTCACGAGGCGATACCACGGTGGTGGACGCCTACCTGTCGCCCATCTTGCGCCGGTACGTGAGCGAGATGGCCAGCGAGCTGGACGACGTCCGGCTGCTGTTCATGCAGTCCAACGGCGGCCTGACCGACGCGGCCAGCTTCCGCGGCAAGGACTCCATCTTGTCCGGTCCGGCGGGCGGCATCGTGGGCATGGCCGCCACCGCCCGCGCGGCCGGCTTCAGCCGGGTCATCGGGTTCGACATGGGCGGCACCTCGACCGACGTGTCGCACTTCGCCGGCGAGTTCGAGCGCGAGTACGAAACCCAGGTCGCCGGGGTCCGGATACGGGCGCCGATGCTGTCCATCCACACCGTCGCGGCCGGCGGCGGCTCGGTCCTGCACTTCGACGGACGCAGATACCGGGTCGGGCCCGATTCGGCCGGGGCCGACCCCGGCCCGGCCTGCTACCGGCGCGGCGGCCCGCTCACCGTCACCGACGCCAACGTGCTGCTCGGCCGGATCCAGCCCGGCCATTTCCCGAACGTGTTCGGCGAACGCGGCGACGCCCCCCTCGACGCCGAGGCGAGCAAGGCCATGTTCGCCCAGCTCAGCGCCCAGATCACCGAAGCCGTCGGCGACCAGCGCGGCCCGGAGCAAGTGGCGGCCGGCTTCATCGAGGTCGCGGTGGCCAACATGGCCAACGCGATCAAGAAGATCTCGGTGCAGCGCGGCTACGACGTGACGCAGTACGTCCTGAACGTGTTCGGCGGCGCCGGCGGCCAGCACGCCTGCGCCGTCGCCGACGCGCTCGGCATGACCAAGGTGCTCATTCACCCGCTGGCCGGGGTGCTGTCCGCGTTCGGGATCGGGCTCGCCGACATCATCGCGATGCGGGAGCAGGCCGTCGAGGCGCCGCTGACGGCCGGCCTGGTCGCCGGCCTGCCCGCGCTGATCGGGCCGCTGGAAGCCGGCGCGCGGGACCAGGTCGGGACCCGCGGCGTGCCGGCCGGCCGGATCACCGCCGCGCACCGGGTCCACCTGCGCTATCAGGGGACCGACACCGCCGTCATCGTCGGTGTCGCCACGCTGGCGGAGATGACCGCCGCGTTCGAAGCCGAATACTCCCGGCGCTTCTCCTTCCTCATGCGCGACAAGCCGATCATCGTCGAAGCCGTATCCGTCGAGGTCACCGGCGCCCAGGACGAACTGGACGGCGGCGCTGCGGCCACGGTCCGTTCCGCCGGGGACAAAGACGAGCCCCCGCCCCGGCCGCCGGTCAGCTCCGCGCGGGTCCCGATGTTCGCCGCCGGGGCCTGGGCGCAGGTGGAGCTGTACCCGCGAGCCGGGCTACGGCCCGGGCACGCGGTCGACGGCCCGGCCATCATCGCCGAGGAACTCGCCACCACCGTGGTCGAACCGGGCTGGCAAGCCGTGGTCAGCGACCGCGGCGACCTGCTGGTGTCACGGGTGGCCGCCCGCCCGGCCGCCACGGACATCGGCACCCGCCCCGACCCGGTCATGCTGGAGATCTTCAACAACCTGTTCATGTCGGTCGCCGAGCAGATGGGGGTCCGCCTGCAGGCGACCTCGCAGTCGGTCAACATCAAGGAACGCCTCGACTTCTCCTGCGCGCTCTTCGACGCCGACGGCGGCCTGATCGCCAACGCCCCGCACATGCCGGTACACCTGGGCTCGATGGGCGAATCGATCAAGATGGTGATCGAGCGTAACCGTAACACCCCCCGTGGCCTGCGCCGAGGCGACGTCTACGCCCTCAACGACCCGTACCACGGCGGCACTCACCTCCCCGACATCACGGTCGTCACACCCGTCTTCGCCCCGGAGGCCGACGACATCTGGTTCTACGTGGCCTCGCGGGGGCATCACGCCGAGATCGGAGGCGTGTCGCCGGGCTCGATGCCGGCCTCGAGCACCCGGATCGAGCAGGAAGGGGTGCTGATCGACAACTGGCTGCTCGTCGAGGACGGCCGGTTCGCAGAAGCCGAGACGATCCGGCTGCTCCAATCCGCCGAGTTCCCGTCCCGTGACCCGGCCACCAACGTGGCCGACCTGCGGGCCCAGGTCGCCGCGAACGCCAAGGGCATCACCGAGCTGCACCGCATGGTCGAGCACTTCGGGCTGCCCACCGTCCGGGCGTACATGGGCCACGTGCAGGAGAACGCGGCCGAGTCGGTCCGGCGGGTGATCACCGCCCTGCACGACGGGCAATTCGCCTACGAGCTGGACAACGGGGCGGTCATCCGGGTGGCGGTCCGGGTCGACCACGCCAGCAGGACCGCCGAGATCGACTTCACCGGCACCTCGCCGCAGCTGGCGGACAACTTCAACGCGCCCTCCAGCGTGGCCATGGCGGCCGTGCTCTACGTCTTCCGGACCCTGGTGGACGACGACATCCCGCTCAACTCCGGCTGCCTGGAGCCGCTGAGCGTGATCATCCCGCCCGGTTCGATGCTTTCACCGCAATACCCGGCCGCGGTCGCGGCAGGCAACGTGGAGACCTCTCAGGCCGTGACAGGGGCGCTCTACGCGGCGCTCGGCGTGATGGCGGAGGGGTCAGGGACGATGAACAACGTGACGTTCGGCAACGAGGAGTACCAGTACTACGAGACGGTGGCCAGCGGGTCGGGGGCGGGCGACGGCTTCGACGGCACCGACGTGGTGCAGACCAAGATGACCAATTCCCGGCTGACCGATCCCGAGGTGCTCGAATGGCGTTACCCGGTGCGGGTCGAGTCCTACCGGATCCGGCGCGGCAGCGGCGGGGCGGGCCGCTGGCATGGCGGTGACGGCGGCGTGCGCAGGCTGTGCTTCACCGCGCCGGTAACGGTCACCACGCTGACCGGCCACCGGCGCGTCCCCGCGTTCGGGCTGGCGGGCGGCCAGCCGGGCGCGCTCGGCCGGCACTGGATCGAGCGTCGCGACGGCAGCGTCACCGCCATGTCCGGCTGTGACAGCCAGCCGGTCGAACCCGGCGACGTGTTCGTCATCGAAACGCCGGGCGGGGGAGGCTACGGCGCCTCGTCCGCCTCGAGTTCACGCAGCACCGCGACCAGCGCGGCCTCGTCCCCGCCGGTGTGATCGAGCACGGCCATCAGCGCGTGCAGCACCAGGTGCCGGTCCTGGCCGGCGTCGAGCAGGCGCTGCGCGGCCTCCCACAGCTCGGGCGGGTCACCGCGCCAGAGCCGGTCGGCCAGGACCACGTGCCGCTCGATGTGGCGGCCGACCCCGCCGGGCGCGGGGGTGGCGTGGTCGGCGGCGAGCAGCGCGCGCCGGTCCCGCGGGTCGGCCGGGTCCAGGATGGATAGGTCGGTGCCGGAATGCCAGCCTTCCAGGACCGGGAACGCGAACGCGCGCCGCGGCAGCGCCTCCAGGTCCGCGTCCGGCAGCAGCCGCCGCACCAGCGCGTAGTCCAGGCCGAACTCGGCCGGATCCCGGTAGGCCTGGGCGAACCTGCCCATCGAGTTGAACACGGCCTCGAGCGTCTCGGTCACCGCGGCCCCGTCGAGCCCGCGGCGGCGTCCCGCCCACCGCACCCATGCCCCCAGCACGTGCGGCATCGCGTCCTGCTCCGCGAACGACAGCATCACCTTGCGCGGCAGCCACTTGAGCAGGAACGTCTCGACCTTGGTCGGGCTCATCCGCAGCGGCCGCCCGAAATCCCTGTCACACCCGTAGTCGATGATGCGGTCGGCGCAATGGCTGGCCGAGCCGCGGTCGGACAGGTCTTCCGCCTCGTCGGAGGCGAGGAACTCGGCGGCCAGCATGGCCCGCCGGTCCTTGCTCCAGACCTGCCGCCGGGCGCCGGTGTTCGACAGCGAGTGCCCGCGGTACGGCGGCAGCGCCCGGATCCTGGCCCGGATGAAGGCGTGGTAGGAGGGGAAGGACTCGCTGACCGCGGGTTCTGTGGCCGCGTCGGTCTCGTTGAGCGCGGTCTCCAGCATGTGCCGGGCCTGCCCGGCGTCGACCTGGCGGAACGCCTGCTTGCCCGCGGTGCCGCGCTGGCCGCTCGCCTCCCGGCAGTGGTCGAGCAGCTTGGCCACTCGCGAGGTCACCCAGCCGTCGCGGATCATCCCGTCCGCGTTGTAATCCACCACGGTGACCAGGGCGTGCGGTTCCTCCCCGGCGTAGCTGAACACGCAGATGACCTCGTCCTGGTCACCCCCGTCATCGGGGTTGACGTAACACTCCGCCGAGGTCACCGCGCCGAGGTGCTCGGCCCAGCCGGGGCACGGCACGCCGCCCTCGATCAGGTCGAGCGCCGCACGCTCGGCCTTGGCCGCCTGCCGCGGGGTGCCGAGGCAGGCGATGCCGGACAGCAGGGCCAGCGCCGCCGGGCTGCGCTGGTGGCCGGCGTAGTCGACCAGTCCCTCGCCGACCAGCTGCTCGACCGTGGCGGCGCGCCTGCCGCCGCCACGCTGCCCCCACCAGGTGCCGAGCAGTTCGCTCACCATGAGCTCCGCGTCGAGCGGACTGCGCACCGCGAGCAGTTCGCGGGCAGCGCGAAGTAGCTCGGCGAACAGCGCATTCGGCGGCGGGACAGCGGCCTCTCGTCGCTGGCCGCTGCCTGACCCACCGGGGGACGGGCTACGACGGCTCTGCGGGCTCACCCTGATAGCCTCTCAGATCTGGACATGCGGACGCTATGCTACGTTGTCATGCCCGCTGTAATTTCGCCTCCTCAATGGCGTACGCCACCCGGGCTGATTGGACGGCACGCTAGACGTGCAGGCTAGATGGTCGTTCGCTGACCGCGAATCCGCCTACCTGGCCGCACCAATTGCCGGACTGTGGCACGCTTAATTGGTTGGCTGCTGGAACGATAGCCCGGAAAGCGGGAACGGTGATGCCGGGGAAGGAGCCGCCTATGGCACCCCCGGGCGAGGTACAGGGGAGTTCGTTGTGAGCATGGAGACGTCCGTGCCCAGGCAACGCGATGCCTCCGATTCCGTTCTGGACATGCTGATGGGCCAGGCGCCCGTGGGTGTGGCCCTGTTCGGGTCTGACCTGCGCTTCCGCTGGGTGAACACGACCATGGCCCGGCTCGGCGCTCATTCGTCCAGCCCCGGAGCGGATCCGTCCGGGTCGGGCGCGGAATCCCCGGCCGCCGGAACGGACTCCCCGGCCGCCGCCGCGAATCCTCGGCGGCCGGAACGGAAGCGTCGGCGGCCGGCCCTGACCCGGCCGCCTATGTCGGCCTGCGCCCGGCCGAGGTCTGGCCCGCGGAGATCGCGACCCGGGCCGAAGCCGCGCTGCGCCGGATCCTGGCCGACGGAAAGCCGCTCGTGGAGCCCGGCTACCCCCCGCTCACCGGCGCCCCGGCCCAGACCGCCTCGCCAGGATCGCCAGAGCCAGAACCGGAATCAGAGCCAGAACCGGGATCAGAGCCAGAACCGGGATCAGCCGAGACGTCCCGGGCATCCGCGTGCGCCTCCTGGTTCCCGGTGCGCGACGCGACCGGGGAGATCTTCGGCATCGGCCTCACCCTGCTCAACGTGGCCGCACCGGACGCCGCGCTGGCCCAGGCGCTGACGGCGGTGGCCGCGGCGCAGGCGGTCACGGCGGACCTCAGGCGGAGCGAGGAGCGTTACCGCTCGCTGGTCCAGGGCGGCGCCCAGGTGGTCTGGGTGGCGGCGCCGGACGGCGCGATGAAGGAAGACTCCCCGGAGTGGCGGTGGATCACCGGGCAGACCGTGCAGGAGTACCTCGGCACCGGCTGGCTGGAGGCCATCCACCCCGAGGACAGGGACCGGGTCGAGCGCGACTGGCGCGAGTGTGTCCGGACCGGCAAGGTGTTCGACGATCGTTACCGGATCCGGACCAAGGGCGGCTCCTACCGGCACTACGACGTGCGTGCCGTCCCGATCGAGCGGGACGGCAAGATCGCGGAGTGGGTCGGGGCGAGCACCGACGTCACCAGCCAGCGCGAGGCCGAGGAGATGCGCGGCCGGCTGACCGAGCAGCTGTCCGCCGCGGCGCTGCGCACCGCGCGGTTGCAGCAGGCCACCTCGATGCTGGCCGAGGCGCTCACGGTCGAGCAGGTGGTCGAGGTCATCACCGAGGTCGGCCGGACCGCGATCGGCGCGCTGCGTTCGGCCGTCGTGCTGATCGACCCGGACAGCGCCCGGCTGCGGGTGATCAACGACGATCTGCGGAACGCGCCCGATTCGGCGGGCGGCGAGCTGACCCTGTCCTCCCCGAGCGTGATCACCAGGGCGATCGCGACCCGCCGCCCCGTGCTCGTCGAAGACCCCGATGACCTGCGCAGGCAGTTCGAGGACGAGCTCGAGATCGATCCGGAGCGGGTGGCCGCCTCGGACGAGCGCTCGTGGGTCGGCCTGCCGCTGCTTGCGGCCGGCGCGCCGCTGGGCGCGCTGCGGTTCTCGTTCGGCCGGCCGAGGAAGATTACCGAGGAGGAGCGGGTCTTCCTCGAAGCGCTGGCCGGCCAGTGCCAGCTGGCGGTCGAGCGGGCCGGCCTGTACGAGCGGGAGCACAAGACGGCGGAGACGCTGCAGCGCAGCCTGCTCCCCGATCAGCTGCCCAGCGTGCCCGGCCTGGTCCTGGTGCCCAAGTACCGTCCGGCCAAGAACATGGAGATCGGCGGCGACTGGTACGACGCGTTCCGGCTGGCCGATCACCGGCTGGCCGTGGCCCTCGGCGACGTGATGGGCAAGGGCCTGACCGCGGCGGCCGGGATGGGCCGGGTCCGCAACGCGCTGCGCGCGCTCGCGCTGACCGATCCGCGCCCGGCGGCGGTCCTCGGCGGGCTGGACCGCCTGTTCAGCGCCACCGAGCAGGAGGAGCAGGTGACCACGGTCGCCTACCTGGTCATCGACCCGGAAACCGGCGAGGGCGTGCTCGGGAATGCGGGACATCTGCCCGCTCTTGTTCTTGAGGCGGGCTGCGCTCCGCGGTTCGATCAGGTGGAAGCCGGGACTCCGCTGGGCTGGGCCAGCCCACGGCGGCAGCACCCGTTCAACCTGCGGCCGGGGAGCACGGCGATCTTTTATTCTGATGGTCTGGTGGAGAACAGGAATCGTGGCCTCGACGCGGGCCTTGAAGAACTGGCGGCGGTGGCCGCACGTGCCGATGCGGACGTGCTGGCTCGGCCCGAACGGCTTCTTGAGTACCTGGTTGAACATATGCTCGCAGGTCACGAGCAAGACGACGATGTAACCGTGCTCGTGCTGCACGTGCCGGTAGGCGGTCCACGGTGAGGGGGCCCGGGCGAGGCGTACAAGTCACTCTCGGCCGGAGCCTATGGTGATGAGTGGGAGGCATGCGGGTTGAATCTTTCCCGAGTGGCATCTATCCATCGAAGGAAGGGGTGACCGTGGTCGTGAGCGCTGCCAACTCCGCAGCGCGGAAGCGCCCCAGGATTCCGGACGCACAGCCGCGGGCCGCAGGCGATCAGCCGGTGCACGCGGCTCCGCGGGCAGCCGGTCCTGGACCCAAGGCCCCGGACGAGCGATCCGGGATGCGCGCCGACGCGGATGCCAGCCTGACCGCAGTCGAGCTTGACGATACAGATCCCGACACCGACGGGGAGCCGGAAACCGCGGATCTCGAAGATATCGGTGATCTCGACGCCGATGACGTGGACCTGCAGGCTGTGCTCGCCGACGCCGACCTAGAGGAGCCCGACATCGCCGATGTGGCCGTAATCGATGACCTGGTCGGTGACGAGGCCGAAGCGCCGGACGTCGCCGACGGCGGGTCCGGGCCTGATCGCCCGGCCGCCGATGGCGACGCCGAGGCCGAGGGCCCGGAAGCCGCGGCCGGTGCCCGCGTGGTCAAGATCGCTCCGGACGGCGGCGGTGAGGACGAGGAGATCTTCGTCTTCGGTGACGACGACGATGACCTTCCCGCCGCGCAGGTGGCGGTGGCGGGCGCGACCGCGGATCCGGTCAAGGACTACCTGAAGCAGATCGGCAAGGTCCCGCTGCTCAACGCCGAGCAAGAGGTCGAGCTGGCCAAGCGGATCGAGGCGGGCCTGTTCGCCGAGGAGAAGCTGGCCGAGGGCGGGCGCGCGATGCACAGCGACGCGCGCATCGACCTGGAGTGGATCGCCGAGGACGGCACCCGGGCCAAGAATCACCTGCTCGAGGCCAACCTGCGGCTGGTGGTGTCGCTGGCCAAGCGGTACACCGGCCGCGGCATGCTGTTCCTCGACCTGATCCAGGAAGGCAACCTGGGCCTGATCCGGGCCGTGGAGAAGTTCGACTACACCAAGGGCTACAAGTTCTCCACGTACGCCACCTGGTGGATCCGGCAGGCGATCACCCGGGCCATGGCCGACCAGGCGCGCACCATCCGGATCCCGGTGCACATGGTCGAGGTCATCAACAAGCTCGCCCGGGTGCAGCGCCAGATGCTCCAGGATCTGGGCCGTGAGCCCACCCCGGACGAGCTGGCGGTCGAGCTCGACATGACCCCGGAGAAGGTCGTCGAGGTGCAGAAGTACGGCCGTGAGCCGATCTCGCTGCACACTCCGCTCGGCGAGGACGGCGACAGCGAGTTCGGTGACCTGATCGAGGACTCCGAGGCGATCCAGCCGGGCGAGGCGGTCAGCTTCACCCTGCTGCAGGAGCAACTGCACTCGGTGCTCGACACGCTGTCCGAGCGCGAGGCCGGGTGTGGTGTCGATGCGCTTCGGGCTGACCGACGGCCAGCCCAAGACCCTGGATGAGATCGGCAAGGTCTACGGCGTGACCCGCGAGCGGATCCGCCAGATCGAGTCCAAGACGATGTCCAAGCTCAGGCACCCGTCCCGGTCTCAGGTTCTCCGCGACTACCTGGACTAACACCCTTTTAAGTCCGAACGATCCTGGCCGCGTGCCCCGGGCGCCCTCGAAGGCGCCCGGGGCATTCGCACAGCTAGCCGCCAGCCGTTTTTGGCACAAAGAAAACCGACGTCATGAACGGAACTGACGTCGGCGTCCTTGCCGGCCTGGCTGGGACCGTGCTGCTATTGAGGCTGCGGCTCTGACAGCCGGTTACTCTCGTCCTGAATATCCACGGCGACCTTGGCGAGAGCCTGGGCGTGCTCACGACCATGGTGCGCACAGAAAAGCAGCTCTCCCGCGTTAGCGAGTAGCACGCGAACGTACGCCTGGGCTCCGCATCGGTCGCAGACGTCCAGCGCGGTCAGCGGCTTGGTGGGGGCTATAGCTCCGGTCAACGTCGCCTTCCTCTCGCGTCGTGCCTCCGGCATCTATATCCGTCTGGCTCGGTTTTCTGCCCTTACAGCTCAGCACAACACATACCCCGCCGTCAGCGTTCCCCACATCCCGTGGTGTACGCCACAAGCGAAACCGCGCCCGGACTCAGCGTGGTCACAGCTGTCACTAAAACCGCACGGCGCCTGCATCCCGCCGGTACCTGGGGGAGTACCGGTGACACACAGGCGCCGTGTGGATTGTGTTCATTCGATACCCCATTGCGGGCCGTTGATGCATTCGTCATGATCAGAGTCTCGGATTTTAGGCCGCCGCCGCGTGGCATGCAGAAGTCGGCCGGCGCGGCAGCTACCCTGCAACTAAGGCCCCGCGTGGCCATCCGTGTCCGTGTTCCCGGAAGGAGATCGGCCGCTCGTGCCCGCCCTCGCCGCTGACCCCCTGGCCCCCTCGCCCTCCCGTACTCCCGCCGCCGCTCCGCCCGACGCCTACACCGCCCGGCACCTGTCGGTCCTGGAGGGCCTGGACGCGGTGCGCAAGCGTCCCGGCATGTACGTCGGGTCGACCGACGGCCGCGGGCTGCAGCACTGCCTGTGGGAGATCATCGACAACGCGGTGGACGAAGCGCTGGGCGGGTACTGCTCGCGGATCGACGTGCTGCTGTACGCCGACGGTTCCGCCGAGGTCAGGGACAACGGCCGCGGCATCCCGGTCGACGTCGAGCGCAAAACCAGGCTCACCGGCGTCGAGCTGGTGATGACCAGGCTGCACGCGGGCGGCAAGTTCGGCGGCGGCTCGTACACGGCCTCCGGCGGGCTGCACGGCGTCGGCGCCTCGGTGGTCAACGCGCTGGCGGTGCGGCTGGACGTCGAGGTGGACCGGGACGGACAGACCTGGGCGGCCAGCTTCCGCCGCGGCGTCACCGGTGAGTTCGGCGGCCCCGGCCCGGACGCGGAGTTCACCAAGCGGGCGGGCCTGCGCGCGCTCGGCCGCCAGAAGACCGGCGCGGCGAAAAAGGCCACCGGGACCAGGATCAGGTTCTGGCCGGACCGGCAGGTCTTCCTCAAGGACGCCAGGTTCAGCTTCGACTCGCTGACCGAGCGGGCCAGGCAGACCGCCTACCTGGTGCCCGGCCTGACCATCAGCATCCGCGAGGAGCCCGCCGGGGACGCTGCCGGGGATGGTGCCGGGGACGAGGCCGGCGACAGCGTGGGCCCGCGGCACACCGAGTTCTGCTTTGACGGCGGCATCAGCGAGTTCTGCGCCCACCTGGGATCCAGCGAGCCGGTCACCGAGGTGCTGCGGCTGACCGGATCCGGCCAGTTCACCGAGACGATCCCGGTCCTCGACGACCGGGGCCACATGACCGCCACCGAGGTCGACCGCCAGCTGGACGTGGACGTGGCCCTGCAGTGGGGAACGGGCTACGACTCCGTGGTCCGCTCGTTCGTGAACGTCATCGCCACCCCGCACGGCGGCACCCACGTCACCGGCTTCGAGCGGGCCCTGGCCCGGACGCTGAACGACCAGCTCCGGGCGGCCCGGCTGCTGAAGAACGGCGACGAGCCCGTGACCAAGGAGGACACCCAAGAGGGCCTGGTCGCGGTGGTTTCTGTCCGGCTACCCGAGCCGCAGTTCGAGGGGCAGACCAAGGAGGTGCTCGGCACCCCGGCCGCCTCCCGGATCGTGGCGCAGGTGGTGAGCGCGCAGCTCAAGGCCTACCTGGAGAACCCGCCGCGCGGGGCCAAGCAGCAGGCCAGGTCCGTCCTGGAGAAGGTGATCTCGGCGGCCAAGGCGCGCATCGCCGCCCGCGAGCACCGTGACAACCAGCGGCGCAAGTCCGCTCTGGCCAGCTCGTCGCTGCCGGCCAAGCTGGTCGACTGCCGTTCGGCCGACGACCGCAGCGAGCTGTTCATCGTCGAGGGAGACTCGGCGCTCGGCACCGCGAAGGTGGCCAGGGACTCGGAGTTCCAGGCCCTGCTGCCCATCCGGGGCAAGATCCTCAACGTGCAGAAGGCATCGCTGGCGGACATGCTCAAGAACGCCGAATGCGCCGCGATCATCCAGGTGATCGGGCCGGCTCGGGCAGTTCGTTCGACCTTGACTCGGCCAGGTACCAGCGGATCATCTTCATGGCGGATGCCGACGTGGACGGAGCGCACATCCGCACCCTGCTGCTCACGCTGTTCCACAAGTACCTGCGGCCGATGCTGGACGCGGGCCGGGTCTTCGCCGCCGTGCCGCCGCTGCACCGGGTGGCGCTGAAGAACGTCCGCAAGGGCCAGTCCAAGTACCAGTACTGCTATTCGGATGCCGAGCTGCACCGCACCCTGCTCGAGCTCGAGCGTCGCGGTCAGCGCTGGGAGGAGCCGGTCCAGCGGTACAAGGGCCTGGGGGAGATGGACGCCTCACAGCTGGCCGAGACCACCATGGACCCCAGGCACCGCACCCTGCGCCGGATCAGGATCGAGGACGCCAGCGCGGCCGCGGACATGTTCTCGCTGCTGATGGGGTCCGAGGTCGCCCCGCGCCGCGACTTCATCGTCACCGGGGCTACCGAGCTCGACCCGTCCCGCATCGACATCTGAGCCCACGGCGACAAGTCGCCCATCCCGATCGTGATCCCTGGCGCCCCACTCACCGCACCTATCCCAGCTGTCTGACCTCGCCTGTTCTCGGCTTCCAAGCGCCGGGTTTTCCGCAGCGACTTAATCTTCGTGGATCATTACACCCCTTATAGGGGAGGTAGCGATCCACGGTAATTTCGCAAAAGCCACCCGGTGCAGCAAGGTGACTGCTGAGGCTGAAGAAGCGACACGCTGCGGGCACGGGGATCGGGAAGTAACTTAAAGTGCTGGTAGCATGACTATTTGTGACTAAGGCAATGCTGGTGGCACAGTTCCTGCGTGCGCGGGCCTGGTGGCGGCTCGACCGCGCGGGCGCCAACCCGGCGCATGTGGCGCGCAGCGTCGTCTGCCTGCTGGAGGCGGCCGCGTACCTGCAGACCGTCCCCGACGACGATCCCGACATCGCGGCGCTGACCGCAGTCGGCTGTTTCCGTGGCGGCACCTTCGCTCCCGGCCCCGAGGGCGCAATGCTCGTCCGCAAATGGCAGCTCGCCGACGAGCGCTCGGCCGGTCCAGCGGACCTGCTGACCCAACTGGCCCAAGCCGCCACCGCCCCCCAGCCGACTCAGGTTCCCCAGCCAACCCACGTCCCCCAGCCGCCCGCCCCCAGCCCAGCCTGGCCCCCCGGCGCGAACCCGTTAGTCCGACCCGGCGGGACCAGCTGGCCTACGGATCCGTTAGCTCAGCAGCGACCTGACCACGAGCTTCGCTACACCACCCGCACCGCGCCGCCGATGACGGCCAGCGGTCCGGCCAGCCCGGTCCCGGAGCCGTCCCGCCTGCCGACCGGATCCGGCAGCGCGACGGGGGCGCCCGATTCGGTGGCGCCCACCGCCGGGGACGGCCCGGCCCAGGCCGCCACCAGCATGTCCTCGCCCTTGAGGAACCGGTGGCAGCGTACGCCGCCGGTGGCCCGGCCCTTGCTCGGGTACTCGTGCATCGGGGTGACCTTCACGCTGCCTGCCGCCGCTCCGGGCAGGGCGCCCGCGCTGCCCGCCACGGTGACGACCACCGCGGGGGAGTAGGTACCTGGCGCTCCGGTCGGCGTTCCCGCGGCCGCGTCGGCGTCCACGGCGCCGAACCACACCACCGAGGCCCGGGGCGCCAGCCGGACCCCGGCCATGCCGCCGGCCGCCCGGCCCTGCGGCCGCACCGAGGACGCGGCGAAGTGCAGCAGCTGCGCGTCCGAGGTGATGAAGACCAGCTCGGCTGACTCTCCGTCCAGCTGGACCGCGCCCACCACCCGGTCGCCATCCTTCAGCGTGATCAGCTCGAACTCCTCGCGGGCCTGCGGGTAATCCGGCAGCACCCGCTTGACCACGCCCTCGGCGGTCCCCAGCGCCACGCCCCGCGCCGGGATGGTCGACCGCGCACAGCCCGACCACCGTTTCCCCGGCCGCCAGCTGGGTGAACTCGGTGGCCCTCATGCCGCCCGCCAGCGAGACAGTTCCGGCGCCTGGCGGCAGCGCGGGCAGCTCGAGCACGTTCAGCTTGACCAGCCGTCCCGCCGACGTCACCACCCCGATGGTGCCCCGTACGGTGGCCCGGACCGCCGCCATCACCGCGTCCTGGGCCGAGCGAGTCAGCATCACCCCATGGGGGAAGCACCGTCCGTTCGGCCAGCTGAGCAGTCCCGTTCGGCGCGCTCGTGCTGACCGCGGCCCGGGCCATCAGCCCCGTCGCCGACATCAGCACCACGCACGGGTCGTCGGCGACCTCGAGCGGGACCGCCGCCGCCCGGGCCTCGCCGCCGCCCTCGAGCAGCACCGTCCGCCGCGGCGTGCCGAACTTCTTCGCCACCTCCGCCAGCTCGTCGCTGACCAGCGCGCGCAGCAGCGCGTCGGACTCCAGTATCTCGGTCAGCGCGCCGATCTCGGCGCGCAGCGTGTCCTGCTCCTGCTCAAGTTCGAGCCGGTCGAAGCGGGTCAGCCGGCGCAGCGGCGTGTCCAGGATGTACTGCGCCTGGATCTCGGACAGCTCGAAGATCTCGATCAGCCGCTGCTTGGCCGTGGCGGCGTCGTCGCTGGTCCGGATGACCTGGATCACTTCGTCGATGTTGAGCAGCGCGATCAGCAGGCCGTCGACCAGGTGCAGGCGCTCGGTGCGCTTGCGCCGCCGGTACTCGGTCCGCCGCCTGGTCACCTCCAGCCGGTGCGCGACGTAGATCTCAAGCAGCTCGCGCAGCCCGAGTACCCGGGGCTGGCCGTCGACCAGGGCGACGTTGTTGATGCCGAAGGTTTCCTCCATCGGCGTCAGCCGGTACAGCTCGGCCAGCACGGCGTCCGGGTTGAAGCCGCTGCGGATCTCGATCACCAGGTGCAGCCCGCGGTGCCGGTCGGTGAGATCTTTCAGGTCGGCGATGCCGTTCAGCTTCTTGGCCTGGACCAGGTCCTTGATCCGGGCCATGACCTTTTCCGGGCCGATGCTGTAGGGCAGCTCGGTGACCACGATGCCGGTGCGCCGGGGGGTGATCTGCTCGATGGTCGCGGTGGCCCGGGTGCGGAAGATGCCCCGGCCGGTCTCGTAGGCCTCCCTGACGCCCTCCAGCCCCACAATGCGCCCGCCGGTCGGCAGGTCGGGACCGGGGACGAAGCGCATCAGGGCGTCGAGCGAGGCGTCGGGGTTCTTGATCAGGTGCCGGGCGGCGGCGATGACCTCGGTCAGGTTGTGCGGCGCCATGTTGGTGGCCATCCCGACCGCGATGCCTGAGGTCCCGTTCACCAGCAGGTTGGGGATCCCGGCGGGCAGCACCTCGGGCTGGGTCTCGCTGCCGTCGTAGTTCGGGATGAACTCGACGGTGTCCTCGTCGATCGAGGCCACCATCTCCATCGCGGCCGCGGTCAGCCGGGCCTCGGTGTACCGCATCGCCGCGGGCTGGTCGTCGCCGCCCATGCTGCCGAAGTTCCCGTGCCCGTCGACCAGCGGCAGCCGCATCGCCCACGGCTGGGCCATCCGGGCCAGCGCGTCGTAGATGGCCGTGTCCCCGTGCGGGTGCAGCCGGCCCATCACCTCGCCGACCACCCGGGCGCATTTGACGTGGGCCCGGTCCGGGCGCAGGCCCATCTCGTTCATCTGGTACAGGATCCGGCGCTGCACCGGCTTCAGGCCGTCCCGCGCGTCCGGGAGCGCCCGCTGGTAGATGACGCTGTAGGCGTACTCGAGGAAACTGCCGCGCATTTCCTCCGCGACGTCGATGTCGACGATGTTTTCTTCGAAGTCCTCGGGGGTGGCGCTGTGGTCCCGCCTCGTCGTGCTGCTGCCATACCGAACATTCTGCCGTGTCCGCCGCCCCTGCCGGGCCAGGCGCGGCGCGGCTACGTCACGGAAAAGCCGCCGTCCACGTACAGCGTCTGCCCGGTCACGTAGTCGCTGGCCGCGCGAGGCCAGGAACACCGCCACCCCGGCGAAGTCGGCGGGCTGCCCGTTGCGCCCCACCATCGTCCGGGCTTCCATCGCGGCCATCCGCTCCGGGTCGGCGGCCACGGCCGCGTTGAGCCGGGTCGGGACGAACCCCGGGCACACCGAGTTGCAGCACACCCCGGACCGCGCCCAGGCCTCGGACTGCGACCGGGTCAGCGCGGCCAGGCCGCCCTTGGACGCCCCGTACCCGCCGCTGTTGAGAAAAGCCCGCTGCGCCTGCTGCGAGGTCACGTTGACGATCCGGCCCCAGCCCCGCGCGGCCATCTGCGGCCCGAACCGCTGCCCGAGCAGGAACGGCGCGGTCAGGTTGACCGCCATGGTCAGGTCCCAGTCCGCCACGGTGAGCTCGCCGAGCGGCGGCCGCAGGTTGACCCCGGCGCAGTTGACCAGGATGTCCGGCGGCCCGAACGCTCCGGCCGCCGCCGCGCCCGCCCGCTCCACCTCGGCCCGGTCCGCCAGGTCCGCGCTGACCCAGGCCGCCTGCCCGGTCCCGCCGCTCCCGCCATCCGGACCGTCGGGGCCGTCCCGCAGTCGCGCCGCCGCTTCGGCCAGCCGCTGCTCGTCCCGGGCGATCAGCACCACCCGGGCCCCGGCCCCGGCCAGCGCCGTCGCTATCCCGGCCCCGATCCCCGAACTCCCGCCGGTGACCACGGCCACCCGGCCGGTGAGTGAGAAGAGATCCTCGAGAAACCTCGTGCCCGCCACGGCACGGGACTCTACAGGACGGGGCGGGCGCCGATGAGGTTGAGCGCGTGCGCGGCCAGCCGGCAGCCGCCGGCCAGCGCCTCGCCCGGCGGCTTCTTGTCCAGCCAGGCGGGCAGGAAACCGGCGATGAAGGCGTCCCCGGCCCCGGTGCCGTCGATGACCCGCTCGATCGGCGGCGCGGGCACCCGCACCGGCGGCCGCCCGTTGGCGTAGAACAGCGCGCCCTCGGCGCCGAGCTTGACGGCGACGTGCGGGTACCAGGCGGTCAGCACCCGGGCGGCCTGCTCCGGGTCGTCCCGCCCGGTGAGCACGGTGGCCTGGGCGGCGTTGACGAACAGCAGCACGGCCCCGGCGGAGAGCTCGAGGAAGGGCTCGGCCCCGGCCCGCTCGAGCGGCGCCGCGGACGCCCCGTCCACCGACGCGGTCATGTTGGTCCGCCGGGCGTAGTCGATCGCGGCCAGGCCCGCCGCCCGCGCGCCCTCCGACAGCAGCGTGTACCCGGAAACGTGCAGGTGACCGCCGGGCACGAACAGGTCGTGCGGCAGGTCGTCGGGGGACAGGGCGGCGTTCGCGCCGGGGTCCGACAGCATCGTCCGCTCGCCCTTGTGGGTGACCATCACCACGCAGGTGCCGGTGGGCCGCTCCGGGTCCATCACCAGCCGGGCGTCGACGCCGTAGCCCATCAGCTCCATGTCGCGGTTGCGCCCGGCGATGTCCGCGCCGCGCCGCCCCACGAACGCGACGTCGCCGCCGTCGGCCGCCATCCAGGCCGCGATGTTGGCGCCGGAGCCGCCGCCGTGCATGGTCACGCTCGCAGGCGTGTCGCTGCCCCGGGCAAGCGGCAGCGTCGCGTGGGCGACCGCGTCCGTCATCAGGTCGCCAATGACTACCACGCGCGCCATAGTCGTCATCACCTCATCGCTATCTAGCCCGGGGGGCGCGAACTCGTTCACCCCCGGAATCCCCCGCAGGATAAGCGCCAGCGGCGGACCCGCGTCCGGACGGTGGCGCGATAGCAGCCCGGCGTCGTTGGCTGGGACCACCTCGGCGTGTCCGGCCGCAGGCTTCCTACGGTAGCGGCCGGCAGGCTTGGCTGGCCAGCCGGGTAAGCAGACATCGCTGCGGGATGGCCACGTAACACGCGATAACGGCACAATTGTCATCGTACTGTTACCTAACGCTGTGCCACCGCCGGCCGCCCGTCACCAGGTGCCCAGCGGTACCACCCGCCCGGCGATGACCAGCTCGGCCTCCTCCGACTCGGCGGCCAGGGCCTGGTTCAGCCAGCCCTAGTTCGTCCCGGAACAGCCGCCCGGCGGAGGTGGCCGGCACGACCCCCATCCCCGCCTCGTCGCTGACCGCGACCACGTAGGCCTCGGTCTGCCGCCACGCCGCGACCACCTCCGCGAGCCTGGTCCGCCACCTTCCCGCCCGCTCCGCTGCCCGCCCGCCAACCCGGAATCTCCAGCCCCCGAATCCCACGCGTCGCACTCGTCAAGCACCGCCGCCAGCCAGGTGCCGATCCCGTCGATGAGGACCGCCCCGCGCGCGGACCGGAGCACCCCGGCCAGGTCGGTGGTCTCCACCGTCCGCCACCATCCGGGCCGCCGCGCCCGGTGCGCCGCCACCCGCGCCGCCCAGTCCGGGTCGGCCGTCCCGTCAGGCCTGGACCCGGTAGCCACGTACGTCACATCGGGCTCACCGGCCAGCCGCAGCTCGGCTCGTTCCGATTTCCCCGAACGTGCCCCGCCCATCACCAGCACCCGCCACGGTGCCCGCCGGACGCCTGCGTCCCCAGGCTCTTGGGCCGAACGGTCCGTGGTGATCGCATCGCCGTCACCCGGCACGCCCACCCGCCAGAGCCGGCCGCGCCGCTCGAGTTCCCCCGCGGCCGGCACCCGGTGATCGGCGAACGCCACCACCGTGATCGTGTCCGCCCGCACCAGCCCCCGCGCCCGCAGCCGCCCGAGCTGAGCCGGGTCACCCAGCATGTCAAGGAACGCCACGTCATAAGGCGCCGCCCCCGCGGGCGGATCCGGCACCGCCCCCGGCCCGGCCGGATAAAGCAGCCGCTCCCCGCCGGCCGAGGTAACGTCCCACCCCCCGGCGATGGCCCTGCACCCGGTAGCCGTCCCCGGCGCCCAGCCGCTCCCCGGCGTCCGCTAGCTGGCCGTCGTCCCCGGTGGCGTCCCCGGTCCTGTCGCCGCCCAGCCGCAGTACTCCGTCAACGACTATGGCCGACCTCTTCCGTGACGCTCCCGTCCGCTCTGGCAGCGCAGGCAGGAGGCACACCGGCAGCCCGGCTGCGGCCAGCCGGACCTCCCGCCCGAACCCTCGACCAGGATGTGCATCAGCCGAGAAAAGAGAGCCGGACCTGGCGATCCGGGTTGTCCACGTTGAGGTCGACCAGGGCGATGGACTGCCAGGTGCCGAGGGCGAGACGGCCGTCGATCACGGGGATGGTGGCGTACGGCGGTATGAGAGCCGGCATGACGTGCGACCGGCCGTGCCCGCGGGCTCCGTGGGCGTGCCGCCAGCGGTCGTCGGCGGGCAGCAGTTCCGCGAGGGCGGCCAGGAGATCGTCGTCGCTGCGCGCGCCGAGTTCGATCACCGCTATCCCGGCCGTGGCGTGCGGGACGAAGACGTGCAGCAGCCCGTCGCCCCCCGTCCGCCGCCGTGCTCACGAATTCTGCGCAGTCGCGGGTGATATCCCTGATCGTCTCCCGGTTTCCGGTGCGGACTTCGATGATCTGCGTCTTCATGTCCCGGATCATAGAGTGAACTCAGGTAGTGCCGGGGACCAGGCAAGACGGCGGGAGGCCGGGCATGACGGAGGCTGGCGGCGGACGGCGAGGCAGGCCGGACGTCACGCAGGTAACGGGGCCCAGGCGAACGGGGCCCAGCTGCGGCTGGCCAGGCAGGCCCGCGGCCTGTCCCAGCAGCAGCTCGCGGGGGTAGCCGGCGTCACCAGGCAGGCCGTGTCCGCCGTCGAGTCCGGGCACTCTGATCCTTCGCTGCGAGTCGCCCTGGCCCTGGCCGGTGCGCTCGGCATGACGGTGGAGGAGCTGTTCGGTCCGGGTGATCCCGCCGATGCCGGTGCTGGCCAGGCCGGTGGCGCCCGCCAGCGGCGACGGGTGCCAGGGTCGTGCTCGCGACCGTCGGCGATACCTTCGTCGCGCTGCCGCTGCACCTGGACACCGCGGCCCGGGTGGGTTTCGGCGCGGCGGGCGGCCTGGTCGTCGGCGCCCTCCGGCGACGGCCAGCCCGCGATCGAGGTGCGGCCTATCGGCCCGCCGCGGCCCACCCTGGTGGTGGCGGGCTGCGATCCGGCGCTGCCGCTGCTCGAGACGCCGCTAGCCCTGCTCGACCCGCCGGTGGCGTTCGCCTGGTGGCCGTGCGGGAGCGGCGAAGCCCTGCGGCTGGCGGCCGCCGGGCTGGTGCACGCCGCGGGCGTCCATCAGCCCGGCGGCGAGCGAGACGCCAGCGAGCTGATCGAGATTCCCGGCGGGGCCGAGGTGGTGGGGTTCGCCGCCTGGCGTGAAGGCCTGGTGGTCCGGCCCGGAGCGCGGGTGCGCGGCCTGGACGACGTGGCTCGCCAGGGGCTGCGCCTGGTGAACAGGGAAGCGGGCGCGCAGGCGCGCACGCTGCTTGACGCCGAATGCGCGCGCCTGCACCTGACCCCGGCCGATCTGGCTGGCTACGACAGCCGGGCCGCCGGGCACCTGCAGGTGGCGGCGGCGATCGCCGGCGGCCTGGCCGACGCGGGCGTGTCCAGCGAGCCCGCCGCGCTGGCGTACGGGCTGGACTTCATCGCGCTGGCCGCCGAACAGTTCGACCTGGTCCTGCCGGCCAAGCACGCCGCGTCCCGGGAGGTTCAGGGCCTGCTGAAGGTGCTGACCTCGCGGTGGCTGCTAGCCCAGCTGGCCGGGCTGCCCGGCTACGACCCGGCCAGCTGCGGCGTCCTTCGCGATCAGTGGCCGTAAACCGGGATGAGCAGGGCCCGGGCGATGGTGTGGAAGCGCAGGTTGAACCCGGCCACGGCGGGTGATATCTCGTCGTTGACGTCCAGGTCCTCCACGTCGAGCGCGTGCACCGCGAACACGTAGCGGTGCGGGGGGTCCCCGGCCGGCGGGGCCGCGCCGCCGAAGTCCTTGGCGCCGTAGTCGTTGCGGACGTGGAACGCGCCCTTGGGCAGGCCAGAGCCGTCCGTTCCGGCCGCGCCGGTCTCGAGTTCGGTCACCGAAGCGGGGATGCCGAGCACGACCCAGTGCCAGAACCCGGAACCGGTCGGCGCGTCGGGGTCGAAACAGGTGACGGCGAAGCTCTTGGTCTCGGCCGGGAAACCAGACCAGGACAGCGACGGGGAGATGTTCGCCCCGGTCATGCCGAACCCGTCGAAGACCTGGTTGCCCGACAACATCTGGCCGTCCGCGACGTCATCGCTGCGCAGCTCGAACGGCGGTACGTCCGGATGGAAGTCGTAGGGCAGCGGAGCACGGTCAGTCACGCGTTACCTCCTCGTCGAGGCGGACAAGTATTCTTCCTCTGAGCCGATCCCACGTTATCGGGTAGCCCGCCCGACCAGCTCGCCTGGGCCGCATGATCACGTTTGGGGCGATCGGGCGCTTTTCGCGGCCTCAGGTTCTCCTACGGTGGTGGTGTGAGGCAGCGGCCGAAACGCAAGGTTCCCAGGCGTACCCGCTGGAGAGCCACGCACAGGCTCTTCGGCCGGATGCGCCGCAGCGCCGCGGGTGGCATCCTCGGCCGGGTCCGGCTGGGCCGGGCCGGTAGTTCTCCCGTGGCTGAGGCGCGGTGTGCTGGCCGCGGTCCTGCTTGGCGTGGCCCTGGTGCCCTACCCGACGCAAGGCGCGGCCAGCGTGCCCGCGTCAGCGTGCCGCACCGGCTGCCGGGCCGGGTCCATGCCGAACATGGTCAGGTGGACCGCGCCGCTGTCCGGATCGTGGGACGTGCTCCCTGGGCTGTCCGGCACGGTGCCGGCCGGCGGCCTGGCCTACGTGTCCGCCGGCGATGGGGTGGTCGCCGTCGGCACCGGCCTGACCGTGACCGGGTACTCGGCGAAGACCGGCGCGCTGCGGTGGCGAGCGACGCTGACCGGCTTCCCGGCCGGTGCGGCCATCGTGTCCGTGCGCACCTGGCCGGGCGAGGTCACCGCGGGCGTCTCCTACCCGTTCCGGTCCGCCCGCGGACCCAAGCGCACCGAGGTGGTCCTTTCCGGCCTGGCCGGGGTCCAGCTGGGCCGGTATCCGGCCGCTCCGTTCGGCGGGGCCGTCGCGGCCAGCGCGGCGTACACCGTCATCGTCGGCGCCACCGCGGTGACCAGTTACGACAACGCCACGGGTCACATCCGCTGGCAGCGGCCCACCGGCCAGGCCGCGCAAGCGTGGCGTACCGACGGCGACTTCCTGTACGTCGCGGATTCAGCCGGCGGGTTCGCGGGCTCGGCACCCGTCACCGCGTTGCGCAAGATCGATCTGGCCACCGGGACGGAGCTCCTGGTCCAGCCGCTGGAGGGCCTGTCGTTCCACGGCACGCTGAGTGCCGCGTACGACGGCGTGGTGCTGTTCTCCTCGGCGGCCGGGGTGACCGCGTATAGCGGCACGACCGGAGCCACGCTCTGGACGATCCCCGGCGCGGTGCCTGAGGGTATCGATCCCCGGGCGAAGCGGATCTACCTCACCAGGGGAGACCAACCTCATCGGCGTGGTCCCGCAGACCGGCCGGATCTCCTCGACCGCCTCGGGTTCCGCGGTCGACGGGTCGGCCGGGGTATACGTGGTCAGGGGTGGCGTGGCGCTCGGGCTCGACCAGGGCGCGAACGGGGACGCGTGGGGTTATGACATCGCGGCGCAGCGAGTCACGCTGGCTTCCGCCGGGCTGCCCTGGCCGCACTATTTCGTCGATCTCAGCGGCATCGGCGGCAGCGCCGATCCGGCCAGCAACCTGGTGGTCATCTCGGCCTGTACCGAGCTGGCACCCACCTCCCCGGCTCAGCCGGTCCCCTCTGCCACGCTTTCCCCATCCCCCACCCCCCCCGACCTCCCCGTACCCCGCCCCACCGTCCACCTCGACAGCCACCGCATCCACCCCGGCCACCTCGACGCCCAGCCCCGGGATCACTCCCGTCAGCCGCCGCCAACCCCAGCCAGGGATGCCTGCATCCCGAACTAGTCGCCCTCAACCTGTAGCACCCGTCCCACCAGCCCCACTTCCCTCATTCCCTGGGCGCTTCCGGGGCGCGGCCCGCAGCTCGGGAGGCGCTGCTGACCCCGTCCGCGGCTGAGATTAACGTGGTACTTACCTACAGCAGTGGGGCAAGGGCATGGACATCGTGGTCGAGGTCGAAGGTTCTGGAGGTGAGGACGATCGCGAGAAAACGGCAAGCTGACCCGAACGCTCCGCACGTGGTCATCTGCGGCGCGGGGTTCGGCGGCCTATCCGCCATCGACAAGCTCACCCGCGCGGGCATGCGGGTGACCTTGCTTGACCGCCACCTGTACAGCACCTTCCAGCCGCTGCTGTACCAGGTGGCCACCGCCGGGCTTAACCCGGGCGACGTGGCCTACCCGGCGGGTGGCTTCGTACGGCGGTACGGGGCGGCCTACCGGCGCGGTCAGCTGGCCGCGATCGACCCGGCGACCCGTGTCGTCAAGCTCGCCGACGGCCACGAGCTTGGGTATGACTACCTCATCGTGGCCACCGGGGTGTCGGCCTCCTATTACGGCATCAAGGGGGCGGCCGAGAACACCTTCGGCCTGTATACCCGCACTGATGCCGTAGCGTTGCGCAACTGCCTCATGGCGGGCTTCGAGCGGCTGAGCGAGGACAGCGGTGATCTCACCGTCACCGTAGTCGGCGGCGGGGCCACCGGCGTGGAACTGGCGGGCACACTCTCCGAGTTGCGCGGCATCGTGCTCGGCGAGACGTTTCCCGGCGTCGATCCGGACCGGGTGCACGTCCGGGTGGTCGAGATGGCGCCGTCGCTGCTCGGGCCGTTCGATGAGAAGCTGCGCGACTACGCCAAGGCGCAGTTGCTCAAGCGCGGTGTCGACGTGAAGCTGGATACCCGTATCGGCGAGGTCACCGCGAAACAGGTGCAGCTCGTCGACGGCCAGGACCTGGACAGCGATATCACCGTGTGGACGGCGGGCGTGGCCGCGTCCAAGGACGTGGCGGACTGGGGCCTGCCGCAAGGCAAGAACGGGCGCATCGTGGTCGGGTCCGACCTGCGGGTCCAGGGGCAGGACAGGATCTTCGCCGTGGGGGACATCGCGGTCAACCCCGACGATCCCACGCCGCAGCTGGCCCAGCCCGCCATCCAGATGGGACGGCACGCCGCTGCGCAGATCGTCCGGCTGGAGGGCAAGGCCGCCACCGAGCCGTTCAAGTACCACGACAAGGGCACGATGGCGACCATCGGACGCAGGTCCGCGGTGGTCCAGCTGGCCGGCGGCCTGCGGTTGCGCGGCACGATCGCCTGGCTGGCCTGGTTCGCCCTGCACCTGATCTACCTGCTTGGCGGGCGCAACCGTGTCTCGACGCTGATCAACCTGACCTACCGGTACGTATTCGTGGGGCCACAGAGGCGGCGTAATCGTCGGAGATGACCCGCAGTAGGCTGTCTGAGCGATGATCAGGTTCCGCGTGCGTATCGCGCTTTCCGCCGTGGCCGCCCTAGGCGTGCTCGTCGGAGCGGCCGGCTGCGGGACCCGGCTCCGGGCCGGCCGCGAGCTCCCAGTCAACGTCGTCGAACGCCGTCGGGATGGATAATCCCAATCTGGACCTCGGCAGCTCACTCGGTGACCGTTCGGCGCCTGATTTCCGGCTGACCAACCAGTTCGGCCAGCCGATGTCGCTGAGCCAGTTCCGCGGCAAGGTCGTCATGCTGTCCTTCGAGGATTCCGAGTGCACCACGGTGTGCCCGCTGACCACGCAGAGCATGCTGGAGGCCAAGCAGCTGCTCGGCGCCGCGGGGGAGAAGGTGCAGCTGCTCGGCGTGGACGCTAATCCCGACGCCACCAGCGTGACGGACGTGCTGGCGTACTCGCGGGCGCACGGCATGGTCAACCAGTGGGATTTCCTCACCGGGTCGCTGCCGGAGCTGAAGGCGACCTGGGGTGCTTACGGCATCGCCGTTCAGATCGAGCAGGGACAGATCGACCACACCCCCGCCTTGTACGTGATCGACCAGCAAGGCCGCGAACGCAAGCTGTACCTGACCCAGATGGCCTATTCGAGTATCGGCCAGTCCGCCCAGGTGCTCGCGGATGAAATCGCGGGCCTGCTGCCCGGACATCCGCGCGTCGCCAGCCAGCAGTCGCTCGCTTCCATTTCCGGGCAGGGACCCGCGGACCATCTCTCGCTGCCGTCCGGCCAGAGCGCGGGCGGACCGGTCGCCCTGGGGCCAGGGAAGCCGCGCCTGGTCATGTTCTTCGCCACCTGGCTCTCCGAGGTCGCCGACCTGAAGTCCGAACTCGTCAGCGCCAACGCCTACGCCGTGGCGGCCCAGCGCGATGGCCTGCCCCAGCTGACCGCCGTGGACGAAACCGTGGTCGAGCCCTCGGCCCAGACTGTCCGCTCCTACCTGCGCAAGCTAGGCACGTCGCTGAGTTATCCCGTCGCGCTCGATACCACCGGCCGGGTGGCCGATGGCTACGGCGTCCAAGATCAGCCCTGGTTCACCCTGGTCTCCGCGTCCGGCCAGGTGCTCTGGTCGCACGACGGCTGGCTGTCCCCGTCGGCCCTCGAATCCGCCGCCAGGCACGCGGTCAGTTCCCCGGCCTGAGGCCGCCGCCCGGAGCGCGGCATCACCTGCAGCAGCAGTGGCTTGACCGTTCATGGCCGCGGTCATACCGGTTGTCACAGGCTTGACCGGGGAAGATCACGGGTCCGACGCCCGGCATGGCCTGGGCTCGAGCGCGTGCCAGCAGTGCCGCCGCGGCCTGAGTGCCGTTCTCGCCGGTGGCCGACATACGCGCCGCGATAAGTCCCGAGACGATCGGCGTCGCGAAGGACGTTCCGCTCCAGCGAGCCAGGCCGTCGAAGTTCCGCCATTCGCCCACGTGCGGTGGCTCGGTGCACAGGTACGGGCCGGTCGCAAAGGCGTTGACCAGCCCCTCACCCGGCGCGAAGACGTCCACCCAGGGTCCGTAGTCGCTGAAGTACGCCCGGCTACGCCAGTTGGCGCTGAGAGCGCCCACGCCCACCGCCCAGGGGAAGGCTGCGGGCCAGAACCGGCGCCTTGACCAGTCGTTCCCCGCCGCGGCCACCAGTGCGACGCCTGGATAGTTGCGCAGCTGCTGTCCTACGATGTCGAAACCCAGCGAAGCGATGTCGCTCCTGGTGTTGCTGCCGAAATCGAGCGAGATGACCTCCGCGCCCCCCTTGAGCGCATTGGATGCCTGCTTGACCAGATCCGACTCGTAGTCCGCGCCCACCTTCCTGAACGTCCTGCCCACCCACACGTCTGCCCTCGGGGCCATGGTCCGCACGACACCGGCCACGAAGGTCCCGTGGCCGGCATAGGGCAGGATGCGGGGCGGGTCGCCGCCCATCGGGTTCTCTTCCTCGCCATTGACGCCGGCCAGCCAGGCGTGCTGCGTGGCCGCGTCGGGCAGCCAGCCACTGTCCAGGACAACCACGCGGACACCGTCACCGTCGCACGACTCCGCCGATACACCAGGGTCGGGCCGAGCTCCGGCCGGGACCTCTTCCGGCTCCGTGGCCGGACACGTCGAGCCGGTGCAGAGGTAGAAAATGTGGTCGGGTGTGGCTATACCCTCGCCGAGCGCCCGGTCGACGGCGGCGCAGGCCGCGTCCACGCTGCGAGTTTCTTCACTGGAGAATTCCAAGCGGGTAAGGCCGCGCAGATTGTTGTCATGTTCAACCGGCTCGCTGGGCACGATGGCCCGCACGCGGTCAACGTCGGCGTCGCGAACGAGAAGCGTCCGTTCCCGGTAGAGGTAGTCGACTTCGCCGATCTCTGCCCAGTTAGGCGGCCAGGCGGCCGCGCCTGCCAGGCCCTCCTCAATTCCGGGCATACCATGCAAGATCAAATTAATTTGCGCTTCGAGACGGCTTCGCGGATTGCCTTGATCGTTGTTATTAATTGGCATAGGTGCCTCACATTTGATAAGTGTCGAGAACTGTTTTTAGCATTCTTCGGGGGTGTTGACACGGAAAATTTGCCTCTTGACCCGGGCCAGTTCTTGCCTCTTGACCCCGGCCAGCTCTTGCCGCTTGCCCTCGCCCGGCCGCAGGACGCCCTGCTCGCGGCGCGCCGCGTGCTCGCCGGGCGGCCCAGCTCGTACGACGCCTCCCTGGCTCACCACGCGATCGGGATCGTCCTGCGCGATCGAGGGAACCTCCCGGCAGCGATCGCCGAGCTGAGGAAGGGGGTGCGGCTGGCCCGCGCGTCGGGCCGGCCGAGCGTGAAGTCGACGTTCAGGCCACCCTGGGGGCGACGCTCGCATGGACGGGCCGCACCCAGGAAGGGCTGGCTCTCCTGGATCAGGCCGTGGCTTCCTCGCGCGGCGGTCCGGCCGGACGTGTGCTCATGCGGCGTGCCTCCGTCCTTAAGCAGGTGGGCCGCTTCCGCGAGGCGCACCAGGACCTGAGCCGTGCCCTGCCCTACCTCCGCCGGGCGGGCGACACGGTCTGGGAGGCGAGATCCCTGACCTGGCGAGCCGAGGTCTTTCTCGGGCTCGGTCTTTCCGGCCGGGCGGCCGAGGACTATGCCCGCGCCGAGGAGCTATTCGCCACCACCGGGCAGGAACTCGAGTACGCCAAGGCCCGGCATAACCTCGGACTGGCCGCGCTGAGCCGCGGCGACCTGCCCCTGGCGCTCACCTACTTTGACGAGGCGGGGAACCGCTACGGCGCCCTCGGCGAGACCAACCCGGACCTCGCCATTGACCGCTGCTGGGCATTGCTGGCCGCCGGGCTGGCCACAGAAGCGGCGCAAGAAACCGACGTCGCCCTTGGCCGGATACCTCCAGAGGGGGGCATAGCGTACAAGACGGCGGAGCTGGGCTTCGCCGCGGCTACCGCCGCCCTGGCCGCGGGCAACCCGGTCACCGCCAAAGAACGGGCACAGCAGGCGCGTCGCAAATTCCGGGCCCAGGGGCGCGCCCTCTGGGAGGCGCGCGCTGACCTTCTCCTCGCCGAGGCCAGCTACGCGGCCGGGGAGCGATCCGCCCGCCTGTTCCGTTCGGTGGAGCGCGTGGCCGCCGTCTGGACGCGTCCCGGGCCAACGAGGCCATGAACGCACACCTGCTGGCCGGCCGCCTCGCCCTGAGCCGAGGGTGGACAGCCGCAGCGGAGCAGCACCTGGAACGCGCCGCGCGGGCGCGCCGCCGCAAGCCCCCTCTCATCCGCAGCGTGGCCTGGCTCGCCCGGGCGCTGCAGGCCGATGCGCGAGCCAACGCCCGGGCCACCCTCGCCGCTTGCGCGCGCGGGCTGGCCGCCCTGGACGAGCACCAGCTGACGCTCGGGGCCACTGAGCTGCGCGCCTACGGCACGGCGCACGGCGCCGAACTGGCCATGCTGGCTCAGCGGGACGCGGTCCGGCGTGGCGACGTGCACCAGTTGCTTGTCCGGACCGAACGCTGGCGAGCAACCACCCTGGCCGCTGCGGAAACGTCGCCGCGGTACGACCGGGAGCTCGCGGCCGAGCTGTCGGCGCTGCGTAGCGTCACGCGGCTGGTCGAGACGAGTGAGCGGGCCACCCCCCGCCGGAGCGCCCTCGAGCGTGAGCGGCGACGCCTCGAGACGGCGGTACAGGCCCGCACTCGCCGGTTGCCGGGCAGCGGGCGGCAGAAGGCCGGGGAGTTCGACCTCGGCGCGCTCTTCGACGAGCTCGGCGAGACCACGTTGATCGAGCTCGTCGAGGTCGACAGCGTGCTTCATGTCATCGTCGTCGCGGATCGGCAGGTGCGCCTGCACAAGCTAGGCAGCGGCATTCCTGAACGTGAGGTCCAGCTGAGTCGCTTCGTGCTGCGTCGCCTCGGGCACCGGCCCCCACGGCCGGGGGACGAGCGGGTGCTGGCCTACCGAGGCGCTGAGCTGGAGTCCTCGCTGCTCGGCCCGGCGGCGGCGGAACTCGGGGATGGTCCGGTCGTCGTCATCCCACCGGGCCGGCTCGAGGCTGTGCCGTGGACGCTCATGCCGTCGTTGCGGGATCGCATCGTGACCGTGGCGCCGTCCGCGTCGACCTGGATGCGTGCTCGCCGCAGGAGGCCCCCGGTCCGGCGGCGCATCGCCCTTGTGGTCGGGCCCGGGCTGACCACGGAGGGCGCGGAGGTCGCCCAGTTGCGCCCGCGCTATCCCGACGCCGTGATACTCGGTCAGGGCAGTGCGACCGCTGAGCATGTGCTCAGCGCCCTCGACGGCGCCTGGCTCGCCCACATCGCGGCCCACGGCACATTCCGGGCCGACAACCCTCTGTTCTCGTCGATACAGCTCGACGACGGACCGCTGACCGTGCACGACTTCGAGCGGCTGGGCCGCTCACCGTACTGGCTAGTGCTCTCAAGCTGCGACTCCGGAGTAGCCGCGCCAGTGGGCGCCGACGAACTCCTCGGCCTCGTGAGCAGCCTTGTCCCGCTCGGCGCGGCGGGCATCGTGGCCAGCATCGTGCCGGTAAATGACCAGGCCGCTGTGCCTGTCATGCTGGCCCTGCACGACGCTCTGCAGCGAGGTGCGACCCTCCCCGGGGCACTTTTGGCGGCGCGTAAGGCGACCAGCGGCGACCCGCTGGCGGAAGCGACCGCGCACTCCTTCGTGGCCCTCGGCGCCTGAGGCCCACTCAGAGCGTGATCCATCCGGTCAGCACGTCGGTGCCGTCCTCCGTCTGGCAGCGCAGCCGGAACGGGCTGGCCGGGATGGGCTCGACGGCGAAACAGCCGATCTCGTCGACCGGGGTGCTGGTGATCGTGCCCGTTCTGGTCTGCGTCTCGAGCGTTCCGGCCCGTGGCGGGATGACCTGGCCGAGCAGGGAGGTCTCGGTGACCTCGAGCTCCAGGCTGACCCGGGCCGAGGTGAAGGTGAGGGCCCGGATCGAGGCGGTCTCCGATCGCAGCCCGACGGCAGGCTCGCGGCTGGAATCGTAGGTCAGCTGGGCCAGTTCGGCGTCGATATTGTGCCAGGTATAGGTGCTCTTCCCAGTGTCGACGAACGAGTCAGGCACGACCCGGCGCGCCCGCATCGCCTCGCGCAGGGCCGTCAGGAGCTGCTCATCGTCCCGTCCGTCAAGCACCTGGCCCGCCTCCTGGAGAATTGATTTCGAATTCACCCGCACCAAGGGCGATGAGGGTGTCGGACCGGCGCAGCCGGTCCAGGCAACGTGCGCGCTGCGGACCGATGCTTCCCATCGGGATCCCCAGCGTCGCGCTGATCTCCGCGTATGTGTGGGGCGGATCGCTGATCAGCATGCCCATCAGCTGCCGGCAATGCGGCGGGAGCTCGGCGAAAGCGGCGCGCAGCCCCGCGTCCCGTTCGGCCCGCAGGATCTCCTCGTCGATCACGGCGTCGTCCACGAACTCCGCCTGCCTCGTCCAGCCTGGTTCCCAGCCGGTTAGCCGTAGTGACCACGCGCAGGCACTCACGTCTGGTGGTGGTGGCCAGCCAGCCGGGCAACGCGGCCGGCTCGCGCAGCTTGTCAAGCTGTTCGACCAGCGCCAGCCACACGTTCTGACCGACGTCCTCGATGTCGTGATTGCTCAGCCGGTACCGGTTGCAGATCGCCCACACCAGTGGTGCGTAGCGCTCGACCAGCTCGTTCCAGGCCCCCTGATCACTCCCGGCCGCGCGGGTGACCAGCGCGACCACATCCGGGTCATCACGCATGGTCAGATCCTGCCTGTTCGCTCTCCACCATGTCCAGCGCCTCGGTCCGTGGCAGTAAACCCCTTTCTTGCTCGGAGGCCCGCCGAACGCCCCTGATACACTACGGCCCCGGTGTAGCATGTTTTTAGTTCTTCGCGGCGGGCACCCCTGGCCGGCGCAACGCGTCGGTCTCTGATTTTCGCGCGATGGGTGGGAGAACCTTGGAGGGGGTCATGTCTTGGCATCCTTTCATGCGGCAGCAAGGTGAGCCGGCCGGGTCTGAGGCTTTCCACCTGATTTCCGATGCGCCGGAACTTTTGGTCAGCCAGGACAATGACTACCTCAAGTTCCTGCCCTTCGCGGATGCCCTGGCGTACCTGATTGACCAGAAGGCGACGTCCCCCGCCCCGCTGATCGTCGCCATAAGCGCACCCTGGGGCGCGGGTAAGACGACGCTCGCCAGCCTGGTGGCAGGACAGCTCGGCAATACCGTGGCCTGGGACCAGGAACACATCATCTGCTGGTTCAGCGCGTGGCAGCATGATGATGCGCCGCATCTGGGTGCCGCTTTCGCGGCGGCTGTTGCCCGCGGCGTCAATGACCACCGCCGGTGGTGGCGCCAGATAATCCAGCCGCTGCCTTCACCGATGCTGACGCCCGAACTGCGCTGGCGGCGCAGGTGCATCGTTATCCTCGTATCTTTCATAATCGCCGTCGGTCTCGTACTGGAAACAAAGAGCCGTAACCTGCTGCTTGCGATCACACAGCCGACCAGTGTGCACTGGCAGGCCGCGGAGCGCGATGTGCACGGACCCGGGCTCTCCCTGTTGATCGGGCTTTCTATCCTGGCGTTCATCTATCCGAAGATTTTTTCCAGTACCAAAGCGGTCGCCCGGTTCATCGAGGAACCCGGGACTGAGGCCGCGCAAGGCTCGATGGCCGATGTTCGCAGGCAGCTAGGCAACCTTGTCGGCCAGGCCACTCACGGCGACCGGCGGCTCATCATCTTCGTGGATGATCTCGAGCGCTGCCGTCCGCCGCGCGCGGTTGAGGTCTGCGAAGTCGCGTCCCAATTGCTCAACCGTCCTGACATCGTGACCGTCCTTGTCGCGGACATGCATGTCATCGCGATGTCGGCGGCTATTAAGTACCGCGGCCTCGAGCTGCCTGCGGTCGACAAATCCGATAGTGCCAGGGCCGCTTACGAGCAATACGGTCGGGAGTATCTGGAGAAAATAATTCAGGTACAGTTCGATCTGCCTCCGGCGGGTCTTGAGCAATTGAGGGAGCTGCTGGCAGGTGAGCGCCCGGCCCAGGAGAAGAAGCCGTCCCCGTGGTCCCGCCTGCGCAGCTGGCTGGATCCCTCGTCGGCCGCTGCCGTCGCCGTCATAACCGGGGCACTGGCCGCCCTGCTGCCGGAAGACATTATCGTTATCGTTCCCATCATGGTGGCCACGGGCCTCGCCTTGCTATCGGGAACCTTTTTGGAACGCCTTCGGAAAGGCCGTGCTCAGCAAGTACGCAGGAACGTAGACGCATCGCTTAGGCAGACGTTCAAGCTGGAGCCGGAGGACCAGCCGGTGGGAGCACCGGGAGATGAACCGGAAGGCGCGCCGGGTGACCAGCCGGAGGGCGCGCCGGCGCAGCCCGTTTCTATCGCAGCGACCATGAAGGCCACCGCCGAGGAACAAGGGCAGGACGAGAGTTACGTCCAGAAACGGACTATCCACCTTTTCCTCGAGCAGCTAGCCAAAGATAAAGTCATGGTGGAAAGCGATGAGCTGGTTTACCGCTATCTGCCGGACCGGCCGCGTGCGGCTAAGAGACTGCTCAACCAGGTACGTTTGTTGATCGTAATAACCCTTCATCGCGATCTGTTCGGCGCTCGTGACGCGGCAGTGCAGAAAATCAACGCCAAGCGAATAGCTAAATGGGTGATACTGCAGGAGCGATGGCCCGATGTGGTCCGGGCCGGGGCCGCCGACCCGGACGTTCTCCCGCAGCTGGAGAGCTGGGCCAGGGCCCGGAGCCTTAATGACCTGCGGATCGGGCTGAAGGCGAACGGCGTCGGTGACGTCGGGAACCTGGCGGATCTGCAGGAACTCCTGGCGTGCGTGCCCGCGCTGGGAGACCTGCAGCAGCTGATCACCCTGGGCGGCGCCACCTTTCAGCCGCTGATGACGGAGTGACGGCTGCCCGGCGCCGTCCCCGGAACCTACGGCGGTCTGCGGTCGCGCCGATCACGTCCGTAGCATGGGTCAGGTGACCGAACGCGACTGGTACGCCTGGCACCGTGATTACGACGATCCGGCCACGGCCCTGGCCCAGCGCCTGGCGGCCGTGCAGCGTCAGATCCAGCTGGCGCTCGACCTGGCGCCCCCGGGCCCGCTTCACGCCATTAGCCTGTGCGCAGGCCAGGGCCGGGACCTGATCGGGGTGCTGGCCCGCCACCCGCGCCGCGACGACGTGGTGGCGCGCCTGGTCGAGCTCGATCCGCGCAACGCCGAGGCGGCCCGCGGGGCGGCCGAGCTCGCGGGCCTGCCTGGTGTCGAGGTGGTGACCGGGGACGCGTCGCTGACCGACTCCTATACCGGGCTGGTGCCGGCCTACCTGGTGCTGGCCTGCGGCGTGTTCGGCAACATGACCGACGACGACGTCCGGCGCACGGTCGGCTACTGCCCTCAGCTCTGCGCGCGCGGTGGCACCGTGGTGTGGACCCGCGGCCGGTGGCAACCGGACCTGGTGCCGCAGATCTGCTCCTGGTTCGGCGCCTGCGGCTTTCAGCCCCTGTGGGTCTCGGACCCAGCGCACCGCTGGGGCGCCGCCGCGCACCGCTTCACCGGCACCCCTGTCCCGCTGGAAAGGGGAGCACGCATGTTCACCTTCGCCGACTATCAGCCCCATACCGGCCCCGCCCGCCAGCGACCATTAGTCCGAACGGTCCGTGGTGCTCCCGGCCAGCCCGTTATTCCGCTGGACGGGTGGTGACGTCCGCGGCGACGGTTTCCTGCGGTCTGTCCGCGAACCAGGCGGCGATCTGAGTGCGCGAGCTGAATCCCAGCTTGGCCAGGATGTTGGCGACGTGTCTGGCCGCGGTGGTCGGGCTGATGGAAAGTTCGGCCGCGATGGCCTTGTTGCTGTGGCCTGCTGCCACCAGGGCGGCGATCTGGTGTTCCCTGGGGGTCAGCGAGCTCGGCGGGGCGGTCGCCACCTCGTATGCTCCCACCACGGTCAGGGTAGGGCTGTCGTCGGCGCTATCGCCATCTGGGACCGGGGCCTGCGGCAGGTCCAGGGCCAAGGCGACCGCGGCCTCGCTGCTCAGCGTGCGGCCGCGGGCCCACAGCCGGGCGACGGCGGGATCGCCGAGGCGACGGGCCGGAGCCAGATAGCTTTCCGTGCGCGCGCCGGGTCGCGGCGGCAGGCCCGCTGTTTCCCGCAACGCCGCCGCGGCCGCGGCCAGCTGCACCGCCAGCTCGGGCCGGTTCTCGTGAATGGCCAGGTGAGCGAAGGCTTCGAGCCCGCGCGCCACGCCGATGCGCGCGCCGGTGGCGTGACTGAGCTGGATGCTCCTGGACAGGTGCCGCCTGGCTTGTTCGATCGCGCCGAGGTCCATGGCCACCCGGCCAAGTCCGGTCAGGCAGCGGGCGATCTCCGGCCGGGCGCCGATTTCCCGCAGGATCGCCAGCGCTTCCACGTACCGGCTGTGGGCCTCGCCCGGATGACTGCGCAGCCTGGCTAGGTCACCCAGGCCAAGCAGGGCCCGGGCGGTTCCCCATTGCTGGTCGATGCGGCGCATGACGCTGGCCGAGGCGCTAGTCAGCTGCTGAGCCTCGCGGAGCTTGCCCAGCCGGGCCGCGACCGCGGCCCGGGTGCCGAGAGCGTAGCCCTCGTTCCACCCGTCCCCAGCGGCCTGCGCGACCGACAGCGCTTCGTCCGCGCGGGCGGCCGCGTGCCCGGGCTGGCCCGTATGCAAGGCGATCTCGCTGAGCAGGTTCAGCGCGACCGCGGTCCAGAACTTGTCGTCGGCGTCACGGCACAGCCTCAGTCCCTTTCCGGCCAGTGATTCCGCCGCGGCGGGATCGCTGGACAGGGCCAGTTGCGCCCGCACCACCATGGCCGTGCCCTGGACCGCGGCCGGGACGGCGGAGAGCTCAAGGGCCAGGAACTCATCCAGCCACTCGCTGCTCTCGGCGAAGGTGCCCCATACGATCCAGCACGGGCTGACCGCGATGCAGATCCGCAGCCCCGTCTCCGCGTCCGACCGGTCCAGGCACCACTTCAGCACCTGGAACACGGTGCTGGATTCGGCGTCGTACTGGCGGAAGATGTCGACGCGCGCCTGCCATGGGGCCGCCACCCTGGCCATCCCGATGGCCAGGTTCCGCTCCGCGGTCCGCAGTGTGTAATCGCGGAGCGCGGTGGAGAAGGTAACCGATTCACCCGCCTCGGCCAGCCGCGCGGCCGCATACTCCCTGATGGTGTCGAGCATCCGGAACCGCATCTGACCGAGTACCTCGGATTCGGGTACGACCAGCGACTTGTCCACCAGCGCGCTGACCAGGCCGAGCACATCATGCGCGGGGATGCTGTCATCGGAGCAGACCTGCTCCGCCACCTCGAGCGACCATCCCGCGAGGACGGACAGCCGCCGGAACAGGGCCTGCTCCTGAGCCGTGAGTAGTTCGTAGCTCCATTCGATGGCAGCGCGCAGGGTGCGCTGGCGGGGTGCGGCCGACCGGTCGCCCACGGTCAGCAGCCCGAACCGGTCGTCGAGGCGGCCGCTGATCTGCTCGGCTGACAGCACCCGGACCCGGGCCGCGGCCAGCTCGATCGCCAGCGGCACGCCGTCGAGCGCGCGGCAGATCGAGATGACGGCCGCGGCGTTGTCCGAGCCGACCGTAAATCCGGGACGCGAGGCGGCGGCCCGGTCCGCGAACAGGCGAATCGCCTCACCACGATCCGCGTTCGCCGTGGCCGGGTCGGCGCTCGCGGGGAGCATGGAAAGCGGCGGTACCTGCCATATGGTCTCGGCCGCGACGCGCAGTGGCTCGCGGCTCGTACTCAGCAGCCGCAATCCGGCCGAGCTGGCCAGCAGATGCCGGACGACCTGAGCGCACGCGCCGACCAGATGCTCGCAGTTGTCCAGGGCCAGCAGCAGCCGACGCGGGCGCAGCGCGTCGGCGAGCGTCTCAAGCAGCGGGTGCCCGGCCTCCTCGCCGACGCCGATGATCGCTGCCACGCGCGAGACCACCAGCTCGGGCTGCCGCAGATCGGCCAGCTCGACGAACCACACCCCGTCAGGGAACTCAGCCGCCACCGTGGCCATCAGCCTCAGCGCGAGCCGGGTCTTCCCGATCCCCCCGGGCCCGCACAGCGTCAGCGCTCGGGTACGCCGCAGTAGCTGGCGGAGCTCGCCGAGCTCACGTTCCCGGCCGATGAAGCTGTTTGGTTCCTCAGGCAGCTGGGTCTGGATCTCGTCCACGTCATTTCGCTGTGGCCAGGCGCGCCTGCCTGGTCACGGTCATGCCGTAGCTAAGACCTGCCGGCGTATCGGGGCAGACGACCATACCTGGAGTAAACCATCGCCTGGCCCTCCGGAGGTAGGGCGGACAGCAAGATCGGTGAGCTGGGCTACCCCCACCCCCCTCGGGAACGCATCTTCCTGACGTTTCCGGTTCCTGGAGATAGCCCAGATCTCACCAACGCTTCACGGTACGCGGCCAGCGTGGTGGCCCGCATCGCTTGAATTATGTAGGCCATTATGTAATTGCCTCGAATCGTATACAATGCCTGCGCTCCCACGCCCAGCTCCTCCCTTCCCCCTCTCCCCGCACCTCCCTTCCCCTTCGCCCCAGCGACCGGCTAGCGTGACCCGGTGAATGCACTGCGGATCCGAGGGTTCGCCCTGCCGGACGCCGAACCTGCCGACCTGTACGCGGCCGGTGACCGGTGGACCGACGATCCGGTCGCCGCCGCCGACCTGGTCGCCGAGGGCTGGCTGCTGCCCGGCCTGGTCGACGTGCACACCCATCCGGGCGCCCCTTCGCGGGGTCAGCCGCTGGACGAGACGGCTGCTGCGCGAGGACCTGCGTGCGCACCTGACGGCCGGGGTCACGATGATCCGCTCGCCTGGCCTGGCCGGCGACCCGCCCGCCTGGTTCGGCCAGGCCGGTGACGTGCCGCGGGCGGTGCACGCCGGGCTGTGGATCGCGCAACCTGGCCAGTTCTTCGACGGTTGGGGCCGCCGGGCCGGCCCCGCGGAGCTGCCCGCCGTCGCCGCGGCGCAGGCGGCTCGCACCGGGTGGGCCAAGATCATCGCGGACTGGCTGCCGGGAGACGAACCTGTTCCGGCCGGGGTGCTGACGGCGGTCGTGGCGGCGGTGCACGCGGTGGGCGGCCGGGTCGCGGTGCATTCGCAGCATGCGGCCGGGGGAGCGGCGGCGGTTGCCGCCGGGGTGGACTCCCTGGAGCACGGGATGGGCCTGGACCCGGAACTGCTGCCGTCGATGGCCGAGCGGGGCATCGCGCTGACTCCGACGCTGCGGGCCATGACGGGAAGCCTGGAGGCCGCACGCCAGGGTCCGGACAGCCCGCGCAAGGACTGGTACCTGGCCGGCGCGACCGACCATCGGTGTGGTTCGAGGGCGGGAGCGTCCCAGCACGGGTGTGCCGGGCGATGCGAGTGGTGTTTGCGGGATGCTGACCCTTCGCCGGGCGTGACCTTTACCCACCGAGCAACGGGGCGAACGGGCGAACGCTAGGTGCCGAGGCGCTAGCAGCCTCAACAGAGGTGATCGCGGCCTCGTCAGCGTCGCGGATCCGGGGCTCGGCGGCAATGCCGCTTCACATGCGGTCTGCTATCCAGGAGCAAACGTCAGACTGCCTGATGAACCAGCTGCAAGATGGCAGAAATCGTTCAGTGACACACAAGAAATTCGCACACGCCGCTTTTGGGGGGCGTCACGGCTACCCAGGCGGAGAACGGGCTTTCGCATGACCAGGGGCAGAGGCGGCCGTCTGTGCTAACTCCGGCCCTGTGACCTGGCTTGACTTGGACGAACCTCAGTTCGATACTTGGTGAGATGGGGAGCTCGTCTGCGGAAATCAGGCGGATACCAGCCAGGCAGCCTGCGGCATCTGCGGCCTTTAAGCACCCGCCTCCGGCGTGCCTGCGGTATCCGGAACCGGCGTGCCTGCTCCGTCCGGCTTCGGCCCGGCTGCGCCGGGTCTCGGATTGCCCAAGGTATCCGAGACCGGGACGCTGCCGGCGCTGCCGGCGCTGCGCGAACTGCTGCCGAGGGGCGCTCTGGCCCGCGGATCGGTGCTGGCGGTCCCGGAGTTCGGCCTGCTGTGCCTGGCGCTTGCGGCGGGCGCTTCGGCGGCGGGAGCGTGGTGCGGCATCGCGGGGATACCCGAGGCGGGCCTGCTCGCGGCCGCCGGGCTCGGCCTGGACATCGAGCGGATGCTGCTCGTCCCGGATCCGGGTCCCGCCTGGCCGCAGGTGGTGGCGTCGCTACTCGACGGGTGCGAGCTCGTCCTGGTGCGGCCGCCCGCGATGGCGCAGGCTCCGGTGCGGCGCCGTCTTGAGGCTGCGCTCCGGCGGGCGGGCGGCGTGCTGCTCGTGGCCGGGGACTGGCCCGGGGCCCAGGTACGCCTCCGGGTCCTGACCCAGCGGTGGACCGGCCTGGGCGACGGGCACGGACGAGTCCGGGCGTGCTGTGCGGAGGTGACGGCGGACGGGCGTGGCGAGGCGGCCCTGGCCCGCACGCGCTGGCTCTGGCTGCCGGCCGAGGACGGCGCCGTGGCCGTGACCGACCCGGTCGACATCCCCGTCATGGATACCCCGTTTCCGCACGACATTCCGGTCGCCAGGGACTCGTTGGCCGGTGACCCGTTCGCGGCACCCGCGGCCGGCCTGCGCGCGTGGCTCAAGCGCCGGATGAGGCCGCGGAAGGCAAGCCCGGACCGCGGAGTCGCCCGCCGCGGATCATGGTCCTGCGCTGCCCGCAGCTCTGCGGTCCCGATCCGTCCCCTGCGGGCCCGCAGGCGGCGCGGTTGTTCGAGCAGGTGATCACCACGGTGACCGGCTTCTGCCCGCAGGTCGAGGTGGCCGAGCCGGGGGTGTGCGCGTTCGGCGCCCGGGGCCCGGCCCGTTACTTCGGCGGCGAGGCCGCGCTGGCCAGCAAGATCATCGCCGCCGTGGCCGGGCTCGGCGTGGAATCGCGCGTCGGTATCGCCGACGGGATGTTCGCCGCCCTGCTCGCCGCCCGCTCAGCTAGCCCGCTGCTCCCGCCGTCCCCGCCGTCCCCCCTGCTCCCGCCGTCCCCCTGCTCCCCCTGCTCCCGCCGTCCCTTCCGTCCCCGCCGGGCCGGTCCTGGTCATACCGCCGGGCGGGACGGCCGGGTTCCTGGCCGCCCAGCCGGTGAGCGTCCTGGCCGCCCGGGACCTGGCCGGGCTGTTCAGGCGGCTCGGCCTCGGCACGCTCGGTGACCTGGCCGCGCTGCCGGCCAGCGATGTGGCCAGCAGGTTCGGCGACGCGGGAGAAGCCGTGCACCGGCTGGCCCGCGGCCTGGACTCCCGCCCGCTCGCGGCCCGGCCGCCCGCCGACGACCTGTCCGTGGCCCGGGAATTCGACCCGCCGGAACCGCTGGCCGAGCCCGTGGTGTTCGCGGCCAAGACGCTCGCGGAACAGCTGCACGCCGGCCTGGCCGCCCGCGGGCTGACCTGCGTCCGGGTGCAGGTTCGGGTCAGCTGGGCGGACGGGCAGGAGAACAGCAGGCTGTGGCGGCACGACGGGCTGCTGACCGCGGCGTGCGTGGCCGACCGGGTCCGCTGGCAGCTGGACGGCTGGCGGACCGCGCCGGAGGACGGCCAGTCCGCCCAGGGCGGCATCGGGATGCTGCGGCTGGTGCCCGATCAGGTGGTTCACGCCACCGGCCACCAGCTCGCGCTCTGGGGTGAGACCGTGATCAGCGACCGGGTTGCGCGGGCCGCCATGCGGGTGCAGGCCATGCTCGGGCACGAGGCGGTCCTGCGGCCGGTCCCGGGGGGCGGCAGGAACGTTTCCGAGCAGGTGAGCCACATTCCGTTCGGAGAAAAAAGAGAGCCGCGACTGGCCGTGGGGCGCGCCGTGGCCCGGGCGGATCACCGGGGCGGCGCCCGGTGTCGTTTACCCGGTCGCCCTGGGAGGCGGAAGTGACCGACGATGACGGGCGCCTGGTCACCGTCACCGGGCGGTGCGTGCTGTCGGCCGCGCCCGCGCGGCTGGTGATCGGCCGTGAGCCGCCGCGGCGGATCACCGCCTGGGCCGGTCCGTGGCCGCTGTCCGAACGCTGGTGGGATCCGAGCGCGGCCCGCAGGCGGGCCCGGTTCCAGCTCGCCACCCACGACGGGCGGGCCTGGCTGGCGGTGGTGCGGGACAGCCGCTGGCTGATCGAGGCGGGCTACTTTTGACGGCCGGCCGTGGGCTGGGATAACCCGCCGGTTCCCTGGCGGGAGCTGCAGCGGCGGATGTCCTGGCGGGCCCGCGGTGCTCCCGCTGACAGCCAGCCCGGACCAGGGCCAGCCGGGCCAGGGCCAGCCCGGCCAGGGCCGCTCGCGTCCGAAGCAGGCGGTGGCCCGGCGGGCGGACGCGGTGGCCGCGGCGAGAATTCCCTGGGCCGAGCTGCACTGCCATTCCTCGTTCAGCTTCCTGGACGGGGCGGCCACCCCGGCCGAGCTCGTCGCCGAGGCGGCCCGGCTCGGGCTTGAGGTGCTCGCCCTCACCGATCACGACGGGATGTACGGGGTCCCGCAGTTCGCGCAGGCCGCGGCGAGGCTGCGCGAGACCGGTGTGGCCATGGGCACGGTGTTCGGCGCGGAGCTCAGTCTCGGCCTGTCCAGGGGCCAGACCGGCGTGCCCGACCCGGAAGGACGTCATCTGCTGGTCCTGGCCCGGGACCCGGAAGGCTACGCCCGGCTGTGCGCGGTGATCAGCGCCGCCCAGCTGGCGGGCGGGGCCAAGGGACGCCCGGTCTACGACACCGATGCGCTGGCCGGCGCGCACGACGGTCACTGGGTCGTGCTGACCGGGTGCCGCAAGGGGCCGGTGCCCGCCGCGCTCGCCACCGGGGGCCCGGACGCGGCCTGGCGGGAGCTGGCCAAGCTGACCGGCCTGTTCGGCCACGAGAACGTGATGGTCGAGCTGAACTGCCGTCGCGATCCGGGCGACGACGAGCGCAACGACGTGCTGGCCCGGCTGGCGGCGCTGGCCGACGTCGGCCTGGTGGCAGCCGGCAACGTGCACTTCGCCGCGCCCGCGCAGGCCCGGCTCGGCCAGGCGCTGGCCGCGATCAGGGCCCGGCGCAGCCTGGCCGAGATGGACGGCTGGCTGCCCGCGGCGGGCACCGCCTACCTGCGCTCCGGCGCGGAGATGGCCGCGCTGCTGCGGCGCTACCCGGGCGTGCTCGAGCGGACCGTGGCGCTGGGCCGGGACTGCGCGTTCGACTTCGGCGTGATCGCGCCGAAGCTGCCCGACTTCGGTGTCCCGGCCGGGTACACCGAGGCGAGCTGGCTGCGCGAGCTGGTGGCCCGCAAGGCGCCGTCGCGGTACGGGCCGCCGGGGGCCGAGCGGGTTCCCGGCGCGTACGCGCAGATCGCCAGGGAACTCGACGTGATCGAGCAGCTGGAGTTCCCCGGCTACTTCCTGATCGTGCACGACATCGTGGAGTTCTGCGAGCGACGAGAACATCTTGTGCCAGGGCCGGGGTTCGGCGGCCAACTCGGCGGTGTGCTTCGCGATCGGCATCACCAGCGTCGACCCGGTCTCGCACCACCTGCTGTTCGAGCGGTTCCTGTCGCAGGGCCGGGACGGGCCGCCGGACATCGACCTGGACATCGAGCACCGCCGCCGCGAGGAGGTCATCCAGTACGTCTACGGCACGTACGGCCGGACCCGGGCCGCCCAGGTCGCCAACGTGATCTCCTACCGGCCGCGGATGGCGCTGCGGGACGCCGGCCGCGCGCTCGGGTTCACCCCGGCGCAGTCGGACGCCTGGGTCCGCCAGATCGGGCCCGGGCCCGCCGAGGCGGGGGAGGCGCTGGCGCCCGGCGATCCGGACGGCGCCCCGGCCGCGGTGCTCGAGCTGGCCACCCAGCTGCAGCGGCTGCCGCGGCACCTGGGCATCCATTCCGGCGGCATGGTGATCTGCGACCGGCCGGTGGGGGAGGTGTGCCCGGTCGAGTGGGCCCGGATGCCCGGGCGCACCGTGCTGCAATGGGACAAGGACGACTGCGCCTACGCCGGCCTGGTCAAGTTCGACCTGCTCGGCCTGGGCATGCTGGCCGCGTTGCACGACTGCTTCGACCTGGTCACCTCCTATCACGGCGAGCACTGGACGATGGCCACGATCCCGCAGGAGGACCCGGCCGTCTACCAGATGCTGGCCGAGGCGGACACGGTGGGCGTGTTCCAGGTGGAGTCCCGGGCCCAGATGGCCACCTTGCCGCGGCTGCGGCCGGGCAAGTTCTACGACCTGGTCGTCGAGGTGGCGCTGATCAGGCCGGGCCCGATCCAGGGCGGCTCGGTCCATCCCTACCTGCGCCGCCACGACGGGCGCCAGGACGCGGCCATGCCGCACGAGCTGATGCGCCCGGCCCTGACCAAGACGCTGGGCGTGCCGCTGTTCCAGGAGCAGATGATGCAGCTGGCCATCGACTGCGCCGGATTTTCTCCGAACGAAGCCGACCGCCTGCGCCAGGCCATGAGCGCCAAGCGGGCCCCCGAACGCATCGAAGAGCTTCGCCAGCGCCTGCTGGACGGGATGGCCGAGCGCGGCATCGGACCCGCGGTGGCCCAGGACATCTACGCCAAGATCCTCGCCTTCTCCAGCTACGGGTTCCCCGAGTCGCACGCGATCAGCTTCGCCTACCTGGTCTACGCGAGCGCCTGGCTGAAACGGTACTTCCCGGCCGCGTTCACCACCGCGCTGCTGCGCAACCAGCCGATGGGGTTCTACGCCCCGCACAGCCTGATCAACGACGCGCGGCGGCACGGGGTCACCGTGCTCGGCGTGGACGTGAACGCCAGCGAGGCGCTGGCCACGCTGGAGCGCCCGCGGCCCCGGCGGCCGGCCGCCGCGGCCGGCTTGAGCGCCGGGCCGGTTATCCGCCTCGGCCTGGCCAGCGTGCGGAACCTGTCCCGCATCGTCGCGGACCGGGTGGCGGCCGGGCGTCCCTACCGTGACCTGGAGGATTTCGCGACCCGGACGCAGCTGCCGGCCGCCGCGCTTGAGGCGCTGGCCACCGCGGGCGCGTTCGGCTGTTTCGGGCTCAGCAGGCGGGCCGCGCTGTGGGCCGCCGGAGCCGCCGCCTCGCTGCGCGAGGGGCAGCTGCCCGGCACCACCACCGGGCTGGACGCGCCGCCGCTGCCGGCCATGACGCCGGCCGAGCAGACGCTGGCCGACCTGTGGGCGACCAGCACGTACGGCACCCATCCGCTGGCCCACATCCGGGCGACGCTGGAGGCCCGGCAGGTGCTCACCGTGGCGTCGGCCAAGTCGGCCCCGGACGGTTCCGAGGTGGCCGTGGGCGGCCTGGTCACCCACCGGCAGCGCCCGCCGACCGCGCGCGGCGTGGTGTTCATCAGCCTGGAGGACGAGACCGGCATGCTGAACGTCATCTGCCCGCCCCAGGTGTGGGACCGCCACCGCCGGGTCGCCACGGTCGCGCCCGCCCTGGTCATCAGCGGCCGGATCGAGTGCACCAGCGGCGCCGTCAACCTGGTCGCCGCCGCCCTGCGCCCGCTCCGGCGTGCGGCCACCGTCCCCAGCCGCGACTTCCGCTGATTCCGCCAGCTTACCGACGGAAGTAAAGATGACCAGGGCCCGGAGCGTCGTCGCTGTTCATGCTTCGGGTTCCCGTTTTCTGTCAGACTCCCGAGCATGAGGCCCTGACCTAGCCCAGGGTCAGTATCGAGGGCGAATACCTGGTGGTCAGGATCCCTTGGCCGGTCGCGCTGGCCGCGTTCCGCAGGAAGCTTCGATTTGAGCGCGACGCCATCACGCGGGTGGCCGCGATTGACCGCAGTGACCTTCCCGAGCTGGGGCTCCGGCTCCTGGGCACGGGGATGCCGAATCTGCAGGCCGGGAAGTTTACTACCACGAATCAGACCGGCCTGATCTCTCTCCGCCTGATCGGCCGCGCGTCACGATTCCTGCAGGTCAACATCGGTCGCGGCAATATCAGGTATCTCGTCGTCCAGGTCAGTGATCCGGATTCGCTGGCTGCCGAACTACTGAAGGCGAGCCAGAGCTAGGCGGTTGAGAGCCGGGGCCGCTGGCGGAGGTCACGCATCACGGCGCGGCGTTCGGCACCGGTGAGGCCGTCGATGTAGAGCTCGCCGCGCAGGTGATCGGTTTCGTGTTGCAGGCAGCGGGCGAGCTCGCCGGTACCGGTGACCACGACCGGCTGGCTGGTCAAGGTCGACGCCGGTGACCGCCGCGCGGGCCGCCCGCGGCCGGTTCGCGGACACGCCGGGGATGGACAGGCAGGCTTCCGGGCCGTCCTGGCTGCCGCTGGCCTCGGTGATCACCGGGTTGATCACGTAACCGAACTGGCCGTCGACGTTGTAGGAGAACACCGCGAGGCTGGAGCCGATCTGGTTGGCGGCGAGCCCGGCCCGCCCGGGCACCTGCACGGTGTCCAGGAGATCCTGGACCAGCCGGGCCAGGGCGGCGTCGAATCGCACCACCTGGTCGCACGGCGTGCGCAGCACGGGATCGCCGAGCAGTCGCAGCGGCCGCACCGTCACGGCCGGTCCCGGTGATCGCTGCCGGCGGCGAGCTTGCCGATCCGGTCGAGCACGAGCTGGTGCCAGGCCAACTCGGCCTCCATGCGCAGCCGCGCGTGCTCCACGACCAGGTCATCGGCCACGGTCTGGTCCGGCCAGGCCCGGTCCCTGTGGTGATCGAACTGAGCGGCCTGAGCCGACAGGGCCCGGATCCGGTCGTCCAGGTAGCTGCGCAGGGTGTCCTCGTCCAGGTCGCTGCTCATGGCCAGGGCGAGGTCGACCGGATCGGGCCGCAGCCCGGCCTCTAGCCACGCTTCCGCGCGCAGGACCTCAAGCTCGCGGCGCCCCTCGGCGGTGATCGCGTAGACCGTGCGGGCCGGCAGGTGCCGGCCTGCTCGGTGCGCAGCGGTTCGATGAGCCCCTCCGCGGCCAGCCGGTGCAGCGCTCCGTACAGCGACCCCGGACGCACGTCGGACCACAGCTCGGCCCGGTCCATCCGGGCATCGCGCCGCAGCTGATGGCCATACATCGGCCCGCGCTTGGCCAGGGCCCCCAGAACGAACAGCCGAGTCGGATTCACCCGACTAGTAAATCATGAGTGCTCAAATATGAGTACTCATGACGGTTCTTTCTCAGGAGCTCGGGCCGAGAGGGGAGCGTCGGCCGGTCATGGGTGCGGGCGGTGGTCATGGCCGGCTGCTGCGGGCGATCGCGGTACGGGAGTCCTGTTCGGCTATGGCCTCGGCGAGCTGCTGCTGAACCTCCTGCCGGGCCGGGTCGTGGCCGAGCAGGCTCTTCAGGGCGCGCTCAAGGTCGCGGCGATACCGGGACAGCAGACGGCCCGGCGGCCGAACGTCGCTGTGCAGGTGGTCCGCGGGACCGGCGCGCATCCTGGGCTGCTGGGCGCGTTCGCGATCGCGGAACTGGCCGGGATGCCCGTCTCGTGTGCTTGGAGACCGCGCACGAGGAACAGACCCTCCCGCCAGACCTCCAAACCCTAATCGCGCGGCGGCTCACTCCTGCAAGCTGGGATCTGCCAGCCACCGGCCGAACCAGGCGCGGGTGCGGCGGAGCACGTCGATCTGATGGTTGCGCTCGTCGATCGAGTGGCCCTCCCGCGGGTAGATGACCAGCTCGTTCTCGACCCCGAACTGGCTGAGCGCGCGGTGGAAGTACATGGCTTGGCCGACCGGAACGTTGGTGTCCTGCTCGCCGTGCAGGATCAGCACCGGGGTGCTGATCTTTGAGGCGTATGAGATCGGGCTGAGCTGGTCGTGGCGGTGCGGACCGGGGCCTTCCCAACCGCAGCTGCCGCCTAGGCCCGCCTCCCAGGTGCCGAACTGGCCGACCCCGACCTGCAGGCCCCAGTCGCTGATCCCCGCGCCCATCAGCGCGGCCTTGAAGCGGCCGGTCTGTCCCACGGCCCACGCCGCCATGAATCCGCCGTGGCTCCAGCCGCCGATCCCGAGCCGGTCCGGATCCGCGACTCCTTCGTCGATCAGCAGGTCGATCCCGCTGACGATGTCGGTCCATTCGTCCGTGCCGACCGCGCCCGCCACCGCCGCCGCGAACTCCTCGCCGTGTCCGATGCCGCCGCGCGGATTAGGCAGGAAGACCGCGTATCCCGCGGTTGCGAGCCACTGCCCGGAAAGCCGCCCGGTGCCCATGAACTCGTCGGCGTACCGGCTGTAGGGCCCGCCGTGCACCAGGGTGACGAGCGGGAACGGTCCGTCCTGGCGGTTCATGCCCGGCGGCAGGATCAGCAGCCCGTCGAGCTCGAGCCCGTCGCGGGCCTGGTAGGACAGGCGTTCCTGCGTGCCCCAGCTGATCCCGCGCAGTTCCGGCTGGGTGTCGCTGAGCCGCGTGAGCGGGCCGTCCCAGGGGCTGGCGTGCACCTCGGCCGCTGGTGGGCGGTGCTCAGGCGGGCGGCGATCACGTCTCCGTGACCGCTGGCGGTGAGCGTATCGACCTGACCCGTCCAGCCGACCATGCGGCGGAAACGCTGGGTTCCCGGATCCAGCTGATGAAGCGCGGTGTCCAGCCCTTCGGCGAACAAGGCCAGCGGCGGCCCGCCGGTCACCTGCACCAGCTCGGTGGGACAGGCGGCCATGCCCGCCGTCAGGTTGCGATGCTCCGCGGCGGAGCTGACCGCGTCGGCCGCGGGCACGGGACGTCGAAGACGGCAATGCCGCCGACCGGCCCGGAGGGGTCACCGCCAGATAGGCCAGGTGCCAGTGCCCGTCCACGCTCCACCAGGCGAGCGAGCCCGCGTCCAGCTCGAGCGGGCCGAGATCGCGAACGTGTCCCGTCTCCGGGTCGACGACATGCAACCGCGCGGTGAACAAGCCGGGCTCGTCCTCCGGCCGATCCCAGCTGATCACCGCCAGCGGGCCGCCGTCCGGACGCTGCACCACCTCGACGACGTGCCGGTCACCGAGTCCGCCCATCGCCGTCAGCTCGACGCGTTCCCAGGTCGAGCAGCCGCAGCCGGTCGTGTGATCTCTGCTCGCTCCAGACCATCGCGTCGTCCTTCCCTGCCTCGTTCGTCCTCCGCGCTCGACTCCCTGGCCACGACGGCGGCGCGCAGGCCCCCAGCCAGCGGGAGATAGCCGGAGATCGGAGTTCGCCAGCCGGTCAGCGTCTCGGCTGCCGCTGCCATCGGGGCGGACCCGGTGCAGCTGCCCGTCGGCAATGAACCACAAGAAACCCGAATCGGGCACCCACTGCGGAGCCTGCACCCACGTGGTGCCGCTGGTGAGCTCCCGGGTGGCGAGCTCGCGTCGCGGTACCAGCCACAGCGAGCTGACCCGGTGTTCTCGCACGCTGACCGGGACGACCACGTAGGCGACCCAACGGCCGTCCGGCGAGATCGCCGGATGTCGCGGCATGCCGACTGTCCACGAGCAGCTCCGCGGTCAACTCCGGCGTGACTTCGGGCACGACATTGTCCCTTCCAGGATCAGGCCATCTCCTCATCCTGCCGCAGCCCGGTGGCCAGCAGGTGCGGACCGATCCCCAGCAGCTCAGGGACGGCCTCCAGGGCCCCCGCGGCGTCCAGCACGACGGCCCGCGCGACCGGATCGTCCAGCCGCTCGGCCAGGTCACCGAGCATGAACGCAGGCCCCTCCACGCTGACCAGCTCCGCCACCGTGAGCCCCGCGTCACGCAGTTCGCCGCGCAGCTGGCCTGGCCGGTGACAGAAGCCGCAGAACGACCCGGGGTGCACCGGCCGCAGTACCCGGTTCGCTCGAGGTCCGGGGCGAGCCTCCGGAAGTGCGGGAACCGCTCGTACAGCCGCGTCCGCAGCTCCCCGTCGATCCGCGGCGCCCAGCGCGAGATCGCGGACGCGAACACCGGGCCGCCGGGCCGGACCACCCGCCGGGCCTCGCTCAGCGCCCGGACCCGTTCGGCCCGCTGGCGCAGATGGTACAGCGGCCCGAGGAGCAGGACCGCATCCACCGAGGCATCGTCCAGATCCAGGTCGCGGGCGTCCCCCACGGCCGTGCGCAGGCCGTCCAGGCCGGACGCGTCTCTCTGCCAGCTGCCGGACATGCAGCGGCATCAGGTCACGGTGCTCGACCCGGTATCCAGCCCGGCTAGCCACAGCGCATAGCGCCCAGGGCCGCCGCCGATGTCGGCGACCAGCGCGGGTGCGGGCGGTAGCCGCCGGCCGATGATCTCGGTGGTCCTGATGAACTCGAGCCGTGCGCCGCCGCCCGCCAGCCGGTCGCGTTCCTCGCCACGCGAGTAATAAGCGCGCAGTTCGGCTTCGTGCACGTCCTCCATGACGCGTCACGATCGCACGCCGGCCGCCGCGCCGTCGACACGTTTTCCTGCCCCGTGCCTGTCGGCCCCCGCCCGCGGCAAACCTCAGCGCACGCCTTGCGGCCGGAACTGCACGCTGATCCGCGGCCCGATCGCCTTGGACGTCTTGGGTACCGCGTGCTCCCAGGTGCGCTGGCAACTGCCCCCCATGACGAGCAGGTCCCCGTGCCCGACGTCGAACCGCAGCGACGCACCGCCGCCCCGCGGCCGCAGCGCCAGGACCCGCGGCGAGCCCAGCGACACGATCGCCACCATCGTGTCCTCGGTCTGACCGCGCCCGATCGTGTCCCCGTGCCACGCGACGCTGTCGCGGCCATCCCGGTACAGGCACAACCCGGCCGTCCGGAACGGCTCGCCGAGCTCCGGCCCGTAATGCACGTCCAGCGCCACCCGCGCGGCCGTCAGCACCGGGTCGGGCAACGGTGCGTCCTCCCCGTAGAAGCACAGCAGCCGGGGGACCGCCACCACCCGGTCGTACATCTTCCGCTGCTCCGCCCGCCACGGCACCGACTCGACCAGCCGGGCGAACACCTCCGCCGATCCGGCCAGCCACCCCGGGCAGAAGTCCACCCACGCGCCGCGGGTCAGCGGCGTCCGCCGCACCGAGGCCCCGAGCGGCCCGAGGACCGGGCCGTCGCCACCCACGTCAAGCAGCGACTCCTGGACTGAAACGCTCATGCGAACAGTCTAACCCATGCCCAAACGCATATTCGATTCCCTGGGTGTCGTCAAACGATGTGCACCCGGCCTGGTGCCAATCTAGGCGTACCGCGCTACGACAGCCGCCGCCACCGAGACCAGGTCGGCCCGTACCTCGTCCTGGTCCGGTACCCGGGCAGCAGCCGGATGGCCAGCGCCAAGCGCATCCTTCCCCCGAAGCCAGGGGAGACGACGCCCTTCGGCCCGGTGATCCGGGTCACCGCCGACGCCGCCCCGTATGGCCCCTACGCTCAGCTCGCCGCCTGGCTGGGCCGCCGGCCTTAGCTCTCCTGGCCCGTGCTCACAGCTCGCCGAAGGCACGGGCCAGGATGTCGATTCCCGCCGCGATGGCCTGCTCGTTGACCGTGGCGTAGCCGAAGATGAGGCCGCCCGGGCCCGGATGGCTGATGCGGTAGGGGCCCACGCCATCGATGCGCACGCCGGCGCGGGCGGCCGCCGCGACCATCGTGGCCTCGTCCACGTGCGGCGGCAGCCAGGTGACCAGGTGCAGCCCGGCGGATATGCCGGCCGGCTGCAGCCAGGGCAGCCGCCGGTCCAGGGCGGCCAGCAGGGCGTCGCGGCGCCGCCGGTACACCGGGCGCATCCGCCGCAGGTGCCGGTCGAAGTCGCCGCGGGTGAGGAGGTCGGCCAGGGCGAGCTGCTCAAGCGCGGCCGAGCCGCGGTCAGCAGCGATCTTGGCCGCGGCCATCGGCTCGGCCAGGTGTCCCGGTAGCACGAGCCAGCCCAGGCGCAGTCCCGGCGCGAGGGTCTTGCTGGCCGATCCGGCGTAGACCACGCGGTCGGGAGCCAGGCCCTGCAGGGCGCCGGCCGGCGTCCGGTCGTAGCGGTACTCGGTGTCGTAGTCATCCTCGATGACGATCGCGCCGCGGCTGGCGGCCCAGCGCAAGACCGCGGTCCGGTTCTCGGCCGAGAGCACAGCACCCGTGGGCCACTGATGCGACGGCGTCAAGATGACGACGTCAGCGCCGGTTTCCCGCAGCAGGTCGACCCGGATGCCGTGCTGGTCGACCGGGACCCCGACCACCTCGAGCCCGGCCGCCCGCGCGGTCAGCAGAGCGTCGTCGCGGGAGGATGGGTCCTCCAGCGCGAGGCGTCTCGCGCCGCCGGGCCGCCAGCACCCCGAGGAGCAGCGCGATGCCCTGCGCGTACCCGGTGCAGATGACCACGTGATCCGGCTGGGCCAGGGTACCGCGCACCCGGTTCAGGTAGTCCGCGATCGCGGTCCGCAGCTGCGGCACGCCACGGCCGGGCAGGTAACCGAATAGCTCGTTCGGGGCTTCGGCCAGCGCTCCGCGTATCGCGCGCAGCCACGCGGCCCGGGGAAAGCTGGACACGTCCGCGCGGCCGTAGCTGAGATCGATGCGCGGCGCGGGCTCGCTGGCCGGCGCCGGGCCGGCCGTGGTCCGGGACGGCCCGGCCGCCACCAGGGTGTACCCGCCCGCCTGGCTGGCCAGGTAACCCTCGGAGCCGAGCTGGGTGTAGGCCTCGACCACCACGCCGCGGGAGACGCCGAGGTCGGTGGCCAGGGCGCGGGACGGCGGCAGGGATGAGCCGCGCGGCAGCCGCCCGGTCCGGATCGAATCCCGGATCGAGGTCTCGATCTGCCGATGCAGCGGGATCCCCGTGTCACGGTCAAGCACGACGAGGACATCAGAATTGGTCCTAATTTTTCCCATCAGACTGGATCTTATCGATAGGACCGATTCCTGTCAGGCTCGATTCGTACCATCCCTTAGCGGAGAGCGAGTACCGGTCATGGGCATCATCTTGGGGCTGGCCGCGGCCCTGATGTACGGCAGCTCCGATTTCAGCGGCGGCCTGGCCTCGCGCAGACTCGGATTTCTCCGCGTCAGCCTGGTCGGCTCGGCCGTCGGCGCCATCCTGGCCTGGGCCGCGCTGATCACCTGGAACGTCTCAGAGCCGAGCCTCCGGGCGGTGGCCTGGGGGCTGGTGAGCGGCCTGGGCGAGGGAATCGGCTCGCTGATCCTGTACCGGGGGCTGGCCCGCGGGCCGATGAGCGTGGTCGGCCCGGTTTCCGCCGTGGCCGCGGCGGCGGTCCCGGTCGCGGTCGGTATCGCGATGGGGGAGCGCCCGGGCCTGCTGCCCACGATGGGCCTGCTGGTCGCCCTGCCGGCCATCGTGCTGGTCGCAGCGAGCGGCCCGGTGCGGGGCAAGCTCGGCGCGGGCCTCACCGATGGGCTGGCGGCCGGCCTGGCGTTCGGCATCTTGTTCATCGGCCTGGCCCAGGCCGGTCGTCACGCGGCCTGTGGCCGGTCGTAGCGTCGCAGACCGCCGAGCTGCTGGTTATTCTCGTGGTGGCGATCAGATCCGGCGAACCGCTTCGGATGCCGGTCCACGCGGCGGGACTGCCGGTGCTGGCCGGGGTTAGCGGTATGGGCGCCACGCTGCTGTATTTCTACGCCACCCACGTCGCCATGCTGGCCACGGCGGCGGTGCTCGTGTCGCTGTACCCGGGCGTCACGGTCGTGGCCGCCCGGCTGATCCTGCACGAGCGGTTCAGCCCCGCGCAGCGTGCGGGTCTGGGCCTGTGCACCCTCGCCGTCATCGCGATCACGCTGAACTGATTCGCCCCTCAGGGCCCGCGCCGCCTGAGCAGGAGCGCCACGGCGCATGCCGGGAGATCAGCTCCCGCAGCGTGTCGTCGCCGCTGGCCAGCCGGGCCGATCAGCTCCGGTCGTCCATCGCCTCTCTATTTCACCTGCTGCGCGCCAGGTTCGCGAGACCCATGATTTCAGATCGAGCCGCGAGGCCAGGCCCGAACGGCGGCCCGCGCGGTTTTACCCGGAACGGCGGGTTTACGGTGGTGGCATCGGGACCATGCTGGCGTCAACCCGGCAGACGCAAGATCGACGTGCACCCGCAGCGAAACCGCACCTCGTAACTGTAGTTACCTGAACTATCATACTTTTGGGCTGGCCAGACACGGTCCGGCGCATGCGGGCCCAGGCTCATGAGCCCTAGAGCCTGCCCGTACGGTGGATCCCGTGGCCGCTACCCGACTCGTCACTGCGCGGTGATCGGCGCTGGCGTCCTGCGGTGCGTCCGTGGCGGCGCGACTGGCCGGCTCGGTGCCCGGGTCACGCTGCTTGATCAAGACCAGCCCGGCCGCGCCACCAGTCAGCGGAGCTTCGCCTGGCTGAATTCGAACGACAAGAGCCCCCGGCCCTATCACGACCTCAACCACGCCGGGATCAGGGCCTGGGCCGAACTAGCACCGCATCTCGGCGGCGACACCTGGTACCGTCCGGTCGGCAACATCGAACTGGCTACCTCACCCGCCGCCCAGGCCGAACTAGTCGCCCGTGTCCGCCGCCTGACCAGCTGGAACTACGGCGCCTACCTCATCGACCCGGCCGAGGCGGTCAAGCTCGAGCCGTCGCTGCGCCTCCCCGAGCCCGAAATCAAGGCCGCCGCCTGGTTCCCCGGCGAGGGCTACGTGCTGACCGGACCGCTGATCGCCCGCCTGGTCGCCCGGGCGGAAAGCCTCGGAGCCGAGGTCCTGACCGGCGAACAAGGACGCGTCGTCGCCCTGCGAACCGACCTGGCCGCGTCACCTCAGGTGCGTACCGCCACCGGCCCCCTCCTGGCCGCCGACGACGTGATCTGCTGTGCCGGCCGCTGGACCCCTGCCCTGGCTGGCCTGGCGGTGCCCCACGGGCCCCCCGACCTGGTCCCGCTGGTCCCCTGGGACACCCCCGGCGCGACCGCCCCCGGCCTGATCGTCCAGGTCGGCCCGGTGACCCCGCTCGCTCCGACCCGGATGGTGCACGCCCCCGGCCTGAGCCTGCGCCCTCACTCAGACGGCCTGGTGCACCTGGAAGCCCCGGACGCGGCCGTCGACCTGCACACCCCCGATCCTGTCCTGCGCCGCTGGGCGGCGAACTGCTCCGCCGCGCTCAGCGCACCGTCCGTGGCCTGGACCAGGCCCACGTGTCCGCCTACCACGTCTGCGTCCGCCCCATGCCCGTCGACCACCAGTCCATCGTCGGCCCCCTCCCCGCCGCGCCCGGTCTCTACGTCGCCGTCACCCACAGCGCCGTCACCCTAGCCGCCCACCTAGCCGACCTCATCGCCGCCGACCTGACCCCAAAAACCCCAAAGACCCCAAAAACCCCAAAGACCCCACCCAGAGACCCCGACGGCCGTGCCCTCCCCTCTAGCTCCCTACCGACCCGTCCGTTTTCACCCGTGACCAGCCGCCCGAGCCCGGCTGAGCTGAAAGCGGCCAGGGACCGAACGATCCCTGATGTCCTCCCGGCGCCAGGTGAGCCGCTGCGGGTGCTGTTCTGCGGGATCAACCCCAGCCTGTATTCCGCCGCCACCGGCTGGCATTTCGCCCGGCCGGGGAACCGGTTCTGGCCGGCCTTGCAGCTGTCCGGCTTCACCCCGCGCCGGCTGGCTCCGGCCGAGCAAGACCTGCTGCCCGGCTACGGACTTGGCCTCACCAACCTGGCCGCCCGAGCCACCGCGCAGGCCTCCGAGCTCGACCCGGCCGAGCTTGCGGTCGGCGCCGGCCGCCTGAGGTCCCTCGTCCAGCGGCACCGGCCCCGCATTCTGGCCATCGCCGGCGTGACCGCCTACCGGACGGCGTTCGGTCACCCGCGCGCGGTCACCGGTCCCCAGCCGCCGCCGCTGGACGGCCCGCCGCCGCTGGACGGCCCGCGGGTGTGGGTGCTGCCCAACCCGAGCGGCCTGAACGCGCACTGGAGCCTGGACGCGATCGCGGCGGCCTTCGCCGCCGTACGAGCCGCCGCCGAGGATGGCCCGGCGCCGCCCCCGTACGGGAACGCCGGGATCTCTTCATATCCTGGGTAACGAGATCCCGGCGCCCGCTGAGGCCCCCCACCTGCTCCCGGTGAGTAAGAGCGCGATACCCCGCTGCGGCCAGCACTTTTTTGGAAAGATCTTTTCTGAGACCGCGGAGGTGCCAGTGACTGACTCACAGCCAGCAGGCTCAGGCGGTGACGGCCCAGAAACCGGCGACCCGCCAACCGCCGACCCGCAACCGCCGACCAAACCGCCGACCCGCAAACCGATGGCCCGCCAACCGATGGCACTGAACCAGATCCCAGGTTCACCTTCGCCAACGAGCGCACCTTCCTGGCCTGGAGCCGCACGGCCCTCGCGCTGGTCGTGGCAGGCCTCGGGGTGGTGCAGCTGCTGCCGCCGTTTCCCGGCGTCCCGTGGGGTCGCCATGTCCTCGGCGTGCCGCTGATCGTGTTCGGCGCCGTGGTGGCCTTGACCGCATACCGCGAATGGGTGATCAGCCAGCGGGCGCTGCGCCTGGGCCGGCCACTGGCCCGGTCCATCCTGCCGTGGCTGCTGGCCGTGGTCATCGCGGTCATGGCGGTCATCTCCGCCGTCGTCGTCCTGGTCTCGGCGATCCGGTGACCCCCCGCCCCGCTGGCCCCAGCGTTCCCGCTGGACCCGCTGGACCCGCTCGACCCGCTGGACCGGCTGGCCCCGCTGGACCCGCTGGCCCCGGCGATCCGGGCGACCCGGGCCTGGCCCGGGAGCGGACCGCGTTGGCCTGGACCCGGACGGCGCTGTCCTTCGCCGCCATCGGCGGCGTGGTGCTGCGGAAGGACCTCATCCCGGGCCTGGTCATCATGTGCGCGGTCCCGGTCGTCTGGCGGCTGGGCCGCCTGGACCACCATCGGCCCGGCCGCCTCCAGCTGGTCACCGCGACGATCGTCATCGTCGCCCTGGCCGCCCTGGTCATCGCGCTGACCAGCGGAGCCAGCTAGCCAAGCCATGCCACTTGACCCAAGTTGATCTTCGTGGCTGGCGGGTCCGCCGTGCCGTTCTGACCAGGTCCTCGTCCTCGGCCAGCGGACCTGGCTGGGCCGGGGCGGAACGCGGCGTGGGAAGGTACTCGATGTGCCATAGCTACCCTACTAAGGGGTGCTACGGCACATCGAGTACCTTGCGTGCGGTCCCCGGCGGGGCCGCCGGGGCGGGTGCGCGGGATGGGACGTCAGGGATCGCGGCCGGGTGAGACGGCACCTGCCCGTGCACCGGATCCACCGCCAGGCCCGAGGCCTGGCCAGCGAAGCCCGCCAGCCCAAGCCGGGCCAGGCCAGAAATAGTTAAGCAGGTACTTGACTAATAGGCCAGGCGAGCCAATACTTAAGAATGTGCCTAACCAACTGGGTTCACTGGACCAGGTGTTCCAGGCGCTGGCCGATCCGACCAGGCGAAGCATGGTCGAGCGGCTCGTCCGCGGTCCGGCGTCGGTCACCGAGCTGGCCCGGCCGCAGGCCATGTCGCTGCCGGCCGCGATGCAGCACCTGCAGGTGCTCCAGGCCTGCGGTCTGGTCCGGTCGGAGAAAACCGGCCGGATCCGGACCTGCCGCATCGAGCCGGACGCGCTGCGCGCGGCCGAGACCTGGATTGCCGCGCAGCGCACGTCCTGGGAAAGCCGTCTGGACCGGCTTGGCGAGTACCTGGCCGGCCCCCCGGTGAATCCGCCCTGAGAACAGGAGGAACCATGGACCGTTATGTCACGCACGCCACGTTCAGTCTCGAGCGCCGCTATCCGGTACCAGTCGCCAGGGTCTTCGCCGCCTGGGCCGATCCCGTCGCGAAGGCCCGGTGGTTCGCCCCCGGCCCGCAGTCCGGGCACCAGCTGGATTTCCGGGTCGGCGGCCGGGAGGTGAACCACGGCGGCCCGGCGGCAGGACCGGTGATGACCTTCGAATCGTTCTACCGCGACATCGTCCCAGCCGAGCGGATCGTCTACTCCTCGACGCTGGCGGCCGGGGAAGACGTGGTGACGGTCTCGCTCACCACGGTCGAGCTCACCACGGTCGAGTCCGGCCCCCACGGTGACGGCCCCCACGGTGACGGCACCCGGCTGGTGCTCACCGAGCAGGGCACGTTCCTCGACGGCCGGGAGGAACCGGGCTGGCGGGAGACGGGGACAGGTAACTGGCTCGACGCCCTTGGCGCCGAGCTGGCGGACCAGTCGGGTGACTGACGTCCAGGCCGCGGTCCAGGCCGCGCTTGACGAGATGGTGGACTCCGGCACCGAGACCGGTCTCCAGGTCGCGGTCATTAGCCACGGCCGGGTGGTCGCCGACGCGGCGAGCGGCGTGGCCGACTCCAGGACGGGCGCCGCGGTCCTCCCCGGCACCCTGTTTTTCGCCGCCTCGACGGCCAAGGGCGTCGCGTCCTCGCTCGCGCATGTCCTGGCCGAACGGGGTGACGTGAGCTACGACATGCGACTGGCCGCCGTGTGGCCTGAGTTCGGATCGCACGGCAAGGACCGGATAACACTGCGTCATGTGCTGATGCACACGGCCGGCCTGCCCGGGCTGCCGTCGGATACCACCGCGGCTGACCTGTGTGACTGGGACCGGATATGCGCGGTGCTGGCCAGGCAGGAGCCCTGGTGGGAGCCCGGCACCCGGTTCGGTTATCACATGATGACCTTCGGTTTCCTGCTTGGTGAGACCATCCGCCGGGTGACCGGCCGGACTGTGTCCGAGGTCTTGCGCGAGACGCTCACCGGCCCGCTTGGCGTCGAGGACGAGGTCTGCTTCGGGGTTCCCCGTCCGCTGCTCTCGCGGGTGGCGTGGCAAGTGGCGGGGACCGGCCCGCTGCCTCCGGCTCCGCCGCCTGGGTCACCCCTGGACCGGGCCATGCCTGTCGGCGTGCGGCCCGACGCCGGCTTCGCGAACCGCGCCGATGTGCTCAGTTCCGATATCCCCTCCCTGGGTACCATGACCGCGCGCGGCGCGGCCCGGATCTACGCCGCGCTGCTTGGGCACATCGACGGCGTCGCGCTCGTGTCACCAGGGCGGCTGGCCGCCATGACCGCGGTCGCCTTTACCGGGATGGATCAGGTGATGGGCTTCCCGGCGTCGTGGGCATTCGGCTATAGTCCGGACCGCCCCGGCAATGTCCCGTCGCGCCGCGGCTCGACGTTCGGGATGGTCGGCGCCAACGGCTCAGCCGCCTACGCTGACGTGGACGCCGGCGTGGCGGTGGCCGTGATGCGCAACCGCTTCACCCAGGGTGACCTCGCCGCGGTCACCCGGATCGACCGCCTCGTCGCCGACCTGCTGCCGTAAGCATCAGACCGCCTTCCTAAGGAGCACCGATGAACGCACCCGTGACCAAACTCGACCAGCGCTTCAGCGCCCCCGATGCGGTGGCGGCCGACTGGGAGCAGACCCGCAGGGCGCTAGCAGAGGCCGAGCTGTTCTGGATCTGCTCGGTCCGCGCCGACGGCCGTCCGCACGTCACCCCGCTCGTGGCCGTGTGGTTCGAGGAGGCCATCCACTTTTGCACTGGCGAGGCCGAGCAGAAGGCCGTCAACCTGCGCAACAACCCGCACGTGATCCTGATGGCCGGCAGCGGCCGCTGGGAGGAAGGTCTGGACGTGGTGGTCGAGGGCGACGCCGTCCCGGTGACCGACGACGCCATGCTCCGGTCCCTCGCCTCGGCGTGGACCGGCAAGTGGGACGGGCGCTGGCAGTACGAGGTGGGTGAGGGCGGCTTCCAGCAGCGAGGGGCGAAGGTCCTGGTGTTCTCGGTCACGCCGGCCAAGGTATTGGCGTTCGCCCAGGGCCATTTCGCCCAGACCCGCTATACCTTCGCCTAGAGAAGAGACCCATGGACAAGCTGCTGCCCGGCATTACCGCCGAACGGGTTCCGACCAGGCGCCTGACCACCAATGTGCTGGCGGTGGCCGGCCGCAGCGGCCCGCCCGTCCTGTTCGTGCACGGCAACGTGTCGTCCGCGCTGTTCTGGCAACCGGCCATGCTGGCCCTGCCGGCTGACTACCGGCCGCTGGCGATCGACCTGCGCGGCTTCGGCGACACCGATCCCGAGCCGGTCGACGCCACCCGCGGGGTGCGCGATTACTCTGATGACCTCGCCGCCATGATCGACGCGCTCGAGCTGGAAGCGGTGCACCTGGTCGGCTGGAGCCTGGGCGGCGGGGTGGTACTGCAGTACCTGGTGGACCGGCCGGGCGCGCACCGGGTCGCGTCGCTGACGCTGGAGGACCCGGTGTCACCGTTCGGGTTCGGCGGGACCCGGGGCCTGGACGGCGTGCTGTGCGATCCATGGGGCGCCGGTTCCGGCGGCGGCGGTGCCAACCCGGAGTTCGTCGAGCGGCTGGCCGGCCAGGACCGGACCGCCGACAGCCCGCTGTCGCCGCGGTCGGTGCTGCTTGCTCACTACGTCAAACCGCCGTACGTGCCCGAGCACCTGGACATCTTGGTGGAGTCCATGCTGTCCACCCGGCTCGGGGACGATTACTACCCGGGCACCTCGCGGTCCGTTCCCGGCTGGCCCGGCTTCGCTCCGGGCGACCGCGGCGTGCTCAATACCTTGGCCCCTACCAACTTCCGGATCGCCGACCTGACGGGGGTGGACCCCAAGCCGCCGGTGCTGTGGGTGCGCGGTGCCGATGACGTCATCGTCTCCGACACGTCCCTGTACGACCTGGCCTACCTGGGGTCGCTCGGCGTGATCCCCAGCTGGCCGGGGGAGCAGACCTGGCCGCCGCAGCCCATGATCGCGCAGACCCGGGCCGTGCTGCTCGGCTACGCCGCGGCCGGCGGCCGCTTCCGCGAAGTGGTGATCGATGACGCGGGCCACGGCCCGCACCTGGATCACCCGGTACGCTTCGGCGCCGAGCTACGTGATCATCTGGCGGCCGGCTAGCTGCTCCGCTGGGTGGCGAGGATGCGGCGGATGTCCGCGGTCTCGGTGCCGGGGTACCGGTCCAGGATCGCGTGCAGGTCGTTCAGGTCTTCTGGGGTGTTGTAGCTGGCGAGCTCGCGCTCGAGTTCGGCGTGCGCGGAGTGCGTGCTGCGGGCGTCACGGAGCTGGGCGCGGACCGTGGTCCACAGGGAGGAAAGCCGGGGAGCCGTTGTCTGCATGTGCCTTGTCCTTGCTTGCGTTGCGTGGTCTGTCGGTACATATCCCAGTGTTCCTCGCGATGACCTATGCGTCCAATGACTAGGTCGCAAATAAAGCATGAGCTAAAGTCATGGATATGGACACCGACGCGCTGCGCTGGCTCCAGCAGGTCGCCGACGGCACCACGGTGACCGAGGTCAGCGAGACCGAAGCGGTCACCCAGTCCGGCGTCTCCCGGGCGCTGGCCCGGCTGGAGGAGCAGGTCGGCACGCCGTTGCTGCGCCGCTCGGGCCGAACGCTGCGGATGACCCACGCCGGGGCGGTATTCAAGCCGCACCTGGACGCGGTGCTGCACCATCTCGACGACGGCATCGCCGCCGTCAGCCAGCTCATCGACCCGGACACCGGCATCGTGACGCTGGCGTTCCAGCAGTCGCTGGGCACCTGGCTCGTCCCCGATCTGGCCCGCAGCTTCCGGGCCACGCACCCCAACGTCGGCTTCCAGCTTGTCCAGGTGCGGGACGAACTGCGCTCGGCCCCCCTGGACGGCGGCCACGCCGACCTGGAACTGGGCAGCCGCAGGCCGGGGAGCCCGGCCCAGGACCAGGCCGATGCGGCCTTTCGCGCGAGGCTGATCGCCATCGAGCCGCTACGCCTGGCGCTGCCGCGCGAGCACCGCCTGGCCGGCCAGCCACAGGTCCGCCTCGCCGACGTGGCCACCGAGCCGTTCATCGGCCTGCGCCCGGTCTCGGCCCTGCGCAAGCGGACCGATGACCTATGTGAGCGGGCCGGATTCCGGCCCACGGTGATCTTCGAGGGCGACGACCTGTCCAACGTCCGTGGTTTCGTCGCCGCCGGGCTCGGCGTCGCCGTGGTCCCCGCGCCCCGTGCCGGATCACCGGAATCGGCATCCGGTCCGGTGGCCTACACCGAGATCGTGGACCCGGGCGCGGTCCGGGAGATCTTCCTGATCTGGTCCGCGGAGCGGCGCCTGCTGCCGGCTGCCGACTTGTTCCGCCGGCATGTCCTGCGGCGGGCGGCCGCGGGCAGGCTCCCGGCCGTGTCGCAGTAACCACCGTCCGTTCGGCAGCGGTTTGCTGGTCTGAGTGGACCTGAACGGTAAATACGCTGAAAATGTGTCCATGCCTAGTCAACCAGCCGCTGGCTCTCAGCCGGCCGCCACCCGGGGTATCAAGCGAGCTCCGCGACGCCGAGCCGCCGAGATCGACGTCGACGAGGCCAGGAAGGCCTTCTTCCTGATGGTCGGGTTCATCGCGCTGATCTGGGTGCTGCAGGTGGTGAACTGGGCCGACCAGTACCGGCTCGACTACAGCTACGGGATCTTGCCGCACGACGTGGGACGGCTGCCGGATATCTTCATCGCCCCGTTCCTGCACTTCAACTGGGATCACATCGAGGGAAACTCGGGGCCGCTGTTCGTCTTCGGCCTGCTCGCCGCCTACCGCGGCGTGGTCAGGTTCCTCGGCGTGACCGTGCTGGTCGCGGTGACTAGCGGCCTGGCGGTCTGGCTGTTCCAGGGCCACCGTGAGCTGACGGTGGGGGCCAGCGGCCTGATCTTCGGCTACTTCGGCTACGTGCTGGCCCGGGGGGTCATCGACAGGAACCTCATCGACGCGCTCGCCGCGGTGGTGATGGGGCTGTCCTACGCCTACATCCTGACCGTGGCGATACCCGGCACCCCCGGGGTGAGCTGGGTCGGCCACCTCGGCGGCCTGATCGGCGGGGTGGCCGCGGGCTGGGTCTTCCGGGCCGGGCGCGGCGGCCCGGGTGCCGCCCAGACCGGGCCGAAAACCGGCGGATCCGGTCGCGGGTCCACGGGCTCCACCGTGGCCGTGCCGGTGAGCCCGGGCCATCCCCGAGCTGACCTGTACAAAGAACTGGGCGACCTGGGCCTGTAAACCCGATCAAGGCGCAGTGGAGCCCAAGTCTGACCACCGCAAAGGACCATCGGTGTTGCTTGGGCAACCACGTTGGACCATATTTTATTTATTTTTTTCTACTCGCACAGATCGCGACCCCTACGCGCAATCATGCCCGGACTATCGTAACGACGATAAACAAAATACAAATACAACAAATAAAATACCAAACAAAAAAAAAAACGAAGCCCAAGAATAGCAAGGGCAGCGCGCTGTAGCCACACAATGCGTGATGAAAATGTCGACTCGCCACTATTCCTGGCCTTGCAGAGTGGCGACCCTGGCGGCGGGAGGGCGACGAGCTGGCTAAGGGTTCGTGCGGCCGCGACGGGTCACGATCGAGAAGCGGCAGATGGAGGAGATCGCGACCGCCGCCGCGGTGACGTGGCCGCTTTCAGTGCCGGTAACGCGCTGGCCGGGCCGGGGCGGCGGCCCGACACGACGAAAAAAAAAAAAAAGATGAAGATGAAGTTGTAAAAAGATGAAAAAACGTACGATGATGAAAAAATCGAACGCAAACAAAAAAAACGACAAACAAACAGTGAAGAAATAAAAAAAAAAAAAGACATCGAGAGAAAGAACAAGCGGATCGCCGAGGCGCGGCGTGTTCGGCGTGATCGTCAAGACGCGCAAACGGCAGGTCATGGACAGACACACGGGAGCGCGCGGCGCAGAGGAGAGCAACACGCACGCGGACGTAAGACGTCTCTAGCGGGTGCACAGCGAGCAAAACGGTACAGCCCATAAGCGGGCTATCGATGAGGTGCGACCGCGACTCGGCCATGACCGCGAATGGATCACATGGCAACGGGACACCATCAGATCATCGTGATGAAACGAGCCGCCCAACGGCATCACCCGCCTACGATCGTCATCGACCTGCGCCACGTGATCGAATACATGTGGAAGCCGATGGCGTTCCACGAACCCGCGTCGCTGCGATCGAGAAATGAAAAATCAAAAAACGACATCCTGCACGCCGCGGCGCCGAGGTGATCACCCGGATCCGACAGATCAAAAAAAAGTAAAAAACGCAAAAACGAGCACCAAAAACATCAAAAAATCATGAATAAATCACGACAAGATGCATACATGACTACCCAGGCGCTGGCGCGGTGGAGTGGACAATGGGAAGCGAAGACGAATGTCGAAATGTCAAATACCAATAGCATATCGACGCCCGATGAAGAAAAAAGCGCAAGCCATCTTGTAAATACGCGTCATACACAAAAAAACAATCAAACAAATAATAAAAATAAAAAATAAAAAAAAAAAAAAACAAAAACAAATAAAACGATAAAAAAAAAAAATAACACTCAACGCATGATAATCAGTCCCTCGGAAAGAGCCACGCGGTGTAAAGAACGTAGAGAGAAGAATGACGTGTAGGTAAAGGTTTCTTGATGAGTGCTGACGGAGATGGCGGATTGATGGAAACGGAGCCGCTCGGGGGTGCTTCAGCGTCATGATGCGTTGGATGAAGAACGTCGTGACGAGCGATGAGAAAAACGACGTGATGCGCAGCAGCGACTCGGAAACGACTAATGATGAGCGTCGTAACTCTTTCAGATGCATCGGACCGGGGGATCGTGTGTGTTCCGGGATCGCGTGGCGGATAAACGTTTACTAGCAAGCCGTGTACGACGCATAGGTCACGTGTGCTTGGTATGCGGTCTCGTGCGAACGTGAGAAGGCGCGCGCGGAAACTAACGCTTAAGCGGCGGCGAGAAAAAGTAACCTAGCAAAAGTATCCCGTAGAGACGTGATGCCGTGGCGGGCTCGATGGCGACCGACGCGTGTGTGATGAAAAAAATGTAATGAAGAAAGAGAAAAGGATGTACGTGATGTTGTTCATCTGGTCAACCGCTGCGGATGGGAGAGTCGCGTACGAGATGAAAGCATCTGGAAGCCGTCCGGATCTCGAAGCAGAGGTATGGACGCATGGATCAAGGTGAAAAGGAACAAACGCACTGAAGTGACAAAAGTACATCGAGAACTTCGCGAAGGAGCTGAAGAGTAATATCTAAAGGATGGAAACGCATGTCCTCGGGGGCTGGGTGGTTCACATGGTGAATGCCGTGGAGATAGTGAAGGCGTACGGGGCGGGAACCACGTGCGCGGGTGCCGTGCGTCGCGAAGATCTCGATGAGCGTACCGCTGCCCGGTGGAGAAGTGTGGAACGGTGTTCAACCGACTACACGGGTACCGTCGGAGCGGGTCGCGCTGGACGCGCTGGCGGCATGCCTGAAGCGATGCTGAGAGAAAAGATGAGTGATCGATCTTGACATCCGATGTTCTTCGGCATCGTGCGCTCGGAGTGATCGTAAAGGCGGTGGAACATCACATCGGCCTTGGAGCCGTGGATAGTGATGTACGTGAAGCGTGGATGGACGATGCGATGCAGCACCCGACGGATCGTGCAAAAGCGTAACGCGGGAAAACAAAAAAATCAGCATAAGCACCGTGATCGATAAAATATTCATGCAATACGCGTTCGACATGTGAATGACGCAAGAGTTCACGATGATAAGCTTCGAGCATACGCAAACACGCGTGATACAATGCGTCAGCAGTGACGAACACGCAAATCATAAACGCGATGCATGAGCGATAGAAGAGGTCGAGATGGAGCTGAGCAAAAAAAGATCGTGTAATGCAAAAAGAAAACGGCGCGGCTCGGCAGAGCACACGTCGTTCACGTTACGCGGCTTCACGTCCGGAAAAACGAACAAGCGAGAACGAGTGAAGTTCAAATCGTTCATACACGCGATCAGCAAACGCATGAAGAAAATACGTGCCGAGGTGCGTCCTGGCGGATGCAGCGCTCGGTCAGATCCGACGACGGAGATCGCTAAACTGATCAACACGAAGAGCCCGGCTGGCTGGCTTATTACTCGGCGTGCTACATTCGGCGACGTATCTCGTGCTCCGTCGCATCAACACTTACATGATGCGGTCGATCATGAACAAGTAAAGGAAATGGCGCACATGGAAGAAAGCCGCAGGGCGATCATGGACGCGGACGTTAAAAGGACGTGGTAATTCGCATAATGAGAATGAGTGAAAAAGGACGTCAGATGAGAAGGAGGGCAAGAGCGGTATGAGGGGGGTCGGTGTGGGTCGGAAGCGGGAGCGAGTGGCGCAGGCGTGCGGGACGGGTGGGTGTGGTTCACGGGACTAGGGCGGGGCCCGCGGGACGACCAGCCGCCACCGGGGAAGCAAGCCGGAGCAAGCCCGCCGGGGAAGCTAACCCTGGACTCGGCTCAGCGGCCCGCTGAGTTCTCGGCCAGCTCGGCGACGTGATCCCACACCAGGACCGGCTCGGCGTTGCAGTCCGCCACCAGCGGCGCGAACGCCTTGAGCGGCGCGATCACCTGGTCAAGCGCCGGGTAGACGAAGACCGAGGTCGATCGCCGGGTTTGCGCGCCGCCCGCCACCACCCGGTGCCGGGCGGCCCGCATCCGGCCGCCGGTCCAGCGGGTCAGCAGCGAGCCGGAGAACACGAGCAGCGCGCCGGGAACGACCGGGACGGCGAGCCAGCTCCCGTCGGGCGCCTGGATCTGCAGACCCTCACCTTCGGTGGACAAGACGGTGACCGCCGAGTCGTCGGTGTGCTCAAGCAGCAGCAGCTTGTCCTCACCCGCTCCGGCCTCGGGGTCCTCGGGGTGCGTCCAGGCGGGATAGTCGTTCACGGTCAGCCGCGTGTGCGGCGGGGTGCCAAGCGCGAACGTGTCCTCACGCAGGCCCTGAGCCTTCACGTAGAGCCAGAGCATCCGCTTGGCCAGGCTGCGGGCCGCCCCGATATAGCGGAACGCCACCTCACGCAGCTCCGGGTCATCGGCTGGCCACATGTTGGCGTGGGCGTACAGGCCGAGATACTCCTCGGCCAGGCCCGCCGCGCGTGCGGCCTCGCTGTCGTCGAAATCGGCCACGTTGAAACGCTCGAGCTCGAGCCGCCCGCCCTCGTCCGGCCATTGCCGCCAGCCGCGGTAGGGGTGCGGGCTGGCCAGCTTCGCCTTTTCCGCCTGCGGCAGGCTCAGCAGCCGGGCCATGCGGGCGCTCAGGTCACTGATGAGGTCGTGCGGCACGCCATGGTTGATGACCGCGACGGCGCCAAGTTCCTCGGTTGCGGCTCGCACCGCGCCAAGCTGCGAGGTCTTGCCGGCGCTCGCGGCGCGGAGATCAATCACAGGAATGGCAGACATCATCGGCTCTTCCTCACGGTGTCTCGGTAGCTCTGTGTCTGGAATAGGTCACGTCGATCCCTCGGACACCGGACGCATCACCACCGGCCCGCCGAACTGCACCATGATCGAACCGCCAAGATAGGAGAACAACCCCGAGGTTCCGCAGGAACAGGCGCAGGTCGCTGCTTTCACTCTAGCCGACGAACGGCTCGGGCCGCCGCCTGCCGACCCGGCCCGCAGTCCCGGGGCACCCCCGGGGCAGGCCCGGGGGGAAATCCCCGGTGATATTTCGGAGGCCCGCACCGTCGTGGTTTGAGCACCCGATTTCTAACGTAAAGGCAGTGGGCGCAGGCACACGCGGGCGCGTTCTAATCCAGCGGGCCCAGCGGGCCGCGCAGCACCACGACGGAACGGGGCCCGACGGTGACCTGCTCCCCGGCCTGGCGCTGCGGCGCGGCCCCGGCGCCCGCCGGGTCGAAGCTGTCGATGTCGGTGTGCCACCTCTGCCCGGCCCGGACCGCGGGAACGGTGAACGCCAGCGGTTCCCACCAGGCGTTCGCCAGGACCAGGAAGTCGTCGTCCAGCAGCGGCCGTCCGTCCGGGGCGGTGTCCGGGTCATCCGAGCCGTCCAGGTAGACGCCGAGCGCGAGGGCGTTACCGTCGGCCCAGTCGTCCTGGGTCATCGGCGTCCCGGCCGGGGTGTACCAGCCAAGCTGGGTGGCCTCGATGCCGGTGAGAAAGCGGTGCCGGCGGAAGACCGGATGAGATCGGCGGAACGACACGAGGTTCTGCGTGAACGACAGCAGCTCGTCATCGGTGGCGGACCAGTCGACCCAGGAGATCTCGTTGTCCTGGCAGTAGGCGTTGTTGTTACCGTTCTGGGTCCGGCCCAGCTCATCGCCGCCGAGCAGCAGCGGGACGCCGAACGAGAGCAGCAGGGTGGTGAGCATGGCCCGGGAGCGCTGCGCGCGCAGCGCCAGCACGCCGGGGTCCGCCGTGGGACCCTCGGCGCCGCTGTTCCAGGAGCGGTTGTCGTTGGCGCCGTCCCGGTTGGACTCCCCGTTGGCCTCGTTGTGCTTGCCGTCGTAGGACACCAGGTCCGCCAGCGTGAAGCCGTCGTGCACGGTGATCAGGTTCACCGACGCGGTCGGCCGCCGCCGTTCGGCCCCGTCGGAGTTCCCGCCGAACAGGTCCGCCGAGCCCGCGAACCGGGTGGCGAACTCGCCCAGGCCGACCTTCTGGCTGCGCCAGAAGTCCCGCATGCTGTCCCGGTACTTGCCGTTCCACTCCCGCCACAGGGCCGGGAACCGGCCGAGGTCGTAGCTGTCCAGCTGCCCGACGTCCCACGGCTCGGCGATGAGCTTGGCCTGGGACACCACCGGATCCTGCTCGACCAGGTCGAAGAACGCCGACAGGCGGCTGAACCCGCCGTCCTGGCGGGCCAGGGTGGCGGCGAGGTCGAACCTGAACCCGTCGACGTGCATCTCGGTCAGCCAGTACCGCAGCGAGTCCATGATCAGCCGGAGCGCGACCGGGCTGCCGGCGTCCAGCGAGTTCCCTGTCCCGGTCGTGTCGTAGTACTGATCCGGGTGGCCCGGGTCCAGCCGGTAGTACGCGGTGTTGTCCAGGCCGCGGAAGCACAGCGACGGGCCGCCCTCGCCGCCCTCGGCGGTGTGATTGAAGACGACGTCGAGGATGACCTCCAACCCCGCCTGATGCAGGGTCCGGACCATGGCCTTGAACTCGGCGACCTGGCCGCCGGCGCCGTCCCCGGAACGGACCGCGGCGGAGTAGGCCCGGTGCGGCGCGAAGTACCCGATCGTGTTGTAGCCCCAGTAGTTGGTGAGCCCGCGCTTGAGCAGGAAGTCATCGGGCACGTACTGGTGCACGGGCAGCAGTTCCACCGCCGTCACGCCCAGCCGGGTCAGGTGCCCGGTCGCCGCCGCCTGCGCCAGCCCGGCGTAGGTCCCGCGCAGCTCGGCGGGCACGTCCGGGTGGCGCATGGTGAAGCCCTTGACGTGGACCTCGTACATGATCGTGTCCGCGTAGTCGCGTCGCAGCGGGGCATCGTCGCCCCAGTCGAAGGCCGGGTCGGTGACCAGGCTGAGCGGCACGTGCCCGGCGGAGTCGAGCGGGCTCGGCGCGTCATGGTTGTCCCAGTCGTAGTCGAACACCTCGGGCCCGAAGCTGACCTCCCCGCGTACCGCCCGTGCGTAGGGGTCGATCAGCAGTTTCGCCGGGTTGCAGCGCAGTCCCTTGGCCGCGTTGTAGGGACCCTGGATGCGGTACCCGTAAGCCTGCCCGGGACCGACCCCGGGGATGAACCCGTGCCATACCCCGTTGTCGTAGTCCTGCAGCGAGACCCGGGACTCGGTGCCGGCCTCGTCGAACAGGCACACCTCGGCCGCGTCGGCGATCCGGGATGCCACCGCGAAGTTGGTCCCGCCATCGCGCGGCGTCGCACCCAGGGGCGACGGCCGGCCGGGAAGCGCATCAGCCACGCGGCCTACGTTACCGGGTCCTTCCGCGCCTCGATGTAGATGGTGCCGCCCGAGCGGGCCGTCACCTCGACCGCGGTGGCCGCCAGGGCGAACGGCAGGGCCACCACGGCCGCGCCCAGAGCGTACAGGCGAAAGGCCGTACCCTGGGCGGCCTGACGCGCCTCGCTGCGGCGGATGGTGTCGTACAGGTCCGGGTGCCCGGGCAGCTTGCCGACGAAACCGTGGACCCAGCCGAAGACGACCTGTCCGCCCCGCAGGTAGCTCACCCGCTCGACCCGCAGCCCCAGCGCCTCGATCTTGGCCAGCAGCGCCGGCGGGCTCAGGTGGACCAGATGGCGCGGCAGGTCAAGGGCCAGCCAGCGATCGCCGAACGCCCTGGCCTGCAGGCTCGTCGCGTTGGGTACCGCCACGATCAGCGTCCCGCCGGGGGCCAGCAGCCCGGCCGCGTGGCTCAGCGCCCGGGCCGGTGCGCGCAGGTGCTCGAGGGAATGCCAGAAGATGACCGCCGACCAGCTGCCGTCCACGTCCACGTCCTCGACCTCGTCGGCGCGGATGTGCGGTCGCGGCTCCGACGCGTACGGTTCCAGGCCGACCGCCTCCCGGCCGCGGGCCACGAAGGCTTTGACCAGGGTTCCGTCGCCTGCGCCCACGTCGAGAACAGGGCCGGCGGCAGAATCCGGTGCAGCCGGTCGGCGAGTGCCGACCGGGTACGGCGAATCACCTTGTCGCCCAGACCGGAGAACCGGCCCGAGCTGGGCCGGTACCAGTCGGCGTAGGCCGCGCCCAGCTGCTCGTCGCTCGGCCAGGGCGACGTGGTCGCCACACCGCAGCGGGCGCACCGGACCCGGCCGGTAAGAACCTGATCGGCGTGGTCGAACTGGTGATCGCACCAGGCGCACCGGACGGCCGGGGGTGCCTGGGTCCGTGAGTACGCCAAGGTGTTACTTTCTCCCAGCGACAACGAATCCTCCTGCTAGCGTTCCCTCGCGGTCGAAGTGAAGCATAGCGGCGGCCGGCTAGCGCGGCGGCCTTTAGCGAAGGAGTGAGGAATGGAGCCGACCAGCATCGGCGGTGCCTGGACGTTTTCGCCTGCCGTGCACCGGGACGACCGAGGGCACTTCCTGGAATGGTTCCGGGCCGGTGAGCTGTCCGAGTCCCTCGGGTACTGGCCACAGACCGCGCAGGCCAACTGCTCGGTGTCGCGCCGGGGCGTCATCCGCGGTGTGCACTTCGCCGCCGTTCCTCCCGGGCAGGCGAAGTACGTCACGTGCGTCAGCGGCGCCATTCTGGACGTCATCGTCGACATCAGGGTCGGCTCGCCTGATTACGGGCGCTGGGAGGCGGTGCGCCTGGATGACTCGAGCCAGCAGGCGGTGTTCCTGGAAGCGGGACTGGGCCACGCCTTCACCGCCCTCAGCGAGCAGGCGACGGTCATCTACCTCTGCTCGACGCCGTACGCGCCGGGACGCGAGCACGGCGTGCATCCCCTCGACCCGGCCATCGGCATCGAGTGGCCGTCCGGTACCGAGCCAGTGCTCTCGCCCAAGGACGCCGAGGCTCCGACGCTTGAGCAGGCGCGCCAGGCCGGGCTGCTGCCGGTTTACGCCGACTGCGAGGCCTACACCGACAGCCTCCGGCAGGCGGCGCGCGCGCAGGACCCCCGCGCGCAGGACCCGCTAGCCAGGAGCCGCTAGGCGACCGGTGCCCCGGCCGCCGCTGACCCGGCCGCCGCCGCGGCGCGCTCCGCGGCGAGGACTTCGGGGAAGGCGCGATGCAGGGCCGCCCGCCAGTCGCCGATCGGCGGCACCGCCAGCCGATCCCAGGCGCCGTGGCCGAGCACGCTGTAGGCCGGCCGGGGCGCCGGAAGGGACAGCTGGCTGCTCGGTATCGGCCGCACCCGGTCCGGGTCCGCCCCGAGCAGGCCGAAGATCTCCCGGGCCAGGCCGAACCACGTCGTCTGCCCGCTGCTGGTGGCGTGGTAGACGCCCGGCGGGGCGGCGGCCTGGATCAGCGCGACGATCTGGCTCGCCACGTCGGCGGTCCAGGTGGGCTGGCCGTGCTGGTCGTCGACGACGTCGACGGACGGTCGCTGCCCCTCGAGCTTGATCATGGTCCGGACGAAATTCCGCCCGTGCGCCCCGTAGAGCCACGCCGTCCGGACGACATAGCCCGACCAGGGCAGCCGGTCGAGCACGGCCCGCTCACCCGCCAGCTTGGTGCGGCCGTAGGCGGTGCGCGGGGCCGGAACGTCGTCCTCGGCGTACGGCCGGCCCGCCTCCCCGGCGAAGACGTAGTCGGTCGAGAGCTGCACCATCGCGACCCCGGCCGCCGCGCAGCCCGCGGCCAGGCTGGCCGCGCCGCCGGCGTTGACGGCCAGCGCCCGTTCCTCGGCCGCCTCGGCGGCGTCCACGGCGGTCCAGGCCGCGCAGTTGACGACCACCTCCGGCCGGCTCCGGGCGATCGCGGCGGCGACCGCGGCGGTGTCGGCTACGTCAAGCCCGGCGCGGTTCAGCCCGGTGACCGGCTCGCCGCGGGCGGCCAGGGCGGTCACCATGTCCGTACCGAGCATGCCGTCGGCGCCGGTGACCAGCCACCGGGTCACGGCGTGCTCCCGGCGACGGCCGGGGCGGCGTCCGGGGCCGGGGCGGGCTGCTTGAGTGGTTCCCACCAGGCGCGGTGGTCGGTGTACCAGCGCACCGTCTCCTCCAGGCCCTGGCGGAACGGGACCCGCGGCGCATACCCCATGGCCCGCAGGATGCTGTCGTCCAGGCAGTAGCGCCGGTCATGCCCCTTGCGGTCGGGTACCCGCATGACCATGTCCCAGCTGGCGCCGCAGCCCTCGAGCAGCACGCCGGTCAGCTCCAGGTTGGTCAGCTCGGCGTTGCCGTTGATGTGATAGGTCTTTCCCGGTTCGCCGCGCTCCAGCACCAGCTGAACCCCGCGGCAGTGATCGTCGACGTGGATCCAGCCGCGGACATTGCCGCCGTCTCCGTAGAGCGGGACCGGCTGCCCGTCGAGCAGGTTGGTCACGAACAGCGGGATGACCTTCTCCGGATACTGGTAGGGGCCGTAGTTGTTGCAGCAGCGGGTGATCCGCACGTCCAGTCCGTGGGTGCGGGCGTAGGCGCCGGCGATCAGGTCCCCGCCCGCCTTGGCCGCCGAGTACGGCGAGTTCGGCGCCAGCGGCGACTGCTCCGTCCACGAACCCGACGCGATGCTGCCGTACACCTCGTCGGTGGACACCTGCACCACGGGCCCCACCCCGGCGTCCAGGCAGGCCTGCAGGATCACCTGGACTCCGGCCACGTTCGTGGCGACGAACGGAGCCGCGCCGCTGATCGAACGGTCCACGTGAGTCTCGGCCGCGAAGTTGATCACCGCGTCGTGCCCGGGCACCAGCGAGCGCACCAGCGCGGGGTCGGCGATGTCCCCCCGCACGAACCTCAGCCGGGGGCTGGCCGCGACCGGGTCCAGGTTGGCCAGGTTACCCGCGTACGTCAGGCTGTCCAGGACCGTGATCTCCGCGTCCTGGAAGCCCGGGTACCCGCCGGACAAGATGGTGCGCACGTAGTGCGAGCCGATAAATCCGGCCCCGCCCGTTACGAGAATTCTCACGCGGCCTCCACGCTGACGAGCCGAAGCTTGACTGGACTCACCGGGTCTTAGGAGCTGATCTGGACCTTGCTGTGGTCACCGAGCACCAGCCGGTGCGCCTGGCACACCTGGGGGGCGGGGGTGACCTCGACATAATGCCCGATGAGAGACGCCTCGATCCGGCGGACCCCGCGGATCGACGCGCCCGCCAGCACGATGGAGTACTCGATTTCGCTGTCGTCGATCACGCAGCCCGGGCCGACGGAGGTGAACGGCCCGATATAGGAGCCGGTCACCTCGGTCCCGGCGCCGATGATGGTCGGTCCCAGGATGCGCGACCCGGTGACCTTGGCTCCGGCTTCGATGATCACCCGGCCGATCAGCTCGCTCGCCGTGTCCACCACTCCGGCCACCGCCGGTTCGGCGCCCTCGAGCACCACCCGGTTGACCTCCAGCATGTCCGCGACGTTGCCGGTGTCCTTCCAGTACCCCGAGATGATCGTCGAGGTGACCTTACGGCCGTTGAGCAAGAGCCACTGAATCGCCTCGGTGATCTCCAGCTCGCCGCGCCCCGACGGCACCAGCGCCGCGACCGCCTCGTGCACCGCCGGCGTGAACATGTACACGCCGACCAGCGCCAGGTCGCTCTTCGGCTGCTGCGGCTTTTCCTCCAGGCCGATGAGCTGGCCGTCGCTGTCGAGCTCGGCCACCCCGAACTCGCGCGGGTCCGCCACCGAGGTCAGCATGACATGGGCGTCCGGTCGTGAGCTCCGGAACTCTTCCACCAGGGGGGTGATGCCGCCCACGATGAAGTTGTCACCCAGGTACATGACGAAGTCGTCGTCGCCAAGGAAGTCCTTGGCCACCAGCACCGCATGGGCCAGGCCAAGCGGCGCGGACTGCCTGATGTAGGTCACCTCCAGGCCGAACGCCTGACCCGAATCCACCGCGGCCCGGATGGCCGGCTCGGTGTCGCCGACCACGATCCCGACCTGGGTAATTCCGGCGTCGCGAATCGCCTCGAGCCCGTAGAACAGCACGGGCTTGTTGGCGACCGGTACCAGCTGCTTGGCCGAGGTGTGGGTGATCGGCCGCAGCCGCGTCCCCGAGCCCCCGGCCAGAACGAGGGCCTTCACGGTCCGGAAGCCTATCGCGGCAGGCCGGCCACTGTGACCGCGTTGACCCCGCTACGGCTTGGTGAGCACCACGATGAGCAGCCCGGCTACCACCAGCGCAGAGCCCACCCAGGTCATGACGTTGGCCTTCTCGTGCAACACGAGGATGCTCGCGATCAAGATGACGAGATAGCCAAGCGCATTGAACGGGTAGGCCACGCTCAGCGGGACCTTGGACAGCGCGGCCAGCCACGCGATCGCCGAGACACCGAAAACGACCAGCCCGAGCAGCACCCACGGGGAGGTGGCCGCGCGCAGCGCCAGCGATCCGCCCGACTGGCTCGCGCGGGACGTCGCGATCTGCATGCCGTGCTTGAGCATCACCTGCCCGGTCGCCGCCGTCGCGACGGCGAACAGCAGCAACCCGACGCTTGCTAGGGTCAACTGACGCCTCCCTGATATGCGCCGTTCCCCGTCTGCCTTAACCCGGCCCTGCTCGGCGAGCACCCGGGCGCGCCGGTCTCCCATGCTAACTCTCGATTCGGGCCGACTCCCCGACCTGGGCGGCCAGCTCGGCGACGGTGTCGGCCGTCGGGACCTGCGCCGGGATCAGGAAGGGATCGACGTCGAGGTAGGGGTACTGGCGCAGCCCGTGCTTGCGCAGTCGGAACTGCCCGCTCGTTTGCAGCACGCCGAGGCCGTAGGTGATGCTTCGGCGCAGGTTGATCGACGACGCCTCGGCCTGGTACCGGGTCGGGCAGGATACCTCGCCGATCCTGGCGCCCGCCGAAATGGCCTGCGCGATGATCTGGTTGTCGAACACGAAATCGTCGGAGTTACGCTCGAATGGCAGGCCGGCCAGCAGCGTGCTGCTGAATGCGCGCAGGCCGGTGTGATACTCGGACAATTTCTGCTGCATAAGAATGTTCTCGACGCCGGTGAGGAACCGGTTAGCCACGTACTTGTAACGGGGCATGCCGCGGGCTACCGAGTTCTGGGCCAGGATGCGGGATCCGAGGACCATGTCATATTCACCGTAGGCGATCATCGAGGCCATGGCCGGAACGAGCAGCGGTGAGTACTGATAATCCGGATGCACCATGACGATGATGTCCGCGCCCAGGTCGAGCGCCCGCCGGTAGCAGGTCTTCTGGTTCCCGCCGTAGCCCAGGTTGACGTCGTGGAGAATCGGCTCCAAGCCAAGTTCCCTGGCCAGGCTCACGGTCTGGTCGGTGCTTGCGTCGTCGACCAGGACAACTTCGTCGATCACATCCCGGTCAAGTTCAGCTACTGTTCGTGACAACGTAACTTCCGCGTTGTATGCGGGCATCACAACACTTATCCGGTGACCGTTGATCATGCCGCCAGTGTATGGCTGGTCAGGGAACGTCGCCGGGGAACGCCGACGGAGGGCGACCCAGATCCGCCAGCAGGTTGTGGTTCCAGACCATGATGGTGAAGGTCTTGTAGTGATAGGTATGCGCCGGAGGTCCGGCCAGCGCGACGATGTCGCGGTCCGGGATGAGGGATACTCCGCCGCCGTCGGCGCTGTTGGTCACGACGAAGTTGGCGTAGCTCAGCCGCGCGTCGTACCAGGACGCCTCGGATTCGTAGGCGCGCGGGACGGCTCCGGAGGCCAGCCAGGTGACCGTCCTGACCGCGACGCGGCCGCCGCTGCCCAGCGTGATGATGTTCGACTCCGTGTAGGTGCCGAGCCCGGTGGTCAGGTGGTGGGCCTCGAGCCAGCCGACCACCGGCTGCTCGCTGTCGGCAACCGGGGGCTGGACGGCTCCGTATCCGAGGGCGGCCGCGTAGCAGGCCAGCACCACCGCCAGCACCGGCTCCAGCCGCGCCCGGGACAGCGGCTCGGCCAGCTGGCGGCCCGCCAGGACGGCGCCCAGGGGCAGCACGGCGATGATTTCCCTGGTGTCGAACCAGGTGGCGGGGACGGTGCTCAGGATGTAAAAGACCAGGTTGAACACGATTCCCGTGGCCAGCACCGGCAGGATCAGGTCGCCGGAGTACAAGTGCCGGAACGCCAGGAAGAAACCCGCGAGCGCCAGGGCCACGCCCACCAGGTGCACCAGGGCGGTGGCCAGCGCCCACCCCGGCGACAGCCCGGCGAGATCGGCCCCGTACAGGTTTCCCATGCCCTCCAGGCTCAGCACGGCGTGCGCAGGAAGGCTGCTCAGGGCGGTCAGCTTCGACGGCAGGGGGAGAGAGGTGTACCCGCCCAGGTGCTCGATCGCGACCACCACGAGCTCGGCCACGCCGAACGAGGCGAGGCCGGCCGCCGCGAGCGAGATCTCGAACGTCAGCGAGGTCAGCCGCGCGCGGTGACGGGCGAGCGCCCACACGACGCGCAGGCCGCACACCGCAGTTAGCGGCAGCGCCGCCGTGAACACGCCGACCCGGTCCGAGACGATGACCCAGGTGAGCATGACCGCGACCGCGGCCGGGATATACCAGCGCCGCGGCCCGCGATCAAGCACGATAAAGACGACAAGCAACGGGACCTGGGTGCCGATGTGGTCCGGCTGCTGGATCAGCAGGTGAACGCCGTTGCCGAGCTGCGGGGCGAGCAGGATGCCGGAGGCGATCAGCGCCCGGACCACGCCCTGGCGGCCGGTCGCCCGTCCCTTGGCCAGCCAGCCGGCCAGCAGCACCAGCAGCGTGTAGGTGAGGCCAGGCTCCCACGTGGATCACGTTCGTCCCGAGGCCGATGATCTTCTCCACGATCATGTACTCGGGGATCTCGGTGGTGTAGTACGACACGTCTCCGACGGTCCAGCCGTGCAGCAGCCAGTTGCCGTGCAGCATGTCCCACGCTTGCAGCGCCTGGTCGGAGCCGTCCGAGTTGTCACCGATGGTGCCCGAGAGCCGGACGTAACACACGAACAGGACCACGGCCACCACGGCCAGCCCGGCCGCCCATCCCCACCGCGGCAGGCCGGAACGCCCGGTTCCTGCTTCGGTCAGCGGCTGGGCGGGCGTGACGACGCGCACGCTCTGACCGGGCTCACCGGCCGCACCGGCTGATCCCTCGGTCACGAAGCGACCCTAGCAGACGGACTTTACGGGCAGCGGCTACATCCCGCCCCAGGCGATACCGTCGCCGATGCGGTGCACCCGCAGCGCGTTCGTCCGGCCGGGCGTTCCCGGCAGGCTGCCGGCCACGATGACGACCTGGTCGCCCTTCTGGCACCGGCCGATGTCGAGCAGGGCGGTCTCCACCTGCCTGACCATCTCGTCGGTATGCCGCACAGACGGAACGATGAAGGTCTCCACCCCCAGGAAAGCGCCAGCTGGCTGCGGGTGGCCAGCGCTCCGGCGTGAACGCCAGCAGCGGGATCGGCGACCGGTACCTGGCCAGCCGCCTCGCGGTCTCGCCCGACATCGTAAACGCGACCAGGGCGGTCGCGCCAACGATCGCGCCGACCTCGGCGGCGGCGCGGGCGATGGCTCCCCCGGTGGTGGTGGGCACCCTGGTCAGTGAATACGCGGCGTGCAGGCACTCGCGTTCGGCGGCGACGATGATCCGTGACCCGGCCCTCCCTCAGCAAACCCGGCACCACCCCATTATCTCCTGGCGCGTCCGCCCCGCGTCGCCAGGAGATAATCGGAAGATGACCACCGCTCACCCGGCCCCGGCCGAGCTGGAACAGCTGATTCTCCGACTGCTGCACGAGCGGGAACCGCAAGGGTCTATCTGCCCGTCCGATGCGGCCCGCGTCGCGGCTCCCGACCATTGGCGGGAGCTCATGGACGAGATCAGGGCGGCAGCCGCCCGGCTGGCCGCTCACGGGGATGTCGACATTACCCAGCGTGGCCAGGTCGTGGAGGTCAGCCACGCTCGCGGTCCGATCCGGATTCGGCGGCATCGGCAGGATGGCCCGGCCCACCCGCCCGGGACTGACCGGCGGCCCTGAGGAGGGCCCTTACCTCGGGATCACGTTCGGCCGGCGGCGCGGAGGCCCACGACAAGCCGCGAATCCGCGTTCTGGTGGGAGACCACGCAGATCGCGTGCAGCACGGCCACTTCGGAGTAGCCGGATGCCCGCAGACGCTCGAGATCTTCACCGTGCATACGCCAGGGCTGGCGGCTGAGTTTCCGGGCGAATCCGGCCAGGACATCGTCACTGCCCGCAGCGGACCTGGGTTCGCTCAGGGCCTCGGCGCCGTCCCAGTCCGTGGTCTCCTCGGCGGCCACGCAGGCCAGCAGCCGCCGTTCAGGCCGGCTCAGCGGCTCGTCGGCCTCCATGACATAGCTCCGCCACGATTCCCAGGCGCGCTGTAGTTTCGGATGCCGAGGCCGGGGCCGGGACCCCGCAGCCGGACGAGACGAGACGGACCTGCCCGGTGGAGACACCGTGACCTGGCGCAGGTCCGGCCTGAAGGCCGGCAGCGGCGTGGTGTAGTCAAACTCGATACCAGTCGCGTCGGCGACCCTGGTGAAGTAGTTGAACATCGCGATCACGCCGATGGCCGCCTCGATCTGCGCCTCGTCGAGCCCATGGCCGCTCAGGTCCTCCATCGCCGTCCGGGTGAGGGCCCACGGCTCCGCGGTCAACGTCGCCGCGATCTTGGCCAGGGCGCGGGCCCGGGGCGCTAGGGACTCGTCCTCTCCCTGCAGGACGGCCAGGGAAGGCGCGGCTTCACCGCTTGCGACACGCAGAAACTCCACGTGAGCGGACGTTCAATAAAAGCACTGGTTGGTGCGTGAGGTGACGCTCGCCAGTAGTTCCCGGTCAGCCCAGGGAAGGCTGGTCGTCGCCAGCGCACCCGACACGCTGAACGTCCGTAGGAGCAAGTCGGGGTCGAGGCTGTGCGCACGGATGATTCCGGGTGCGCCGCCGTGAGCGGGGCGGTAGACCGGTGGCATGGGCCGCTCTTCCACCATCGCGGTGTACGCCTCAGCCAGCGCACCCGTCGCCCGCGCCCGTGGCACGGTCTCCAACCACTCCATGGCCCGATGGTATCGCTCGTCCTAAGCTCGGACAAAGCTGGCATAGGGCCTAAATGATCATCCAGGCCAGAGCCTGGCGTGGGCGATGAGGCGGGCAGGGCAGCGCAGGACCCGGGGCTCGGTGCCGCCTGGCTTAATCGAACAAAGATCGTGGTAGATTCAGGCTCCGTGAAGACTTATGGGTACTATGATGCATAAAAATCACCACCAAGCCCGAATCTACCATCAAAGTCCGCAGCTGGCCGGAACAGAAGTGTTCCGAGAACGCGGATGGGGCGGTAGTGACGCGCGTGGTATCCCGCGGGCCGACGCAGTAAGCGGATCGCGCGGGGCTGGGGCAGGTTCCCCCGGACGGGCGGCCATGCGACAGCCTCAATAGCGCACCAAATCCTCCGCGAAGCCCGAATCCACCCCGCGCCATGACCACAGCGCCATGACCACAGCGCCATGACCACTGCGTGGTGGCATAATGCCGGTATGTTGCGGCGAGCGGCCAAACGAGCCATCAAGCCTGTACTGATCATGACCGGCATCATCGCCGGGGCCACCCTTATCGGGCGACGGCTCGGTTATAACTTCGGCACCAATACAGTCGTGCGGTGCCGTAAGGGTCACCTGTTCACCACGATCTGGATTCCCGGCGTGAAGCTCAAGGAACTTGACCTGATCGTGGCGCGGGTGCAACGCTGCCCGGTCGGCCAGCACTGGAGCCTTGTCGTCCCGGTCAAGGCCGCTGACCTGACCGACGCCGACCGGCACTTCGCCGCCGAGCACCACGACATCCGGGTTCCCTGAGCAAGCACGGCTATGGTCGCGGTCAGGGTCTCCGAGGCCCGGCGGGTGGCCGCGGTCGCGGTGCTGCTCGCGGTCACCGTCATCGGGCTGCGGACCCGCGGCGCGTTCTCGCGCACGCCGAACGCCGCCGTGGCCGGTGCCACCGGAGCCGGCCTCGTCACCGCCATGGTCGCCTGCGAGGGGGTCGCGCTCGTCGCGTTCATCGTCGTGCTCGCCGCGACGCGGCGGCCGCGCCGCCCCCGCGATGAGCAGGAGCCCGAACGGCTGTACTTCCCGTGGTGGGCCAAGACGGCGGGCGTCCTGCTCGCGCTCGGCCTCCTCGTCACGCCGCTGGTCGTGCTGTTCACCCTCAAGGCCCGCAAGCACGCGCCCGTGCCGCTGCTGACCCCGCTGGTGAACCCGCTCAGCCGAGCGCAGCCGCCGAACGCGCCGGCCCAGTCCTCGCCCTGGCCGCTGATCGCCGGGATGGCGATCGCGATCGCGGTCGTGCTCGCGGCGACCCTGCTGACCCGCCGCCGGCGCCTGCCGGGCCGGCCGAACCGGGTCGATCGCGTCGCCGCGCTGGCCCAGGCCCTGGCCGCGGGCAGCGCCGCGCTGGCGGCGAACCACGAACCCCGGGCCGCCATCATCGCCTGTTACGCCGCGATGGAGGAGGGCTTCGCCGCCGCGGGTTCGGCTCCCGCCGCGGCTGATACCCCGGCCGAGGTGCTCACCCGTGCCACCGCCGCCGGGATCGTCGGCCCTGGGCCGGCCGAGGTGCTGACCGGCCTGTTCCGCCGGGCCAGGTACAGCGCCGAGCCGATGACCTCCGCCGACTCGGCCTCGGCCGCGGCCGCCCTCACCCGGATGCGCGCCGACCTGGACCTAGCCGGAGCCGGGCGGTGACCCGCGTGGGCCGCCTCGGCGTCACCGCGGCCGTGGCCGGCCTCGCGGCGGTCCTGGGGGCCGGGTACGCCGCGGCCGGCCCGGCCGGGCTGATCGACGCGGCGACGCTGGCCGCCGTCGCGGTTCTGGTCGTGGGGCGGGGAACGATACCGGGGCGCGCACCACGGCTCGTTCGGCCCAAAGATCTTCCGCCCGAGCCGGGACGGGCGGCGGATTTCCCCGGCTACGGCAAGCTGGCCTCGGACCTGGAGTGGGCGCAGGTGTCGCGGCGGCACTACGAGTACATACTGCGCCCGACGCTGGCCCGGCTGGCCACGGCGCTCGGCCGGCCGGAAGCGGCCGCCGCTGACCTGCACCGCCCGCCGTCGGCGGACATCGACGGACCCGGCGTGGACCTGGCCACGCTGGAACGCGTCATCGCCGCGCTCGAGGGGGAGGACACACCGTGACCGAGGTGCTGGCCGGGACGGTCGAGGACACCGCGAGGCTGGCCGAGCGCGTGCTGGCCGAGGTGGAGCAGATCATCGTGGGCAAGCCCGAGGCCACCAAGCTGGTGCTGCTCGGCGTGCTCGCGGCCGGCCACATCCTGATCGAGGACCTGCCCGGGCTGGGCAAGACGCTGCTGGCGCGCACGTTCGCGACGGTGCTCGGGCTGGAGTTCACCCGGGTCCAGTTCACCCCCGACATGCTCCCGGCCGACCTGACCGGCGCGACCGTGCTCGACCTGAGTACGGGGGAGCCGCGGTTCCGGCCCGGGCCGGTGTTCACCGGCCTGCTGCTGGCCGACGAGATCAACCGGACGCCGCCCAAGACCCAGGCGGCCCTGCTCGAGGCGATGGCGGAGGGGCAGGTCAGCACCGACGGGGTCACCCGGCCGCTGCCTGATCCGTTCGTGGTGCTGGCCACCGATAACCCGATCGAGTACGAGGGCACCTACCCGCTGCCCGAGGCCCAGCTCGACCGGTTCATCGCCCGGGTCAGCCTCGGCTACCTGGACGCCGACGGCGAGGCCGAGATGGTCCGCCGCCGGCTCGCCCGCGGGTCGGCCGCCGCGGTACCGCCGCAGGTCACCGACGCGGGCCGGCTGCTGGGCATGCGGGAGTCGCTTGAGCGGGTGCAGCTGCACCCGGACCTGCTGGGTTACGTGGTCGCCCTGGTCGGTGCCACCCGGGCCCATCCGCAGGTCATGGTGGGCGCGTCGCCGCGCGGCACGCTGGCGGTGATCCAGCTGGCCCGCGGCCACGCCGCGCTGGCCGGCCGGGCCTACGTGACCCCCGAGGACATCAAGGCGGTGGCCGTGCCCGCGCTGGCGCACCGCCTGGTGCTGCGCCCGGACATGTGGGTGCGGCAGGTGACCGGCCAGGACGTGGCCCGCCAGATCCTGTCCGAGGTACCCGTACCGAGAAGCATCCGGTGAAAAATCCATTCCCGGGCCGAACGGACTCCGCTGCGTCCCCCCGCCCCCTGCGTGCCGAGGACCCGGAGCCGGCCCGTGGCTCCCCGTCCGCCGAGGAGCAGGAGCGCCCCGGCTGGTCGGCGTCCGCCCGGACCAGGCAGCTGGCCACCGTGGCGCTGCTCGCGCTGGTCGCCGCGGTCCTGACCGGCCACGTCGCGCTGGTGCTGGTGGCCGCGCCGGCGCTGGGGGCGCTGGCGCTGATGCCCAGGCGGCGGCCCGCGGGGGAGCCGGCGGTGCAGGTCATGCTGTCCGGGGCGCGCTGTTTCGAGGGCGAGGACGTGACGATCACCGCGGCCGTCCGCGGTGGCCCGGCGGAGGAGCTCATGCTCCGGCTGGAGCCCGCGCCGCAGGTCACGCTGGCGGATCCGGCCCAGGCCCGGCGGATGTTCCTGGTCGGCGGCCGGGCCGGTCCCGCCGCCGCCCGGTGCGTGGCGCAGTGGGTGATACGGGCGGACCGGTGGGGCCGCTACTCGCCCGGCGCGGTCCTGGTGTCCGCCCGGGCCGGCCGGGGCGGGTTCCAGACGTCGGTGCGGGTCGAGCTTGACCCGCTGGAGATCTTCCCGGCGGCGACGCGGATGCGGTCCCGGCTGGTGCCCGCCGAACTGCTGCGCCGGATCGGCGAGCACACCGGCCGTGCCGTCGGCGCGGGCGTCGAGTTCGCCGGGCTGCGACCGTACGTGCCCGGCGATCCGCTCCGGGACGTGAACCGCGCGGTGAGCATCCGCCGTGGTCAGCTGCACGTCAACCAGCGGGCCGCGGCGCGCGCGGCGGACCTGGTGGTGATGATCGACTCGCTGGGCGGGCCAGGTCCGGTGGCGGACCGGACCCTGGACGCGGCCGTGCACGGGGCGGCCGCGCTGGTCACGGCCTACCTGCGGCTCGCCGACCGGGCCGGGATCGTGGTGCTCGGCGGCGCGCTGCGCTGGCTCGGGCCGGCCAGCGGGATGCGGCAGTTCTACCGCATCGCCGAGCTGATGCTGCGCGCCAGGTACGACAGTTTCGTCGCGCCCGACGTGGGCCGGATCCCGCGGACCGCGCTGCCGCCCGGCACGCTGGTGGTGGTGTTCTCGCCGCTGCTCGACCCGCGTGCCTTCGGTGCCCTCAGCGACCTGCGGCAGCGCGGGTTCCCGCTGGTCGTGGTGGACACGCTGCGGGACGAGCCGCCGGTCCGCCCGCTGCGGCCGGCGTCGGCCCCGGGCCGACGCCCGCTGCGGCCTGCGTCGGCCCGGGGCCGCCGGGAGGACCTGGCGCTGCGGCTCTGGCGGCTCGACCGGGCCGCGACCCGGGCCGCGCTGCGGGAGCTTGGCGTCCCGGTGCTGCGCTGGGACGCCGACGCCGAGCTCGACAGCGTGCTCGCCCCGCTCCGCCTGCCCCCGGCGGTCCGGCGATGACCCTGCCCGCGGTCGCCGCACAGCTCAAGCGCCTCGTCTTCACCCGCGACCCCATGCGCCTGGCCAGCATCGCGACCGTGACGCTCGGCCTGCTGGCCGTCGCCTGGCCGCTGGCGTGGGCGCCGGCCTGGACCTACGCCCTGGCGGGCCTGGGCGTACTCGCGGTGCTCGCCGCGGCGCGCTGGCGGCGCGGGCACGCGCTCGCCGTGACCGCGGCGGTCATCACCTGCGCCGCTTCCGCCGCCGGGGTCGCCGCGCTGGCGGCCGAGGGACTGTTCGTCCTCGGTTACCTGCTCCTGGCCGACCTGCCCCCGGGGCTACCGGGACCAGGCCCGTGGCTCCGCGGCCAGTTGCCGCTGCTGGTGGCCGGCCTGATCGCCGCCGGGGCGGTGCTGGCCGCGTTCGCGGTGCACCAGGCCAGCACCGCCTGGCTGACCGGCGCGGGCCTGGCCGCCGCGGTCGGCGCGTACCTGATCGCCCTGCCGTCCCGGCGACAAAGGAGGTCCCGACCATGAGCGGTTACGACGAACGGCCGTGGCTCGCCCGCTACGATCCGGGTCAGCCGGGCGATATCGCGGTGGAGTTCGGCAGCGCGCTGGCGATGTTCGGCGCCACCGTCGCCCGCGACCCGGACGCGCCGATCATCCGCTACCTCGGCGGCGTCTTGACCCGGCGTGAGCTGGATGCCGAGTCCGGCGCCTTCGCGGCCGCGCTGGCCGGCGCGGGTTTCTCCGCCGGCCAGCGGGTGGCGCTGTACCTGCAGAACGTCCCGCAGTTCGTCGTCGCGATGATCGGCACCTGGAAGGCCGGCGGGATCGCGGTCGCGGTCAACCCGATGAACAAGGAGCGCGAGCTGACGGAGATCCTGCGCGACTCCGGCGCCACCGTGCTCGTCTGCCTCGAAGATCTGTACGCCAACGTGGCCCGCCAGGTCGTGGGCGGCACTGACGTGCGCCTGGTCATCACGACCTCGGCGCTTGAGTACCAGACCCGCGGCGAGGACCGTGTGCTCGGCGGCCTCAGCCGGCTCTCGTGCCCGGATACCCAGGACATGACCTCACTGACCAGCCGCTTCGCCGGGCACCGGCCGCCGGAGGACCCGAAGCTCGGACCGGGCGACGTGGCCTTCCTGACCTACACCTCAGGAACCACGGGTCCGCCGAAGGGCGCGATGACCACGCACGGCAACATCGTGTTCAACGCCCAGACCTACCGCGACTGGATCGGCATCGGGAACCACGACGTGATCCTGGGCGTCGCGCCGCTGTTCCACATCACCGGCTCGATCGGGCACGTCGCCTTGTCCCTGCTGACCGGGGCCACCCTGGTCCTGACGTACCGGTTCGACCCCGAGGCCGCGATCGAGACGATCCGGGACGAGCAGGTGACGTTCACCGTCGGATCGATCACCGTGTTCATCGCGCTGATGAACGCGCCGAACGCGCGCCGGGACGCACTGGCCACGCTGACGAAGATCTACTCGGGCGGGGCGCCGATCCCGCCGAGCACCGTGACGGCGTTCTCCGGCACGTTCGGGCAGTACATCCACAACATCTACGGCCTGACCGAGACCACGTCGCCCTCGCACGCCGTCCCGCTCGGCGCCCAAGCGCCGGTGGACCAGGCCTCGGGCGCCTTGTCGGTCGGGGTCCCGGTCTACAACACCGTGGTGCGCATCGTGGGCGAGGACGGCCGTGACCTGCCTCCCGGCGAGGTCGGTGAGCTGGTCACCCAGGGCCCGCAGGTGGTGCCGGGCTACTGGAACAAACCCGGGGAGACCGCCCGGGCGCTGCCCGGCGGCGCGCTGCACACCGGGGACGTCGGTTACATGGACCGTGACGGCTGGTTCTACATCGTGGACAGGAAGAAGGACCAGATCAACGTCAGCGGGTACAAGGTCTGGCCGCGTGAGGTCGAGGACGTGCTCTACGAGCACGAGGCGGTCCGCGAGGCGGCGGTGGTCGGCGTCCCGGACCCTTACCGGGGGGAGACGGTCAAGGCGTACGTCAGCTTGAAGCCCGGTCGCGCGGTGACGCCCGCCGAGCTCGTCGCCTACGGCCGGCAGAAGCTGGCGGCCTACAAGTACCCCAGGGAGGTGGAGATCCTGGCCGAGCTGCCCAAGACCGTGACCGGCAAGCTTCTCCGGCGTGAGCTGCGGGCCCGGGCCGTTGACACCGTCGTTGACACAGCCGACGTCACGGCACAAGCTCGGAGTAACAACGATTCAATGGAGACTCAAGATGACTAGTGGTACCACCGTTACCGTGATTCCGTGCGGGGCCATGACCGCCGACCTCACCTGGCTGCTGCTCGCGCCGGGCCGGGCCATCCGCACCCGGCAGAACAAGCACCTGCCCGCCGAGTGGGTCGACGTCCCCACCCACTGCGTCCTCGTCGACACGCCCGACGGCAGGCTGCTGTGGGACACCAGCTGCCCGCGGGACTGGGAGCAGCGATGGGCCCCCACCGGGCTGCAGGACTTCTTCCCCTACGACAAGGTCTCCGACGATGAGTACCTCGATTCCCGGCTGAAGCAGCTCGGCATCACGCCGGGTGACATCGACTACGTGGTCTTCTCCCACCTGCACTTCGACCACGCCGGCAACGCCCAGCTGTTCAAGGACACGAACGCGCGCCTGGTCTGCAGCGCCGCGGAGAAGGAGTGGGCCTTCGGCTTCGACGGCGCCTTCAACGGCGCGCACCTGAAGGCCGACTACGCCGGGCTGGACTTCGAAACGGTCTCAGGGGACGCGGAGTTCCTGCCCGGCGTCAGCTTCATCCAGACACCCGGGCACACGCCCGGCAGCATGTCCATGCGGGTCGACCTGCCCGAGACCGGCACGATGATCTTCACCGCCGACGCGGTGTACATGGGCGCCAGCTACGGGCCGCCGGTCGTGCCGGCCGCGATCGTCAACAACCTGGAGCAGTTCTACGCCTCGGTCGAGAAGCTGCGCGGGATCGCGGCCTCCGCCGACGCCACGCTGGTGTTCGGGCACGATCCCGACCAGATCCACCAGCTTCGCGTCGCGCCCACCGGCAGCTACCGATGAGCGCCGCATCCGGGGTCGATCTGACCGAGGAAACCATCTTCACCTGGGGCGCGCCGCCGCTGAAGTTCGGCGCGGGGGCCGTGGACGAGATCGGTTTCGAGATGGCCCAGTTCGGGGCCAGGCGAGTGCTGATCCTCACCGACCCTAAAATCAACGAGCTCGGCATCCCGGCGCGCATCGCCGACTCGCTGACCGCCCGCGGGATCACCTCGGAGATCTTCGACGGCTGTCACGTCGAGCCCACGGACGACAGCATGGACAAGGCGGCCGGCTACGCCCGCCAGCAGGGCCCGTGGGACGGGTTCGTCGCGGTGGGCGGCGGCTCGTCCATCGACACCGCCAAGGCGGTGAACCTGCTGACCACCGACGAGGGGACGTTGATGGACTACATCAACGCACCGATCGGCGGCGGCCGGGCGCCCAAAGGCCAGCTCAAGCCGCTGATCGCGGTCCCCACGACGGCCGGGACCGGCTCGGAGAGCACGGCCATGTGCGTGCTCGACGTGCTGTCCATGCGGGTCAAGACCGGCATCAGCCACTGGCGGTTGCGTCCCACCCTGGCGGTGATCGACCCGCTGGTGTCGCTCACCTTGCCGCCGGAGGTCACCGCTTCGGCCGGCATGGACATCGTGTGCCACGCCCTGGAGTCCTACACCGCGCGCTGGTACACCACGTTCGAGCGCAAGCAGCCCGAGCAGCGGGTCACCTACTGCGGGTCCAACCCGGTGTCCGACCTGTGGTGCGAGAAGGCCCTCACCCTGCTCGCCGCCTCGTTCCGCACCGCCTTCCGCGACGGGTCCGACCTGGCCGCGCGCAGCAGCATGATGCTGGCGGCGACCTTCGCCGGCATGGGGTTCGGCAACTCGGGCGTGCACATCCCGCACGCCAACGCCTACCCGATCGCGGGCATGGTGAAGGACTACCGGCCGCCGGGTTACCCGCAGGACGAGCCGATGGTGCCGCACGGGATGTCGGTGTCACTGACCGCGCCTGAGGCCTTCCGGTTCAGCTTCCCCAGCGCGCCGGAACGGCATCTGCGCGCCGCGGCCTTGCTCGCACCGGACTCCGAGAAGCTGAACGACCCGGGCGAGCAGCTTCCTGCCGCCGTCATCGACCTGATGCGGGACATCGAGATCCCGAACGGGATCGGCGCCGTCGGCTACACCGAAGCCGACATCGGCGACCTGGTGCCCGGCACGATGAAGCAGCAGCGCCTGCTGGCCACCTGCCCCCGTCCGGTGGGTGAGGACGACATCGCCGGCATCTTCGCCCGCTCCATCCAGAACTGGTGAGCAGATGCCCCTCTACGACTACCGCTGCCCGGACGGGCACCTGTTCGAGCAGCTGGCGCCGATCGCCGCCAGGGAGCGGCAGGACTGCCCGGTCTGCGGGCAGGCCAGCGGGATAATCCCGTCGCGGATCACGCTCGGCGGGCACGCCGATCCCGGCCGGTCGAGGGAGCAGATGCCGCAGACCTGGCGCGGTACCTACGAAGGGAACCCCGAGTACCTGGGGCAGCTCCGCCGGCAGTGGGACGACAGGCGCAAACTCGAGGAGAAATACGACGAGCTGCGGGGCGACCGGCGGCCTGTGCTGGCGCACGAGGGGCGCTACCACACCGCGCCGCTGCGCGCGGGTGATCCGACCCCGGGGCGGGCCCCCGCCCCCCGGGGCCGGCCCCCGCCTGAGTACCTCAGGCGTCGATGTCAAGCGAGGCCTCGTCGAGGTCCGTCATCGGGTCGGGGACGGTGATGCCCAGACGTTCGGCCAGGGTGCGGGCCCGGGCCAGCAGCGGATGGGCCTCACCGAGCGCGGGCCGCCCGTGCGCCAGCGGGGTCCGGTCGAGCACGGGCGCGAGGAGCTCGGCCGCCTGGCTGGTCTCGCCGAGCGCGGCATGGCGCACCGCCTCCTCGTAGCGGGCGGTGAGAATCACGGGGTGGCCGGGATCGATCCCGGCCGCCGCCAGGCCGGTGACCAGACGGAAGCACTCGGCGGCCCGCCCGGCGTCGCCGAGCCGGCCCGCCGCCCGGCTGAGCAGGACGAGCGTCCAGCCGTGCGCGGGCAACGGCGGTCCCGTCTCGGCGTCGGCTTCGGCCGCCGCGAGCCGGGACAGCGCGGCGGCGGCCCCCGCGGCCTCGCCCCGTAGCAGCGCGAGCTCGCCGAGGGAGCGGTCGAAGTCCGCGGCCAGCGGGTCCAGGCCGGGATCCAGGGGCCGGGCGGCGAGCTGCTCGCGGTCGGCCAGCAGGGCGGCCATGGCCTCGTGCGACCGGCCCAGCTGGCCGTGGGCCAGCGCGAGCAGGCGCCGGGCGGTAAAGCCGAGCCGGAAGGAGACCCGGTCCCTGAACCAGTCGGTTCCCGCCACCTGGTCGCCGAGCAGCTCAAGCGCGGCGCGGGGGCGTTCGAGCACCAGCGCCGCCTTGGCCAGCCAGACGAGATCCTCCTGAACGCGGTAGGAGGTGGGCAGGAACCGGCCACGACGCGTGTCGGCGGCCTCTTCCAGGTACCGGCGGGCCACGACGGGATGTCCCGCGGACAGCAGGGCCTGGCCCAAGGTGGCACGGGCCTCGGCGGTATCGGCGTGGCCGAGGTGGCCCAGCCTGGCCTGCCGGTCCGCCAGCAGCTCGCCGGCCAGCCTGACGCTCTCGGTCACGCTGCCGTTGGTCCGGGCGATGTCCGTCCTGGTGCGTTGGGTGACGGTCAGCCGGCGCCAGGCGGCCGGGTCCTGCGGCTGGCGTTCGGCCAGGCCCAGCCGGGTGTGCAGGACGTCAGCGATGAGGGTCGCGGCCCGCGGGCCGCGACCGGTCTCGGCGGCCAGCGCGGCCAGGTTGTTGTCCGCCCGCGCGATCCTTGACCGGTCATGGCCCAGGGGTTGCCCGGCGACCTGGCGGGACAGTTCCCACGCCTGGGCGGCCGACCGCCGGTCGCCGTACCTGGCCGCAGCCATCCCCAGATGGCTCGCGGCGTCGCTGAGCCGCTGTAGGTCATGGCCGGCGGCGTCGGGGGCCGGCCCGGCCCGGTCGTCCAGGCCGCCGGTGAGGGCCTGCCACAGCGAAACCGTCCGCCGTGCCTCCTTGACGCACCGTGCGTGCATGGTGCCCGCCTCAAGCAGCACCCGCACCACCACGGCGCTGGCGTTCGCCTCGGCCCGGGGATCGGTGTGCCGCCTGGCCACCGCGGCCAGCGCGGTCTCGCCGCTTTCCAGGTCTCGCGGCAAGGTCCCCGCGACCCGGGTCAGGTCACGCTCGAACCACAGCGCCGCCAGCCCGCGCGCGACGAGCTCGACCGGCCCCTCATGATCGGCCAGGCAGGTCCGGAAGGTGACATCGGACAGCCGCGAGGCGCTCTCCGCGACGACCGGCTCAGCCAGGAAGGTGACCGATTCCGCGCAGACGCGCAGCACCGGGCGCAAGAAGCCGGAGAAGACGTCGCACCGGCCGTGCCACGCCGCCGCCGCCACCTGCCCCCAGGAGCTGTCCGGCCACGTGGGCGGAACGAGGTCGGTGCCCGCGGCGAGCTGCCGCTTTTCCACGGTGGAGATGTCGCCGATTCCGTAGCCGACCTGGGTCATCAGCTGGTGCTCGGCCCGGTGGAACGCGACGATCGTGCCCAGCGCGGCGATGACGGCGGACCGGGCGGCGGCCACCGACTCGATGGGCCCGGGCAGCGTCCAGTTGGCCTGGCCGGCGAACTCCCGCCAGGCGTGCGCCGCGGCCAGCGCGACCAGCACCCGGCGGTTGTGGACCTCGTTGTACAGCCACACGGCCGAACGCCCGGTCTGCCCGGGCAATGCCACCGCGGCGGCCACGTCGCCGGCCCGGACGACGTGGTAGGGCGTCTGCCGAAGTATGGCCGCGGCCGCCGCCGCGATGGCTGCGAGCCTCTCCTCCTGCGCTGCCATCGTGGCCTCCTCTCTGGCTGGCTCTCTGGGCTTGCTCTCTGGCTCTGTGGGCTGGCTTTCCGGGCTGACCTGGTCCTTGTCCCTGAACCAAGATCATCATGATAGGCGGAACCCATCGGTCCTAGCCTGCCCGTACTTTTCCTGAGTAAAGACCATATGATTTTTTTGGGTTAGTTCAGGTATTACTTTGGCTCGCGGGCGCCCGCTCGCGCAGGCATACCAGCGTTAAGGGAGGGCCTGTCCCAGCTGGAATCGGAGCCATGTCAATGCCGGATGGGTAGTGAGGTGCTCGGCCCGGGTGCTCCGGCCCCCGGGCCGATGCAGGCCCCAGCACCGGTAGCCCGCGCCTGGGCAGTGGCCGCGGCGCGGGCGGCGGCTCGCGTGCCGGCCCGTCGCGCGGAAGCCGACGCGTGGGTCGTCCGCGGCTGGGCCGACGTCGCCGTCGGCTGCCTCGCCCTTGACGGCTTCGCGGGCCGCCTCGCCAACCCGGGCGAGCTCTCCTCCTTCAGCGGCCTGGACGAGGTCGTCCGGGGCCTGCCCATCGACTCGGGCGGTCAGCACGCCGACCGGCTCCGCCGGCTGCGGCGATTCGCCGGCCCGGTACCTTCGTGGTATCCGGACGCCCGTCCCGTCAGCGGACCGGTCCGCCGCGTCCGCGAGATCGTATGGCGAGCGGCGAGCCTGCTTTCGTGGTTCGGTGAGCTGCTCGAGCACACCGCGACCACGCTCCCGCACCATCCGCCCTGCCCGCTGATCAGCGCGCAGCAACTGGCCTGGGGTGTCCGCTTCCGGCCCTCGCCCAGCGACGCGCACGTCACGCTGAGCCTGCCGGTGAATCGCCGGCTGGCCAGGCGGACCTGGATGTGCCTGCCCGGGCTGTCCGGCCCGGGCACCGTGATCGCCGAGGTGCCGTCCATCGCCACCCCGATCGAGCAGCAGATCTGGCGCGGCATCCATGAGGGGGCGCACCTGGACCACCTGGCCTCGCTGGCCCGGGGTCGCCCGCTGGCGCCCAGCCCCGGGGAGTTCGGCGCGGGCCTGCTGGTCGCCGAGTCCTACGCGATGGCGGTGGAGATACTCGCCGCGGTGGAGTGCATCGGCGCCGGAGAGGGGCATGCGGTCAGGCAGCTTGGCGCCGGCCTGGTCGAGCGCGCCACCCGGCTGCCCGGTGGCACCCGTCCCGCGGCCGAGTTCGCCGACCTCCCCACCCTGGCCGAGGTCTACGTGCTCGGGCCGCTTGAGGTGCTGGCCGGCGGCGCGACCGCCGGCGCGCTGCCGGAGGAGATCAGCGAGCCGCTGCGCGACCGCTGGCGGGCCGCGTGCGCGGCCTACTCGCCCGCCGCCGCCTTCGGGTCCGCCGCCGCCGCCCTGATCGGGCGCTCGGGCGGCCCGCCGCGCCCCTGAACCTGACCGCGCTCCGGTTACCCGCCGTCGCGCGGCACGTCCAGCGCCGCTTCTGCCTGCTAACTCTCCCTAGCCGATAGCAAAACTTTATCGACGTAAATCTTGTATAGATGGACATGCTTTATCTAGCTACATTAAGCTCTTCTTGGCTCTCGCGTTCAGGCACGGACAACGCCCCAGCGTGAGGGCCGTGGAGCGGATGAGGGAGGAGCTGCCAGGCCGGAGCGAGGCCTCGCGTGGTTTATCACTGCGCAGGTTACCGTCCGGGTCGGCGGGAGGGTCAAAAGGGGTCGAAGGGGTCGAAGGGATCAAGACGACGTAGGAGTGGCACAGCGTGTGGTTGCTTGCGGCCATTCCTGCTCGTTCGGCATCGGCGAAGCTGACATAGCCTCCGACGAGCGATGACCGACTGCGAATCTTAGCCTTTGGGGGGCTTATGGTTTCGTCGACCGGATTGCGCTATTCCCGTAGCGACTCGCGGCTGGTCGCGGTGAGCCCGATCTCACCAGTCAGTCACATCTTCTCCCGCCTTGTCACGGTCGGGTCGTCCGTGACGTCAAGGACTCCAGGTGGCGGCCGCCATGGCCCTGACGGAGCCGGCCGCCACCTGGCCAACCCGCAGGGAGGGTCGGGATGACAGACACCGCTCATCACCCGGTACTTAACGGGCCAGACCTGGATAAGGCGATCGAGCACGCACGCGCGGCCCTGGCCGCCGTGCTCGGAGCTCCGGCCGGCGGCGATGGAGCCGACTACCCGTGCCTGCGGCCCGGTGACTGGGGTGATTGGGCCGGCCGGTTCGGCTATCCCGGCCACCGGGTGGCCGGGTGGGGCGATGAGCCTAGCTACCCGGAGATGATCGCGGAGGCGCGTGCACTGCTCGGGATCCTGCTCGTGCAGCGGCTGGTTCTGGCGGCGGAACGAATCGGCGAGCGGGACCGGGCTGCGATCGCGGCCGTCCGGGCCGACCGCAACGAGGCCATCGCGGTGCACGCCGCCCTGCTCTACCGGCTGCCGGCCGAATCTCCGGCCTGGCCGGACCTGGCGATGACGGTCGGCAGGCTCAGCTATGACCGCTACAGCGACCCGTGGCCGGAGGCGGAGGCACCGGACCCGGACGATCTCGACGCCGCGTGTGACCTGCTGCTACGGGCCGCGCGGAGGGACGAGGCCGACGAGCGGACGGCACGGTATCTCGTCCTCGCGCTGCGCGACAGGCAGCGCCTGCTGGCCTTCCCGGCCGATACCAGTGCGCTGATGGCCTGGAGTGAGCGACTGCTCACCTTTCCCGACGCGGGCGGCCTGGACCGGGCTCGCCTGCATGACCTGCTGGAGCTCGAGCCGACCGGCCGGGCCGACCTGCGGTCCCTCCGCTTAACGCCAGCCACCCAACGCCAGCCGCGTCCGGTCGGCCTGCGGCTCAGCCCCTGGTGCCGGGGGCAGGCACGCCCACAGGGCTGGGGTACGGGAGTACGCTCGCGCACGCCAGCGCGAGCGGAGTGAGCACCTTCACGACGTCGGCGGTGACCTCGGGGCCCAGGCGAGTCCAGGGTCGCGCCGCCGCCCGGTCGGTGGCGGCCTCGACCGCCGCATGCGCGTCCCGGCCGGCGCTGGTCAGTTCGCCGTCCGCGCCGACCCAGCCGCGGTCGGCCAGCCTGCTGAGCGCGCCGTCCCACTCCTGGTCGGTCCAGCCTCGCACCGGCTGCAGGCTCTCCCGCCGCAGGTCCATGAGCACCGCAGGGCCACCGCCTCGCAGCCGTCGATGTCCGCCGCGGTCAAGGCGGCGAAATGCCCGTCACCGCGGTGCTCACGCAGCACGGTGGCCGCCTGCCAGAGCCGGGTCAGGGCCGAGGATCCCTGGTCCAGCGCGAGGTTGGCCGCGGCCAGCACCCGGCCCGCGCAGTCCAGCTCGCCGGCCGCCTGCCAGAGCAGGTCGGCGGCCGCTGCCACCTCTGGTTCGCGCCCGCCGAGCAGGCCGCCGAGCGCTTCGACCGCGCCCGCCGTACGAGTCCGTAGGGCCTGTTCCGGCGTGATCAGCTCCCAGACCGCGGGAATGGCGCGGGCCACGAAGGCCGGCGCGAAGTTATAGAACGAGGCGGTGACGACCGCCGCGCCGGCCGGCCCAAGCGGAGCCGTCCGCCCGGCGAAATAGCCCCGCCAGAATCCCCGCAAGCCAGCCTGCTCGTAGGCCGACCGCGCCTCGGGGGCGAAGTAGGTCACCGCGTGGATGGGCTCGAACAGGGTCCACATCGCCCTGGACCCGTGAACCGCACGCGCCGTGTCCGCCACGACCGCCCCTTTCGCTATGCTCGGTTGATTCCCGGGGTTGCCTGTCTGGGCAGGATAACCCTCGGGCGAGCTGTTACGTGTGTGGCTGCGTTCTTGCCGACAAGCCGGGTAAGAGGGCTTTTATGCGGACTGACCCGGCGAAGGCCGGCCGACCTGGCGCCGGCACCGACGAGAGCCGAGGGTGGCGAGGATGGTGGCGGCGCTTGCGTGACTGGCTGCCGTTCCTGGTCAAGCCCTTGCGCCGCGGCATCGTGCTGTTCATCGTGGCACTGGTCATTGAGTACCTGGTCGTGCCGGAACTGGTGGGGGCCAGCAAGGACCTGTCTCTGCTGGGACGGGTCAACGTCGGCTGGCTCATCGCCGGCGTGGCCACCGAATGCCTCTCGCTTTTCTGCTACGGCCTGCTAACCAGGGCGGTACTCTCGCCGCCCGGCCCCGACGATCCGCCTCGGCCTAGCTTGTCCCGGCTGTTCCGCATCGACCTGGCCGCCGCCGCGATCGCACATGTCATCCCGGCCGGGACGCTCGGCAGCGCCGGGATCGGCTACCGCCTGTTCACGGCGGAAGGCATCAAGGGAAACGACGCCGCGGTGATGATGGCGACCAAGGGCCTGGGCTCCACCGTGGTGCTGAACGTGCTGCTGTGGCTCTCGCTCGTGGTTTCCATACCGCTGGCGGGCTTTCATCCGATCTACGTGACCGTGGCTATCATCGGCGCCGTCCTGCTGCTGGCCATCGGGGCTCTGACCTTCGGCCTCACCCACGAGATCGGACGCGCCTCGCGCATCCTGCATGTCATCGGCGACCGGATTCCCGGCCTGACCGGTGACCGCCTGGAGCAGGGCCTGCGCGAGGCCAGTACGTCCTTCTCCGCGCTGGCCCGGGACCGGCGCACCATGGCCAGGTCGCTGACCTGGGCCGCGCTTAACTGGCTGCTCGATGCCGCGTCGCTGTGGTGCTTCGTGGCCGCTTTCGGCCGGTTCGTCAACCCGGTGGAGCTGTTCGCCGCCTACGGCATCGCCAACGTGGCCGGCGTGCTGCCCATCACGCCGGCCGGCCTGGGCGTGATCGATTCGGTCGCTCCGTTGCTGCTGGTCAGCTTCGGCGTCACCCGTAGCGTGGCGACGCTCGGCGTGCTGGGCTGGCGGCTGGTTAACTTCTGGCTGCCCATCCCGGCCGGCGCCGCCGCCTACGTGTCCCTCAAGGTCCCGCGGGGTGCGGGCCTGAAGGCCATGCGCGCCGCCGTGTCGACCATGATGGCGCACAACGGCCAGCCGGAGATGCCCCCTGTGATCACCCCCGCTGACCCCCCGCCGCCCCGGATCACCCCCGCTGACCCCCCGCCGCCCCGGATCAGCCCCGCTGACCCCCCGCCGCCTGAGAGCGCCTCGCCGGACACCCCCGAGCCGCCCGCTCTGGCCAGTGACCCGTAAGCCCGGGTCTACGCCGAAGTGGTTGAGCGGCCAGAAAGCACGGTGAGTACCATCGTGCCGGCTCCGCGCAATTCGGAGCCGACATGGTGTAGTAGTGCCTTTGGCCGACGGCTAAAGCGCCGATACGATAGTGGCCGTGGCGGCTTAAGCGGCAACAGCGGGCCAGCGTGAGGCCGGCCCTTCTCGCCCGCCCATGGCGCCGCGCCGTTGCCCGGTCTGGTGCACGGGAGGGGGTCATTTGCGGACATTCCCGCCTAACTCTCCCGCGCCACCCAGCGGTTACGGATCGAGTTTAAAAAATTCTTTGTCCCCGCCCATCCGATCTGCCCTTGGCCACGAAGGTGTCATATGAACCCGAGCGATTCGGACGCGTCCCGGTTCAGAGCTGAGGCTACGGATAGGAGGGGAGAGCGGGATCTAAACGACCTGCTCGTCCACGTGGCACGTGGCGACCAGGAAGCGTTCGAAGCGGTGTACGACCGGCTGGTCGGCCCCGTATATGGCGTGATCCGCAGGGTTCTCCGGGATCCGTCCCAGTCCGAGGAGGTGGCCCAGGAGGTTCTTCTCGAAGTGTGGCGGACCGCCGCGAGGTTCGACCCGTCCATGGGTGGCGCGGCGACGTGGGTGATGACCATCGCCCACCGCCGCGCCATCGACCGGATTCGCTCCACCACGGCAGCAACCGAGCGAGAGCACAGGATTGCCGAGGTGGATACGCCACATGATGAGGTCGCCGAGGCGGTGGAAGCGAGCCTGGATCAAGAGCGAGTACGGCGCTGCCTGGACGGACTTACCGAGATCCAACGCGAGTCGATCACCCTGGCCTATTACGGGGGGCACAGCTACCGGCAGGTGGCTGGGTTGCTTAACGTCACGCTCGGCGCCATCAAGACGAGGATTCGGGACGGCTTGATCCGAATGCGCGATTGCCTGGGGGTGAACTGATGAGGCTCCTTCGTCAGGACTTGCACGCCCTGAGCGGCGCCTACGCGCTCGACGCCCTCGAGGGAGGGGCTGAGTTCGAGCGCTTCACCCGGCATCTGAGCCGGTGCCCGTCCTGCGCCAGCGAGGTCCGCGGCTTCCGCGAGGTGGCTACCTCTTTGGCCTTCGCCGCCGCCGCCGAACCTCCGCCCGGGCTGCGCGCGCAGGTACTGACGGCCGCGACGCGCATCCGCCAGCTTCCGCCCGAGGTCAAGACCCATGCCCGTCCGCGCCGGGCCCGGGCCTGGGTGCCGTGGGTGCCCTGGCTATCCGGGGCTATCGCGACCGCCGGTATCGCCGTCGCGGTGTTTTTCGGCCTAGCGCAGGCCCACACCCAGCAGGAGCTGAACCAGGCCCGAGCTCAGAACCAGGCCATCGCCCTGGTTTTGTCGGCACCGCAGGTCAAACTGCTCACACACACGACGACCGCGGGCGGCGTGGCCACCGTGGTCCTGGCCGCCAACAGGCACCAGCTGGTGGTGACCACCAGCGGGCTGCCCGCGTTGCCCGCGGGCAAGGTCTACCAGCTCTGGTTCATCGGTCCGACGAAGATCGTGTCCGCGGGTCTGCTGCCCACAGCCACGTCCGGGCAGACCTCGCCCGTGCTCGCGTCCGGGATCGTCCACGGCGACAAGCTCGGCCTTACCGTCGAGCCTGCCCCGGGAAGCACCCAGCCCACCACCACGCCCATCCTGGCCCTGCCCCTGCCCGTCTAAGCGACGCTGGTCTCCGGAGCGGAGTACCCCTGAGCACCGAACGCGGCGTGAGAAGGTACTCGATGTGCCATAGGTACCCTTCTAGGGGGTGCTGTGGCACATCGAGTACCTCGCGTACAGTCCCCGCCGGGCCGCCTCGCCGCCGGGGGGGGGCGGGTGCAGCGGGTGAGGCGTGGTGGATCGTGCCCGGGTGAGGCCTCTATTCCGGCCACCGGCAGCTGGTGACCCGGCCGCCGGTGATCATGGCGGTGGCCGCCGGGGCGTGCTCGTCGCGCCAGATCGTGTACTGCCCCGCGGTCAGGCCCGGGTAGACCGCCGCGTATGCCGTCGCGTTCGCCAGCGGCCGCTGGCGGACCTGGGAGTGCGTCCGGTGTGCGCCGGGCTCATCGTCCCGGCTGATCTCGATCTCCGCACCGTCCAGCTCGGCCGGCGTGTACAGGATCAGCGCGCCGACGTCAGCGCCGAGATCCAGGACGACGGTGCCGGGCCCGGTAGGACCGGCTGCTCCTTCGGTCATGATGTACTCCTTCGCCAAGCAGAGAACCGCAAGCAGAGAACCGCAGGCCTCACAAATCACAACGCCCCGGCGGGACCACCGGTCCAATGGTCCCGCCGGGGCGCTGATGCGATCAGAAGCCAGCCGGCGGGGTGGGCGGGGTGACGTCCGGGGTGTAGTAGCCGCTGTACGGAACCCCGAGATAGGGGAACTGGGACAGATACGGGGAGCTGACGTTCGACGGGGTGAGCCCGTCGGTGACCGCGCCTGCGGCCGCGTCGGGCATGTAGGACTTGTCAACCAGCGCGTAGGTCACTCCGGCGATCGCCCGGATTTCGATCGTGACGACGTCGTCCATAACCCGGCGCCCGTTCGGGAAGCCGGCCGCGTCACCGCCGATCAGGCCGAGGATGTTCGGCTTGGCCGTCGGCGCGATGGAGGTGTTCAGCCGCAGCATGTCGGCGAGCACCGGCCCGGTGTAGTTGGTGAACCCGGTGACGATGCCGGTGGGGATGCCGGTGAGCAGGATCGCCTCGAGGTCGGCGCGGGCCGTGCCGGCCTTGTCCAGCGCGGCCAGGTTGGGAAACACGCCGGGGTACAGGACCGGCAGCAGCGAGGCCAGCTCGGGATGGGCGACGTACTGGGCGAACTGCTTGTCCGCCGAGGGCGGCAGCGAGTTCCACAGGTCCTTCTTGCCCATCGGGTTGATGACCTCGTTGAACAGCGGGTTGCCCAGCCGCGACACCTGCCGCCACGGCCCGCTGCAGACGTTCCTGCCCTGGTCCTCGTCCCACATCATGGCGGACTGGCGGTACGCCGCGGTCCACACGCCGATGGTCGGGTGACCGTGGGAGGTCAGCAGGGAGATCGGCACCTGGATCGCGATCGAGTGCACGTTCAGGTCGTTGGTGTCGTTGACGCCGGCCGTCGAGGGCAGGATGACCGGCAGCCCGAAGGTGGTGTGCAGCTGCTCGAATGGGCGCAGGTCGCCCAGGTCGAAGATCGCGCCCAGGTCGACGTAGAAGCCCTCGGCCCGCTGACCGGCGAACACCTTGATGCCGCCGATCAGGCTGTGCACGGCCTCGGCCGCCAGCGCCGGGTAGTTCGGCGTGGACAGCGGCCCGATGTTGCACGGCGGGCTGGCCAGGTTGCTGCCGATGGTCTTCTGCGCGTAGCCGTCTACCACGGTGACGCTGTAGTACTGGCGGCGGTTGAAGGTCGAGTCGCTGATCGACGTGATCGGGCCCGTGTTGTACAGGAAGGTGTCCTCGTCCTGCACCTCGGTCGTGAAGCGGAACTCGAAGGAGAGGTCGGCCCGGCCGTTGCCGGTGTTGTCGATGTGGATGGTGTAGAGGACGTCGTCGCCGAATTCGTAGAAGTTCGGGCCGCCGGCCGGCTCCTGCAACGGGATGTAGTTAGCGATGAGCGTGACCGTGTCGGGCTTATCCGGGCTGACAAACGCGTATACGTCGGTACTGTCGGCCACCGGATCCTTGGAGATCTCCGGCGCCTCGCGATGCGATGACATTCAATTACCTCACTGGATCGAAGCTGGATCGAAGCTGGTTCGAAAGGGCAGACAGCAGCGCTAACCGACGGCCCGGGTGATCAGGGCGGCTAGGTGCTTGTCGTTCAGCCGGGTCTTGCTCGTGCCGGAGAACACTTCGATGTCGCCGGACTTGGCGTCGCGCACGTGCACCATGATCGGTCCGTCGACCGCCTTGGGCTCGCTGTGGCCCTCGGCCGCGGCCGGCCGCTGGTCGCGGCGAAGGCCGGGCTGGCCGCTGCTCCGATCGCCGTGACGGCCAGGCCGGCGGCCCCGGCGGTCGCGGCTCCGCGGAGCATCGAACGCCGGGACAGGTGGCGTCCCTCATCTGACGGACGTTGTGCATCCTGACTGGGCATGACAATCCTTTCCATGGCTGGTTTGGCATGCACGTCGCCGACGGCGAAGGCCACGCCGGACATGTATAGCTTGGTTTGACCAGGAATAACTACTCAGAGTATCCGATGATGAGCATAGCGTGTCTATGTTGAAGGTGCAGGATTTCGGTGACCGACACGTAGGCGGACCTGCTGACTCCTCCGGACGGAGCCACGATTCCCCCACGCTGAGTCTGATCTAACGGCTCGGGATAGCCTCCGGATCGGCCATCACGACTGTGTTTCGCCGCGGACGGCAAGCCGGATGGGTTCCCCGCGGAAAATGTTCCATAACGTTTCGGCACTATCGGACATTCGGGCATGACCCGATGGTCCAAGGATCAAACCAGGCGCGTTTGGATGGCCTGTATCACGCCGGCGGCCGCGTCGATGAGCGCCGCACCGTCCTTTTTTTCTGCCTAACGAACTGTGGTTCGGTTTCCACGCAACCGTCCCCGCCCGCGCGCCGCCGGGCCGGAATAACCCTCGCGGCGTACCGTCTGCATGTGCTTCGCTATCGGGTGCTGATCTCCGGCCGGGTCCAGGGCGTCTTCTTCCGCGACGCCTGCCGGCGCCTGGCCGAGCAGCATGGCGTGGCCGGATGGGTACGCAACCTCCCCGACGGCCGGGTGGAAGCGGTTTTCGAGGGCGAAGATGAAGCCGTCCGCCGCATGGTGGACTGGGCGCATGGCGGCCCCCGGCTGGCCGAGGTGAGCGGCATCGCGGTTCAAGCCGAGCCACCAGAAGGACTCGCCACGTTCCGGATCAAGTAGGACGAGGTCGAGCTGCACCGGGGCTCCCGGGTGGGGCTCCTAGGCTGGTTACGCCGTCAGGCTCGGGTCCTCGTTTAACTTCGGCCCAAAATCCGTCAGCTGACCGATGTCTCTCACTGCAAATTGCAGCAATATTTTTCTTGCAACCGGTACGGAGTCGCGCCGGATGCGCCGGGAGATCCTCCCCCAGAGCTGCCCGCAGAGTGCCAAGCACTCGTCCGGACACCTCGAAACGGCCTGCTAAGGAACCTGATGAATGTGATGGCGCCGACCATTCCGACCGAACTGCAGTGGTTCCGCGTCCCGCTGACCACGGGACCGGCGGCGGCGGCCGAAGCCCGCCGCCAGGTCCGGATGGCCATCTCGACCTGGGATGTCCCCGTCGACGGGAGTGACGCCGCCCTGCTCACCAGTGAGCTGGTGACCAACGCCATCAGGCACGATGTGGCCGGGACCATCATGCTGGCCATCACCTGCTCCCGCGGTCAGCTGCGCGTCGAGGTCCACGACACGTCGCGCTCCTGGCCGGTGCTTGTGGACGCCTCCGCCGAGGCGGAGACCGGACGGGGCCTGATGCTGGTCGCCACCCTGGCGACTGACTGGGGTTTTTATCGCACCCCCGCGGGCAAGGCCGTTTACTTCACGCTCGCGTTTCCAGCCCGACCTGGCCGACGTCGACGGGCGCGGCCGGTAGGCCATCCAGCACGTGGGGACGGTGAGTCGCGAACCCCCCTATCCGCTCACCGTCCCCGCCGAACGTGCCTGCGTCTCCCGCGCGCCGTCACTTCGGCGTGATGGTGCGCAGGGCCCCCTCGCGGGCGATGTCCGTCCGCGAATGGACGTCGAGCTTCTTCAGGATGTGGGAGACGTGGGTCCCGACGGTCCGCCGGGAAAGCAGCAGTTTGGCGGCGATCTCCGGGTTGGACAATCCCTCCTCCACGAACGCGGCGATCTTGATCTCGGTCGCGGTGAGGCTATCCCAGCCGCTGCGCGCCTGCCGGTGCTTGGCGTGCGGCCCGCGCCGGATGCCGTGAGCGCGGAACGTGGCCTGGACCCGGGCGATGTCCGCGGCCGCGCCCAGCGAGGTGTAGACCTCCACGGCCCGGGTGAACGCCTCCCGCGCCTGGACGCGATCACCGCCGTCGACGAAATGCCCCGCCGCCGCCTCCAGCGCCTTGGCCCTCAGCAGCGGCCGCCCGGCCTCGTCATAACGCTCGGCCGCCGCCAGCAGCCGGGAGGCATCACGGTCAAGCAGCCCGCGGCAGTACAGCGCGTTCGCCTGCCGGTGCGGGATCTCCGACTCGGCCGCGAGCGCGGCGAGCCTGGCCCGCCAGGGCCTGCGCGGTGCCCAGCTCACCGGTCTCGGTGGCGAGCCGGACGGCGTCGGGAAGCAGATCCTCGATCTCCTCGACTTCTTCCGTATTGCCGTCAAACGCTTCCGTCAGCGCGGCCAGCGCCTCCGGTAGCGCGCCGTCCTGCTCACGGTCCAGGCTGCGAGCCAACGCCAGCGAGGTAATAAGCCGGTGCCCGAGCCGCTCGGCGTGCGGGGCGGCCGCGGCGAGGTAGCCGCGGGCCGCGTCCACCTCGCCGCGATGGAAGCCGATCACGGCGGCGATGCCGAGATCGCAGCAGGCCGCAGCGGGTTCCTTCAGATCCTCGGGCACAATCTCCACCTCGGCCAGCGCCTCGTCCCATCGCCCCGTCTGGAAGAGCAACTGGCCCAGGGCGCAGTGCGCCTGAGCCAGCCGGATCGTCGTGCCGACCTGGTCGGCGAGGTGCCGCGCCTGCCCGGCCGCGGCCAGGGCCTCCTCGTACCGGTCGAGATTGCCCAGCGTGACGGCCTTGTTGATCTGCAGCAGCAGCCGCAGGTCGGTCAGCGCCGGATCGGCCTGGGTCACGGTCAGCGCCCGGTCGAACAGCGGCAGCGCATCGGCCATACGCCCCTGCACCGAGGTCACGAGCGCCAGCACGTGCAACGCCCAGCCCATGGCCCAGTTGTCGTCCGCCTCCGACGCCGCCGCCAGCGCGTTGGCGGCGACCCGGCCCGCCTTGTCGACCTCGCCGAGGTTGATATGCGTCCGCGCGGCGAGTACCAGCAGCCGGGCGCGGTGCCGGGCCGAGATCCCCGGAGAAGCCAGCGCCCGGTCCAGCGTGGCCAGCGACTCGGCGGACTCACCGGCCAGCATGCGGCACTGCGCCAGCGTCCAGTGCAGGTCCACGAGAAGATCAGGCTCGGTGGCATGCTCAAGCGCGCGGTTCGCCACCTGCTCGGCCGCGGCCCGGTCACCGAGACGGTACAGCGCGTCGGCGAGGCGGCTGGCCAGCCAGCCGTACTGGGCCGAGTCGGCCGGGGAGCTGGCGGCGGCCCGGGTCAGGAGCTCGGCCGCGACCCCGGGCGCCTGGCCGACCAGCAGGTCCGCGGTGCGGGCCAGCCAGTCCAGCATCCACTCATCCACCGGCTCGGTCGCGTCGCCAGGCTCCGCCGACCGCCCTGAGCATCTGCCGGGCCACCCGGTCCGGCGCCGCGCCCGCCTCCGCCAGGGCGCGCCCCGCGTCGCGGTGCCAGGCGGCGCGGACCGGCGCCGCCATCTCGTCGTACAGCGCCGCCCGGATCAGCGGATGCCGGAACCCCAGGCCGTGGCCGGACTCGGCCAGCACGCCGACGGCGCAGGCCTCGTCCACCGCCGGGATCAGGTCCGGCACGCTGCGGCCCAGCACGATGGCCAGGTCAGGGACCGCGAAATCCATGCCGAGCAGGGCCGCCGCCCGCAGCACCTCGCGCACCGGCCCGGTCACGAAGCCCAGCCGGTCCGCGATGGCCGCCGACAGGGAGCCTGGCGCGGACCCGCCCGCCAGCTCCGCGGTGCCCGCCTCGGTGACGGCCAGACCGGAGCTGCGGGCCAGCGCGGCGACGAGCTCGGTGAGGTAGAGCGGGTTGCCCGCCGCCCCGTCGGCGAGCCGCAGCAGGTTCCCGTCGGGCTTGCCGCCGGCCAGGTCGGCCACCAGCTCGGCCACCGCCGCCGAGGTGAGCCCGGTGAGCTGGATCCGCCCGTCGTCGCCCACCACCCGCCGCAGCGCCAGCAGGTCATCGCGCTGGGGTGCCGGGCGCATCATCCCGATCAGCAGCAGCGGCACCTGCCGCGTCGATCTCGCCAGCCGTCCCCACAAGGTCGACGCTGGCCTGGTCGGCCCACTGCAGGTCGTCGATGACCAGGATGGCCGGCCGGACCGCGCACTGCTCGGTGACCAGCGCCAGCAGCTGCTCGGCCAGCACGGCCGGCACGTCCGTGCCCCGGTCGGCGGCCACCTCACCGCGCAGCAGCTGGACGATCGTGGTCCGCCGGGGATTGGCGGAGGGCTCCCGCACCTGCAACCCGTCCAGGAACGGCAGCAGCGGCAGTTCCTGGCCCAGCTCGTCACCGGCCCCCCAGAACACCTGGCAGCCGGCCTCGGGTGCCTCCGCCACCGCCGCCCGCACCAAGCGCGGACTTCCCGATGCCCGGCTCGCCCTCGATGAGCACCGCACCGCCGCGCCCCCGGGCCAGCTCTCTTATCAGCCCGGCCAAGAGCGTCATCTCGCTATCGCGGCCGACCAGCGCACCAGCCGGGTTCACCGGGGCCATGAGGCAAATCCTACTACCAGAAGATTTGCGGAACAAGCAGCCCATTTCCGGACATTAATTCGGCATCCGGAACGCCTTTGAATGGCAATGTTGCCTGTATTTCTGCGGCGTGCACTGAAAGTTGCACAGTACCTTGCATGGCAAGGATAACTAACATTTTCCTGAATGAATGCATTAGATATTGCAGAAAAGCGTAATGAAAGATTTAGCATTTGAAAAAGTGTAGTCAGGGATTTACGCTAGGTCATGTAATAGCCGAAACCCGGTTATTACGCCAGGTAGTTCAGATGTGCCGTGCGTGCCGTAGTAGCCATGCAGCAGGCCGCTGACCTCTGTAGACGCCGTGGAGGGGTCATGTCAGTAAAGCGATCCATCATCATTCCCGCCATCCTAGCACTCAGCGCGGCCGGGTCAATTCTAGCGGGCTCCGCGGCATCCGCGGCAGTGGCGCAGGCACCCAGCGTCCACGTGGTGGCAGCGAGCCCGCAACACCCACCTTCACGGGTAAACCAATCCGGCGCACGACTAACGGCTTGTTGCCGATTCGCCGCATCCGCAGCGGACTCGGCCGGTGATTATCGCCAGGCGGCAAGTGTGTGGCATCAAGCCTGACTGGCTGCCGGAGCCCGGTCGCAGGGCTCCGGCCGGGCCAGTACCTTCAGGCGCATTCTTCACCGCTGCCCCCCTGGTCATATAGCTGTCCAGCAGTCGCAGCGCTGGGCGCTCCCTTGCGATAGGCACTATCAGTACCGGCAGGTCAAGGCTTATTCAACGGTCAATTCGTGAATCGGCGCCGGATACCGGCCAAGCTCGGTCGCGCCCCGCTACCCGCGCGCCTGCCCAGGTCCGGGCCCGCCACCAGCGGCCAGCAGGTCCAGGCCGGCGATGGCGAGACCGCGGCCCGGAGCTTGCTGCGATAGTCCTGCCAGGCGATGACCGCAACAGGTCCAGGGCGTGCCGCGGGCGGCTCGTCGTGCGAAAGGCCTGGCTACCAGGCATTATGCGTCCACCAAGTATTGGGCGCGGGATAGCGAGGTTCGTTCGGGCTGATGCGGGCCGAAGCCCTTGGTTGCGAGGGGCGAGTGTACGGTGTACTAAGGGTTTCACAAATAGTTTCCGTGAAAACTGCGTAACTGCCCCAGCCCGCCCGCGCGGCACCGAGGAGGAGCGACGCCCGATGATCGCGCCAGGAAGTCCTACGGTGCGCCGGCGTCGGCTTGCCGCCGAGCTGCGCGGGATCAGGGAAAGCAAGGGGAAGAACGGGGACACGGTCGCCGCCGCGCTGAAATGGTCGCCGTCCAAGATCAGCAGGTACGAGCGGGCCAGGACCGGCTTGCGGCCACGGGAAGTCGAGCGGCTGCTCGACTACTACGAGATCACCGGGCCCCGCCGCGCGCTCCTCCTCGCGCTCGCCGAGGATGCGGCCCAGAAGGGCTGGTGGGAAGAATTCGCCGACACCCTTTCCGAGGATTACCAGCAATTCATCGGCCTCGAGCACGAGGCGACGTCCATGGCCATATGGCACGTTGATGTGGTCACTGGCCTGCTGCAAACTGAAGCTTACGCCAGGCATATCATTAGCAGCTACAGCCGAGTCGAGCCGATCGCGCCGGGCATGATCGGGCGATTGGTCAGGGTCCGCATGAAACGTCAGCAGGTACTTGACCGCGAAGAGCTTCAGCTGTCGGTCGTGCTCGATGAATCGGTCTTGCACCGCCGGATAGGTGACGATTCGGTGATGTATGAGCAGCTTCAGCGTCTTGCGCAAGAAGCCGACCGGCCGAATCTGACGCTGCAGATCCTTCCCGCTTGACGCACAGCACACGGTCTTCGGGGAGTCCTTTGTCATTTTCGGCTTCGGCGCAGATAGCGATGAGACGCTGCAAGATGTGGTCAGCACCGAGCATCTGAGCAGCGGCTTCTCCCTGGAAGGGGAGCGGGAGACATACCTGCACAGAATCGCATTCCAGATGCTTGCCGACGTACTCGCTCGACCCGGCGGCGTCTCGGTCGCTCATACTCGAAACGGCGGAGTCGCATTGGTCCGGTGCCCGCCCGCGCCGCGCCCGTGCGTGAGTGACGCAAGTCGCTGGTCATGGCGCGTCCGTTACGGTGCAGGTCTTCCGGCTTAGGTTCCGGATACGCCAAGGCTCAGGCCGGCCGTTCCGGGGTGGCCTGGTGACGCTGGACGCAGTGTACCATAGCGTACATCAGACAATTACGAGGCCGCCGTGTTACTTGAGTCAAGATCGGCCACGGTGCCCGATGGCTTCTGCTACGCCTTAATGTTACGTGACTACGATGAGTATGAAAACGACTACATTCCGTAGTTTACGCATTCAGGATAATATCCAACAATCAGCGAGGTATGACGTGGGAAAAGCTACGCTCGGAAACCTATCTGAAAGGCCGGATTCGGGTTCTCACTGGGTTAAGAGTTCTCTGAGTTTCTCCAACGGCAACTGCGTCGAGGTGGCGGGCCTTGCCCGATGGCGGGATCGGTGTCCGCAACAGCAGGGACTCCGAGGGAGAGGTCCTCCAATTCACGCCGGACGAATGGCATGCATTTCTCGGAGGAGTACGAAACGGAGAATTCGATAGTTTCGGCAGGAAGTAACCGTACCGGCAGCAGGCGGTAACGTCCTGATCCTGGTGGCCAGTCGACTCAGAGCGCAAGCGGAGGGCTCCTCGGGAATCCAGAGGAGCCCTCCGCTTTTTGGTACCCTAAGGGCGGCGGCGGCCTATCTAGGGACGGGGATGCCATGTTCCACGTGGATTCCGAAGTCGGTCGCCTGCGGCAGGTGGTCCTGCATCGCCCCGGCCTAGAACTCAAGCGCCTGACCCCGGACAACGCCGCCGACCTGCTCTTCGACGACATGCTCTGGGTGAGCAGGGCGCAGGACGAGCACGACGCGTTCGCTGATGTGCTGCGCTCGCGGGGTGTCGTCGTGCACTACTACAGCGATCTGCTCACCCAGACCCTGGAGGTCCCGGAGGCGCGGGCCTACATCCTGGACGGGGTCTTCGACTCGCGCTGGCACGGGCCGCTCGCCGCCGCCACGCTGCGCGCCGCGATGGACGGACTTGACTCCGTCGCGCCTGGCGGAATTCCTGGCCGGCGGAATCACCAAACGCGAGATCGCCGAACTCGGCCCGGAACCCAAGAGCATCGCCTTCCATTCACTCGATCCCGACGGCTTCGTGCTCGCCCCGCTGCCGAACCTGCTCTACCAGCGCGACACGTCCTGCTGGATCTACGGCGGCGTGTACCATCAACGCGATGCGCTGGCCCGCCCGCATCCGGGAGACCATCACCGACGAGGCCATCTACCGCTGGCACCCGATGTTCGCGCAGGCCAGCTTCGATGTCTGGTACCACGGCGCCGATGCCGCGCCGGCCACCATCGAGGGCGGCGACATCCTGGTCCTCGGCGACGGCGCGGTCCTGGTCGGGATGAGCGAGCGGACCACGCCGCAGGCGGTCGAGGTGCTCGCCCACCGGCTGTTCGCCGCCGGGGCGGCTCGCTGCCTGGTGGCGATCGACTTGCCGAAGACGCGTGCGTTCATGCACCTGGACACGATGATGACCATGGTGAACTACGGGGTGTTCACCAAGTACGCGGGGATGGGCATGCTGCCGTCCTACACGGTCGAGCCGGGCGCGACAGCCACCGAGCTCAAGGTCACCGATCACCCGCCGGAGGACATGCACCGCGCCATAGCCGCCGCGCTTGGCCTGCGGGCCATCACGGTGCTGACCGCCGTGCAGGACGTCCATTCCGCGCTGCGGGAGCAATGGGACGACGGCTGCAACGTGCTGGCGGTCGAGCCAGGCGTGGTGGTCGCCTACGAGCGGAACGTCACCACCAACATCTACCTGCAGGACAACGGGGTCGAGGTGCTCGCGGTGCCGGGCGGCGAACTAGGCCGGGGCCGGGGCGGCCCGCGCTGCATGAGCTGCCCGATCGAACGCGACGCCTGCCGGCCAGGTGAGCATGCCCGGGCGACGCTCAGCGGCACAACAGCATGTCCAGGTTGATGGCGTTGGCCATGGCCTGGTAGCCGGCGTCGTTGGGGTGCAGGTGGTCACCGGAGTCGTACGCGGGGTTCAGCCGCAGCGGGTCGGCGGGATCACGCATCACCGCGTCGAAGTCGATGACGCCGTCGAACGCGCCGCTGGTGCGGATCCAGTGGTTCACCGCCTCGCGGGTCGCCTCGCCCGCCGCGGTGTAATAGCCCGCTCCCTGGAACGGCAGCAAGGTCGCGCCGAATATCCTCAGCCCCCGGGCGTGCGCGCGGGCGATCAGCTGCTTGTACCCGGCGATGATCGCCGCGGCGCGGATAGCGGTGGCCGGGTGCCGCGGGCTCGTGCCGAGCCCGATGTCGTTGATCCCCTCCAGCACGATGACGTCCCGGACGCCGGGCTGGTCCAGGGCGTCCCGCTCGAACCGCGCCTCGGCGCTGGCGCCGAACCGCGGCGAGCCGGTCAGCACCCGGTTGCCGCCGATCCCCGCGTCGGCCACCGCCAGCGTGACCCCGCCCAGCGCGTCCAGCCTGCGGGCCAGGTCGTTGGGCCAGCGGGCGTCGGCGTCGGCGTCGACGCTCGAGCCGACCCCGTCGGTGATCGAGTCGCCGAACGCCACCACGGTTCCGCCCGCGCCCGGGACCTGAACGACCAGGCCGCTGAGGTAGTACCAGGACAGGATGGGCGTGGTGAACCCGCCCGCGTCGGGGTCGGCGGCGTGATCACCGGGTGCCGACACCCAGTTGAACTGATAGGCGTCGTCGTGGAACGTCGCCGGCCCGGTCCGGCCCGGCAGGTAGATGCTCACCGCCAGCTGCTGCATCGGCCACACCCGCATGGCCACCGGATCGCTGAGGATCTGCCCGCCCGCCGGGATCCGGAACGAGGCGCGGCCGCGATACGTCACCGGGTGGACGGTGCCCGGCACCACCGCGGCCGTCCCCGGTTCCGCCACCGCCACCGTCATGTGGCCGATCCGCAGCGGCGGGGCGCCGTAGAGGTTGGTCAGCTCCAGCCGGATCGAATCGCCGCCGACGCTGGTGACGACGATGTCCCGGACCGTCTGGTGATCGAAGCCGCGGGCCGCGAGCGTGCCGGCGATGGCGCGCTGCGGGCTGGCGCTCCAGCTGGTCACCCAGGGGTTCTCCCCGGCCCCGCGCCGGTCCGCGGCGGCGGAGCGGGAGCCCGCCAAGACGGCTATCATCGCCGCCAGCATCGACAGCAGGATGACGCCGAGCCCAGATGCCGCGGCGGATCGATCCGGATGACCCTCCAGGTCGCTGCGAGCATGCTGCCTTCGCTGCCATCTCCCGGCCAGCCGGGCCGCCGCCTGGTGCTAGCGGGCGTCGACCTGGACGCGGGCCCAGGAATTGTTGGCGTATCCCTTGGGATTCCACAGCTGGGCCGCGGATTCGGGCTGGACGGCGGCGGCGGTGTCCCAGGCCCGGGCGATGATCTCGGTCCGGCCCGGGCGGCACGTCGATCACGGTGCGCCAGTGCCGCCAGGCCCAGCGGCCGGCGTCCTCACCCAGGTCAGCCTGCTGCCAGGTCCGGCCGCCGTCGGTGGAGACGTCGACGCGGGCGATGCCGCGGTCGTCCCCGGCGACGGCGTATCCGGTGACCTCGGCCCGGCCCGGCGTCAGCGCCGCGCCGTCGCCGGGCCGCAGGATGTCAGCGTTGACCGCCAGGCAGCCCAGCGAAACCCCGACCCCGGGCCCGGCGGCGTGCCGGTCGGCGTCGGCGGGCAGCAGCCGGTACGCGGTGGCCTGGAAGTAGTTCTCCGACGGGTGCTCCTGCACGGTGATCTGCTCGATCCACTTGATGCTGCGCGCGCCGATGTAGCCGGGGACCACGACCCGGACGGGTCCGCCGTGCACCGGGGGAAGCGGCTGCCCGTTCATGGCCCAGGCCAGGAGCACCTCGCCGGCCAGCGCCTTGCGGCAGCGGGACGGAGCCGCCGAAGGGCTGCGGCGGGTCGGCGACGGGGGAGATGTCGGAGGCGCTGAAGGCGACGTGCCTGGCGCCTGCCCGCGGGCCGGCGGCGCGGAGCACCTCGGCGAGGCTGACGCCGGTCCACTCGGCGGTGGAGATCGCGCCCGGTCCCCACGGGTCCTCCCCGGGGATATCGCGCACCCGGATCAGGCCGGCCCGGCGGTTACCCGCGCACTGCAACGTCGCGGTCAGCGTGCGCGGCGTGAACCGGTGCAGGTCGGCGAGCGACAGCTCGAGGTCAGCGTCGACGAGTCCGCCGATCCGCAGCCGCCACCCGGCCGGGTCGATGACGAGGGACGGGGCCGTGGTTGCGGCTGTAAAAGGAATCGATCGGAGTGATGAGCCGGTCCGCGAGCGCGTCCGGCGCCGACTCGGCGTTGTACGGGTCGGCCTCATGGACGATCATGTCCTCCCGTTTGCCCCATGCCCCCATGAGCAGCTTCCCTCTCTTATCGCGTTGTGCGCGCGAGGTCCAGTCCGAGCCAGTGGGCCAGGTCCTCGATCTCGCTATCCACGGCGGCGCTCATGGCCCGGCCGAACGGCACGTCCTGGTGAACCGCGCTGACCCGCAGCACCCCCGCCTTGCGGTCGGCGGTGGCATCCAGCTTGCCCACCAGCGCGTCGCCGTACAGGATCGGCAGCGCGAAATACCCCCAACGGCGCTTGCCCGCGGGCTTGTACATCTCCAGCTGGTAGTCGAACGCAAAGAGCTCGACCATGCGCTTGCGGTCGTGTATCAGCCGGTCGAAGGGGGACAACAGCGCCGCCCGCCCGGAGAACGACTGGCCAAGCCCGGCCGGGTCGACTCGCCACGTGCCCTTGACTCCCTCCACCACGGCCGCCTCGCCCGCCTCGCCGACGTCGGCTGGCTCGACCGGACATTCCGGTCCGCGGGCGCGCGCGATCCCCAGCGCCCGCAACCGTCGCTCGTTCCGGCGGCGCCGCGCCTCATCCCCGGCGATAACCTGGTCATCGGGGTAGACCCGGCTGGCCAGGTCCCACAGCCGGTCGCCGCCCCGGCGGCCGGCGATCGCGACCTCGCCGCGCAGCACCATGAACTCGAGCAGCTGCGTGACGTTGCGGTTGTTGGTCCACCCGGTCGAGCGCCACGGCACCTGGCAACGGTCAGGAAGGTCGCGGGACGGCAGCGGGCCCGCGGATCCGAGCCGGTCCAAGATGTCCAGGCGGCACGCCTCGTTGGCCCGGACCCAGTCGCGCCGGGACGCCCGCCAGCCGGGCAGCTCCCCGCGTTCGGCCGTGTCCCAGCGGGCCATGTCCGCCCGGTAGAGCGCAAGGTCCTCGCCGGGCCGGATCATCGCCCGCAGTTCGAGCAGCGTCCCGTTCGCCAGCGCGGAGTCCAGCTCGGCGGGGGAGTACGACGACCCCAGGCGGCTCCACGCCACCAGGTGGGCATTCGGCGCGATCGCGGCGATGGGATCGATCTGCAGCAGGGTCAGCTGGCGCACCACGTCAAGCAGCCCGGCCGGCCGCGGGTCATCAAGCAGCTGCGCGCGCACGGCCAGCCGCCGCGCGTCCGAGCGGGAGAGCTCGTGAACGATCACCACTCAAGGTTATGGGAACGCCCCGCCGGAAGCCCGGGACCCTCGGCCCGGGGTTCCGGCTAGGGTCGTGCCATCTGCTTGAGACCGGCCGGGAGGACGCGATGACGGTACTGGAGAGTTTCAGCCTGAGTGGCAAGAAGGCCCTGGTCACCGGCGGTAACCAGGGCCTGGGCAAGGCGTTTGCCGCCGCCCTGGCCCAGGCCGGCGCCCAGGTGGTCATCGTGGCCCGCGACGCCGGGCGCAACGCCGCGGCGGTCCGCGAGCTGACCGGCCAGGGCCTGGACGCCACCGCCATCGACGCCGACATCACCGCCGACGCCGGGCCGGTCGTCGACCGGGCCGCCGAGACGCTGGGCGGCCTGGACATCGTGGTGAACAACGCGGGGACCTGCATCCATAAGGAATCCTGGCAGGTGACGGACGCCGAATGGGCGCAGGTGTTCGACTTGAACGTGACCGCGCTGTGGAAATGCTGCGTGGCCGCCAGCCGTCACATGGCCACCTCGGGCGGCGGGTCCATTATCAACGTGGGCTCGATTTCGGCGATGATCGTCAACCGCCCGCAGTGGCAGCCCGCCTACAACGCCTCCAAGGCCGCCGTGCACCAGCTGACCAAGTCGCTGGCCGCGGAGTGGGCAGGCGCGGGCATCCGGGTCAACGCGATCGCCCCGGGTTACGTCAAGACCGAGATGGCCCCGGTGGACCGTCCGGAGTTCCGCCGGCACTGGATCGAGGACACCCCGCAGCGCCGTTACGCGCGGCCGGAGGAAATCGCGCCCAGCGTCGTGTTCCTGGCCAGTCCGGCCTCGTCGTTCATGACCGGCGCCGTGCTGGTCATCGACGGCGGCTACACCATCTGGTAAACCGGCCAATTCAATGTTCACTACCAGTGACTGCATCGTTGATGTTATAAGACCGAGATCTCTCCGGCAAAGCGGTACAGATCCGCTGGGATCGGGTCAGGCGCAGGCCAGTAAATGGCTGGCGAACTATCCGCCCTGAGCACGATATGACCAATTTTCAGGCCCGGGCAGGTTCGGAGACCGAGACATAAATCCTCGTCCTGGCCTGCACTCATAGCTTTCTTTCGGTAATTGCCTGAGGTGTCTAAAATGTGCGCTAATTACTCTGTGTAAATACGAGGATAGGTAAGTAAACCCGCGTTCCTTGTGTCGCGTCTGGAATATGTAGGAGCGGGACATGTGGTGGGCAAGTTCCGCTTGGGGGGCGACACCTGGCCCTGGCCAGGTACTCGGGAGGCAGCATCATGGCCAGCGACGGGATTCGAGCGGCCCAGTTTCCGGCGAAACACTCACTGAACGGCTCGCTGGATGAGCGATGCGATCCAGGCGACCGCCGTGGTGTCCGCGATCAGGCACGCGGCGGCCCGGCTGAGTCCCCGCCTGGCCGGCAAGGGCCGGGGCGCCGCGGGCCGGCACGCCAGGAGCCGGGCCCGGTCAGCCGTCAGGTGCCGCCCCGGCACGCCGCCCGGACCAGGTCATAGCCGAGGCGTATCACCACGGGGCGTTCGGACAAAAATTCACATCTTCCGAACGGCCCGTGGTATCACCGCCGCCGCCGCCCGCACGCCTGCCGCCCTCTAGCATCGGGGTGTGCGCACCATAGCGGCGGTCCTCGGCGGCCTGATCATCCTGGCCGTGTGGGTGAACATGGCCGTCACCCTGCTCATCCCGCGGGGCCGTGTCGGGTTCCTCAAGGTCGTCGACCGGTTCGTCGACCGCGGGTACACGGCGGCGCTTGCGCCCGGTGCGATCGTGGGAACGGCGGGACGGCCTGCTGGCCAGCCAGCCCGCCGTCACCCTCGGCGCGCTGCTGATCACCTGGCTGGCCGGCTTCGTGGTCGGCTTCGGGCTGCTGCTGTGGCTGCCCGGCGGCAGCTTCCCGGCCGCCTTGCGCGAAGCGGGCTCGTCACTGTTCACCCTCGGCTTCGCCGACCGCAGCGCCGCGGCGCCCAGCGTCATCGATTTCTTCGCGGCGGCCTCGGGGCTGGTCGTCGTCGCCCTCCAGATCGCCTACCTGCCCACCATGTACTCGGCTCTACAACCGCCGGGAAACCGAGGTCACGCTGCTCCGTCCCCGGGCCGGGAGCCCGGCCTGGGGGCCGGAACTGCTGGCCCGGGCGCAGCTGGCGCGCGGCGTGGAGCAGCTGACCGCCCTGTACTCGGGCTGGGAACGCTGGGCGGCCGACGTGGCCGAGTCGCACTCCAGCTACCCGGTGCTGCTGCGTTTCCGGTCCCCCGAGCCGCACAGCTCGTGGGTCATCTCCCAGCTCGCGGTGCTGGACGCCGCGGCCCTGCACATGGCGGCCTGTCCGGCCAGCGCGCCGTTCGAGGCCCGGCTGTGCCTGCAGATGGGCTTCACCGCCCTGCGTCAGCTGACCCGCACGCTGCGGATCGCCCATCGCCGAAGACCCCCGGCCCGACGACCCGGTCCGCCTGACCTGGGAGGAATTCCTGCAGGGCTGGGAGCGGATCACGGCCGCGGGGTTCCCGGTCGAGCGGACGGCCGAGGAGGCCTGGCCGCACTTCCGGGGCTGGCGGGTCAACTACGAGGCGGCCACCTACCTGCTGGCCGCGGGCCTGGACGTCGTCCCGGCCCGCTGGTCGGGTCCCCGCCGCCACGCGCGGGCGACCGGTCGAGCCCCGGGTGCTGCCCAACCGCACCCCCGAACATCCCGACGGCGAGCCGTAGCCGGCCCGCCGTGACACTAGCCGTAGCACTGGCCGTCATCACGGCGGCCAGATCGCCTGCAGCAGCTGGTCCGGGGTCTCCAGCTGGGGCATGTGGCCGGTGCCGGTGAGCAGCTGGAACCGGGCCGACGGGATGGCGGCGGCGAACGCGCGGCCGTAGTCGGGGTCGACGATCTGGTCGCTGTCGCCCCACAGCACCCGGGTCGGTGTCCGCACCGCCGACAGGCGCCCGGCCAGGGTGGGGTCGTTCATCGCCGTGCCGGCGTAGACGGCCAGCGTGGCCCGGTTGCCGGCCATGGCCGCCTGCGCGGCCGGGGGCAGCGTGCGCGGGGTCGATCCGGAACCGGTCGGGGTCGTGGTAGCTGAGCTTGGTCACCTGGTCCATGGTCAGCGAGAAGAAGTCGGCGACCGGGTGGCCGCGGCACGACGATGCCGACGCCGTTGACGATGGTGATGCCGCTGACGCGGGGCGAGGCGAGCAGCGCCATCTCGGCGGCGATCCAGCCGCCGATGGAGTTCCCCACCACGGTCACGTCGCCGGTGTCCAAGCTGGTCAAGCAGCGCCACGTAGAGCCCGGCGAGCCCGGCCACGGTGTGCAGCGCCTCGGGCCGGGGGGTGCCGCCGAAGCCGGGGTGGGTCGGGGTGATCACCCGGGCGGCCCTGGACCCGGCCAGCAGGGCGGCGAAACCGGCGACCGTGCCGGGTCCGCCGCCGCCGTGCAGCAGCAGGAACGGCCGGCCCGCACCCTGCTCGTCGACGGTGAGGTCGACGGGGCCGACGCCGTCGAGCTTGACGGGTGTAAACGGTGGTGGTCATGATGTTCTCCTTAGTGAGCGACGTACTCGTTAAGCGAAATCGGTCGGCGGGCTCGGTGGCGTACCGGCTCATCACCTCGATGGTCGACTCCGGGGTCAGCGCCTGGCCGCCGGCGATCATGTCGCGCAGCTCCCGGAAGTACTGCACGTACAGGTCGGGCGTGAAGGAGTTCAGCAGCACGGCGGGCTGGTCGCCCGGATTGGCGAAGGTGTGCGGGGCGCCCGGCGGGATCATCACCAGCGTGCCCGCGGCCGCCTCGTGGGTCGTCTCCCCGACGGTGAAGCGGGCCGTGCCAGAGACGACGTAGAAGCCCTCGTCGTGTTGTGCGTGCCGGTGCTGCGGCGGCCCGTCGGTGTGCGGAGGCGAGCGTGATCTCGGCCAGCCCGAGCCGGTGCCCGGTGGTGCGGCCGTCCTCCAGGATGCGCATCCGGGTCGGGCCCAGCTGGAACACCTCGCCGCCGGCCCGGCCCGACGACAGAGACCTCAGTCATCTGCGTTGCTCCTTCGTGAGAGTGAACTCTCATTAATATAGATGAGCTTCCATCCATGATGCAAGTGGACTATCATGAAGAGGTGCCAACTAGCACCAAGCCGAGGCGGAGGCGCTCGATGACGACCGACAGCGACACCGGGCGGGTCAACCAGAAGAAGCGCACCCGGATGGCGATCCTGCAGGCCTGCCGCGACATCATCCGCTCCGGCGGCACCGTGACCATGCCGGACGTGGCCCGGCTGGCGCTGGTCTCCGAGGCCACCGCTTACCGCTACTTCCCCGACCTGGCCTCCCTGGTCAACGAGGCCTTTGACGGCCTGTGGCCCAGCCCGGCGCAGGCTCTCGGCCCGGTCGCGGACTGCGCTGATCCCGTCGAGCGGGTCGCGTTCGCGTGCGAGTTCCTGCTCCGCGGCGTGCTGTCCTCGCAGACGGCGGTCCGGGCCATGATCGCGGCCACCATCACCCGCCCCGAGCTGGCGCCGGCCCGCCCGGGCCTGCGGTTCGGCCTGATCGACGAGGCGCTGGCTCCGCTGGACGACACGCTGGGCGCCACCGACCCCGCCCGGCTCAGCCAGCTCAAGCAGGACCTGGCCGCGGTGGTCAGCGCGGAAGCCCTGTTCTCCCTGACCGACCTGGCCCGGCTCACCCCGGCCGAGGCGGTCGCCAGCCTGGTCCGGACCGCGAGCACGATCACCCAGGCCGCCCTGCCGGACGCTGCTAGCCTGGCCGTGAGGTCAGCCATGGACAAAGACCAGGATCACCAGGCCAAGCGCCGCCGCCGAAATTTCATCCGAGCCCACCACCCGGACCGCGGCGGCGACCCCGCCGCCTTCATCGCGGGCCTGCAGTCCTTGGCCGCCGACCGTGACCGCGACCCCGTATCTCCGACTTCGGGCTCGACGGTGACCCGCTGCCGCCCGTGTTCATCGGTAGTTTCGGCGGTATTCGCCCGTTTCTGGCCATGATCATGGAACAGGCAGAGCCGGGACGCTTCCTTAAGTTCCTGACGCAATCAGGAACACGTTGCGAAGGGTCGTCATAGCATCACGTCTGGTGCGGGCAAATGCGGTCACGGCCCGCGACGTGCTGGACGGGCAAACGCTGCTGGAGCTCGACTCCGTGGACCGGGTCTACCTGACCTTGTCCGTTCCCAACCCGGTGGCGGGCGGCAGGTGGTCCATTTCCTGACCGTGCATGAGCAGCAGCCGATCCCTCACCGGCGTTGCTGGAACGGCGGAGGCGGCGTTCCGCCGGGCGGCGGCCTCCTTCGCCGAGGCCAATCAGCGCCAGCCAGATGACGTACGACCTGCGCCGCCTGCGCCTCAACGGGCTGATCCGCCGGATCGAGCACACCCACACCTGCGTCCTGATCCCCGACGGCCAGCGCCTGGCGATCTTCTACACCAAGCTCTGCAACCGCCTGCTGCGACCGCTGGCCGCCGCCGACCAGCCGCAAGCCCCGCCCGCACTGCGCCACGCACAGACCATCATCGATCACCACGTCGAGGACTACATCACCCGAGCGCGACTCAAGCCTGGGGCTCGAAAACATGACTCTTATGTTCAGAATCCCGGACCCAATGCTCTAGCCTGGGGTCAGCGATGGACGAGGACCAGCTTCACCAGGCACGGCGCCGCCGCCGGGATTTCATCCGGACGCATCATCCCGACGCCGGCGGTGATGCCGATGCCTTCATCGCGGGTATCCAGTCCCTCGACGCGACCCCTGACCCGGGCCACTGCCGCCCGTGTTCATCGTGCGGCACCGGGCGTGGCCGGCCCGGCTGGGCTCGCCGCGGTCAGGCGGCTCCGCCGCGGACCTAGACCCCCGCGGGTGCATTAGGCCACGGGCCAGGCGGGCCAATCGCCGTGGGCCCGTCCGTCTCCGGGCTAAGCGTCATCCTCGTCGAGGACGTCGTCGACGGTGACGTTGACCGCGACGTTCTGCAGCCCGACCTGCTCGCGCAGGGTGGTGATCACGTGCCGCTGGACCTCGCGCGCCACCTCGTGCACCGGATCCCCGTAAGTAACCGCTACCGCCAGGTCCACCACCGCGGTCCGGCCCAGGACCCCCACCGCGGCGTGCGGGTGACGGTGCCCGAACGTGGCCCGCTCGGTGAGCGCGGCGATGTCGTCCGCGGGTGCTGCGGCCGAGGGCGACGCGGACACCGGGAACCATCCGGGCGCTGTCGCGCGCCAGGGTGGCCACGATCCGGGCGGCGATCCGGATCACTCCGACGTCCGTGGCCTCCAGCGTGTACCAGATGTCGCGGACCAGAGCCGCGGATCCGGCTCATGACCGCCGCGGTCAGCCCGGGCGGGGCGGGCACCGGGCTGACCGCCAGCTCGGTGACCGGTTCCCACACGCCGCTGAGCTCGCCGATCGCGGCCTGGCAATGCACGCATCCCCGCTGGTGGGCGTCCTGGTCCTGGGCCCGGCCGTCCGCGACCTGCTCGAGCAGCAGGTCGACATCGGCGCCGCAGGCCAAGGTCGCGGTGCTCAGCAGCCGGCCCAGAGTGGCGGTCCGGCGGCGGATCGTTCACGGGCCGCTCACCTCCACTCCTGCAGCGTCGTCCCGAGAGCGCGCCGGGCGCGGAACAGGTGGCTGCGAACCGCCGCTTCGGTGCTGCCGGTCACATTTGCTACCTCAGCGTAGGTCAGTCCCTCGAAATGGTGAAGGACTATCACGACCCGCTGGCTCAACGGCAAAGCGCCCAGCGCGTCGGTGACCGCGTCGACGGCCAGGTTGCGCTCGGCCTGCTCGGCAGGCTCCCCGGCCGGGTCGGCGACGTCCGGGAGCAGCTCGACCGAGGTGTCGGCGCGGCCGCGGGTGACCTTGTTGAGGGCCCGGCGGGTCACGATCTGGTAGAGCCAGGTGGAGAACGACGAGTCGGCCCGGAACCTGGCCAGGTTCTGCCAGGCGGCGATCAGCGCTTCCTGGGCGACGTCCTGCGCGTCGTGGTGATTGCCGGTCAGCCGCAGGGCGACCCGGTAGGCCATCGCCGAATGCCGCTGCACCAGGATTTCGTAGGCATCGACGTAGCCCCGCTGAGCCCTGGCCACCAGATAGGCGTCCCCCACCTGCCCCGCTTCGGGCCTGGACGTCTCTACGGCTGCCATCTATGCGAGCTCCCCGGGAAAAAATATTGCGAGGATACTCCCCAAGCGGTGTCAAACCATGTGTCGGCGCGGGTAGACGATACCGGGCCGCCAATGTCCCGCGACCCCTCGAAGGAGCATGCCCTGATGACCCAGCCCGCGAGCCCGACGATCAGCGAGACCCCCGCCACCACGAGCACGGCGGCCAGCCCGGCGACGCGGGACCGGCTCGCCGGCGACGACGGGCAGATCACCGTCGCCGAGGGCGTCGTGCAGAAAATCGCCGGTAAGGCCTGCCGGGAGATCGCCGGGGTGCACGCGATGGGCACCAGCGGCAGCCGCGCGTTCGGCTCGATCCGCGAGCGCATCCCCGGTAGCACCGGTCCTAACGTCGCCCAGGGCGTCGGCGTGGAGGTCGGCGCGACCGAGGCCGCGATCGACCTCGACATCGTGGTCGAATACGGCGTCAGCATCGCCGAGCTTGGGCGCAGCATCCAGCGCAACGTCAAGCAGACGGTCGAGCGGATGACCGGCCTGCGCGTCGTCGAGGTCAACATCGCCGTCGATGACGTGTACCTCCCCACCGACACGGACCAGGACACCAGCGCCACCTCACGGGTGTCATGACCCAGCCAGCCGACACGTTCCTCCGAGCCGCCGTGATCGACGGCGTTGACGTCGACGCGGTGGCCGCGGCCGTCCGCGGTTGCGCCGGCGTGTCCGCCCTGGTCGGCGGCCGGTTCGGCGAGGTCGTTTCCTACCTGCCCGGCCGGACGGTCGCCGGGGTCGCTGGTGCGGGACGGCCGGGTGACGGTACAGGTCCGTTCCCGCTGGGGGGTGCCCGCCGCGGACCTGGCCGCCCTGATCACCGTGATCGTGGCGCCGCTCACCGGGCACCGCCCGGTCGACGTCGTGATCGCCGACATCGATGATCCCCCGGGCCCGTGTGAATGCCGGCTGTCCGCCTATCCGTACTCTTTCGGATGTGAGTCATGAACCGTACCGCGCTCGCCACCGTGACCGGCCTGATCCTGGGCCTGGCGCTGGTGTTCGGCAATTTCGGTGACATGCTGATCGTGGCGTCTGCTCGGCGCGATCGGTTACGGCGTCGCCAAGGTCCTCGACGGCGACGTGGATGCGCAGGGATGGCTCTCGCGCAGCCGCCGCGGCAAGTGAGTGCCGTCTGCTCCGAGCCGACCGATACAGAGCAGGCCAACCGGCAGGTCCCCGCGTGGGCCGCACCGAGCGGGGACGATCAGCATCGCCGACCGGGTGGTGGTGAAGATCGCCGCCCGGGCCGCGGCCGAGAACCCGGACGCCGGCGCCGCGGCCGCCCGGATGCTGGGCCGGGTCGTGCCCGGCGCGGGTCACCTCGGCGTGCGCGGCACCGACCTCGACGCGCTGCCCAAGACCACCGTCGAGGTCGACGGCTCGAAAGCCTTCGTGAACCTGGAGATCAGCGTCCGCTGGCCCGCCTCCGTTCCCGAGGTCACCCGGCAGGTCCGCGGCCATGTCAGGGACCGGGTCAGGGAACTCACCGGGCTGGAGGTCGACGAGGTCCACATCGTCGTCGCCGACCTGGCCACCGACTATCGCCCCGCCGCCGCGGGTCCGGTAGGGGAGGAGCCGCACGATGCGTGTCCTGGAACCGACCGCTTGCCTTCATCCTGGCCGCGGCCCTGCTGGCGGCCTGCGTCATCCTCATCGCCGAGGTCATCGGCTTCGCCGTCCATCACAGCCCGCTGCTGGTGCACTGGAGCACCTGGTACCGCTGGGCCCGCAGGTACCCGGTGGGACGCGACGGTCGTCCGGGTCTGGTCCGCCATCCTGATCGTCATCGGCGTGGTGATCCTCGCCCTGGAGCTCAAGCCGCCCGGGCCTCCCGGCTGGCGGTGCGTTCCGAGCGACGACGCCACCGACGCGGCCGTCACCCCTCGCGGCCTGGCCGGCGATGATGCGCGGCCAGCGCCGTCGGAGTCGACGGCATCTCCAGCGCGACCGTGACAGTCCGCCGCCGCCGCGCCCGCGTCACGGCGACCGCGGCCGCCCGCGGCCGTCCCGCCGCCGAGGCCCTGACCGAACCCGTCCGGCAGGCGCTTCGCGGCTGCCTGGACAGCCTGGACCTCCATCACCCGCCGCGCCTGCGGGTGCACATCGTGCCGCGGAGGCGCTGATGCATGCCGACCGTACGAACCGCTTGGCGCTGATCGTGTTCGGCGTGCTCCTCCTCCTCGCGGGAGCGGCCGCGATGGCCGCCTCGGTCGGCGCGTTCGGCACGGCCTACGCCCACCACACCCTGCTGGCCAACCGGGTCAGCGACTACGTCGGCCAGCACGGAGCTGGGTCTGGCCCGCCGTGGCCGGGCGTCTGCCTGCTCATCGCGCTGGTCACGCTGCGCTGGGTGGCGGCCCTGCTGCTCTCCACCGACCGGGCCGGCGACATCACCATCTCCGGCCGGGCGGTGACCCGGGCACCACCATCATGCGTCCGGCCGCCCTGATCAGCGCCCTGGCCAGCGAGATCAGCAGTTACCACGGGGTCGAGACGGCCAAGGGCCGGGTCATCGGCGACGGCAGCGATCCCGAACTCGTGCTCACCGTCACCACGGCCACGTCGGCCGACCTGGCCGCCCTGCGCCGCCGGATCGAAACCGAGGCCATCGCCCACGCCCGGCACGCGCTCGGCCAGCCGTCGCTGCCGGTCCGGCTCGACCTGGCCTGACCGCGGCGGTCGGCGCGTGAGATCCTGACCCGATGCAGATGCGCGCCGCGGCGGCTGCTTCCTGCCCGAAGCACATGGTGATGGGACCGTGCGGCGGGGTGCGGGCCGACGGAAGCTGCGAGGTCCGGCCGCACCCGTGCGCGTTCCCGGCCCCGGCGCCGTGGGCGGAACCGGTGCCGCCGGTTCCGCTGCGCGCCACGCCGCTGATCCTGACCGATTTCAGCTCCGAGCCGTATTCGCTGCCGATGCTCACCTCGGTGGCCGCCGTGCTCGCGCCGTCCTGCGACGCGGTGCTGGTGGGGGAGCACCAGGACCGGCCGGACTTCCCGCCCACGCTGCACGCGTCGCTGCTGCTCCAGGCGGGGGTGCGGCCGTGGCTGACGCTGGCCTGCCGGGACAGGAACCGGATCGTCCTGGAGCAGGAACTGACCGGCCTGCGCCACGTCGGCGTGGACGCCGTGCTGTGCGTGACCGGCGACGCGCGCGCCTACGACGTCCGGCCGGACGTGACCCAGGTCTTTGACCTGGACGGGACGCGGCTGGCCGCGCTCGCCGCGTCCGTCGGCCTGTCCGTCGGCCGTCGCGGAGACGGTCACGGCGCCGCCGCGGCACCTGCGCGGGGTACGGCTGGCGCACAAGCAGCGCGCCGGGGCGGCGGTCGCGGTGCTCAACCACGCCTCGGTGGCGTCGGTGACCGAGTTCATGGCGGCGGCCGCGCGGGCCGGGGTGACCATCCCGGTCATCGCCGCGGTCGCGCTCTTCACCGATGCCCGGTCGGCGGACGTGCTCAGCGCGCTGCCCGGCCTGGAACTCGACCCGGCGGCGGTCCGCCGGGTGCTGGACGACTCCGGACCCGGTCGAGGCCGGGCTGGCGGCCGCGGCGGATGAGGCCCGGGCCCTGCTGCGCATCCCCGGTGTCGTGGGCGTGAACATCTCGGGCATGGCGTCGGCCCGCGGATACACTTACGCCGCTCGGCTCAAAGCCGAGTTGGCGCAGCGTATCCGGGCAGGGGGCGCTCATGACTGACCTCGATGACCCGATGACGGCCGAGTTCGACACCGTGGCCGAATGGACCGCGCAGGTGGCGCAGGCGCTGGGCCCGCGAGTACTTCATCCCGGCGGGCTGCCGGGGCAGCGGGCAGCCGTCCGCCCTGGACTGGCTGCTCGACCGGCTGCGGCCTGCCGCCGGCGAGCTGATGATCGACGTCGGCGCGGGCGTCGGCGGCCCCGCCGCCTACGCGGCCGAGCGCACCGGCGTCCGGCCCGTTCTGCTGGAACCCGAGCCGGGCGCGTGCCGCGCGGCGGCCAGGCTCTTCCATGCCCCGGTCGTCCAGGCCGACGCGATGGCGCTGCCCTGGCCGGACGCCTCGGCCGGCCTGGTGTGGTCCCTGGGCGTGCTCTGCACCCAGGCCACCGCGGCGCAGCAGCTGGCCATGCTGCGGGAGATGCGCCGGGTGCTGCGTCCGGGCGGCCGGATCGGCCTGCTGGTCTACCTGGCCACCACGCCGCGGCTGGACGATCCGCCGCAGGGCAACCACTTCCCGACCGACGGCCAGCTGACGGCGCTGCTCGACCAGGCGGACCTGCAGGTGCTGAGCCGGGCCGATGCGCGGTGACCTGCCGTCGCCGTCCGCGGACTGGCAGGACCGCACCGCCGCGGTCGAGCGGGAACTGCAACGGCGCTTCGGGCGCACCCCGCAGCTGTCGGCGGCCGGCGAGCAGAGCGACCGGATCGGTCGCCTGCTCAGCTCGGGCCAGCTCACCTGCCCAGGTGCTCATCCTGACGGCGCACCGAGCCGCATGACGTTCGCGGTGCCGCGCGCCCCGCCCCGACTCGGCCGTGCCGGCCCGGCGTGGTCGCCGCAGTCGCGCGGAGTTCGGCTTGATCAGCCACGGTGGTCGCGGTCAGCCAGAGCGCGGCGAACAGCAGGCTGCCGGCGATATCGGTGGGATGGTGCTCGCCCCGGTACATCCGGGACAGCGCGACCAGGACCGGCATGGCGATGGCGGGGATGAGGAACAGGTAACGCCACCAGCCGCGAGCGTGACCGATGACCAGGATCGCCACCGCGACGTACAGGCAGGTGGTAGCGGCCATGTGCCCGGACGGGAACGCCGAGGTGGGCAGCTTGTGGTCCAGGTGGGAGACGTTCGGCCTGGGCCGCTTGACCACCGCGGCGGCGGTCAGGAACGCCGCGAGCTCGCCGAACATGACCGTCGCGATGAACACCACCGGCCGCCAGCGCCTGGTCACGGCGAGGAAGACCACGCAGGTGGCCAGGGCCACGATCAGGATCGCCTGGGTCGCCCCGAGCGTGCTGAAGACCTCGCTCCAGGAGTTCAGGGCGGGCCGTGCGGTGGGCGGCGAACCAGTGCGGGATCGTCGTGTCGCCCAGCACGTTGCCCTGGCCGTGGCCGTGCTTGGTGATCAGTTCGCCGATCCCGATGATGAGCCCGACGATCAGCACCCAGACGACCACGATGGCCGCGGCGATGCGGCCGCGATGCAGGCCGGGCGCGTGCCGGCGGCTCGCTCCGGTTCGGCCGGCTTCAGGTCGGCGCGGGCCTCGGGCTCCAGCCCCTCGGTCACCGGGTCGGTCACCGGCTGCCCGGCCGCCTGCCGGGTCAGCTCGAAGGCGAAGGCGGTGACGCCGAGCCAGGTGATCCCGAGCGCCCAGGCCCCGATGACGTCGGACAGGAAGTGCACGCCGAGCAGGATCCGGCTGATCCCGATCAGCACCACGAGCGCGGTGATCACGGTGATGAAGACGGGCCGCCAGCGGCCGCGGGCGGCCGGCAGGAAGACCAGCAGGATCGCTCCGTAGCAGACGATCGAGCCGAGCGAGTGCCCGCTGGGAAAGCTGTCCCCGGTGCCGTAGGCGACGGGATGCGCGACGACCGGGCGCAGCCGGCCGACCAGAGACTTCAGCACGGGGTCGAGCACCAGCGCCCCGGCGCCGGTGACGAGGAGGTAGATGGCCAGCCGCCAGCGCTTCCTGATCGCGAGGATGACCGACGCCGCGACGATGACGGTCCAGAGCACCGCGTTGCTGCCCAGGTAGGTCACCGCCTTGACCACCGAGACGATCGTCTTGTGGCCCGCGACCAGGTTGTTGAGGTGGGCGGCGGCGCCGTGGTCGGCGGACTCGAGCGGGGCCCACTGCACCCGGACCAAGATCGAGCAGGACCGCGAAGACCAGCGCCGCCACGCTGACCACGACGAGCGGGGTCAGGCTACGGCGGGAACGAGCAGCAGTATCGGTGGACATGGCCTCAGACCTTTCGCCAGCGTGCCTCGCACAGCCCGTATACGCCGAAGACGACCAGCCCGAGGGCGGCCAGGATCAGCAGCACCTGACCGAACGGCTGGTCGCGCAGCGTCAGCAGGGCCTTGTCCACGCCACCGGACTTGGCCGCGTTGTGGGTGACCGCCGCGTCCATGACCAGAACGCCGACCAGCGCGAAGACCACTCCGCGGGCGCTGGTCCCGACCGTGCCGAGCCACTTGACCACGCGGCGGGTGCGGGCGCTCATCTGCCCGGTCATGCAGCTGCTTCATGAACTTGTGCCGTACGCCCTCGAGCACGAGCGCCAGGCCGGCGATGACGATGATCAGCCCCGACGATGCCGACCAGCCACCGCCCGGCCGGATGCTGCATGGCCTGAGCGGTGATGTCCTGCTGCTGCCGGGCCTGGCTGCCCTGCTTGCCGGAGATCACCTTGATGGTCAGGACCACGAAGAAGGCGTAGACCAACCCGCGGCCCAGCGACTTCAGCCGGGGACCGGCGCCGTTTCCCTCACCGGTGACCCCGAACGCGGCCTCGCTCAGCCGCCACAGCGCGTAGGCGGCGAAACCGATGGCGAGCAGCCAGAGAGCGACCAGGCCGTAGGGCTTGCCCGCGAGTAGCTGCAAGGCGCCCTGCTGGTCGGCCTCGTGCGAACTGAGGCCGAGCGCGACGAGCAACGCGACCCAGCCGATCAGTATGTAGATGACGCCCCGCGCGGCGAGTCCCGCCCGGGCCATGACATGGGCGCCTTGGCTGTCCGATGCTCGTCTGGCTCGGCCGGTCGCGTGCCTCAAAGAGGTTGATTGCATGCCCTTAGCTACCTTACGGGGAGGCGCGAAAACCCCGGCCCCGTAACGCTTTTGCCCACGCCGCCCGGCTGAGGCGCCGCGCTGGCTGCCGCCGCGTTACCAGGTGCCCCAGCGCAGGCTGGGTTCGGGCAGCGACGGCGGCTTGAGGAAGGCCGGAGCGCCGGTGAGGTCAAGCGCGTCCAGCGGCGAGCGCGCCGCGGCGTCCCGCGCGGTGAGCGGGGGCAGGTTCCACTTCTCCTCGACCAGCTTGAGCACGGAGGTGTGGTCGAAGACCTCGGAGGTGACGTAGTCCGGGCGCGCGTACGGTGACACGATCACCGCCGGGACCCGGAACCCGTACTGGTCGTACCTGCGCGGCCCGGCGTCCAGAGTCTCCTTGCTCTTGACCACGCCGGGCAGGAGTCGGCCGCAACATCGTTTCCAGCCGACTGTGACTGCCGATCACGCTGCGGCCCTCGACGTCGTCGGGCGGAACGGCGGCCGGCGGCGGCACGTGGTCGTAATACCCGCCGTGCTCGTCGTACAGGAAGATCAGCAAGGTGTCCGGCCACCCGCTGCCGCGCATCACCCGGTTGATGATCTCCGCGGCGAAGCTCTCGCCTTTACGGATATCCTGCGGGTTCTCCTCGGAGTAGTTCGCGAAGTCCGGGTCGACCAGGCTGAAGGCCGGCAGGTTCCCCTCGGCGGCGTCGGTGAAGAACTGGTCGATGCTGCGGACGTGCTCCATGTACCGGCCGAGGCCGAGCGGGAAGACATCGGCGGTGAACTGAATGTCCTTCTGCACGTCCTGGGTCGCGGCGGGCAGGACCCGGCCCGCCGACCGCAGGCGGCGAACGACCATCTTCCGCTTGTGCCGGGCGTAGCGCCTCCACGCGGATTCGTCCTTGGCCACCGGATGGTAGTTGACCCAGGAGATGTCGTGCTCGGCGAGCACGTCGAAGATGGTCCCGGTCGGCGGGTAGTCGAGCAGGTCGTAGGGGGAGTCGTCGATGAGGCCGTGCGCGGTGCCCGCGATGAGGAACCGCCGGTTAGGAAAGGTGGGGCCCAGGCACGAGCAGAACCAGCGATCGGCCAGCGGGAAGGTCCGGGCCAGCCCGTAGTAGAACGGCAGGTCGCTTTCTGACCAGTAGCCCATACCGGTGACCGCGGCCTCAGGCGAGGTGTTGAGGCGCGGCGCGTTCCCGGCCTTGGCCGCCGCCTGCAGGTCCTGCGCGCTGGTCACGAAGCCGTCGTTTTTCCCCTCCCCCCACTGGACGTGGCTCGCGTGCCAGCTCTGCGAAGGCACGCCGTAGTACTGCTTGGTCGTGGGCTGCCGGAACGCCCGGATGACCTCGCCGTCCGCTCCGACGTTGGATACGTCGGGCTGGCCGTCGGGACCGAGCGGGTAACCGTCACCACGACCCGGCAACATGCCGAGGTAGTTGTCGTAGGAGTGGTTCTCCATCATCAGCACCACGATGTGCTTGATCTGGGGCAGGAGATCGGTGCCGGCCGGGCGGCCAGGCTGGGGGAGCGGGCCCCGGCGTGACGCCCGCGCGGGCGCGGGCGGTGCGTTTCATCTCACGGTGTTCCAGCACGTGCCACATGCGTGTGCCCGCCTCTCCTCGCTGCTCCAGCATTGTGTCGTGGGCTGCCCATCGGGCGCGAATTTATGTACTGCGCCTGGTGCCTAGCGGCAAAACTCCGGCTGTCAGCACGGGTTTCCACCCCGGCCACCCGGTGGCGTCCCGGGGACGATCAGCCGGGATTCGTACGCCAGGACGACCGCTTGGACGCGGTCCCGCAAGCCAAGCTTGGCCAGGATACGGCCGACGTGAACCTTCACGGTGCCCTCGGACAGAAACAGGCTGGCCGCGATCTCGCTGTTGGACATGCCCGCCGCGATGCAGCAGAAGACCTCCTGCTCACGGCCGGTCAGAGCCTGCTTGATCCGGGCGCTCCCCGGCTGTGCGTCCGCGTGATCGCCGCGCTCGGGTCGCTGGCTGGCGGCGAACTGGCGGACGAGGCGGCTGGTGGCGCCCGGCCCGAGGACGGCGTCGCCGGCCGCGATGGTGCGATGGCGGCGACCAGGTCGGCGGGCTGGGTGTCCTTGAGGAGGAAGCCGCTGGCCCCGGCCCTCAGTCCGTCGTAGACATAGTCGTCGAGGTCGAACGTGGTCAGGATCAGCATCTTGCACGGCAGCCGGGAAACGAGGCCAACCTTGGCGCCCAACGGACATGCGACTACGAACGGTGGTTACTTATTTACGCAAATGCAGGGGTCCGTTGAAGACGTCGGGCCTACTGCCTAGTTGCCGGGGACTGTGCCAGTTGAGCCGCTGCTTCTCAACGCAGTCAGGCACTGCCTTATCCACACGGTCCGCCCGGATCGCAGGCCCTTATGCCGGGCTGCACATTTACGGAGCCTGACAGGGATCTTAGGACAGGCCGCACGAGCCGCCTGGTCGTCGTCGCTGCGTGGCCGGGCGGCTAGCCGGCCGGTCCGGTTACCGCTCTTGGCGTCGCCACCTGGCCGTCCGGGAGAGACACCCGGTCGTGGCGCCCGCCGCTGCTGGCGGCACTGGCGCAGTGCCCGGCCGTGGTGTCAGCCAAGGCCTGCCCACAGGTAGCGGGCGCCGATAGCGACCACCAGGACACCCATCACTCGGCGGATAAGCGTGTCAGGGAGCCGCTGCTGGATGCGAGCGCCGGTATACGCGCCCGCCAGGCCGCCGATGCCCAGCGCGGTCCCGGTCGGCCAGTCGGGGGCGACCGGTCCGTGATGATGGGCCGAGAGGACCATGAAGGTGATCACTCCGGCTACCGAGGTCACGAAGGTGGACGCCAGAGCGGCCGGAGCGACTACCCGGGGCGCCCGTCCGGTGCCGATGAGGACGGGAGCCAGGATCGAGCCGCCGCCGATGCCGTAGATCCCGCCGACGCAGCCCACCACCGCCGCGAGCAGGATCAGCACGGGCACCGGAACGGCGCGGGCCGGCCGGGTCCGGTTCCGGGCCTGACTGGCCTGGTCAGGGTCAGCCATGCGCCGAGCGGCACGAGTACCGCTGCGACCACGAGGGCGAAGACGCGGGCGCCGGGCAGCAGTTCCACCCGGATGACCGATCCGGCGACCACGCCGGGCAGCGTCCCGGCGATGAGGACCAGGGCGAGCTTGCCGCCGGTCTGCCCCTGCCGCCAGTACCGGTACAACGCACCCGGGGTCGCCACCACGTTGTAGAGCAGGTTGGTCGGGGTGACCGCCGGGCTCGGCGTGCCCAGCACGCTGACCTGAAACGGGAGCAGCAGCACCGCCCCGGAGATCCCCGCAGGCGTGGCCAGCACCGCGATGGCGAACGCCGCCGCGAGGGCCACGGCCTCCGTCCAGCCTGCACCCAGCACACGGTCACGGTAGCAATCATCCTGCGCGGTGATATGGCGATGACCAGCTAATTTGCGCTAGGCAACTCCCGGTCGCGTCACGTGCGCGACTCCCGCCGAGGCGATGAGCGCGGCTGGTCCAGGGCAGGTGATCCAGCGCTCCGACGACGGCGGCGCGACCTGGGCACCGGTGGGTAACCAGTTCTCTTGCCAGGGCTCCCGGCACTTCCGCTTCGGTGACGGCGGGCAAAGCTGGCAGGAACTGCCCGAGTTGTGCGGCCATGAGCCAGGGCCGTCCTGGCAGCCGGGCGCGGGTGGGATGTGCCTGCACACCATCCTGCTGAACCCCCGTGCAGGGCCGGATGTTCGCCGCGATCTCAGCGGCGGGAACATTCCGCTCCGATGACGCGGGCAATGATCAACGAACTCGGCCAGGGCAGGCTCCTCATGGCATCGGTGCACAAGGAGACATCGGTGCACCAGGAGATCCGCGTCCAGACCCTCCACCCCGCCACCCCGGCAAGATCCCCCTGTGTCAGTCCGCAGGCCGCCTGCACGATCGCCGGGACCGCCGGGAGGTTCAGGTCAGCCAGAGTCTGGCGCAGCAGCGGAGAATCAAACACCCACAACGGCCAGGACACTACCTCCTGCGCCGCCTGCGCACATGCCCGGCACAGCGGGTCACGCTGCCGGGCCAGCTGCCCCGCAGGGCACGCCGGACACGCCAAGGCGCCCGCCACCTCTCACCCTCCAGCCCGGTAGGAGCGAACGGGTTCCTCGCCTATCCGGTGGTCGTCGCGCCGGAAATTCCATTCAGGCCACCGTTCATGCGGGCCTTCAGGCTCCATGTCGATATGTCCCTGCTCGCACTGGCGCGCGCCCGTCACCGGCTGCCACGCTGTCCGTTGCTGCGTGGTCCCGTCCGTCTGCACGACCGCCTGCCCGGTCATCCGGCGTTCTCCTTGCTTGGCGCACCCACATGAATACCGGCAGTCAACCGCGTCGGCGGCATAACCTGAAGACGTTGCGTGTACGGCGGGCAACGACATACACGCAAAACGACGGCACACCCCCTTACGCGCGATCGGGCACACCCGGGATGAGTGACTTCGGCAAGGAGCTAGCGCGCCTGATGAAGGTGCGCGGCGTCGGCGTGCGCGAGCTGGCTCGCGCGGCCTACTGCAACCCCGGCCATGTCTCCAACCTGCGCAGCGGCACCGCCCGCCCGTCACCGCAGCTAGCCGAAACGCTGGACAGGCATCTGGAAGCGGGGGGAACCCTCGCCGCAATCGCCGCCCGCAGCGCCCCCGCCCGGCGGCGGGGGCGTGTCACCAGGTCCGGCTGGCCGTCGCGGGCCGTCGAGGCGCTCCAGGTCGCGATGAACGGCAATGGCAACGGCCTCGATATCGCTGAAGACGGGCTGGCCGAACTGGTCCGCCTCTATGCCCACGCCGTCGCCGTCGCACCGTCCGTGGCTGACGCCGGATACCCGGAGCTGCTCGGGTGGGCCGCGCTTACCCGGTCGCTGATCGCCTGGTATCAGGGAGACCCGGTGCGTTCCGCGGCTGCCGCGCGCCGGGGCCAGGCCGAGGCGCCCGCGGGAACGGTCGCGCGCGCCAAGCTCGCCGCGCAGGAAATGCGCTGCCTGGCCATGACCGGCGACCTGGCAGGCGTGTCGGCCGCACGCCGCCGGGCGTCAGCGGCGATGAGCCAGCTCGGGCCATCCGCGCCAGCATCCGGCATCTACTCGGTGCCGCGGGCCGAAGATCCGCCCTACACCGCTACCTCGCTGCTGCTGGCAGGCAGGCCCGGCGAGGCTGCAGCTATGACCCGGCGGATCATCGAGACCGCCTACAGCCCGCATATCCGCGCGCCCGCAGACCAGCCGACCAACTACGCGCGCACGCTGCTGATTCTTGCGCTCGCCGCAGCCGGGCTCGGCGAGATCGACGAGGCGGCAGCGGCCGGGGCGGCCGCGCTGGAATCGGGACACCTCGTGTGGCCGACCATGGTGCTGGCGGGGAAGCTAGACCAGTCACTGGCGGCAACGTCGCCCGGTTCCGCGCCCGGTACATCGACGCGGGCACGCGGCTAGCGCTTCCCGCAGCTCCCAGCGGCGAAGGGAACACCGGTGACTGACGATGAGCTGACCGCCGCGCAGATAACCGCGCTGACCGTAAGCGTGGACATCGACGCCCCGCCGCCGGACACCGAGCCGTCCGCGCTGGTCCTGTTCGGCACCAACCAGGCCGCACCCGCCTGCATCGCCGCCGACCGGTACCATCGCGGCCTCGCGCCGCTGATCATCGCGACCGGCGGCATCAACCGGCACAACGGCATCGTGGAAGGACTCGAGTTCGCGCGCCAGCTTGCCGCCGCGGGCGTACCCGCCAGTGCGATAATGGTCGAAGATCAGTCCAAGGACACCTGGCAGAACGTCGAGCTTTCCCTGCCCTGCCTGCGCGAAGCACTCGCCAGGGGACTGCCGCTCGTCGCGGTCTCCAAGTGGTACCACCTGCGCGCGGTGTACTGCCTGCGGACCCAGCTACCCGAAGCCGTGCCGCTGTACGCGATCGGGTGGGAACCGGTCTACGCCGGGACGCTGGTCACGCGGGCTAACTGGCCATCGAGTCCTGACGGCCGCCGTCGCGTCATCCGTGAGTCCCAGGAAGTGCCACGGCGGGTCACCGAAGGAGGCTACCTCCCGGCTATGAAGAAAGACGGTGCCTGGTCGTTATGCCTCACGGCCTTCCGTCGCATGGCAGTGACCCGCGAACCGCCGGCGTAGCCTGGAGGCGTTGCGTGTGTGGCGGACAACGCCCAACAGGCAACGTGGAGCAACCGTACGCGGGATCGGGTTACACGCTACATGAGTGCTTTCAGCACGGAACTGGCGCGCCTGATGGAGACGCGCAGTCTTGGTGTGCGTGAGGTAGCGCGCCGCGTGCCCTGCAATCCCGGCCACATCTCGAACCTGCGCAGCGGGAAGGCCCAGCCATCTCCGGAACTGGCCGCTGACCTTGACAAGGCGCTCGGTGCTGACGGCACGCTCGCCGCGCTCGCTCCCGCACAGCGCAGGCACCGGGTACCCGTGCCGGACCTTGCTGCCGCTGACGACGAGATCGCTGCGCTTGAGTTCGCCCGGCGCGCGGAGGCCAGCGATGTAGGAAACAGCGTCCTGGAACAGCTAGAGCTGACCGTTGACGATCTCGCCACGGCCTACCCTGGCACGCCGCCCGCGGACCTGCTCAGCCGGGTACGGACTCACCTGGGGTATGCAGGCCAGCTTCTGGACACCCGTGCCACGCTCGCCCAGCACCGCCGGCTGCTCATCACTGGCGGATGGCTGTCCCTGCTGGCCGCCACATGCCTGATCGACCTGCACAAAGATCACGCCGCCGTCGTCCACTTGCGGACGGCCACGCAACTAGCCAGGGAGACCGGCCACGCCGAAATCGCGGCATGGTGCCTGGAGACCCAGGCGTGGCAGGTGCTCACCGCAGGTGACTACCGGCGGGCCGTCGATATCGCCCAGGCCGCGCAGCACATCGCGCCGCGGGACGGAAGCGCCTTCATCCAGGCCACCGCCCAGGAAGGCCGTGCATGGGCACGGCTCGGCGCGGCAACCGAAACCCGCACCGCGCTCGCCCGTGTCGAGAAGCTGGTCTCGCCGCTGCCGATGCCCGACCGGCCCGAGCACCACTACCGTTATGACCCGCCCAAAGCCCAGATGTACGTCGCGACCACACTGTCCTGGCTCGGCGACCCGGCCGCCGAGCCACTCGCCCGCCAGGTGCTCGCCGCGATCGAGGCACCCGAGGAGCGGCCCCGGCCCCGGCGCGCAGCCCTCGCCCGCCTAGACCTGTCCCTGGCACTGACCGCAGCGAACAAGCACGACGAGGCCGCCGGGGTGGCGCTGGAAGCGATCAGGTCACGGCGGCTAGCACCTGTAGACGGCAGACGGGCCCGTGAGATCGTTCTCGCCGTCGCCGGCCGGGGCTTGCCAGAGTCCCGCGAACTGAGCGAGGCATACCGGGAAACCTGCAACGGCAGCGATCCGCCGGAGTGGCCTGATGGTTAGCCGAGCGAGTGTCAGTTATGTCCCAGACGGGTTGTCAGCCGCGTGTCAGGTCAACGACGGCACGCCACTCCCGGTCATCATCGGAGAGCTGATACTCGGGATCAACACAAGCAGAGCAACATTCCGGCGGGTCCTGCCCGCCCCGTTCAGCCCCAGAAACCCGGTCACGACCCCCGGCTCCACCACGAAGCTCAGTCCGTCGACGGCGGTCTTGTCGCCGTACCGCTTGGTCAGGCCATCAATCTCGATCATCTTGCGCCTCGTCATCAGTCGTTGCCGATGACCGAACGCTACGGGCGGCGTGACCAGCCGCCATCTGTCCCCAGACCACACTTTCCGGCCGCCCTATGCCCTCAGGCATAGGCCCCACCGCAGGCAGCCGGACGCCCCTCAGGCAGCCGGACGCCGAAGCCGGTAGCCGCGAGCCTCAGCAGCACCTGGCCCGGCGCCTGCAGGACCGCGACCTTGGCCGCGCTCAGCTCCTCCAGCTGAGACAGCAGGCTCAAGTAGGCGTCCGGCCCTCGCAGGCGCGCGTGGCTCAGGGCGATCGCGTTGGCCCATACCTTCTCCCGCGCCTCGCGCAGGAAGCGCTGGGTACCAAGCTGGCTCAGGGGCCGGAGCATCCGGTCAAGCCGCGGCACGGGCCCGGAGATCCTGGCCAGCTCGTCCGCCTCCGCGCCGACACGGGAGGCGAGCGCGCGGTCGATCGCCCGGTGATCGGCCTCGCGCCGCGCGATGAGCGTCTCGTCGCCGAAATCCTCGTCGCTGATCACCGCCAGCAGCGCCTGCGGCAAGTCGTAGTTGATATGGGCGTTCATGCCAAGCAGCACGTGCCGGAGGGCCGGCAGATCGGCGGCGGAGGCAAACGCGATGTCCCAGGGCCTGGCCGGCCGCAGGCCCGCCAGCGAGGCTTCCAGCGCGTCCAGGTAAAGCTCGGCAAAGGCGACATCCCACCTCTCGACCCAGTCCGCGTCGATGAAGCCGCCACCCTCGATGTCTTTGGCTACCGCAATCGTGGTTCGCAGGTAGGTGGCGTGAAAAAACCGCCGCTGATCCCCTCGCGCCTGCAACGACTCGAGCATGACCGCCATCCGCGCGATCAGCTCCGCCATTCTCGCCCTCTCGCCCTCTCGCCCTCCACGCTAACGAACGTGCGCCCTTCATCTGGTCGGCAAACCTGCGCCATGCATCCGGGGTGAACCGAAGCATAGGGCCAGCCTTGTCCTTGGTATCGCATACCAGTACGCGGCTTTCGTCCTCGGCAACTTCGATGCAGTCACCGCCGTTGCCGCTAAAGCTGGACTTTCGCCAGCGAAGATCCTCTATACGTTCCATAGTTCGTTCGCCACCTTCAGGACTAGCGCCAGAGATTGCGCGTGCGGAAGGGCATGCTGCCGTGTCCGCTCGAAGGCTACCGCTGCCGCGCGGACTTGTGATCTTGATTCCGTGGTGTGACCTTCGGGAACGGCGTCTGTGTGCAGCACGTCAGCCGTACCGTCAACGCTTGCCAGGTTCACCGCACCAGACAGGCCAGCCGTAGCGCCGACAACAGTGGGCACGACCTGGACGCACACGTACGGACGTTCGGCCAGCTCCGCGACATGGGTTAGCTGTCCGTGCATGACCTCTGGTGAGCCGATCAGCCGACCAAGGACTAGTTCATCGATGACCGCCACGACTTCCGGGGGATCGGCGCGATCCAGGATCGTCGCGCGTTCGAGCTTGGCCGTGACCAGTGACTCGATCGTCTCTTCGCTCGTATCGGTCTGAGCGGCCAGCAGGAGCGCACGAGCGTAACCGGCCGTGTGGAAGAGCGCGGGCATGATGATAGGTGACCAGTACTTGAGCATGGTCGCTTGCGCCTCGGCCGCTAGCCATGTTTCGAACCATCGGGGGATAGGTCCGTCAGCGCGTCTCGCCAACGTCGCCAATCGCGTGTAGTGCTCTGGGTCTAGGTCGCACGCTTTAACCCATGCCGATAGCACCTCAGGACTCGGTGCGCGGTCACCCGACTCGCTCTTGCCGATCACTGACCTGTCAAAGCCGAGATGATCCGCTAGCGCCTGCTGCGAACTGAATCCGGCGGCCAGCCTGGCCCGCGCTAGCTCGTCACCAAGGAACGCGGCCGGATCGGTCCCTGGATCACGGCTGTTGGGGCGAGGCATGAGGCAGGTCTCCGGGAGATAGAGGCGGTTAGTGGCGCAGCGTCACGCCGCACTCCCGATTCTGTCACTGGCCTGCCAACTTGGGTAGCGAGATCCCGTAGCTAGAGAGTCGTAAGGACCAGCCGCCGATGCCAGCCGAACCCGTGACCACCGAGCCGGGGCGCCCGATAGCGCAACTGACCACGACAGAAATTTCCCGGTACCGCCGAGAACTTGAGCGCGCCATCAAAGGCGTCTCTCCCGATGCGCCCGTGCAGGCTACCCTCCGCCGCAAGCTTGACGAGGTGCTTGCTGAACAGGCCGACCGGGTGAGGATAGCGGCCGATGCAGGACCATAACGTCAGCCGCCCGGTCCCGACCGCGTCGGCGATCAGGTCAGACAGGTGCGCCGCGATGCGTCCGCTCGGAGCCAGCCGCGGGTTGAAGATGGTGACCTCCAGGCCGCGGGCCTTGTCGCTGGCAAGCAAGCCACCGAGGATCTCTGCGGCTTCCCGCCAGGACAAGCCGTCAGGGTAGCGGTAGTCCACGGCTGGCATCACCGCGTCATCGAGGACATCGACATCGAGGTGCACCCAGAATCCGTCGAGGCCGGGCTTGGTCACCGTGGCCGCCACCGTGTCCAGGGCCTGACTTGTTCCCCTGGCCCTCACCTCGGACAGGTCGATGACGGTGATCGCGGTGCTGCGGATGTGCTCGGCGCCGAAATGGTCGTTGTCGTCAAGGACCCGGTAGCCTACCAGCGCGACATCCTCGTCTCGCACAAGCGGCTTGAGTCCGTCCAGGTTGGTGAGCACATCGGGACCGCGCCCGGTGGCCACCGCCAGGTCGAGCGAAGCGACCTCGCCGTTCGGTTCGTCGGCCGGATGCTGGAAGTCGGCATGGCCGTCCAGGAAGGCCAGGCCGTACCGCCCCCGGCGCCGCAGGGCCAGCAGCGGTCCGAGGATGATGCTGCAGTCGCCGCCGAGCAGGACAGGGAAGCGGCCGCTGTCCAGAACGCCTGCCACGGCATCGGCTGTGTCCCGTGCGACAGCAGCGATGCCGCGCGGATTGAGGACGCCAGTCTCCTGGTCACGAACGCCGGAATAGGCCGGTATCTCGATTCGCACCGCATCGGGCGAGCCGAGGCGCTCGTGCAGCCCAGCTTCACGCAGCGCGTCCGGCGCCCGCTCAAGTCCGCTCGGGCGAAGTCCGAGGGGCGACGGCACCTCTATGACCACAGGATTCACGTTTGCCTCCCTTGCCAGCGCGCCCGGACGAGACTTTTCGTCCGGTCGCTGGCCATTCTTCCGTGTCATGACGAATTCGGAGAAACCGGACCCTTGCGTGGACGATCATGGCCCGAGGTTGACGTCATGCATTGGTCGGTGTTCTGGCGCGGGCAAGAAGGCGGAGCTCCGTTCCGGTGGTGACCGAGGCCGGGCGGCGTCAGAAGGTACTCGATGTGCCGTAGCACCCCTTCTAAGGGTACCGATGGCACATCGAGTACCTCGCGTGCGACAGGTGGCGGTACTGCCGGGGCGGGTGCAGCGGATGGGACGTCAGGGATCGCGCCCGGGTAAGACGGCACCTGCCAGTGCGCCGGTTCCACCGCCAGGCCACCGCCAGGCCACCGCCAGGCCACCGCCAGGCCACCGCCAGGCCACCGCCAGGCCACCGCCAGGCCCGAGCGTAACCGGCAGGGCCATCCCTACTGGTCACGCGCGGCTCAGCCGCTCCGCCATCCCTAGCGGTCAGGCCCGGCTGAGCCGGTCCGCCATCACGGACGGACGCGAGCGGCCCGAACCCGAACTCCGGCAGGTGAGGCGCTCTTCCGGGCACCTGACAGGCCGCCTTGAGGGAGCGACTGGTGTAGGTCGGCCAGGAACGGGCAGTGGTGCGAAGCGAAACCAGAAACGAAAATCCGAAAACGCACCGGAGGAGAGATCCTGTCGTGACCGCCATACCCGACATCACGCTGAGCAACGGCCAGAGCATCCCGCAGTTCGGCTTCGGCGTCTTCCTGGTCAAGCCGGAGGAGACGGTCGCCGCGGTGAGCACCGCCCTGCAAGTCGGCTACCGGCACGTCGACACCGCCGAGATGTACGGGAACGAGAAGGAAGTCGGCGAGGCGATCAGCCGCTCAGGTCTGGACCGCGGCGAGGTCTTCGTCACCAGCAAGCTGTCCAACGATGCCCACGAGCCCGACGAGGCTCGCCGGGCCTTCGATGAGTCGCTGAAGGCGCTGGGTTTCGAGTACATCGACCTGTTCCTCATCCACTGGCCGCTCCCGACCAGGTACGACGGCGACTATGTCTCGACCTGGAAGACGCTGGAGGAGTTCTACCGTGAAGGGCGCGCCCGCTCCATCGGCGTCTCGAACTTCCAGCCGCGCCACCTGCGCCGGCTGCACGCCGAGGCCGACATCCCCCCGGCGGTTAACCAGATCGAGGTCAATCCCTACCTGACCCAGGACGAGGTCCGCGAATTCTGCGCCGAGCACCAGATCGCCATCGAAGCCTGGTCACCGCTGGGCCGGGGCAACGTCCTGGATGACCCGATGATCGACTCCATCGCCCGCCGGGCAGGCAAGACCCCCGCCCAGGTCGTCCTGCGCTGGCACATCGAGCGCGGCGACATCATCTTCCCCAAGTCCGTCAACCCCGAGCGCATCAAGGAGAACATCGGGATCTTCGACTTCGAGCTGCCCGCCGAGGATGTCGAAGCGATCACCCTGCTGAACCGGAACGAGCGCACCGGCCCAGACCCCGACAAGTTCGACGGCCGCTAAGACTTCGACGGCCGCTAAGACCAAGTCGGTCATGAACTGCCGGACCATCGCAGGGTGAAGTCCGTGAGCGTATAGCCAAGCGCGTTCACCGTCGGCTGGATGAAGTTGTTCCGGATGATCTGGGCCGCTTCCGACTCGGCGGCGTTGATCAGCGGCTGGGTGATCGAGGGGTTGGTCCTGGCCTGGCTGAACGCAAGACTCTGAGCCTGGGCGTACAGGACCGACTCCGAGAACTGGGGGCGTATGAGCCCGCCGCAGCCGAATCCTGGGTAGGTCCAGCTGTGCTGTGTGTCGATGGGATGCGACAGCGTGTCGTCGACGGTGACATCGTGCACCGACTGCGGCAGTTGCGGCTCGGGCAGGACCATAATGACCCCGACCCGACCCGGCGCTCCTGTGGCTGGGCGGCTCAGGATCCGCAATTGGTAGTGGCCGGAGCGCCGGCGCCCACCAGCTCGGGCCCGGGATTCAGGTCGACCGTGGCGGACGCGTGGCCTACCGCGTCGAACGTGCTGGAGTACCAGCACGGCCAAATCCCGATATTCTTCGAGACCTTATGGGTGAAGGTGAAGTTGAAGTTCGCGGTCCCGAGCGCCGGCCGTGAGATGCCCTCGATTTTCTGCAGGACCCACGGACCCAGGTCGACGTTAGTGGTCGTGCCCGCGCTTACCGACTGCCACGGCCACGAGAGCTTGACGTGCGGCAGGTGGACGTTGACGCCCACGACGTGCAGGACCGTGGACAGCGCGACCAGGACCGCCCACGCCACCACCTTGCGGAAAATCAGGCCGATCACCAGCACGATGGCTACCCACTTCACCCGCAGCGGGATTCGCCGCCGCCGCCCCGTGAGCGCGCTCCGCCGGCCGGGTTGCCGGTACTTCTCTCGGGCTGGGCCAGGCCACCCCGGGTCGTCACGGCCCGAGGTGGCCCGGCCATCTCGACCCTCCGGGTCGAGCCAGGCGTTCCCGGCCTCCCGAGACCGGCAACTCGCTGGTGTCGGCCGCCATCCGCCGGCCGGGAACCTCGTCCGTGAGCATCACTTGGCCGGAACGCGGTGGCCTCAGGCCTCCAGGCCTGCTCATGGTCAGCATGCCCACCAGGAAAATCAAGAATCGCGCCATGTTCTCTTCCTCATCTGTCGGCCAGGCTCACTCGGCGGCGGCCGGGTAATCCAGGCTGAGCACCACCGGCACCGCGCCGAAGGGCGGCCGGAACCGCGCGCCCGGCTTGTCCGGCGGGTTGGACTCCTTGATGACGGGCCAGCGCATTTTGATGTGCTGATCCGTCAGGCCTTCAACCGAGTACGGGAACTCCATGGCGGATATGTTGTGCAGTTTGAGCAGGCCGCCCCAGCGGAAACGCGGCGAAGACGTTGGCCAGGTTGCGAACGGATAGCGGCCGCCGCGCGGTGATGTCGATCCAGTAGACCGCCATCGCCAGGTCGATCAGGTCGTTCGCCGCCTGGGCCAGCGCCTCGGACTTGGTGTGGTAGACGGTCCCGTCGGCAGTTGACGCTGCCTAGCTTCTCGCCGTGGACCGGTGAAAAACGGGGCTGTGCCTTGCACTGCATCCAGTCACACGCCGCCAGCAGCTCCCACCGAATACCGCTCTGGGTGGCCACATCCCGGTACAGAGGCTCGGCGCGAGCCAACGGCGTCTTCGCCGTGGTGATGAAATCGGTCGTGACCACGCGGGGGATCTGCGGGTACGTACCGTCGGCTGCCTGACACGAGCCCGGCGAGGCGCGATCCGCGGCCCCGGCCGGGGTCCCGGTTGAGTCCGCCCTGCTTCCGGGGCACCAGCCGCCGCCGGTGCCACGTCCGCCGCCTGCACCGAGGCCGTCGGCGGCCCCGTCATGAAAGCATCGAGCACGCCCGGGATGGTCGCGCCCCCCTGGTTACCGCCGCCATGCGCGGCGTCCCCGCCGGGTCGCCGTGCTGCGATGCCGTCGTGCCCTCGCCCGGCACCGCCGCCGCCCCGGCCGGCCGAGCCCCCCGTGCTGGCCGAGCCCGTGCTGGCCGAGCCTCCCGTGCTGGCCGAGCCGGTGCTGGCCGAGCCGGCGCTGGCCGCGCCGGAGTCGTAGCTGTACAGGTTGTAGAGCCGCATCAGGGCGATGAGGTTGTAGCCATAGTTGGGATCGGTCGCATACACGCCGGTCAGGTCGGCCGCGAACGCGTCGGGAACGTGACGGTCGGCCATCGCCTGGGTGTAGCTCGAGCCGTAGGCGAGCAGCTGGCTATGGTCGGCGATGCTCTCCGCGACGTTGTGGTACACCTTGAACGCTGCGTTCTGGGTCACCCAGTGCCCGTTCTCGTACTCCTGGGTCGGCAGCAGGTCCGACCCAGCCGGACCGCTGCCCTTGATCCCGAACAGGTTGTGGTCCCGCACGGCGAGCACGCTCTGCCCCCATCCGGACTCCTCGATGGCCTGCGCGATCGTCACCGCAGCAGGGATGCCGTACCGGACCTGCGCCGCCAGGCTCCCGGTGCGACCTGGCTGATGAACGCCTGCTGGGCGGCCGTGCCTGGGACCTGAGATGTCGTCGTCGGCTGCTGATGCCTGCCGTAGCTGGGCGCTGCTGACGACGGCCGAGCCGCTGGAGCTGTACGCCCTGGATCGCCTGGAGGCCCGGTACCGCCGCCGTGCCCGCAGCCGTGGCGGCCGAGTTCGCGCTCTGCCCGGGGCTGGGCGTATGAGCCGTCGTGCGCCGTGCTCTGCGGCGACGCTAGTGCTGAGCGCCGCCGCTAGCATCCCGGGACATCGCCGCCTGACCCGTAGCTCGCGGTGATCCACCGACCCGGCCGCCGCCGCCGCTCCGGCCCTGGGCCGCGGCGCTGCTCCGGGCCGCGGCGCTGCCCTGCGCCTGAGGATCGGCGCTCGCGGTGACGGGCACCGCGCCGTTGTTGACGAACCCGACCACGCCCTGGCTGGCCAGCGGCACGCTGAACTGATGCGCGTTGACGGTGAATCCAGGCAGGGAATCGCCGCCGATCGTGTACAGCACACCGTTGGCGTACTTCGTGACCACCTCGACGTGGCCGTTGAAGAGCACCCAGTCGCCGGGCTGCGGCCGGTAGCCGTCGCCGAGCGGGTGCCAGCGGTTATGGGCCTCGGCGTCCTGGAGCACCGAGATCACGCCGGGCGACGCCGGGTTCTCCTCGACCCGGACATCGGCCCACGAGTGCAGCGGCCAGGGGTAGGAACTTCCTCCGCTGACCCAGCTCTCCTGGCCGGCCGCCTTGGCCCCTAGTTCCAGCGTCAGGCTGGCGAAGGCCGCGCAGGATTCGCCGTGGTCGACGCCATCGACGCTGTCCTGCTGCCAGATGATCGCCTCCATCTCGGCGGGTGTCTTGCTCTGCGCCATCCTGAGGTAATAGTTGGCCACATTGATAATGGCCGAGCGCAGTGTGCTGTCGTCCGCCGATGCCGATGCCGGTCGGGCTGGTTTCGTGAATTCGACCAAGTGAACCGGCATGCTCGTCGGCGACGTCATATCAGCCACCGTCCCGTGGGTAAAGGAGAATCCGGTCATGGCCCCGCAAGTACTGAGGCTCACAAGCGCGGTCGCCTGCTGCCACGTTGGTTTCCTCACGGGATGCACCGAATTCACCTTCTTCCACAACTTAACGTGGGTCGCGTTTCTGTACCGAAGTGCGGATTAACCGTCTTCGCTGGGCCTAGTGCGCGCCTGGCAGAGTTTGCAGGATGGCCTGGACTTGCGGATTTCCCGGGTTGCTCGCGTTCTGGAACAGCACGCTGACGTCCTGGGCCGCGGTCGCCGTCGCGCCGACCACCCAGTCCTGGTAAACGTCCGCCACTAGCGCGGCCTGTCCGGCCAGGCTGGTCACGGGCTGGGCGCACATGTCGGGGAAGCCTGCCCGGGCGATGACCGCCGACGATCCTGTGTACCGTGCGCAGTTCGCCGGGTTGCTTTCCAGCCCGGGCTGCACGGCGGGACTACCCTTCGCGTTGGTCAGCGTGGCGCCGCCGATGATGTTGTTGATGGCCCGCGCCGCCACCTGGAGGCTGTCGATCGGGTCGTACGGGTTATACGGGTGATGCAGGTCCAAAGACCAGGCCACCTCGCCGCCCTGCGTGGCCGTGATGGGCTCCAGGCCCTTCCTGCCGGTCTTGGCGTCCGTGTAGTTCGGATTGTCGGTACTGGTCATCAGCGCGAAAACCCACAGGATCTGGCTTGTCTCCTTCCCGCACGCGAAATTCACCTGACCGGGCTCCGACGCCACGTTGGGATTCTGGCAGGCAGTGGTGATCTCGCTTTGCACCGTGGCCACGCTTGGCGGCCACGAGGCTCCTTTCCTGAAAACCACAAGCACAAGCACCGTCACCATGACCACCAGCGCCGCGGTCACGAGGATGATCTTGCGGCCGCGGGACAGGCGCACTCGTTCGACGCTGCGTCGCCCCTGGTCGATGAGGGCCCTGGTCCGCTCCTCGGCCGGATTCTGGCCAGGGCCGACGGCCGGCTGAACCGGGTCGTCGGGTCGGGTCCGGGCGGGTTCGGGGGGCCTGCGGCGCCGGCCGGCGCGCGGGCCGGGCCGCGGTGTGCAGGCCCGCCGGCACGCGATGTTGATCGACTCCGCTCCCCGCGCTGCGCGCGGAAGGCGGCCGCGGCCTGACCCGGCGCCGCCTCCCGCCGGTAGGCCGAGTCGGACTGAGCTCACGCGCCCGCAGCTCGCGCCAGTCGAACGAGTTCCTGCTCGAGATCTATGGCCCTTGTTTCTAGTTCGGACAGCCACTCATCATCCTCTTCGTTAAAGCTTTCGAAACCTTGAGTCATCGTTGTCACCTCCAGCGGGTGGCTTGGTCTCCGGACTAAGAACCGGGGTACTGCGTGCGTGCGATGTACGTATTTACCTGCGCAGGGTCGTCCGGGCTGCGACTATGTCCGCCGTGTCCAGCCACACGACGGCGCCTTGACCGTGGCGCCAGGAGCCAAGCGGCCCGTCCGCGTGCCGAGCAGGCCAGGCCCGTTATGACCCACGCCATCCGCACCCGCGCCATCCGACCGTTGTCCCGCCGCCGCGCATCGACCCATGGAGCAATTAGAACACACGTGCGAGCAAGATGGAAGAGTATGTTTACCACAGCTCAGGTGTGTTCGGTCGCCGACGCTGGGCGGCGTAATCTGGCCGCCGACGCACCAGGACGGCCGCTGGGGGGCATCGTGACGAGTGGCGAGACGCTTTCCCGCCCGAGCGGCACAGGGCGCGGCGGCCGACGTCACCGGCGTCGTCGTCGTCGCGCACGGAGGCAGGTCGATGAGCGCCGAGCCTACCGGCGCCGCTCAGCCTGCGGTGATTCGGATGATCCCGGTGGCGCAAGCCATCCGGCAGGCGCTGCGGGGGAGCGGCGCCGTCGTTATCCGGCCCCGGTTCGCGCTCCGGGGCTGGAACGGCGACCAGGCTTCGCCGGTCGCACGACTTCGGCCGGATCCTGGACGGCGTCGCGCGAGCAGTTCGGCGACGTGTCCCGATCGTCCTGGTCGGGCACTCGATGGGCGCGCGCGCCGCGCATGCGCGTAGCCGGGCATCCCGCGGTGCTGGCGGTGGCCGGACTGGCGCCGTGGCTGCCGCCCGGCGAGCCGGTCGAACAGCTGGCCGGACGGTGGATCCTGCTCGCGCACGGGAACGCCGACCGCATCACCCGTCCGGCGGACACCTGGCCCTTTGCCGAGCGCGCCGCCTCGGTGACGGATGTGACGGCCGTAGAGATACGCAACGGCGAACACGCGATGCTGCGCCGGGCGCGCCTGTGGCACGGCATCGCCGCCGAGTTCGCCCGCCTGGCCCTGAAGCTTCCCGCCGTCCCGGGCGAGCTGGGCGCTACCCTGCGTCAGCCGAACCCGAGCCAGCGCCCGCACGGTCCTCTAATTCCGGAATTACTCCACCAAATACGTTTAATACCGCCCAATTCGTCGATTCGGTACCGGTATTTACCGCATCCGCGACAGCCTGCCGCGCGCATAATCACGGCGGTCATTCCCGAGCATTTAGTCCGCATTTGTCCGCAACCGCCCCTCCGACGATGGGGGATTAATTACTAAAAGCATTCGTTGCGTTGCTCACTGTGTTATATAACAGGGAAAGCAGCTTGCCCCGTTTGCCGGCGAACGGGGAAAGGGAGGACCTTGTGGCGAAGTTAATCCGCGTTCGGCAGGACGACGAAGTCAGACTCGAGTGACGCATCGTCGCCCGAGGTCCCCCGCCAGCGCGGACGAACCGGCGGCCCGATTCGGCTCGGTCTCCTCGTCGCAGCTGGCTACCCTTCCGGCTCACGGCAATGCCGATTCCCGCACTATACGCGGTACCCGTACCGGCAGCCCACCGATTCACGCACGAATACTCGCAGCGATCCGACCGAGCCAAACCGGCTCGGCTTTGGCCCGCCGGTCGCCACGGCAGGCATGCCCGTGGTTCCGATGCCCGGCCCGGCCGGCGTCCTTCGCTGTCGATCCGGTCCGCCGAGAGCCGGAAGCTGGTCCGCCGATCTGAGCGGCCCGGGACCGGCTGGGCTCGTGATCCATGGCCTGGGCGGAATCGGCAAGTCGACGCTCGCGGCCCAGATCGCCGCGCGGCGTCAGCCGGCTCAGGTCCGGACACGTCGTGACGACCCTGAGCGGCGAGGTTACCGCGGCCAGCTTTCCCGCGGCAGCCTGCGGACACAGATCTCGTCATCCTGGACAACTTTGACGACAACTCTGACGCGGTCAGGACGCGACCCTCTCGCGGCGCTGCACGCTGGCCGGGCAAGCCGCGACACCGGCACGTGGCGGCGCTGCTGGCTGACACTGGCCCGGGAAAGCTCGCCGATCACCTCCCGCCGCCCGGCCACACTGGCCGCCCCGGCCCGCAACCGACCCGGCCGACAACCGAACAGCTCCGCGCAGCAATCAACCCAAGCACAGCAGCGACCCCAATACAACAGCAACCCGTGGCCACCGGACCTCGCACCCTATCCGCGCACCAGGCCGGCCGGGACCGGCTGGTGTTTCGCCAGCTCGGGCCGCTGACCCGGTCCGGCGCCAGGGAACTCACCTCGTCGCTGCCCGCGATCCGGCTGCTGCTTGATTCCGAGCGCGACCAGTCTGGCGGCTGACTGCCGGGCATCCGCTCGCGTCATGGAGTACCTGGATTCCCTGCTCGCCCTCGGCTGCGCCCTATCCCGAACTGGCCGAGCCGGATCGAGACCATCATCCAGGCCAGAACCGGCCAGCCGCTCCCCGGGACCGGCCCACCGACTGGCCGGAGGCCACCGCGACGCTGATCGCCGAGGCCGCTGGCGATCAGCTGATCGGTGAGCTGTTCGCCAAGCTCAGCGTCGGGGCCAGGACGCTGCTGGTGCGGGCGTCGGTGTTCCGCGTGCCGGTCGCCCCCGGCGTCCTGGCCGCGCGGCCAGGGCAGATCAGCGAGATCCAGGCCGCGGGCCTGCTAACCGCCGATCCCGCGGGCCGCTTGTCGGTGCACCGCTGGACGGCGGAGCGCCTGCATCGTTGCCTGGCCGAGGCGGGCCTCGGCGCCCGGGTCGTCGCGGCCCACGAGCAGGCGGCCGGCTACTGGCGCAGCCGCACGACCGCCGATCCGGCCAGCCCGGCCGCCCCGGCCGGGACGCACCCGGAGCTCGAGGCCAGCCTACCACGAGCGGCAGGCGACCGAGGCCGGTCCGGCCGAACGGGTCTGCCGTCCCACGTTCGCTCCCCGGAGAGCGGCAGGCGCAGCTCGGTGCTCGCGGAATCCGGACCGGCGCGGCGCGGCCGTCGCGGCGGCGGCGGCGGTCCTGGCCGTCGAGGCCATCCACGGCCCCGGGCGTCCCGGCCTGGCCCCCCAGCGGGCCGCCACGACGCCTGCGGCGCCCGGTGATCGCAGGCCGACAGCCGTGCGCGCCCGGGCGGCGGCCTGGGCGCTCCAGCAGGTCAGCAGCGGCGCGATCATGGCCTGCGATCCCGCGATGTGCGCGGTGCTGTCCGGCACGGCATCTCGGCCGGGAACCTGCTGGTGCTCGGTCCCGGCCGTCCGATCCGCTGGGCTCCGACGTGGTGCTCGCCACCGCGGCGGTACGTAACATGTTCGGCAGCCGTCTGACCAGCGTCTACGCCCCAGAAGTCCTGGCCAGCTTCGGCTCAGGTCCGGCTCGCATCGACGTTCGCGTGGTCGCGCCCGAGGGTGCCGCCGCCTACCGGGCCGCGCTGGCTGCGGATCTGCAGGGCCCGCCGGGTGGCCGGCCAGCAGCTGCTGCGCGACCCACAGCTCACGTTCTCCGCCGTCCGCACGGGCCCAGCTCGCGGCGCGGTCAGGCCGACGCGCGCCTGCTCATCACGCTGGATACGCTCGCGGCCAGCGAGCCCGTCCGGATCGAGGCGTTTGCTCGACGACGGGCCCGGCGCCAGCGCGGGACTGCCGCTACGGACCGCCAGCTCGCCGCTCGCACCCGGCGCAGGCCGGCCACATGCTCGCCTTCTTCCGGGCGCAGCGGTCGCCGTACCTGGCCGCCCGGACGAGCCACCACGGCGGCCAGCAACGCGAGCTCGGCCATAACGGTCCGAGTTCGCCGCGCCCGCCCCGCTCGGACTGCTCCAGCCCTCGTCATGACTCAGTCCGGCCCCGGCCGCACCACTAATTTGCCCGAACGGCCGGTTCTCTCGGCCCTGCAACCGCTCTGCACCCGCCCGGCTACCCCGCCGGCTACCGAGACGGACCAGTATCCCGTAGATGAGGATCAACGCTTCGGGGGTGGCAGATGATGAGCCGCAGCCGTACTGGTGTGTCAGCGGAGCTGGGGCTGGGGCTGGTCGTCCCGGAGCACCGATCGTGCCGCTGAGGGCCCGCTTGTCCTACGGCAGCGCGGATCCGTACGCGGTGCGGATGGCGTTCTACGTGGGACGGACGAACCGGTGGAATGGACTTCTCGCGTGACCTGCTCGCGGCGGCCCTGCACGCTCGCGAGGGCATCGGGGATGTCCGGGCCTGGCCGTCAGCGGCGTCCTGTGGCCCGGCCGCGGCCGGAGCCGCTGGGGAGGCCGTGCCCGGGTACGGGATCTTGAATATCGCGATGAGCTCGCCGTTCGGGCAGGCCAGTTCGAGGCCAGCGCCCGGGGGCGATCGAGGCATTCCTGGACCGGACCTACCAGCTGGTCCCGTCGGGCAGGAGTCCGGCTTCATGGATCTTCGACGCCGAGCTGGCCGAACTGCTCAGCCAGGCCTAGCCGCACCGCCGCTTCTGCATCGACGCGGTACGGCTGCGGAATCCCGCTTCGATCACCTGCTCGCCGGATAGCTGCATGGACAAGTGAGATAATTGTCTATAACGATGCGTATTTGCCGGCGCCCGTCGACGGCCTAGGCGATCTTGGAAATTGCTAACCAGCTCGGTAACGTTTGGTTCACGATCGCTGATCGGGACTACAATGTGCTCGCTTTGTTGTCATAGAGTCCGTTTGCCGTTAGCGATTACAGAAGGTGAGATTTCGGTGAGTGAGTTTCCAGATCCGTACCCGCCTGAAGCCGGGCAGGACGCCATTCAGCCGCCGCCGACCCAGCCGTATACGCCCCACGCCCGGCCAGCCCTACGGTCAGCAGCCAGGTCAGGGGTACGATCAGCAGCCAGGTCAGGGGTACGGCCAGCCGGGGCCAGGCCTCACCCCGGCACCTCCGGTGCCTGCCGAATACGGATACGGGCAGCAGGCGGTGCCGCAAGGGATGTACCTCGACCAGGCCTCTGGTCTCGTCCTGCCGCAGGGCACGCAGCTCGCCAGCGTAGGCCGGCGGATCGGCGCCTATTTCCTCGGCGTGCTCCTGGCCATCGTCACGCTCGGCATCGGCTACATCGTCTGGGGCTTGATGATCTGGGGCAACGGTCAGACCCCGGCCCTTCAGGTACTGGGGATGCGGGTGTGGCGGCCCGAGACCAACCGGGTAGCCGGCTTCTGGTACATGGCCCTGCGCGAGATCGTGGGACGGTTCATCGACGGTATTCTCAGCATCATCACCGAGATCACCTCGTTCGTCCTGTTCGTGGCGAGCAAAGACCACAAGTCGCTGCACGACCAGATCGCTGGCACCGTGGTCCTGTACGACCCGGACAAGGTCCTGGCCAGCTGAGGCTCTGGAGCCAAACCATCTGCCGGTCCGGGCCAGGCCGCGCGGCTGAGCGCGCCGCGGCTATCTGGTTTATCGCGTTCCGGCTGCACCCGAATGCGCCTCGGCCAACTAGCGTGAGCGGGATGGAGGACCCTGAGGTTGTCGCGGCGATTGTGGCCGGCGATCCCGCCGGGCTCGCAGCAGCGTACGACCGGTACGCCGTCCCGCTGTACTCCTATTGCTGCTCGATGCTGCGCGAGCCCGCCGATGCGGCCGATGCCGTGCAGGATACGTTTCTTATCGCCGCCGCCAAGCTCCGCGGGCTTCGTGACCCGGGCAAGCTTCGCCCCTGGCTCTACGCGGTCGCCCGCAACGAGAGCCTGCGGCGGCTGCGGGCCGTCCGCAGCACCACCGGGCTCGAGGAGGCAGACGACGTCGCCAGCCAGTCGGGCAGCCTCGGCCGCCAGGCAGAACGAGCCGAGCTGCACAAGCTGGTGCGGCAGGCGATCGACGGGCTGAACCCTGGCGATCGTGATGTCATCGAGCTGAACCTCGGCCATGAACTCGAAGGCGACGAGCTCGCGGACGCGCTCGGGGTTTCGCGCAATCACGCCCACGCGCTGCTGTCCCGGGCCCGCAACCAGCTGGAAAAGCTCGCTCGGCGCCCTGATCGTGGCCCGCACCGGCCGGCAGGCATGTCGCCGAGCTCGCCGCGCTGCTGGCGAACTGGGACGGCCAGCTGACCGTGCTGACGCGCAAGCGGATCAGCCGGCACATCGAGCAGTGCGACATCTGCGGCGAGCGCAAGCGCCGGGAGCTGACCCCGGCCCTGTTCGCCGGCGCGGTCCCGCTGGTCGCGGTCCTGCCGGGGTTCCGGGATCAGCTGCTGAGGACCATGGCCGATCGCACGCCCGGCCGGGCTGGCGCATCGCATGGGCGTGGCCAACCGGGCGGGACCGTTCGGCCCGACGGGTTTCCCGAAGCCGATCAGGCCGCCCGGGGTCTCCCCGTGGCACCGGGCGCTGCACCATTCCGCAGGCGGTGGTGCACAACACTCACGCCGTGATGGCCCTCGGCCGCCTCGGTGGTGGCGGCCGGGGTCATTGCCGCCTGGTGATCAGCGGGGCGCACAGCCCGTCGGCCGCCGGTGCGGAACGACCCACGGCGCGGTCATCGGCGCCAACGGCGCGGCCCCGGCTGCACGGCGGTCCCTCCGCCGGGGTCGGCGGCGGGCTGGCACCTCGGCGCTCGGACCCAGGCGGCGGATCCTCGTCGGGTCCGCCCTGGACCTCCGCCATGCCGCTGGCTCCGCGACCTCAGGCTCTCAGCCACCGTCTGGCTCCGATCCTTCTGGGACAGCTCCGGCTGGCGCCCCGACCTCCGCAACCTCCCCGGCGGCCTCCTCGCCGGCTGCGCGGCACCACCGCGCCGGCCAGCCCGTCTTCGCCGGCATCGACGGCGAGTCACTCCGGGCCCGTTGTCGGTGTCGCCGGGGCCCCTGGACCTGGCCGCCGTCAACGGCACGGCGACCGGGGATTCACGATCACCGCCCGCGGCGGTCCGGTCAGCTACTCGGTCGCGGTCGGCTCCTCGCTGGCCGGGAAGCTGACCGTCGTCACCCTCCTCGGGCTCGCTGACCGCCGGGTCAGAGCGTCACGATCGCGGTGACCTCGACGAGCCTGCTCGGCCTCGATGGGCAGCTCACCGTGAACCCTGGCGGCCAGAGCGTCACGGTGCTGCTCAGCGTCGGCCTGTAGCGGACGGGCCGGGCGCACCCGCCGGCTCGTAACGATGCCGGGACGTTCGGTCGTTAGGGTGACGCGTATGGAGGAGCAGGGAAGCCGCGCGCTGGTGCGCGGGCTGTTCTCGGCACGGCTCGCGATCCCGCTTGGCGTGCTAGCGTTCGCCCTTAACGTCGGCGCCCTGGTGCTTGTGGCGTTGTCCGGCGGATCGGTCGCCCAGCTCGTGCAGCTGATGGCCTTGCTGCCGACGATCGCGATCGGGATGCCGTCGCGGTCCGCCGCCCAGGCATTACCGCGCTGGCACCATCACGGCTCGCTGCCGCTCGGCAGGCTCGCGGTCGCGCTCCAGCCTGCCTGGGCGGGCGGCCTGGTCCTGGTCGCGGGCTGTCTCTGGTTGTTCCCCGCGGGGCACCTGCCCTCCGGACGCTGGCGACCGGTCGGCGGATGTCTGTTCGGCGCTGGACTGGTGTACGGGGCGCTGATCTTCGTGCCGGGGGCCATCGCCGCCGCCGGTCCGGTCATCCGCATTGACCCGGGCGGGGCGCCCTCCGCCCTTGACCATCCGGCGGGCTCCGGGCTGATCTGGCTCGTCGTGGAGAACGTGGGATTCTTCGCGCTTCTCATCAGCTGGCTCGTGTGGCTGGTGGTCCAGGTGCCCAAGTACCGCAGGTCAGGCGGCGAGCAGCGGCTGCAGCTCAAGTGGCTCTACAGCGGGGCCGCCATCTTCGTCACCTGCCTGACCGTGGGATTGCTCGAGCCGACTGATCCGGGCGAGACGTGGCGGGTCGTCAGCGCCGTGGTCGCGCCCGGCATCGCGGCGCTGCCGATCGCCCTCGGCATCGGCATCTTGAAGTTCCGCCTGTACGAGATCGACCGGATCATCAGCCGAACGCTGTCGTACACGTTGGTCACCGCGCTGATCGTGGGCGTGTACATCGGCGTGGTCACGCTGGCCACCAGGGTCTTGCCGTTCTCAGGTCCGGTCGGTGTCGCGGCCTCGACGCTGATCGGCCGCGGTGCTGTTCAACCCGCTGCGCAGGCGGATCCAGCGGATCGTGGACCGGCGTTTCAACCGCGCGCACTATGACGCCGAGGCGACCGTGGCCACCTTCGCGGCCCGCCTGCGGGAATCGGTCGACCTGCCGTCCATGGAGAACGAGCTGGCGGCCGCCGTCCGGCTTGCCTTCGAGCCCGTGCACGTCACGGTGTGGCTGGCCGAGCGCAGGCCCTGAGCCCTCGTCCGCCCTACCACTCCACCAGCATCCAGATCTCTGGCCTGGGCGCGTCACCCACGTCGACCGAGGCGAATCGCCTGGCCGCCTCCTTCAGGTGGGCCAGCGCGGCCTCGCCCTGTCCGTCCGCGTGCAGCAGGTCGGCCAGGTTGGTGTGCAGCGCCGCCACTCGGTGCTGGTCGCCGAGTTCACAGCCGAGCTCGAGGGCCTCAGCCGCGACCGGCAGCGCCTCACGGCTGCGGCCGGTCTCCGCCAGCAGCCGGGCCAGGTTGTTCAGCGCCGCCACGGTCGCGCCGAGTTCGGGGCGGCGCCGCGCCTCGGCCAGGCTATCCCGCAGATAGCGTTCGGCCGCGGCAGCGTCCCCGGCCCGGGCGGCGAGCATGCCGAGCACGTTGAGCGCCTGCGCCGTGGCACCGGGGTCGGCCGCGGCCCGCGCGCTGGCCAGCGCGGACTGCCCGAGCGCGGCCGCCTGGCGGGCGTTACCGCGCCGGTAGGCCAGCACGGCGCGGTCGGCTTCGGCCCGGGCCAGGCGGCCGGGACCGGCCTCCGCGACCAGCTCGGCCACCACGGCGAGGTGGGCTTCAGCGAGCTCCCAGTCACCCAGCCGATGGTGCACGTCGGCCAGCTTGTGCTCGATGGCGGCCTGCGCGGTCCGGTCGTCCCCGCCATCGGTGTGACCGGCGGCCTGCGCGATGGCCGCGGCCGTTTCAAACTCGGCCAGCGCTTCCCGGTAGCGGCCGAGCACCACAAGCACGTCACCCAGGGCGACCCGTCCGGGCAGTTGCGGGAAGCCGAGGGTCATGGCCCTGAGCAGGTGGGCATGCGCCTCAGAGTGCGCGTAGAGCTCGCGGGCCATCTCACTGGCCCGCCACCACCACTGCGCCGCCTCGGCTTCCCGGCCGGCCCGCTGCAGATGGTCGGCCACCGTCGCGGCCCGGGTGGTGGCCGGGTCGCGCTCGTGGCGGCGGATAAGAATGTCGGCGGCCCGGCCATGCAGCAGCCGGCGGCGGGCCAGCGTGGCCGATTCGTAGGCCGTCCGGCGCAGCGCGTCGTAGGGGAAGCCGTAAGACGGCGCCTGGCCCGGCCGCTAGCCGCGAGGGGGAAGCCGGTGGCGCGTTCTCGGTCAGCAGGGATCGGCCCAGGGCCTCCTCGATGGCCTCGACGATCTCGCCCTCGCCTCGTCCGCTGACGGCCCGCAGCAGGTCTGCGTCGCTCTCGGCGCCCAGGACCGCGGCGGCGGTCAGTATCTGCAGCGTCGGTTCGCTCACGGCCTGCAGCCGGGCCCGCAGCAGCTCCCTGACGCTGGCGGGTGGCCACCAGTCCGCCTGCTCCGCCCCTGGCCCGTAGGCCGCCCCCGGTTCGGCCGGTGCAGGGGCCTGGCCGGGCGGCCCGGCCGCCCCCTGCGTCCCGCGCAGCGCCTCGACGTACTCGCGGACCAGCATGGGCAGCCCGCGCGTCTGCTCGAGCAGCCGGGCCACGTCGATTCGCGGCATCCCGTCCAGCTCGAGCAGCGCGCTGATGGCTTCGGCACCGAGCGGGCGCGGCTCGATGACCTGGCCGGCCAGCTCGCTCTCGGCCTCGCCGAGCGCGGTGCGCAGGACGCGGAGCCGGGCGGCCTGTTCGGGCTGCCAGCTGAGGACGAGCAGCAGCGGCCAGTCGGCCAGCCGCCGCACGAGATAAGCGAGCAGGCCGAGCGACGAGCCGTCAGCCCAGTGCACGTCCTCGACGACCACCACCCCGGGCCCGGCCCCGGCCCCGGCTCCGGAGCCGCCGTCTGCGCCGCGGGCGGCGGTCAGCAGCGTGTCGGCGATGGCTCCGTAGAGCCGGGTCACCGCGACCGGGCTGTCCAGCGGCGGCGCGGCCGAGTCCGGCTGGGCCGCGGCCAGCGCCGGGACCAGCCGCCCCGCCATCGCGGCGGTCTGCGCCGGGAGCACGGCGGGCAGGTCGGGGCGCGATCGCGAGCGCGCCCCGGAGCAAGTCGGCGGCGAGCACGAACGGAAGCGCGGTCTCACCGTCGTGACACCGGGACGCCAGGACCGCGGCACCCGCCCGCGCCGCCTGGGCGCGGAACTCGCTGACCAGCCTGGTCTTGCCGATGCCCGCCTGGCCGGCGATCGCCACCACCCGGCCGTGCCGCTCCGTGTCCTGCCAGGCCGCGCCACAGGCTGGCCAGTTCGCCCGGCCCGGCCCACCAGCGGCCACGTGCCTGGCCCAGGCGGGCCGCTCGGCCCAGGCGCGGTCATCGCCGGTCCCGGCGCTGGCGCGCGGGGACGCGTCGTCGGCGTCGGACCGGACAAGCGGCTCGAGACGGCCTGCGCGGACGTCGTCGTAGAGCTGCGTCGTCTCGGGCAACGGCCGCACGGCGAGGTCCCGGTCAAGCACCCGGACCAGGGTCCGGTACTGCCGCATCGCCGCCGAGCGTTCTCCGGCCCAGCCGTGCAGCTTGATGATGACCTGGTGGGCGGGCTCATGGAGCGGATCGAGCTGAAGCCAGCGACGCGCGTGCCCGGCCGCTTGGTCCAGTTGCCCGTCTGCGATGCAGGCCGCCACCAGCCGCTGCAGTCCGCGGGCCAGGGACTGCCTGAGCTCCTCGCTCACCGACGCCTGCCACTCCTCGAACTCCGGGCAGCCGCGCAGGGTAAAGCCGGCCAGGAAGTCATCCCGGTACAGCTGGACCGCGCGCTCGAGGGAGGTGGCGTCCGGCCGGCCGATCAGGTGTCTCGAACTCGCGCACGTCGACGCGCACCGCGGCCGGATCGAGGGCGACGGCCGCCCGGCTGATGACCAGGCCGTCGCCCATGACGGCGGCGGTCACCGACAGGGTGCGCCGCAGCGAGGCTCGCCCCTTGGTGCTGTCGGCCTCGGGCCAGAGCAGGTCGGCCAGTTGCTCGCGGCTGTGCTCACGGCCGGTGACGGCGAGCAGCGCGAGCAGCGCCGTGGCCTTCCTGGTGTCGAAGGTGACCGGCGTGCCGCCGCGCCTGACTACCGGCGGCCCGAGGAGAGCCAGGCTGAGCTCAGTCGTTGCCATCGGTGTCACCGTAACGCACGTTCGTAAAAAAACGGGCGGAAAGGCTTGACTGCCGTAACGATGTCGTATCGCCTTCTTTCTAGGCTGATGGTGCGTCGCAAACGATGCCGCGAACCCGGAGTGTGACATGGCGCAGCAGGTGGGGAGGACCAGCGGGACCGCTTCGGCGCCCCGTGAGGTCAAGGACATGCCCGGGGGGGCAGCTGGGATCACTACCGCTAGCCGCCCGGGGCGCCCGGCCCGGCCGAGGTCGAGGCCGCCCCGGCCCCCGGCCCAGAGCCGTTCGGTCCAGAACCGGCTGGACACGAAGCCGGAGACGGAGCTAGCGGTCGAGCCGGACGCGTGCGCGGCTGGCTGCGGCGGCGCAGTACGCCGGCCGTCGCAGTGACCACCGCCGCCGCGCCCAGCGTGGTGGCGGCCGGGCCGGACCTGGACCTGGCCTCTAACGACCCGCTGGTCGGCTACCTGCTCAGCGCGGCTAGCGCGGTGGACATCACCGGCCTGCAGCTCCAGTCCCCGGCGCTGAAGGCGCTGCAGGCGGCCGGCGTGGTCCTGGTCGTCCCGCTGATCTCCTCGGGCAGCCTGGTGGGCCTGCTCAGCCTCGGCCCGAGACGGTCCGAACGCGGCTACTCCACCGATGACCTGCGGCTGCTCAACTCGCTGGCCGGCTACGCGGCTCCGGCCATGCGGGTCGGCCAGCTGGTCAGGCAGCAGCAGGCGCGAAGCCCGCCAGCGGGAGCGGATCGAGCAGGAGCTGAAGATCGCCCAGATCATCCAGCAGCAGTTCCTGCCCAAGCAGCTGCCCGACCTGCCCAGCTGGCACGTGGCCGCGTTCTACCGTCCGGCCCGCACGGTCGGCGGTGACTTCTACGACTTCATCCCGCTGCCCGACGGCCGGGTCATGTTCGTGGTCGGCGACGTCACCGACAAGGGCATCCCGGCCGCGCTGGTCATGGCCAGCACGCACGCGCTGCTGCGGGACGCCGCGCCCCGGCTGGTCTCGCCCGGGCAAGGTCCTGGGCCACGTCAACGAGATGCTCTGCGTCGACATCCCGGCGCACATGTTCGTCACCTGCCTGGCCCTGGTGCTTGACCCGGTCAGCGGCGAGGTGGTGTTCGCCAACGCGGGTCACGACGTCCCCTACGTCCGCACCCAGGGCGGCGTGGCCGAGCTGCGGGCCCGCGGCATGCCGCTCGGGCTGATGCCGGGCATGGACTACGAGGAGCGGCGCTTCCAGTTCGAGCCCGGCGATTGTGCCCTGCTGCACAGCGACGGCCTCGCCGAGGCGCACGCGCCCGACCGGGAGATGTTCGGTTTCCCGCGGGTCTCGGCGCTGGTCGGCAAGGGCCCGTCGGGGGAGGCCCTCATCGACCTGTGCCTGACCGAGCTCGCCAGCTTTACCGGACCAGAACACGAGCAGGAGGACGACATCACGCTGGTGTCGCTCCAGCGCTCGCCGTCAGCCTGGCACCAGGGGGACCCCGGGCTTCAGGCGGAACAGGGAGGCGCGTCATGACACAGGTAGCCCGGCCCGCGCCGGAAAGGCTCGACGCCTTCACTTTGCCCAGTGAGCCGGGTAACGAGCGGCTCGCGCTGGCCCGGGTGGCCGGGACCGTGCAAGGCCGCGGGCTGTCCGACGCCCGGCTCGAGCGGCTCAAGACCGCCGTGGCCGAGGCCACCATGAATGCCATCGAGCACGGCAACGGCAACCACCCCGAGATCCCGGTCGAGGTCGAGGTGACCCGCAGCGGCGACGACATCACCGTCGCCATCAGCGACCAAGGCGGCCGTGCTCACCCCGGCGGCGACGCCGACCATGAGGAGCCCGACCTCGTCAAGAAGCTGGACGGCGACCAGAGCCCGCGCGGCTGGGGGCTGTTCCTCATCCGCAACATGGTCGACGCGATGGACGTAACGATCGAGGGCCAGCGGCACACCATCTGGCTGACCATGCGGACGACAGCGTGACACAGAGGACAGGAGCAGCACATGACGAGCATGTGTGAAGCCACGACCCGGGAGCTCCCCGGCGGCGCCGTCATCGAGCTGGCGGGTGAGGTCGACGGCTCCGCCGCCGCGGTGCTGACCGCCGCCTACGAGCGCGCGCTCACCGCCAGCGCCCACCCGGACGAGCTGGGCACGGTGGTGCTCGACTTCGCCGCGGTCGACTACATCAACTCCACCGGCATCGCGCTGATCGTCAGCGTCCTCGCCCGGGCGCGGGCCGAACGCAGGAAGGTCGTCGCCAGCGGCCTGTCCGCGCACTACCGCGAGATCTTCGATATCACCAGGCTGTCGGACTTCATCGAGCTCTTCCCTGATCTCGACCGCGCCGTCAGCCAGCTTGGCACCGCGCACTAGGACCGTAAGGGGAGGGAACCCAGATGAACGCACCAACGATCACGATGGACGTCCGGCGGGTTGGCGATACCACCGCCGTCGTCGATATCAGAGGCGAGGTCACCGCGGCCTGCGAGCCGGTGCTGATGTCGGCGTATGAGGCCGCCGGCGGCAGCGCGACCAGCAGGCTCGTGCTGAACTTCGGCGGCCTTGAGTACATGAACAGCGGCGGCATCGGCATGCTCGTCACCTTGCTTGTCCGCGCCAACCGGCAGCGCCAGCAGCTCGCCGCCTACGGGCTGAGCGACCACTACCGGGAGATATTCGAGCTGACCAGGCTCGACGAGGCCATCACCATCTATGACAGCGAGGAATCGGCGCTGCACGGCGTCGTGAGATAGAGGAATCCGCCATGACAGAGACAGCAGGCCCGGACAAGGTCGCCACCGCCGACCAGATCGGCCTCAGCGCCCGCGAAGCGGCGGCCCCGCCGCCGGGCTGGCCGCTCCCCGGGCCGCGGCCGGCCGCGGGACGCGGCCAGCTGGGCGCGCAAGGTGGACCGGCTGGAGGTCGGCCACCGGGACGGGGTGCGCGGCACCAACGTGCCGGGCGCGCGGCTCACCGGCCCGGTCCAGGGCTTCGGCAAGATGTGGCAGAAGACCTACCGGATGGACGTCGGCGCGCAGATTACCCCGGAACAGGCGATCGCCACCTGGCGCGAGCATTTCCCCGAGTTCTGGCCGCGGGGCAACCGTTTCGCCGGCGCGCTGACCGGCATCAACCCCGGTGACGTCGCCCTGCTTGACCTGGCCATCGGGGGCGGGGTCAAGCTGTCCACCGGTGTTTTCGTGCTGTACGCCGACGCCGAGTCGTTCACGCTGATGACGCCGCAGGGCCACATGTTCGCCGGCTGGATCACGTTCTCGGCGCAGCGCGACGGGCGACACGACCATCGTGCAGGCGCAGGTGCTCATGCGCGCGAACGACCCGCTGTATGAGATCGCGATGACCCTGGGCGGGCACCGCAAGGAAGATGTGTTCTGGGCCGCTACGCTGACCGCGCTCGGCCGCTACGGCTCGGGCTGCCCGACCCGCGCGGTGCAGACCGCAGCACCTGCGTCGATCCAAACGGCAGTGGCGTCACGCCCGTAACGTCTGGCATAACTCCATGGTGCGCAGCGTGCTGCAGACGATGGCGCCCCGGTCACCGGCCCTGGGCCGCCTCATCCGCGGCGCGAAGACCGCGGCCCGAGGGCCCCAGCCTGGCCACCAGGACCAGCGGGGTAGCGTCGGAGCTATGCGGGCAGAACTTGACGCGGTCGTCGTCGGCAGCGGGCCGAACGGCCTGGCCGCCGCGATCACGATGGCGGCGGCCGGGCTTCGGGTGCAGGTCATCGAGGGCGCCCCCACCATCGGCGGCGGCTGCCGCACCGAGGAGCTGACGCTGCCCGGCTTCTGGCATGACGTCTGCTCGGCGGCGCACCCGCTGGCCGTCGCCTCGCCGTTCTTCCAGCGTTTCGACCTGGCCGCGCGCGGGGTCACCCTGGCGTGGCCCGAGGTGGAGTTCGCCCATCCGCTGGACGGGGGCCGGGCCGCGATCGTGTCCCGCTCGGTGGCCGAGACGGCCAGCCACCTCGGCGCCGACGCCCGCGCCTACCAGCGCCTGATGGGCCCCGTGACCGAGCACATGGACGAGATCTGCCAGAGCCATTCTCGCCCCGCTGCGCCGCGCGCCCGCGCATCCGCTGGTGCTCGCGGGATACGGCCGTCACGCCGTGCTGCCCGCCGCCACGGCGGTCCGGCGCTGGCACACGCCAGGAGGCCCGCGCCATCATGGCCGGGGCCGCCGCGCACGCGATGATGCCGCTCACCGCCGTTCCGACGGCGGGCATCGGGCTGATGCTGACCGGGCTGGCGCACGCCGTGGGCTGGCCGGTCGTGGCGGGCGGCAGCGCCCGGATCACCGACGCGATGGCCGACGCGCTGACCGCGGCGGGCGGCAGCATCCAGACCGGCCGGTGGGTGCGCTCGCTCGTCCGAGCTCCCGTCCGCGACCGCCGTCCTGCTCGACGTCTCGCCGCGGACCCTGGCCCTGCTGGCCGGTGACCGGCTGCCGGTCCGGGTACCGCGCCGCGCTGCGCCGGTACCGTTACGGCCCCGGGGTCTGCAAGGTGGACTTCGCCTTGTCCGGCCCGGTGCCGTGGACCAACCAGGCCTGCCGCCGGGCCGGCACGCTGCACCTGGGCGGCCCGTTCGAGCAGGTCGCCGCGGCCGAGGCCGAGGTGGCGGCGGGTAAGCACCCGGAGTCCCCCTACGTGCTGGTGGTCCAGCCCGGGGTCGCCGACTCCGTCCCGCGCCCCGGCCGGCCAGCAGACCCTGTGGACCTACTGTCACGTGCCGTCGGGCTCCGACGTGGACATGACCGACCGGATCGAGGCGCAGCTCGAGCGGTTCGCGCCCGGCTTCCGCGACCTCATCCTGGCCCGGGCGGTCCGCACCGCGACCGACGAGGAGGCGCACAACCCGAACTACGTCGGCGGCGACATCGGCGTCGGCCTGCAGAGCCTGCGGCAGACCGTGCTGCGCCCGGTGGCCAGGTGGAATCCGTACCGCACGCCGATCCGCGGCGTCTACCTCTGCTCGTCGGCGACGCCCCCGGTCCCCGGCGTGCACGGCCGCTGCGGCGAACTCGCCGCGCTGACCGCGCTGCGGGACATGTTCGGCATCCGCGAGGCGCCCGACATCAGCCCGGCCCGGCTCCGTCCCGCCGCCCAGCCCGCTACTCCTTCGTCCCCTTGATCGACCCGGTCATCGGCCGCCCGGCCGGCTGGCCCGACGTCGCGTAGTAGGCCACGCAGTGCAGCGCCCGGTCGTCGCTCGCGGGATGCCCAGGTCGACGCGTCCGGGACGAATATCGGTCCAGGTGTACTGCGACTTCGAGTAGGCAATTCCGTCATAAGCCGCGAAGGCGGAATCACATTCCGTGTTCGCCCGGTTCCGCATCGGCGGTGTCACCTGGATAAGAACCGTTCCTGGGCCAGAAATCGATATCCGAGTAGAACACTTCAGCGGTGTGCGGCTTGCTGCACGGCACGGCCTGGGTGAGCTGCGGCCACGGGGTATTTTTCGTTCAGTTCCATGTTCGACGCCGGTCAGGCAGTCGCCGACCTGGAACTGCAGCAGCGGCAGATTCCCCACGGTCGGCGTCGGCTTCGCGGTCGGCGACGTGCTCCGCGGCCGGCGCTCGCGTCGACGCGGCGCGCCGCCGGAGAGCTCGCCGAAGCCGCCGGTGTCTTGGCCGGCTTGACCGCCCAGCGTGAGGACCAGCACCACCACCACGGCACCGATCACGCCGCGCTCCCGCTGGGACCAGCCACCGCGGCCGCTGCTCCGCGGCTGGGCACGCAGGCGGACGGTACCACTGGTCCGCCGCCGCTCCCGCCCCTTGGCTCAGCATCCCCCCACCAGGCCCAGCCCCGCCCGGCCCGACGGGCTGCGGCTGGGCTGCCCGCCAGGGGATACCAGGTGCTTGGGCCCCTGGTCCCCCGGCAGCGACAGGATAGCCCTGGCCGGCGGAATACCCCTGCGGCGCCGGGTACCCCTGAGCCCCCGAGTACCCCTGAGTCCCTGGGTACCCCCCCGGCCCGGAATACGTTTGCTGTCCGGGAAGGGCCGTCGATCCGCCAGGCGCCTGCGAGGACGCCAGCGGCGGCTGCGCTAGCGACGCCTGTGTGACCTCGTCGGGCCGGTGGCCGTCACTCGCAGGATCGGCATAACCCACCGTCGGCGCCGGCAGCATCGCCTCGCCAGTCCCGCCACCCCCGCCAGCCCCGGCACCCCCGCCAGCCTTGGCACCTCCGGCGACCTCCGCCAGTCCCGCCACCTCCGCCAGCCTCGATGCCGCTGATGGCCCCAGCGTCGAACGCGGGGCCGAACGTGCGGGCCGAGGCCGGCTGGACCGCGCTCGTGTCCGCGGACGCGGGCCGCTGTCCGGACAGGCTGACCACTCGCGGCGGGAGCCAGTCGGTCAGGTCAGCGGCCGACGGATAGGCGGCCGACAGCTCGGCGAGAAACTCAGCGGCCGTGGGTCGGCGCTTGGCGTCCCGCGACAAGCTTCGCCTGATCAGCGGCCTGAGGTTCTCGGGCACCTGGTCCATGTTGGGCTTGCCGTGCACGACGCGGTACAGCAGCGCGGTGGTGTCGCCAAAGCCGAACGGCCCTTCACCCCGGGCGGCGTAGACGAGCACGCCGGCCAGGCTGAAGATGTCGCTCGCCGGACCGACGGTCAGGCCCTCGGCCTGCTCGGGAGACATGAATCCCGGGGAACCGACCATGTATCCGGTGGTCGTCAGCGACAGTGGCCCCGGCGGCGGAGGAGATGCCGAAGTCGATGATCCGCGGGCCGTCCTGCGCTAGCAGCACGTTCGAGGGCTTGAGGTCACGATGGATGACGCCAGCCGCGTGGATCGCGCTCAGCCCTTCGGCCAGGCCCGCGGCCAGCGCCAGCACCGACTGGGGCGGCAGCGGTCCCTGCTGTTCGACCGCCTCCGACAGCGATGTTCCGGGAACGTAGGCGGTGACCAGCCACGGAATGGGGCCGTCCAGGTCCGCGTCGACGACTTGCGCGGTGAACAGCCCGCCCACCTTGCGCGCGGCCGCCACCTCACGGGCAAACCGGGCCCGGAAGGCGGTGTCCTCGGCCAGGTTGGCATGGATCACCTTGACCGCCACCATGCGGCCGCCCGGCGAGCGGGCGAGGTACACCCGGCCCATTCCGCCGCTTCCGAGCCTGCCGACCAGCGCGTAGGGCCCTACGCGCTGAGGATCGCCCGGTTGCAGCGCCGCCAACTGGTCACCCCCACCCACTGTCAAGCAACGTGCCAGCTCGTACCGAATCCCAAGAAAGTACACCTACCACAGATCCGGTCGGGCCTCGGATTAGGGCTATCGCCCGGTATACCGCTAGCTAGGACACTAGTGGCGCTCAAGCGGGAAAGAGGCGTAAAACGCCTACTGCGACGGTCGAGTGCCTTCTCAGGCCGCATGCAGCGTGACAGCTTGCGGCTACGGGTGCAGCACGACCTTGATGCAGCCGTCGGCCTTGTCGCGGAACATGTCATACCCGCGCGGCGCCTCCTCCAGCGAAAGGTGGTGGGTGGCGAAGCCGACCACGCCTAGCGGATCGCTGCTGTCGCTGACCATCGGCAGCAGGTCGTCGATCCATCGCTTGACGTGAGCCTGGCCCATCCTCAGCTGGACCCCGCGGTCGAAGATCTCCATCATCGGCATCGGGTCGAGCTCACCGCCGTAGACACCGCTGATGGAGACGGTACCGCCGCGACGTACCGCCTTAACCGCGGTGTGCAGCGCGTCAAGCCGGTCCACCGCCGCCTTGTCCGCGAGTTTCTCCGCGATGCCATCTGGCAGCAGCCCGGTGGCCTTCTGCGCAAATCCGGCCACCTTGTTACCGATAGCGACCTTGTTACCCGTAGCCTGCTCGTGGCCATGCGCTTCCATGCCGACGGCGTCGATGACGGCATCCGGCCCGCGCCCGTCTACCAGGTCGATCAGCGCGCTGGCGGTGTCGTTCACCTCGTGGAGGTCAAGCACTTCGACCCCGAATTGGGCCGCCGCGGCTCGCCGCTCGGGCACCGGGTCGACCCCGATGACCCGCTCCACGCCCAGCTGCTTGGCGATGCGGGTGCAGAACTGCCCGATCGGCCCGAGACCGAGCACGGCCAGTGTCCCGCCCTTGGGCGTATCGGCGTAGGTCACCGCCTGATAAGCGGTAGGCAGCACATCGGACAGGAACAGGAACTGATCGTCCGGGGTGCCCGCCGGGATCTTGACCGGGCCGAAGTGCGCCTGCGGCACGCGCAAGTACTGGGCCTGGCCGCCCGGCACCGAGCCGTAAAGCGACGTGTAGCCGAAAAGCGCCGCCCCCTTGCCTTGCGCACGGACCTGGGTCGTCTCGCACTGGGCGAACAGGCCGCGGCTGCACATCCAGCACTGGCCGCAGGAGATGTTGAACGGGATCACGACGCGATCTCCGACCGTCAGGTTGGTGATGTCCGCCCCGACCTCTTCCACCACGCCCATCGCCTCGTGGCCGAGCACGTCGCCCGGCCTCAGGAACGGCCCGAGCACTCCGTACAGGTGCAGGTCGGAGCCGCAGATTGCGGTCGAGGTCACCCGGATGATCGCATCGTTGGGCTCCTGGATCTGCGGGTCGGGTACGTCGGTGACCTGGACGTCCAGGTTCCCTTGCCAGGTCAGTGCCCTCATCAGTTGCTTCCTTTCCGAGTCCGGTGTGGTCCGCCGCCTGCCCGGGTCAGCCGGTAATCCACGCCGAGCCCGGTGTGACATTCACGACCATGTGGCGGCCCGGCGGCTGGGTTTCCGGTGCCGGTACCTGGGCAGCCACCTGAAGCTAGTGGCCAGCCAAGAGCCCGGGCATGAGCCCGAGTACAGGGGAAAAACGCTGATGAAAGCACCAGTCTCGCGGATCGTCGCTCCGCTGTTGACGGCGGGCGCGGTCACGGCCGCGGCGCGGCTCGCGCTTCGCCGTGACCGCGACGACCTTCGCGGCGAGGTGGCGGTGGTCACGGGCGCCTCTCGTGGCCTGGGCCTGCTGCTGGCCCGCGAGCTGGCGCGGCATTCTTGCCCGCTGGTCATCTGCGCACGTGACGGCGATGAGCTGGAGCGTGCGGCCGCCGAGCTGCGCGCCTCGGGCGCCGAGGTGACCACCGTCGTGTGCGACATCGCCGACGAGGACTCGCCGCAGCTCCTCGTGGACACCGCGATCGAGCGGCACGGCCGGCTCGACATCGTGCTCAGCAACGCGGGGATCATCCAGGTCGGCCCGGTGTCCGCGATGCGCGCGACCGACTTCGAGACGGCGCTGACCACGATGGCCCTCGCTCCGGTACGGCTGGCGCTCGCCGCCCTGCCGGTGATGCGCGGCCAGGGTCACGGCCGGATCGTGACGATTACCTCGATCGGGGGCAAGGTCAGCGTCCCGCATCTGCTGCCGTACAGCACGGCCAAGTTCGCCGCCGTCGGGTTCTCCGAGGGCCTGCGGGCCGAGCTAGGCCGCACTCCGGTGACGGTTACCACCGTCGTACCCGGCCTGATGCGCACCGGCTCGCACCTGCAAGCTCGATTCACCGGTCAGGCGGAGAAGGAATTCACCTGGTTCGGCCTCGGCGCCAGCGCGCCGCTGGTCTCGATGGACGCCGAGCGGGCCGCCCGCCAGATTGTCGAAGCGGTCAGGCAGCGCCGGGCCGAGGTCATCCTGACCCCGGCGGGCCAGGTCGTGTCGCGAGTCGCCGGGATCTCGCCCGGGCTGACGAGCGAGATCCTGAAGCTGGTGCAGCGGCTGGTGCTGCCGCCGCCGACTTCGCGCGGAGCCGGGGAGCCTGCCCCCGGGCACGAGCTGAATCCGGCCATGAACCGGCGCGCCTTCGACCGGCTCACCACGCTGGGCCGGACCGCGGCGAGGCGTTTCAACGAGCGCCCCTAGGGCCCGCATACTGCTGGCCTAGCCGCCAGATGGCCTGGCCGCCAGATGGCCTGGCCGCCAGATGGCCCGGCCGCCAGATGGCCCGGCCGCCGGAAAGGCGACCGGGCCAGCAGGCCTGAGGGGGTCAGCGGTTACCGGTGAGTCCTAGTTGCTGCGGACCCAGGTGGCGCTGAAGTTCTCACCGCCGCTCAGCGCGGAGATGGTGTCCTCGGTGCGTCCCGAGCTGTCGACCATGGTGATTTCGGTCAGGCCGCCGGCGTTGCCGATGGCGCTGCCGTTAGCCAGGGAGTTGGTGAGGTTGACCGTGCCGAAGTCGGTCAGCGGAAGGATGCCGCCGCTGTTGGTGCAGCACGGCGCCTCGACGATGACCTCGGCCGAGGACCGGGCCGCATTCCTGAGGGTGGCCGTGGTGGTGTGGCTCCAGCCCTGGGTGGTGTCGGCGATGTACAGGCTGAACTTGTTGCTGCCCTCGTAGGTCACCGTAGCGTTGAAGTGGTCACCGGACTTGACCGTGTTGGAGTAGTTCTTCGAGGCACCCGGGTACATCTCGTACCAGGCGTAGTACTCCGCGGTCTTCCCGACGCAGTCGACCTCACTGCCGGTCTGCTCGACCGTGCTGCTGGTGTAGCCGTCCAGGCCGACCCAGAAGGCGGCGTACTGGTCGCCCGATGTGCACGTGCCCTTCGGCTGCGTCCAGCTGGCCGAGACACTCGTGTAGGTGCCGGTGGTCGCCGCGTAGCCGGACCAGTTGGTGCTGGTGGTCGAGGCGTGGCTGACCCCGGTCGCTTGAGAGCTCGCCGCCGGCCAGGTGAATGAGCCCGCCGGGGTTGAAGCTCCCCGCGGATGTCGCTGCCGACGCGCTGGTCGCGGTGACGGCCGTTCCGACTGTCAGCGCCAGCATGGCCAGCAGAATGCTCCATCGACGTAGCATTCAGACTCCTTGCTTCTCGATCGCTAAGCCCGATTCGGGCAGGTCTTGCCCATTTAGTGAAGTTTGCTCATTTTGTCGGGTTAGCTAGCGGTTGCGGAGAGTCGACTCTCGGTGAGCGTAACCCAACAAATCGATCATGAAAAGATCTCGAAGCAACATTTTTGTGACCTAAACGTGGCGCAATCGCGTTCTCCGGTCCCACGCATCTCGCCGCCGCGGCGCACCGTCATCGGGTGGCAGGCGGTAGATCGCCATCACGTTCGGCATCGGCTCGGAGGCGACAGGCCGTTCGGCCAGCAGCAGGAAGCCGTTCTTCTCCAGGACCCTTCTCGAAGCGACGTTCGACGCCTCCGGGTCGGCGATGACCCCGGCGTCCGGGTGCCGTTGCCTGACGTAGCTGACCAGCGCCGCGATCAACTCGGTGCCCACCCCGTGGCCGCGACTGGAGCGGTCGCCGACCGCGTAGTCGATGCCGGTGTCGCCAGGAGCCGCTCCGACCCCGGCGGCGTGCTCGGGATATTGATCGCATGGGTACCACTGGCACCAGCCGATCGGCCCGCTCGGGCCTGCCGCGATCAGCACCTCCGTCTGCTCCTGGCCGCCGATACACAGGCGCAGATCGTCAAGCTCGTTCTCGATCGTCGTGGCGGAAAGGTACCACCGGGCCACCTCAGGGTCGCGCAGCCAGGCCTGGACCAGGCTCACGTCGGCCGGTGTCATCCTCCGCAGTGTCAGCACAGCCTGATTCTGCCGCGTGACCCCGCGGCCGTCTACGCGGCCGGCGGCCGGCCTGCACGCCCGATGCGTGCAGGCCGGCCGGTGAACAGCCGCCAAGGGCCGTTCGGACTAATGCTCCCCGGTCAGGGATAGCTGGTGACGTCGACCGGGGTGGTGTTGGACGGGGTGGCTCCTCCTACCTCGTTGATGACGTGCTCGATCACGCCGACCCCGCCCAGGGACACGGTGAGCAGGTCGTGGAACTGGACGCCGGACGTATCGGGGGCCTCGAAGGCGTGGTCCGCCACCACCGCCGGGTTGACGTTGAAGTAGCAGTAGCTGCCCATCCCGTACGCCTGGTGCGTGGTGACGCTGACGGTGCCACCTCATAGGCGGGATACCCGTCGACCGACCCGTCCATCCAGGCCGCCTGGTTCGGCGGGTCGTACGGCATCTCGTCCTGGAAGAAGATGGTCTCGCCGCCGTTGGCGTTCCACACCACCTGCTGTTGCTGGTAGTGCTCGACGAACAGGCCGGTCGCCAGCACGTTGCTGCCGTTGACCACCAGCCCGTGGGCGGCCGTGTTGACCGTCCAGCCGACGGTGCCCGAGTTGCCGTGGTCGGCGCGCCAGGCCCAGATGTCGTCGAGGAGGGTGTTGCTGGAGTTCACGACCAGGCTGTTGGTGGCCTGGCCGGCGATGTCGCCGCCGATCCGGAAGAAGACGTCCTGGACCGAGGTCGGGTTGCTCGCGTGGCTCGCGCTCGAGCCTGGCCGGGCCGATCTGGAGCAGCGTGTTGGAGTTGGTGGTGCCGGCGTCGAACAGCAGGCCCTGGAGCCGCACGCCATCCACGTCAGCGACGTGCATGGTGTCCACGCCGCCGGTCGGGATGAGGGTCGGGAAGCCGAGGCCGAGCACGACGGTGTTCGGGTTGGTGACGTTGAGCGTCTGGTTGATGGTGTAGACGCCCGGGGTGAAGAGCAGGTTGCAGCCCTGCGCCAGCGCCGCGTTGATCTGCGCCGCCGTGTTGGACGGGGTGGCGACGAAGAACTGGCTCATCGGCACGCTGGTGCCGGGCGTGTTGCTGCTTGGCGACCAGCTCGGGCCGACCGCGTTGGTCCGCAGGCTGGGCTCGAAGACGTGGTAGTTGCCGCTGCTGTCGACGTAGAGGTACGGGATGTCGCGGGCGACCGGGGTGGTGGCCAGCGTGGTCATCGGCGGGCTCGGGAAGCTCTGCGCGGGCGCGCCGTTCACGCCGGAGAACACCATGTTCCAGACCGAGCCGGACCAGCTGCCGAGGGTGCTGTCCTTGGTGTAGTACTGCTGCTGGGACACGCTGGACGCCTGGCCGGTGACGATGCTGTCGGCGATGTAGCCGCCGCTGGCGTAACCGTAGCTGGCCGGGTACAGCTCGAGCCCGCCGTTGATGTCCATCCGCTCGAACGGGCCGGCCTGGGCGACGGCCCAGCGGTCGCTGCCGGCGGAGGGGGTGATCTCCATGTTTTCGGCGCTGCGCCAGAAGTTGTCGGTGGCGTTGCCGGTGCCGTCGAAGGAGTCGACGGTGACGTCGCTGTCGTTCAGTGCGACCGAGCTGGGGTTCTGCCCGAGGCCCTGGACCGACGTGTAGTAGCCGACGTTGTCGTCGATGCCGGTGTAGGTGCCCGGGTCGAACAGTTCGGCGTAGCGCTGGGTGCCGAACTGGTTGAGCTTCTGCGTGTTGAAGATCGTGCTCAGTGTGTTGTTGATGGTCGTGGCCGACTCGCTCGGGCTGAAGATGTACACGTTCGGCCCGAAGTTCGGCGTGTTCGACTGGCCGGTGCAGCCGGTGCCGCCGCCGCCCCCGGATGCCGTAGACGCTGAACTCCCACAGGGAGTAGCCGTACTGGGTGGCGCGGGCGGTGCCGTACATGCGGATGTAGCGGCCGGACCCGGTGACGTTCAGGGTCTGGGTGCCGCCGGTGCCCGTGGTGGTGGAGTAGATCGCGGTCCAGGTCGTGCCCGTCGGGGGAGGTCTGGATCTGGAACGCCTTGCGCGTACGCGGTCTCCCAGTTCAGCACCACCTGGCAGATGGTCTGGGTGGAGCCGAGGTCGACTTCCAGCCACTGCGGGTCGGAGAACGCGCTGGACCAGCGGGTGCTCAGGTTGCCGTCGACCGCGTCGGCGGCGGGGTAGCTGGCGTTTTCCAGCGAGGACGCCGTGGCGGTCTTGTTCAGCGCCAGGTTGGTGGTGCCGCAGGTGCCGCCGCCGCCGCCGGATCCGTAGACGCTGAACTCCCACAGGCTGTAGCCGTACTGGGTGGCGCGGGTGGTGCCGTACATGCGGATGTAGCGGCCGGACCCGGTGACGCTCAGGGTCTGGGTGCCGCCGGTGCCGGTGGTGGTGGAGTAGATCGAGGTCCAGGTGGTGCCGTCCGGGGAGGTCTGGATCTGGAACGCGGTGGCGTACGCGGTCTCCCAGTTCAGGGTGACCTGGCAGATCGATCTGGGTGGAGCCGAGGTCGACCTCCAGCCACTGCGGGTCGGAGAAGGCGCTGGACCAGCGGGTGCCGAGGTTCCCGTCGACGGCGTCGGAGGCGGGGTAACTGGCGTTCTCCAGCGAGGAGGCGGTGGCGGTCTTGTTCAGCGCCAGGTTTGTCGTACCGCAGGTGGCCGCCGGCGCGGCCCGGACCGCCGAGGCGGCCGGCGCGGCCGAGGCGGCCGGCACCGTGCTGGGCAGCACGAGCCCGGCGAGGACCAGCGACGCGACGGCGGCGAACAAGAGCGTCCTGATCCGCCGGGCGGGGCGGATCTGGCGCGTCCGTGGCCGGGACTGACCGATCGCAGCGCGCGAGCGGCCCGTCGGAGGGGCGGGGCGAGATGCATGGGTACGCCTCCTGGATGTGGTGGCCCACAGGCCTGGATCCCCGTAGGGAACGGACGCGAGCCCCACTCCACCCGACCCGTCAGCACCGTTGATACAAGCCTTATTTCATGGCGTAACTTAACTCCGCAGACACACGCCGTCAAGAGGCGACCAAAGTCCGGGCTACGCCTTGGCGGTTTCCCGAGGTGTAAACCTGGCCGCCCTGGTTCGTAAGAACCTTGTTATAAGGTGTGATCATCATGCCGGGGCCGAGGGGGGAGCATGCAGGAGCGAAGGCGATGGACCGTTCGTGATCTGCGCCGCGACAACCGTTCGGTGCTGCTTGTCGGCGTTGTTCTTCGAACGGGCGAGCAGCCGTCAGGAGCTGAGCGAGGCGACCGGGCTCAGCCCGGCCTCGGTCAGCAACGTCGTCCGCGAACTGATCCGCGAGGGCATCGTGGCCGAGGCAGGCTCGGTGGATTCCGACGGCGGGCGCCCGCGCGTCCTGCTGCAGATCAACCCGGACTACGGCTACGTCATCGGGGTCGACGTGGGCGAGACCCGGGTTCGCGTCGAGCTGTTCGACCTCACCATGACCGAGCGCGCCAAGGCCGACTTCCCGCTGGATCCCCGGCAGCACGGGGTCGAAGTGATCGTCGAGGCCATCGTGACCGGGCTGGACGCGGTGCTAGCCAGCAGCGGTGTCAGCCCGTCGGCCGTGCTCGGCATCGGCGTCGGGGTGCCGGGCATCGTGGAGAACGGTCCGGACAGCGTCGTGCACGGGCAGACGTTCGGCTGGGAGGCGGTCCCGCTGGGACGGCTGCTCCGCGCCCGGACCAGCCTGCCCCTCCATATCGATAACGGCGCCAAGACGATGGGCCAGGCCGAGCTGTGGTTCGGCGCGGGACGCGGCGCCCAGCATGCCGTGGTCTGCCTGATCGGCTCCGGCGTCGGCGCCAGCATCATCGCGCACGGGTCCACCCACCAGGGATCCACCTCCAGCGCAGGCGAATGGGGACACACCACCGTCATGGTGGGCGGACGGCCCTGCCGGTGCGGCTCGCGCGGCTGCCTGGAGGCCTACGTCGGCGCCGAGGCGATCCTGGACCGGTACGGCGACTCGCTGCCGCGCCACGACCAGGAAGCCGCGCTCAGCACGCTGATCGATATGGCCGCGACGCTCGGCCCGGGCGGCCGAGGTCCTGGACGAGACCGCGCTGTACCTCGGGGTCAGCATCGCCGACCTGATCAACCTGTTCAACCCCGAGCGGATCATCATCGGCGGCTGGGCCGGCCTGGTGCTCGGCGAGCACATGCTCCCAGCGATCCGCGAGACCGCCCGCGAGCACTCGCTCCGGCACCCGTTCGCCGCCACCTCGATCGAGCTTGGCCGCCTGGGCCCGGACGCCGTCGCCCTCGGCGCCGCCACCCTGCCCATCGAGGCCTTCCTCAACGGCAGCGTCTTCGCCGCCAAGGCCAGCGACCGCCCCGCCAGCTGACCCCCACGCCCCGGCGAAGGCAAAGTTCCGTGTTACGTCTTGACGGGTCGTTTCTGCGGGATTACGTTTCGCTTTGAAATAAGTCTTATATCAAGCCTTGGTGTGTCATTGTGCGGCCCGCTCCGGCGCCCGCCGGAACTTCCTCCTCTCCCGGCGCCGATCTCCGGGCCGGCACCTGCGCCAACCCGACTGAGCAGGAGGTTCCGGCGGATGAGTGACGCGATGAAGGCCACCGGGCACCGGCGGCGGCTCTCGATCCTGACCGTGCTGACGATGCTGGCCGGATGCCTGGTCAGCGTCGTGGTCACCGCGCTGACCGGCGATCCAGGCCGCCCGGGCCGACACCGCGCCGCCGCCCCCGGCGGGCTGGAACACGGTGTTCAGCGACAATTTCGCCGGCGCCGCCGGGTCCGCGCCGTCGTCGGCGAACTGGTTCTACGACATCGGCACCGGCTACGGCACCGGCGAGACCGAGCAGACCACCAACTCGACCAGCAACGTCTACCTCGACGGCAACGGCCACCTGGTGCTGAAGGCCATCGACAACGGCGGCACCTGGACGTCGGGGCGGATCGAGAGCACGCGCGACGACTTCCAGGCCCCGCCGGGCGGCGAACTCGAGATGACCGCGTCGATCGAGCAGCCGAACCCGGCCAACGGCCTGGGCTACTGGCCCGCGTTCTGGGCCCTCGGATCGCCCATGCGGACCGGCGGCGGCTGGCCCACCTCCGGCGAGATCGACATGATGGAGGACGTCAACGGCCTGAACGAGGCCTCCCAGACCCTGCACGACGCCGCGGGCAGCAGCGGTCACGCCCTGATCGCGTGCCCGGCCGCCGGCTCCAGCTGCCAGACCGGCTACCACACCTACTCGGTGATCGTGAACCGGACCAACACCAGCGCGGAGACCCTGCAGTTCCTGATGGACGGGACCGTCGAGAGCACGATCACCGAAGCCTCGGTCGGCACCACGGCCTGGCAGGAGGCCATCGACCACGGCTTCTACATCATCTTCGACCTGGCCATGGGCGGCAACTACCCGAACGGCATCTGCAACTGCACCACCCCGACCTCGGCGACCTCGTCCGGTGCGTCGATGAGCGTCGGGTACGTGGCCGTGTACGAGGAAGGCGGCAACTCCACCCCGACCGGAACCCCCACCGCGACCGGGCAGGTCACCGGCCTTAACGGGCTGTGCCTGGCCAACCAGAACTCGCTGAACACCGAGGGCAACCCGATCGGCGTGAGCGCCTGCAACGGCAGCGCGGGCCAGCAGTGGTCGCCCTATTCCGACGGCACGCTCCGCACCCAGGGCGGCTGCCTGGACGTGGTGAGCGCCGGGACGACCAGCGGCACCGACGTCGACTGGTACGCCTGCAACGGCACCGCCGCCCAGACCTGGACCCACCAGTCCAACGGGGAGCTGGTCAACCCGAGTTCCGGCCTGTGCCTCACCGACCCCGGCGGTAACACCAGCGCCCGGCTCGACATCGAGACCTGTACCGACTCCGCTCAGCAGCTATGGACCATGCCGCAGCGGCGGGGGCGGCGGTAATACCGTCACGGTCACCAGCCCAGGCAACCAGAGTTCCACCGTCGGCACCGCCGCCAGCGTGCAGATCTCGGCGAGCGACTCCGCCTCCGGGCAGACGCTCAGCTACAGCGCCACCGGCCTGCCCGCCGGGCTGTCCATCAACTCTTCCTCCGGTCTGATCTCCGGCACTCCCACCGCGGCCGGCACCTCTAGCGTCACCGTGACCGCCAAGGACACCACCGGCGCCACCGGTTCCGCCTCGTTCAGCTGGACGGTGGCCGCGGGCAGCGGCGGTACCTGCGGCACGACCAACCTGGCGCTGAACAAGACCGCCACGGCGTCCTCGGAGGAGAACGCCAGCTTCCCGCCGCAGGACGCGGTGGACGGGAACCTGGGCACCCGCTGGTCCAGCGCCTTCTCCGACCCGCAGTGGCTCGAGGTCGACCTCGGCTCGACCCAGTCGATCTGCCAGGTCGCCCTGAACTGGGAGAACCGCCTACGCCACCGCGTTCCAGATCCAGACCTCCCCCGACGGCTCCACCTGGACCACCATCTACTCCACCACCACCGGCACCGGCGGCACCCAGACCCTGAACGTGCCGGGCACCGGCCGTTACATCCGGATGTACGGCACCGCCCGCGCCACCCAGTACGGCTACTCCCTGTGGGAATTCAGCGTCTACGGATCCGGCGGGCGGCGGCGGCACCTGCGGCACGACCAACGTGGCGCTGAACAAGACCGCCACCGCGTCCTCGGAGGAGAGCGCCAGCTTCCCGCCGCAGGACGCGGTGGACGGGAACCTGGGCACCCGCTGGTCCAGCGCCTTCTCCGACCCGCAGTGGCTCGAGGTCGACCTCGGCTCGAGCCCAGTCGATCTGCCAGGTCGCCCTGAACTGGGAGACCGCCTACGCCACCGCGTTCCAGATCCAGACCTCCCCCGACGGCTCCACCTGGACCACCATCTACTCCACCACCACCGGCACCGGCGGCACCCAGACCCTGAACGTGACCGGGTACCGGCCGTTACATCCGGATGTACGGCACCGCCCGCGCCACCCAGTACGGCTACTCCCTCTGGGAATTCCAGGTCTTCACCAGCTGACCGGCGCGTGACGTCCCGCTGGCCGCGGACCGCCCGCGGTCCGGGACCCTGCTCAGCTGCCCGCGGTCAGCTCCCTGAGGTAGCTCCCTGAGGTCAGCTCCGGCGGCGCGCTGGCCGGACCGACCTGGGCCTTCAGCGCGGCGAGTTCGCTGTCCACGTCGGCGGCCGATCCGGCCTCGTCCAGTTCCTTCTGGATGTCGTCGGTGTCGCCGCCGACGTCTTCGAGCACCCCGGACTGCAGCAGTTCGTCCAGGGCGCCAGCGCGCGACTGCATGGTGGCGATCTTGTCCTGGGCCCGCTGCAGCGCCGCTCCCGAATCGCCCAGGGTGGTGGAGATCCCGGCCACGCTCTCGTTCACCTCGCTCTCGGCCGCCGCCGCGGTGTACTGGGCCTTCAGCGTTTCCTTCTGCGTCCGGAACTTGTTCACCCGGTCCTGCAGGGCCGCCAGCGTCTGCTCCATCTTCTGCTCTTCTTCGGTGAGCTGCTGGTGCTGCGGCTCCATCCCGTCGATCTGCGACTGGGCGGCGGCCTTGCGGGAGAGCGCCTCCCTGGCCAGGTCCTCCCGGCCCTGGGCCAGCGCCGCCTTGGCCTGGTCCGTGAGGTGATCTACCGAATGCTGGAGCTGCTGCTCCTGCAGCTCGATCCGCTTGCGCGACGCGGCGATCGTGACCAGCGCCTGCCGGACCTTGGTGATCTGGTCGAGCATCTGCTCGTAGGACAGGTCGAGCATTTCGTCGGGCTTCTCGGCGGCGTCGAGCGCCTTGTTGGTCTTGGCCGCGAGTATGTCGTGGGCCCTTTGGAAGAGAGACATGTCGATCTGCTCCTTAGTCGTCGGTCCCCAACCGTACGCCGCAAATCTAGCGGCTAGCTGACCGCCGCCCGCATCCGGCTCACGCCGCGGTGCGGTAAGAACGAGACATGCTGCGCGGAGAGACGGTCGGGCTGCGTGCCCCGCACGAGAGCGACTTCGAGATCTTCGAGACCGAACTGCTGAACGACGTGACTGACGCGGGTCCGCAGCGACTCCCGGCCCTGGCGGCCGGTGACGCCCGGCTCGGCCGACTCGCCGTACCGGAAAACCGCCGACCCCGCCGCCGTGGTCCGGTTTTCCGCGGTCGAGCTGGCCACCGGCGAGCTGGCCGGCGAGGCGGTGATGTACGAGATCGACCTGCACAACCGCAACGCCCATATCGGCCTGGCCCTGCGGCCCGCTTGCCGGGGCCGGCACCTGGGCACCGACCTGGTCCGCGTGCTGTGCCGCTACGGCTTCGAGATCCGCGGGCTGCACCGGCTGCAGGTCGACACCCTCACCGACAACGACGCGATGATCGGTGCCGCCAGCCGGGCCGGTTTCGTGACCGAGGGCGTCCTGCGCCAGGTGGGCTGGGTCGACGGAGCCTTCGCCGACGCCGTTGTCCTCGGCCAGCTGGCCACCGAGTGGCGCCACCAGGAAACTCCTTAGCAGAGCTAATGATATGCTGGGCGACGGATCCACACGACGACGATAGGGAACCGTTGCACTTCGCCCCGGGCGGCCACCGCCCGCAATTCCGGCCGAGACAGATGATCTCCTCGCTCCGGCAGCGCAACTACCGGCTGTTTTCTTCGGCCAGATCGTCTCGGTGGCCGGCACCTGGATGCAGACTGTCGCGCAGTCTTTCCTCGTCCTGGACCTGACCCACAACAGCGGCACCCAGCTCGGTTTGACCACGGCGGTCAGGTTCCTGCCCATGCTGGCGTTCGGCCCGCTGGGCGGCCTGTTCGCGGACCGGAGGAACAAGCAGCGGGTGCTGCTGGTCACCCAGACGGCGGCCGGGCTGCTGGCCGGGGCCTTTGCCATCCTGATCGCGACCGGCTCCATCCGGCTGTGGATCGTCTACCTGCTGGCTCTCTTGCTTGGCTTTGTCAACGTGTTCGACAACCCGGCCCGGCAGAGCTTCATTTCGGAGATGGTGTCAGCCCCGGACCTGCCGAACGCGGTGACGCTCAACTCGGTCGCGATGAACATGGCCCGCGTCTTCGGTGCGGCCCTGGGCGGGGTCATCGCCGCGGCCATCGGCCTGGCCCTGTGCTTCGGCTGCAACGCGCTGTCCTTCGCGGCCGTGCTGATCTCGCTGCTGGCGATGCGTAAGTCCGAGCTCTTCCCGGCCAGACGGGTGGCCAGGAAGAAGGGCCAGGTCCGGCAGGGCCTGCGCTACGTTCGCTCGACCCCCGAATTGCTCATCCCGCTCGTCATGATCGCGGTGGTCGGCACCTTGGCCTGGGAGTTCCAGGTGACGCTGCCGTTGATGGCCAGCAAGGTCTTCCACGGCGGGGCCGCCGCCTACGGCGTGATGGCCTCGGTCATGGGCGCGGGCGCGGTGGTCGGCGGCCTGATCTCCGCCGCGCGCCCGCGGCCCCGGGCCCGGGCGCTGTGCCTGGCCGCGGTCGGCTGGGGCATCGCGATCCTGGCCGCGGCGGTCGCGCCGAACATGGCGATCGAGCTAGCGGCCATGGTTTTCGTCGGCTACGGGAGCATCACCTTCAACTCCCTGGCCAAGACCACCCTGCAGTTGGCGGCCCGGCCGGAGATGCGCGGGCGGGTGATGGCGCTGTGGGGGCTGGCCTGGCTGGGATCGACGCCGATCGGCGGTCCCATCGTGGGGTGGATCGGGCAGCACGCCGGGGCCCGATGGCCGCTGGTCATCGGGGGTGGGGCCACCTTGATCTGCGGAATCCTGGCGCTGCCCGCCCTCACCCGCATCGACCGCCGGACCGCCCTCATCCGCCCCATCCGGACCGGCAGAGACCAGCGACGATCAAGCGCCCGCGATCAGCTCGGTCAGCCCGGCTGGGTAGAGCGGCGGGCTGACCGCCCCCGGCGGACGCCACCGCACGCGGCTCTTCGGCTCGGTGTCGTCGGCGATGACCTGCTCTTCGATCTCGTAAGCCGCCTCGTCGGCCAGGGCGGCGCTGAAGATGAACACGACCTCGTGCTCGGTGTCACCCTGCCAGGGGAAGATGTTCTCCAGCACGCCGAGCAGGCGCACGTCGGTCAGCCGCTGCCCGATCTCCTCGCCGAACTCACGATGCAGCGTGTCCACTGCGTACTCGCCGAACTCGACATGGCCGCCGAGCGGACGGGCAAACGAGCCATCGGACGGCTCGGACACAAGCAGCGCCCCGTCCCGGGGTCGCCTGATGACGGCCATTGCCTTGATGATCTGCCGTTTCGCGTTCACCGGACTGTCGTATCACGCCGATCAGATCAGCATTGCCCTCGCCTGCCTGCGCGCAACCAGACGGCAACCGTACGGCAAACCGCGCCGCCACCCGCGCGAAGCATGCTGAGCTCATGAATAGGACCGTAGCCACGATCACCGCCGGTGCTGGTTTCGCGCTGGCTGGCCTGCTCATCCCGGCCGCCGGGGCAAGCGCCGCTGTCGCGCCTGCTCAGTACTCCTACGCCACCGGCTTCGATAGCCATTCTGCCGGGCAGACCTGGTTGCAGGAAAACTTCCTCGTCCAAGGCCAGAGCCTGACGGACAGTACCGGTTCTATCGAGGATAACCATTCCTTGACGGAGACCTATGTGCGTGACGCGGCTGGTAACGCCTTCGAGTTCGGTATCACGTCGGACGCGCAGGGTGCGACGACCCGGCCGACGCTGTTCACCTCGACCTGGACGGCCGGGAAGTTCAGCGGCTACGAAGCCGGCTTCGTGTCCACCACCTCGGTGCGGCCCGGTTCGTTCACCCCGCCGGCCGGCACGAGTCCTCAGTTCGGCTATTCGATTTCCGGTGGCAAGATCTGGCTGAGTTACGGCGGGAAGAATTTCGGCTATATCCCCGAGTCCTACTGGCAGGGCAGCTTTGGCGCCGTGACAGAGACGCAGACTTACGGCGAGGTCTTCGATAACTCGCCGGGCGGATCTACTATACCGACGATGAACGGGCGCATTAGTAACTACAAGACAAGCACGGGCAGCCACCTGACCTCCGTCGGCGTCAGTTCCCCGTACCGGGTGACGAATGTCAGCGGGACCGGTTTTACCTTCAGCCGTTAACAGGCACCCGGCTGACCCGGTTGGCTATCCGGTGATCATAACGGAGCTTCCTAGCGGAACCAGTGAAAGCGCCCGTAGCGCGGCGGCAGGAACCCGGACGCAGCCGTGGCTGACCGCGTGGCCGAACACGCTGCTCTGCGGCCAGCCGTGCAGGCCGACCGTGCCGGGGCCGCCGCCGTAGGTGGACAGGGTGTTGGAGTGCGTGCCGAGCGGCAGGATGAGCGGGCTGTAGGTCGGCTTCAGCGGTACCAGCGAGGCGAGCACGAACGTCCGCCCCGCCGGGGTGGGCGTGCTGGGGGCGCCCTCGGCCACGGTCCAGGTTCCGAGGCTGCGGCCGGCCCTCAGGATGGTCAGCCGGTACTCGGCGAGGTTGATGTCGACCTGGTAGGGAGAGTAGGCCGTCTGCAGCCCCCCGCCGCCGAGGTAGATCCAGCCCGTGGACCGGTCCGGCCTCGTGGGCAGCAGGACCCGCTCCCAGCCGGGCTGGGACTGGACCACGGGGACCCAGGTCGGGCTGCCGAGCTGGGTTGTGGGCAGTGCCGCCACGGCTGGCCCGCCAGGACGGGAGTAAATGACCCGCGTCGTGGTTGGATGCACCACGGTTCCTGTCTCTGACCCGAACGGAGCCGGGTCCCGCGGTGCGGTGGGCGTCGTCCCGTACGTGGTGGCCAGCGGCAACTGCGCTATCTGCGCCGCGGAAAAGGGGACAGCCCGCACCAGCCCGGGCGGGACCGCGCTACCCGGCGGTCCCGTGGCGGACGGCGGGGCCCCGCCGCCCTGCGCGCCGGTGACCTGCGGCGTGCTGGCCGACCCGCAACTCGTCAGGGCCAGGACGGCGACGGCCAGCGTGATAACCGGCATGGCCGCGGTGGCCCGGGCCGCGGCCCGGCGGGACCGGGCCGAGCCGAAGTGATCGTCCATAAAAGACCTCCGGGATAGAAATTGAAAGCCCGGTGCAGCGTATAGGCCGCTCTTTTTAGGAAGCGTGCCGCCGTGGCATGCCAAGGGAATGCGCGTCCCGCTGCGGGGGATCATGGCACTGAGTTGTGATTATGTCCGAACTGTACACCCACAAAATTGTGACGAGAAGGCGGCGTTTCCTGGACATCTCCTGATTAGTGCTGGAATGTCGCACCTTAATGCCTAAGAAATATTTTTCCGGGACGCCAATGGCTCCTTACCGCGAATTGCGTGTAGCATAACAATCTGCCTACTAATCTCCTTGATCCTGGGCCGAAGGAAACACATATGAAAAATATCGGCACCCGTCGTGCCCTACCCGGGCGCGCTGGATATTTCTGGCTGGCGACAACCCCCGTAATCGTCGGCGCCATAGCTATCTTCATCGTTAGTCAATCCGCAGTGGCCGGTACCGTTCCCACCGTGGGTCTCGGGACGGCCGGCAGTTACGGGGTACTGGCCGCGACTGCGGTCACCAACACCGGCGCGACCGTCATTGCCGGGAACCTCGGCCTGAGCCCGGACACCGCCACCTCCGTGACCGGGTTCCCGCCCGGCAGCGTGACCGGTTCCCAGTACGTGGGGGCCGCCGCGGCCGGCGCTCAGGACGACCTGACCACCGCGTACAACCAGGCGGCCGTAGCCCCCTCGACGGGGCCTAACACCCAGAGCACCATCGGCTCGGCCGGCATCGAGAAGGGGCCACTGGTACCCGGTATCTACGAGGCCACGTCGTCATTGGAGATCGACGGCGCGCTGACCCTGGACGCGGGGGGCGACCCGAGCGCCGTCTGGATCTTCCAGGCCCCCGCCTCCACGCTCACCGCCGACCCGAACAGCTCGGTCGTCCTCACCGGCGGCGCCCAGGCCTGCAATGTCTTCTGGCAGGTAGGCAGCTCCGCCACCATCGAGACAACTGCCACCTTCGTGGGTACCATCCTGGCCCTGACCTCGATCTCGGTGCAGCACGGCGCCACCATCATCGGCCGCGCGCTAGCCCGTAACGGAGCCGTCACCCTCGACGACGACACCATCACCGTGCCAAGCTGCGCCACCAGTCCCACGCCATCGCCGTCCCCGACCGGCACGCCGACGATCACCGCCACACCCCCGCCGTCCCCGACCGGCACGCCGACGATCACCGCCACACCCCCGCCGTCCCCGACCGGCACGCCGACGACCACCCCAGCCCCGTCGCCGACGGCCACGCCCACGCCCACGCCGACCAGCATGCCGACGATCACGCCAGCACCGTCACCGACGACCACGCCCACGCCGACCACTCCAGCGCCGTCGCCAACCAGCACCCCCAGCCCGACATCCAGTTTCACTCACCCGGCTCCGTCACCGACGAGTTCGCCGTCGCCCTCCACGAACCCGAACCCAGCACCGGTGCCGACGCCTGTCAGTACCACCTTCCCGGTGACCGGCTGAGGCTGAGGGGCTGATGACCCGGCTGCACGGGGAGGCGCCGTTCAACCCTGGGGGCGCGATCCCTGGCGTCTCATCCGTCGCACCCGCCCCGGCGGCCCCGCAGCCTGCTGCACGCGAGGTACTCGATGTGCCATAGGTACCCGAATGCGGGGAAAAACACCGTTTCATTACGCAAGGTCGGTGAACCGATGGCCCGGCCGGCCCGTGATCAAGTTGTGGGGAGCATGAGGGGGACGTCACTGCCCCGGCGGTCCGCGTCAGCGATCGCCGGGGCAGCACTGCTGGTCGCCTCGGGCTCGATACACCTGGACCTGTACCTGACCGGCTACAGGTCGATACCGACCATCGGCTGGCTGTTCCTGCTCCAGGTGATCTCGGCGTACGTGCTGGCCCTGGCGATCGCGGTCACCCGCCACGGGCTGGCCATCGCGTCCGGCGCCGCGTTCGCGCTCGGGACCCTCGGCGGGTACCTGCTGTCGCTGAAGGTCGGCTTGTTCGGGTTCACCGAGGTGCGTACCACCGCCGGGATCGCCGCCGCGATCATCGACGTGGCCACCTTCGCCGTGCTGGCCCCGACCGGGCTGGCCCTCGCCGTGGACGCCAGACGCCGGACGGCCTCGGCCGCCACCGCGGCCGTCACCCCACCGCGGCCGTCACCGTGACCACGGCCGTGTCGGTGCTCGCGCTCGCGCTGCTCGGCGTCGCCCTGGCCACCCCCAAGGCCGCGCCCGCCGCCCCTTCCGGCTCGCAGCTGCTCCAGGCCAGGCAGCTCGGCGGCGCTGCGGTGCTCACCAACGCCAAGGGCTTCACGCTCTACTCGTTCGCGCCGGACACCCCGGCCCGTTCGGCCTGCTACGGCTCCTGCGCCGCCTACTGGCCGCCGGTTCCCGGAAACGCGGCGCCCGGCCCTGGAGTCACGGGGCACCTTGGCACGATCAGGCGGACGGATGGCTCCACGCAGGCGACCTACGACGGGCATCCGCTGTACACCTACATCGGCGACGGCGCTCCGGGTCAGGACAGCGGTAACAACCTCAACCTGAACGGCGGCCTGTGGCGCGACGTGCCGGTCACGCCTGCGGGATAATGGCCTGCGAACACGGTTCAGGGAGGTGCGACGTGTCCGAGCCATTTCCGGAGCCGACGACGCCGGCCAGTTCGCGCGCCGAGGTCTTCCTGCGCTACCTCGACTACTTCCGCTCCCGGGTGACCGCCAAGCTCGAGGCGCTGCCCGCCGCCGAATGGCGGCGCACCCGGCTGCCGTCGGGCTGGACCCCCCTGCAGCTGCTCAAGCACCTGCGCCACGTCGAGCGGCGCTGGCTCGAGTGGGGGTTCGAAGGCCGTGACGTCGATGACCCCTGGGCCGACGGCGACGGCGGCCGCTGGTCCGTCGGCGACGGGGAAACCCCCGCCTCCCTGCTCGCTGACCTGCACGAACAGGCCGAACGCAGCCGTGCCATCATCACCGCCCACGACCTCGACGAGGTGGGCAGGCCCAGCGAGAGGTGGGACGGCGCCGACCCGGCGACCCTCGAGCGGGTCCTGTTTCACCTGGTGCAGGAGTACGCCCGCCATCTAGGTCAGCTCGACGTCGTCGTCGAAATGGCCACCGGCCTGACCGAAGAATAATTCTGCCGAACGGTCCTTACTGCCTGCGCCACCTCAACCCATCACCCGCGAAGGTGGTGGTCAGCTAGCCGGCCTTCTCCGCCACGCAGAGGTTCACGCATTCGCCGAGGCCTTCGATCCAGGTGCGCAGCACCTGTCCCGGCTGCAGGTAGACCGGCGGTTTCCTGGCGTTGCCCACGCCGCCCGGCGTGCCGGTGGCGATCAGGTCGCCCGGCTTCAAGGTGATGGCCTGGCTCGCGTAAGAGATGATCTCCGCCGGGCTGAACAGCAGGTCCGAGGTCCGCGACTGCTGCATCACGGCCCCGTCGACCTCGCACCTGACCTCGAGGTCAGCCGCGTGCCCGACCTCGTCCGGCGTGACCAGGTAGGGGCCGGCCGGGGTGGAGTGCTCGAACATCTTGCCCTGCAGCCACTGCAAGGTGCGCCGCTGCCAGTCCCGCATCGACACGTCGTTGATGACCGTGTACGCCGGCCACCGCCGCCAGGGCCTCGGCGGGCGTGGCCCGGTACACCGGGCTTCCGATCACCACCCCGAGCTCGACTTCCCAGTCCACCCGGTCGCTCACCGACGGCAGCACGAGCTCATCACGCGGCCCGAGCAGGGTGTCGGCGAACTTGGCGAACAGCGTCGGGTACTCGGGCAGCTCGCGCCCGGTTTCCAGGATGTGCGCCCGGTAGTTCAGCCCCACGCAGATGATCTTCCCCGGCTGCGTGACGACCGGGGCGAAGTCGGCCTCCGCCACCGGTACCTGTGACGCTCCCGCGCGCGGCTGGCCCGGTCCGCCCCGGGCGAGCAACTCGCCGACGTCGGCCGCGTCCAAGGGGATCAGGACGTCTCCGTCGAGCCGTGCCGCCGTGGTCCTGCCGTCCGTCCGGATGGTGCTGAATCGCATACCGCCGACTCTAGCGCCCGGCCGGCGTCATCCTCGTCACCCGGTCGCCCCGGTCACCCGGTCGATCGCCAGTTCGCCGGCCGCGTCGCGGCTGCGGAGCACCTTCTTGTCGAACTTGCCGACCGCCGTCTTGGGGATCTCGGCCACGAACGTCCAGTACTCCGGCACCTGCCAGCGGGCCACCCCCGAGGTGCGCAGGAAATCGGCGAGTTCGGCGGGCTCCGCCTTGGTTCCCGGCCGCAGCACCACGCAGGCCAGCGGCCGCTCGCCCCAGCGCTCGTCGGGAATCCCGATCACGGCCGACTCCTGCACGGCGGGGTGCGCCATGAGCCGGTTCTCCAGGTCCACCGAGGAGATCCACTCCCCGCCGGACTTGATGACGTCCTTGATGCGGTCGCTGATGGTGAAGAAACCGCGGTCGTCCAGGGTGCCGACGTCGCCGGTGCGCAGCCAGCCGTCGCGGAACTTCTCCGGCGCCGGGTCGAGGTGGTAGGAGCCGGTGACCCAGGGCCCGCGGACCTCGATCTCGCCCTCCGACACGCCGTCGGCGGGCAGTTCCTTGCCGTCGAAGCCGATGATGCGCATCTCGACGCCGTGCAGGACCCGGCCCGCGCGCATGCGCCAGTCCAGGTCTTCCGGCGAGCCCTCCGCGACGCCTGCGGGAGGCAGCGCCATGCCGCCGACCGGGCTCATCTCGGTCATGCCCCAGCCCTGGACGATCCGCAGCCCGTACCGCTCACCGAACCGCTCGAGCAGCACCCGCGGCGCGGCCGAACCGCCGGAGTTGGCGATCCGCAGCGAGGACAGGTCGATCTCGTGGTCCTCCCCGTAGCTCAGGATCGCGCTCCAGATCGTCGGCACCCCCGAGGTCACCGTGGTCCGTTCGGCGGCAATGAAGGCGGTGAGGTGCTCGGGCTGCAAAAACGGGCCGGGCATGTGCAGCGTGGCCCCGGACAGGAAGGCCGCGTACGGCATGCCCCAGGCGTTGGCGTGGAACATGGGCACGATGGCCAGCGCCCGGTCCGCCTCGGTGATGCCGTGGACCGAGGCGGCCATGACCGCCATCGCGTGCAGGTAGGTGGACCGGTGCGAGTACACCACGCCCTTCGGGTCCCCGGTAGTGCCGCTGGTGTAGCACATCAGCGCCGCGTCCCGCTCGTCGAGCTCCGGCCAGTCGAACCCGGGATCCTCGGCCGCCAGCAACTCGTCATAGCGCAGCACCGGCACGCGATCTCCGAGCGCCGATGCGTCGCCAAAGCCGTTGACGATGAACGCCTCGACCGTGGGCAGCTCGCCGGCGATCTTGGCCAGCAGCGGGACCAGGGTGTCATCCACGATGACGATCCGGTCGGCGGCGTGGTTGACGATCTGGGCGACCTGGGCGCCGGGCAGCCGGATGTTGAGCGTGTGCAGGACCGCGCCCATGCTGGGCACGCCGAAGTAGGCCTCCAGGTGCTCGGTGTTGTTCCAGCAGAAGGTGGCCACGGGGTCACCTGGCTTGATGCCGAGCCGGGCCAGGGCGGCGGCCAGCCGCCCGGCGTTCTGGGCCACCTGGACGTACGTAGCCCGGCGAGTGCCCGCGCCGGTCCAGGTGACGCACTCGCTGGTGCCGTACACCGCAGCGCCGTGCCGCATGATGGCGCGGATCGTGAGCGGGTAGTCCTGCATGGTGCTGCGGATCATCGGGCTTCATCCTCGCTGACGGCCGAACTTACTCCGGCGTACGGTAGGACCGCATGGCGTCCCACGTCAATTGTCCCCGCCTGGAGGAATCAGTGCCACGTCAGATCGTTCTCGCTTCGCGGCCCTCCGGGTGGCCCACCAGGGACAACTTCGCCCTGACCGAAGCGGGCCGGCCGGAGCTTGACCACGGGCAGGTGCGGGTGCGCAACCTGTTCATGTCGGTCGATCCCTATATGCGGGGCCGGATGAACGACGTGAAGTCCTACGCGCCGCCGTTCGGCCTGGGCGAGCCGCTGACGGGCGGGGCGATCGGTTCTGTCATCGAGAGCCGGGCGCCCGAGCTGGTCGAAGGTGACCTGGTCCTGCACAATCTCGGCTGGCGGGACGAAGCGGTGCTGCCGGCCAGGCACGCGCAAAAGCTAGCCGCTGTCGAGGGCCTGTCCCCGTCCGCCTACCTGGGGGTGCTCGGCATGACCGCCCTCACCGCCTACGTCGGCCTGCTCGACATGGCCGCGATGAAGCCGGGTGATGTGGTGTTCGTGTCCGGCGCGGCCGGCGCGGTGGGCAGCATGGCCGGCCAGTTCGCCAAGCTCAAGGGCGCCGCCCGGGTGATCGGCAGCGCGGGCAGCGATGAGAAGGTCCGCTGGCTCTCCGAGATAGGGTTCGACGCCGCCTTCAACTACCGGGCCGCCCCGGTCTGGGAGCAGCTGGGTGAGGCGGCACCGGAGGGCATCGACGTCTACTTCGACAACGTCGGCGGCGACCACCTGGAAGCCTCCCTGGCGGTGCTCAATACTCACGGCCGCGTCGCCATGTGCGGCGCGATCGCCCACTACAACGCCACCGAGCGGCCCGCCGGTCCGCACAACCTGGCGCTGGTCATCGGCAAGCGGCTCACGCTGCGCGGCTTCATCGTCTCCGACCACCAGGACCGGATGCCGGACATGATCGCCGACGTCAGCCGCTGGCTGAGCGAAGGCAGGCTGGTCCACGCGGAAACCGTCGTCGAGGGCCTGGAGGCGGCCCCGTCCGCCTTCATCGACCTGCTCCGCGGCGCATAACACCGGCAAGATGATCGTCCGCTTGTAAACCGGGGCCGACGTCACCGTCGGGCCACCGGCACGGCGGCGGCCGCCAGGACCCGGGCGGCGCCGAGCGACGCGACGAGGGGGTGCAGCGCGAACGCCCGCAGAGCCGCTTCCGCCGAGCCGGTCAGGGCCGCGGTGATGATGGCCCGTTCGCAGCTCTTCACCATGCACATCAGGCCGAGCTCATGATCCGACGGCGGCGATACGGGCAGCGGCACCGCGCCTTCGCCATCGACCAGGCACACGGTTTCGATGACGGCGTCCGGCGCCAGCGCGGGGACCGTGGTGCCGTTGCGCACATTGACGATCAGCCGGGCCGCCCCTTGGCCCGTCAGCGCGGCGGCGAGCCCGATGGCGATGGACTCATAACCTCCGGCGGCCACGTCGGCGGCGTCACGCTCGCCGGAGCGCAACTCGGCAAAATAACTGCGATTGCGCTCGTCGTTGGCCGCGGCCCAGAGCTGCGCGGCCTGCCCGGGAGCCGCCGCGGCCGCCGCGTAGAACGTCTCCTGCCTGGCCCGGACGTGCTCGCCGCGGGTCCGTTGCGCCGCCCTGACGTCCCGCAGGGCTTCGGCCTGAGCGTAGTACCAGTACAGGTACTCGTTGGGGATCGTGCCGAGCGCCTGCAGCAGGTCGGCGCCGAACAGCCGTCCTTCCTCCATCGCGAGCAGCCGCACCGGATCCGCGAGCAGGCCGGGCAGCAGCTCCGTGCCGCCGACGCTCAGGCCCCGCAGCCAGCCGAGATGATTAAGCCCCAGGTAGTCGGCCTCGACCCGGTCAGCCAGCCGGGCCAGCGACGGACCCGGATCGACTCCGGCCGCCGCGCAGGCCCGGCGCACCAGCGCCATGGGGGAGTCGCAGACCCCGATGACCCGGGGCCCGAGGCGGGCCGCCATCACCTCGGTGACGAGGCCGGCCGGGTTGGTCATCGAGATGACCCACGCCTGGCCCGCCAGCTCCGCGATGCGCCGCGCGATCGCGTCCACGACCGGCACGGCCCGGGCGGCGCAGGCCAGGCCGCCGGCCCCGACCGTCTCCTGGCCGAGCACGCCGAGGTCAAGTGCGGCCCGCTCGTCCCCGACCCGGCCATCGAGGCCGCCGACGCGCAGCGCAGCGAAGATCAGGTCGGCGCCGCGCAGCGCGGTGTCCAGATCGGTGGTCGTGCGCAGCGGCAGGTGGTCACCCGCCAGCACGTCGGCGATCACGCCGAGCCGCCCACCGATCACATCGAACAGCACGACCTCGTCGACCGCCAGGCTGCTGAGGGCAAGCTCGCGGCAGATCAGCGGGACCCGGAAGCCGCCGCCGCCGAGAATCGTGACTCGCACCCCAGCGACCCTATCGGGCAGACTGGCCTGATGGCGGGAGAGCGGCCATGACCGGCCAGTACGACCTGTTCGTGCACGGCACCGTGTTCTTCGACGTCGTCTTCACCGGCCTGGCGTCCCTGCCGGTGCGGGGCACCGAGCTCCAGGCCAGCGGGATGGGATCGTGCCCGGGCGGCATCGCCAACCTCGCCATCGCCGCCAGCCGTCTGGGCGTGCGGACATCGCTGGCCGCCGCCTTCGGTGACGACGTGTACGGGGACTTCTGCTGGGCGACGCTCACCGAGCAGGAAGGGGTTGACCTTACCTATTCGCGCCGCTTCCCGGACTGGCACTCACCGGTGACGGTCTCCATGGTGGTCGAACGAGACCGGGCCCTGATGACCCACATGCACCCGCCGCCCGTACCGAGCAGCGAACTGCTCGCGGTCATGCCCGCCGCCCGGGTCGGCTTCGCGCATCTGGACGCCGAGCCGCGCCCGTGGTTCCAGACCGCGACCTCCGCCGGGATGCTGCTGTTCGCGGACACGGGCTGGGACCAGGACGAGAAATGGTCGCCGAGCGTTCTCGAGCAGCTGCAGAACTTCCACGCCTTCCTGCCTAACAGCGTCGAGGCGATGGCCTACACCCATACCGACGATCCGCACGACGCGCTGCACGCGCTGGCTCCGCGGGTCCCCGATCGCGGTGGTGACCTGCGGCGGTCAGGGTGCGATGGCCGTCGATTCCATCACCGGTGAGCAGGAGTGGGTCCCCGTCCCTCCCGGTCAACGCCCACGATCCCGACCGGCGCAGGCGACGTCTTCGGAGCCGCCTTCGTGCTCGGCACCCTGCGCGATTGGCCACTGCGCCAGCGGCTCGCGTTCGCCAACCTGTGCGCCGCGCTCTCGGTCCAGTATGTCGGCGGGTCGCTGGCCGCGCCGGGCTGGGGAGACATCATCGACTGGCTCGCCCGCACCCAGGCCAAGGCCGCGGCCGGTTCCAGTCACGCGGCCGAACTGGCCACGGCCTACGGGTTCATCACCGAGGTGCTGCCCGAGTCCGGCCGGATCTCGGTGCGCCGCGCCCGGGCCACCCTGGCCCGCACGTCCGACGCGGAGACCCACCTACGGCCGGGGACCCCAGGAGGCAGAAGCTAGTGCCGTAGCACGTGCCCGTCACCGTGTCGCGGCGGATCGGGTGCACCGGGGTGGGCTGGGAGCCGGAAGGGACGCGGGCACCCGAGTGCGACGCGGGCCGTCCGCGGGACGCCTTCCGGCCGGGGTCGCGGGTTCGCCGGCAGTGCGGGCCGCTTTGGCTAGCCGAGGGTGTATTCGGTGGGGGTGGTGGCGTAGGTCCGGCCGCGCGGGGTGCGCCAGAGCAGGACGCCCGGTTCGGGCTGGGTGAGCTGCCACCCTTCGGCCTGCTTGCACCGGTGGTGATGGCGGCACAACGGAGCCAGGTCGCATTCGCAGGTGATCCCGCCCGCGTCCCACGCGATGGTGTGGTCCAGGTCGCAGCGGGCCGCGGGGCGGCTGCAGCCGGGCGCGCTGCACCGGGCGGACCGGGCGGTGACCAGATGCCGCAGCTTGCGGCTAGGCCGGTACCCGGCCTCGGCGTGCCGGTGGTCGCAGGCTGCCGCGGGCGATCGGGATGAGCCGGACTCCCAGGCTGCGCAGGTAGTCCCGGGCCCGGGTACCGGGCGGCGGTTCGGGGCCTGGTGGTGCGGGGCCGGGTGGTCCGGGCCGGGTGGTTCCGGGCCTGGTGGTGCGGGGTGACGGCCGGGAGCGCAGCCGTGGGCGGCGGCGGTCCCGTCAGGGTGCAAGACGGTGACGCACCAGCGGGTGCGCGGGCTGCGGGCGGCCGCGGCGAGCAGGTCCCGGGCATGGTCCCGGGGTCCAGGATCCCGAACCCGCCCGCGTCCCCCGGTGCCCCGGATTCTCCCAGCTGACTCGCCAGCGGCACGGTGATGTTCACCAGCGCCGCCAGGCACCGGGCCCGTCCCGGCCGGGCGATCCGGCCCCGGACCGTTCCCGCCGGTCCCGTCGGGCCGTCGTTCCCGCCGTTCGGCCGGGATCCTGCGGCGGCCCCGTCGCCGTCCGCGGGCCCGCCGCCCTGGTCCGGTGCGAGGAGCAGGCGGCTGTCGCGTTCCTGCAGCAGGTCCAGGTACGCCCGGCAGCGGAGTTCACGCAGGGTGCCGGGCATCCCGGCGGCGCGCAGGTCCAGGGCCCGCTGCTGCACGTGCTGCCAGGAGGCCAGCACCTCATCGCAGGGCAGTTCCCGGGCGGTCATCCCGGCGTTCCCGGACTCCTCCCGGAACGGCCGGACATGCGCGTCTTCCTTCCGCCGTTTCTGCTTGCGCCGCTCCGCGGCGCCGGGGTCCAGCCTGAGGACCAGCCGGAGAGCGGCGGCGCGCAGCTCGCCGTAGGTCTTGTGCTGCGCCGCGGCGGCCAGCACCGGGTCGGCCCGGGCCGCGTCGGCGGCGGACAAGATATCGGTCTGCTCGTAGATGATCTTGGCGTGGACCGGGTCGATCAGCCCCGCGCCCAGCGCGGCGAACGTGACCGGGAGCCGGGTGGCCAAGGTGACCGCGTAAGAGATCCGGTCAGCCGCGGTCATCCAGGTCATCCGCAGGTCAGCAGCGACCTCATCGGCCACGAACTCCGCGAACTGCACCCGCCCGTCACCAGCAGCGGCTCAGCCGCGGGTCCGGGCTCAGCGGGTCCGGGCTCAGCGGGTCCGGGCTCAGCGGGTCCGGGGCGCTCCCGGCCGGCGGCGGGCCCGGGGGTGGCGGGAGGGGTCTTGCGGGCGGGGCGGGCCGGGACGGCGGGGTGACGCAGCGCGAGCTCGCGCATCGCGGAGAACTCCAGCCACGTCGCCCACGACGCCATCCGGCGGCCGCCGGAGATCACCGCGAACAGGAAATCCTCCGAGACCCCGGCCAGCCCCGCGCCGTCGCTCCCGGCCACCGCGTACGCCACCCCGGCCAGCAGCGGACCCGGCGCCATCGGCGGCGCTGGTCATCACCGCCGAACCGGGACAGCTCCATGTTCTCCGCCGGCAGGCACACGAACAGGCCCTGCTCCGGCCCGCCGGGCGGAATTTCATCCCAGCCGGCATCCGGGGCCGGCCCGCCGCTTCCGCCCGGCCGGCCCCGCCAGGCTCCGGGACAGGAACGGGCCCGGAGATAGGACCGGGGGCGGGGGCTTGGGCGGGGGTCTGCGGTCCGTCCTCGCGCTCGGGCGGCGGCGTGGAGCGCTCCGGCTCCTGGCCATCCTGCCCGCCTCGCGGGAACGGTACCTCGGGCATGAGCCACCCTTCGTTCGGGAGATGTGTCCTGCTACGTCTTCGACTATTATATCGAATCCATTGTCGTATATCCACCGTTGATGGCCTATTTCTTCGATAAATCCGTCCCGATGGGGAGGACGCGCGCCCAGTGGACTCGATTTCCCGCCGCGATAACGGACGGACCGGGGCATTTGGCCATCCCGGGCTCGGGGCTTTATTGCAACGGGACGTGAGGAGGACGCTACCTACTGTCCTTTGCCAACGAATCTGAGCCATTGCCAACGAATCTGAGCCATTGCCAGCGTGTCTGAGCCATTTGCGGGTTTCTGCCACCAAGTTGAGCCATCGAGCGGGTCACATGACTTGGACGTGATGTGCTGGATGGGCGGGCGCATCGAAGGTGGGTTAGCGGGTGACCCGCATACGCGTGTGGTGGCCACGGATGCTCGCCAAGAGCGGGAAGTCGGCGGGTTCCACGCTCAGCTTGGCGGCCGGGCGGACTTGGGTGGCCGTGGCCACCTGCTGTGTTCGCACCCACTCGTCTCCGAGCCGGATGGGAGGCTCCTCGGCAAAGCCGTTGGCGGGGAGCAGGTACACCATCCCGGCTCGCCAGCGGCTCGTGGTCGAGAGCATCATCATTGATGGAGAAGTAGCGCGGCTCTTACTGGGCCCTCCAGACCGGCCACGGCACCACCCTCTACGGACCCGCTTACACGCGGCCCGGCAGGCCCCGACCCAAAACGGCCAGATCCACTGAGACAACCTCCTGCGCCGCGTCTCAAGACCACTAGGACCCGGCGGCCAGCTCGCGTTCGATCAGCGCGACCAGGTCCGGCCGGGCGCTCAGGCCCCACAGCACCTCCGGCGCGATGCCCAGCCGCCGGGCCGCCTGCGCGACCACGGGCTGGAGCATATGCAGGGCCTGAGCCAGCCCCTCGTCCCTGGTGTACGTGGGCGGCAGGTCATCGAGGGAGAGCTCGCCGGGCCGGCTCAGGCGTCCGTCCCGGCCGGGCAGCCAGGCCTCGCGCCGCGCGGCCACGGCGATAGCCGACTCGACGGTGTCCAGGTGAGAATCGGAAAACGACTGGAGCACCGATGTCTCCACCACCCCGGCGACCAGCCGGCGGTTCGGCGCCAGCAGGACATTCCAGACATATTCCGAACGGACATGGCTGGGATGCCGTAGCGCGAACTCAAGCCCGTCGACCTGCGCATCGGGGTCGAATCCGTCCAGGCCGCGCTCGTTCCGGCCGAAGTCGACGGTGATCACCACGTAGCCGAGCTGATTCGCGGTCCGCGCGCGCACGTCGACCTGCGGCCGGACGCCCATCCCGCGCAGCTGGACCAGCCACGGCCCGTAGCGGTCGGCCGCGAACCAGGCGTCGGGGTTGCCGTCGAAGTAGGTCTCAAGCTCCTTGGTGCGCTGGTACAGCCCGGGCGGCGGCATCAGGCGCTGCTCGCCGGTCGCGGCGTTCTCCCCGATGAGGAAGGGCGTTTCCTGCAGCCGCCCGAGCAGCTCGGCTCGCGGGCCGGCCGCGGCGTCGTCCAGCACGCGAGCCACGCACTCGACGTCGGCGTCGTGCTGGACCGGGTCGAGCGCGGTGATGTCCAGATCACGGTACCTGGGCAGGATGACCTGGAGGACCTCCGCCATCAGGTCAGGCTCGGCCAGGTTGAGCGCGGCCAGGAACGGCCCGGCCGCGGGGGAGGAGGCGATGGCGCGCCGCACCGTGGGCAGGCTGGTTGGCGCCGGGCCGGGCAGGTACACCGCCGGGCGGTCCTGGGCGTCGAAGGGCGTGACCTGAGCGCCGTCTTCGAGCCGGATGAGCGGTTTGGCCCGGGCTGCCGGCCGGCTCGCCACACTCCAGGATGCAGAGACAGGAAGGCGTACAACTGCGTTATCCACGCATCGGATTGCGCCTGGAGGAACTCGCGGGTGAAGCGCTCGGCCACGTCCTCGGGGGTGACCTCGGCCAGACCGAGGCCTGCCCGCAGGTACTGCCACAGGGCCGGGGTGAGGTGCTCGGTGATGGCGCCGGAGGCGAAACGAACGTGGCCACCCGCGCCGTATAGCGCGTCGAGCTGAGCGGGCCCGAGCAACTCGAGCAGCTCCGGCCCCTGAGCCAGTACCAGCTCACCGCCGCGGCCGTAACCGCCTCCGTCCGCCGGGATCAGCGGCTCGGCGGCCAGGGCCTCGCGCACCGCGTCGAACAGCGGGCGGAACATCGAGCCGGGCGGGAAACGCTCGGCGTCGACCGGCAGGGCCTGCAGCACCTCCACCGTGAGCAGGCCGTCGTCGCGGAGCCTGCGCAGCACGTCGGTCAGCAGCCCGGCGGTCTGGAGCACCAGCGCCTGGTTCGAGGGGTCCTGCTCGGGAACGTTGTCGCGGGCCGGCGTCGTCCGGTACGGACCCTGGATCAAGAAGCCGAGGAAGGTCGGTTTCTCGGTCGGGAAGAACACGGTCAGCGGCGAATCCCCGCACCCGGTGATCCGGCCCGCCTGCGTCAGGAAGGCGATCTCGATCCGCTGCGCCGGGTGCCCGCGGACCGGACGCTCCCACCGCAGCCAGTCCTCCCGGTGGCGCCGGCCCTTCGACAGCGTGACGCGCCGGCCGGGTCCCGGGCCGCGGTCAGCCTGGCGCCCGATGACCGTCTCGGCCACCCCGGTCCCGCCGACCTGCAGGCGTCCGATGTTCACCAGGAACAGCAGGGTGCGAGGCCCGATCGCGGTCAGCGCCGCGGCGATCTCCCGGACGGCGACCTGAGCGGTCACGCTGTCGTGGTCGAAGGGGAAGATGAACAGCGTCCCGGTGGTGGCCCGGCCCGGCACCGCGACCGGCCGGACGTAATTCTCGATCCTGAAGTGCTCGCCGCCGCTGTAGATCTGCGGGGCCTTGGTGTACGCGTATACCGACTTGAAGCCGATGCCGAACTTCCCGATCTTGGTGAGGTCGGCGGACTTCCCGCTCTGGCCGACCCCGCAGACGCCGCGCACGTCGGCTTCGGTGAAGGGACGCCCGTCGTGCCGCAGTTCCAGGCGGTCACCGAAAAGCTCGAAGGCCAGCTCGCTGGCCCCCGCGTCCTCGGCGTTCTGGATCAGCTCGAAGATGAAGTGCGTGCGCTCGCTGTACAGCTGCCCGAGCAGGTCGAGTACCGCGGTGTCCCAGCCGTACCTGGCGACGTTCTCGGCACGGATCTTCTCGTAGTCGGCTGGCACCCGCCGGTCCTCCACCCTGAAGTTGCTCGTCCTGCGAACATACCGGGCCCCGCCCACCGGGCCGGGAGAATGGCACCGCCGCCGACCGCGCCGAGTACGGCCAGCTCCTCACCGAGCTGTCCGGGGCGGCGCTGGCCCTCCTGGAGGACCCTGGCCTGCGCCAGCCCGACGGACGCCCGTACCTCGCCGCCCGCTCCGGCGGCGCCGACACCTCCCGCACCCTCAGCCGTGCCCAGCGTGCTCTCGACCTCGCCGAGGCTGCGCTCCAGGAGATCCCGGACCTGTCCTGACCGGCCGGGTGTCCGGCTCGGTGCCCCAGCGTTGCAGCGGTCCCACCGTCACGTTATACCGCACCCGCCCGCCTTACCATTGGCGGGTGCAGCACTTCACTCTCGCCGTCATCGGCACCGGGTCAGGCAACGTCGTGGTGCCCCGGTCCGGTGGCCCCGTCGCGATCATCGAGGCCGGCGCGTTCGGCGGGACCTGCATCAACCGGGGCTGTATCCCCAGCAAGATCCTGGTCTACACGGCGGAGGTGGCCGCCGCGGTCCGGCACGCCCCCGAGTTCGGCATCGGCGCCGCGGTGACCAAGGTCGACTGGCCGGCCATCAGGGACCGGACTTTCGATCAGGTCGACCGGGTCTCGGCCGAGGGGCGCCGCGCCCGGGCCGGGCAGCACGGGGTGACGGTGTTCCAGGGCCACGCCCGCTTCACCGGACCCCGCGAGCTGGTCATCGACGACGACATCCGGATCAGCGCGGACCAGATCGTGCTGGCCACCGGGGCGACGCCGGTGGTCCCGCCGGTGATCGCCGGCTCCGGGGTAGAGTTCCACACCTCCGACACGATCATGCGCATCGACGAGCTTCCCGCCCGCATGGTCATCGTCGGCGGCGGCTACGTCGCGGCGGAATTCGCGCACGTGTTCTCGAGCCTCGGCGTCGACATCCGGCTGGTCAACCTGGGTGCCGGGCTGCTCGAGAACTTCGATCCGGCCATCTCCGGCCGCTTCACCGCGCTGGCCCGCCAGCGCTGGGATGTCCGCCTGTCGGCCACGATCACCGGCGTGCGCCGCCGCGGCGATGAGGTGGCGGTGGACCTCCAGGACGGCACCACGGTGGCCGGCGACCTGCTGCTGGTGGCGGCCGGGCGGCAGCCGGACACCGATGACCTGGGCCTGGACCTGGCCGGCGTGAAGCTGCGCGCCGACGGCCGGATCGAGGTGGACCGCTACGGGCGAACCACGGCCGCGGGCATCTGGTCGCTCGGCGACGCCAGCTCGCCGTTCGAACTCAAGCACGTGGCCAACGCCGAGGCGCGCACGCTGGCACACAACCTCGGCGGCCCGCAGGACCTGCGCCCGTACCCGCACGACTGGGTGCCGTCGGCCGTGTTCAGCGAGCCGCAGATCGCCACGGTCGGGGCCAGGAAGCAAGATCTGGCCGAGCGTGGACCCTACGTCGAGGCCGTGCACGCCTACGCGGACACCGCCTACGGCTGGGCCATGCAGGACACCACCGGCTTCTGCCAGCTGTACGGCGACCCCGCGACGGGCAAGCTGCTCGGCGCTCACATCCTGGGCGACCAGGCCAGCCTGCTCATCCAGCCGCTGGTGCAGGGCGCCACCTCCGGGCAGCAGGTGGCCGAGCTGGCCCGGGGCCAGTACTGGATTCACCCCGCCCTGGCCGAGGTGGTGGAGAACGCTCTGCTCAAGCTGGCCCACGCCATCGCCGCCTCCGCTAGTCCCGGCCCGGCCTAGTCCTGGCGCCGCTGGCTCCTCAGGGCGGCCAGCGTGGTGTGGCGCCGCCGGCGGACCAGGGACCGGAGCGTGCCGGCGTCCTGGTAGCCGACCGCCGTGGCGATCATGTCCGGGGTCTGGTTGGTGGTACGCAGCAGGAAGGTGGCCTGCTCCAGGCGGACCTCCTGGATGAAATGCACCGGGGACATCCCGATGGTGGTCATGGTGGCCCGCTGCAGCGTCCGCTCGCTGACGCCGATCGCCCGCGCGGCGTCCTGCACACCGATCGGACTCGACAGGTTCTCCCTGACGTAGCGTTCGAAGTCGGCGACGGCCGGGTGACCGCTGGCCAGCAGCGACGGAAGGGCCACGGCGGCCTGCGACGGGCGATCCCCGATGACCAGATAACGCGCGACGAGCTCGGCCAGCGCGGGGCTTTGCCGGTGGACGAGCGAAAGCGCCAGGTCCATGTGCGCGAATGCCGCCCCGGCGGTGGTGATGTTGCCGGCGATCGCCACGCCCTTGGACTGGTCGAGGTCCACCCGGGGGTACCGCGCCCGGAAGGCCGGGCTCAGCCACCAGCTCGTGGTCGCCGTCAGCCCGTCCAGCACCCCCGCCTCGGCCAGGAAGAACGTACCGCTGCACGCGGCGGCCATCCCGGTTCCGTTCTCGCCCAGGGCCTTGATGGCGCCAAGCACGCGGTGGTCGCGCACGATGTCGACCACCTCCGTGGGCGGACGGAGGCCGACGGCGGGCATCACCGCCAGATCGGGCGGATTGTCCCGGATCTCGGGCCACGGCGTGGTGGTCAGCCGCAGCCCGTGCGCGGTCTGCACGCTGGTGCCCCAGCCGGCCGGGGTTACCTCGAACGGGGGAGCGGGCAGATCGGCCTGCCCGCTCAGCACGTTGGCCGTGGCCAGGATGTCCAGGATGACGGTAAGGCCGGAGTCGAACATGCCGTCCACCGCGAGTATGGCCACGCGCATGTCGGAAACGGTACCAAACGTGTCGGGTTCGCCAGTGGATGGGCCAGCGACCCGGGCAGACGACCCGACGAAACGACACAGGCGAAACGAGACAGACGAACGAGAGGACTTGTATGCGAGCGCTGGTCTACCACGGACCCAGGAAGGTCTCCGTTGACGAGGTACCTGACGCCAGGATCAAGAAGCCGACCGACGCGCTGATCCGCATCACGACCACCAACATCTGCGGCAGCGACCTGCACATGTACGAGGGCCGTACCGGCGTGGAAGAGGGCAAGGTCCTCGGGCACGAGAACATGGGCGAGGTCATCGAGGTGGGGGACGCCGTCGACCGGGTCAAGGTCGGCGACATGGTGTGCCTGCCGTTCAACATCGGCTGCGGATTCTGCAAGAACTGCGAGGCGGGCCTGACCGGATTCTGCCTGACCGCCAACCCGGGCAACGCGGGCGCGGCCTACGGCTACGCCGACATGGGCCCGTACGACGGCGGCCAGGCCGAGTTGCTCCGCGTCCCCTACGCGGACTGGAACGCGCTGGTGCTGCCCGAGGACGCGCGGGAGAAGGAAAAGGACTACGTGATGCTGTCCGACATCCTGCCCACCGGCTACCACGGGACCGAGCTGGCCCAGGTCGGCATCGGCGAGTCGGTGGTGATCTGGGGTGCGGGCCCCGTCGGGCTGATGGCGGCCATGTCGGCTGACCTGCGCGGCGCCGACCAGATCTTCGTGGTCGACCGCCAGCCGGACCGGCTCAAGCTGGCCCAGAGCATCGGGGCCACGCCGATCGACGACTCGGCCGGCGATGCGGTGCAGCAGATCCTGGACGCCACCCGGGGCGAGGGAGCGGACAAGGGCGTCGAGGCCGTCGGCTACCAGGCCCACGACCACCAGGGCCAGGAGAAGCCGGGCCTGACGATCAACAGCCTGATCCAGGCCGTCCGCCCGACCGGCCGGATCGGTGTCGTCGGGGTCTTCGTCCCCGAGGATCCGTCGGCCGCCGACGAGCAGGCGGCCGAGGGCAAGTTCGCCTTCGACTTCGGCACGTTCTTCTTCAAGGGTCAGTCGATGGGCACCGGCCAGGCCAACGTCAAGCAGTACAACCGGCAGCTGCGCAACCTGATTCACCGCGACAAGCTGAACCCCGGCCTGATCGTCTCGCACGAGCTGAACCTGGACGACGCCGCCGCGGGCTACCAGCACTTCGACGACCGTGAGGACGGCTGGACCAAGGTCCTGCTGCACCCGTGAGCACCCACGATGGGGAGGAACTCCTATGACTGAGGTAACCGCGCAATCCGGCCTGCTGTCCAAGACCAGGGTGCATGTGGAGGACACCGGCGCCCCGGGCCGTCCGGTCGTCCTCATCCACGGCTGGCCGCTGTCTGGTGAGTCGTGGCTGGACCAGGTCCCCGCGCTGACCCAGGCGGGCTACCGGGTCGTCCGGTACGACCGTCGCGGGTTCGGCCGCAGCGACAAGCCACGAGGCGGCTACGACTACGACAACCTGGCCGATGACCTCCATGGCGTGCTGACCGAGCTGGACCTGCGGGATGTCACCGTGGTCGGGTTCTCCATGGGCGGCGGCGAGGTGGCTCGCTACGTCACCAGGCACGGCCAGGACCGGCTGCACAGCGTGGTGTTCGCCGCGGCGGTGACGCCGTACCTGGCCCAGACCGATGACAACCCCGAGGGCCCGCTGACCCAGGAGCAGGCCGACGACTGGACCAAGAACCTCACCGCGGACCGGGAGGCCTTCTTCGACCAGTTCACCACCCAGTTCTTCTCGGCCGGCGGGGAGCTGAAGGTCACCGAGGGTCAGCGCCAGGATGCCCTCGCGATGTGCCTGCAGTCCGACGAGCGGGCCGCACTGGCGTGCATGGAGTCGTTCGGGACGACCGACTTCCGTCCCGACCTGCCCAACGTCACCGTCCCCGCGCTCGTCCTGCACGGCGACGCGGATGGCACGGTTCCGTTCGAGGGTTCCGGACAGCGGACGCACCTCGCCATCCCGGACTCGGAGCTGGTCGTCCTGCCCGGCGCGCCGCACGGCTGTAACGTCAGCCACGCCCGCGAGTTCAACGCCGCGCTGGTCAGCTTCCTGGCCCGTTAACTCACAAATCCCCACCCGCTGGCCCATAGCGGGCCTGCCCGTACTCCAGCTCAGTGAGCGTGGCCTCTACCGGCTCGTTGTTACGGTAGGGGCCACATTCATCCCGGACGCGTCCGTCCGGGACAGGTCCCTCGGCCCCGACCCCGGACGAAACGTCCAGCCAGTACCAGGCGGGAGTGTAAGATCCGAAGGCGTGGCCGCTATCCGGGTAGGCCTGGACACTTGATTTTCCGGGTGCGGTCGCCGACCTAGGATGAATCGTCGGCAAAGACGATCGGCCTCGTCGGTGAACGGGTGAAACAATTGCTAGCGCCGAAGATTGCCTATCAATCAGATAGATAAAGAAGGTAATTGCTAGAGTGGGCGCTCGTCGGCTTGAAGGGACTTCGCGCATGTCCAGGAATCGCGCTTCGCTTGGATACCTCCGCCGTCCCGGTCCGCTGGTGGTGGTCTCTCTCGCCTACCTGGTGCTGGTATCGGGCGTCATGATCTGGCGCGGCATCTCCGTCTCGCCCGACTATTTGCTGCTGATCCTGGTCCCGGTGGCCCTGCTGAGCGGGCGGTTCCTAGGGTTCCTGCGGGACTGGGTCCCGTTCATCGCCCTCTTCCTCGGGTACGAGGCGGTCCGCGGCATCGCGCCGAAGAGCGGTATCAAGCCGCACTACGAAATCGTGATTCAATCCGACAGGGACTTGTTCGGCGGGACGGATCCCAGCCAGTGGATACAGGCCCATCTGGGCTCGCTGCACTGGCTGGCGGTCGCGTGCACCGTCGTTTACTTCTGCCACTTCATCATTCCGATCACCGTCGGCATGGTGCTGTGGCTGGTCGACCGGGTGCAGTTCCTGCGCTACACGGTCGCGCTGCTCGCGATGTCCTTTGCCGCCTTCATCGTCTTCGTGCTCATACCGGTGGCCCCGCCCTGGCTGGCGGACCACCACCACCTGCTGCCGGGGGTGCACTCGCTGATCTCCCTGCCCAGCTCCGTGAGCCCGTACTATAAGGCGCTGGATCCCGACGAGTCGGCGGCGTTCCCGTCGCTGCACGCGGCCTATCCGCTGCTGGCCGCGCTGGCCCTGTGGCCGGTGACCCGGCGGGGCGCGGCGCTGGCCTTTACCTGGTGCGCGGCGGTGTTCTTCAGCGTTGTCTATCTCGGCCAGCATTACGTCACGGACGTCATCGGCGGCATCGTCTTCGCCGTGGGCACCTGGCTGATCATGACCAAGATCCTCGTGCCGCGGTTTGCGTCGCTGCAGCACAAGCCGCCCGTGACCGTGCCTGCCGGGGCGGAGCCTGTGATCAGCGAGCCGAGCTCCACTGACCTGGACAGAGCGCAGCCGGCCGGGACGACGCAGGAGCAGACGACGCCGACGGGGACCGGCTGAAATGATAGATGAGGATCGACCCGGCCAGGACGGCGACCGGGCACCAGCCGCGTAGCCAGCTCAGCGCGGAACGGTTGGCGCTGTTAAGGGCGGTCACCGACACGGCGGCCCACCCGGTGACCTGCCTGGGCGCCGTGCCGAGCAGCGGCCGGGCTCCGGGGATGTCAGCCGTGCTGATGCCGCGAGGGCCGAAGTAGGCCACCCATGGATCCCGGCTCGCGCTCCACGACCGCAGGATGTAAAGGTCTTGGCCCCAGTCCACGTTGGAATCCGTCACCATCGTGTAGTTGGGCCGGAATGGCCAGGCCGTCCAGGCGATGGAATCGGGGAACGATACCGCCGTGCTGACGAGCGCCGCGACCAGCAGCACTGACGTAACCACCCAGGCGAGGCGCCCCGCCCGCGCCTCGAGGACCCTGCTGCCTGCCGCGGCCAGCCCGCTGCCCGCGGCCGCGGCCCACAGGGCGAGCACGGGAAGCAGGTAGCGCAGCCCGACGTCCTTGGGCATGGTCAGCGTGAAGCCGGTCAGCAGGACTGCGGGCACGCCTACTGCGACACCGGCCCGGCGGCGCAGATCCCGTGGCAGCCACAGGCACCCGAAGGTTCCGGCGATGAGCAGCAGCAGACCTGCCTCCGGCCACTTGATGACCAGGCTGAGTGGCCAGTACCACCAGCGGCCACCGGTATAGGCCACGCCCGCGATGTAGGCGGCTGAGCCGCCGCCATCGTGGACCGAGAGATACCTGATGCCGTCGAGATAGGGCCGGGGCACGATCAGCGGAAGCTGCCGCACCATCGCGGGATCGAGGACGAGGTAGACGACCCAGACGGCGGCCCACACGATCAGGGCGGCCAGCGCCGCCTGGGCCAGCGCCCGGACGATCCCGGAACGCCATTGGGCGCCCACCACCACGGCCAGCCCCGACGCCACCACCAGCAGGCCAGTGACCTGCGTCTCCGCCGCGGCCGCCAGGGCCAGCCCGAGCCAGGCCAGTCTCCTGGTGTCGCGCCATCGCAGCCAGCGCAGCAGTGCCCACGCGCTCAGCGCCGCGCCGAGCGCGAACGGGACGTCGGTACCGTCGAGATGGCCGATGCCGAGCACGAACGGCGAGGCCAGCCACAGCAAGCCAGCCAGCATGCCCGCTACCGCCCCGGAAAGTTCCAAGCCGATGGCGTAAAGCACGAAGGTCACGCCCGCTGTTTCGGCCAGCGGGACGAGCCGGGAGGCGAAGGTGACCCGGCGCAGCTTTCCGGCCGCCAGTTGCGCGGCCAGGAATCGCGCCCCATAGCTGTACTCGTCGTTGCCTGACCAGGTGCCGTTGCCCGGCACGACCGGATGGGTCAGCAGGACCGGCAGCACGGCCAGCACCTTGGTCAGCGGCGGGTGCTCTTCGTTGAGGGTCACGTCGTGGTGCAGGAGGACGGCCACGCCCGATGACACGTACACGGGCTCGTCGAAGGTCGGCGAGTCAGACCACGCCTCGGCCACGCCGAGCACCAGGAAGCCAGCGGTCATGACCGCAAGCAGGACGAGCGGAATCCTGTTGGCCCAAGCTCGCAACCGGCACCTCGCCGTCGATAATCCAGACCCGATGAACAGGGTTCTTATCTTGGCCCTAGGTCCCCATCCTGGTCCCAGGAACGGGCCGAAGCCCCGCGCCGGTCAGAGGCCGAATGCCCGCCGCAGGGCATCGTCCCGGTCACGGACGAAACGTCGGGCCAGCGCCGACTCAGGAGCGTAAGTCTCGAAGGCGTGGCTGCCACCGGGATAGACGTGCAGCTCGGTAGGTACATCGGCCTGCTGCAGCCGCTGGGCGTATTCGATGTCCTCGTCGATGAACAGGTCGAGGTCGCCCACCGCCAGGTAGGCGGGAGGTAGCCCAGCCAGGTTGGCCGCGCGGGCAGGCGCGGCGTAGGGCGACACCCGGCTGGTGCCGATCGCGTCGCCGACGTAGGCCCGCCAGCCGATCAGGTTCGAGGTGCGGTTCCAGACCCGCAGGTCAGTCAGCGCCATGCTGGCCGGGGTGACGTTGCGGTCATCGAGCATCGGGTAGATCAGCAGCTGGAAGCAGACGGGCAGTTCGCCCCGGTCCCGAGCCAGCAGCACCAGCCCCGCCGCCGAACCGCCGCCCGAGCTCGCGCCGCCCACGGCGATCCGCTGCGGGTCCACGTTCAGCTCCGCCGCGTGCTTGTGCGTCCACGCCAGCCCGGCGTAACAGTCGTCCATCGGAGCCGGGAACGGATGCTCGGGCGCGCGTCTCCAGTCGACCGAGACCGCCGCGCAGCCCACCGTGTCCACGATGTGGTCCATGACCAGGTCGTCCTGCTCGACCTCGCCGAGCATATGCCCGCCGCCGTGAATCCAGTACAGGCACGGCAGCACGCCGGACTGGCTGACTGGCCGGTAGTGCCGGACGCGTACGTCCGGAGCTCCGTCCGCACCCGGGACCCAGTGGTCCTGGCGGACTACGGTGGGGCTCGGCTGAGCGTCAGCGGCCGCGGCGGCTCGCCGCACCAGCATGGTCTCACGGGCGGCCGGAATGTCGGACAGGTCCAGGACGGGCAGCCCCGCCAGCGCCGCCGCGACCTCAGGGTCCAGTCTCCGGTTAAGGTCCATGTGCCCTCCCGCTCTGTCCGGTTCTCCAAAGAACGATTATCCTGGTCTCATGGTGGCTATCGTTCGCCTGCTCCTCGTTAGGCCGCACTGACACGATCGGTCGGTGCGGCAGCCCCATGGACACCGAGGCATGGCCCTTGATGTGTACCGTGGTGGTCGACCTGGCGCCGCAAGACCAGGTTCCGTTGCTTCTGCTCGGCGTCCGCGACGAGTTCACCGGCCGCCCGTGGCAGCCGCCGGCCCGGCACTGGCCAGGCTCCCCGCTGATCGGCGGCCGGGACGAGCAGGCCGGGGGGACCTGGCTCGCGGTCCACCCTGACCTGCCCCGTGTCGCCTGCGTCCTGAACGGTCGCGGTGAGTTCGCTCCGCCCGGCACTCGCCGGTCCCGGGGCGAGCTCCCGCTGCTCGGGGCCGCCGAGGGCCCGCAGGCCCTGCGTAAGCTCCGCGACGACGACGGGACCCTGGCCCGCTACGACCCGTTTTACCTGGTGTGCGCGGAGCCGGCCGCGGTCCTGCTGCTGAGCTGGGACGGCCGGAAGGCCGGGCTCAGCGAACTCGGCCCCGCCACCCACGTGCTGACCAACGCCGGTCACATGTACCCGTCCCACTCCGTCCCGGACCCCAAGGCGGTCCGCTTCGGCCCGAAGTTCGCCGCGCACCGGCCCTCCGGCGACCCCGCCGCCTCCCTGCGCGAAGCCTGGGGCGACTGGCTCACGCTCGCCGCCCCCACCGACCCGTCCGAACCCGGTGCGATCATCGTCCGCCAGGAACTGCCCGACGGCCGGGTGTGGGGGACCACGTCGGTCAGCCTGGTCGCCCTGGCCGCGGACGGCCGCCTGCGCTACGACTTCGAGCCCGTCCCCGCCGACCCGGCGACCTGGTACCCGGTCATCAGCACGTCGTCGTGCACAGCGTGACCAGCTTCTCCAGGTCGTAACGCTGAAACGCGTCCGCGTACCTGGCCAGCAGGTCCGCCTGGTCCGCGTCCACCGCGGACGGGCGCTGCTCGCCGGGCAGGGCGGCCAGGGTGGCCCGCGTCCGCTGCAGCGCGCTGTTGACGGCGGCCACGCTGGTCCCCATGGTGGTGGCGGCCTCGGCGGCCGGCATCCGCAGCAGCTCGCACAGGATCAGCGTGGCCCGCTGCCTGGCCGGCAGGTGCTGGAGCGCGGTGATGAACGCCAGCCTGATCGTGTCGCGCGCCACCGCGATGTCGGCCGGGTCGCCGTGCTCGGGCACGACCGGGGAACCCGCGACCGGTGAGATCCAGCTGTCGTCCGGGTGCCAGTCCCTGAGCAGCGCCTCGGGGGGCGGCGAGGCCGGACCCAGGTCGATGGGCAGCGCCCGGCGCTGGCGGCCGCGCAGCATGTCCAGGCAGATGTTGGTGGCGATCCGGTACAGCCAGGAGCGCACGCTCGAGCGTCCCTGGAATCCGTCCGCCGCGCGCCAGGCCCGCAGCATCGTCTCCTGCACCGCGTCGTCGGCTTCGAAGCCCGAGCCCAGCATGCGGTAGCAGTAGCCGGTCAGCTCCCGGCGGTACCGCTCGAGCGCGTCCGGGGTGAGCTCGGCGGGTGCGATCGGCGTCATAGTGCTTCACCCTACGTCGGCCCTCCGACATTTTTACTGAGCCGTTTTCTGCCCTAGGCCGGTGCGGCAGGTCAGGTGAGTTCCATGCCGTACCTGCTCATCAGCTCGCGTTCGGCCTCCCGCGGGGGCGGCTCGCCCGAGGACCAGAGCCGGTGCAGTTCCTCGAAGTAGGCATCCATCGCCGGAGCGTGCAGGACGAGCAGGCGGGCCGGCTCGTCGCCCCGGTTGCCGAACGTATGCCCCATCCCGCGCGGCACCAGCAGGAAATCACCGGCCCCACCGGTCAACTCGGCCCCGTCCAGCTCGAACGTGACCGTCCCGGCCAGCACGAAGAAGGCCTCGGAACAGTTCACATGCCGGTGCGCCGGGGGAGTGCGGGCCCCCGGCGGCACGGTCCGCTCCATCAGCGAGAAGTCCCCGCCGGTCTGCGCGGCCACGGCCTTGAACGCCATCACGTTCCCGCGTGCGGTCAGCAGATGACCCTGTCCCGATGGCACGACATCCGTCATGGCGCCTATTCTGCCCTTGTGACCGACCTGCTGGCCGACGCGGTAGCCGAGCTGTACGAGGCCGACCCGGATGACTTCACCCAGCGCCGCCAGGATCTCGTGACCGGCGCCCGGGACGCGGGCCAGCCCGGTGTGGCCAAGCAGATCGCCGGGCTGCGCAAGCCGACGCGCTCGGCCTGGGTGGTGAACCGCCTGGTCCGCGCCGACCCTGGGGTCGCATCCCGGCTGGCGGAGCTGGCCGCCGAGCTCCGCGCCGAGCCCGCCATGGACGGCGCCAGGATCCGCGAGCTGACCGCGGCCCGCGGCCGCCTCGTCGACGAGCTCACCCGCCAGGCCCTGCAGGAGTCGGAGCTGCCCGCACCGCCCGCGACCCTGCGCGAAGAGGTGACCGCGACCCTGGACGCCGCGATCGCGGATCCGGAAGTGGCCGCGAACCTGGGCACCCTGGTACGCGCCGCGCACTGGGCCGGCTTCGGCCTGGCCCCGCTCCCCGACGGCGCCTCCGTCCCGCCGCCTGCCCCCCGGACCCCCCCGCCCCCGCCGCCGGCTCCGGCTGAGGCCACCCGCGAGCGGGACCGCCGTCGCCAGGAGAAAATCCAGGAGGCCGAACGGGCCGTGGCTGAAGCCGACCAGGCCGCTGCGTCCGCCAACGCAGCCGAGCAGGACCTGGAGGACGCGGTCCGCCAGCTGGAAGCCGAGCTCGCTGACGCCCGGCAGCGGCTTGCCGAGGCCAGACGGCTGTCCTACCGGGCCGAGTCCAGGCAGCGCCGGGCCAACGCCGAACGTGACCGGCACCGCGAGTAAACCTTCCCGGTCAGCCAGCGCCTCTTAATACACGTGATAGTGCTGAGCCGGTGTGATGGCCGCGAAGGAATCGAGGGGTCGGTGGAGGTGTCGCCCGTGCAGGGCCGTCCGTCTGAACCGGACGGGTTCCGTGACTTCGTCGAGACGCGGTCGAGCGCGTTGCTCCGGTCGGGCTGGCTGCTGACCGGTGACTGGCCGAGCGCCGAGGATCTCGTGCAGACCGCCCTGGCCGCGGCCTGGCCGCGGTGGGACACCTTGACCAGGCAGGATGCGCCCGAACTTTACGTGCGCAAGATCATGGTGAACACGTACCTGCGGTGGCGCCGGCGGCGCTGGACCGGCGAGGTGACGACCGGGCGGCTGCCCGAGCTGCAGGTCTACGCCGACGCGTTCGCTCAGGTGGATGCCCGGCAGGCGCTGATCGCGGCGCTGGACCGGTTGCCCGCCAGGCAGCGCGCGGTGGTGGTGCTGCGCTACTTCGCCGACCAGACCGAAGCGCAGACCGCGGCGGCGATGGGCTGCTCGGTCGGCACGGTGAAAGCTCATGCGTCCAAGGCCCTGGCCCGCCTCAGGGACGCGCCGGGGCTGGCGGAGCTGCTGGCTGGAGGGGTGGCGTCGTGAACACAGAAGAACGCCAGCTCGCGGAGATGCTGCGCCGCGTCGCCCCTGAGCCGCCCCACCGGGTGACGGTCGAGGATGTCGCGTTCCGGCTGGCCTCCGGGCCCGGGCGCGCCGCGCCGCGCGAGCTCCGCGCCGGGCGGTCCGGCTGGAGCCGCCGCTGGGCGCCGGCCCTGGCCGCGGCGAGCGTGATCGCGGTGGCGGGTGCCAGCGCCGGCGTCGCGACCGTGGTGACCTCACACCGCGGCCCGGCCCCGTCCTCCCTTCCCCGGCCCCGTCGCAGCGGCCGACCTCGCCGCCGAGCGCGTCGCCGACGGGATGTGGGGCGCCGAGCTCATCACCCGCGACCAGTTCACCCAAGACTCGCTCACCAGCGGCAACGGCTCGCTGTACGCGCTCAGCGGGAATTCCCTGAACCGGATCGACCCGGCCACAGGCGATGTCGTGGACAGCACGCCTGTCGTCCAGCGCGGTCACGAACCCGCCCGTCGTCACCGGGAACACGGTGTGGGTGGTCGTGTCGTACGCCGGCACCAGCGTCGTCCTGCACGGCTACGACGGCAAGTCCCTGGCCCAGGTGGCGTCGGTCACCGTCCCGGTCGCCGGCCAGGTGTCCACCGTGGCCAGCGGGGTGCTCACCGCCGGTCCCGGCGGCGACCTGTACGTGGCCGCCGGCACCGACGTCGCGGTGGTCAATCCCCGCACCCATCTGGTGATCAAGCAGATCGACGTGGCGGGCAGCGGCCCCGCGACCTCGGTGGCGGTCGCTCCCGACGGAAGCAAGCTCTACGTGGGCGTGATCGGGGCTCTGCTCAGCTACGACCCGGCCACGGGGGGGTATCTAGGCGTTGGCGCGCGCCCCGGTATCCCTCTTACGCTGGTGAACCTGCTGGCGACCTCGGGAGGAGTCTGGAGCACCACCGGAGTGGGCATGACCGAGTCGGCCAGGTTCGCCCCGCACGGATATCTGGACCTCATGGTCGGCCGCGGCACGGGACCGGGGGCAGGCTTGGATACCATCCCCTCCTACAGCGGCGGCACCGTCTGGATCGGCGGTTCGCACACGCTGGAGTGCGCGAACCCGGTGACCGGGCAGGTGCTGAAGACCGCCACCATCCCGACCGACGGCGGCGTGCTCGAGTACTTCGGCAGCGTCACGGTCACGGGCGGCCGCGCGTACGCCCTGTACCTCAATGACCGGGCCCACCAGGCCGGGGTGGTCCGGCTCACCCCGCCCGCCGCCTGCTCAGGCTGACCCTGGCGGCGTTCCCTCGCCGAACGGCCGGCCGCCGAGTTCGGCGCGCCGGTGCGGTTCGAGCCAGCCGGAAAGGTCGGGTCCGGCCGGGACGATCTGCGACGGGTTCAGGTTGGTGTGCACCCGGTAGTAGTGCTGTTTGGTCTGCGCGAAGTCGATCGTGTCGCCGAAGCCAGGCGTCTGGTACAGGTCCCGTGCGTAGGCCCACAGGACCGGCATCTCGGTGAGCTTGCTCCGGTTGCACTTGAAGTGGCCGTGGTACACGGCGTCGAACCGGGCCAGCGTGGGCCAGAGCCTGATGTCCGCTTCCGTGATCGTGTCGCCCACCAGGTAGCGCCGGGTGGCGAGCCGCTCGGACAGCCAGTCAAGCCGGCCGAACAGCTGGCCGTAGGCCTCCTCGTAGGCCGTCTGCGTGGTCGCGAACCCGCACCGGTACACGCCGTTGTTCAGGTCCTCGTAGACGAGGTCGCTGACCTCCTCGATCTCGTCCCGCAGCTTCTCCGGGTACAGCTCGGGCGCGCCCGGCCGGTGGAACGCCGTCCACTCGTGTTCCATGTCCAGGGTGATCTGCCGGAAGTCGGCGGTCACCACCGCCCCGGAGGAGATCTCCACGATGGCCGGGACGGTGACTCCCCGGTCGTAGCCGGGCACGGCCTTCTCGTAGGCCTGCCGGAGGAAACCGATGCCGAGCACCGGGTCGACCTCGCCGGGGTCAAGGTCGAACGTCCAGCTCCGCCAGTCGTGCTCGGGCCCGCAGATCCCCATGGACAGGGCCGATTCGAGCCCGAGCAACCGCCGGACGATCATCGTGCGGTTCGCCCACGGACAGGCCCGCGCGACCACCAGCCGGTACCGGCCCGCCTCCGCCAGGAAGCTGCCGTCCCGCCCGTCGGCCGTGATCCGCCCGTTCAGGTACTTGGTATCCCGTACAAACTCGCCCCTAGCGCTCACCGTTCCGACGCTACCTCATTGCTCCCGGGGTCACCGTTGCCCAATACGCAGACGAATCGTAAGATCACTGATTGTGATTTGGGCGGCGCATTACATCGTCCGGCCACTTCTCTATCGTCTGACCCGGGGGGACATCATGATTCTTCGCCACCTGCGCGCCGTCGTGGCGCTCGCCGTCCTCGCATCGGCCGCGGTGACCGCCGGTGCCGAACCCAGCCTGGCGGCCACCGTGAAGGTGCCGAAGAACGCGCCGTCCGGCGAGCAGTACGGGGTCATCTGGGCCCAGCAGGTCAGTAAGGGCACGGGGAACCGGGAACGCACCGGGTTCAGCGGATACCGTCCCAGCGGGCGCGCTCGTCGCCCGCCGGGTCATCCACCGCGCTGACGGTGTCCGTCAGCAGACCGGTGGTGCGGCGGGCGGGGTCATACGGCGCCCAGCCCGGGTCCCCGCCGGTGATGAAGCTCACCCATACCCGGTGCACCTGGTCCGCGACGGCCCGTTCGGGCGCCTCGCCGAGACGCGGGCGTAGCTCGTCCAGGCCGATGGTGCCGAACACGAACGGGATCTCGACGCCGTGGCACGCTCCGAGTCCGTGGTTATCAGCAGGCTCCGGCCGGTCGAACCGGTACATCCACGTGCACCCCGCCCGCGCCTCGGCCACCCGGATGGCCGGGATGCGGAAGAACCAGTCGCTGATCACGGCGGCCAGCAGGTCACCCGGGCTGGCGTCCGGCCGGCTGGCCCGGTAGACGGCGAGGCCGTCGTCGGCCAGGCCGTACGCGCCCGCGACCGCCGCGAGCCCCGCCTCGTCGATCAGGTCGATGCTGGCCGCCGCGACCAGGAACAGCCGGGCCTCGTCGCGGTTCGATCCGATCAGCAACGGGACGCCGCCGCCCTGGCCCGCGGCCAGGGCCGTGATCGGCGCCACCGGCAGGACCGAGCCGTCGACGACCGGCGCGAACGGCAGCAAGCTCAGCGCGAGCGGCCCCCACCGGCCCGGGTCGGGGTTGGTCTGCACCTCCACCACCAGGTCCGATGCGGTCTGTACGAGCGTGTCAAGCGGAACGTCCCTGATCGAGTCCCGGTCCGCGGGCACGCCGAGCGCGGCCGCGAGGTAGCCGGCCACCATGGCGGCCTGGTCCTGGGTCAGGGTGTGGGCGGCGGCCCCGCTTTCCGCGATGGCCTGGGCGAACAGGCCTTCGGCCCGCGGCATCGACAGCAGCGTCGTCACGCTCATGGCCCCGGCCGACTCGCCCGCGACGGTGACCCGGGCCGGATCCCCGCCGAACGCGGCGATGTTGCGCTGCACCCAGCGCAGGGCCGCCAGCTGATCGAGCAGGCCGAGGTTGGCGGGACCGTCGCCGAGGTACAGGAAGCCCTCGGCGGCCAGCCGGTAGTTGACGCTCACGCAGACGATGCCGTCGCGGGCGAACGCGGCGCCGTTGTACTCGGCCACCGAGGACGATCCGTTCATGAACGAGCCGCCGTGGATCCAGACGAGCACGGGCAACCCGCTGGCGTTCGGGTCGGGCGTCCACACGTTCAGGTTCAGGCAGTCCTCACCCGGGATGACTACCTCGGGAAACAACGGTATGTACGGCGGCGGGTAATCGCCCTTGGGCACGGTCGGCCCGAACGCCGTGGCGTCGCGTTCGCCGTTCCAGGCCTGGACCGGCTGCGGTGCTCGCATCCGGTTCGGGCCGAACGGGGGAGCGGCGTAGGGAATGCCGAGAAACGCGGCCGTCCCCGAGTCGACTGTGCCGCGGATGGCTCCGTCCTTCAGCTGGACCACCGGGCGATGCGTCATCTCGTTCATGCGTTTCTCCGTTGCCTCGTCACCGATTTACCGACTATGTCCCCTCGGCGCCCTGGTCAACTGTCTCACGATGGTACTGGCAGAGCTGGTTAGGTTAGCCTAAGCTAAGCTGTCGATCGCCTCGGGTGAAAGCGCTTGACACATACTGCGACGGCAACCACAGGGAAGGGTAGATGACGAACCGAACGACGCGCTGGCGCGCGGCCATCACGGCCGCCGTGGCCTGCGGATCGCTGGCGGCCGGCGCCGTGCTCACGGGCTGCGGTACCTCGGATCCGTCCGGACAGTCCATCACCTTGTACAGCGGCCAGCACGAGCAGACCGCCAATGGGCTGGCGTCCGCGTTCGAGAAGCAGACCGGGATCACCGTCAACGTCCGCAGCGATGACGAGGGTACGCTCGCCAACCAGATCGCGTTGCAGGGGTCGCACTCCCCGGCTGACGTCTTCTATACGGAGAACTCGCCGCCCCTTGAGTTCTTGCAGGAAAAGGGCCTGCTGTCCCCGGTGAACCCGAGCACGCTGTCAAGCGGCACCGCCAAGTACAACTCCCCGGGCGGAGACTGGGTGGGGGTGTCCGCCAGGGTCAGCGTGCTCATCTACAACCCGTCGCTGATCGCCGAGAGTCAGCTCCCGACCAGCGTGCTCCAGCTCGCCAGCCCGAAGTACCAAGGCAAGCTGGCCTTCGCCGCCGGGGAGACCGACTTCCAGCCGATCGTCACCTCGGTGCGCAAGACCTACGGTCAGGCGGCCACGGTCAGCTGGCTAGAGGGCACCAAGTCCAACGCGGCGAGCCACATCGTCCCCGACAATGAGACGATCACCAATGAGGTAAACCGTGGCGAGGCCGCCTTCGGCGTCATCAACGAGTACTACTGGTACCGGCTCAAGGCCGAGATCGGGGCGTCGGCGATGCACTCGCAGATCACCTATTTCGCCCCGCGCGATCCTGGGTACGTGATCGACGTATCCGGCGCGGCGGTGCTGAAGTCGAGCAAGCACCAGGCCGCCGCGCAGAAGTTCCTCGCCTTCCTGGTCAGCAAGCAGGGGCAGGAGATTATCGCGAGAGCATCCGGGAACGAGCAGAGCTATGAGTATCCGCTCGGGTCCGGAGTGACCACGTCGGCGCCGGAGACGCCGTTCGATCAGCTTCAGCCCAACCCGATCACGATCGCCGACCTCGGCGACGGTTCGGCGGCGATCGCCCTGCTTCGCCAGGTGGGCCTGCTGTGAGCCGCCGGGCGCGGGCAGACCGCTGATGGCCGCGGGGACGCTGGCTGGCGACCGCCGGCAGGAGGCTGTTGCCGCGCAGAAACGCGCCCGCCGCCCGCTGGTGCTGCTCACGATCAGCTCCCTGGTGGCCGCCGTTCTCGCGCTGCCGCTTGTGTTCTTGCTGATCGAGGCCCAGGGGGCCGGCATCTCGCAGGTGTGGCAGCTTGTCTTCCGGTCGCTGACCTGGTCCCTGCTCTGGAACACCATCCGGCTCACCGTCGTGGTCACCGCGGCCTGCGCGGTGATCGGCACCTGTGCCGCGTGGTGCGTGGAGCGGACCGACCTGCCGGGACGCCGGGTCTGGGCGGTACTCGTGGTGGTCCCGCTGGCGATCCCGGACTTCGTGGTGAGCTTCGGCTGGAGCTCACTGTGGACCTGGGCACACGGCTTCACCGGGGCCGTGATCGTGATGACCCTGGCCGTGTACCCGCTGGTCTACCTGCCGGTGGCGGCCAGCCTGCGGATGGCGGACCCCGGTCAGGAGGAAGTGGCGCGAAGCCTGGGCTCCGGGCGGGTCCGCACCTTCGTCCGGATCACGCTCGGCCAGGCCAAGGGAGCCATCCTCGGCGGCTGCCTGCTCGTCGCCCTGGTCATGCTGGCCGAGTACGGCGCGTTCGAGATCCTCGGTTACCAGACGTTCACCACCGAGATCTTCAGCGAGCTCAACGGGTACAGCTTCGCCGCCTCCTGCGCGCTCTCCCTGGTGCTGGTGGTGCTCAGCCTGCTCGTCCTGGCCGGGGAGGGCGCGCTCAGGGGCCGGGGCCGGGTCAGCCGGTCCGGGCCGATGACCCAGCGGGTCAACCCGCCCCAGCAGCTCGGCTTGGCGCGCTGGCCGGTGCTGGCCGCCTTCTCCGCGCTCGTCCTGCTCGCGCTGGGCGTGCCCGTCGCGGCGACGGTTTACTGGATCGGTGCCGGCCAGGCCGCCGGGCTGTCGGGCGGCGCCAACGTATCCCTGCTCAACGCGGCCGGCCACACGGCCCTGTACGGCGGCTCGGCCGGGGCGCTGGCCACGATCTTCGCCTTTCCGGTGGCCCTGCTGGCCATCCGGCACGGCGGACGGGTGCGGCAGCTGCTTGAGCGCAGCACCTATCTGGTCCTGGGCATGCCGGGAATCGTCATCGCCTTCGCCCTGTCCTATTTCACCGAGAAGTACGCCCGCGGGTTCGGCGACGGAACGTCGATGCTGCTCATCGGCTGTTACGCCATCATGTTCTTCCCGCTGGCCCTGGTCGGGGTCAAGGCGTCGCTGGCCCGCGCGCCTGCCAGCCTGGACGAGGTGGCCAGGTCCCTGGGCCAGCGCAGGCTGGCGGTGCTGTGCCGGGTGACCGTCCGCCTGACCGGGCCCGGCCTGGTGGCCGCGTTCTGCCTGGTGTTCCTGTCGGTGGTCACCGAGCTCACGGCCACGTTGCTGCTGATCCCGACCGGCGCGCAGACGCTGGCCACGCAGTTCTGGTCGTATGAGACCAACCTGTCCTACAGCCAGGCCGCGCCGTTTGCCCTCGTGATGATCGTCGTCGCGGCCGTGCCAAGCTATCTTCTGGGCAGATTCTTTAATCGCCCGACTCAAGGGCAGGGATGAGGTCATGCGGCAACTGGCGGTTACCGGCCTGAATAAGGCCTTCGGCACCCACCCGGTCCTGACCGGGGTGAACCTGGAGGTGCCGGCCGGGTCCCTGACGGCGATCCTGGGGCCTTCGGGCAGCGGGAAGACGACGCTGCTCAGGCTGCTGGCCGGCTTCGACCGCGCGGACGCGGGCACGATCAAGATCGGCGATGTCCTGGTCGACGGTCCCGGCATCCACACCCCGCCGGAAAGACGCCGGATCGGTTACGTCCCCCAGGACGGCAGCCTGTTCCCGCACCTGACCATCGAGGGCAACGTCGGGTTCGGGCTCCCCGCCCGGGAACGCCGCGGCGGCAAGGTGGCCGGCCTGCTGGAGACGGTGGGCCTGGGCGGACTGGGCAAGCGGTATCCCCATCAGCTGTCCGGCGGCCAGCAGCAGCGGGTCGCGCTGGCCCGGGCGCTGGCCATCGAGCCTGCCGTGGTGCTGCTCGACGAGCCGTTCGCCTCACTGGACGCGCACCTGCGGGCCAGCGTCCGCGCCGACGTCCAGCAGATCTTCCGCCGGGCCGGCACCACGGCGGTGCTGGTGACCCACGACCAGGATGAGGCGCTTTCCGTCGCCGACCTGGTCGCGGCGCTGCGGGACGGGAAGATCGCGCAGTGCGCGGCACCGGAAGACCTCTACACCCGTCCGGCCGACCCCGAGCTGGCGCGCTTCATCGGCGACGCGAACCTGCTCGAGGGCATCCTTGACGGGGGCATGGTCAAGACGTTCCTCGGCAACCTCCCGCTGGACCCGGCCGCATCCATGTCGGGTCGTGCGGGCCAGGTGACGGTCCTGATCCGGCCGGAACAGATCACCATCGAGCCGAACGACGGCGGCTTGACCGGCCAGGTCACGGCTTACGGCTATCACGGCCATGACGCCGTCCTGCACGTCAAGCCCGTGAACGAGGTGGACGGCCCGACCATCGTGGTGCGGATAGCCGGTGGCCCCGCACTGCCCGTCGGCTCACCCGTGACGCTCCGGGCCCGGGGCCCGGTCTTCGCCTGGCCCAGGGATTAAGACCGACCGCAGTGCCCGACCCGCTCAAAGGCCACTGCGGGCCTCGCCGCGCTCCCGGATGCATACGTTTTGTATTTGAATAACCCTTTACATAACCCTCTTCTTCGGTCACAAGATGTCGGTGATCAACGAGGTGGCCAGGACCGTGACCGCCACCATCGTCCCGCCGGGCTACGACCCGGTCGCGGAAGATCCGGCTTTCACGGAAACCCTGGTATCCCATCGAGGATGTCGCATGACCTGGGGGGCTGGTTTGTCAAGTTGGCGGTCCGGTCCGGTCCGGCCTGGCGCTGGCCGGCTTTGTGGCCTGTGAGCTGGGGGAAGCTTTCACAGGGATGACTTCGCTGGTGGCGGCGATGACGATCAGGCGTGCTTGCCTTCGCATCGGCGGGACGGGCGGGCGCCGCAGCGCCTGGCGTGGGCGATGAGGCGGGCGGGGCAGCGCAGGACCCGGGGCTCGGCGCCGTCCGGCTTAATCGAACAAAGACCGTGGTAAATTTAGGCTCCGTGAAGACTTTTGGGTACTATGATCCATAAAAGTCCCCACCAAGCCTGAATCCTCCACGAAAGTTGACAACTGGCCGGAATGGAAGTGATCCGGGAACGCGGACGGGGCGGTGCGCTCGGCCCGAGGGCGGCACCCTCTGCCATTTTCTCCGAGTCTGGTTGCCCCGGCTGGTCGTAACTGGGAAGCTTGCGCCTGTCGTGTGGTGGCTATCTCAACGGGAGTTTCTATGGTGCTGCGGGCGCGCCTAGTGTTTCGCGTGACTGGCCTGCTCACCGGGACGATGCTGGCCGCCATGGCCTTCACCGTGCCCGCGCCGACCGCCAGCGCTGCGGCTCGCGTCTCTGCCTCGGCCGTTGTCACCTCGGCCGGCCCGGGTGGCGTCGAGGCCAGGTCCGCCGCGGTCGAGAACGCGGCCACCGGTCGGCTGCTGTGGAGCCGCGAGGATAACACCGAACGTCCGATGGCCAGTATCACCAAGGTGATGACCGCCTTGCTCGTGATCAGGGCGGGCAACCTGGATCGCACGATCACCGTCCCGTCCGCCGTGGTCTCCTACGTCCGCAAGTATGACGCCAGCAACGCGGGCCTGCGGCCGGGGGACAGGCTCACGGCCCGCCAGCTGCTGTCCGGGCTGCTGCTCCCGTCCGGCGCCGACGCCGCCTATACGCTGGCGCAGGCCTACGGTCCTGGCATCGGAGCGTTCGTCAAGAAAATGAATGCCACGGCCAGGCTGATGGGCATGACCCGGACGCATTTCAGCAATTTCGACGGCCTGCCCTGGCCGACGCCCTACGCCAACTACTCCACCGCCGCGAACCTGCTCACCCTGGGCCGGACCGTGATGAGGTCCGCGGCCTTCCGCTCGATCGTGGATCAGCGCAGTTACCGGATCACCGCCGGGCCCGGGCATCACGCCTACCTGTGGCGGAACCTCAACCCGCTGCTCACCCACTACCCGGGCGCGATCGGGATCAAGCCCGGGTACACTCAGGCGGCCGGGCAGTGCCTGCTGTTCGAGGCGACCAGGAACGGCCACTCGGTCATCGGCGTCACCCTCGACAGCCCCGGTTCCATTGCCACCGTCAACGGCGCCGACGCCACCCGCGTCCTGAACTGGGCCTTCAGCCTGCCCGGTTACTGACACATTCAACGCCGCTGCTCGCCACGGCGAGCGCCTCCTGTCGCGGGCGGTGGACCAGCAGCCCGCCCAGGACCACGACGGCCAGCACGATCACGGCCGTCCCGTATTCCCTGGTCGTGGGCAGCAGGCCGTTCACCTTGGTGACCAAGACGCCGCCGGCCACCGCGGGCAGTCCCATGCCGAGGTAGGAGACGATGTAGAGCAGGGACAGCAACCCGGCCCGTGCCGGTGCGGTCCGGGCCCGTCCTGGTCGCCATGGCGGTCTCCTTGGTGGCTGTGGAATGTACTGCTGCGCAATACGGTGAGTCGTGTGCAGCAACCGAACAGATCGGTCTGTCTATTCCCTGAGCACGGGCTTCTGATGGTGCCGGCGCGGTCGGCCGGCCGGCCGTCGCCTAGAGTCATGGCTATGCCCGAGTTCTTCAGCTACGCCGTGGACCGACGGCTCGCACCGTTCTGGCTGCCCTTCGGCGTACGCCCGGACCGGGACGGCGTCACCCTCACCGACGACGGAAAGTTCCAGGCCAGGTTCGGATTTCTCCGGCTGGAGACGCCACTCGCCAACATCGACGAGGCGCACGTCACCCGGGGTTACCACTGGTGGACGGCCGCGGGCGCGCGGATGTCGCTCGCCGACCGGGGCCTGACGTTCGGGACCAACTCATCCGCGGGTGTCTGCGTCCACTTCCGTGCCCCGGTAGCCTCACCGCTGCGGCACAAGGGCCACCCGGCCCTCACCGTCACCGTGGCCGACGTCGAAGGTCTCGCCGGCCGCCTCCAGCCCTGAGCTCACCAGGGAGAGACATGCAAATTGCCATCCTGCTCTTTGACCGGTTCACCGCGCTGGACGCGGTCGGTCCCTACCAGGTGTTCAGCAAGCTGCCCGGCGCGGACGTGGTCTTCACCGCCGAGCAGGCGGGCCCCGTCGCCGACGACAGAAACATCCTGTCCCTGTCCGCCCCGGCCGTGCTGGCCGACGTGCCGCACCCGGACGTCCTCGTGCTGCCCGGTGGCCCCGGTCAGAGCGACCAGATGAACGACGGCCCGCTGCACGAGTGGCTCCGCGCCGCCGACCAGGCGAGCACCTGGACCACCTCGGTGTGCACGGGCTCGCTCATCCTGGCCGCGGCCGGCCTGCTGGCCGGCCGCCGCGCGACCTCGCACTGGCTGGCTCTGGACGAACTCGCGGCGCTTGGCGTGACCCCGGTCAGCGAGCGGGTGGTCTTCGACGGCAAGTACGTGACCGCGGCGGGCGTATCGGCCGGCCTTGACATGGGGCTGACGCTGGCCGGGCGGATCGCGGGCGATGAGGTGGCCCAGGCCATCCAGCTCGGCATCGAGTACGACCCGCAGCCGCCCTACGACGCGGGCTCCCCGGACCGCGCCCCCGCCGCCGTAGTCGCCCGCCTCCGCTCCGGCAGCCGCTTCGTCCCGGCCGGGGAAGGCTACCAATCGGCGAACACGCCCTCGCGCCGTTCGTAGTCGTACCGGTAGATCTCGCGGCCGTCCACGTACGCCCGCTCGGCCCGGCTCATCACGTCCAGCGGATCGCCGGACCAGATGACCACGTCGGCGTCCTTGCCCGGCGCCAGCGAGCCGATCCGGTCGGCGCAGCCGATGATCTGGGCCGGGTGGATCGTCACCGCGCGCAGCGCCGTCACCGGGTCCAGCCCCTCCTTGACCGCCAGCGTGGCCTGGTGGATCAGGAAGTGGATCGGGACCACCGGGTGGTCGGTGGTGATGGCGATGCGTACCCCGGCCGCGGCGAGCCGCCCCGGGTTGGCCAGCGACCGGTTCCGCAGCTCCACCTTGGACCGGCTGGTGAACAGCGGTCCGATGATCACCGGGATGGAGGCGGCGGCGATCTGCTCGGCCAGCAGGTAAGCCTCGGTGCCATGATCGATCACCAGGTCATAGCCGAACTCCTTCGCGATCCGCATCGCGGTCGCGATATCGTCCGCACGGTGACAGTGCTGCCGCCAGGGAATCTCCCGCCGCAGCACCCGACCCAGGGCCTCCAGTTTGAGGTCGCGTTCCACCACGGTCCGTTCGGACTCAGCGGTTCGCTGCGCCGCGGCCAGTTTCGCCTGGTAGTTCTGCGCGTCGACGAACGCGCTGCGGATCACCGCGGCGGTCCCCAGCCGGGTCGACGGCATCTCGTTCCGCTCCCCGTAGACCCGCTTGGGGTTCTCGCCGAGCGCGGACTTCAGGCCGGCTGGCTCGCGCAGCACCATCTCGTCCACGGTGCGGCCCCAGCATTTGATGGCCGCGGTCTGCCCGCCGACCGGGTTGGCCGAGCCCGGGTTGACGTTGACCGCGAGCACGCCGCCGGTAATGGCGTCGCGGAAGCCCAGGTCGGCGGGATTGATCGCGTCAAGCGCCCGGACCTGCGCGGTGACCGGGTTGGTGCGCTCGTTGGTGTCCTGGCCGGCCCAGCCTTCGGCCTCCTCGCTCACCCCGGCGTGCGCGTGCGCGTCGATGAAGCCGGGCAGCACCCACTTTCCGGTCGCATCCACCACGTCCACGCCGTCGGGCACCACGAACCCGGGTCCCTCGACGGCCGCTATCTTCCCGTCCCGCAACAGGACGGTCCCGCCTTCGGCCGGCTCGCCCTCGATCGGGACGACCCGGCCGCCGGTTATCGCGATGCTCGTCTCAGCCACGATCCGTCCTTAGCTGGCCGTCACCCGCCCTTGCTGATGGCCTCAAGTTCGTCCCGGCTCAGCTCGAGGGCCGCCGCGGCGACGTTCTCTTCCGCGTGGCCGGGCGAGCCGGTCCCGGGGATGGGCAGGATCGCGGGCGAGTGGGCCAGCAACCAGGCCAGCACGACCTGGTGCTTGGTGACCCCGAGCCGTTCGGCGGCCACGGCCACCGCGACCTTCTCCTCGGCCTCCTGGATCGGCGCCCAGGGCAGGAACACCAGGCTCTCCTGCTCACACAGGTCGATGATCGACTCCGACTTCCGGTCGGTCACGTTGAACCTGTTCTGTATCGACACGACCGGGACGATCCGCGTGGCCTCGCGGAACTGGTCCTCTGTCACATTGGACAGGCCGACGTGACGGATCTTGCCCTCGGCCTTGAGCTCGGCGATCGCGCCGACCGACTCGGCCAGCGGCACCTTCGGGTCAGGGACGTGGAACTGGTACAGCGGTAGCTGGTCGAGCCTGAGCCTGCGCAGGCTGCCCTCGCAGGCTTCCCTGAGGTGCTCCGGGCGCCCGTCGGGCTCCCAGCGATTCGGGCCGGACCGCGCGAAGCCGCCCTTGGTCGCGATCACCAGGTCGTCTGGATACGGATGCAGCGCTTCGGCGATGAGGGTCTCGCTGACCTCGGGCCCGTAGGAGTCGGCGGTGTCGATGAAGTTGACGCCGAGCTCCACCACCCGCCTGAGCGTCGCGATGGCCTGATCCCGGCTGGGTGGCTCACCCCAGACGCCCGACCCGGTGATTCTCATGGCGCCGAACCCCAGGCGGTTGACGGTCAGGTCGCCACCGACGTCGATGGTCCCTGCCGCCGCGGCGGTTGGCTGCGCGTTCACGCGGTACCTCCTCCTTGTCGTTAACGCCAGCCTCTCATGATGCCTGCGGCAGGTAGGGGTTGGGGGACAGCGGGGGCACCGGAGTAGCCGGAACCGGGGCCTTCTTCGGGTGATGCTTCCGGCCGTGCATGCACCCGCAGTGCTCGCTCTTGCCGGGTGCGGTTGTCCGGGCCGCGGGCGGCCCCGAGCGGACAGTCACGCTGGCGTGGAAGTGTCGCGGCAGCGCCGGTGTCCGCGGCTGCTTGAACGGCGATAGCCGCTTCATGATCTTTACCGAAATGACGTCGGCCCCGTTAACCCGGCCACCCTTAGGCGCGCACGAGAGCGCTATGGCGTACTTCCCCGGCTTTGTCTTATCAGTGACATTAATCAGGAGGTAGCCGCCGTGCCGCATATTAACCGGATGAGGCAGCATTTTTGACCTGACCACCGCGAGGTCACGCCGTTGTGGGCAGTTGGCCGTGACCGCGAGCTTACCGTCCCCCTGATAGGTCCACCTGGTCAGCGCCTTGATCGTCGCGCTCTGATGCACCGGCGACTTCGCCGGCTTAGGCCGCGCGTCAGCCGGCGAACTGGCCAGCCATATCGACGTGCCTGCCATCAGCGCGGTGATGGCCACCGCGAGCGTGCGTTTCATTTTTCCCCCTAGCTGGACAACGATTTGTCGCGACTAGGCTGGCACACTGGTCGCCTAAAGTCGGGGAAGCCGTACGTTTATCCCGCGTGTCGCCGCTTATCAAGCGCTTATTTTTGCCCGGGCCATGGCCAATTTCACCGCTTTTGACAGGCTTTCCAGGTCATAAGCGCCGTAGTGCCTTCTGCCATTGACGAAGAACGTCGGAGTCCCCGAAACATTGGACAGGTCGGCGGACTCCACGTCCTCGCTGACGTGCGCGGCGCCGACGTGCTTGCGCAGGTCCGTGGCGAACCGGTCGAGGTCGAGGCCGAGCGCGGCCGCGTGCGCGACCAGGTCGCGGGGGCGCAGCGCGTCCTGGTGGTCGAAGAGCCGGTCGTGCATCTCCCAGAACTTCCCCTGCCGTCCGGCCGCCTCGGCCGCCTCGGCGGCGAGCTGCGCTTCGGGGTGGACGTCGGGCAGCGGCAGGTGCCGCCACACGTACCGGATATCGCCGAACTCGTGCAGCAGCTCCCGCACGCCCGGCTCGGCCTGGCCGCAGTAGGGGCACTCGAAATCCCCGTACTCGACCACGGTGACCGCGGCGTGCGCCGGACCGCGGATGTGATCCCGGCCGGGCTCCACCGGCACGATCAGGTCGGTGATGGCCTCGGCCACCCCCAGCAGCGCGCGCAGCCGGGTCCGGATCGGCAGCCCGTTCACCACCCGGAAGACGATCCAGCTCAGGCCCGTCGCGGCCACCGCGGCGGACAGGATGCCCAGCTTCGCCTCGGCCAGTTCGGTGCCGCTCAGCGCCAGCGAGGCGATCAGCAGGGACACCGTGAAGCCAATCCCGGCGACGGCCCCCACGCCGGCCACCGCGCCCCAGCCGACCGGAGGGATCAGCCGCCCGTGGCTGAACCGGGCGACCAGCCATGCGCAGCCGGCGGTGCCGCCGGCTTACCCACCAGGTAGCCGACCAAGATGCCGAGCGTGACCGGCGAGGTGTAGGCGCGGGCCAGGAACCCGCCGTTGAGCACGATCCCCGCGTTGGCCAGCGCGAACAGCGGCACGATGACGTAGCTGGTCCACGGGTGGAAGATCTGCGAGAGCCGGTCGTTCGGCGAGATCGCGGAGCGCACCCCGTCGCTCGCCGATTGCGCCAGCTCGGCGGTGGGCTGCTCGCGGAACATCCGGAAGGCCTCCGTCGCCTGCTCCAGGGAGGCCCGGGTGGCCGAGTAGGCGTAGGTCAGCAGGCCCATGATCAGCCCCACCACGATCGGGTCCACGCCCGATTTCAGGAACGCCACCCAGGCCGCGACCCCGGTGACCAGGTACGCCGGCCCGTACCGGACGCCGCGCGCCCGGATGACAAGCACCGCGGCGAGGAACCCGAGGCCGAACACCAGCGGTATCACCCGGATCTGCCCGCTGTAGGCGACCGCGATGACCGCGAGCCCGGCCAGGTCGTCGACGACGGAAAAGGTGAGCAGGTAGGTGCGGACCCGGTCCGGCAGCCTCCGGCCGACCAGGGCCAGCGCGCCCAGCGCGAACGCGGTGTCCGTTGACATCGCCATGCCCCACCCGTGCTCGGACGGCCGTCCGGCGTTGAACACCAGGTAGATTCCGATGGGCACGATCATGCCGCCCAGGCCGGCCAGCAGCGGCAGCGTCAGCCTGCTCCGCACCCGCAGCTCGCCCATGTCGAACTCGCGCCGTGCCTCCAGCCCGACCACCAGGAAGAAGAACGCCATCAACCCGGAGTTCACGAATCCGCGGACATCGAGACTCACACCCGACCCGCCGACCAGCACGGACAGCCGGGTGGCCCACACCGTGTCGTAGCTCGACACGCTGATGTTCGCCCAGATCAGCGCGGCCACCGTGGCGCCTGCTAGCACCGAGGCGCTGCCCGTCTCGGTCCGCAGGAACGAACGCAGCGGCGTCTCCATCCGCCGTGCCCAAGCCGTCCGCCCGGAAAACGTCCCACCCTCCGCCGCCGCCTCGTCCTCCGCCGCCTCGCTCACCCCCCTAGTTCACCAGATCATTTTCTCATTTTTATCCCGAACGATCCGGCCAGCGTGCCCCATGATGAGCTTGGCAGCCGCGGAAGGAGACAGGTGCTCGAGAATCTGGACATCGACGACAGCGACTCTCCCGCGATCGGCGTGGTCCCACCCGGGGTGACCTTGACCGAGGTACGGGACCACATCAAGATCGCGCACCACCATCTCCTTGTGCCGACCGACGACGGTGAGTACGTGGGGGCCTACTGGACCGGCACGGAGATGGCGATTGTCCCCGACCTCGGCCCGGACCCCGAGGAGGCAATCGACGAGTTCCGCGTGTTCCTTCAGGAGCACGACGAAACGTAGCGTCGCGAGTGCCGTTAAGGTTCGCTCATGGCCGTGGATCCGGACCCCCGATGACCGGTGATCCACTGCGTTTCGCTCTGGTCAGTGACACGCACATCAGCACCGCGCACGCCGGGTCGGCGGAACGGCTGGCTCAGGTGTACGGCACCATCGCCCGGCTGGCGCCGGACCTGGTGCTGCACTGCGGCGACATCACCGACACCGGCCTGCCGAGTGAGTACCGCCTCTACCACCAGGTGCTTCCGGCCGCGCTGACCGGCCGGGTCCGGCACGTGCCTGGCAATCACGATGTGCGGTGGGACGCCAGCGCCAAGGGGCGGTACCAGGCTCAATTCGGCGCGGCGCCGTCGTCCTTCGAAGCGGGGGGCGTGCACTTCGTCGGGCTTGACCCCACCCAGGCGCTCCAGGAGCCCGGCCACTACGGCCCGGGCGGCCTGCGCTGGCTCGAGCGGGTCCTGCGCGGGCTGGCCGAGGAAACCCCGGTGCTGTTGTTCCAGCACTTCCCGGTCGGCGCCGGGCACTATGAGATCGATGACCAGGCCGCCCTGCTCGACCTGGTGGCCAGGTATGACGTCCGCGGCATCTTCGCCGGGCATATCCACCGCGAAGAGGTCACGCGCTACAACGAGCTGACCCAGCTGACGCTGGCGCCCGTCCTGGCCCGCCCGGTCTTCTACTGGGCGGAGGAGGTGAAGGACTGGGCCGGAGCGCCGTGCGCTCGCGGTCTCCCGGGTCACGGTGGCTGCGGACGGGACCCACGCCGTGCTGCCCGTGGTCACCATCCCGTTGTCCAGATGGCGCCCCCGGTCCCTGCACCGGGTCCTGGTCGGCGCCGCGGCCGGCGGACGGCTGCCGGTCACGGTGCTGGCCCAGCCGGCCGTCCAGGTGAGCAGCGTGTCGGCCTCGACCTATCCGCAGGTGCTGGCGGGCGGCGACTGGCACGAGCTGGCCGCGGGACCCAGCGGCCCGGACGCCGGACGCTGGTCGGGGACGGTGCCCGTCCCTCGGCTGGTGCCGGGGGAGCATCGCCTGCAGCTGCGGCTGCTGGCCCCGGACGGCAGCTGGCAGGAGAAGCACGTCCCGTTCAGCACGCCTGGTGGCGCGGCCGACCCGGTGCCGTCCTGGCGGCTGCGGCTGGCCGGGGCGGTGCAGGCCGGGATCGCCGTGGCCGGGCGCCCCGCAGGCCCGGTGATCGTGGCCGCCTCGACCGCCGGGGAGGTGGCCGCCGTCCGGGTCTCGCCCGGCCCGGGGGATCACCGTTCCCCGTGGCTATGGCGCGTCCGGCTCGGGCCGGTCTACCGGCGTCCCGGCGTGGACGCCGCCGGGCGCACGCTGTTCGTCCCGTCCGCCGACCGGCAGCTGTACGCCCTGGAAGCCGCCAGCGGGCGGACCATCTGGCGCTTCGACGCGGGTGCCCCGGTCCTGTCCGCGCCCGCGGTCGCGCGGGTGGGTGACGATGAATACGTCGTGTTCTCGGCCGGGCGCCAGCTGATCACCGTCCACGCGGCCACCGGGAAGCTCCTGTGGTCGGTGACCGGCCGCGGGTTTTCCGCCGGGCAGGCCGCGTGCGACGGGCTCCGGGTCTACACCAGCGCCGCCGACGGTCATGCCCGCGCCTATGACGCGCTCACCGGACGGCAGGCCTGGTCATTCCCGATGGTCTCGGGTGACCAGCACCGGGTGGCCCTGTACAGCGGCTGGGACAGCACCGCCGTGCTCGGCGCCGGGGCGGTCATCGTGGCCACGGTGTCCGGCTCGCTGGCGCTGGAGACAGCCACCGGCGCGCTGCGCTGGAAGTTCCCAGGCAGCACCATGTACCCGGCCGCGGTCGTGCTCGGAGACGACACCGCCCTGCTGACCGACGAGCAGGGCACCATCTGCCGGGTCGGCCTGACCGACGGCCGCGCCAGCTGGCGAGCCGCGCTCAAGGTCCGGGTGCTGAACGCGGGCGTCACCGTCGACAGCGACAGCGACACCGCCTGGGTGCTGTCCGCCCGCGGCAGGCTGATCGGCGTCCGGCTCGCTGATGGCCGCCGGCAGGGGTCGGTGCAGCACACGCTGGCCTACTCCTACTCCCGCCCGGTGATCGTCGGCAGCACCCTGGTCACGGGCGACCAGGACGGGTTCGTGTACGGCATCCGGCTGCCGTGACCCGGCCCTGCCTGCCTGGATCGATTACCTGCTTGGATCGATGTGGATCTTGGTGCCCGCTCCGGTGCTGACCTGCCCGGCCAGCGCCTCGGCCGCGTGTCCGAGGCCGATGGTCACCGCCACGATGGCGGACGGATCCACCCGGCCGTCGGCGTAGTGCTCGATCGCGGGGGCCAGGCCCGCCGAAGCGCCGAGGATGCCGATCGCGGTCAGGTCCGCCAGCACCAGATCGCGGCTGTCGACCAGGCTGGGCACGCCGGAGATGCCGATGCAGACGAGCCGGCCCGTCGGCTCGGCCAGCGCCAGGGCCGCCGCGGGCATCTGGTGATCGTCGGTGCAGTCGATGACCGCATCGTAGGTCTGCGCGGGCGGCTCGCCGGCGGTCCAGTAGGCCGCGGCCCCGAACGACGAGGCGAGGTCCCGGCGGCCGTCCTCGACGGCCAGGACGTGGACCTCGGCGCCCGCGGCCGTGGCGAAGGCCACGGTCAGCAGCCCGATCGTGCCCGGTCCGCACACCAGGATCCGCTTCCCCGGGCCGGCGCAGGCGGCCGAGACGGCCCGCCAGGCGTTGCCCCCCGGTTCCACCAGGGCGCCGGCCCTGTCATCCAGGGCGTCGGGCAGCCGGTGCAGGCTGGACACCGGTACCAGCACCTGCTCGGCCAGCGCGCCGGGCCAGCCCATGATCCCGACCTCGTGCCGTTCGGCGCAGACGTGCCCGTGCCCGGCCCGGCAGCGGGCGCAGTGCCCGCAGCCCAGCATGGTGTCCCCGGTCACCCGGCCGCCCAGCCAGCCCGCGTCCACCCCGGCGCCGAGGCCGGACACCATCCCGCTCCACTCGTGCCCCGGGCGCACCGGGAAGCGCGTCTTGCCCTGGGCGAAATAGGCCAGCTGGCCGGTGAACAACTCGACGTCGGTCCCGCAGATCCCGGCCCGGCGGACGTCGACGACCACCTGCCCGGGGCCGGCCTGCGGAGCCTGGACCTCCTGCACCCGCGCCGACCTTGGGCCGGTGATCACCAGCGCGCGCATCAGCGCAGGCGGGCCGGTGCCGCCGCGGGCGCAGGCTCCCAGCCGAACCCGAGCTGACCGGCCGCGAACCGCATCGCCCGTTCGTACGCGCGTTGCGGCGGCACCTGCGGGTCCTCCAGCGCGATCTGCACCGCCAGCCCGTCCAGCAGGGCCGACAGCATGATCGCGAAGTCGTCGGCGTCCACCGAGGCGAATTCCCCGGCGTCCTGGCCGGCCAGCACGATGGAGCTGATGGTCTGCCGCCACCGCTCGTCGGACTTCTGCCGCACCGCGGCCACCCCCGGGTTCCGCGGCGACAGCGCCCACAGGTCCAGCCAGAGCAGCCACCAGCTACGCGGCTCCGGATCGGTGCCGGGCAGGCAGGTCATGGCGACCAGCTCGGCCAGCTGCCCGGCCGCGGTCGGGAGCTGACCCATCCGCCGCTGGCTCTGCGCGTACCAGGCGTCCTCGGAGTACCTGATCGCCTCGGTGAGCAGCTGGTCGCGGGTCTTGAAGTAGTAGATGACCAGCGCCGGGCTTGTGCCGGTGCGCGCGGCCACGTCGGCGATCCTGGTCTCGGCATACCCGCGCTCCACGATGACCTCGAGCGCCGCTTTCAGCATCTGCTCCCGTCGCTCCACCGCGTCCCGGGAACCATGCTCACCGCGATCCTTCATACCTGAAAATCGTAGCAGTCTCTGAACTGAATGTTCAGTCAAGCTGGTACGTGCCGGAGCCGTTCGGTCAATCGTCCGAACGATCCGTGGTGTCACCGCTACGATCACTGCGAATAACCGGGGTGGCGGAAAGGTGGACCCTCATGGGCCGGACGGAAGTGAACCGCGTGGTGCGGGTGGCGGTGCTCACTGCTCTGGCCGGCCCGCTGGCCGCCTGCGGCTCCTCCGGGCCGACGGCCGGCTCCTCCGGGTCGACGACCGGCGCGGCCACCTCGGTCAGCGCGACCGCCACCTCACCGAGCAGCTCCGCCTCCGCGGCCCCGTTCGTCGACATCGTCGAGCCATTCGATCCCGGTCACCCGGCCCGGACGCGGCTCGCCCTGGCCAACTGCGGCAGCGAGAGCACGACGATCGCCATCGAGGGATGCTACGAGATCAAGACCGAGAACATCGACGTGCAGATCGACGTGGTCCAGCAGGCCAAGTACCAGAGCGCCACGCCCGCCCAGCAGACGGCCATCCTGACCGGCGACAGCGCCTGGCTGGCCGCGCGCCAGCCGGTGTGCGCCGTGGCCTTCAAGAGCGGCGGGACCGCCGGCGGGATCAGCGCCGCCAGCTGCCTGCTGCAGGAGAGCACCGCCCGCCTGGACGCGGTAAAGGGGATCACTCCTCCGCAGGCCAAGCTCATGGGCACCGACAGCATGGACCCGAACCAGCTGTCGTGGTACACCACCCCCGAGGGCTCCCGGATCGCCGAGATAAGCACGCAAGGGGACACGACCGGCGGGGCGCTGGTCGCCTGGGTGATCATCGGCGGAGCCGACGGGTTCGTGATCAACCCCAAGCAGTTCTACTTCCAGGACAAGTCGTTCACCGTGGCCGGCACCCCCGAGTCGCCCAACCCGGCCTCTTACCGGGTCGCGACCGGCAAGGAGTACCAATTCGGCATGGACTACCCCCACCTGGACAAGGACCCGAACGCGAACAAGAGCGCGGCAGGCTACCTCTACGCGCCGGGCACGCCGGTCGCCGTCTGGGGCGGATAGACCAGCCAGATATCAACCTGGGTGGAGCCCCCAGGTCAACCCTGGGACCGATGACAGCGTCCGGACCCGGGCGTACGTTGAGTCAACATCCGCCCAGCAGCTTCGGTTGGAGAAATCGGAGAAGCAGTATGCAAGCGCTCAAGCCCGCCATCGGTTTTGCCTGGCTCGTCTTCTGGATCTACTGGCTCGCGTCCGCCTCCACCAGCAAGGAAAGCGTCACGAGCGGGTGGCGGACCCGGCTGACCGGCGTCAGCGTCGTCGGAGTCTTCCTGATCGCTGGCGTCCTCCGCGGCACCCTGGCCGTGCACAGCGTGATCCTCGCGACGATAGGGGCGCTGCTGTTCGCCTGCGGGATCGGGCTCGCGGTCTGGGCACGCCTGCACCTCGGCCGCAACTGGGGGATGCCGATGACTCAGCGGGCCGAGCCTGAGCTTGTCACCTCCGGCCCCTACCGGTTCGTCCGCCATCCGATCTACTCGGGCCTCCTGACCGCGATGCTGGGGACCGCGCTCGTCGACAACCTACTCGGCCTGATCGTCGTCGCGGTGCTGATCGCGTACTTCTATTACTGCGGGATCGTCGAGGAACGGAACCTCGCGGCCACCTTCCCCACGGCCTACCCGGAGTACAGAAGCAGAACGAAGATGCTCATCCCGTTCCTCCTCTAGGACCGGCGGCCGCGGACCTCGATCAGCCGCTGCGCGCTGCGCATGGCCAGCGCGATGACGGTCTCCATCGGGTTGATGCCGATCGGGCCGGGGAACAGGCTCGCGTCGGCCACGATGAGCCCGGAGACCCCGTGGAACTCCCCGAAGCTGCCCGTCACTCCGCGCCGCGGATCCGGGCTCATCCGGGCGGTGCCCATCAGGTGGATCGAGTACAGCTGCAGGGACCGTTTGGGCACCGGGCGGTCCAGCAGGCGCCGCAGCCCGGCCGGACTGCGGACCTCGGGGGCACCGTCGAAGGGGAGCAGCACGCGGCGCGCGCCCGCGGCGAACAGCGCGTCCGCGGTCAGCTCGACGCCGCGGACCATGCGGGCGGCGTCGGAGTCGGTGAGCCGGTAGAAGACCTGCGGCCCGAGGCCGGGCAGGTTCCTGATCCGCCCGGTCCCGGTGTCGGTCACCAGCGGTCCGGCGGTGACGATGCGGTTGTAGCCGGCCATCAGCGCGCCGAGTTCCCGGCCGTAGGCGGGCAAGATCCCGGCCAGCATCGTGGGGGGCAGGTTCACCGCGGTCAGCAGGAGCCCCTCCGCCATGAACTCGCGGATCTGGAAGGCCTGATGCACGCCGTGCCAGCCGGTGACATCTTCGTCGAAGAACGCGGTCACCATCGCGTTCGGGTGCAGGGACAGGTTGCGCCCGAGCTGGCCGGACGCCGACCGCAGGCCGGATCTCATCAGCAGCGCCGGGGTCTGGATGGCGCCGCCGGCCACCACCACGGTCCCGGCCCGGACGGTAATCCTCGGCCCGGTGATACCGCCAGGGCGGGCGACGTGACCCGTGACGCCAGTGACCGCCGAGCCCGAACGGGTGACCAGGTCCACCCGGCAATCGGCGAACAGCCGGGCGCCAAGCGAAAGCGCCCGCGGCACGCTAGTCACCAGCATCGATCGTTTCGCGCCGGTCGGGCAGCCGCTGGTGCAGCTGTTCGTGCCGGCGCAGTGCAGCTGGTTGCGCTGGTTCGCGACGATGCTCCAGCCGTTGGCCTCGGCGCCGGCCTTGAACAGTTCCGAATCACGCCCGATCGTCTCTGGGTCCTGCGGCCCGACCGATAGCCGGGATTCGATCCGGGTGAAGTAAGGGTCGAGGTCGTGCTCCCTGATCGCTTCGATGCCCTCTTGCTCCGCCCATCGGTCGAGCACGCGAGCCGGCGTGCGCCACGACATGCCCCCGTTGACCACGGTGGAGCCACCGACGCACCGGCCCTCGGCGTACAGCACGGACGGCCGCCCGATGGCCATGCCGCCGCCGCCGTCACGGTACAAGGTCCGAAGCGCCCGGCCGGTCTCGGCCGTGAACGACTCGGTCGGGTGGTATCCGCCCTCCTCCAGGACGATGACGTCCATCCCGGCTCCGGCGAGTTCGGCGGCCACGGTCGCCCCGCCCGCCCCCGAGCCGACGATGACCGCGTCGCAGGCCAGGTTCAGGTCGCCGGTGATCCCGGCCTGCCCGGTCAGCCCGCGGAGCGCGTTCACGACTGGTCCGGGCTCGCATCGCCCCCGGTGACCGCGGCCTCGCCCGCGCGGATTTGCGGCCCATAAGCTTGCAGGCGGCGCCGGGACACCGCCGCGATGTACGGGGCCGGGTCGTAGCCGATCTCCCGCTGCACCTCGGGCAGGTCGTAGTAGCACATCGTGACCACGCTCTTGAGCCGCTGGACCAGCTCCGCGCCGGCACCGTGCCGCGCCAGCAGCGCCCGGATGTACGCCTCCGCGACCCGGTCTTCCAGCCGCGCGAACCGTCGCCCCCGGGCGGGCGGATACAGCCGCGCGCCCTGGTCGAGCAGGATCAGCGCGCCGGCCATGGCTTTCCTGGCCGCCGGCGGCAACGCGGTCAGCATCAGGCCGAACTCGTGCATGACCCGGTCGACCCGGCGATCCGCCCGCACCTCGGGCGGGCAGACAACCTCGGCGAACCGTCTGGCCGCCTTCGGGGCGCTCGGCCGCCGCGGCTCCGGCTCAGGGGCTGCCGTCGGCGCGGAAGATGGGCCAGCCAATCTCGGTCCTCCACTTCGCCTGATCGGGCGTATCGGACAGTCCGCACAGGTAATACTCGCGCATCGGCCCGTCGACGCTGATCTCGTGGGCGGTGACGTAGGAGCCGAGCTCGGCGTAGCTGAGGTCGTCGTCGGCGAGCGAGCCGTGATGGGTAATGATGGCCAACTCGGCCGGGGGAAGCACGACCGGAGTGACCCGTCCGATGGTGCGGACGTTGCCTTCGACGGGGATGAACACGGTCGCCTCGCCGCGACCGTGCTGGAAGAGCTCGCTCGCGTACAGGCCGCCGGCCGGACCTGTGGCGTGCAGATCCTGGGCCCGGACGGTGGCGTGAAGCTCGCCGAGGGCGCCCTGCCACCAGGCCAGGACATCCTCGCGCTCGATGACCTGCCCGATCCCGGCGGCCGGCGTGGCCGCGACACTCCGGTGCTCGATCGCCGGCGCGTTCTCCGGGCGCCGCAGCAGGTTGCGCAGCGAGTCGACCGCCGCCCGGGTCTGCGCCAGCTCCGCTTCCAGCCGGTCCAGGTGCGCGGCGATGAGGCTGTTGCGAGCCGGCGCGTCGGGCGCGGACAGCACCGCCTTGACCTCGGCGACCGGCATCTCGAGATCACGCAGACGGCGGATGACCTGCGCGGTCGGGATCTGCTCGCCGGAGTAGTAGCGGTAGCCCGTATCCGGGTTAACCGTGACCGGCTCGAGCAGCCCGACCTGATGGTAATGCCGCAGCGTCTTGATGCTCAGGTGGGTGATGCGGGAGAAGTCGCCGACGGTGAGGCCTGCTGTCATCAGGCCATTGTCAGCCCTCCCCTTACCGGACAGTCAACCGGCGAACTCGCGTTGACTGTCCGCCGGCGGGAGCACCGAGGGTGGAGTTATCCCAAACAGCCGCCGAGAAGGAGCCCAGTCATGACCGACACCACCGCCCTCGACACCGTTCTGGCCCAGCACGTCGCCGCCGTCAATGCCTTCGACGAAGACGCCATCGTGGCCACCTTCGCCGACGACGCGCTGGTCAACGACGCCCACCGGGAGTTCTGGGGCATCGAGGCCATCCGCCGCTGGGTCGCGAAGGAGATGGTCGGCGACCACGTGACCATCGAGGTCACCGAGGTCATCGACCATCACGGCGACACCATCGTCCGCGGCCGCTACGACGGCGACTTCGACACGACGAACCTGCCGGACGACCTCATCCTCACCAACTACTTCGCCGTCCGCGACGGCAAGATCGTCAGCCTCATCGTCATCCGCAACACCCCCGCCAGCTACTGATATCCAGCCGAACGAAGGCTCCCTGCGTGCACCCCGCCCCGCAGGAGCCTTCGGTCGGCCTGCTCCGGCAATCGTCTCCCGGGTCAGCTCGTCCTCCCCGGGGGCCGTCGGCGAAGGGACTCCCTAATCTCGCTGAGCCTGGCCGCCGCGGCCGGGGTCCATTCCGCCGTCCGCCCGGCGGCACGGAGGGCATCATCGACCTCGCTGAGCTTCGCGGAGGACAGCTCGCCTGCCCGCTCGATCAGGTCGTCCCGGCGCAAGGTGGTCAGCCAGGTGCAGGGGGTAAAGCCCGGCCACGAGAACCCGAACCGCAGCACGCCGTCGAAGGGCAGTCCCTCCGGGACGCCGACTCCCACTTCGACCGCCAGACCGGAGATGTCGGCGTCCGCCGGCGCGACGACCTGCATCGCCACGAACCCAGCTGGCTCATCTTCTGACAGCAGCACCACAGGCCGTCGCTCGTCGAACTCGACCCACCACACCTCGCCTCGTCGCATATGTCCTCCTGACGCTGGCGGCACCGCCTGCCTCACCCGCGCTTCCACGTCGCCATGTCCGGTCAGAACGAGATCTGCGCGGAGTATTTCAGCTTTACGGATAGTTGAGGCTACCTCCTCCGGCGTTGCGTTCCCTGTAAATGTCTTAGCCGTCCCCTATAATCGAACTAGAAAGCTAGAAAGATCTCCCGGCAGGAGGTGAGACTCCCCGTGGCTCCCGCGCCGCCCGCTTCGGCCCTTGATGCGGTGGAGATGCTGATCTCCGCGATGCGCTACCTGGCCGCCGCCGACCCGACCCAGCTGAGCACCGAGGTCCAAGCCAAGTGCCTGGCCGGGCTGGAGCGGGCCGACGCGGCCGAGACCGCCGCCCGGGCCTCGATCCTAAGCGCGTTCACCGCCGCCCAGGGACCCTGCGAAGACGGCGACTACAGCCCCCGGTCCTGGCTGATCCACCGCACCCGGGTCACCAAGGGCACCGCCGCCGGGCACATCGCCTGGGTCCGGCGGGCCCGCTCCCATCCCCGGATCCTGGCCGCGCTGGCCGCCGGGGAGATGACGGAGTCCTACGCCCGGACCGTGTGCCAGTGGACGGACAAGCTGCCCGGGCAGTGCCGCGGCGCCGCGGATGAGATCCTGGCGGGCGCGGCCGGGAAGGGGATGGACCTGCGGGACCTGGCCGCGCTGGCCGCGGAGATCCAGTCCCGCGCCGCCCCGCCCCCCGACCCAGATGACCCCGACCCCGCGTTCGAGGACCGCGCGGTCCGGCTGGAGACCACCTTCCAAGGCGCCGGGGTCCTGTCCGCCAGCCTCACCCCTGAGTGCACGGCCCTGGTCGACACGGTCCTGGAGGCGCTGTCCGCGCCGCGGGGCGCGGAGGACACCCGCACCCATGAACAGCGCTACCACGATGGCCTGCAAGAAGCCATGCGGCGGCTGGTCGCCGCCGGGCTGCTGCCCGAGCGGGCCGGCCAGCCGGCCAAGGCGGTCGCGCATATCTCCCTGGCCGACCTGATGGTCCTGGACGGGGATTCGGCGTTGCAGGAGAAGTGGACCGAGCGGGTCCGCGCCGAGTGGGCCGGGCACCGCGCGGCGGCGTCGGTGGCCGGGGGTGACGGGGCCGCGTGGCTGGACGGGGACGCCGCGGAGGGGTTCGCGTGCGACGCCTCGATCACCCCGGTCGTGTTCGGGGACGTCAACCCAGCGGTGCTTGATGATCTGGTGCGGTTCTGCGTCGAATTCGCCCGGTACAGCCATGGCCACACCCCCGGCGGGTCCGCTGGCTCCGCTGGCTCCAGCGACCCCTCCGGCCCCGCCGGCCCCGCCGGGGCCGCGGGGCCCGCGACAACGTACCGGTGGCCCCGGACTCGGCTTCCCCGGGCTCGTTTTCCCGGGAGGCCCTAGAGCGGCTGATCATCGGGAAGGCGGTCGCGCTGGTCTCGGGCCCGGGCGGGCTGGCCAGCTTCTTGCGCCGCGAGCAGCTCGGGGCCCGGCTGGGCGGGCCGAGCCTGCTGCTGGACGTCGGGTACGCCGACAGCGTCCCGGCGGGGATCAGGAACGCGGTCAAGGTCCGGGACATGCACTGCCAGTGGGCCGACGGATACTTCCTTTAACACACACTAGCCGACGGGCCCGGTGTCGTCTAGTCTGTCAAACCGCCCTGCTGCTGAGCGCTGGCGCGATGGAAGCCATTCGCAAGAGTAGGCTAACCCGCCTCGCGTTTCCGCATGTCAGAAAGGCTTGCGCGTTATCGGCTGTCCTCAGCGCTGCAGACCCACATCACGGGTGTCACGGGAGTGACACTTGAGGCTGCACTATTTACTATTTGCTGTCATCGTTTCGGTAACGCATGGTGAGCCAGGTACACCTGCGAGTACACTACCCTTCATTAAACGGCAAGCCCAAGAGTATGTAAGTACAGCATGAGGGGGGAGCGACGGCCGTAAGTCAGAGCGGTGGTGGGCCTGCCTTGCCTGGGACCAACGCGACACCGATCGTTCCCCACGCAGACGTGCGGGATGGGACTGGTCTGCTTATTCACGTCCGTACCGCCCTAGATGGCTCATCGATATCGGCGCAACATCTATACGCCAGATATGTTCAGGAGTATGCCGAACAACTTGCGAGCGAAAGCGCCCGTCAAGAGGTATCAGCACGAGCGCCGGGTGCAAGGACTACAGAGATTACCGAATCCGTCATAATACGTGCACGTGAGTCACTTGACCAACAAACAGCTAAGCGTCAACGTCCTGCGAGTCTGTGGGAGGCAGCCGCGCTAGCGGGTATGCCTATGCTTTCTGGCACAGCAGGTGTCATGGGAAATAATCTACATAGCTCCCTGCAGTGGACGGTATTCGCGCTCTCTGCACTAGGTGCAGTTATCCGTATTCTCTATTTGCTGAAGCGGAGGCTGCTGTGAGGAGAGGAATACGTATATCCATAGTGCTCGGCAGTCCTTCATCAGTATCTATTCCTGTCGTAGTCGTTTTCGTAAGCCACAACCAGAGGCTGGAAACATGGACTTCCGCAGAGCTCGGTCTGGGCGGCTGTGCTTGCGGTGATTAGCTCTTGTTCGGATCTCACGGTGACATATCGGAAATCTTCTAACAGATTCCACAAGCGCGATAGTGATACGCCCGATAGGATCTACAGGTATCGTCGAGGCACCGAGCTAGGACCAATCGAATCTGAGAAAGAACAAACGACATACCTCTATGTCATCACGGAGGGCTCCTCAGAGGCTAAACTCCTGGATGAAGCTTAGTGCAATAGAGAGTGAAGCTCAAGAACTGCTTGGCGAAGGGCATAATGTGTCTGTGATTCGCCTCCGCTCTTACGTCTGCAAAAGTTGGGCGTATGGTCGGAGAACGACATTTATGACTTCGACGTCGCTTTGCGTACGCGGAACGAGATTGCGCATGGGGATCAGAACGAACTGAGTAGAGGGTCGGTAGCAAAAGCGGTTGAAATAATGCGTCATTTGCGAGAGAAGCTAAAAATGAGTCGAGCACAAGAAGGTGCTACCGATCTCCAGTCTCCTCGTTCTCCACCAAAACGTTACCTGACCTGACTGGTCTGTTATTTCGTGTCCCGCAAAGACATGCGAAATACAACCACGGAGAAATTATATGAACTTGCTATGTCTCCTGGGAGGGCACTCAGGCGAATGGCAATATGCGAAGAAAACTCGATGTGAGCAACGACTAATCTGTGTACGCAGTAGTTGCAGCAATGTCCAGGATCGCACTGAACATGAAATGCTAGGTCCTGGTGTGCTTGATAATCCAAGGGACCATACAAGTTGCAAAGGTAGCTCCACGTGCGCTCGTTGTGGCGAGAGTGTTCCCGGAGACGTCCACGACTACGGATCCTGGGGTTACGTCTCAGATGACTACTGCGGGCAAGCGATAATTTGCATTCGATGTGGCGTAAAAAGCCATTCTTATCTGAAACTAGGCTACTACATTCATGGGGAGATTATCAGTATCACCCTGGTGAAGGTAAAGTCTCCATTTGTGGTCATTGCGGGGAAGAGAGGCGCAAACGATGATTGGTCCGTGTTGGCGTAATATTTTCTACGGTGGTAGGAAGGCGGCAGCCCACGTTTACACACGCATATCGCCCAACAAGTTTTATGGGCCTGCATGCCACTCTGGCTCTTTAGCAAAGATCGTTGTGAGGTGACGATTGCGCCAGCGCCCGAAGCGTCCAGCCTGCTCCACGAAGGCTAGAACCCCTTTGACGTGATCCCAATCCCTATAATCTGTGAGGGTAAGCTGCCAATCAGCTGCGTTTAGCCCTTCGATTCGGTGGGGAAGATCGTGTCCCGAAACCTCGACCTCGCGTTCACGAAGCTGACGTACAGAAATTGCACGGCTCCCTTGATACTCCCGAAGGCCGGACATCCGTAATGGTTATCCCGCTCCCGCCGCCATTATGAACATAGATTCGAATGTTCGGTGTTACTCGATCTTAGCTACTGCCACGTCTTTCCGCTGCGAGACCATAATATTTGGTTCATTTCTTCTATCTCTTATGACTTGCCTCACAGCAGCCCAGACCGAAAGCAATATAGCAATGACTGACAAAAGGATCGAAAAATTTGATTTAGTCCAGATGCCTGCATGATCAGCGCGTGCAGCAACCGCCATGAACGTTAGAGACACAGCTATCCTTTGGACGGAGTTTAACCCAGGGTATACCAGGTAACGCGCGTCTTGCCTGTCTCTCCGGTCCTTCTCTCGCAGGTGCCCGAATCCTGAAGCGAACGGCCCTGTTGCTGGTCGCGGTGAGAGCCATTCGTAAAGGTGCGCTACTCCGCCTCGCGTGCGGCCTGCGTGCCGCAGCGCAGGCACAAATATCCGTGCGGGGGCTGGTAGCCGCATCGCGGGCAGGGCGCTATCAGGTCTGGCAGCGGTACGCCGAGCTTGGCTGCGGCTTCTGCTGGGTCTGGTGTCCCGCGTTCGCCGTTTTCGATGTGGCTGACCGCGATGGGTCACATCCGAGCAGCCGGGCCATGTCCAACAGCCTCCAGCCGCGTTCGAGCCGGACTCTGCGGATGCCGCGAGCGACCTGGGTATCACGGCGGGGATTGTCAACCGCGAACGGGTCACCGCTGCCCTTGGCCGCTCATCGTTGCGGCTCCAGCTCGAGATGGCAGGCCAGCCAGTCATAGTCAGTCGCGAAGCCGCAGGAGCACATGCCCATGGCGCTAGCCGTCCGCGCGTCTTGGTGCGCTCGGCCAGCTCGGCGTCGATGGCGGTTAGCTGGCCTGGATCGGTGTGCGGATGGGTGAGCCGGGCCGGGACAGGGCCAGGCTTGCCGCCAGCTCGCGCCGGGCGTGGTTCAGCTCGCCGGTCTGTCAGGTGGCTGGCATCGTGATCACGCATGGGTGTTCGCGTGCCGGATACGGGCGCGCTCGTCTTGCTCGGCTATCACCTCGGAGAGCTGCTGCTGGAGTTCTTCGCGTGACAGGGACAAGGGAGGCAGCGTCTCCATGGGGAGGCGCTCTTCGAGCGCCTGGCGTAGCTCCCTCAGCTCATACGTGGTCATCTGCGGTATGGGTGCAGTAGCTTGTTACGTCGGTTCGTCTGGTGTGCTATGCTGGTTCGCGGTAGTTTTTAGTGAGTCATGAATCCTGAAAATCAGGCAACGTAGTAAGGGCCGCTGCCAGTGCTAGCACTCCTAGGGGGGCTAGGAGGTTCTTGGCCCGCGTGTAGCTGCTGGGACTTGAGACGAAATCAAGCGCCCGTCCGAACTCGGTATCGGACGGCAATGATGTTCCCCTTTTCTTTATCGCGCGCCCATATGGCGATGACCGCTGCTATCTGATGATCCATACGGCTACTGGCCTGCCACTCGCGGACCTGCGCATCGCTTGCACTCGCCATCTGGTCACCTCCAAATGAGCGGTGAAGGTGCTAGCCCAAAAGGATCTGCTCTTCTAGCTGTCTTTCCAAATCTTCGGAAGTTTCGGCATCGATCGCCATCGACCACCGGGAGTCTCGATTACGGCCCGGTGTGATCTGGCCTTTCCTCGTTGCCCACAATCGCCGGGCCTGGGACATCCATATATGCCAAGCCGGATACTTATCTCTAAGCCTGTCTAGCTCGTCGTCGGAGACTTTGAGGTTTGCAGCGGCCATTGGAGAACACCTTCCCTCCTGTTTCCCACGATGGCAGAAACAGAGCACAGCCCCAAGGATTTCGGGGGACACCAGAAAATGAGTGTCCCTCACACGGGTAAAGGTGTCCCTAGACTGGTCTGCGGTGTCCCTTGTCTGAGCCAATTTTTCGGGACAATCAGGACCAAGAAGACCGGACCATCGGGGAAGATCTGCGTCTTTGGCTGTTCGGCGCGCCTGGGCATACGAAAGGCCCCCGCGCGGAGCCTGCACATGTTCTGCGCGGGGGCCGGTTTCGCCAGAAGGGGAGGCTAACTCTTGAGATGCTGCGTAAACGCACGCCACGAGGGAGGATTGAAGCGCAGTACCGGCCCGTCCTCCCTGCTCTTGGTGTCGCGCACTGCAATCGTGGTGGCGGACCTGCCAACCTCCACGCAATTGCCCTGGCCGCCCGTGTAGGTGGCTACCCGCCAGCCAGAGACCGCCTCATCGCTCATATTCGCTCCTGATCTTGGTCATGAGCTGCGCCGAATCGATCGGGGACAGCGCACATCCCTTGATCATGCTAAGCGCTGTGGCGATCGTCGCGACTTCCTTCGGGTCCTTGAGGACCCTCCCGGACCCCCACCCCTCAAGGTAGGCGACCGTGGGCGAGGTATCGAATTCGAACATGGCCGCAGGGCCGTCCACGCCGGGCGCGTCGGTGACGGCGAACGGCAGGACTTGCATCACGATTCCCTGCGTTTCCGCGAGACTGAGCAGGTGGCCGAGTTGCTCCCTCATCACGCGAGCACCCCCGACCGCCTGCCTGAGTACGCCTTCGCCTAGCACTACCCAGAGTTTCGGGGAATCGTCACGCATCAGGATGTCCTGGCGCTCGATGCGCGCTGCCGCATCGCGTTCTAGCTCTTCCTCCGTGTCGTACGGCCGGCACGCGGAGATAACCGCGCTGGCATAGGAGCGTGTTTGCAGCAGTCCCGGTATGCCCCGCATCTCCCATTCATGTATGCGTGTCGCTTTGTCCTCAAAGAGAACTCGGGGACCGAACCATGACGGATAGGACTCAGCGACCATCCCGTCATACAGCCGGACGAAGGTACCGGGGCATCCGTAGAAGTCATCGCACCAGATCGCGAACTTCCGCTCAGGTTTCTTCTTCCCCCCTTCGTACTGTTTGACTGACGACAGCGACACATGGGCCTTCTCTGCGAATTCGCGCTGGAGCAGGCCGTCTGCTCCCTCCGGGCTTTCATCTCCTCGATGAACATGGCACGGAACGTGACCGGCTGAGTCCCCGGCTCTGCCGTGCTCATGGCCGGAACGTCCTCCTGCGGCGTGTTCCTGCCGTGCGCCGGCCGTCCGCCTTGACGGCTCCGGCCCGTCAGAGGCCCGGCAGGGTCGCGGGAAACGGATGCGCATGAAGAGCGACCGAACGACCCTGCCGGGCGAGTCCTCAGTCTACACGTTGTATGTATACGTGGCAACGTCTGTAAACGTAGGCGACATCACCGCAGGTTGGAGGCATGGGACCATGATCACCTATGTCCCTGCCAGACAAGCGAGACCGCATCAGCCACCGCGCCCCGCGGTTGCTGTGGCATCAGGTCTATGCCGACTTGCTCAGCGACATCCGCTCGGGAGCGCTGGCCGTTGATGACCGGCTGCCGAGCGAGTTCGAGATGGCAGACCAGTACGGCGTCAGCCGGGACGTGATCCGCAGGGCCAAGGAAGAGCTAGCCGGCCGAAGGATGGCTGATCGTGCTGCAAGGACGAGGGACGTTCGTCACCCATCCCGAACCGGGCGATAGCACCTGAGCTACGCATTCCCCCTCCTCGCCCCTCGCGGTAGCTACGCCGCTCGCAGGTCTTCTAGCCCAGTGGACTGAACCGGGAGTTCTCCCGCGCGTATCACTTCGTAGTGTGATGAACTGGGCACGCTGACAGGTACCAGGCGAGCGACCAAGGGAAACGGGCAGCACGCCAATGGCAGTGAGGCCCGTCGACGTGCGGGCGATCGTTGAGCGCGTCTGCGCGCGTCCCGAAGTGCTGGACGCCTGCGCCAGAGCGCGACCTTGGCACGGTCATTGACGCACTGGGCACGGGAGGTCTTACCCAGGGCCGGATTTCCGGGCTGACCGGCATCCCGCAGGGCCGGCTCAGCGAATGGAACACCGGGAAACGCGAACCTAGAGGCATCTCTACCTTCCAGAAATTCGCCGACGGGGTCGGCATGCCGCCAGCAGCGCGCCGCGCGCTAGGACTCGACAGCTAGGTTCCCCCGGCCGCTCCCGCAGCATCGCCAGACCTCAGCATGCCGTACCCGGACACGCCAGCCGATGCCACGCGGAACGTCTCGCAGCTCTGGCTAGCGGACCTCGCGACGCCACCTCGTTGCAGCGCGGCAGAGCCGACCCCCGCGCCGTGGAATGATGCCTCGCTGCGCTGGCTGGTCGACCCCAGCCGCGCCCCCGATGCAACCGGCCCGGGGCGTGGGTATCGGCATGTCCGACGTGGACCGATTCCGGGTCACCGTCGACATGTTCGCCCGGCTTGACGACCAGTACGGCGGAGGGCACGCGCGGCAGGCGCTGATCCAGTACCTCAGAACCGACGCCGACCGGATGCTCAACGGTAGGTACACCGACGACGTGGGGCGCGCGTTGTTCGCCGCGGTGGGCGAGGCCACGCTCCTGGCCGCGTGGATGAGCTACGACAGCGCGCCCGCGAGCGCGCTCGCCCAGGGGTATTTCGTTCAGGCCCTCGCGCTCGCCCAGGTCGGCGGAGGACCGGCTGCTCGGGGCGAGCATCCTGGACGCGATGAGCCATCAGGCCACGTTCACGGGCCGGTACACAGAGGCAGCGACCCTGTCCCGCGCCGCGCTGAAAGGGACGCGCGGGATAGCCACGCCGACGCTCACGGCGCATTTCCACGCGATGGAAGCCCGCGCGCTCGCCCGGTTGCACGACGCGAAAGCATGCGGCCACGCGCTCGCTCAGAGCATGCGGGAATTCGACCGCAGCAACCCGCAAAACGACCCGCTGTGGATCAGGTACTTCAATGAGTCCGAGCTATCCGCCGAGTTCGGGCACTGCATGCGGGATCTTGGCCGGTCGGATGATGCCGTTCAGCATGCAGGCAACGCCCTAGGTACTTCCGGGGAATTCGCCAGAAGCGACTTCTTCGTGTCAATCGTCCTCGCGGACGCGCACCTGGCAGCAGGTGATATCGAGCAGGCATGCAATGTGACGCTTCATGCTCTGAATGCTGGCGAGCAGATCAGGTCGGCCCGGTGCGTGAGCTATCTGCGAGAGTTCATGGGGCATTTGCCGCTGCGAGCAACCGGGGACTCGCGGAGTTCCGCGAGCAAGCCGCCGCCTCTCGGCTGTGGCGGATAGCAGCACGGCCTGATAAGCCTGTCGCCAGCTAGTGACTCAGAAAGGCAGCCAGTTTTTCCGGCTTGCTCCGTTACGAAGCGCGTCAACTCTTTTGCGCGCTTCGGTTGCCGTTTTCTTGTTCTCCCCGGCTTTCTGGACCATCCAGGTAACCAGGATGAACTCACGGACAGCGGCGAGCGCAGG
>CAWEFK010000015.1:0-168866 GCA_963808315.1 uncultured Actinomycetes bacterium | reverse complement strand
GCGCTTGCCGACGGCCGTGTAGAAAGCCATCGCGGCCGTGGCGGCCGCCGTGGCCGTCTTCTCGCCCGGGACCACCTCGACCAGCGGAATCAGGTGCGGCGGGTTGAACGGATGCCCGATCAGAACCCGCTCGGGGTGCCGTGAGCAGCCCCGGGCAATGGCGCTGGGCAACAGCCTGGACGAACTGCTGGCTAGGACGACTCCCGGCGCCGCGGCGCCGTCCAGGACGTCGAACAGCGCGTGCTTGACATCCTCGCGCTCAGGGCCGTTCTCCTGCACGAAATCGGCGTCGGCCACGGCCTCGGCCGGATCGCTCGTGAACGAGAGCCGATCCGGTGAGGCGCCGTCGGCCAGGCCGAGCTGTTCGAGCAATGGCCAGCTGGCCTGCACCTCGGCCCGCAGCTCGGCTCTCGGCACCGGGCGCCGGATCGGTGGCGACGACGTCGAGCCCGTGCGCCAGGAAGTGCGCCGCCCAACTTGCCCCGATCACGCCGGTTCCGACGATCGCGACCCGCTTCACGGGCGATTCGTTCATATCGACCTCCGCATCGCCGCCTGAGCGACGTAGGCGTCCAGTGCTGCGGGATCCGCGAGGACGTCCCGGCTGACCATTCGTCGGGCCGGGCGCCCTGAAGGATCTTCTTGACCGGCCACGAGTTTCTTGCCGGTGCGGTTGCGCGGGATGGCCGGGACGGCGGTGATGCTGTCCGGGATATGCCTGGGGGACAGCGAGGTCCGCAGCAGCGTCGCGATGGTGCGCCGGAGCGCGTCGTCGAGTTCGGCCGTCTCCCCGAGCTGTACGAATAGCAGCAGCTCCCCGTGGCCGCCCGACGGGTCCTCGATGTGCACGACGAGGCTGTCGAGGACCTCCGGCAATTCCTCTACCACGCGGTAGAACTCCGCGGTGCCCAGCCGCACCCCGCCGCGGTTCAGCGTGGCATCGGAGCGACCCGCGATGACGCAGCTGCCGGCCGCGGAGAACCGGATCCAGTCCCCGTGGCGCCATACGCCGGGAAAATCGTCGAAGTAGGTGGAGGAGTACCGGGAACCGTCCGCATCGCCCCAGAATCCGACGGGCATCGACGGCATCGGCGAGGCGATGACGAGCTCACCGAGCTGACCGACCACGCCTCGGCCCTGCTCGTCGAAGGCCATGGCATCCACGCCCAGGCAGGCGCCGGAAATCTCGCCGGCCCATACCGGCAGCAGCGGGCTGCCCTGCACGATCCCGGTGCACAGATCGGTGCCCCCGCTGCCCACGTTGAGCAGCACCCGGGAGCCGAACTGCTCTGACACCCAGCGGTATCCCTCGGCCGGGAGCGGGCTGCCCGCCGCGCCGAGCTGCCGCAGCCGGGACAGCCCGAAGCTCTTGGCCGGCTGCACGCCGGCCTTCCGGCAGGCCATGAGATACCCGGGGCTTGCCCCCATGAGCGTCGCGCCGGTCTCTTCGCCAGCCGCCACTGCCAGTTGATGTCGGGATAGAGCGGGTTGCCGTCGATCATCACGATCGACGACCCGTTGAGCAGTGCGGACACCAGGGCGTTCCACATCATCCAGGAGGTCGTGGAGAACCAGAGCATCCGGTCGCCAGCGGCAGGTCCCAGCTCAATGCGTTGTTCTTGAGGTGCTCGAGCAGAATCCCGCCGTGTCCGTGGATGATGGCCTTCGGTTTGCCCGTAGTGCCGGAGGAGAACAGCACGCAGAGGGGATGATCGAAGCTGACCGGCTCAAAGGAGAGTTTGTCCGCCTCGGCGAGCAGCCCGTCCCAGGACAGCGCGTCCGGTAGCTCGCCCGGCCCGTACGTGACGTGCACCACGTTCTCGACCGTCGGCAGGCCCTTCCTGATGGCCGCCACATCCGCGCTCCGGTCGATGTGTTTCTCCCCGTAGCCGTAACCGGTGATCGCGAACAGCACCTTCGGCTCGATCTGCCCGAAGCGGTCGACGACGCTGGGCGCACCGAACTCCGGCGCGCAGCTGGCCCAGGTCGCGCCCAGGCTCGCGGTGGCCAGGAACGCCACCAGCGTCTCCGGTATATTCGGCAGGTAACCGGCGACCCGGTCCCCTGGGCCGACACCCAGGCGGCGCAGCCCGGAGCGTGCCGCGCTGACCTGGCGGCGGAGCTCGCCGAAGGTGACACCGACGGCATGCCGGGTCTGCGAATGCGCGATCACGGCGACCGCGTCGTCGCCCTGGCCGGCGCCGGCCAGGGCATGCTCGGCGTAGTTTAGCCGCGCTCCGGGGAACCAGCTGGCTCCGGGCATCGCCCGGCTCGCCAGCACGGCCTGGTACGGCGCATGAGACTGAACGCCGAAGAATTCCCAGATCGAGGACCAGAATCCCTCCAGGTCCGTGACCGACCAGCGGTGCAGCTGGTCGTAGGCGTTGAAGCGAAGGCCGCGGTTATCCGCCAGCCAGCGCAGGTAACGACCGATCTCGGTGTGCTCCATGACGTCCGGGGCCGGGAGCCGCAGTACCTCCAGGGCCTCGTCGGCGCCCGCCTCGCCGTTCACGGGTGCGACTCCTGCCGTTGGACCTTGCCCGCCCGCCCTTCCAGGAACGCGCGCATCCGGGTTTTGGCCTCCGCGCTTCCGCCGGCGACCGCCGCCATCAGTGACTCAAGCAGGTAACCCTCCGCCGGGTTGGCCTGAGCGATCCGCGGAAGTGCCTGCAGCACGGCGAAATTCGTCACCGGGGAGTTGGTCGCCATCCTGGTCGCCAGCTCCATGGCCTTGGCGGTTCCCTCTCCCAGGCCGGTCAGGTAGTGGGACAGCCCGGCCTCGTGGCCCTCTCGCGCGTCAAGGACCCGCCCGGTGAGCATCATGTCGGCCATCCGGTGCGCACCGATCAGCCGTGGCACCCGGACGGATCCGCCGCCGCCCACGAACAACCCATGCTGGCCCTCGGGCAGGGCGTAAAACGTCGTGTCCTCCGCGACCCGGATGTGCGCGGCGCAGGCCAGCTCGAGCCCCCGCCCACGACCGCCCCCCGGAGCACGGCAATCACCGGCAGCCGGCCGGACTCGATCCGGTCGAAAGCCCGGTGCCACATCATCGAGTGCTCAAGCCCCGCGAAGACATCTCGCTCGGTCAGCTCGGACAGATCCAGGCCCGCCGAGAAGTGATCACCCTCGCTGTCCAGGACCACCGCGCGCGCCTGCTCCGGCGGCGCGGAGAAAAACTCCTCGATGCCCAGGACGGTGTCGTCGTCCAGAGCGTTCCGCTTCGCCGATCGGCACAGCCGAAGGACGGCCACGTCATCGTTCAGCTCGACCCGCAGCGATGAAGGAAGCACTCGCCACCCCTTTTCATGATCAGCTATGTGACTTCATCCGGAACTGCGTCGGCTTACACGGTTGTCTGGTCGGGGCTACGCGCAGGCTTTTCGACGGACAACACGCCTGGCACGGTCCTTGGTACTGGGGAGCGACCGCCGCTGGCTCGCTGGGCGGCGGCCCGGAGGTTTTCGCGGAACGCCGGGTGCGCGATAGCAGCTAGCGCCTCGCCGCGCTGACGGACGGTAAGCCCCTGCAGCTCGGCGGCGCCGTATTCGGTCACGATAACGTCTACCTGGTGCCTTGGTGTCGTGATCACCGTGCCTGCATCGACCACGGCACGATACGTGAATGGAGTTCGTCACCCAGTGTTATCGTAGCGGGTAGGCAGAGAAGCGACCGCGCCTCCAGTGAGAGGGTCGGCCCTGCGACGAAATCCTCGTGACCGCCGATTCCAGAGTACTGCCTGGCATTTATGGTGTCAGCTACAACCCGGCCGTGGATATCTACTGAAATAGCCCCGTTAATGGTGATAGACAACCGGTTCTGGTGTATGACTGCCGGGGAGTCCACGATATCCACTGGCAAGAAGGCTACGTCATCGTTACCGTCTAGCCAGTCGTAGAGCTCTCGGTTCCCGGCGGCGAAACTAGCTACCGACGCCATCGAACTGCCCCTTACGGTTCGTTACCTTACCAGCTTGGTATAGCTTCATGAGACCAGGCGTAAATAGTTCCGAATGGATGCCGTAGTCTCCGCCGTCGCCTTCCGCCAGCAACGTGGCGACAACCGAGGGTACCTCGACGACGAGCACCCGGTTGGGGTCGGCGCCGGCTCGATGCAGCGCGTCAACGGTGGCTCCGGCGTGAAGAGAGAGGCTGCACATTCCATGAGCATCGGGCCGGGTCGCGGCGGTGCACATAACCCGGTGCTTAGCAGCGGCATAATAAGGAACACCGCGGCGGAAGTCCATCGGAGCAAAGCTTACGTTGGCCCCGCTGTCGCGGAGAAGGCGCTCGGCCGGATCGTAGAACATGCTCAGATAGTGCACTCCGGGCTGGGTGAACAAGCCACCCGCGGATTGCAATGCTGCTCCGAAAATGCGGAGATCTGTCCAGTCCGTCCGGCGCCCAAGCGCCTCGAGGAAGGCCTGCGGCTGGCCCGGGCCATGGGGCATTCCGAGCGTGTCAGCCGGACGAAGCCGGAGCGCGGCTTCATCGGGCGTCATCCTTGCCGTCATGTCCTGCCTCCTTCGTCAGTGCCCGTGGCCATGACACCTCCCGACTCAGGCCAGGGCCGACGTCGTGGAGAACACGATGCCCGCTGGACCAGCTGCCCACAGCCGCTCTTCCGTGCAGCGGAAGCGCACGATCTGACCAGGAGTTCGGTTGCTGCCGCTAGCCCGGGTGCTGGCGGGCCTCCGCCCGGCGCCTGCGGCACGCCTCGATCTCGGCGTCAGCCTCCGCCCGGCCGGGCCAGCTAGTCCCTCAGCAACCAGCGTTCGACCGGTTACCCGGTGCGGTAAAGGTAACGCCCGGCGAAGGGCCAGCATCCCCCGCGAACACCACCCGCCTCGCCTGCCACACCCGTGCCGGGCGCTCCCGCTCTGCAGCGACACCGATGGTCCATCGCGGTTGTCCCAGCAACACCGATGGTCCGTCGTTGTGGGTGTCAGGTTTAGGATCCTGCCCCGGCGAAGCGGCTGGAAGCGGGCCGAACGTTACCTGACACGGCTCTAGATGCCTCCACGCTCTTGCCCGGCTCCGACGCCTTATATCGGACAGGTGAGCCATCCGCGGGTCGGCGGCGGCCACGCAGAGGACTTTGTCATCCGCGCCATTCTCGTCCCGCATCCGGAACATCCCGATCGCTCGGCAACATATCAGGCAATCAGGAGAGGTCGGCTCCTTCAGCAGAACGAGGGCATCCAGCGGGTCGCCGTCATCGGCCAGGGGTACCTTCGATGAACCCGTCGCCGGCCGGGTACCGCGTTGCCGTGAACAGCATCCGATCCAGCCGTATCCGGCCTTTCTCGTGGTCCACCTCGTACTTGTTACGCTGCCCCTTAGGTATCTCGACCACTACATCGAATTCCATGATTTCTGCCTCTCGACACCTCATGATTTGACTGGCGGCCCCGGCGGTTTCGTACCTGGAAGGCGTGCGCGGCCGGCCGCTCTCACTGGGCGGAAGCGCGGGAGGAGCCTGATTTCTGCCCGTATACGCTTCCGGTACTTGCTGCCTCAGCCAAGGGGACTTTCTCATGCGCCGTAAGCGTCTGCTGCGCATTTTGTTCGCAGCTATCGCGGTCGTATTCGTTGCGGCTTCCGTCATTCCTGGTAGCGCCGCTACCGCAGCGTCTGGACCGGCCAGCACGCATTACACGGGCTCGCTACCTGACGGAGCGATATGGGTCGCCGACGTGCCCGCTTCGTGGAACGGTACGGTCATCCTGTACAGCCACGGGTTCGGCCCCCTGACCGCGAAGGACGCGCCCGACCCGACTACTCAGGGTGATTTGCTCAGCCTGGGTTACGCACTGGTCGGCTCGTCGTATTCAGGCCCGTCATGGTGGGCGCTCGCCTCGGCTGCGCAAGATCAGTTCGCCTCGCTCGCGGCCCTGGAGCAGATCACCGGCCCGCCCCGCCGGACCATCGCGTGGGGCACATCCATGGGCGGCCTGGTCAGCGCCATTGAGACCCAGGATGCTCGCGGCAGGATCGACGGGACGCTGACCACCTGCGGACTGGTCGGCGGCGCGCTCAACCTCAACGAGTATCAACTTGAGGGCGAATACGCGATAGACGAACTACTCACTCCCGGCCAGCAGGTCCAGCTCGTGAATTACGCGAGCACGGACCAGGCCAGCGCCGCGGCCACGGCGCTGGCCGCAGTGGCAGCAAAGGCGCAGTCGACGGCGGCAGGTCGTGCGCGCATCGCGCTCGCCGCCGCGCTGCTCAACGAGCCGACCTGGTACAGCGGGTCGGCGCCACCTTCCCCAACGGACTACGCCGCGCAAGAGCAGCAGCAGGACAACGAGATCAGCAACTATGTCCTGCCGTTCATCATCTCGGCGCGCTACTGGATCGAAGTCGCCGCGGGCGGTAACAGCTCCTTCACGAAAGGCGTCGACTACGCCCAGCAGCTGGCGCACAGCAGCTTCCTGCCGGAAGTGCGAGCCCTTTACCACTCCGCCGGCCTCAGCCTCCGCGGCGATCTGAACACGCTGACCCGCAACGCCGACATCACCGCCGATCCGGAAGCAATCGCTACTCTTGCGCACACCTCGATGGTTACCGGGCATCTGTCGGTACCGGAGCTCGACATCCACACCATCTACGACCAGCTCGTGCCCGTTGAGCAAGAGAACTGGTACCGCCAGCGTGTCATCCAGGCCGGCTCATCGCCGCTTTTCCGGCAGGCTTTCGTCGAAGCGACCGGCCACTGCAACTTCCAGCCCGCGGGTTACATCGCCGCGCTGAATGCACTGCAGTACCGCCTGAACACCGGTCGCTGGGGGGACAAAACCGAGCCCGGCGCCCTGAATGCCGCCGCAGCCGCGTCTGGCTTCGGGCCATTCGACCCCTACGTCAAGTTCCGGCCCCCTCCGCTTGTCAACGCTCTCTTTCCTCGATAACGGGGAGCATCGGCTCGCGATGCTGGGACGTCCCGGTGGCGGCGGACGTCCCGGTGGCGGCGGACGTCCCGGTGGTGGCGGGCGCGGTCCGTGCGGCACTGCCGGCGTCGCGGTGCAGGCGGGCGACACCGAGGGCGGCGCCTAGCGGCAGGAGCGCGATGAGGACGAACGCGACGGTGTAGGCGGTCTTGGCGGTGGCCCCGCCGGGCAGGAGGCGCCCGATGGGGTCGCCGAGACGCAGGGCGATGGTCGCGGCGGCGACGCCGAGGCCGATGGAAAGCTGCTGGGCCGTGGCGGCGAGGCTGTTGGCGTGCGGCATCTGCGTTTCGGGGACGTCGCAGAAGCTGAGCGTGTTGTATGAGGTCCCCCCGACCGACCGGCCCACTCCGCTGATCGTCGCGATCACGATGATCACCACGACCGGAGTCCGGCTGGTGACCAGGCCGGCGGCGACCACGGAGGCGGCCAGGGTGAGACAGGCGGCGAGCAGGGTGGTCCGGAACCCGAACCGGTTGAGCAGGTAGGACGTGGCCGGCTTGATCCCGATGTTCCCCACGAACACGAACAGCACGACGGCACCGGACTTGATCGCGGACCAGCCGAAGACGTTCTCGAACAGCAGTGGCAGCAGGAACGGCACCGCGCCGGTCGCCATGAACGACAGTGACCCGCTGGTGACCGCGACCCGGAACGTGGGGATCCGCAAGGTGTGCAGATCGATGAGCGGGTCGGATGCCCGCAGTAGGTGCCGTATCGCCGCGGCGAGCAGGCCTGCCGCGGGCAGCCCGACGGCCACGACCGTGGCCCACGAGGGAGCGGCCCGGGAAAGGAGACTGGCGGCATAGGTCAGGCCGCCGAGACCGAGACAGGTCAGCAGCACCCCGGCCCAGTCCAGCCGGGGAAGCCGCTCCAGCGGTAGCGACGGCACCAGCCGGATCGCGACGGCGAAGGCGATCACCCCGAGCGGAATGTTGATTCCGAACAGCCAGTGCCAGCTGGCGTAGGTCGTGATGAACGCGCCGGCCAGCGGAGCGATGACCGGCGCGACCAGCGCGGGCCACACGATGTAGGAGATCATCCGCATCAGGTCTGACTTTGCCGTCGTGCCCAGCACGGCGAGCCTGCCGACCGGCACCATCATCGCGCCGCCGGCGCCCTGGACGATGCGCCAGGCGACGAGCTCGCCGAGGCTGCTGCTGGTCGCGCACAGCAGCGATGCGACGGTGAAGATCACGATCGCGGTCAGGAAAACCTTGCGGGTACCGAACCGGGACACCATCCACCCGCTGAGCGGGATCAGCACGGCCAGGGTAACCAGGTAGGCGGTAATCACCAGACCGATCGCGGCCGCGGGCACGTGCAGCGCCGCGCCGATCCGCGGCGCCGCCGTCGACACGATCGTTCCGTCGAGCATCTCCATGAACATGCAGCCCGCGACCAGGAACCCGGTCCGGCGCTGCCTCGGGTCAATCACCGCCGGCCGCCCCCAGCGTCGGCCGGCTCAGCCCCGCCGGGCCGCGACCGCGGCGACCAAGGCGGTTCGCATCGCGTCCACCGGGCCGGGATGACCAGTCATCAGCTCGACCTGAGCGACCGCCTGGTACAGCAGCACGGTCAGGCCGCTGACCACCGGGCAGCCGGCCGCCAGGGCTGACCCGGCGAAGGAGGTCGGCCACGGCGCGTACACCACGTCGAGCACCATGGTGTCTGGTTTCCACTGGGTAGCACTCAGCGGATCGGCTGCGCCGCCAGGCAGCGTGGAGATGACCAGGTCGGCGGTGGCGGGCAGCGGTTCGGTGAACAGGCCGCCGGAGATCGTCGGCCGCATCCCGAGTCGCTCGGCGGTCTCGCGCAGCTCGCCGGTACGGGCCAGGTTGCGGACCAGCACGATCGGCGACTGGTGGCCCAGTTCGCGCACCGCCGCGAGGGCCGCCTGCGCCGTGCCGCCCGCGCCGAGAATGACCGCCTGCTCGACCCGGGTCAGTCCGGCCTCCCGCAGCGCCGAGACCATGCCGGCCACGTCGGTATTGTCCGCCCGCGTGCCCCCGGCCGACGAGAACACCAGCGTGTTCGCTGCCCCGACCGCCTCGGCCAGTGGCGATACCTCGTCGGCGACGGTCATGACCACCCGCTTGAGCGGCATCGTCAGCGACAGGCCCGCCCACTCGGGTCCCATGCTGTCCACCAGGCCCGGAAAGCCGGCCTCGTCGCACTCGATCTTGTCGTAGTGCCAGCCATGCAGGTCAAGCGCACGGTAGGCCGCTCCGTGCAGGACGGGGGAGAGCGAATGCTCGATCGGGGATCCAAGCACGGCCGCCCGCCGCACCGTCTGGTCCACCGCGGTGGTTGCGTCCACGTTTGTTTACCTATCTCGAGGTCTGCCCAGGGCGAGTCTGTTGCAGGTTAGCCGGTGCCCGGCCGCAGATGCGGTTCCTGCCACTGGGCGGGATGTCCGTTGCGCCCGCCCCGCCGGCCGGGCAGCGTCCTAAGCGTCGGGATCGTCGCAGCACCGATGAGGATTGAGGAGGCCGACATGCCGCTGGTCGGCGTGGGTCACCTGACCATGCTCGATACCGCACCGCCAGAGTGGGTGTCGCTGGCCCATGACGCCGGCTTCGATGCGGTCGGGGTCCGGGCGGCGGCCATCGGCCCCACCGAAGAGGAATGGCCCATGAGGGTCGGCTCGCCGATGCTCGCCGAGACCCTCCGCCGGATGGCTGACACCGGCGTCCGAGTGCTTGACGCGGAAATCATCAAGATCGACCCGCAGACGGTCATCGCGAGGTACGAGCCGCTGTTCGAAACGGCAGCGGCTCTGGGCGCGAGTTTCATCAACGTCATGGGCGATGATCCTGACCTGGGCCGGGCTCGGGACACGTTCGCGGCGCTGGCGGAGGCCGCCCGCCCGTACGGCCTGCGCCCGGCGATTGAAGCCATTCCCTATATGCAGGTGAAGACGCTCCCCGACGCGGCGATGCTGGTTGGCGGGTCCGGTGGCGGCATCATCATCGATCCGCTCCACCTGCAACGCGGCGGCGGCACCCCAGGCGACGTGCGTGCGCTGGATCCCAAGCTGATCGCCTATTGCCAGCTCTGTGACGCGCCGCTGGCCGCCCCGCATAACCTGCCGCGGCCGCGGGAACTGCCCCGCGGGCAATCCGTTGCGGGGATCACGGACCTGGCCCTGGAGGCTCGCGCGGTGCGCCTGCTGCCTGGCGACGGTGAACTGCCCCTGGCCGACATCATCGCGGCGCTGCCCGACGGGCTGGCGTTCAGCGTCGAGACACCTAACCTTGCCCTGCTTGAATCACTCGGGCCCGTTGAGTTCCTCCGCCGCGCCCGGCAGGCCGTAGCCCGTCTCTTCGCGGTGGCCGCTCCCGCCGATGACGCCAGAATAGCGCCCTAGCGCCTCCGGTCCATGCTATTTCCGCCAGCCGGAAAATCGCTCAATCGAGACGGGTGTGCCGCCTCGCACCTTGGAATTCCCCGTATCCGCTCAGCGGAAAGAACGGTGGCATGTGTTTTACCTGGGGTTACCTTGCCGTTAGTACCTGCCTTGGCAGCTGATGCCTGAACTTAGGAGCGATATGGCCACGAGAACACAGGTTGAGGATATCGAAAGGCCCTCGAGGGCTGCCATCACTCGTGTCCGCTACTGGATTCTGGCGATCATTGTTATCGCCACCGCCATCAACTACCTGGACCGCGCGAATCTCTCGATCGCCGCGCCGATTGTCAAAAAGCAACTGCACATCAGCGACGTCGAGATGGGCCTGATCTTCTCCGCGTTCTCGTGGACCTACGCGGCCCTGCAGATCCCCGGCGGATGGATCCTCGAACGGATCGGGCCGAGGAAAACCTTCGGGGTCGCCCTGATCTTCTGGTCGATCGTCACCGGGTGCATCAGCCTGGCTAGGGGATTCGGCTCCCTGCTCGGGCTGCGGCTCGCTCTCGGCGCAGCCGAGACACCTGCCTTTCCCGCCAACAACACCCTGGTCAGCAGGTGGTTCCCGACCAGGGAACGCGGCGCGGCCACAGGCTCGTATACCGCGGGTGAGTATGTCGGGCTAGCCATTGCCGCCCCCCTGCTGGCCTGGATGGCGACGCAGTACGGGTGGCATTCGGTGTTCTACCTGACCGGCGGGCTCGGCCTCGCGTTCGCGTTCGTCTGGCTCGGCTGGATCCGGGACAGCCCGCAGAGTGACAAGCGGGTGTCGGAGGCCGAGCTCGAGCACATCGAAAGGGGTGGCGGTGCCATAGCCACGGTCCATGTCGAAGGCCAACCCCGCAGCCACGCGAAGCTCTCGAACATCTTCAAGCTCATCCGCAAGAAGCGCATGCTCGGAGCGCTGATCGGCCAGTTCGCGAATACCTCGACGTTGTTCTTCTTCCTGACCTGGTTCCCGGACTACCTGGTCGAGCAGAAGCATTTCACCCTGCTCAAGGCCGGAATCATGGCCATCATCCCGTACCTGTGCGCGCTGATCGGCACCATGGTCGGCGGGGCCGGGTCGGACTGGATGCTGCGCCGCGGCGTGGCGACGAGCATCGCTCGCAAGGCCCCCATCATCACCGGGCTGATCCTCTCGATGATCATCATCCTCGACAACTACGTGGCCGCGCCGGCGCTCGTCATCTTGTTCTTCTCGATCGCCTTCTTCGCCCAGGGGATGGCGTCGGCCACCGCCTGGACCTTGCTGTCCGACATCGCTCCGGGCAATATGATCGCGCTGACCGGCGGCCTGTTCAACTTCTTCGCCAATGCGGGCGGGGCGCTCTCGCCGTTCGTCATCAGCATCATCCTCAGCGCGACCGGATCCTTCGCCTACGGCCTGCTCTATATCGCGATCCTCGCCGGGGTCGGGGCGTTGTCGTACATCTTCCTGGTCGACCGCGTAGAACGCATCGTCATAGAATGATTTCATCCTTCGCGATTACTAGCCTTTCGCGACCACTCGGCAATGCAAAGGAGTTAAGGTGGCTCGGTATCTCATCGTCGGCGGCGAGACGGCGGCCAACCCGGAAGTGGTGCAAGAAGCCGAGTCCATTCTGGCCCAGGACAAGGATGCAACGTTCACCCTCCTCGTGCCGGCCACGCACGTCCGGCAATACCTTGGTGAGGTCAAAGGGGAAGACGAAGAAGTGGCGACCCGGATGGCCGAGGCAGCCGTACGGCGCTTCCAGCTGGCCGGCATCCCGCTTGATTACCATATCGGGCCGCCAGACCCGCTCGATGCGGTCGACGCGGAATTCGCGGAGCGGACCTACGACGAGGTCCTCGTCTCCACCTATGCGCCGCGGCGGTCCCGCTGGCTGGCGCAGAAGTTCCCGGACCGGCTCGAGGATAAATACAAGATCCCGGTGAAGCACGTCGAGGCCTCGCCCGATTTCCTGCAGCATCTCGGAGAGTTCGGCCCGTACGTCTGAGCCCTGTACGTCTGAGCCCTGTACGTCCGAGCCCTGTACGTCCGAGCACTGTGCCGCTGAGCATCCGCGGCTGACCGTTCGTGCGAACGGTCAGCCGCGGTGCGCTTGCGCCTCCACCATGTAGCGGACGTCCTCCCCGGCCCGGCCGAAGTCCTTCACCTCGACCGCGGACCGGGCGGGCCGGTGGTCGCCGAAATGGCGGGTCCACGCCTCGTTGAAGGCCGGCCGGTCCCGCTGCAGGTCCCGCATGGAAATGCCAACCCGCACCACATCGGACAGGCCCGCGCCGGCCGCGGCGAGGATGGCGGTCAGGTTGGCAAAGAGCTGGTCCGCCTCTTCGCCTGCCCCGTGCGGCCGCCTGCCGGTCTGCGGATCGGTCCCGAACAAGGCCGAGACGAAGATCCAGCCGCCCGCTTCCACCGCCTGCGGCACCGGGCCGGTGTGGCGGGGCGCGTCCGCCGTTTCGATTTCTTTCAAGACACCTGGCCCTAAGCTGCTGGCTCGTCGGGCGGGGCGAAGATGACCAGGACGGTCAGATCCTCGGTGATGTTAAGGAAGTGGTGGTCCCGGCCGCGGTCCACCGAGATGACGTCGCCCGGCCCGACGTCGAACCTCTCACCTTCCACCTCGAGCTGGGCCCGGCCGTGCTGGACGGTATAGACCTCGTCCGCGCTGTGCGGGTGCTGGGCATCCTGGCTGCCCGCGGGTAGCAGGTACAGGCCCATCGAGAAGCCGGGCCGCCGCAGGAACTCCCGGTAGGCGGTGGCCGAAGAGCTCTGTGCTTTCTCCACGGCGTTGAGCGAGAACGACTGGTAACCGGCCATGCGATGCTCCTTTTCTGGATGAGATCTGCCCCGGTGGGGCTCGGTCAGGCCCTTATAGCTGACCGCCGGCTCTTCGATGCCGCGTCGCTGGGTCTGCTTGGCGTGCGCGGTATGCCGGATGATGACCTCCCGTATGGCGTCACGGTCGGCCCGCTCGAAGGCCTGCACGAGGTCCAGGTGCTCACGCGCCAGGGCGCCCTCGATCTCGTCCTGGGTCCGCAGCGCCCGCGAGATCAGGTCGGCGATGCTGAGCTGCTCGTAGACGGCGGACAGCGCATCCACCCCGGCCGTCGCCACCAGGAAGCGGTGGAACTCCTGGTTGGCCAGCGCGTAGGCGGCCAGGCCGTCCGGGTCATCGCGGCGCAGCACGTCGACCGTCGCCTGGGCCAGCCGCCGCAGCCCGGACAGCTGGTCGTGGCTCAGGTGTCCCACCGTCATCTCGGCCACGCCGAGCTCGATCGCCATCCTGGCGTCGTGGGCGGCGTTAGACGTCGCGACGTCAAGCGGCTTGACCACGTGACCCCGGTCCTCCCGGATCACCAGGTTCTCGGTTACCAGCCGGGTCAGCGCGTACTGCACGGCCGAAGGGGAGGCCTTCAGCTGACCGGCCAGCCGCTCCACGTCCAGCCGCTCATCCGCGCCGACCTGCCGCGTCACGATGAGGTCCTTGACCCGCCGGTACGTCTCGGCGTCCTGGATGAGCTCGATCCGGCCGAACCGGCCGCGGAAGTAGGCCAGAGGCGAGCCCTCGCCGGCGCTGGCCCGCACCACGTTGGCCAGCAGGACGCGGCGAGATCCGCCCCGGACCTCCTGGGCGACCTGGCATTCGAGCACCGCGAGCGCGCCCGCCAGGATGGGCGCGCCGGTGATCCCTGGCTCGCACCGCAGATCAAGGAACGGATCGGCGCCTGGCCGGGCGAACAGCCCGGCCAGCTGTTCCTGGTCCTCGGCCAGGATGTTGACCGCGAACGCGCCGGCCCGGCGGATGACCTCCTGCGTGGAGCTGGCCGCGTTCAGGCACGTCACGATCGTCGGAGGATCAAGGGAAAGGGATGCGACGGCGCTCACCGTCATCCCGCGGCGCTCGCCCTGATGGGTCGCGGTGATCACCACCACGCCGCTCATGAACCGGCCGATAACCTGGCGGAACGCTCCGGCATCCAGCGGCTGGGAATCGACTTGCTGCCCAGTCATCTCAAGGGTGCTCCGCTGTCATCGACCACCTCGTGCCGCTGAAGTTCAGTCTGGCATCCTGGCCAGGCCAAGCCCCGGCTCGTTCCGTCCAGCGATAAGCCCAGCGATAAGCCCGCGATAAGCCCAGCGCGGGCCGCCGGCTGACCGCGGTGCCATGTTCCGCACGCCGGGAACGGCCTTGCCTCCACCTACGCGGACGCCGATCGTGTGGTCGTGGCTACCCCGATCATCGACGAACTCGAGCTAGGTGACGGCGAGCGGATCGGCGTCCGCCCTATCCGGCTTGCCGACGGTGACCAGCTCGCGGAGCTGCACGCGAGGCTGACGCCGGACAGCGTCTACCGCCGTTATTTCGGCTTCAAGCCCGGGCTGAGCCCGGCCGAGATCCGGCGGTTCACCGGTATCGACGAGGAATGGCGGTTCGCGCTGGTCGGTGTCCGGAGCACCGGGCAGCTGGCCGGGGTGGCCAGGTACGAAGGGCAGGCGGGCCGCGCCGACGCGGAGATCGCCTTGATCGTCGACGACGCGCTGCACCACCGGGGGCTCGGCACCCGGCTGCTGCAGCGGCTGGTGGACGTCGCGGTGGTCAGCGGCATGACATCACTGACGGCCGTGGTGCTGGCCTCGAACCGGCCGATGCTCCACCTGCTGGCGGCCCTGGACGTCCCGTCCACCTCCGCGCGGCGCTCCGGCGACATCGAGGTGAGGCTGGAGCTGGCCGGACTCGAGCTACCCGCGGACAGAGCACGTACCGCCGCCGCCCACGTGGCCGAGGCGGCCGCCATCCGCGCCGGACTCACGTCCTGAGGCACCATGCCGCAAACGGGTCTCAGCGGAAGTGCGGCTGGCGCATCTGCTCCAGGCTCTCCTGCTTGTGCACCCGTTCGTCGTGGCCGATCTGCCTGAACAGGTCGGCCAGCGACTCGAAGCTGCCGTAGTCGGCCTCGAACGCCGAGGTGAACGGCTCGGATTCCCATTCCGGGTGCTCGGTGACCAGCGTCATGTACTCGTGCTCGGCGTGATCTTCGAAGTCGGCGTTGAGCGACAAGGACCAGGCCGGGTGAAGCACGTACAACAGCCAGGACACCTGATAATAGACGAACGCGATGGCCTGCGGGATCCAGTAATAGAGCCAGCGGGACTCCTTTTGCCCGTGCTGGCCACCAGCTCCTCCAGGATCAGCAGGTGCCATTGCTCGTTGTCCTGCTGGACCCGGGCCTGTGCCACCCGGTCGTGGATGCGGCGGGCCAGCCCGGGGCGCACCGCGACATGGGTGATGGCGATGTAGGCGACCTGCTCCCAGCTCTGGTAGGGAACCCGGGCGACCAGTTCGAGGACCTTGAACTTGGACAGCGTCCGCTTGCGCCGGTAGAGGACGTCGAGCAGCGCGAACAGCACCCGGGCGGGCAATCCGTACGGCCGCCGCGGGGTATTCAGCGTTTGTCGCTGGGCCAGGGCAGGGCCTGGTGATCGAGATGCGGCGGCACGGTTACCGGCTGAGCCTCGGCGGATGTCACGTGCGCCCCCTATCGGCAGTAGACCTCTACCGAGCCCAGGCCGTCGAACTCGGCGGTGATGGCGGTACCGGGCTCGAGCGGGACCGGCGCGGTCAGGCCCCCGGACAGGACGAGCATCCCGGCGCGCAGGCTCCGGCCCTGCGCGCCGAGGCGGTTGGCCAGCCAGGCCACCGCGGCCGCCGGATGACCCGAGACCGCGGCCCCGGCGGCCGTGGCCACGACCTCACCGCCGGCTCTTAGCACGCAGCCGAGCAAGCGGAGGTCGACCAGCTCATCGGGCCGCCGGGCCTGCGGGCCGAGCACGATCCGGCCGCCGCTGGCGTTGTCGGCGATGACATCGGGCAGGGTAAAGCGGAAGTCGTCGTACCTGGAGTCGAGAATGTCCACCGCGGCGAAGACGGCCTCGGTCGCGGCCAGCACGCTGGTCACCGTGGCGGGGGCGGTCACGTCGCGGCCGAGTAGGAACGCGATTTCCGGCTCCGCCCGAGGGTGGATCAGGCTGCTCCGGTCCACCGGCCCGCCGTAATCGATGATCATGCCGCTGGTGATCCAGCCGTAGAGCGGCTCGGCCACGTTCATGGCCTCTTGCTTGGCCCGGCTGGTCAGGCCGAGCTTGGCCCCGGTCAGCTGCTCGCCCGCGTCCAGCTTGGACTGCACGAAGGCCCACTGCGCCGCATAAGCGGTGTCGATGTCGATGTCGGCATGGCGGTCGGAGAACGGCGAGATCGCGGTGCGCGCTTCCTCGGCCTCGATGAGCTGGGACGCCATGTCCTTGGCCTCGATCATGTCAGGCTCCCTGCGCCGGAGAACCGTGCGGTCACGGTGCCCAGGTAGGCGAATTCAGCGCGGAACACGTCGCCAGGTTTCACCCCGATCATCCGGTGGACCGCTCCCGGCAGGACGATGTCACCCGCGTGCAGCGACGCGCCGAAGGACGCGAGCTTGTTCGCCAGCCAGGCGACGCACCGGGCCGGGTTGCCCAGGACGGCCGCGCCCGCCCCGGTATCGACCAGTTCGCCGTGCCTGGTCACCATCACCCCGACGAGCCGCAGGTCGATGTCGGTCACCTTGCGCAGGTTGCCCCCCACGACCAGCAGGCCACTCGACGCGTTGTCGGCGACGGTGTCCACCAGCTTGATCTGCCAGTCCGCCACCCTGCTGTCCACGATCTCCACCGCGGGCAGCGCGCCGGCGATGGCCGTCAGCGCGCGGGCCGCGGTGACACCGGGACCGGCCAGGTCCTGCTCCATGACGAAGGCCAGTTCCGCCTCGACCCGAGGTTGCAGCAGGCGGTCAAGGGCCACCTCGTCGCCGTCCTCGACGAACATGTGGTCGAGCAGGACCCCGTAGTCGGGTTCGGTGACGCCCAGCAGCTGCTGCATGGGGAGCGAGGTCAGGCCCACCTTGCGACCGCAGACCCGGGCCCCCTGCGCGATATGCCGGTCGATGTTCAGGGACTGGATGGTGTACGCGTCGTCGATCTCGAGGCCGGGATAACGCTTGGTCAGCGGCTCGGCCGGCACACCGGTCTGCTCCGCCCGCCAGAGGTCATCGGCCAATTCGGAGAGAACTTGTTCACTGTGCACCCCACATACCTGTCACGCGCGGGCGACCGTCACAACGAAGGTTCCGCCGTGCGGAACCTAGCGTCGCGTGGCGCTGATTTCTTTGACGGTCTGAGTTCACGCCTCGAGAGTGCCAAGTTCGGCGATCAGCTCCGCTACCCGCGGATGGTCGAGCTGGGTAAGGATTTCGAGAGCGTCGAGCCAGTGGCGGCGTGCCCGCTCGGCGCGCCCCCGGTGACGCTCGGCGCGCCCAAGCGCGGTCATTGCCCGCGCCCTGCCATACAAGTTTCCGGTCTGACCGAACAACTCAGACGCGTTCATTGCCTCCTGGACCGCCTCCTCGACCTGACCCAGCGCGAGGTGCGTCGTGCTCAGCTCGAGCAGAGTGTTTCCCTGGGCCACAAAATGGGATGTCTCTTCCGACGCGGCGATCGCCAGCCGGTAATGGCCTATCGCGTCGTTGAATTCGCCGCGCTGCCGGCATACGTCGCCGATGCTGCCGAGCGCTATCCCCTCACCGGCGCGGTTGCCGATCTCACGGAAGAGGCACAGCGCGTTGTGCAGCGGCCGGATGGCCTGGTGGCCATGGCCGTCCTTGGTGAGCGCATCGCCGAGGTTGACCATGGTCCTGGGCAGCGCGAGCTGATCACCGGCCTCCCGCGCGATAGCCAGATTCTGCCGGAAGCAGCCCACGGCCGTGTCCGGACGCCGCGCGTGGAGATAGCCGACACCGAGGTTGTTGCGAAGCCACAACTCGGCCCGCCTGTCCCCCAGTGCCCGGGCGCTGGTCAGCCCGATCTGATGGGTGTCGATCCAGTCGTCCACGTGACCGCGCAGGTAGAACAGCGAGCACAGACAGGCAGGAAGCTTCCAGGCCAGCTCGTGCTCCTCCTGCCCGGCGGCTTGCCTGACCGCGCTCACCAGGTTGGCATATTCGGCGTCGAGCCAGGCCAGCGCGTCTGCGTAGCCCGCGAACGTGAGCGCGAGGTGGCCGTCGTCGGCCGGGCTGACGGACAGGCGGCTGCCATTGGGATGAACGACGCGGGCCGCGGCGGCCGCGGATCCCAGGTACCACCGCAGCATCCGGCCCACGGCCTGGTCACGTTCGGCCCGGCGGTCCTCGGTCAGCACTCGTTCGCAGGCATAGGCACGAAGCAGATCGTGGAACCTGTAACGACCTGGCTCGGCGGATTGCAGCAGGTGATGGTCGACGAGCAGTTCCAGGGACCGCTCCGCGTGAGCCAGCGGAACGCCGAGCAGGGCGGCCGCGGCCGGCAGGGAAATGTCGGAGCCGCCCGCGAGGCCAAGCAGCCGGAACGCGCGATCAGGCGCCACGTCGGCTTGCCCGGTAGCGGCCCGCACGGTTGCGTACCCAGTCATGAAGCTGGCGCGAACCGCCAGATCGCCGGCTTGCAGCTCGTTCAGGCGGCTGCACTCGTCGGCGAGCCTGCTCGCCAGAGCCGCGATCGGCCACTGCGGTCGCGCGGTCAGGCGGGCCGCCGCAATGCGTATCGCGAGAGGCAACCCGCCGCATGCGGCGAGCACCTCCCGCGCGGCCACGGGCTCGGCCGCCGCCCGGGGTCCGATGATGCGGGCAAACATGGCAGACGCCTCCGCATCGGCCAGCGCGTCCAGTTCCATGACCCGCGCGGATTCCAGGTCCAGCATGCAGTGCCAGGCTCGTGACCATGACCGCGCACCGGCCGGTGCCGGGCAACAACGGCCTGACCTGGGCGGCATCGCGAGCGTCGTCGAGCACGATCAGCAGGCGCAGTCCTGCGAGCAGGCTCCGGTAGTGGGCGGCGAGCTCAGCCTCGGTCCCGTACCCCGCGGCCAGCCCACCGCCCAGGTCCCGCAGGAATTGAGCAAGCGCGTCCACCGGTGCCACCTGCTGCGGGCCGCGGCCGCGCAGGTCCAGGTGGAGCTGCCCGTCCGGGAAATGCGCCGCCGCCCGCTGCGCGACGTGTACCGCGAGCGCGGATTTGCCCATACCCCCTGCACCGACCACCGCCAAGACGACCGCGCCCGGTGCCTGTCCGTCGCCTGCTGCGGCCAGCAGGGCAGTGAGCTGCCATGTTTGCTCGCTCCGTCCGGTGAAGTCGGCCAGGGCGGCAGGAAGCTGGCTCACCGGCCACTGCGGGGGCGTGCCCAAACCCGGTGCCGGCCCGCCGACGCGACCCGCGTGTTCGGTCAAGGTGAGCGCCCGGACGATCAGCCGCTGGCTGCTGGGCCGCGGCGCTCTGGTGCGGCCGCGTTCGATGTTGCTGATCGCCCGGACGCTGAGCCCCGTCTTTTCGGCCAGCTCCTCCTGGGTCAGCCCGGCCGCCTCCCGGTCACGGCGCAGCCGATCCCCGAACCCGCCGTGCGGGTACCCCGCATCACTCACCGGCATTACCGCCTTCGACCCCCCGTAGGACATTTCCTACCAGGGACTCTGGCCGCGCGGGTCACGGCGAAGGTTCCGTTCTCGTAACAAAAGGGACAATCCGGCGACCGCGCGAACCGTCCAACTTCCGGTCAGGTACCGGTCAACTTCCTGGTGATGGGCCGGCCGGAAGGCAACAGTGAACATATGCGCCGCATGAAAAGCCGAGGTCTTATCAGGCATCGGTATGCGGGCATCGCCATCGCCGATCGCTGGCCTTGCGCGTGATATCCGCTCCACCACGACCGCGAGAGGAGGTGAATCGACATGCAACTTCTGACCAAGGCTGCTGACCGCCTGCTGAGCGTGGTAGTTCCGCACGTCACCGCGGGGGCCTGCATCACGTGCCCGCCCTCATGGACGACGACTTCGGGGTGCAAGTGCGTCAAGCAGTCCTCCGGAAACCATGCCCAGTACATAAAGAGATGCTCCCGCTCGGGCTGCGAATGCCAAACCGTCACATGCGGCCCTTGCTACAACTCTGGCATTGGGTGCAAACCGGCGACCTAAGGAACTGCCGTGGCCCGGTCCCTACCCGGGCCACGGCGGCCAGGCTCGATAACTCCTGGAGTGAGCATGCCTATCTTGATCGCCGCGGTCGCCATTGTCGGCGCACTGTGCCTGCTTGACCTGCTCCTGACGTTCGGCGTGATCCGCAGGCTGCGCGAGCACGGCCGCCTGCTGACCGAGAGCGGTGGGCAGACGCCCCCGGTGATCGGCGTCGCGGAAGGCGACTCGCCCGCGCCGTTCGCGCTGACCGCGACGAGTGGCGAGCGGGTGACCGAACGGAGCCGGCTGCGAGTCGTCGCCTTCTTCTCCTCGTCCTGCTCGTCCTGCCCGGTACAAGTGCCCCCGTTCGCCGATTACGTCGGCCGCCACCACATCGAGCGGGACAGCGTGCTGGCCGTCGTCCAGCACGACGAAGGTGAGCTGCCCCCGTACCTCGACCGGCTCACCGAGGTCGCCGAGGTCTATGTCGAGCCAGACGGCGGCGACGTCGGCGAGGCGTTCCAGCTGGGCGGCTACCCGGCGTTCTGCCTGCTCGACGCGGCCGGCGCGGTGGCGGCGACCGGATACGATCCCGCGATGCTGCCCGCGCCGCAGCCGCTGTCCGTCCATGCGAGCTAGCGGCACCGCCGCTTCGCTGCGCGCCGCGGTAACGCTGCCGTGGCGCACGCAGCGGGGAACGTTCCTCGGTCAGGTGCTGATAGCCGTGCTAACTGGGCTGGCGCCGGTGCTCGCGGCCTGGCTGATGCGGGCGGTCCTCGACTCGCTCACCGGCAGCGGATCTCAATCGGGCCTGCTGACCCTGGTGGTCGTGCTCGCGGTCGCCGGCGGCCTGCAGGCGGTGATCCCCTACCTGGGCCAGTACCTGGCCGCGCAGTCCGGACGGGCCATCGAGCGGCATGTCACCGTGGAACTGTTCACGGCGGTGGGCCGGCTGCCCGGGCTGCGCAACCTCGAGGACCCGGGCTATCTCGACCGGCTCAACACGGCCCAGCGAGCTGGCATGTCTGGGCCTGGCCAGATTTTCACCGGCATGACCGGCGCCGTCCAGTCGGCGCTGACCCTGTCCGGCTTCCTGGCCGTGCTGTTCGTGCTCAACCCGGTGATGGCGCTGATCGTGATGGCGGCGACGATTCCCGGTATCTTCGCCGAGTTCGGCATCGCCCGCCAGCGTGCGGCGATGTTCACCGGGCTCAGTCAGTCAGAACGACGCCAGTACTTCTATGCGAGCCTGCTTTCGACCTCCGCGGCGGCCAAGGAAATCCGGCTGTTCGGCCTGGGCCCGTTCTTCCGGCAGCGGATGCTCGGTGAACTGGGGACCATCCAGCACGCCAACCAGGCCGCCGACCGGCGGCAGGCAATGGTCTACAGCCTGCTCGCGATGCTCAGCGCGCTGGTCGCCGGGGCCGGCCTGTGGTGGGCGGTCTCCGCCGCCGCCAGGGGCCGGATGACGATCGGCGATGTGTCGATCTTCATCGCCAGCCTCGCGGCCGTGGCCACCTCGCTCAACGCGATCATCACCAGTACCGCGATGACCTTCCAGACGGCGCTCACGTTCGGCTCTTACCAGGACATCGTGCACGGCACCCCGGACCTTCCGCTGTCTGCCGAGCCGGTGCCTGCGCCGCCGCTGCAGCACGGAATCGAGTTCGAGGATGTGTGGTTCCGCTACGGCCCCGACCGGCCCTGGGTGCTGCGCGGGGTCAGCTTCGTCGTGCCGTCCGGTCAGACGGTGGCGCTGGTGGGACGCAACGGTGCAGGCAAGAGCACGCTGGTCAAGCTCTTGTGCCGGTTCTACGATCCGGACCGGGGCCGGATCCGGTGGGACGGCGTTGACCTGCGTGACCTCGACCTGGCCGGGCTCCGGGACCGGATCAGCACGGTGTTTCAGGATTACATGAGCTACGACCTCACGGCCAGGGAGAACATCGCGGTCGGTGACCTGAGCCTGTCCCGGCGGGACGAGGCGGTCACGGACGCCGCCCGCCAGGCCGGGCTGCACCAGGTTCTGACCACGTTGCCCAAGGGCTACGACACGCTGCTCACCCGCAGCTACTTCGACCTGGCCGACAAGGCAGACCCGCAGACCGGCGTGTTCCTGTCCGGCGGACAGTGGCAGCGGATCGCGCTGGCCCGGGCGCTGCTGCGCGGCGGCCGGGATCTGATGATCCTGGATGAGCCGAGCTCAGGCCTGGACGCCGAAGCCGAGCACGAGATTCACACCCGGCTGCACGCGCGGCGCGACGGCTACACCACGGTGCTCATCTCGCACCGGCTCAACGCGATACGCGACGCCGACCGCATCCTCGTCCTCGTCGACGGCATGCTGGCCGAACAGGGGAGTCACGCTGCCCTGATGGCCCGGGCCGGCACGTACGCGCGATTGTTCTCGCTCCAGGCGCGCGGCTTCGCCGACGTCGGCGCGGAGAGCCTCGCGGTGGCGGGCGCCGGCGATGGGTGAGCTCGTTATCGGCACACTCTGCCTGGCTGGCTTCGTCTTCGCCGCGTCCGCGGCGGCCAAGCTGCGCGGGCGCCAGGCTTACCGGTCGTTCCGGATCGGCCTGGGTGAGACCGTGCTGGTCCCCAGGTGGCTGCTGCCCGCCGTCGCTGCCGCTCTGGTCAGCGCCGAGGCCCTGGTCGCGGCCGGGCTGATCGCGGCGGCCGCGACCATCGCCGCGGGCGCCGCGCCCACCCGCGAGGCCGCCCTCTTCGCCGAACTCGCGCAGGCCGTCGCCGCGCTGCTGACCCTGGTCCTGGCGGCCGGCATCGCGGCGATCATGCGGAGCGGCACCAAGGCTCACTGCGCCTGCTTCGGCAGCCGGTCCGCCCGGCCGCTGGGCTGGGTGCACCTGAGCCGGAACATCGGGTTGCTGGCGGCCGAGATCTGCGGGCTGGCCGCTTGCCCGCTGAGCCGCCCGCCCACGGTGTCCGGGAGCGTAGTCGCGGCCGTGGCCGGCGGGGTGGCCGCGCTCCTGTTCATCCGCGCGGACGACCTGGCCGACCTGTTCGGGCCGGTACCGCCCGCCCAGGCACGCCACGCCGCCCGGGCTGGCCGCGGGGCACGCTGATGTGGCGCTATCGGATCGGGCTGACCGCGGCCGGCCTGGCCGTCATCGTGATCCTGCGACGCCGTTACGCGGTGGTCACGGTAGAGGGCTCGAGCATGCAGCCGACGCTGCACGAAGGCGACCGGGTGCTTGTCCGCAGAACGGGTATCGGGCAGCTCCGGCGGGGGCAGGTGATTGTGGCCGAGGATCCCGGCCGGACCGGCCTGCCCGCAGCGCCGGTGGCTGATCAAGCGGGTCGTCGCCGTGCCCGGGGATCTCCGGCCCGCGGCGTGGCTGCCTGCGCCAGCAGATCCAGGTGAGCGGTTGGTGCCCGGAGGGAAGTTCGTCGTCCTCGGTGACAATCGTCCTGTCAGCTACGATTCGCGGCAGGCTGGCTACTTCTGCGCCGATCGCCTGCTCGGCATCGTCGTCCGCCGGATGGCACCCGGCGGGCCCGCGCCCCCGGAGTGCCACGGCGGCCAGTCAGCGAACCGTGTAGACCACCAGCTGAGGTGAGCCACCCTTGGGCCCGAAAAGGTTAGGCCCGCCCGCGGGGACGAGGATGGAGTTTCCGGCGATGGCGATGGGCGCGTTGGCGGACGTGGGCAGCTTGCGCTGGTAGACGACGGCGCCGGTGGCGCGGTCGAGGGCGATCAGGACGCCCGTGTACAGGGTGGTGAAGACGAGGTCGTTGGAGACTGTGGCGGCGCCCAGCGGGTAGGCCGGCACCTTGGTGTCCCACTCGACCTTGCCGGTGGTGAGGTTGAGGGCCACTATCTCGCCGCTGCCGGTGCCGTCCGGGGCGCCCAGCGGCAAGCTCATCTTGGCGAGACTGAACCGCTGGTCGACCGCGGCCACGTACACGGTATTGCCCGCCAGGGCCGGGCTGGACAGCACGCCTCCCAGCGAGCCGGGAAGGATCGTGTACGGGGCCGTCAGGGTGAGCTTGTGCTCCATCGCCTCGAGCGGGTAGTTGTCCGATGTGCTGTGCTCGCCGACCGGGGTCTTCCAGATCAGCTTGCCGGTGCTGGCGTTCATCGCGTAGACCACGCCCACCTTGCCCGAGCCGATGACCGCAGGCTGTCCGTTGATGGTCGCGGCCATCGGCGAGGTCTGCAGGTCGTGGTCCATGAAGTCGTTGGCCACGCCCTGGTAGTACCAGCGCAACTTGCCCGTGGCGGCATCGAGATTCACCACGCTGTCGGTGTAGAGCCAGGGCGAGGGGTGGGCGATCGCCTCGGCGGCCGACTGATAGGGGTTGCCGGTGCCGAAGGTCACCGAGCCGTCGCTGCCGGGCAGCGGGGTTTCCCAGGCGCCGCCTGAGCCGTAAGGCGTCTCCGCGCCATTGCTGGGGACGACCGTGTTGAATGTCCAGACCAGCTTGCCGGTGGCGGCGTTCAGGGCCAGCAGGATCCCGCCGGTGGGCCCGGTTCCGATGGAACTGGCCAGGTAGACGCGGCCGTTTGCGACCAGCGGCTGGATGCCGAACGTGCCCTGACTGCTGCCGAGCAGATCCTGGTCGACCCAGATGGTTTTGCCGGTGGCGGCGCTGAGCGCGAACACGGTGCTCGTCGTGTCGCCGTACACGACACCGCCCGCGAGCGCGACGCCGTTCGGCCCCCCCGTGACTATCTTGGAGCTGACCCGGTACTCCCACTTCAGCTTCCCGGTGGCCAGTGCAAGCGCATACACGTTGTTACCGAGATCCTGCAGGTAGACGACGCCATTGGCCACGATCGGCGTCGCCGCCAGCGAGCCGAAGCCCGGCCCGGACGTTACCAATGACGAGGGCAGCTTGAAGGTCCAGGCCTGCTGCAGGCCGGCCACGTTGGCGGAGGAGATAGTGGCGGCCGCCGCATCCCGCGTGTTCTCAAGATCGCCGTTCGGGTACAGCCACGAGCCAGCGGGCTTGGCCGCCTGGGAATTCGTCGCCGTGCTCCCGGCCGGCGTGCTGCTGCAGCCCGCCAGGACCACAGCGGCCGCGAGGATAAGGCTGGGCCATACGATCTTCGGTGTTCCCATCGCGCACTCCCTCCCGGCCAAGCCGGGCCCACGCACCAAAATCTGATATCACTATGCTAGATCATTGGTATCGTCTCGTCAACGGTCGGCCACCGGGCGAGCGGCCCAGCCATGCGTGAGCCTGAAAAATGACGTTAATCGTTACGGCATCCGGCCCGGCCACCTCAGGTGTGAACGTAGTCGCCCGGGCCGTCACCCAGGACGGGGTATGTCCCGCTCCCGGTCGGCGGCGGGTCCACCAGCGGCCCGGAGTGCTCGGCGGACCACACCGCCCAGTCATCCCACCAGGAGCCGGCCCGCCGGGTCGCGTGCTCGCGCCATTCGTCGGCCGAATCGGGCTGGCTCTCTCCCACCAGGTACCAGCCCTTGGGACCGGGCGGGTTGACGATGCCGGCGATGTGGCCGCCGCTGCTCAGCACGTAGCGGACCGGGCCGGACAGCAGCCTGGTCGAGGCGTAGGCGGACTTCCAGGGCACGATGTGGTCGTTCTCGGCCCCGACGATGTACGTGGGCCTGGTCACATCGCGAAGCTTGACGACCTGGCCCGCGATCTCCAGCCGGCCGGCCGCGAGGCGGTTCTCCACGTAGAAATTACGCAGGTAGAACGAGTGCATGGCGGCGGGCATGCGCGTGCTGTCGGCATTCCAGGCCAGGATGTCGAAGACCGGAGGGTCCTGACCCATCAGCCAGTTGGACACCACGTAGCTGAAGATCAGGTCGTTGGCTCGCAGGATGTCGAAGGTCCCGGCCATACTCTCCCCGGACAGCTGCTGGCCCTCCTTGGCCATCTTCTGCTCGAGCCGGGCGACCGCCGCCAAGTCGGTGAACGCCCCGAGGACACCGGGCTCGGAGTAGTCAAACAGCGTGTTGAGCAGGGTGAGATTGCCGATTCCATGGTGACCGGTGGTGCTGAGGTAGGCGTCGGTTATCGCGGTGAGCGCCCCTCCCAGGCACAACCCGACGATGTCCACGGTGTCCGCCTTGGTGATCTGCTGGATCACCTCGAGCGCCTGCCTGGGCCCGTGGATGAGATAGTCATCCATCGTGACCCCGGAATCCCCGGCCGCAGGGTTCCGGTAGCTGATCGCGAACACGGTCCGCTCGTGCTGGACCGCCCACTCGATGAAGCTCCGCCCCGGCGCGAGGTCCATGACGTAGTACTTGTTGATCCACGGCGGGCTGCAGAGCAGCGGGGCCGCGTGCACCTGCGGCGTCTGCGCCGAGTACTGCAGCAGTTCCATCAGGTCGTTGCGGTAGACGACCTTGGCCGGGGTGGCCGCGAGGTTCTTCCCGATGGTGAACGTGCTGGTGTCGACCTGCCGGGGACGGCCGTTGTTGTCGAACAGGTCGTCGGCGAAGTTGCGGGCCCCCCGCACCAGGCTCGCGCCGCCGGTCTCGACCGCGCGTTTCAGCGCCGCGGGGTTGGTCAGCAGGAAGTTGGTCGGGGCCAGCGCGTCCATCATCAGCCCGGTCAGCAGCCGTGCCTTCATCTCCTGGCTGCCCTCGAGCCCGGCCGCGGTGACCAGGTCGTCCACGAACCCGGCGAACGCCTGGTGGTACATCCGCAGCGCGTAGAAGGCCGGGTTCTCCGCCCAGGCCCGGTCGGCGAAGCGCCGATCCTTCTCATCGAGCGGCACGGGCGGCGGGGCCGCGGTTCCCGTCCATTTCGACAGCGCGACCGAGGGTATTTCCGCGAGGTGCAGCGCGTAGCGGAGCCACGCCTGGCCCACGGCGGCCGGGTTGTCCATCGCCCCGCCCAGCACCATGGCCAGTGAGCGGCCCAGCCCGGCGACATCGGGGTCAGCCAGGAAGTCGATCTCGGGGGCCAGCGCCGAGGCGGCCTGCTCGGCGTGCTCTCCCGGCGTCTGTGTCGTCATGCCACTCCCGTAGGTAGAATCCGGACGCTCAATCCCTGATCGCGCGCCAGACGAAGACCCCTTCGGACGCCCGGACCCGCTCGGCCTGGCCACGTACTTCCAGGTAGGCGAGGTAGGCGAGGATCTCGGCCATGACGAAGTGCAGCTGCGCGCCCTTGAGCGGCCGCGGGTACAGCTCGCTCGCCAGCTCGGTCACCGTGGGCCGGCCGGACTCGATCGAGGCCAGCACCCGGCTCAGGCGGCGACGCTTGCCCTCGGCGATGCTCGCGGCGCGCGCCGCGCCGTCGGTGAAGGTTTCGCCGTGCCCGGGCAGCACGAGCGCCGGCTCGAGCAGCTCGACCAGCCGCAGGGACTCCAGGTAGGAGCCCATGGGGTCACGCTCGAAACCGCGCTCGAAGGTAACGGGCGGTGAGATCGACTTCAGCAGGTGATCGCCTGAGCACAGCAGTCGGTCCTGCGCCGACCAGATGCAGACGTGGCCGGGGGAGTGGCCCGGGGTGTGCAGGATCTCCCAGGCCCGCCCGCCCGCGTCGAACTTCTCGCCGCCATGCAGCCGCGTCGTCGGCTGCCCGATCGACGGCATGACGGGTATCCAGTCGCGCAGGCCCGTCGCTGCCGCGATCAGCGTGTCTCCGAGCAGCCCGTGATCGGCGAGCATGAGACTCCGGCGGTCGACCGCGGTGTCGGGATGGCTGTACTTGGCCCGGTCCAGGTCGGTCTGGGCGTGCATCCACAGGTCCGCGCCGCTGCGGCGGACCACCTCGCCGGCGAGCCCGTAGTGATCGATGTGCGCGTGCGTGATGATCAGCCGGCCGAGGTCGTCGAACGTGCGGCCGCACTGGGCCAGGGCGTCGCCGACGGCCCCCGTGCCATCGTCGACGTCACCCCCAGGATCCGGGCGGAGCGGCGCACCAGCGTAGATGCCGCAGTCGACGAGCGTGTCCCCGGCCGGGTCGGTGAACAGGTAGGCGTTGATGCTCGGAATCCGGTGAATACCGAGCGGGAGCGCGAGAAGAAAGACCCCCTCGGCAACCTCGACTGGCGTCATGACGTCCAACCCTGGCCACCCGGCGCGGGCGTGAGCAAATGACCTTCCGCTGAGCGGGCGTCCCGTTTGTCAAGATCTTGGGGCCGAACGAACCGTGGTGCGTGCCGTCCCACTGAGCAAGAACGCCGCAGACACGGACCCGCTGGGTGCGCGACCGTTCAGGGGCGCCTGCGACGGCAGCGTGAAAGGCGGAACGATGAATGCGGATACTCTGTCTGACCAGCCGGTAAGCCCGTACGTGATCCACGGGGTGGCCGGACTGCGGGAGCGCGCTGGCTCATCGCTCGGGACGAGCAGCTGGGTCACCGTGGACCAGGAAATGGTGACCACGTTTGCCGACCTCACCGGGGACAGGCAATGGATTCATGTCGACCCGGAGCGGGCCAGGCAGGGACCATTCGGGGCAACGGTCGCGCACGGGTTCTTTACCCTGGGCCTGTCGACCGGCCTGCTCTGGGAAATCTTCACCGTCGACGACGTCGCCATGATCCTCAATTACGGGCTTAACCGGGTCCGGTTTCCTGCGCCCCTGCCCGTCGGCTCACGCCTCCGCATGCACGTGTCTTTGGCCGAAGTGACCGAGATCCCCGACGGGATCCAGGTCGTCTATCACCTGGAGTATGAGATCGAGGGCCAGAAAAAGCCCCCGTGCGTGGCCGATCTCGTCTTCCGTTATCTCACTTAGGAGAGTCGGTCATGCCACCCACCCGCGCCAAGCGGAAATCGGATAGCAAAGGCGAGCCGGTGCAGAGCCGCGACAAGCAGCTGCTGTTGCGGATCTTCGAGACGATGGTGATGACGCGCGCCGTCGAGGACCGGATGGTCAGCATGTACCGGTCCGGTGACCTGCTGGGCTCGCTGTACACCGGGCACTGGCACGAAGCCATTTCGGTCGGCACGGCGTCCGCCCTGCGTGCCGATGACTTCCTCGCCCCGATCCACCGTGATCTCGGCGCCCACCTGTGGCGCGGCATGGACCCGGCCCAGGTCATGGCCAGCTTCATGGGCAAGGCCACCTCGCCCACTGGCGGGCGCGACGGCACGCTGCACTACGGCCGGCTCGACCTGAACATCTACAACCTGCCGAGTCACATCCCGGACAACTACCCGGTGGCCCTCGGGTTCGCGTTCGCGTTCCAGTACCGGGATCAAGACGGTGTGTCGCTGGCCTACTGCGGCGACGGGTCGACCTCGGAGGGCAACTTCCATGAGTCGCTCAACATCGCCGCCGCGATGAAGCTGCCGGCCATCTTCGTCGTGGAGAACAATCAGTATGCCTATTCCACGCCGGTGCGCATGCAGTCCGCGGTCAAGGAGTACGCGGTCAAGGCGCAGGCCTACGGAATGCCGGGCGTCACCGTCGACGGCACCGATGTGCTGGCCGTGCACGACGCCACCAGCGAGGCGGTGGCGCGGGCCCGGGCGGGTGAGGGGCCCTCGCTCATCGAGGGCGTGACCATGCGGATGCACGGTCACGCGGAGCACGACCCGGCCGACTACGTGCCGCGGGAGTTGCTGGCGGAATGGCAGAAACGCGACCCGGTGGCGCTGTTCGAGAACGTCCTGCTCGAACACGGCATTATCGACGAGGACACAGCAGGTAAGACGCGCGAAGCCGCGCGCCAGAAAGCCATCGAGGCGCGCAAGAAGGCGCTCGGGGATCCCCTTCCCGACCCGGCGACCGTGGAGCGGGGTGTCTATGCCGACTGACAACGGTCAGGTGACCTACCTCGATGCCATCTCCCAGGCCCTGATGAGCGAGATGGAGGCCGATCCGGACGTTTTCATCATCGGTGAGGACGTGGGCCAGTTCGGCGGTGCCTTCAAGGTGACCAAGGGCTTCCTGGAGAAGTTCGGGCCCCGCCGCGTGGTCGACCCCCCGATGGCGGAGTCCGGGTTCACCGGCCTGGCGGCGGGGGCGGCGCTGGTGGGACTGCGGCCGGTGGTGGAGTACCAGTTCGCCGACTTCATCTCGGCCGCGTTCGACCAGATCGTCAACGTGATGGCCCGCCATCATTACCGCACGGGGGACCCGATGCCGGTGACGATGCGGGCGCCGTACGGCGCGCGCCTGCGCGCCGGGCCCACGCATTCCCAGAGTGTCGAATCGTATTTCGCGCACGTGCCCGGCCTGAAGATCGTGGTGCCTGGCACGCCGGAGGACGCGGCCGGCCTGCTGATCAGCTCGATCAGGGACAATAACCCGGTCCTGTTCCTGGAGAGCAAGTACCTCTACCGCCGGCTGCGGACATCGGGCCCGTTGTCGCTGGAACCCGTGCCGCTCGGGCAGGCCAAGGTGGTCCGCGAGGGCAGCCAGGTCAGCGTCATCACCTACGGGGCGTACGTGTCGGAGTGCCTGGAGGTCGCGGCCGAGCTGGAGTCCGAGGGCATCTCGGCCGAGGTGGTCGACGTGCGGACGCTGGTCCCGCTGGACACCGACACCATCGTGTCGTCGGTAAAGAAAACGTCGCGCGCCGTCGTCGTGCACGAGGCGGCCCGACGCCTCGGCTACGGTGCCGAGATCGCCGCGGTCATCCAGGAGGAGTGTTTCTGGTGGCTCGACCAGCCGGTCCGCCGGGTCGCCGCCTTGAACACCCCCACGCCGACCAGCCCGCCGCTTGAGGACGCGGTCGTGCCTCAGGCGGCTCAGATCGCCGAGACCGTGCGGAAGGTGGTAGCGGCGTGACCGACTATGACGTGATCGTGCTGGGCGGCGGCCCGGGCGGCTACGCGGCCGCGTTGTACGGCGCCTCCGCCGGGCTCAAGATGGCCCTGGTCGAGGAGAGGAAGGTCGGCGGCACCTGCCTGCACCGCGGCTGCATCCCCGCGAAGGCCCTGCTGCAGGCGGCCGAGGTGTACCGGACGATCGGCCATGCCGATAGCTTCGGCTTCCGGCTGCCGGAGGGCGTCACGGCCGTGACCGACTGGCCCGCCCTCAACGCGAGGAAGAGCGGCATCGTCAACCAGCTGCACACGGGCCTGAGCGGGCTGCTGCGCAGGCGCAAGGTCACGATCATCGAAGGGCACGGCCGGCTGACGGCCGACGGTGCCGTGCAGGTGGACGGCCAGAGCGCGAACGCGCGGGCGGTCATCGTGTGCACGGGTTCCGCGCCGCGCTCGATTCCGGGCCTGGACCTCGACGGCGACCGGGTCATCAGCTCCGATGAGGCCACCAACAGCGCCGATGCGTCGCTGCCGGAACGCATCGCCGTGGTGGGCGGGGGTGTCATAGGTTCGGAGTTCGCGTCCGTGTATACCGACCTGGGCACCCAGACGACCCTGCTCGAAGCCCTGCCCGACGGCGTCCTGCCCATCGGGCCCGACCGTGATGTCGCTAACGTGCTGGCCAAGGCGCTGGCCCGGCGGGGCACCAAGATCCACGGCGGGGCCCGGGTCAGCCCGCTCGAGCGGACCAACAACGGGCTCCTGGTCTCCTTCGAGACCGCGAAGGGCGCCGAGAAGATCGAAGTCGACCAGGTTCTGGTGGCCATCGGCCGCCGGCCGGTCACCGAGGACATCGGGGCCGAAGCGGCCGGCGTGGCGGTCTCCGACCGCGGCTTCATCGACGTTAATCCGGCCACCATGGCCACCTCGCGGGAGAACGTCTACGCGATAGGCGACTGCGTCAGCACCCCAGGACTCGCCCACGTGGCCTACGCCGAGGCGATCGTCGCCATCCACACGATCCTCGGCGAGCGCGCGGTGCCGGTCGACTACGACCGGGTGCCGTGGGTCGTCTACACCCACCCCGAGGTCGCCTGGAGCGGCCTGACCGAGGCCGAGGCCCGGGCGGCGGGCCGTGACATCGAGGTCCATAAGCACATGTTCGCGGGCAACGGCCGGGCGATGATCATCGGTGACACCGATGGCATGGTCAAGGTGGTGGCGGAGAAGGGCGGCCCGATCCTGGGTGTCCACCTGGTCGGGCCGTGGGCGAGCGAGCTGCTGGCCGAGACGTACCTCGCGGTCAACTGGGAGGCCCTGCCCGCCGAGGTGGCGCCTTCATCCATCCGCATCCCAGCCTGTCCGAGGCCATTGGCGAGACGATGATCACCTTTACCGGCCGATCGCTGCACGGCTGAGCCCGAGGAGATATGCAATGAGCGGTGACGTTTACGAGGTCACGATGCCCAAGCTGGGCGAGACCGTGACAGAGGGTCTCGTCTCCCAGTGGCTGAAGCAGGTCGGCGACACCGTCGCCTTCGACGACCCGCTCTTCGAGGTGTCGACCGACAAGGTGGATTCCGAGGTACCGAGCCCGTACGACGGCGTCCTGCTCGAGATCCTGGTCCCCGCCGGTGACACGGTCCCCATCGGAACCCCCATCGCCCGGATCGGCGAGCCCGGTGCTGCGGCAGCGCCGGGCTCGTCCCCGCCCGCCGCCGCGGCGCCGGCGGCGGCGACACCCACCGCGACGGCGCCCGCGGCCGGGGTGTCGGAAACGAACGAGCCCGCGACCGGACCCGCCGCGACCGGACCCGCCGCGACCGGGCCGCGGCAACGGCCAGCCCGGCGTGGCGCTGTCCCCGGTCGTGCGGCGGCTGGCGGCCGAGGGGGGTGTCGACCTGACCGCGCTAGCCGGCCCGGAGCGGGTGGCCGGATCCGCCGCGAGGACGTCGAGCAGGCGATCGCGGCGTCGCCGGCAACCCCAGCCGCAACCGCAACCGCAACCCCAGCCGCAGCTGCAACCGCGACCGCCTCGCCCGTCACCGTGGCATCGCCCGCCACCGCGGCCCCCCCGGCCACCGTCGCATCCGCCGCCCAGCCGGCCGCGAGCGTGTCCCCGGGCGACGAGGTCGTCAAGCTGTCCCGGATGCGGCTGATCACCGCCGACCTGATGGTCAAGTCGCTGAAGACCTCGGCGCACGTCTGGACCTCGGTCGAGGTGGACTTCGAGCACGTCGAGCAGGTCAGGCAGCGGCACAGGGAACAGTTCAAGAAGTCCGAGGGCATGTCGCTGACCTACCTTCCCTTCATCGCCCGGGCCGTGTGCGACGCGCTGCGCGAGTTCCCCGCGGTGAACGCCTCGATCGACATCGAGAACCAGACGATGACGCTGCACCGTTACGTGAACCTGGGTATCGCGGTCGATCTCAGCGAGCAGGGCCTGGTAGCCCCGGTGGTCAAGAACGCCGATTCGCTCAACCTCCGCGGCCTGGCCAGGAATATCGCGGCGGTCGCCGCGGGGGCGCGCGCCCGGACGCTGGCCGCCGCCGACATGAGCGGCTCGACGTTCACGATCACCAATCCGGGCCCGTTCGCCAGCTACGCCTCCGCGCCGGTGATCAACCAGCCGAACGTGGCCATCTTGTCCACCGACGGGATCGCCAGGCGCCCGGTCGCGGTGGGTGACGCCATCGCCATTCACCACATGAGCATCCTGGGCTTCTCTTATGACCATCGCGCCTTCGACGGCTCGACCGCGTCCCTGTTCCTCCGCTATATTCGCGATGCCATCCAGGACCGCGGCTGGGACGCCGAGCTTTCCTGACGCCCGCGCCGCGTTGCCCGTTAACCGGTTCGCCGTCAACGGGTCGTCGCGGATTGCCTATGAGCTGTGCGGCCATCTCGGGCGCCGGGCACCCTGGCTCGTCCTCATCCAGGGGCTCGGGTTCGACCGGGCCGGCTGGGCACCGGTCATCTCCGCGCTCAGACGGCGGTTCCGCCTGGTCCTGATCGACAACCGCGGCCGCCAGGTGGACCCGCGTAACAGCCAGCTGCTGTCCGGCCGTATTTCAAACTCGCAGGTGGTGGTCTTTTCCGGACTCGGCCACCTGTTCTTCTGGGAAAAGCCGGCCAATTCGCCCGCGCCGTTACGTCCTTCCTGCTGGCGCCGGGTCCCGATCCCATCTAGCGGGAGATACCTTTGCCGCTGCGGAGGCGGTAGCGTGAGATGGAACCAGCAGGGGGAAATCTTAGAGAGGATCAAATATGTCGACACCAGGCGTGCCAGACGCGGATGAGGCCGTGCGGCGAGTCAAGGAGCTCAGCGATCGGCTGATCGAGCTAACGAAGAAGAATGGCGTGGGCTGGCTGGAGGCTTATGAGAAAAGCCTGACCAGGATGCTGCAGCTCCAGGAGCGCGCCGCCGCCGCCACGCAGATCGAGTGGATAAACACGCTAGCCGCGACTAATGCCGACTTCATGCGCGAGATGTCAGCGGTTTATTTCCAGACCGTTCGCGAGCAATTGAAATAGTAGGTGCCCGCAGCAGTACCGATCCACGACAAAGCTCCGGCGGCCGGGATCCGTAGCCAGGATCCCTATTCCTGCCGGAGCTTCGCCGCGCTGCCGAGGTCGTCAAGCAGTCATGGCCGCGGAACGCTGCCGATCAGGCTCACCGGCCGCCCTGTTCGCCGGGTGCTGCTCGGTGATCATGGCGAAACAGCCGGCGTGGGCGCTGGCCGCAAGCTCTCTGGACAGCCCGCGGGCGGCTACCGTGAGTACGGAACTTGCCATCTGCAGGTCGCTGCGCAGGTTAGGCACGATGAGTTCGAGCGCCGCCACGGCGATGCCGCCCGACCCGAATACCGGCACGGCCACCGCGGAAACCCCGGCCTCGAATTCCCAGCGCGAAATGGCGACCCGGGTCAGCCTGATGCTGGCCAGGCTCTGACGTAGCCGGTCCGGATCGGTCAGCGTGTTCGGGGTATAGCATTTCAGGCCGTCGGTGATAATGCGGTTGAGTATGTCGGGTGAGGAGAATGCCAGCAGCGCCTTGCCCAGGGCCGTGGCGTGAGCGGGCAGCCTCGACGTCTGCGCGAATGTGGTGACCGGGCTGTGATCGCAGCGTTTCTCGATGTAGGCCACGTCTGTGCCGGTCAGCACCCCGAGTCGCGAGCCTGTCCGGGCCGTGGTGGCCAGGTCCTCCAGGACGCGCCGCGCGGACTCCAAGACGGCCGGCGTGTAGGACCTCCGGCTGCTTATGGCCTTGATGGGCAGGCCGATCCGGAACATTGACTCGTCGGTGCGCTCAAGGACGCCCCACCCCGCGAGCTCGGTAACCAGCCGATGGGCCGTCGAAACCGGCAGGCAAGTCAACCGGGCAATTTCGGTGAGTGAGTGTTCGTTGCCGTCGTGGAATGTCAGCAGAATCGCTACGATCTTGCTGGTTACCGACCGGCCGGGCTCCGCTGAATTGCCCGCCATTGGGCCTCCCCTTTGTGGCAGTAGCACGAGAGTGCGGATAGGTTTCTGCGAAAGGGCGCGCCTCATCTCTGAGTTGGCGTGGCCTGCGGCGTCCGCCGGGATACCATGGGGTGGGAGGTATCCCGTCGTGACATCATTGTCTAATACGGATAAATCAGTGACAAGCGTTTCGTTCCACCGTATGGAATGCTGGACGCTCAAAATGACACCTCCCTTAACTCGCTCCTACCGGCTGCTCGTGGACATCGCAGAACCCCCGACGGGCCCCGGGTGTGAGCCGAGCGCAGCGGGCCAGTGACGCGCTGCTCGCGCCGACGGACGCTGCGGGGCGGCCTTCATTCAAGGCTGGTCGTTATAGCGAAGGCGCGTCTAACGGAATAATGTGGAGTGAATCTCCCTCGTTTGGGTAGCCGGACAGCAGGCAGCGAACGGATGGCGGTGACAGCGTGGTTACAGCCCATCACCAGGTCGCTCCCAAGTCTGTCCTGGAACGTGTCTTCGCGATTCTGGACTGCTTCAGCGCCCGGGAGTCGGAGCTGACGCTGGCGGAGCTGGCGTCGCGGACAGCGATCCCGAAGCCGACCGTCCACCGGCTCGCCAAGATACTGGTCGAGCAGCGGCTACTGAAGCGGACCGAGGGCGGGTTCGCCCTGGGTATCCGCCTGTTCGAGCTGGGGGAGCTCGTCGGCGAGCAGCGTGACCTCAGGGACGCTTCCCTGCCGTTCCTCGAGGAACTGTACGAGCTCACCCACGAAACCATCCACCTGGCCGTGCTCGAGGGAAACGAGGTGCTGTACTTCGTCAAGATCGTCGGCTACAAGGCGTTTGCGCTGCCGACGCGAACCGGCGGGCGGTGGCCGGTCCACGCGAGCGCGCTGGGCAAGGTGCTGATGGCCTTCGGGCCCGCCGACCCGCTGCAGCTCCTGCCGCCGTGCCTGAAGCCGCTGACGCCGTACACGATCATCGATCCGCACCGGCTGCAGCGGGAGCTGGCCATCGTCCGCCGGGTCGGGACCGCGATCGAAAGCCAGGAGGCCGTGCTGGGAACGCCTGCGTGGCCGCACCGATCTTTGACCCCGCGGGCCAGATTCTGGCTGCGGTCTCCATCAGCGGGCCACCCATGCGACTCCGGCCTGCCCAGCGAGCACCGATCGTGCGCCGCACCGCGGCGAAGATCAGCCAGCGGATCAGCGATCAGTTGCCCGAGGGCTGGCACTGACCCGGCGCGTCACCCGCTCGGCCCGTTCGTCAGTCGCTGAAGAACTCGCTGACGCTCCGGTTGAAGTCCGCCGTGCGCTCGATCATGGACCAGTGCCCGCAGTGCGAGAACACGCTGAGATCGGCGTTGTCGATCAGCTCCATCAGCCGCAGGGAGGTCTGCACCGGGATGACCTGGTCCTCCCGGCCATGGACGATCAACGTCCGGTGCGGGAGCGCGCGGATGTCGTCCTCGGGGGTGCACATGGCCTCCACCCAGCGCTGCCGCGGGGCGGGGAACATCGCGGCGAAGGACTCCTGGAAGCCGGGCTGGATGCTGCCCCGGTACCGGACCTCCGCGAGCTCGTCGTTCACGAGCTCCCTGGAGTAGGCGAATACGTCGAGGACCTTGCGCATGTTCTCGAACGACGGCTCGTAACCCCAGACCCGTTCCAGGCCCTCGGTGATGGGAAACGGGACGCCCATGCTCCCCATCAGCACCAGCTTGCCGACCCGCTCCGGATGCTGGGCCGCGATGCGCAATGCGATCGCGCCGCCGAAGCTGTTGCCGACCAGGTGGGCCGTCGGCAAGTCCAGCGTATCCATCAGGCCGACCACCTGGTCAGCCCAGGTCTGTACGCCGTATTCGATGTTCGCCTGCCGTTCCGAGAAGCCGAAGCCGACCATATCCGGCGCCACCACCCGGAAGTTCTCCGCGAGGGCGGGCAGGACCAGGCGCCAGTTGGCGTAGGAGGTGACGCCAGGTCCTGATCCATGGATCAGGACCACCGGGTCGCCCGTGCCCGCCTCGAGATAGTTGGTCTTTATGCCGTTGGCGTCCGCGGTCGCGCCGATCTCCGGGTTCTCGCCAGTTGTCATGCTCCGCTCCATCCAGGTGAGCATCTGTGGGGGACAGTCAGGGTCGGTCGTTATGCCATCGGCCGGTCCTGGTCTCCGGTTCCGCCTGGGAGGCGAGTATCGTGCGGTAATCGCTCCGCTCGTACCCGATCGCCCGGCAGTAGCCGTTGAGCAGCACCGGATGGAAGCCCATCTGGTAAAGAGCCGCGATGTCCTTCGATTCGAAGACCTGGCGCTCGGAGTCGGTGAGGTCGTAGGTGCTGACGTCGAAATCCGGCGTCGCGCCGCTGCTCACCTCGCCGGCCCGCAGGAAATCGAAGACGCACCTGTGCAGCTGATACAGGCTCATGACACCTCATCTTCCGGCCACGACCGCCGCGGCTTCCCGGCCTCAAGCGTCTCCGCAGTCTGCCATTCTCGCGAACCCAACACCGCTCTCCTTCTGCTCAGCAGGATGCATCCCGGGTTGGTCACGGGGGTCAGGAGACGGGCTGGAAGCGGGTGACGGCCATGCCCGTGATCCACGGATAGATCGGCTCGTAGGCCAGGGTCTGACCGCGGGCCGGGGCCAGGGCCCCGGCCACCGCGAGCCAGCTGCGGATCTCGTGCGCGCCGTTGCCGGCCAGCCCGAGTTCTTCATCGGACAGGTCGAGCACGGCATCCACGTCGCCCCGCTCAAGCACGTCGAGGAACCACCGGTCGAACTCCTCGTCAATGTCCCCCACCCGCGGCACGCCGATGAAGTGCGACAAGCCGCCCGCTCCGACCAGCGCGACCCGGTCCAGCCCGACGTAGGAACGGATGGCCTCGCCCAGCGCGACGCCGAACGCGTACCAGCGCCGCAGCGGCATCATCGGCTCCACCGCGCAGTTCTGCACGATCGGTACCAGCGGCAGTTGCAGCTGCGGGTCGAGCTCGTGGTACACGGTCATCACCCCGTGATCCAGCTCGAGCTGGTGCGAGAACGCGGGGTCGAACCCCGAGTTAAGCAGGCTCCGGGTGATGTGGTTGGCCAGGCCCGGGTGGCCGGGAATCCAGACCTTGCTGATCGGCAGCCACGCCTCGGTCGGACCCCAGTTGCGCTCGCCCACGCCGACGCAGATCTGCGGGAAGTTCTCCAGGAAGAAGTTGGTGAAATGCTCGTTGGACAGCACCACGCACGCCTGTACCCCGGCCCGGCGGGCATCGTCGCGGATGATCTCGAGCGCCCCGAAGAACCGGTCCCGCTGCTTCTCTTCGGCCGAGTCACGGGCCGCGGCCATCATCGGCGCGTGTGACGAGCAATAGGCGATGCTGATCTCCGTCATGGGCCTCTCCCTGTCACCGAACGCTGTCCGCCTGCAGTGTGGCACCCCCGCCGCCCCGCCCGGCTAGCCCCCTTCCGCCCAGTGATCACCGGGGCCCGCGCCGCCGTCGCCGGTCAGGCCAGGCCGAGCAGCCCGGCCGCGGTATCCCACAAGATCGCGCGGGCCTGCGCCGGGGGCAGGTCCGCGGCCGCGACGCTGGCCAGCGGCTCGGCGTCGCGCAGCTCGAACGGGTGGTCGGTGCCGAGCAGGACGTGGCCCGCGCCGACGTCTTCGACCAGCCGCCGCAGCAGGACCGGGCTAAACACGGCGGTGTCGTAGTACAGGCGCCCGGTGTAGAAGCTGGGCGGCCTGGCCGTGGTGTGCGCGACGTCCTTGTTGTGCCAGCCCATGTCCATCCGGCCGCGGATGGCCGGCAGGCAGCCACCGCCGTGGGCCAGGCACAGGGTCAGGTCGAACCGCTCGAGGACGCGGCCGAAGGTCAGCCGCGCGACGGCCAGCGCGGTTTCCATCGGGTAGCCCACGAGCTGAGCCAGGTAGAAGTCCCGCTGACGGTACGCGTCGGGCACGCCGCTCGGGTGCAGGAAGACGAAGGTGCGGCGCTCCGCCAGCAGCTCCCACAGCTCCTCGTTCACCGGATCGTCGAGGTCACGCCCGCCACCGCGGCTGCCGATCGCGATGCCCGCCATACCCAGCTCGTCCAGGCAGCGCCGGGCCTGCGCGGCCGCTCCTGGCCAGCCGAGCGGGACCGAGCCGAGGGCGACGAGCCGTCCCTGGCCGCCGGCCACATAGGCGGCGAGTTCGGTGTTGCCGCGGGCGACGACGTCCCCGGCCAGCTCACCGTCCTCAGCGGTGGAGCAGAACAGGAACGGCGGCAGCGAGACGGCGTGATGGCTGACCCCGACGTCGTCCATCTCGGCCAGCCGGACGCCCACGTCATGCTGCGAGCGGGCCAGCGGCAGCGGGACCCGGTCGCCGACGCCGCTGACCCGCGCGTCGAGGCGGATGACCTCCTCGGCCGCGCCGGAGACGTCCGCCAGGCCCCGGTCGGCCAGCCAGGACAGCAGCGGCATCGGCATCGCGTGCGCGTGCACGTCGAGGACCGGATCACGCGGGGCGGGCGGGCCCATCGGACCTCCACTCCACCCGCAGGGCCGCCCGGGCGCCGAAGCGTTCCAGGTGACGGCCCACCACGTCCTGGATGTGCGCCAGGCCCTGGGCGTCGTCCGCGCTCGCTTCGAGCACGAGCAACTGGCCCGCACCGGTCAGCTGGCAGGTGCCGTCGTGAACGGCGATCACACCGGTCTCGTCCGGTCGCAGTTCCGTGGTGGCCTTGTGGCTGAGGTGGCTGACGAGCTGCCTGATATAGCGATCTGGCGTCGGGGTGGCAACTTCCGCACGAGCGTAGAGCATGCCCGTGAGCGTACGACCGCCGGAGGACCGAGACGATCAGGTCTTCCACTTGACGGAAGAGCCCGGTCGCCCGAAGTCGCCCGGGTGCCACACTGCGGATGGCGGCAACGTCTACGGAGGTGTCCCCGTGCTCCCTGTTGCGAACACCAAGGCCTACAACAGCCTCTGGCAGTTCAAGGCCGACGCCTGGTCCTCGCTGGAAGACGCGGCCGTCGAGCTGAGCGTCGCGAGCGCGGAGCAGCGGTCCCTCGAGCGGGCGGTCGATACCGCCACCGAACTGCTCGACGTCCTCGGGCCGGTCGAGCGGCTCTACGCGTATCCGGGCCCGGGCGAATTCGCCCAGGTGCGGCGGTTGTTCGCCGCCGGGAAGTATGACCAGTTCGCCGCGATGGTGGGGGAGATCAACCGGAACTTCGTCACCGACTCCTTCCGCACCGGCCAGGTGCAGAGCCTTGGCCGGGTGGACCAGGCCTCCGATCGTGACTCCCATCCGGGGGAGCAGACCGGCGGGAACCGGCCCTATTTCGAGGTGCTGGTCGTCGAGGACATGAACGAGCAGCAGGAGCGCGCGTTGCGCGAGGAGCTGCGGCAGGCGCGCCGGCCGGACGACCAGTTCGTCTTCGAGATCGTGGTGGTGCCCAGCTTCGACGAGGCGATCATGGCCACCCGGCTGAACTTCGCGTTGCAGGCGTGCGTGGTCTGCCGCCGGTTCGTGCACAGGTCCCGGCATGACTCGGCCTTCCTCAGCCAGCTGGTGGAAACGGCCAGGCCGGATGACCTGATGGAGCGCTCGCCGGAGGACCGCGCCCAGGAGCTGGCCCGGGCGCTGGCCAGGATCCGGCCGGAACTTGACCTGTACCTGATGACCGAGAGCTCGGTCGAGGACCTGGCGGGCCTGGCTCAGCCACCATTTCCGGCGGATTTTCCACGCCCGGGAGGGGGCGCTTGAGCTGCACCTGTCCATCCTGGACGGGGTGGAGGCCCGCTACCGGACGCCGTTTTTCAGCGCGCTGCGCAGCTACAGCCACCGGCCGACCGGCGTGTTCCACGCGCTGCCGATCTCGCGCGGCAAGTCGATCGTGAACTCGCACTGGATCCGGGACATGGTCGACTTCTACGGCCTGAACATCTTCATGGCCGAGACGTCGGCGACCTGCGGCGGCCTGGATTCGCTGCTCGAGCCCACCGGACCGCTGCGCGAGGCCCAGCGGCTCGCGGCCGAGACGTTCGGCTCGCGGCAGACCTACTTCGTCACCAACGGGACCTCGACGGCCAACAAGATCGTGGCGCAGGCGCTGATCCAGCCCGGCGACATCGTGCTGGTGGACCGGAACTGCCACCAGTCGCATCACTACGGGCTGATGCTGGCCGGGGCGATGGTGACCTACCTGGAGGCCTACCCGCTGCATCAGTACTCGATGTACGGGGCGGTGCCGCTGCGGGAGATCAAGCGCCAGCTGCTTGAGCTGCGGAAGGCCGGCAAGCTTGACCGGGTCAAGATGCTGCTGCTGACCAACTGCACGTTCGACGGGGTGGTCTATAACCCCGGGCGGGTGATGGAGGAGTGCCTGGCCATCAAGCCCGACCTGGTGTTCTTGTGGGACGAGGCCTGGTTCGCGTTCGCCAGGTTCCATCCGGTCTACCGGCCGCGCACGGCCATGCGGGCCGCCCGGACCCTGATCGAACGGCTCCGCCTGCCGGAGTACCGGGCCCAGTACGACGCGTTCGCCGACGAGGTCGGCGCGATCGACGCCGCGGCCGACGAGGTGCTGCTCGAGCGGCGGCTGCTGCCGGATCCGGCGCGGGCCCGGGTCCGGGTGTATTCGACTCAGTCCACCCACAAGACGCTGACCTCGCTGCGGCAGGGGTCGATGATCCACGTGACCGACCAGGACTTCAGTCAGAAGGCGGAGGAGACCTTCCACGAGGCGTACATGACGCACACCTCGACCTCGCCGAATTACCAGATCCTCGCCTCCCTGGACCTGGGCCGCAGGCAGGCGGCGCTTGAGGGCTTCGAGCTGGTGCAAAAGCAGATCGAGAACGCCATGCGGCTCCGTGACGCGGTCGATAACCACCCGCTGCTGAGCAAGTACATGCGCTGCCTGACCACGGGCGACCTGATCCCGGCCGAGTACCGTCCCTCCGGGATCAGCCAGCCGCTGCGATCCGGGCTGAAGAACATGATCACGGCGTGGGACACCGACGAGTTCGTGCTCGATCCGTCCCGGATCACGATCTACATCGGCGCCACCGGCATCGACGGGGACGCGTTCAAGCGCAGTCACCTGATGGACAGGTACGGCGTGCAGATCAACAAGACCTCACGCAACACCGTGCTGTTCATGACCACGATCGGCACTTCCCGCAGTTCGGTGGCCTACCTGGTCGAGGTGCTCGTGAGCATCGCCAGGGATCTCGACCACCAGATCATCGACATGAGCGTGTCCGAGCGCGCCGCGCACGAGCGCGCGGTGCTGCGGCTGACCGCGCCGTCGGCGCCGCTGCCCGACTTCAGCGGCTTCCACCCGGCCTTCGCCGGCGCCCGCGGCCTGCCCACCCCGGAAGGGGACGTGCGACGCGCCTTCTACCTGTCCTACGACGACGCGTACTGCGAGTACCTGATGCCGGACGAGGTGGAGCAGCGGGTCGAGAACGGCGAGCAGGTGGTGTCGGCGAACTTCGTCACGCCTTACCCGCCCGGCTACCCGGTGCTGGTGCCCGGCCAGGTGTTCAGCGCCGGGATCCTGTCGTTCATGCGGAGCCTGGACACCCCCGAGGTGCACGGCTACCGGCCCGATCTGGGCTACCGCGTCTACGTCGACAAGGCGCTGGAGATCGCCGCCGCCGCCACCGCCGTGGAGATCGCCGCCAGCCAGGAGCCAATCGAGCGACCAATTCGTGAGGAGCAGAAATGATCAGCGGGACGACCACCTTGATCGCACACGTGGGCTATCCGACCCACTCCTTCAAGTCGCCGCTCATCTACAACCCATGGTTCGAGAAGAACGGCATCGACGCTGTCGTGGTGCCGATGGGCGTCAAGGCGGAGGAGTACCCGGAATTCTTCAGGTTGCTGTTCAAGATGACCAACATCCGGGGTGCCCTGATCACCATGCCACACAAGGTCACCACCCTCCGGCTCGTCGATGAGGTAACACCCACCGTGCGGATCGCCGGGGCCGCCAACGCGGTGCTGCTACGCGACGACGGGACGCTGCTCGGCGACCAGTTCGACGGGGCCGGGTTCGTCCGCGGCGTCGAACGCCAGGGCTTCCCGCTGGCCGGTAAGCGAGCGCTGGTGGTCGGCAACGGCGGAGTCGGATCGGCCATCGCCGCCTCGCTCGCCGCCGCGGGCGTCGCGGCCCTGGGCCTGTACGATCCCGACAAGGAGTCGTCCGAGGCCCTCGCGGCCAGAATCGACGAGCACTACCCGCAGATCAGGATCGACACGGGCTCCAGCGACCCGCAGGATTATGACATTGTCGTCAACGCCACGCCGCTGGGCATGAACGACGGCGACCCGCTGCCGATGGACGTCGACCGGATCGCGCCGGGGACGTTCGTCGGTGAGGTCGTGATGAAGCAGCAGATCACGCCGTTCCTTCAGGCCGCCAAGGACAAGGGCTGCCGGATCCAGGTCGGTACCGACATGCTCTTCGAGCAGATCCCGGCCTACCTGGAGTTCTTCGGCTTCGGCACCGCGACCCCGGAGGAGCTGCGCGCCGTCTCGCCGATCAAGGGCTGAGCCCGTCGGCCGGGGAGGATAGCGACTACCGGGCCGGGGATGATGGTGTGGTGCATCGTCTCGGGAGGCGGCTCGGCCGCTCGCTGGGCGAGGCGTTCCGGGCCCGCTGGTACCTGGGGCTGCGCGCGGGCCTGTGCGTGGGCGTGCCCCTGCTGGCCGGCGTGGCGGCGGATCGGCCCAGCTGGGGGGCGTTGGCGTCCCTCGGCGGGCTGGCCGGCTTCTACGCCCAGGACACGCCGTACCGGCACCGGACCGCTCTGGTGGCGGGGGTCGGCGCGGCGCTGGCCGTCGTCGTCCCGGTCGGGAGCCTGTGCGCGCCGCGGCCGTGGCTGTCGGTCCCGTTCGCCGGGATCGTGGCGGCCGTCGCCAGCTTCGTCTGCCTCGCCCTGCGGGTCCCCCCGCCGCGGGAGTACCTGATCGTCCTGGCGGCGCTGGCCGCCACCGCGATCCCGGCCGGCCTCCTGGCCGCCCTGCGCGAGTGCGCCCTGGTCGCGGGCGGCGCGCTGCTGGCGGGCCTGATGACGATGGCGCCCGCGCTCGGCCGCCGCCGCCGCGGGCTGCCGCAGCGGCGGGCCCTGTCGCGGGCGTGGGAGACCGTGGCCGAGGTGCTGGCCGCGGCGGGCACGCCCGGCGCGGCCACGGCCCGCGCGCGTGCCGTGGCGGAGATGAGCCAGGCCCGGGAGGTCCTGCGCCAGGCCAGGATCGGCGCCGGTGACGTGCGGCTGCGCTCCCTGGCGGCGGCCGAGATCGTGCTCGCCTCGGCCCTGTCCGTGTCCACCGACGCCCGCGCGCCGCTGGACCCCGGCTGGGCGGCGGCGACCAGGCGCCTTGGGACGCTGCCGCCCGATACGGCCCAGGCCCGCCAGCCGCCGGCCGGCGCCGCTGGCCTGGCGGGCTTGCGCCGGGCCCTGGAGGCCGTCCGCCGCATCCTGCGGGGGGATAGCGCGCCCGGCCCCGACGCCACCGAGCTTCAGCCCCTGACCATAGCCGAACGGCTCCGCGACGCCACCAGCCCCCGGGCCGTGGTCGTGCCCGCGGCGGCGCGGATCGGGATCGTCGTCGCGGTCGCCGCGGGCCTGGGCCGTGCCCTGGGACTCGACCATTCGTACTGGGTGGGCCTGACGGCCGCGGCCGTGCTGCAGGCCAGCAACGTCACCCTCCTGCTGCGGCGCGCGGCGCGCCGCCTGGGCGGCACCGTCGCCGGTGTCGTCCTGGCCGGCGCCATCTTCGCCTGGCACCCGGTGGTCATCGCCGTGGCCATCGTGGCCATCGGTGCCCAGTTCACCGCCGAGATCCTCATCCGCGCTTCGTACGGCCTGGCGGTGACCTTCGTGACGGTTATCGCCCTGTGCCTGTACGACCTGGCCGTCCCCGGCGCGGCCATCGGTGCCGCCGTGGGCGCCCGCGTCCTGGATACCGCCATCGGAGCGGCGCTGGCCATCGTGCTCCGCCTGGTCCTGTGGCCGCGGGCGGCCGCGGCCCGGCTGCCTCAGGTGCAGGCGCAGGTGTTGCGGACGGTCGCCCGCGTGTATCGCAGCCGCTGGCTCAGCGAGCAGGCCGGGCTGGAGCGGGCTCAGCGTCAGCTCCAGGAGCAGCTACTGAAGCTGCGCACCATCACCGAGGACATCCTCGCTGACCACGTCGCCGGCGCGACGGCGGCCGGGCCTGATCAGGTCACGCTGGCCGTCGACGAGCTGGCCATGCTGGCGCTCGGCCTGCCGTTCGGCCGGACGCGGCCGGCCCGGCCCGCCGCCGAGGCGCTGGTAGGACGCCTGGAACAGCTGGCCGTCGCCGTCGATAACGGGATGCCGCCGCCGGACGCGCCCCGGCCGGTAGAGCTGCCTGGCTATCCACGGACCCAGGCCGCGACGGACCTGCTCGCCTCGGCCCTGCGCTGACGCCGCGGTCCGCGAGGTCAATCCGGAACGGGAGTGCAGGACCGTGCCGAGGTGAATCCCAGCTAGACCTGGTCCAGCACGGCAGGCAGGCGGGAGACGGCGTCCGGGGCGTACCTGGCCAGGGCCCGGAACGATTCGATCTCGCTCCGCAGCAACACCGATGGTCCATCGTCGTTGCCCCAGCACAATGTCAGGAACTTAAGGAAGCGTCCCCGGCTCTGCCTGTTCCATGATCATGGCCAGAAACGGGCGAATACCCCCGAAACTAGCCATGATCATGATGGGCGCGCGGAAAGTCACCATGCGAAAGCCCCAGATTCAGGACATAACGGACCCGGGGGCGCCCCGTAGACCCGGCCGTCGGCGCTCTACCACAGCAGGGCGCCGCCCGCGCCGTCCGCCGACGCTGGCCCGACCCGCAGCGAGCATCCTGACCAGCAACAAAGCCCCGAAAACCAGCATCCGCAGGCCTCTTAAGTTCCTGGCATTTTGCCCCAGCAACACCTATGGTCCCTCGATGTGGGTCAGGTTCGGGGTTCTGCCCCGGCGAAGCTGGGAGAAGCGGGGCGTACGTTACCTGACACGGCATGAGATTCATACGCAACACGTCCCGGCGCATGTCGCCGCGTGTTCGCGGCGGCTGGCTGCTTCTGCACGGATTGCCGGATGGCGGCTGACCGCGAGCTGCCGTCATGGGTCAGCACGTCAAGAGCATGCTCGGCTTGTCGTCAGTGCGGGTAGTGATCGTGCCAGCCATACCCGCCACATCGTGCCTCAGACCGGAATATCCTGTGCGCAGGTGAGCCCGGACGACCCGTGGCGTGGCCTGCTCCGGCCCTGCGCTGACGCCGCGGCCCGCGAGCGGCCAGGACCGTGAGTCCCGCGGCCGGCTAACCCGTCGGTCTGCGGCCCGCCACCCAGGTGCAGGAACCGCTGCTCGAGATCGGCCCATGTCTTGCTCCACTGCGCGAGCGGGCCGAGCATGTCCTCAAGCATCGCGAGCTGCTCGTCGAACGCGGACAGCTGGGTCTTCAGCGCAGCTATGCTGCGGCGCTGGTCCGCGATGCCGTCGGTGATGGCGGCCAGTTGCGCCGCCGAGAGCGCGCCGGGCAGCGCAGGCGTGCCGGGAGCGGCCTGCCGGGGCAGGTATGCCGCGCCGGCGGTTTCTGCGGCCGAGCGGAACTGGCTCATGAATTCCTGGATCATGGCGGGAATCGGACCGGGTGTGCTCTGTTCGTCGTGGTCGGTCATCACAGCCACGCTATTAGCTCGCGGCCGCCAGGGATACCCCCTTTCCGGTCAGCGGTGCGGGGCGGCCGGGTGTACTTGTCCATCCTCCGGATGGGGCGTAGCGTCCGTCCCAGCTGTCCGCCGGGATCGGCGCCCTGGTGGCCATGGTCGGCAATCCGTTTCTTCGGCCGGATGAGCGACCGCACCGCGTCTCGGCTGGGCATGCGGCGGCCATGGATGATCACCGGCCTGGCGGGCGGTTCCCTCGGCATTCTCGTCGGCGTGCTGTCCATGGTCGCCGGAGGGTGCGCCTCATCGGAGCGTTCGTCAGCTTGCTGTGAAGCCGGTCCGGTAAGCCTTCGGCCGGGCCCCCCTGGTGGCGGGCCCGGCCGGGTGCCCGGCGGTTAGACCGCGACGTCCTGGTAGGCGAGCGGCGTGCTGGTCACGGTCGGGTCAGCGGTGATCGGGGCGGCCTTGAAGCCCTTCACGGCCAGCCAGAGGCCAAGCGAGAACTCCCAGGCCGCCACCGGGATCACTGGCAGGGTGGCGAGCCCGGTCAGGGAGGAGTGCTGGCTTAGCAGCGTGGCGAAGACGGCGATGATAAGCAGCGGGCCTCCGATGAGTCCCAGCAGGGGAATGGCCCGGGGCACGAGCCGGGACCGGTACAGCAAGGAGCCGAGCAACAGGGCGTTGATGCCCGGCATCAGGGTCTGCGAAAGCAGGAAGGTCCAGTTGTAGACCGCGACGTGTGACGCAGCGATGGTCACAAGCGAGGCTGCATTGGCTCCGGCCCCTGTGCCCAGATCCTGCCGCAAGCTCACCAGCGAGAGCAGGCTGACGACGCCCGCCGGAGGACAAGATCCAGTCCCGGTGGTTCTTCACCGGGCCGTAGAGGGCGAGGGTGGGGATCGAGATGAAGGTGATCAGGTAGAAGACCCCCGCGACGAGCGCGGTCTTCCTCGTCGGGCTCATCGGGGTCCTTTCGTCGGCGGTGTCGTGGCCTGGGCTCGGGCGGTGATGGCCATGTCGGTTTCCTTCGCTGGATGGGTGAGTTATCGGGGCTGATCGGTTTGCGGGGTTCGCGGGGTTCGCGGGGTTGGGACCGCAGTGACCGAGACCAGCGGCAGGCCCAGGTCGCGCACCTTGCCGAGCAAGCCATGCAGCGCGGCCTGGTCGGCTACCGGGCCGCGGAGGATGGTGGTGCCGTCGCTGGCGTGGGTCTGGGTCAGCCCGTCGAACCAGGCGGCCCACCGAGAATCCAGGTGCCCCTTGAGGCGGATCTCGTACCGTCCCGGGTTGACATTGTGACCAGTCGACATGTCGCTCACGTGCTCCCTCTGCTTCGTTGGCCTGGCGGCCTGATCGAAAGCTAGAAGCGAACGTGGTGAGCTGGCACCACCACACGTGGTGATTGAGGTGGTGATTACCGGTCGTGGGCTCGCAGCAAACCGAGTTCCGCCGCTCGGCGGACCGCGGCCCGGCGGCTGGTCACGGCGAGCTTGGCGTAGATGCTCTTGGTATGAGTCCGCATGGTGTTCAGGGACACCGTGAGCTCGCGGGCGATGGCCGGCCCGTCCAGGTCGCTGCCGAGCAGTCGCAGCACGTCCAGTTCGCGTTCGCTCAGCGGCTCGATCAAGGCCTGCTTGACGGGACTGTCGCGGCCGGTCTCAGCCACGGCGGCCAGCAGCCGGCGGACATAGTTCTGGGCGATCCCCTGTTTCGCGAGCGCCTTCATGAGGGAGGCCATGGGCGGGCCCTCGTCGGCGAAGACCCGGATAAAGCCTTCCGACTCGGCCAGCGTGACCGCCCGGGCCAGGTCGCCGAGCGCCGCCGGGATGTCCCCGAGCGCCCGGTGCGCGAGCGCCCGCAGCACCAGGATCTCGATGACCCGCCCCGTCCTGCCCCCGGCCTCGGCCGCCAGCAGGAGGCGTTCCAGGAGTCGAGTCGCCTGGTGAACGGAGTCCTCGGCCCGCTCATCGGCATACCGGGCCAGGAGCATCCTGGCCAGGGTGATGTGCTCGAACTCGCGCAGGTAACTGAGCTCGTCATCGGCGGACAGCCCTTGCTCTCGCGCCCATCCGAGCGCCTCACCGAGGCGGCCCTGGGCGATGAGTACCCGTGCCCGCACCGCCGGGACCGGCCGCACGTTGGGGAAATAGTCGCCCACATACGGCGCTCCGCCTCCTCAAGCAGGTCACGTGCGCCGTCCAGATTCCCCTCGGCCTCCCGTACCCGCGCCATCGCGACCCGCCAGCGATACCGGTTCTGCGGCAGCCCGACGTGCTCACCCAGCTCCTGGCTCCGCAGCAGCCACTGCGTGGCGGCGGGCACGTCGTCGCGCTCGCGGTGGACCTCGCTCATCCCCACGTACATGTCGGCCGTTCCCCGCAGCACCGGCCCGCCTGGCTCGGCGGCGCGCTGCAGGGCCTGCTCATAGGTCCGCATCGCCTCGCCGAGGCGGCCTTGCGCCAGCCGGATGTCCGCCATCGCGATCGCGCAGCCGAAGATATCGGCAATCTGCCCGGACCGGCGTAGTCCCGCCGCGCATTCGGCCCACGCCGAATGCGCGGCCTCCAGCTCCCCGCTCGTCCAGAACGCGAGTCCCAGGAACCCCGCTGCCCCGGCGCGGACGCCGTGGTCCTCCGCCAGCGCGAGCTCGAGCGTCCGCCGGGCGTGCCTCACGGTGGCCGGCACATCGCCCCGGACCCGGGCCAGGGCGGAACGATACAGCTCAATCGCCCCCGGGAGGCGGCGATATTCCTCCTCGTCGGCCACGACCATCTCGGCCCGCCGGGCCGGGGATCCCTCACCGGTAGCCGGTGCCTGCGTCAGCCACCGCTCGGCGTCCCGCAGCCGGACCTCGACTTCCTCCGGCTCGCCGCCGGCCAGCAGCGCCCCGGCGACGGCAAAGCTGAGCATCGGCCTGACCCGGACCACCTCGTCGGGGAGCGCCCTGAGCCAGCCGTGCACCGTGGCTTCCTGCCTGGTGATGCGCATGGCTGGGATGACCCGCTCGATCAGGTCCGCCGCCTGGTCGAAATCCCGGGCGGCCAGCGCGTGGCCGATGGCCACCGACGGCTCGCCGCTGCGCTGGAACCACGCGCTGGCCCGGCGGTGCAGGTCCGGCACCAGGCTGGGCTGCTCGTCGAGCAGCCGTGCCCGCAGCACGTCAGCAAACAGATGGTGGTAGCGATACCACCAGCGGCGGTCATCCAGCGGAACCAGGAACAGGTTCCCCCGGTCCAGCGCCGCCAGCATGGCCTTGCCATCACCTTGCCCGGTGACCGCATCGCACAGCGGACCGCTCAGCCGGCCCAGAATAGAGGTCTGCCGCAAGAAGGCCTGGACCCGATCGGGCTGACGCTGCAGCACCTCCTCGGCCAGGTAGTCGACGACGTAACGATCATCGCCCGCGAAGCCGGCGATGAAGCCGGCCACGTCGTCGCGCCCCTGCATCGACAGCGCCGCCAGCTGGAGTGCGGCGATCCAGCCCTCGGTGCGTCCCTCCAGCGTGGCCACGTCCCGCGCCGTCAGCTGCAGGCCCATCGTCTCGTTGAGGTACACCGCCGCCTCATCAGGCGTGAACCGCAACTCGGCCGCGCGAGTCTCGACCAGCTCGCCGCGCGCTCGCCATCGGGCCAGCGGCAACGCGGGATCGGCCCGGCTGGCGATCACCACGTGCAGCCACGGAGGCAGATGGTCAAGCAGGAACGCCATCCCGACCTGCACATCGCCCGCGTCGATGACGTGGTAGTCGTCGAGGACCAGCACGATCTCGCCCGTGGTCGCGCCCAGGTCGTTGAGCACGGCGGTCAGCACCGTTTCGATCGGGGGCGGCTGGGGTGCCCGCAGGAGGGCCAGCGCATTCTCGCCGACCCCGGGCACCACCGTCCGCAGCGCGGCGACCACATAGGTCCAGAAGGATGCGGGATCGTTGTCGGCCTGGTCGAGCGACAGCCACGCGACCAGCCGCTCACCGGCCGGCCTGGCCGGGCGCTCACCGGCCGGCCGGCCGGTCCCGCCGCCAGCCAGTCGGTGAGCAGCGTCGTCTTGCCGAAGCCGGCGGGTGCGGAGATGAGCGTCAACGTCGACGCGGTCCCGCGGTCCAGCCGCTCGATCAGCCGCGGACGCGGCACCAGGCCGCGTCGTGACCGGGGGACATAGAACTTCATCTCGAGCAGGGGAGCCCGGCGCCAGCGAACCTGCGTGCTGGCCGGCCTCGGCGGCGACCTGAGCCGGAGCCGGGCTGGCGGCGGCGAGCGACGGGTCCTGGGCCAGGATGCGGGCCTGGAGTTCCCGTAGCGCCGGGCCCGGGTCGATGCCGAGTTCGTCGACCAGGCGATCACGGATGGCCGAGTAGGCGCGCAAGGCGTCGGCCTGCCGTCCGCTCCGGTACAGGGCCAGGATAAGCAGTTCGCACAGGCGCTCGCGGAGCGGGTGCTGGCGGCACAGCGCCTCCAGTTCGGCTGCGAGTTCACCGTGCCGCCCCAGTCCCAGGTCGGCTCCGGCCCGGGATTCGATCGCCACTAGGGTCAGCTCGTCCAGATGGGCTCGTTCGGCAGCAAAAAGGCCGGCCTGAGTAAATTCGGCCAGCGGCTCGCCGCGCCGCAGCCGGAGGGCCTCGCCCAGAGCGGCCGACGCCGGCTCGAGCTCGCCGTCGGCGGCCAGCCGCTGTCCGGGAGCTGGCCGATCTGCGCCTGCAGGGCATTGGCCGGGTTCGCGGCGAGACCGTCACCCCACAGCACGTCGATCAGCCGGCCGGCGCTGACCGGCCGCCCCCGCTGCAGCGCCAGCAGGGCCAGCAGGGCCCGCTGCTTGGCCCCGCGGACCGGTACCGGCACGCCCGCGGCCACGGCTTCGAGCTCGCCGAACAGCCGGACCTCCATGACCTCCACCGTACGGCCCTCGCCTCAGCGCTACGGCAGTTCCGCCTCAGGGCCCGAGCTTCGTGATGGAGCCTGATAAACCAGAGGCCGGTATCCGAGGTCACTCAGACTCGGCGGACGTCGCCGGAGGAAGCGTGCTGGCTGGCGATCGCCACGTCCACCTTTCCGTCGATTCTGTGGACGACGTCTTTGAGCTCGGAAACATCCTCCCTGAGCGTATCGATGTCGGCGAGTCGGCGAACCAGTTGCGCCAGGTTTTTCTCCAGCGGAGACTCCGTCACGATATTCTCGTGCGCTCTGCCCTGAAGAATGTTGTAAAGGTGATTGATCGGCCAATCCAATACCGCGGATAGCAGCGCCAGTGTGGACTTGGTAGGCTGACCCGTTACCTGGATGACGGCATAGATTGTTGTTTCCGACAGTCCCGTGCGCCTGTTGATCTCGGCCGCGGTGAGTCCGATCTGGTGCATGCGCTCGGTGACGGCGGCGCTGACCGCCTGCCGGTCCTCATACTTCGCCGCAGCCTTCTGAGCACGCTTCTTCTGCTCCGGCGCATCCTTCGGCAACGAACTCCTCCGCGCTTCCTCTTGGCGCAAAGGCTAGCGGATCGTTTTGGCATTTATGGGGAGCCAAAGCAGTTTTCTGATGGCGGGGCCAGGCTCGTTTCCTGCCTAACTTCAAATATGAAGTAAGTATCTTCATTATTGAAGTCTCCGTGAAATTCACGAGAGTAGTCGACCATTTACCCGCTATTGTCTGAGGCAGATCTCCGGCGAGGACAGAAGGGCGACCGCATGACGGCAGGACGACGAAGGGCAGATCGTGGCAGCGCGGCGAACGTGCTGTCAGCGTCGCGGCGACGCTCACGAGACGCGCGGCAGGTCCCGCACTGCCGGGGTCTCGCGCCGGGCATGGCCATCCTCGGCAGCCAGGCCGGTCTCCGGGCCGCGGGTGCTCCGTGGTGGACCATCTGTTTACTGGGCACGCTAGGGCTCGCGGCGGCATGCCTGCGGATCGTCTTCCCGCAGGATTCCCCGGACAAGGTGGCGTGGTGGAGCGAGCGCCGGCGCACGCAGCGGCGGCGCCGGTGGCGACCGGGCGGTCAGCGGCGACGTCGCTGCCAGTGTCAGCACGACTCACGTTTCCGCGTCTTACCCCAATGGCGCGGAGCGTTTCCTCGGAAACTCTCCGCGAGAGGAAGCTTGTCAAGCCGGCAGAACACCCGGTTCTGGTTATCCGGCGTGACCAGACTTCACCGCGGTTCAGGCTGGCGCTCGAGACGGCGGACTTCGGATTCACCTTGGCGCGGGTGACGAGAGATCGAGGCCAGGGTCCGGGGGTGGCTTATGCGCAGGGCGGGGGATTACTCGGCGCGGTAGTTCCACCGCGGTCGGCCACTTGAGGCGGACCGCGACACACTCGTGCGGGAAGGCAGGCGCCGGGCAACGCGGTGCGAGCGCCGCATCGCTCAGCCTTCGGCCATGTCCGTGGCGATCAGGCGGAGTGCGTCGGTGAGATCGGCGGCGGACGGGGCGTGATCGGGATCGACGAGCCACTGCACGAGGACGCCCGACAGCAGGGCCTGGTACACCGAGCCGACGGCCTGAGCCTTGACCGGCTCCGTGGCCGGATCGATGCCGTGCAGCAGTTGCGCCCACGCCATCCGGCCGTCTTGAAGGCCGCTGGCGATCGCCGTCCGGACCTCGGGAACTCGGTCAGCGACGCCGAGCATGTCGACGCTGGCGGCCCAGACCTGACGGTATTCCCTGAACGACGCGAGGACGGTGGCCCAGTACTGCTCAAAGCGCCGCGGGAACGGGGCGGCCGGGTCGATCCCGCCCGCCAGCGCGCCGGTTACCTGCTGACCCCATTCCTCGATCGCGGCCAGCACGGCGGCATTCAGCAGCGCCTCGACAGAGCCGTAGTGGTAGCCGATCGAGCCCAGGTTCGTGCCCGACGCCGCGACGATGTCGCGGGCCGTAGTGCGAGCGTAGCCCTTCTCTTGCAGGCAGGCCATGGCGCCGGCCAGCAGGTCTTCACGGTGTCCCACGCACCCAAGCCTAACCGAAGGTTTAAACAAATGTGCTATACAAATGTATAGTACATTTGTATAATCGCCGTATGAAACACAAAAATGTCCTCATCTCCGGGGCCAGCGTCGCCGGTCCTGCCCTGGCCTGGTGGCTGGCCCGGCGCGGCTTCCGGCCAGTCGTCATCGAGCGGACCGGCGGGCTGCGCGGCGGCGGCTACGCCGTGGACTTCCGCGGCCGGATCCACCTGAGCGTGCTGGAGCGGATGGGTCTGCTAGAGCAGGTCCGGACCCAGCAGACCGACCTGCGCAGCATCAGCTACGTCGACGCGGACAGCCATCAAGTAGCCAGCATGCCGCCGGTGTTCTTCGCCGGCGATGTGGAGATCCTGCGCGGCGACCTGGCCGCCATCCTCTACGACGCCACCAGGAACGACACCGAGTACATCTTCGGCGACTCGATCACCAGCCTGGAGCAGGACGACGGTGGCGTGCACATCACCTTCGCCCGCGCCGCCCCGCAGACCTTCGACCTGGTCGTCGGGGCCGATGGCGTGCACTCCAACGTCCGCCGTCTCGCCTTCGGGCCGGAGGAACGCTTCGCGCGCGACCTCGGCCTGTACACGTCGATCTTCACCGTGCCGAATTTCGCGGGCCTCGACCGGGCCGGCCTGCTGTACAGCGTCCCCGGCAAGACCGCCGGGATGTTCTCCGCGGGGGACCCGGCCCACGCCATCGCCCAGTTCTACTTCACCGCGCCGGGCCTGAGCTGCAACCTCCACGGTGCCGGCCAGCAGCGGGAGATCATCACCCGGCAGTTCGGCGAACTGGGCTGGCAGGTGCCGCGGTTGCTGGCCGAGATGCCAGCCGCGCCGGACTTCTACTTCGACACCACCAGCCAGGTCCTCATGGATACCTGGTCAAACGGGCGCGTGACACTGATCGGCGACGCCGGATACGCGGCCGGGCCTGGCGGCAACGGCACGGGGAACGCGGTCGTCGCCGCCTACGTCCTGGCCGGGGAACTCGCCGTGGCAGGCGGCGACCACCAGACCGCGTTCGCAAGCTACGAGCGTCGGCTGCGCGAATACGTCGCGGGCGGGCAGAAGCAGGCGGCTGGCAGCCAGGCCTTCCTCGCCCCGGCAACCTGGAAGAAGATCCGGCAACGCAACCGGATCTTCAAAATCCTGCCCTACCTCCCGGTCAAGGGACTGATCAACCACGCCGCCACCAAGACCGCCACCGCGATCACCCTTCCCGGGTACACCTAGACATCGCGTCATCGGCGCGAGGGCGTGCGACATTACTGAGCCTTACGGAAGAAGGCGTACGTCACCGGGAAAGCCCGTTACGGATTGGGACATTCATTGCCGGAGGATTCACACAGGCACACCTCCCGGCACCGAGCGGCCTGCACGGGGTAACGCTCGCCGCGTACGCTGTCTCCATGCCGGAACCGAGCGACGAGGAACTGGACGCGCTGGTGGAAGAGGCCGCGATCTCCGTCCTCGACCTGCCGCTGCCCGAGCCGCCACCGAAAGGCGCACAGTGGATCGCCGCCTACCGGCGCTGGGCGGGTGGCCGGTGAGGGAGTACCAGGGCGTGAGGATTTCCTGGGTCGAAATGGACCGGATCCTCACGGATAAGATTCTCCACGACGACGACATCCGGCGTCGCCTAGCGGCAAGCGGCAGGCCGTTGCGGTCGCACGCCACGCACATGAGCGACGACGACCTGCTCGCCAAGCTCCGTGGTCTCGGGGTGGACGCGGACCGCGAGAAGCTGGCGGGGCTATGCGACGGAGCGCTGTCCGCCGAAGAAGTCGTTAGCGGGCGGCTCGGGCTGCACGATTGGGACGCCGACTGGGCCTGGATCTGCCTGACCGAACTCTGGCAGCGCTGGTGGCCGGAGAAGGCATGCCTGGAACTCCTGGATGACAAGGTCCAGGAAGGCTACGCTGCCGACCAGCGCAACGACTTCGTCGCCAGCGGCAGGATCTGGCTCGGTGCCTGGTCGGACGTGCTGCGGATGTGCGATGCCACCGGCGCCAGTTCGATCGGGGAGTTCGACGAGCGTTTCCCGATGACGCAGTCCCTGTTCAACTGGTGCCAGGATCTCGAGATGGCGCTGCAGAATGGCGCGGAGCATGACCCGGAGTTGCGGACGGCACGGCTCGAAATGGCTGCGGAGTGGCTCCGGAGGTTCCCCGGTGAAGACGAGCTGATCACCGGGAACTTCCGCAGGGCGCTGGCCGACTCCTATTTCGAGACCGGGCATCAGCAGAAGGCGGACGAGTTGTACCAGTCGTGGCTGGACGACGATCCCGCCTGGGGCTGGGGATGGATCGGCTGGGCTGACTGTTACACGCCCTACGGTCCCGGCAAGACACAGGACCACGCCCGGGCGGAAGAGATCCTGTGCCGTGGCTACGCTGTCACCGGAGTACGGGAAGCTGAGGATATCGCGGGACGGCTGGCGGACATCTGCGACAGCACCGGCCGTCCCGACGAGGCCGGGGAGTTCCGGCAGCAGGCGGAAAAAGACCGGCGTGCCAGGCGGCCGGCGCCCTGGGCGGCGCCGACCGTGCCGGCCGGCGAGCCGCCTGCCGCGAAGCAGCACCCGGTCAGGAAGACCGGACGGAACCAGCCGTGCCCCTGCGGAAGCGGGAAGAAGTTCAAGAAGTGCTGCGGTGACCCTGCGTCGGCATGAGCGGACAGGTGAGGCTATACCCCCATCTGAAGCATGATGGCGGCAGATGGTGTGGCTCCTGCCGGACCCTGCGGGAGCCTGCCGTCTAGCCTTACGATCGGGTGTCATGTCATCGAACCGGATGAACCGTGACGAGTTTTACGCTGCGATAGCACCGCCGGAGGTGGGCGTTCAGGCGGACGCCGCGCGGAACCAAGCACGCGTCCCCGCGCCGCATCTTGGCCGTCGTCATACGCACAGGTGGACCGGGCTGCCGGAGTAGTACGAATGCCGGTGGTTTCCGCGGGAACGCCGGATCGGCGAGGCAGACGGGGTTAGCAGGGCACCCGGACCGACGCCCCGCGGTACGGCACAGGTCCGCGAGCGTCGCGAGCACGGCGAGTCCGATGGTCAGCGCATCCGCGGGTTCTATCGTCTTTCGCTGATCAGGCAGTCGAGCGGGTTTCCTTCTGACTTGCCGCCGAGCTGCCGCATGGTCTCGGCGGCGGCGGGTTCTTCGTCAGGCCTACGACCGCCCACGTCGCATCCACGAGGCAGCAGGCCTGTCGTCGAGCCTGCCGCCTAACTTCCCATAAATGGATGGTATATTTCATCCATGCGTAGTGATGCTCCGGCGCTGCTGCCGATTCTGCGCTCCCGCCACCTCGCGGAGATCTTGACCCTTCTCCTGCTGCACCCCGACACCGAGTACAGCCTCAGCGAGCTTGCCGCCACGCTGGGCCTGCCGCTGACTACGGTGCAGCGCGAGGCATCCCGGCTGACCACCGCGGGGCTGATCGGGGAACGCCGCGTGGGACGGGCGAGGCTGGTGTTCGCGGACCCTGCAGGCCGCTACACGCGGCCGCTGACGGAACTGCTTACCTTGGCGTTCGGCCCGCATCTGGTGATCGGCGAGGAGTTCGGCTCGCTGGACGCGATCGCCGTGGCGATCTACGGCTCATGGGCAGCACGGTATGAGGGTATCCCCGGCCATGCGCCGCACGATATCGACGTCCTGGTCATCGGAGAGGTGGCCCGCCGCGGCCTATATGAGGCGGCCGAACGCGCCGAGCAGCGGCTCGGATTGCAGGTCAACCCGGTCTTGTGCTCCCGGTCCCGCTGGATCGCGGCATCTGATGTGCTGATCCAGCAGATCCGCTCGTCGCCACTTGTCTGGGTCACCGGGGAAGAACCACGCGAGGAGAACGGCTGATGCGGTGGGCCAACGGAGAGGCTATCGTCGAGCAGCTGCTAGCCAAGGGGCACCTCGAACGTGTGCAGGGCGCACAGGCGGACGGCTCGTCGTGGCTGGACCGGGCGCGGCAAGCCCTGGACGCTGCACGCCTGGTCGCGGCGGCGGCACCTGATAGCAGCATCATCCTCGCTTACGACGCCGCCCGGCAAGCTTGCGTCGCCTTGCTCGCCCAGCAGGGCCTGCGCCCAACCACCGCCGGCGGCCGTTATGCCGTTGAAGAAGCGATCCGCGCCCAGTTCGGCGCTGGCTTGCGTGCCTTCGGCGGGCTGCGTCGCAGGCGTAACGAGCTGGAGTACCCGCTCTACCCCTCCGAGAAAGCCAGCGCTGGCGAGGCCGCTGAAACACTGACGACCGCCAGCGAGATCATCGACGTAGCTGCCCGGCTCCTCCCTGACCTCGAATTCTTCTGAACTGCTGACGCGGCGGCGTAATTCGTGCCAGCCGTCGCCTCTTACCCTCTCTGCTGCCGACGGCCAGCGCGGCCGCAAGCTCACATATCAGCGATTCTCGCTCGTTACCCGCAAGGTGAGAAACAGCGTGGGCGAGCAGATCGGATACGACCTGCCCGAGCGTTCGCATCTGACTGCGTCCGGTGAACGGCTGTGACCCGCCGTCCTAGTGCCGCCTACCGGGTGGCACGATTATTGGTTTCCCCTGGTCAGGCGACATAGGACGCGCAACGGCGCGGGTATGTCCCCGGCCGCGTAGTCGGCGTCGGCGGCCGCGTCCTCTCAGGTGATAGCGGCGGCCCAGTACCGTGCCGTGCCGACGAAGTGGTTGACCAGCGCGCGGACGTCCCATGACACACACGGCGTGGGCGCGGCCAGGTCGTCGGACCGGACCTTCGTCACGATGGCCAGAGTGCTCTGGAGAGCCTAATTCAGCGGGAAATCACTCACCTGCGATCCTCTCCTCCGAGATCTACCTACATCCAGGAAGACCCGGCGAGAACGGAAAAGGAATCGCTCCGGAGCCAAGGGTGCCCGACGCGATTATCGAGGCCCGCCCTCTCTGCCCTGGCTCAGCTGGTAATTGCACCTACAGCTCCTGGGCCAGCTGGGTGAGGATGTCAGCGGCTGCTTCCGCCGTCGCGTACCGGAATCCGGTGCCAGCCCACAGATGCAGGCGCTCGGGATCGCGTGCTGCTGCGGCTGCTTTGCGTAGCGGGCTGGTGAGGTGATGCACGGCTGGGTAGCCGCAGGGCGCGAGTTGGTCGTAGCGGTCGATGAACGCGTTGCGCAGTGCGCGGGCCGGACGGCCGGTGAAGGCGCGGGTCAGCACCGTGGTGGTGCGGGCCGGATCGGCGAGCGCGGCCTTATGCGCGGTTGTCGTTCCGGCTTCGTCGCTGCGCAGCAGCACGGTGCCGACGGCGACCGCGTCCGCGCCTGCGTGGATCGCGGCCGCGACATCGGCGGGGGTGGCGAGACCGCCGAGGGCGATCAGCGGGAGGGCCACGCTGTGCCGTACCGCGGCTAGGAGCTGGGTGAGCGGGACCTCGGGGACCGGGCGCTGCGGCGTGAAGGTGGCGGAGTGCGCTCCGGCTGCGCTGGCCTGGACGGCGAGCGCGTCGACCCCCGCTTCGGCGGCTGCGGCGGCTTCTCCGGGGCTGGTCACGGTCTGGATCAGCAGCGCCCCGGTGGCGCGTAGTGCGGCCAGGTCGTTGGCGGCGGGGATGCCGAAGGTGAAGCTGATGACCGGGACCGGGTGTGCGCGCAGGATGTCGATCTTGTCCTGCCAGCGATCGTCGTCCTCGTACGGTGCGCTGGCGTCGAGGGGGATCCCGAGGCGCTCTGCGTCGGCGGCGATCAGGTCCGCGTAGCGCCGGAAGGCGGCGGGGTCGACGGGCACGGGATTGGGGGCGAACAGGTTGACGCCGAACGGCAGGCCGGTCCCGGCCACGGCCGCGATCTCGCCGGTCAGTGCCTGTGGGCTCTTGTACCCGGCGGCAAGGAATCCCAGGCCGCCCGCGCGGGCGGCGGCGGCGACCAGAGCAGGGGTACCCGGTCCGCCGGCCATCGGCGCCGCGAGCACGGGCAGGGACAGGCCGAGGGCGGACGCGAGCGGGGATGCCATGGTCGTCAGCTCCCGGGCAGTCGTGGTACGGCGGGCAGCGGCCTGTCCCGCACTGTAGCCGGTGGTGAAGCTCGCGACCATTCCCCGGCCCTCCGCCGGACTGTCTGGCGGAGGCCGCCGGCCACGATCTTCCCGTCGATCCCGGCGGATTAGGTCGCCTCAGCCTGCCTGCTCGCGGGCGATCTCGGTGAACGCGGCCAGGGCCTCGGCGTCGGAATAGTGGCTGAGCACGTACTCGCGGGCCCACTCCCCGCCCTGGGGGTAGCGGCTGGCCGTGATCGTCTCGGCGGCCGCCGTGGTGTCGTATTCGGTGCGGCGCAGCACGACCTGTGACCCCAGCATGGCCCAGTGCGCGCCGGGCGGGCCGTACGGCATGCCGACACTGCCCGGGTTGATGACACGCCGCCCGGCGGCGAGCCGGTCGAACTGCATATGGGTATGCCCGCAGACCACGGCCTGGAGGTCGGGACCGAGCCCGGACAGCGCCGTCGCCCAGCGCTCCGGCGAGCTGTCGACCAGCAGCATCTCCTCGTCGCGGCGCGGCGAGGCGTGGCAGAACAGTGTCTGCCCAAGGCCGTCGACATCCAGCGTCACCGTCAGCGGCAGCCCATCCAGCATGTCGCGGTGCGGCCGGCCGATCAGCGCGGCGCTGGCGGCAGCCTGCGAGCCGTTCGGTCCGGGCACGTCCCCGCCGTCGAACGCGGTGATCATCTCCCGCTCGCAGTTCCCGTGCACCCAAACCGCCCGCTCGCCCAGCCCTGCCAGCACGTCCAGGGTCTCGGCCGGCATCGGCCCCAGCGCGATATCACCCAGCAGCACGACGGCCTCGGCGTCCGCCACGTCGGCTTCCGCGAGAACGGCGCTGAGCGCCGGGAGGTTGCCGTGGATGTCCGCAAGCACCGCCACCGAGGCCGCAGTCCGCCGAGTCATTCCTTCATTTTCCGCGCCAGCAGGAGCTGCTGCCTGGTTTCAGCGTCAGCCCTGGGTGAACAGGATTCCCGCCTGCCGCCGCCGACCGCCCGCCGCCGGCCGCACGCACGCTGGCCGGCCCCGCACGCACGCTGGCCGGCATCCAACATCATCGACATCAAACTGAGATAACACAAATTTGTGTTATCTCAGTTTTGCTTGTATGTTCTGTACATGCCGACTGATGCTGAGATCACCTTTGCCGATCATGCGGGCCGTCTCTTCGCACGCCGTTATGGCATGGCGCCGATGGTGGGCCGCCTCCTGGGGTATCTCGCGGTGTGCGAGCCGCGGGAGCAGAGCATCGCGGAGCTGGCCGAGGCGCTTTTGGCCAGCCGCAGCGCGATCGCCGGTGCGGTCGGTGCCCTGGAGAACCTGGGGTATATCCGGCGGTCACGAGCCGCCGGGGAACGGATGGACCGGGTGCGCATCGACCTCACCGGGCCCAGGGCGATGGGGTTCGACATATCCGAGTACCAGGAGCAGGGCGATCTGGCGCGGGAAGGCCTGGAGATGCTGGCCGATTACTCGCCCAGGCGACGGGCGGTGCTGCTGGAGTGGGCGGCGTTCGCCGATTTCCTGGTGGAGCGGCTCCCGGTCCTGGAACAGGAGTGGAAGGCCCGCCGGGAGGCACTGCGCGCCGCCGGCGACCTCCCCGGCAGCCAGTAACTTCCAGCCGTTACCGACGAACGAAATGAGGACCCATGAGCAGTCGTTCACCCGCCGCGGCCATCCAGGCGAGCGGGGTGCGTAAGTCCTACGGCGACAAGGTCGTCCTGGACGACGTGGATCTCGCCGTGGCCGAGGGCAGCATCTTCGCCCTGCTCGGCCCGAACGGGGCCGGCAAGACCACCATGGTGCGGATCCTGTCCACCCTGATCCCGAGCCGACGCTGGCGAGATCTCCGTCGCCGGTCACGACGTGACCGCCGATCCGGACGCGGTGCGGGCCGCGATCGGCGTGACCGGGCAGTTCTCCGCGGTGGACAATCTGCTCACCGGCGAGGAGAACCTGCGGCTGATGGCGAGCCTGCGGCACCTGCCCCGCACCGCGGGCCGGCGGCGGGTGGCCGAGTTGCTTGAGCACTTCGACCTGACCGACGCGGCGCGAAAGCCGCTGTCCACCTATTCCGGCGGGATGCGGCGCCGGCTCGACCTGGCCATGACGCTGGTCGGCCAGCCGCGCCTGATATTCCTCGACGAGCCCACCACCGGGCTCGACCCGCGCAGCCGGCGCACCATGTGGCAGATCATCCGCGAGCTGGCCGCCGGGGGAGTCACCATCTTGCTCACCACCCAGTACCTCGACGAGGCCGACCATCTCGCCGACCGGATCGCGGTCCTCGACCGCGGCCGGATCGTCGCCGACGGCACCGCCGCCGAGCTCAAGCGCCGGATCCCCGGCGGCCATATCCTGCTGCGGTTCGCCGCGCCCGATGCGCTGAACCTAGCCGCGCACCTGCTCGCGCAGGCGGACGCGGATGAGGAAAACCTCACCCTGCAGGTACCCGGTGACGGCAGCCTCACCTCGCTGCGGGCCCTGCTCAACCGCCTCGACGGCGCCGCGATCGAGGTCGAGCAGCTCTCGATTCACACCCCCGACCTTGACGACGTGTTCTTCGCCGTCACCGGCCACCCCACCACCGGTCACCCCGCCGAGCGAGAAAGTCCTTCAGCGATGAGCGCTCTTGCCTACACCGTCGGCGACTCGGCCACGATGCTGCGCCGCAATCTCAAACACCAGCTGCGTTACCCGTCGATGACCCTGATGCTCGTCGGCATGCCCATCGTGTTCCTGCTGCTATTCGTCTACGTCTTCGGCGGCCAGCTCGGCGCCGGGCTCAACGGCGGTCATGGCGGCCGGGGCGCCTACCTCACCTACGTCGTGCCCGGCATCTTGATCGTGACCGTGGCCTCGGCCGCGCTGGGCACCGCGATCTCGGTGGCGATGGACATGACCGGAGGCATCATCGACCGCTTCCGCACCATGGCCATTGCCCGTGGCGCGGTGCTCACCGGCCACGTGATCGGCAGCCTCATCCAGACCCTGCTGGGCGTGGCCATCGTGCTCGGGGTCGCTTTCGCCGTCGGATTCCGGTCCAGCGCCGGCCCGCTCGCCTGGCTGGCGGTCATCGGCGTCCTGGCGCTGTTCGCCTTCGCGCTCATCTGGCTGTCCACGGCGCTCGGCCTGGCCGCCAAAAGCGTCGAGACCGCCAGCAACACCCCCATGTTCCTGACCCTGCTGCCCTTCCTCAGCAGCGGATTCGTCCCCACCCGCTCCATGCCGGCCGGGCTGCGCCAGTTCGCCGAATACCAGCCCTTCACCCCCGTCACCCAGACTGTCCGCGGTCTGCTCACCGGCGTCTCGCCCGGCACAGGCACCATCGTCGCCGCCCTGGCCTGGAGTGCCGGCATCGCCCTCGCCAGCTACCTGTGGGGCGGCCGGCTGTACAACCACCGACGCCCCGCTGACCCCCACTGACGGGGTACCCAGGAGACGCCATGATCATCGACTGCCACGGCCACTACACCACCGCGCCGCAGTCTCATACCGACTGGCGGACGGCGCAGCGGGCCGCCTTCACGGCCGGCCTGACGCCGCCGCCCTACCCGGACATCTCCGACGACGACATCCGCGCGTCCGTCGAGGGCAGTCAGCTCAAGCTCATGACCGAACGAGGCATTGACCTGACGATTTTCTCACCCCGTGCGTCGGCCATGGAGCATCACTTCGGCGACGAGGCGGTCGGCGCCCAGTGGGCGCAGGTCAGCAACGACCTCATCGCTCGTGTCGTTCGGCTGTACCCGGACCGCTTCGCGGGGGTCTGTCAGCTGCCGCAGTCTCCTGGCGTTCCGATCGCCCGGTCAGTCGCGGAGCTGCGCCGCTGTGTTCTCGAGCTCGGCTTTGTGGGCTGCAACCTCAACCCCGATCCCAGCGGGGGCCACTGGACCTCACCGCCGCTGACCGACCGGTCCTGGTACCCGTTCTACGAGGCGATGGCCGAACTCGGCGTGCCGGCCATGGTGCATGTCTCGGCCGTGACGAACCCGGCGTTCCACGCCACCGGCTCGCACTACCTCAACGCCGACACGACCGTGTTCATGCAGTTGCTGCAAGCGGACCTGTTCGAGGACTTCCCGGGACTGCGGTTGATCATCCCGCACGGCGGCGGCGCGGTTCCTTATCACTGGGGACGCTTCCGCGGACTGGCCGACATGCTGGGCCGGCCGCCGCTGCAGCAGTCGGTGATGGGCAACGTCTTCTTCGACACCTGCGTGTACCACCAGCCCGGTATCGACCTGCTGTTCAAGGTCATCGACGCCGCGAACATCGTGTTCGGCTCGGAGATGATCGGGGCGGTCCGCGGCATCGACCCGCAGACCGGCCACCACTTCGACGACACCCGCCGCTACGTCGACGCGCTCGACCTGCCGCCCGGCGACCGGGACCAGGTCTACGAGCTCAACGCCCGCCGGATATACCCGCGCCTGGCCGCGCCCGCAGGCACCTAAGAACCTGTCAGTCCTGGACCGCGGTGGCCGCCAGGAGGCGGGCGAGTTCGGTCGGCTGGCTGAACATCGGCCAGTGGCCTGAGTCGATGTCGACGAAGTCGACGTGCTTGGCCCTGGCCAACTCGGGCACGTCACCGTCGGCGATCCAGGCCTGGGCGTCGGCGGGGGTGAATTCGGGGCACACGAGCACGACCGGGACGTCGTACCGCCGCTCGTCCGCCAGGTGCACCACCCCGTTGATCACTCCTGCCGGGACGGGGATCGCCGCCGCCGCGATGCTGCGCCTGGTCTCCTCGTCGAGGTCGGCGGAATCTGGTCCCTCAAAGGGATCCCAGCCGGGAAACGGCAAGACGCCGTCCTTCGGCTCGAAGCCAGTGAAGTAGGGCCGGCCGTCCGGCGACGGGAAGCCGCCGATGAGGGCCACCTTGGCCACCTTCTCCGGTCGTGCGTCCGCGGCCAGCCAAGCCAGGGTGCAGGCGGCGGAATGCCCCACCACCATGGCCTTTCCCGGCGATGCGTCCACGGCCGCGAGCACCGCCGCTACCTGGTCGCCCAGCGTGGCGGACGACGTCCCGGCCCCCTGGCCTGGAAGGGTGACCGGCACGGGGTGGTGGCCCAGCGCCTCCAGCGCGGGCACGACTGCGTCCCATGCGGATCCGTCGAGCCACAGGCCGGCGATAAGCACGATGTCCATGATCGGTTCCCCTTCCGGTGATGCTAGGTCACGTTCGGCATAAAGCACGATACGGCGGATCATCGCCTGGCGTCCGCGATCGGCCAGACCCGGCCCGGTCGCCGCGCTGGCCGTGGGTAGGCTCGCCGCCATGGCCTATGACACCGAACTCGCCGACCGTATCCGGCGGCTCCTCGTCGGCGTTCCCGAGCTGACCGAGAAGAAGATGTTTGGCGGCCTCGCCTTCCTCGTCGCCGGCCACATGGCGATCGCCGCCCGCAACCAGGGCGGCGTCATGGTCCGGGTCGACCCCCAGCAGTCCGATGTCCTGGTCGCGACGACGACGGCGAGCCTGGTGGAGATGCGGGGTCGGCCCATGCCCGGATGGCTGCAGGTCAGTTCCGATGATCTGCGCACCGATGACCTGCTCACCCCGTGGCTGCAGCGGGGCACCGGGTACGCGCGGTCTCTGCCGCCCAGACGGTAACCCCGCCCGTGGCCTTTCGCGGTGCTGGTGCTGGTGGCTCTTCCTCCTGGAGGGGGGTTACGATCCGGGTTGGGGGTGAAGATGGCAAGTAAGAGGCGCCGGCTCGATCCGGTGGGACCGTTTGGCAACCCGGACGGGTCACGAGCCGACATCGAGGACGTGATCAGCGAGTTCGTCGATTTTGGCGGCGACCCGGCGTTCGGTCACCTCGCGACGCGTGCGAACGACTCCATGGTGCGGGTCATCGTGGGGAAGCTCGGGTCGGGCAAGACGGTCTACATGCGGCGCCTCCAGGATTTCCAGTCACATCAGGATTCCGTGTACGCCGCTGTGCCGCAGCAGAGCTTGCCGAAGACCGAAGTTGTGGTGAAGGCGTGCCAGTGGTTCTCGGACCGTGTGCTGGTCGAGAAGTGGATGCAGATCTGGGATCGGGCGATCATGCGGTCGCTGGTCTCGTACCTGCTGTGCCGTCCTGAGCTGCGTCAGCAGCTGCGGGACGAACAGGCCCGCGAGATCGGGCAATCGTACGGCCGGCTGCTCGAAGACTTCCGCCGGCCCCGGTCGATCTACAGCCAGGTGCGCGACATCATTAATGGGCGGCAGACCGCTCATCAGCTGTCTACCTACCTCGACGATCCGCTCTGGGATGACCTGGAGGACCTGCTGGGCGAGGTGGTGGGCCAGTGCAAGCCGATCTATTTCTACCTGGACGCGCTGGACGAGGAGTTCGGCCACGCCCCGATGTACTGGCTGAAATGCCAGGAGGGGCTGTTCTACCAGGTCATGAGGATGCTCCGCGACCCCAGGCTGGGCGGTCGCCTGCATATCGTCGTGTGCATCCGGGACATCGTCATGTCGTCGGTGTACCGCTCAGAACATGCACCGCGGTACTACAACGAACCCCACATACGCGTCCTGACCTGGGACCGGGGCACGCTGCTCTATCTGCTCCAGAAGAAACTGCAGCGGCTGCCGCCGTCGCTGCTGATGCGACGCGTCACCGGCGGCCCCCCGACGATCGGCGACTGGCTCGGCGTCAACGGTCACTGGCCGGGCCCCGACGGCGACGAAACGATCGAGGACTACCTGCTCAACCACACCAGGCTGATCCCGCGCGACATCATCTCGCTCGGCAATGACCTGAACGAGGAGGTGCTAAGGCAGAAGCAGGCCGGTCACGACCACCTGCCGCCTGCGGCTCTTCAGGCGGTGGTGCAACGCTGCGCCAAGCGGTTCGGCGACTCCCAGCTCGCCCAGTGCGCCAACCAGATCTCCTCGGACCTGATGCCCGAGAACGCCGCCCTGCACAACTACTCCGAATTGTTCACCAGCACCCAGGCTTACATAAGCGGCGTACAGGAGGACGTTCGCTCCTTCGTCCGGCTGATCGGAGTCGACCGGTTCCCGCGTGCGGATCTGGAGGCGCTGCAGGAGGTCGCGGCGCTGCACTTCGACAAGACGACGGATCTCGCCTCCGTCCTGTGGCAGAACGGCCTGCTCGGCTACATCGACGAGGCCGGGCAGCGCCGGTTCTACTCCATGGGCGACGTCGAGCAGTTTCACTTCCCGCCGGACGTCGGCACGTACGTGCTGCATCCGTGTCTGGTGCACACCGTCGGCGGCATCCGGCATATGCGGGGTGACTCGGCCGGATCCGGAGCCGGAGCCGCGCGCCGCATCCGTTCGCGCACAATTCCCGAACGCGTCGATCTGCCCGGGGCACCGGCCCGCGCCCCAGCCTCAGGCGACAGCCGGGCGTTCCCGGCGCCTGCCCCAGCCGAGGTGCGATCCCCGATCGGGGGTAACGCTGCCGGTTACGCCGTCGGCGACGTCCTTGAGGGCCGCTTCGAGATTCTGGGCGTACTCGGGCGGGGCGGCTTTTCGACGGTCTATCGCGTGCGCGATGACGTCGAGGGTAAGGAGCGAGCGCTCAAGCTCTTCGAGACCGACGCCGGGTCCGACGCCGTGCGCCGTGAGATCGGCGCCCTGCGGAAGATCCATCACCCCAACGTGGTGGAGGTCTTCTGGGCCGGCCAGACCAGCGCCGGGGACTGGTATCTCATCACCGAGTTCGTCGACGGGGAGTCACTGGATGAGTTCGTCACCGGACCCAGGCACCTCCGCGACCGGGAGGCGGTCGATGTCGCCCTCGACCTGCTCGACGCGCTCGTCGCCTTTCATCCTGATTCGGCGCGCCTGCGGCAGCTGGATGCCAAGCGCCGCGACGGCGGCCTGGCCGAATCCGAGTCACGCGAGTGGATGGAGCTGGCGGGTGCCGGGCTGGTGCACCGCGATATCAAGCCACTCAACGTCATGCTCACCCGCACCGGAGCGAAGCTGCTTGACTTCAACATCGCCTCCCGGGTCGGCGACCCGGTGCATACGCAGTCAGGCACACCGCCGTATCAGCCGCCCGATCCCGGCCTGGATCGCTGGGACGTCACCACCGACCTGTTCGCCGTCGGCGTCCTGCTCTACCGGCTCCTGCTCGACGGCCACCACCCGTTCCCGAACGCGCAGCCCATGGCCGGCGTACCGGTAACCGATCCGAGAACGATCCGCCAGGACCTCGACCCCGGGCTCGCGGAGTTCCTCATCAAGGCCTGCGCCCCCGCCGGCGTCGATCGCTTCGCCACGGCTGCCGACATGCGGCTCGCCTTGCGCAACGTCCGCGCTGCCCTGTGACCATCCGGGCCGCCCCGGCACGAACACGGGGCCGTGCGGGTGCAGAATAAGGAACCGTGAACACTACCCAGTCCGAGAAGGTCGGCACCGGCCGCGGCTTCTTCGCCGCCCTTGACCAAAGCGGTGGCAGCACGCCCAAGGCACTAGCCGAGTACGGCATCGAGCGGGACCGCTATAGCTCCGACGCTGAGATGTTCGACCTGGTCCACGCCATGCGGACCCGGGTGCTGACCAGCCCGGCGTTTGATGGCTCGCGCGTTCTTGCCGCGATCTTGTTCGAGCAGACGATGGAACGAGACGTGGCCGGAGTTTCCACGGCTCAGTACCTGTGGGACACCAAGAACGTGGTGCCGTTCCTGAAAGTCGACCAGGGGCTCGCCTCCGAGCAGGACGGCGTGCAGCTCATGAAGCCCATCGACGCCCTCGATGACCTGCTCGAGCGCGCGCAGCGGCACCGGATCTTCGGGACCAAGATGCGGTCGGTGATCAACGACGCCGACGAGACCGGGATCTCGGCGATCGTGGACCAGCAGTTCGGCTACGCCAGCCGGATCCTGGCCGCCGGCCTGGTGCCGATCCTCGAGCCGGAAGTCAGCATCTCCAGCCCGCACAAGGAGCAGGCTGAGACGCTGCTGCACGACGCCATCGCCAAGCACGTCGAGGCGCTGCCCGAGGGCGCGACCGTGATGCTGAAGGTCACCATCCCGACCCGGCCCGGCCTGTACGGCGACCTGGCGTCCGACCCGCGGGTCCTGCGGATCGTCGCCTTGTCGGGCGGCTACAGCCGTGACGAGGCCTGCGCCCGGCTCGCCCGCGATCCCACCCTCATCGCCAGCTTCTCCCGCGCCCTACTCGAAGGGCTGACGGAAAGCCAGACCGACGAGCAGTTCAACGCTCAGCTCGAGTCGTCGGTGGAGGAGATCTACCAGGCGTCGGTCCACAAGCAGCCGGTCACCCCCTGAGCCGCCCTTGACCGCGGGGGTCAGAAACCGGCGGAAGCCGGGACCCCGCTGCCGCAGGTGTACGAGTGGGTGTAGATGACGCCGAAGTGAAGTTCGTGGCCGCCGCTGAGATGGTTGAAGGTGAGTTCCGTCCCGGCGGCCATCTTCGCGGGATTGATCACCATCACGGCATCGTCGGGAACCGGATTCCCGCCTCTCGGGCTAGGTGTGGGTACGGGGTTGCCGTCTGGAAGCTGGATGGAGATGACCCCGGTGCGGGCAGGCGCGGGATCCGATGAGCAGATGGTGTTGGGCCTGACCAGGGCCGGGATACCCGCCTGCGCGAGAGCGTGCTGGAGGGCGGCTGGGTTGAACTGCTGGCCCAGGCTCAAGGTCAAGGTGGCCGTGCCATCGGCGTTTTTGACGAGGGTGAACGCCGTGGTCCGGATCGTCCCGCCGGCGTTCACCGGGGCTGAGCCGCCGCCGAAGAGGCCAGCCAGGCTGAGGGCGACCACGGCGGCCGCCCCGGTGCCGCCGATGCCCAGCCCGGTCATCCGCCGGCGCTGGCGGCGCCGGCCAACGCGGCCTCTGGCCATGATCGCCGTCACATCGGGCGGCGCGGGCATCGGGACGGCGGACAGGGAGCGGGCTGCGGTGCGCAGCACCCCGTCCTCGCTCATGTCGTCGTGGACGTTCATTGATCGGCCTCCGTGGTCTGGGTAGGAGCGAGTTCACGACGTAGCGCCGCCACGCCCCGGGACAAGTGCATCCGGACCGTCCCGGCCTCGATGCCCAGCTGCCTGGCGATGGTGCCGGTGTCCAAGTCGAGGAAAATCCGCAGCGCGATCACCTCACGCTGCCGGGACGGCAGACTCCACAGCGCGGTCAGCAGCGTGTTGTCGAGCCCGCCGCCGCCAAGTCAGCGCCAAGGTCACCGCCAAGGCCGCTGGGAGCCGTCAGCTCGTGATCAGCCAAGGGCAGCTCGCGGCCGCGCCGCCGCCACCACGACGCCCCCGTGTTCAGCGCGGTGCGTACCACCCACGCTTGCGGGGCGGGATGGTGGCTGACCTTCCGCCATGACGTCCAGGCTCGGGCGAACGCCTCCGCCACCTGGTCTTCAGCCCCCGTCGGGCTGCCGACAACCGCCACCACCGCCCGCAGGCAAGGCTCCCAGCTCGCCTGGAAGAACTCGGTGAACTCCGCTTGCTCGTTGCTCACAACCCTTTAACTCCGCCAGCCGCCGATTCGCATACCTTGGTCCTGACGAATCGCCGCACACGGCGATGGCGACGCGGCGTCGGCCGAGCAGCAACTTGGGCCGCAGCAGGTAACGTCCGCCCCGCTCCGGCAGTTCAGCGGGGGCAGAACACCCAGTACCTGACCACAACGATGGACCATGGGTGTGGCTCTTTTGGTGTGACTGACTGTGCGGGCTGCTTGTGTGATTGTTGCGTGTGATTGCCGGGATTGGGTGTGGGTGAGGCTTCCGTTCCGTATGGTCCTGAAGTGCGAAATCGGGATCAGCGGAAGGGAAGCCTCGGTGGAAGAGTATGTGCTGGACGCGCTGGTGGCGAGCGTGGAGTCGGTGGTGCCGGGGCTGGGGCCGGCGGCGGGGATGCTGGCCGGGCTGGCGGGAGAGCTGGCCGGGGCGGGGGCGATGACGCTGGAGGCGATGGAGGAGCTGGTGGTGGTGCGGGGCCGGGAGCTGCTGCGGGCGGTGTTCCAGTTCGGGCTGGATACCGGTGCTGATGCCGAGGCGCGGCTGCCGGAGGTGACCGGCGCGGACGGGGTGCGGCGGACCCCGTCCGGGCGGGGTCATGCCCGGACCATCGTGACGACGGTGGGCGAGGTGCGGGTGCGGCGGATCAGCTACCGGGCGAAGGGGAAGGGGAAGGGGAAGGGCAAGGGCAAGGGGGCGCCGGCGCTGTTCCCCCGCGATGCGGTGCTGAACCTGCCGCCGCGCCGCTATTCCTGGCCCTTGCAGCAGCTGGCGGCCCTGGCGGCCCGGGACGGGGCGTACGAGCTGGCTCAGGAGTTCGTGCGGGCCGCGACCGGGATCACGATCGGGAAGCGGCAGCTGGAGGAGATCGCGGCCGCGGCCGCGGCTGACGTGGCCGCGTTCTATGCCGGTCCCGCGCTGGCCGGGCCGGGGCAGCCGCCCGGCCCGCCGGAAGAAGGCACGAAGCTGCCGGTGGGGTTGTCAGCAGATGGCAAGGGCGTGGCGATGCTGCCGGAATCGCGGCGCACCCGGACCACGGCGCCGGGCAAGCGGGTGAAGAACTTCAGCACCCGGCCCGGCATCGGGGAGAAAGGGCACAAGCGGATCGCCGAGGTCGCGTGCGTGTTCGACGTGATCCCCCAGCCCCGCACCCCGGAGCAGGTCATGGCCAGCCACCACGGGAGCGGCGCGGGCGGGAAGAAGGAGGGCAAGCCCGCGCCGCAGGCCGTCAGCCGCCGCTACCGGGTGGACATCGCCGCGGACCGGTCCGCCGCCATCAGCTGGGCTTTCGATGAGGGTGAGGACCGCGACCCGGGCCATGACCGGGACTGGATCGCCCTGGTCGACGGGGACAACCACCAGATCAACCTGATGGAGGCCGAAGCCGCCGCCCGCGGCATCACCCGCCTGACGATCCTCATCGACCTGATCCACGTGATGGAATACCTGTGGAAAGCCGCCTGGGCGTTCCACGAGCCCCGCGACCCCGCGATCGAGACCTGGACCATCACCCAGGCCACCGACATCCTGCACGGCCGCGCCGCCGAGGTGATCGCCCGGATCCGCCAGCTCGCCGGCCAGTACCCCCCGCAAGGCCCCGAGCACGCCAAGAACATCAAGAAGGTCCTGACCTACCTCGACGCCAAGCTGCCCTACCTGGACTACCCCAAGGCCCTGGCCGCCGGCTGGCCCGTGGCCACCGGGGTCATCGAAGGCGCCTGCCGCCACCTGGTCAAAGACCGCATGGGCATCACCGGCGCCCGCTGGAGCACCGACGGCGCCCAGGCCATCTTGTGGCTGCGCGTCATCCACGCCAACCACGATCACGACGCCTACTGGAAATACCACATCAGCCAAGAACACCAGCGCAACCACCTCAGCCGCTACCAAGACAACCTGACGCTCGCCGCCTGATACTCAGTCCCTCGGAAAGAGCCACACCGTGTGTCACGAACGTAGAGAGGAGCCTGCCGTGTAGGTAAGGAGGTTTCTTGATGCGGTGCTGTACGGGAGATGGGGGATTGATGGCCCCCCGGAGCCGCCCTCGGGGGGTGGCTTCAAGCCGCCTCATGCTGCGTTGGCTGAAGACCGTCGTGGTGAGCGATGAGGAAAAGGCGCACGTGATGCGCCAGGCAGGGACCCGGAAGACGACCACTGCTGAAGCGTCGTAACTCTTTCAGATGACATCGGAACCGGGGCGATGGTGTGTGTTCCGGGATGAGCCTGGCGGATACCCGTTTACTGGCCAGGCGGTGTCCGGCGCAGAGGTGGCGTGAGCCTGGTCTGCGGCTCTCGTGCGGAACGTGAGAAGGCGCGCGCGGAAACTGCCGCTTCAGCGGCGGCGAGAGGGAGTGCCCGAGCCGGGAGTGCCCCGTAGGGACGTGAGTACCGTTGCCGGGCGCGCTGGCGGACCGGCCCGTAGTAGTGCTGAAACCCCTGTAATGGGGGCGGAGCGAAGGGGCCGGGCTGTCCGTGGCTGTTGTTCATCCGGTCAACCGGGCTGCGGCCTGGGAGGAGTCGCGTGGACGAGCTGAAAGCATCTGGCAAGCCGTTCCGGATCTCGAAGCAGGAGGTCTGGGACGCCTGGCTCAAGGTGAAAGGGAACCAGGGCGCACCTGGGGTGGACGGGCAGTCCATCGAGGACTTCGGGAAGGACCTGAAGAGCAATCTCTACAGGGTCTGGAACCGGATGTCCTCGGGGACCTGGTTCCCGCCCCCGGTGAAGGCGGTGGAGATACCGAAGCCGCACGGCGGCGGGACCCGCGTGCTCGGGGTGCCGTGCGTCGCGGACAGGATCGCGCAGACCGTGGCCGCTGCCCGGCTGGAGAAGGTGGTGGAGCCGGTGTTCCACCCGGACTCCTACGGGTACCGGCCGGAACGGGGCGCGCTGGACGCGGTGGCGGCATGCCGGAAGCGCTGCTGGGAGAACAGCTGGGTGATCGACCTTGACATCCGGAAGTTCTTCGGCAGCGTGCGATGGGACCTGATCGTCAAGGCGGTGGAACATCACACCGGCCATGAGACCCGCTGGATAGTGCTGTACGTGAAGCGGTGGCTGGCCGCTGCGCTGCAGCACCCGGACGGGACCTTGCAAGAGCGGGACCGCGGGACCCCGGAAGGATCAGCGATAAGCCCCGTGCTCGCTAACCTGTTCATGCACTACGCGTTCGACCTGTGGCTGGCGCGGGAGTTCCCGCTGGTCAGCTTCGAGCGGTACGCGGACGACGCGGTGATCCACTGCGTCAGCGGGTACCAGGCCCGCAAGGTCCTGGCCGCGCTGCATGAGCGGATGGCAGAGGTCGGGCTGGAGCTGCATCCGGACAAGACCAGGATCGTGTACTGCAAGGACAGCAACCGGCGCGGCTCGGCAGAGCACACGTCGTTCACGTTCCTCGGGTTCACGTTCCGGCCACGGCGGGCCCGGCGGAGGGACGGGGTGCAGTTCACCTCGTTCCTGCCCGCGATCAGCAAGGACGCCCTGAAGAAAATCAGTGCCGAGGTGCGGTCCTGGCGGCTGCACCGCTGGGTCAGCTCCGACGGACGGGAGATCGCGAAACTGATCAACCCGAAGATCCGGGGCTGGATGGCCTACTACGGGGCCTGCTACACCTCGGCGCTGTATCCCGTGCTCCGCCGCATCAACACCTACCTGATGCGGTGGATCATGAACAAGTACCGGAAATGGCGCACCTGGAAGAAAGCCGCCAGGGCGCTCATGGACGCGGCCGCTACCCGGCCGCGGTACTTCGCACACTGGGCCTGGGTGAAACCGGCCGCCAGCTGACCAGGACGGCAAGAGCCGTATGACGGGAGACTGTCACGTACGGATTCTGCGGGAGCCCGGGGGTGAGATTCCCCCGGGCCACCCGACCATGGACCATGGGTGTTGTTCCAGCAACACCAATGGTCCATCGATGTTTTCGAAATCGTGGCCAGCCTGACACGGATGTGCCGGGCGATGCGGGCGTTGTTGGGGGGGACGCTGAGCCTTGGCCGGGCGTGACCTTTACCGCACCGGGTAAGGTGCCAGAAAACAGCAGCCCCGCCGGCTAGGTCAGGGGCTCGCCGCCGTCGATGTGCAGCGTCTGGCCGGTAAGGAACGTATTGGTCAAGGCGAACAGGACGCCCTGCGCGATGTCGTCGAGGGTGCCGATCCGCCGGGCGGGGTTGCGGCCGCTGATGTCGGCGAAATAGTCGGCCTTGCCCTGCGCGCCGAAGTCGTCCCAGGCGCCGGAGTCGATGACGCCGGGGGAGATGGCGTTGACCCGGATGGGCGCCAGTTCCAGGGCCAGGGACCGAGCCAGGGTGTCGGCGGCGGCGTTGGTGATGGCGACACCCAGGGTGCCGACCGCGATCTTGGCTGCGGCGACACCAGAGAAGATGACGAACGACCCGCCCGCCTTCATCCGCGGGGCCAGGTGCTTGGCCAGCATCAGCGGGCCGATCACCTTGGTGTCGAACGAGAGCCTGATCGCATCCCGGTCCAGGTCGGCGAGGCGGCCGCGAGCCCGGGCCGAGGCGGTGGAGATCACATGGTCGACCGGGCCGAGTCGTTCGCCGAGGGCGGCGATGGAGGCCTCGTCGGTGAGGTCGACGTGCTCGGTGCTGATACCGGGCTGGCCGGCGTAGGCGGCGGGCAGGGTTTCTGTGTCGCGGCCGGCCGCGATGACCTGCGCTCCGGCGTCCCGGGCGGCGAGTGCGATGGCGCGGGCGAGGCCGCTGCCCCGGCCGATGATCAGCACGGTCTGGTCCTTGAGGTTTTCGGTCACCATGGTGTCCTTTCCGGGGGCAGCGGCTAGGGCTTTACGCGGCATTCCCAAATTTTCCGCCGAACGCTACGAACAGCGAATTGCACGTGGCCGAAGATGAGCCTGGCACCTTGCTATGCCGACAGCAAGGGTTCACGGGTTTCGAAGAATTAATGGGCTTTATCGATATCCGTAATACCGGTGCTGCCGCTATCGCCAAGGGCGCGCCAGTCGGGCACGCCGCGTCGCTTCAGGTCGGCGACGAAACGCCGCAGCAGCTCATCGTGCGGCGCCGCGACCACCACGATCACGTCGCGCCATTCCGGTGGGTCGAAGGGCCTGATCGTCCCGCCCGGACGCGACGGGAGGGCGGAGGAGGGCACGATCGTCACCCCCATGTCGGCCATGGCCAGCTGCGCAGCCGTGCGTGGGCTGCCGGTACGCAAGGTCGGCGTCGGCAGCACGACACCGCGCCGCGCGGCGAACTGGTCAACCCACACCCCGAACCCGTTTCCCGGGTCGTAGTGAACGAGCGGTTCGGCAGCCAGCTCGGCCAGCGGCACCGCGTCCATCCCCGAGAACCGGTGCCCGGGGGCGGCGACCACCACCGTCTCCTCCCGGCCGAGCACCTCGACGTGCTCATCCGTACGCGTGGGCCTGGGCCCGACGGCAATATCCGTTTCTCCGCCCAGGAGCACCTCCAGCATCCGGTCCGCGCTGGTGAACTCCTTCAGGCCGAGCTCGACGTCGGGGAACCGGCGGCGCCAGCTGCGCAGCACCGGGACCAGGATCCAGGTTGTCATCGTCTCGGCACAGGCGATACGGATGCGCCCGCCCGTCCCGGCAGCCGCCCGCCGGCCCGCGATGACGGCCCGGTCGGCCGCGGCCAGGGCGATCCGCGCCTCCGCGACGGCCGCCCGCCCGGCCGCGGTCGGCCTGATGCCCCTCGGCAGGCGCTCGATGACCGGGCTTCCCAGCTCCCGCTCGACGGCGGCGATCTGGTGCGACAGGGCCGGCTGCGACATGTGCAATACCGCCGCCGCCTTCGTCAGGGAGCCCTGCTCGATGGTGGTGACCAGGCACTCCAGGGCCCGCATGGAGACCATTCGGCTGTCCTGTCCGACCAGGTGGTTGTCAGCTGCCCGGGGTGTGATCAGTGCCTCGACGGCGGCACGCGGCCAGCGGTGCCGGCGGCTAGCACGACGGGTTCGTGCCTGACCGGGAAGTTCACCGAGCTGGCGATGAAGCACTTCTCGTGGGCTTCCCGGTGCAGCCCGGCCGCCTTCTCGACCAGGTCAGGTGAGCTCACGGTGACCCGTGGCCTGAGCACGACCTCGGTGAAGTGGCCGCCGCCATCAGTGGTCTCGGTCATGGTGCCGTGGGCTTCGTCGGTGTACCCGGTGACCACGATGCCGGCGGCCGCGCAGACGTGCAGGTAGGAAAGCATGTGGCACTGGGCGAGCGCGGCCACAAGCAGCTGCTCGGGATTCCACCGGCCCGGGTCGCCCCGGAAGGCCGAGTCCGAACTGCCCGCGATGGGCCGCGGCCGGCCGTCGTGGCCGGCCCCTTCCGTGCCCCCGGCCCCTTCCGTGCCCCCGGCCCCGCTGACCGTCACCTCATGATCACGGCCATACTCCCGGTATCCGCTGGTGCCGCTGCCCCGGTTACCGGTCCAGGCGACAGTGACGTCATAACTGTGGGTTCTGATCACCCTGGCCTCCTCAGCTGCCCGGCCTCATATCCTTGTGCCAAGCTACCGGCATGGATGACCTCTACGGCGACCTCGCGCACGACTATGAATGGCTCTTCCCCGATGAAGCCGTCGGCCGGCTAGGCGGATTCGGGGCTACGTCGCCGGGGAATCAGCCCCTCCTTGAGGCCGCGGTCAAGACCCTGGGCCCGGGGAACCGAGTGCTCGATTGTTCCTGTGGCATCGGCTCGGACGCGATGGCGCTGGCCCGTAAAGGCTTGGTGGTCACCGCCTCAGACGGAAGCGAAGCCATGGTCGCAGAAACCCGCCGGCGAGCGGAGCAATACGGCATCGCGATGACAGTATCCCGGTCGTCGTGGCAAGAGCTGCCTGATCGAGTCTCCGGTCCCTTCGAACTGGTCCTCTGCCTGGGCAATTCCATCGTGCACGCGGGAACGAGAACCAGCCGGGCGGCCGCTCTTGCGGGGATGAGGACGGTGCTCTCCCCGACAGGCACGCTGGTCGTGGACTCCAGGAACTGGGAGCTGTTGTACGAATCCAGGCCCCGGATCGTTCCGGCCCGGCAGGTGATCGAGCGCGAGGGGCGGCGCTGCTACTCCCTTTACATCTGGACGATTCCTGGTGATTTCGAATCGCCCTGCACCGCGGAGATCCTGCTCCTCTTCGAAGATGAGCAGGGCACGACCAGTCATCGTCGGCACGTCATCGACTTTGTTCCGTTCCGTCATGACGACCTAACGGATGATATTCGCGCGGCCGGTTTCACTATCCGGGACGACTCCTACCAAGCAGACGGTAATTTCTATGCCATCGCTGCCTCTGTCGACATGCTCGCCGCACCTGGTCTCCGCGGATGAATCGCGATCAGATCGAGCGCCACATCCTCTGGCACTGCTCGCTCCTGTCGAGCAGTGAGCACGCTTTCCTGGTCGAGAGCGAGGACGGTTACCGATTGCAGGGCGTCGCGGTGCTCCCGCTCGGAGAGCTTCCATGCCACATCGATTACGCAGTCGCCGTTGACCGCCAGTGGCGTCCCCGCCAGGCGCGGGCGACGATCACGACGCCGTCGGGCGCCAGGGAGATCGTCCTGCGGTCACATCACGGGGCTGGCTGGGAACTGGACGGCGAACTGGCGTCGCACCTTGACGGCTGCCCGGACGTGGATTTCGGCTGGACACCTGCTACCAACACCGTGCCGATCCGCCGGCTGAGGACTCGAAGTCGGCGAGACGGCGAGCATCTCCGCAGCGTGGGTTCGTTTTCCTGAGCTCAACGTGATGGCCAGCGAGCAGCGTTACCGGCGCCTGGCGATCGACCGCTGGCAGTACACGTCAGGCAAATATGACTACCAGCTTGTCATCGACCCGGCCACCGGGCTTGTCCTGTCATACGGCGATGACCTATGGCGAGCTACGGCTCGCTGGCCGCGGTGAGGGCCGCTTCAAGCGTGGCGGCGCTGCGGCCAAGCCAGGCCTCGCGCCGCTTGATGACGTCGCCGACGCCCTCGTCCCACATCCGCTGCCAGCCACCGCCGTCGTGCTCGGCGTGCCACTTCATCACGTACCAGGAACGGCGCGTGCGCATGACGGCCACCTCGATCAGCCTGGCCCGGTCGGTGCCCGACATCCCGTATGCGTCGGCCAGCATCCGGCACCTGCGCGGCACGTCCAGGCCCCGCAGCTGTGGCTCGACGTCCTGCGGGTCGAAAAGCGGCCCCCACCAGAGCATCACGTTGCACATCTCGTCGGCGCGGGTGGCCGGCTTGACCAGGTCGAAGTCGATCAGCGCGAACGCCTTCGCGGCCCGGAACACCACGTTCTCCGGTGTGATGTCGAGGTGGCCGATCAGCTCGGGCGGGTAAGGGGGCGCCGGCGGGATGCCCGCGATCTCCCCGTACGAATCAGGCGGCAGGCTCCCCTCGGGAGGAACGAACGTCGCCGCGGCGTCGTCGTACGCCCGGACCAGCCGAGCGACCGACACCATCCTGTCCTCGTCGCCGATCCACGACGGGCGAGGGCGTCCGGCCACCTCGCCCTCGACGAAGCTGAGCACCTCACGTCCGGCCGCGTCGATGCCCAGGAACCTGGGTGCACCGGTAAAGCCGACCGCCTCGAGGTGACTGAGCAGCGCGTGGATAACCGGCGAGTTGGCGTTCAGCGGGCGGCGGACGGTGTCTCCCACCCGCACGACGCCCTCGGTTACGTCACCGCCGAGCAACGGGATCTCGGGCTCTGAACGGTCATCGCTCCAGGTAGCGGCCGTGGCCATGGTTCCTCCGTCCTGGGTATCGCCAATATCCGTCAACTGACCGATGTCTCGCGCTGCAATTTGCAGCACCATTTTTGTTGCAAGCAACACGGGCGTTCGCCACCTTCGCCCGCGATCAGCCCATTCTGGCCTACCGAGGAATCTCATGAACGTGATGGCGCCGACATCGGTCCGGCCGGACCGTGGTTGTGCCGCGCCCCGCTGCCTGCGAACCCGCGAGCGTGGCGATGACCAGTAACCGCACAGACGAGGATCTGTTGACCCGCAGGCAGGTGGCGGTCCTGTTCCAGGCGACCTCGGCGGCGGTGGCGACGTGGGCGCGGCGCGGGCGGCTGCCCGAGGTTCGCGACGAGACCGGCCGGCCCAGGTACCGGCGCGCGGATGTAGAGGCGCTGTTTCGCAGCGATGTGCGAAGGAGGGCACGATGACCGGCTGTTGCGCGGGGAATCGCGCCGGAAGGACATCATCATGACCGGGCCGTCCGCCTCGTACCGGGTTTCCGATGCCGCGCCGTTCCGCGACGAGGTCCGGGTCGCGCCTGGCCCGACGCGTGAGTCGCGCGGGAAGCGGTGCGCACAGTGCGGCGCCGTCGGCACCCACTACCTGACCTGCCCGAGCCTGCGGCTTCCTTCGGACTACCGGCTCAGCGCAGACCTCAGCGCAGACCTCAGCGCAGACCTCGGTGCTGACCTCGGCGCGGACCTCGGGTCTGAGCGTCTCTGCGACCGCCCCGCAGGGAGCCTGGCACCACCTGCCGGTCCTGCCGTGGTGCGCGGCCAGTCACCGAGAAGGCCGGGCGGCGGCCCTGATCATCCAGACTGGCCGCGCCCGCCGCAGCGTTGAGTAGTGTCCGGTCACGCGCCGGTCACGCGCGCCGGTCACGCGCGCTAGGTCGGCCGGGGCCCTGACCCGGCGCTGGGTCACGGTCGGTGGCACGATAGGTTCGTGGCCCGCCCAGCCGGTGGGCGGACGTGCCGAAGGGCGGCGGACATGAGCACTGACCAAGTCGATGCCCTGGTGATCTTTGGTGCGACCGGGGACCTGGCGAAGCTGGAGACCTTCCCCGCGTTGGTGGGGTTGGTCGAGCGGGGCGTGCTCGACGTGCCCGTGATCGGGGTGGCGAAGAGCGGCTGGGGCCTGGAGCAGTTCCGGGACTACGCGACCGCCTCGCTGCGGCTGAACAAGATCGATCCGGCCAGTGCAGCCGCGGTCAAGATGCTGGCACTGCTGCAGTACATCGACGGGGACCTGGACGACCCTGCGACCTACGCGGCCATGTCGGACAAGATCGGCTCGGGGCAGCAGGCTCTGTTCTACCTCGAGGTGCCGCCGTCGCTGTTCGGCCGCATCGCCGAGGGCATCGCCAAGGCCGGCCGCGCGCAGGGCAGCCGGGTCATGGTGGAAAAGCCGTTCGGCACCGACCTGGCCAGTGCCCAGCAGCTGAACGAGACCATGCACAAGTACTTCCCCGAGGACGCCATCTACCGGGTCGACCACTGGCTGGGCCTGGACCCGGTGGACAGCCTGATGTTCGTCCGGTTCGCGAACTCAATCATCGAGCCGTTGCTGAACCGCACGTATGTGCAAAGCATCCAGATCACGATGGCCGAGGCGTTCGACGTCGCCGACCGGGGCAGCTTCTACGACAAGACCGGCGCGATCAAGGACGTGGTACAGAACCACATGCTCCAGGTCCTGGCCACCGTGCTGGCCGAACCTCCGGATGGCACCGGCCTGGACTCCTGGCGCGCGGCCAAGGCCCAGCTGATCGGCGCGCTGCGCCCGCTGACCGCCCGCGACACCGTCAGGGGCCAGTACGAGGGATACCTCCAGGTCGCCGGGGTGGACCCGAAGTCCGTGACCGAGACCTACGTGGCGGTCCGGCTGGCCGCCGACTCCTGGCGCTGGGCCGACGTGCCGATCCTGATCCGGGCGGGCAAGTGCCTGCCGGTGACCGCGACCGAGGTCAGCATCAAGTTCCGGCGCCCCCCGTACGACGCGTTCGGTCTCGCGGCCCAGGCCCAGGCCCAGGCCCACGCCCAGGGCCAGGGCCAGAGCCAGGGCGCCGCCAACGTGTTGCGATTCCGGATCAACCCGGAGAACCGGGTCGCCCTGTCGCTGATCGGCAAGAAGCCAGGCGCAGGCTGGATACCCGAGGCGGAGGAACTCACGTTTGCCGAGCATCCAGGCGAGGACATGCGTCCCTACGACCGGCTCATCGGCGCCGCCCTCAACGGCGAACGCTGGCTGTTCGCCCAGCAGGACACCGTCGAGGCGTCCTGGCGGGTGGTCGACCCGGTGATCGGGAACGTGGTCCCGGTGCACTCCTACGCCCGGGCCAGCTGGGGCCCGGACCAGGCCGCCAGCCTGCTGCCCGCCGGCGAGACCTGGCACAACCCCGAGACCTGGCACAACCCCGAGACCTGGCACAACCCCGAGGGCTGAGCCCCACGCGACACCCACGCCCTCTTGGTCCCACGGGTCACCCAGCGAGGGCTCGCTGATATCAGTGGATGTGGCACCGTACCGAAAAGAATCGGTAGAACGTCACATTCCCCCCAAAGCAGGAGAGTACCGATGAGTGCGGAACGCGAGCGGGTTGACGGCTTCGGACGGCTCGAGGACGGCCTGCGGCAGGCCGGCGACTGGTACCTGTGGGGACCGTACCTCAGCGAGCGGCAGTGGGGGACAGTCCGCGAGGACTACAGCGCGGACGGCGAGGCCTGGGATTACCTGCCGCACGAGGCGGCCAGATCTCGGGCCTACCGGTGGGGTGAGGACGGCCTGGCCGGATTTTGCGACGTGGAGCAGCGGCTGTGCCTGGGGCTGGCGCTGTGGAACGGCCGTGACCCGATCCTGAAGGAGCGGGCGTTCGGGCTGACCGGCGCGGAGGCCAACCACGGCGAGGACGTCAAGGAGTACTGGTGGTACCTGGACGCGCTGCCGAGCCACGCGTGGAACCGGTGGCGCTACCACTACCCGCAGCGCGCGTTCCCCTACGAGGACCTCCGCGAGGTCAACGGCCGCCGCGGTAAGCACGACCCGGAGTATGAACTGCTCGACACCGGGGTGTTCGACGACGATCGTTACTGGATCACCGAGGTCTGGTACGCCAAGGCCGAACCCACCGACATCTTGATGACCATCCGGGTAACCAACGCCGGCCCGGACGCCGACACCGTGCACGTGCTGCCGACCGCGTGGTTCCGCAACACCTGGTCCTGGGACGAGGGCGCGCCCAAGCCGGAACTGGTCGGCGCCGGCGGCGTCGCCGGGGGCTCGGGGATCACGACCGACCATCCCTTCCTCGGCCCCCTGGAACTGCTGGCCGGGCCGGCCAGCGACGGGACCAGCCCGCTCCCGCTGTTCTGCGAGAACGAGACCAACGTGGCCCGCCTGTTCGGCGCGACCCCGCTCACGCCTTACCCCAAGGACGGCATCAACGATCATGTGATCAGCGGCGCGCCCACCGTCAACCCCGACCAGCGCGGCACCAAGTGCGCTTTCTGGTACCGGCTCACGATCGCGCCCGGCCAGACCGCCGAGCTCCGGCTCCGCCTCCGCCCAGCCCCAGCCCCAGCCCCAGCCTCAGCCGCCCCAGGCGACAAGCAGGCCACCGCGCTCGGCGCCGGCTTCGACCAGGTCGTCCAGCAGCGCCGGGCCGAGGCCGACGAGTTCTACGCCGAGCTCACCCCGGCTCCGGCCAGCCCGGACGAGGCGATGGTGATGCGCCAGGCCTTCGCCGGCCTGCTGTGGAGCAAGCAGCTGTACAACTACGACGTCAGCCGCTGGCTCACCGGCGACCCGACCCAGCCGGCGCCCCCCGCCGGACGCAAGAACGGGCGCAACACCCGGTGGCGTCACTTCGATTCCTTCGACCTGATGTCGATGCCCGACAAGTGGGAGTACCCCTGGTTCGCGGCCTGGGACCTGGCCTTTCACTGCGTGGCGCTGGCCCATGTCGACCCGGCGTTCGCCAAGTACCAGCTGATCCTGCTCTGCCGTGAGTGGTTCCAGAATCCGAACGGGGCGCTGCCTGCCTACGAGTGGGATTTCGGGGACGTGAACCCGCCGGTGCAGGCCTGGGCCGCGCTCGAGGTGTTCGCCATCGACGGCGGCCGGGACCTGGACTTCCTGAGCCGGGTTTTCGACAAGCTGCTGCTCAACTTCGCCTGGTGGGTCAACCTGGAGGACGCGGGCGGCAACAACGTCTTCGAGGGCGGCTTCCTCGGGCTGGACAACATCGGCCCGATCGATCGCTCGCACCTGCCGGTCGGCGGTGTCCTGGAGCAGTCCGACGCCACCGGCTGGATGGCCTTCTACGCGATCGCGATGGCCGCCATCGCCGGCGTCCTGCAGCGTAGCGGGCAGCGGCCCGCCACCGACCTCGTCATCAAGTTCCTCGAGCACTTCGCGGCGATCACCGCGGCCATGGACGATCAGGGCCTGTGGGACGACGCCGACGGGCTCTACCACGACCGCCTGCTCACCCCGGACGGGACCACGGTGCCGCTGAGGTACCGGTCGATGGTGGGGATCATCCCCATCCTGTCGGCGGCCGTCATCGACGAGGGGTGGATCAGCGAGTCGCTGACGGTCGGCAAGCAGTTCGCCGGCCTGCTCCGCCAGCACGGCCTGACCGACCCGGACGCGCTCGGCGACCAGGGCCTGGTCCGCGGTGCACCCGGCGACCGGCACCTGCTGCTGAGTATCGCCGGCGTTGACCGCCTGGAGAAGCTGTTCGCCAAGCTCTTCGACGAGGGCGAGTTCCTGTCCCCGTACGGGCTGCGGGCCCTGTCCGCCTACCACCGCGACCATCCGTACGAGCTCGACGTCGAGGGCCTGTCCGCCACGGTCGACTATGAGCCGGCCGAGTCGACCACCGGCATGTTCGGCGGGAACTCCAACTGGCGCGGGCCGCTGTGGTTCCCGCTCAACTACCTGGTCGTCAGCGTGCTCGAGCGCTACTACCAGTTCTTCGGTGACGAGCTCACCATCGAGTACCCGTCTGGCTCGGGACACCGGGTGCCCCTGGACGTGATCGCCCTGGACCTGCAGGACCGGCTGATCTCCCTGTTCACGGTGGGCCACGACGGGCGGCGGCCCTGCTTCGGCTGGGTCGACCGCCTCCAGCACGACCCCGCCTGGAAGGACAACCTGCTGTTCAACGAGTACTTCCACGGCGACAACGGCGCCGGGCTCGGCGCCTCGCACCAGACCGGGTGGACCGGGCTGATCGCGGACATCATCCGCCGCCGCCACGGCGCGGTCAGCTCCGCCAGCGACATCATCGGCGGCTTCACCGGCCAGGCCCGCCCCTAACCCATTTTTTTCCGAACGTCCCCGCCCGCGTGCCCACCGCACCCGCTTCGACGCCGCGGGTCGCTCACGCGAACGCGGCAATGCCGGTGAGCGCCCGCCCCATGATCAGCATGTGGATCTCGTCGGTGCCCTCGTAGGTCCGCACGGCCTCCAGGTTGCTGGCGTGCCGCACCGGCGAGTGCTCCAGCGTGATGCCGTTGCCGCCCAGGATGGTGCGGGCCTGGCGGCAGATGTCGATGGCCTCGCGGACGTTGTTGAGCTTGCCGAAGGAGATCTGCTCGGGGCGCAGCGCGCCGGCCTCCTTGAGCCGCCCGATGTGCAGGGCGACCAGGATGCCCTTCTGGATTTCCAGCACCATGTCGACCAGCTTGGCCTGGGTAAGCTGGAACCCGGCCAGCGGCTGGCCGAACTGGCGGCGTTCCTGCGCGTAGGCCAGCGCGGCCAGGTAGGAGTCGCGGGCCGCGCCCATGGCGCCCCACATGATCCCGTAGCGGGCCTCGTTCAGGCACGAGAACGGTCCCTTCAGCCCGGTGACGCCGGGCAGCACCGCGTCCGGGGGCAGCCGCACGCGGTCCAGTGTGATGTCGCACTGGATCGAGACGCGCATCCCGAGCTTGCCCTCGATCGGGGTGGCGGTGAACCCGGCCGCGGACGTTGGCACGAGGAAGCCGCGGATGCCCTCGTCGGTCTTGGCCCAGATCACGGCCACGTCGGCGATCGACGCCAGCCCGATCCACCGCTTGGACCCGTTGATCACCCAGTCCGGCCCGTCCCGGACGGCGGTGGTGAGCATGCTGGCGGGATCGCTGCCCGCGTCGGCCTCGGTGAGCCCGAAGCAGCCGATCAGCTCCCCGGTGGCCATCGACGGCAGCCAGCGCTGCTTGTGCTCCTCCGAGCCGAACTTATAGATGGCGCTCATCGCGAGTGACCCCTGCACGCTGACGAAGGTGCGCACGCCGGAGTCGCCGGCCTCGAGCTCCATCGCGGCCAGCCCGTACTCCACCGCGCTGCGGCCCGGGCAGCCGTAGCCGGTCAGGTGCATGCCGAGCAGCCCAAGCGCGCCCAGCTCCGGGACGAGCTCGCGGGGGAAGTGCGCGGCCTCGTACCACGCCGCGATGTCCGGCCGGATCCGCTCGTCGACGAAATCCCTGACCCGGTCGCGCAGCGCCAGTTCCCCGGCCGAGAACAGGCTGTCCAGGCCGAGATAGTCAACCGCGAACCCGGCGTCAATGGTGCTCGTCATGTCAGCCTTCCGGTCAGTGCGAGATGACGTGCGCGGCGAAGTCCGGGGCCCGCTTCTCGGCGAACGCGGCGGCGCCCTCCAGGCCCTCGGGTGAGGCGGTGTACAGGTCAAGCGCCGACATCGCCAGGTTGCTCAGCCCGGCCTGGTGGTCGGTGTCGGCGTTGAACGACTGCTTGAGGAACCGGATGGCGGTCGGGCTCTTCTCGCCGATCTCCGCGGCCCAGGTTTTGGCCTCGCCGAGCAGGTCGGCGGCGGGCACGACCTTGTTCACCAGGCCCCAGTGCTCGGCGGTCTGCGCGTCGTAGAGCCGGCAGAAATACCACATTTCCCTGGCCCGCTTCTCCCCGATGACCCGCGCCAGGTACGCCGAGCCGAAACCGGCGTCGAACGAGCCCACCCGCGGTCCGGCCTGGCCGAACCGGGCGGTTTCCGCGGCGATGGAGACGTCGCAGAGCACGTGCAGGACGTGCCCCCCGCCCACGGCCAGCCCGTTGACCGCCGCGATCACCGGCTTGGGGATGTCCCGGATCAGCCTGTGCAGGTAGCCGATCTCGAACATGCCGCTCTCGGTCGGCCCGTAGTCGCCCGTCTCGGCGCGCTGCTTGACGTCCCCGCCGGTGCAAAAGGCCTTGTCCCCGGCGCCGGTGAGGATCACGGCCTGGATCCCGCGGTCAGCCCACGCGGCCCGGAAGGCGCGGATCAGCTCGTCGACGGTCCGGCCGCGAAAGGCGTTATACCGCTCCGGGCGGCTGATCGTGATGACGGCCGTCGTGCCGTCGGCCTCGTACCGGATGTCCTCGTAAACCTGCGCCATGGCCGCGACTCCTTTGTCATGTCCCGCCGGGTTCGTCATGTCCCGCCGGGTTCGTCCCGTCTGGTTCGTTCTGCCGGGGCGTCATGTCCGCCGTCACCCGCCCGGCCGTCACTGACCAAACTAGTACCTCAGCAACCAGCGTCCGCCCGGTTACCCGGTGCGGTAAAGGTCACGCCCGGCGAAGGGTCAGCAGCCCCCGCGAACACCACCCGCCTCGCCTGCCACACCCGTGCCGGGCGCTCCCGCTCCACAGCGACACCGATGGTCCATCGTGGTTGTCCTGGCAACACCGATGGTCCGTCGTAGTGGGTCAGGTTCAGGGTCCTGCCCCAGCGAAGCTGCTGGAAGCGGGGCGAACGTTACCCGACACGGCACTAGCTGGGCCATCGACGAACTCGCCGACACTCTCATGATGCTCGTCGGCCAGGTGCCCCGTCGGCGGGAGCCACCCGGCTGCTGACCGGCCTAACCGCCCGGATGGTGAATGTCCACGGCCGGCAAATCCTGCACCTGCTGCTTGGTGATGTTGAGCCGGATGCCGTCCTGGACCCCGGTCACGGCGCCGATCGGGATGGCCACGTCCTTGCGGCCCCACAGATGCCCCTCTTGGAGGAGCACGTGGGTCACATGGTGGCTGTCAGAGTCGATGACCAGCCCCTGGACCCGCCCGATCTCGCCGTCGGTGGCGTGGACGGGCTCATGGCGACGCACCTCCACCTCGTTCAGCGGGACGGTGTCGTAGGTGACGGTCAGCGGGACCGATGCCGGGCCCAGGCCCATGCCGACGCCCGTGCCGAAGTACGGCATGAAGAGCACCTGGTCCGGGCCATAGGCCTGGTAACCGGCGCTGCCCGGCAAGAACTGCGTCTCCTCGGCGGGATCGAGCTTGTCGAACTCCGCCAGGGTGCAGCGCAGCCGGATCTCCTCCGTGGTGGCGTCGATGAGGTCAAGCGGCACAAGCCGGCCGACCCCGGTCAGGTGCCCCGGTTCGACCACGAGATGGGTGATCGTACGGGCGACCGGGTCGACGACGACCCGGGCCACCTTGCCGCAGTGCCCGTCCGTACAGCTGGCGTCCGCCCCGATCGTGAACGACATCGTCTCCGCCATGACCAACCTCCTCGTTCCCTGCGTCCCGGACGGCGCCGTTCCATCCTCCCACCTATCCGCCTGGTCGCGCCTCTCCGGCCTTGCGCGCCGTCTTTCCCCTCCATCCCGGCTGCCCACCCACCGCTCCCAGCCGCGTCCCCCCGCCTTTCGGCGGTGGATCCGCGCCTGGCGGTGGATCCGGTGGCCGGGAGTGCACCGGATCGGCGCGGTGCCCGCGTGGTCGGTCGCCGCACAGGCCGCCGGACTCGGGCTATCGCGGTCGTGCTGGTGGCGCGGTGGCTGCTGGGGGTGGTGATGCGAGGTGTATGCCGTGCCCGGCCCCGGCTGAGTACCATGCGGACCGGGCCGTCCGGTTCGCGTGGAAGATCGGGCTGACCGGAAGATCAGGGCAGCCATAGGGGTGCTCCGGATCCACCACGTAGCGCGGATCCACCGCAATCCTTTACCGGGCAGGCTGCACCACCCTGCACCACCCTGCACCACCCGGCACGGGCGCCGCATAGCCACCACGGGTGTCATCGGGACCCGTCCCGGGCCGGGGTCCGGCTACCCTGCTCCGCAGGCAGGCGCTCACCGGCCTCTGGCGTCACAGCGCGCGTTCCGTCACTTGCGTGCCCGGGTCGGTTCCGGTCCAGCGAACCAAAGGGAGACCCGGGGCCGGCGGGACGAGCCAGGCGCTCGCGGGCCGGGCAGCGGCACGGGCCGCTGGTTCCCGGATGCCGGCGTCGGCCGGGGCCTTGCGGCCGGCACGACGGAGATTCGTGCCGGCCGCTGATCCTACCGGATCCCCAGCGACAGCTCGTTCGCCAGGCCCGACTGCACCGCGGCCACCGCGCGAAACGCTTCCCTGAGATAGGAACGGGCCAGCGGGTTCAGCGTCTTGGGATCGATAAAGTCATCGGGGACCTCCCCGCGACGCAGCTGCTCCACCTGGTGATCAAGGCGCAGCGAGAATATGAAGCCGAACGCCTCCGCCAGCGTCTGCGCCTGCGACCCTTCCAGCGTCCCAGCCGCCTCAGCCACCCGCAGCCGCTCCAGCGTCGAGGCACCCGAGCCGCCCGGGCCGCCCGGCCCGCCCGTGCTCCCTGCGGCCATCGCGGCCCAGCGGGCGAGGTCGACGATCGGGATCAGCCCCCCGTGCTTGATGTCGAGCTGTCCCCGGCGCTCACCTGAATGCTCGACCACGAAGTTACGCAAGAACCCGGTGGGCGGCCGGAACGACAGCGCGAACCGGGCGAGCAGGCGCAGCAGGGCCGGGTCCGGCTGCTCCCGCGCCTCCCACAGCCCCCCGTCCGCCCAGCCCGCCCCCAGCCCACCACCCAGACCACCACTCAGACCACCACTCAGCGCACCACCGGGCGCCTCACCCCCGGACGCACCGTCCCCGCTCCACACCGGGCGGCTATCGGTGATCATCGACACCAGGATCAGCGCCTGCGGCTGCGTCGGATCCTGGCTGAGGCTGCGCGCGGACGCGTGCCAGGAGGCCAGCGATCGCGCGAACGGCGAGCTGGCGGCGCTCGCGCCGTGCGCGTCCGGCTGGATCCCGCACGCCCGCAGGCCGTCATCCACCGTCCGCGCCACCCGCGCCACGTACTCGCGCACCCCCGGTTCGTCCCGCAGCCAGGCCACCGCGCTGTCGACGTCGGAGGAGGGCACCACCTCCCGCCGCGCCAGGCTGCCGAGCGCGAACCAGGCGAACGGCGCGGGCGGGGCCCCGGCATCCCCGGCATCCCCGGCGTCCCGAACGGCCAGCTCGACCAGCCGCCGGGTCAGCGCATCAAGCACGACCGAACGCACCGCTGCCACCTGCCCGGCCGCCGCGCGTGCATCATGCAGGGCGATGATCATCGGGGTCAGGTGAGTCGATATGGCCGCCAGCTCCGCCGGGCTGCCCGCCAGGTCGATGGCCCGGCGCAGCAGGGACGGCTGGCGCGCGTGCGCGGCCATCAGGTCGCCGTCGTCGATCACGCCGAGGATTTCCCCGGCGGGGGACAGCACCGGGATGTGGTGCACGTCCCGCTCGAGCATGTCGAGCAGGACCTCCCCGCCCAGCCGGTCGGCGCGCACGGCGTAGGCGGGCTCGGTCATGATGGCGGAGACCGGCGCGTCCGGACTGAGTCCGGCCGCGACCACCCGGGACCGCAGGTCGCTGTCGGTCACGATCCCCAGTTGTTCGGGGCCGGTACGGACCAAGATGGCGCTCGCGCCCTCGGTGGTCATCCGCTTCGCCGCCGCGCGTATCGGCTCGTCGCCCCGGCACAGCAGCGGCGGCGTCCGGATCAGCATCGCCGCGCGCAGCCCCATCGGGTCCGCGGGCGGCTCGTTCACCCGGGGCCGAGCCGCAATGGACGCCGCAGCGGACGCCGCGATGGATCGGGCCACGAACTGGAGCACGTCCGGGTGGGCCAGCAGCGGGCGCATGACGTCGGCGGGAATGCGATAGCAGATGGTGTCCTCGCCCGCCCGGGCCTCGAAGCCGGCCGGCAGCCCGGAGATCATGGACGCGTGCCCGAACAGCTCGCCCGGCCCGAGCAGGTCGAGTATCCGCCCGTCGTGGATGATCTCCACCGATCCGGTCCGGACCACCCACAGGCTCGTCACCGGTCCGGCGCCCGGCGAGAAGATCGTCTTTCCCGGGCCGATGGCCTCCGTCTCGGTTACCGCAGCGACCCGGGCCAGCTCGTCCGGTTCCAGCCCGTCAAACGGAGGATGAGCGCCGAGGAACCCGGCCACATCCCCCGGTGCCCCCGCCGGCCCCGGCACCGACCCGGTCCCAGGTTCAGGCCGGCTCGTCGGTCAGCGCTCCTCGGTCAGTGCTCATCGGTCTGGCCCGCCGCCGCGAGCGCCGGCTCGGCCTGATGCCCGGTCAGCACGCTGGCCGGGCGGCCGCGAAGCACGAAGAAGTAGTAGATGGCGCCAACGAGGCCGAGACCGCCGGTGAAGGTGAACGCGCCCCACTGGAAATACCAGGCCCCGGCGCCGTAGACGGCCGGGCGCGGCCAGGCCAGGTTGACCATGACGCCGACCTGGAAGATGACCGCCACCAGGTTGACCAGCAGCCCCCAGCGGCCCAGCGAGAAGTACGGGCCGTGCTCGGCCGAGGGCCACCGGCCGCGCAGCCGCGCGATCAGCAGCGGCCCGGTCACGCACAGGTAGGCCGCGTAGAACATGATGATCGCGACCGACGTGAGGACGAAGAAGGCTCGCTGGTTACCGACGTTCAGGACGAGCAGGAGGAGGGTGAGCACGCCGATGACAATCGAGGGGACCAGCGGCGTCTTGGACCGGCCGTGCACCCTGGCGATGGACGCGGCGAACGGCAGCCGGCCGTCACGGCCCATCGTGAAGATCATCCGGATGCCTCCGGTGTGCACGGCCAGCGCGCACACGGTGATCGCGATCAGCGAGTCGACCAGGAACACGTCGCCCGTGGTGCCGCCCAGCGTCGACTTGACCAGGTAGGGCAGCCCGGAGGTGCCGAGTTGGGGGGCATGGATGTTCGGCACCGACATCTCGCCGAACAAGATGACAAGCAGCCCCGCGATCCCGGCGGCGGTCAGCGCGCGGATGATGGCGGGCGGGGCGTGCCGCCGCGGGTCCACGGTCTCCTCGGCCAGCGACCCCGCGGTGTCGAACCCGTACATCACGTAGGCGCTCATCAGCCCGGCCACCAGGAAGGCGCCGAAGTAGCCCCACGGATAGCCCGCGCCGGTGCCGAACGTGTCGAAGATGACGCCAGGTCCCCGGCGGATGTGCACGGCCAGCAGGATGATCAGCACCGAGACGCCGATCAGCTCGGCTATCACGCCGAAGTTGTTGATCCGCGCCATCAATTTGACACCGATCATATTAATAATGGTGGTAAAAACCACCAGGCCCGCGGCCAGCAGCAGCGCGTTCTTCGCGCCGCCCGGCGTCGCGACCTGGCCGATGTCGGACTTGCCCCCGATGATCTCGAACGCCGCCGAGATCTGCGGGGCCACGACCTGGTAGGCGACCGCCACCGCGGCGAGCGTGACGATCGCTCCCACGCTCAGGATCCAGCCGCCGAAAAAGGAGGTGAAGGGCCTGGCGATCTGCTTGGACCACTGGTAGACCGAACCCGCCAGCGGATACTGTCCGGCCATCTCCGCGAAGCACAGCGCGACCAGCATCTGGCCGATGAACACGGCGGGCCAGGTCCAGATGAACGCCGGACCGCCGGAGCCGAAGCCGAAGAAGAACAGCTCGAACACCCCGGTCATGATCGAGATGTAGCTGAACCCCGCGGCGAACGACGAGAACAAGCCAAGAGACCGGTCGAGCTCCTGTTTATAGCCGAACTTGGCCAGCTCATCGGAGTCCATGCTAGGCACGGCCATGGCTCACCATCCTCTGGGACGCGGCAGTATCCCCAGATGACACCATTTTTCAGAACCAGCCGTCAATGGATGCGGTGGATTCGCGCTCGCCCTGCGCGTGCGTTTGGATGGAGTAATGGGAGAGCCGCGTCAGCCAGCCGCGTCACTCCCGGGCGCAGCCGTCCCGGAAGGGCCCAGCCGCAGCACGGACATCCTCAGCCTCGGCAGCTTCGTGATCCTGGGCCTGCCCGACGGCATGCTCGGCACCGCCTGGCCGTCCATGCGCGTCACCTTCGGCGCTCCGGTCGGTGAGCTCGGCCTCATCCTGCTCCTCGGCACGGCCGGGTCTGTCCTGGTCACGGCCTTCGTGGGTCGGCTGATCCTGCGCCTGGGGGTGCCCGCCCTGCTTGTCGTGGCCGGCCTGACCGCCGGCGCGGGCTACGCCGGGTTCGCCGGGGCGCCGGGGCTCTGGCTGGTGCTGGCCGCGGCCGTGCTCACCGGCGCGGCGGCCGGCCTGATGGACGCCGGGCTGAACACGGCGGTGGCCCTAACCGGCCGGCCCCGGCTGCTCAACCTGCTGCACGGCGCCTACGGCGTGGGCACGGCGGTCGGCCCGCTGGTCATCACCGCGGCCATCCTGACCGGCTCCTGGCGGCCCGCCTACCTGGCCCTGCTCACTCTGGACCTGATCCTGGCCGGCGTCTGGCTGCGGCAGCGCCGTCGCGTCGGCGCCCCCGCGGCAGTCGCGGACCACGCCGTCGCCGACGCCGACCCCCATCCGTCCGCGCGCTGGACCCGCCGCCGGTACCGCGGCGTGGTCGTCGCCGGGATCGCCGTGTTCTTCGTCTACACCGGGCTTGAGGTCGGCGCCGGGCAGTGGGAGGCGAGCTTCTGCCGCGGTCACCTGAACATGTCGGCGGGCGCCACCGGCCTGGCCACCTTCGGCTACTGGGGTGCGCTGACCGCGGTCCGGATCGGCCTGGCCGTGCTGCCCCGCCCGGTGCCGCCGCAGGCGGTGGTCCGGTGGGGGAGTGGGGTGGCCGTGCTGGCCGCCGCGGTCATCTGGTGGCAGCCGGGCACGGTGGTCACGGTGCTCGGCTTCGCCGTCCTCGGCGCCGCCCTGGCCGGAGTCTTCCCGGCCCTGATCTCGCTGACCCCGGTCCGCCTCGGTGACGCCAGTGCCCAGCACGTCATCTCCTGGCAGGTCGGCGCCGCGGCCGCGGGCGGCGCGGGCCTGTCCGCCCTGATCGGCCTGCTCATCGGCGCGACCAGCCTGGCCGCCCTGGGCCCCGCGATCACCGTCCTGGCCGTCCTGCTGATCGGCGTCGAGCTCGTCTTGACCCGGCTCGCCCCGGTCAAGACCAGATCATGACGGCCGAACGGACGCTGGTGCCTGCCCCGCGAACCGGCTAGGACGCGCCGTCGTCCTTGCGCTTGACCGGCAGCTGGATCTCGAAGACCTGCTCGCCGACGTCGGCGATGTCGTCGACCACGTTGACCCAGACGTCCCGGCTGCGCCCGGCCGCCTGATAGTGGTGCTCCTGCGCCCAGCGGGCCAGATCATCGGCGCGGGCAGCTCGGCGGGCTCCTGTGCCACTCGCCGATGCTGAGCATGGCACTACTGTGCCCCCCTCACCCAACGTGAGAGTCAAGCCCCCGCCCCTACCTGAGCTGAACGGTGACCGAGTGCGCGCTGGCGGGGAGGGTGACGGTGCCGGTGGACTCGTCGACCGTGCCGGCGCTGGCGCGGGCGATGTTGTTGACGAACGCCGGCAGCTGGAACAGGACCGGGCCGGACGGTGCCTGCCCGGTCAGCGTGAGCGTGACCGCGTGCCCGCTGGTGCTGATCTTCAGCCCGAGATGCCGCCCGTCCGTGGTCGGGAAGTTCGCCACGCTGATGACCTTCCCGCTGCTTGTCCAGGCGGCGGGGACGCCGCGGCCGATGACCAGGCTGCCGTCGGAACGCTGCGCGGCCAGCGAGTCGAGCAGCACCATGTTGGCGTTGGCGATGCCCCAGGCGTGCGGCGACGCCCCGTTGCCGGACTCCGGGTGGGTGCCGGTCCACGGTGAGCCGGGGTTCGGGAACTGCTGGCTCTCCCACCAGGAGTACGGGCCGCTCTGCCCGGCGGCGACCATGAACTGGTAGCTCAAGATGCCCTGGTCCCGGTAGTGGCTGCTGGCCAGTCCCCATTCGCCGTACCCGGCGTTGTAAGCCGTGCTCCAGTATTGGGTCGGGTACCCGCCGAACGTATTTGGCGGCAGCTTTCCGGCCAGCCGGGCGAAGCCGTACTTATAGGTGGCATCGATCAGGCTCACGCCGGGACCGCTCAGCGGCGCCCCGAACAGCGAGCCGTCCCAGGCCCAGCGGCCGAACAGGAACGGCGCCGCCCAGTTGGCGTCCTCGGCGTTGACGCACCGGTTGCTGGTGTTCGGCTCGGTCATCGAGCAGGGCAGGTAGTTCAGGTGGTTGGCCGAGATCGTCGCGTCCAGCGTCTTGTTGACCGCCGCCAGCAGGCTGCTGTACTGCGACGCCGCCCAGCTCGCCTCGCTGGTGTTGCCCACCTGCAGGGCCAGCCAGTGGTAGGTCCACAGGCCCGTCAGCGCCTCGTAGTTGTCGATCGTCCAGTAGCCGTTGGCGTCGATGTCGTTGGTTTCTTCCATGATCCCGCCGGGCCCGGTGCGGTCGGTGGCGATCAGGTGCGCGGTGTCCTCGATGCTCGGCTCGGTCTTCCCGCTTGACCCTTCGGTGGCGAAGTTCGCCTTGACGAAGCTCAGGTCACCGGTCTTCAGCAGGTAGATGGCCCACACCCAGGGATAGGTCCACACCCCGTCGTCGTACTGCGTCTGGGTGCCGATCACGTAACGGGCCCGGTTCAGCAGCCCGTGCGCGTTGCTGGTGTAACCCTGGGTGAACAAGTTGGCCAGGATGCCGATGACGTCGTGGCTGAATTCCTGGTCGTACCCGTTGGCCCCGGTCTTGAGCTCGTCACCGGAGCGGATGATCTGGGTGTAGATGAACCCGGTCTTGTAGGCGTCGATCAGGCTGGCATCCGGCAGCGCCGTGATCTGCGCGATCCCCGCCAGCTGGCCGTTCCAGTACGAGCTCATGTGCGCGAAGTGCTGGTTGAATCCGCCGGCGGCCACGATCGCGCTGTTCGAGGGGTACGCGTAGCTGCCGCCGAACTTGTCCGCGGGCACCGCGTAATCATGGTCCACCGTGCCGTGGGCCGGCACCGTGTCCGACGCCGAGTTCAGCGGGATCAGGCCGGCCGAGGGCTGCGGGTCGATGCTGATCGCGGCGCTGGTCGGGTTGCTCACCTGGACCCGGCTGTAGATGATCACGTAGGCGTGCCCGCCGATGGTGACGTCGTCGCCGAAGTTGGTGATCGAGATGGTGGCGCCCGACCGGTGGAAGGCCGTCACCATCGCGGGCAGGTAGCCGTCCGCGTTCTTCCAGGTGGTCGGGCTGTCGTGGTAGACCCCGTAGCCGTAGGTCGTGCCGGTCACGGCCGCCGTGCTGGCGCTGCCGGGCCCGCCGTTCGGGCCGCTGGTGTCGACCCAGAAGCTGCCGCCCAGGCACGCCACCACACCCTGGCTGTTTCCGGCCCACCCGATCACGCTGGCGTCGCCGAACGTCCCATACACCGTCTGGCTTCCGGCCGGCCCGTTAGGCGCACAGTTGTAGGGCTCGGCCGTGGTGGCCGCTGCGGCCGATGCCACCCCGGGCAGCGCGGTCGCGGCGCCCCCGGCCAGCGCGGCCGCGCCCGTCAGCGCCAGCGCGAGGCGCAGCCGTGCGGTCCGCCTGGAACCGGAGAGCCTGGAGAAGGAATGGGCAGACGCCTTGGTCATGGGAACCTCCTCGGCGCTCAGTACCCGGCGCGGCCCGTCCCATGCGGATCAGCCAGGCGAATTGCCGGCGCTCGTCAGCCCGGCCGGGACGCCTCCGGCGTCGTAGCGCGACGACCGCTTCTCAATGCGCGCGGGCCTTTGAAGTGTTCAGCGCCACGGCCTGGACGATGAGTGCCCGCAACGCCGCCTCGTTCACGCGGTCATCCTCGCGGAAGTCGATAGCGCGCACGGTGGCGCTGTCGAGCCGCGTGTTGAACACGTGTTTCGGGTCCTTCAACAGCGCGCCCTTCGGGAACGTCAGCCGCACCGCGTTCTTAAGCGTCTCGCCGATGCAAATGTTGCCGTCGCGTGACCACACCGGGACACCCATCGGCCGGGAAGGCTTCTTCCACTTCACCTCCTCCACGATGGAGGCGTCGGCGCTGAGGATCACGGCACGTAGTTGGGCGAGCGTCGTGCTCCGCCAATCGCCGGGTGCCTCGATGATGGCGTCGATGGCGCGCGATACCGCCAGATCTTGGTGTGGACTGCTGGTGCGCCGATTCATCCTCGGCTCGCTACCGGCACCGGGCCGAAGAGCTCACTCATCGCATATGCCAGGGCGCTCACTAAGGAGCGACCAGCTTGCCGCTCTTCGAAAGGTCGGGGTCGGTGCACGCGGCGAGGTTGAAGCAACACGGTCGACGCTTCCCGCTCTGCATCTTGGAGATGCTGACTTCGACCCGTCGCCGACGCGTATCGGGGTTGCGGGTCGCGTTAACCCATCGGACCCATTCCCAGCGCGCCATCGGCGTGATGTCCTTCCACAGCTCCTGGATCTTCTTCGGGGCGGCAGCAAGAGCCGTCAGAAGATCCTGCGGGACGTGTGGCTCTGGCCAGTTGTCGAGCGGCGCGAGTTCGACCGCCGCGGTGTCCCCAGCGTGGATGGCGGCGGCCCGCTGCTGCTTCGAGTCGATTCGCATCCAGTGGCCGAATTCGCCGTCCGGTTCGACGACAGTCTGGAACGCGTGGCCATTGACGGTTGCCTGCACCGCCACCTGGCCACGAGACGGCAACTGTTTGCTCGCCTTGTCCGGCAGCCGCGCGATGGTCGAGCCGTCGATGGTGTACAGGGTCGCCTCGAAGCGGACTGCGGAGGCGGACTTGACGGGGCTCACAGGCACCATCTTGCCGCTCCTCCGCCCAGGATCTCAAGGGCAGGAGACGACACCACCGAGCCACAGCCGCCGGTTGAGGGCAGCAAAGTAGCCGAGCCCCACGTGCGGAAGGAGGACCGCCTTCCGTGGATGAGATGGTTCGGTCAGCCGGCGTCCCGGCCGGGCAGCAGCGCGACGGCCTCGATTTCTACCAATGCGTCAGGGATAGCGAGCGCGCTGACCTCCACCAGCGTGCTCGCTGGCCGGGCGTCGCCGAAGTAGCGGCGGCGCACCGTGTTGACGGCCGATCGGTCGGCCACGTTCAGCAGGTACACCCCGACCCGCACGACGTCGTCGAAGGTGGCGTCGGCGGCCCGCAAGACGGCGCCCACGTTGTCAAGCACCTGTTCCGCCTGCCTGGCCACGTCGCCGACGCCCACGAGGTCACCGTTGGCGTCGACCGGCAGCATGCCCGAGATGTAGAGGAACCCGCCCGCCTCGACCCCGTCGGTGTAGTGGCTGATGGGCTCAGCCAGCTGTCCGGCCAGCCGGATCCGCCTCATGACAGATCCCGCGACGGGCCGAGGATGCGGATCATGAGCGGGCTCGGGTGGAACCCGTTGCACGGATTGAGGTCCTGCGGGCAGGCGGAGACCGAGACGATCGAATCCATCAGCGTCCGCAGCACCAGCTTGTCCCCGGCCTTACCGGTGGGAATCTCATTGCCGAACGCCCGGTCCGGATGGATGGGGGCGTTCTGGAAGAAGTTGAACGGGTCGGGGATCTGCCACTCGGCGATCCCCCACGGCTCAAGCGCCTCGGTGAAATTCGTCCGGCAGCTGCGGTGGCCCACGATCCCGTCCCCACGGAGGCTTCGCCCATGGCGAGGATTGTGCGTCATACGGAATGTGCGGTCAAGCCGACCCGCCCGATCCACGGGAGAACGCCACCGCCAGGCCGAATGACCCACGTCAAGAGAGGGACCGGCGAACTGACGGCCCCGATACACGCCAGCTCCACGGTGGCAGAACCCCGAACTGACCCGATGGTCCCTTGGTGTTGCCCCGGCAACACCTATGGACCATCGTCGTGCCTCGAAAGCCGGAGCAGCCCGGCACGGGTGCGCCGGGTGGGACGGCCGGTGCTCGCGGGACGCTGAGCCTTCGCCGGGCGCGTGCATCGCCCTGACCGCAGAGGGTTATGCCGTACCGACAGGGGTAGCGGGGCTGCCCATTTACTCCCGTAAAGTTAGGACGCCCGCATGACTGACCAAACATGGTCTTTCGCTTCGCAGGGCCAGAGCTCGCCGTCGTCCACCACGGACGTCGCTCGCGATCAGGCCGCGAATGTCGGCCGGACCGTCAGCGAGGCGGGTGGCCATGTCGCCCAGACCGCCTCGGACCAGGCCAAGGTCGTAGTCGCGGAGACCACCCGCCAGGCCAGGGACTTGCTCGGCGAGGCAGGCGGCCAGGCCCGTGATCAGGCCGCAACGCAGCAGCGTCAGGCGGCTCACCAGCTACGGAACGTCGCGGACGAGCTGTCGGAGATGGTGGCCAAGGGCGGCCAGTCCGGAGTGGCCACCGAGGTGGCCAGGCAGGCGGCCGATCGCATGCACGGAGCCGCCTCCTGGCTGGAGCAGCGCGAGCCGGCCGATCTCGTACACGCCGTCAGGGACTTCGCTCGCCGCCGCCCCGGAACGTTCCTGCTCGGTGCCGCCGTGGCGGGCCTAGCCGCCGGACGACTGACCAGGGGGCTGACCGCCGCGTCCGGATCGGGAAGCCAGGCCGAGCCCCAGCCGCAGATCCCGGCCGAGCCCCAGCCGCAGGCGCAGATCCCGGCCGAGCCCCGGCCGCAGCGCAGATCCCGCCCGAGATACCCCCGGCCACCTGGGACCCCTCAGTCGCCGATCAAGCCGACCCCACCGGGGCGCCCCCCATCCCCGGCTACCTGGAGACTCCCGCTGCCCCCGAGTACCCCGCTACCCAGGAGTACCCCGCTACCCAGGAGTATCCCGCCACCCAGGAGTACCCCGCCAGCCCGGCCTACCCCGCCACCGGCACCTACGACCCGGCGGTTGATGCCATCCCTGACGCCGGCACTCCCGTGTTCGACGAAACCGCCGCAGACTCCGGTTATCCCAGTGATTTCGACACCGGCCGCGAGCGGACAGGCCAGGAGTACCCGCAGGACAGTCCGGGCTCATACCAGCCGGGACAGCCATGACCTCCCCGCCCCCGCACCCCGGGATAACGGCCGTCGGTACCGGCCGTGACGTCGGCAGCGCGTCGGTCGGAGAACTGATAGGCGAGGTCACCCAGGACCTGTCGACGCTGATGCGGCAGGAACTCGCGCTTGCCAAGGCCGAAATCAAGGAAGAAGCCGTCAAGGCCGGACAGGCCGCCGGGATGCTGGGTGCGGCCGGCTTCGCCGGTTACATGGTGCTGCTGTTCGCCTCGATCGCGGCCTGGTGGGGCCTGGCCGAGGTGATGGCCAAGGGCTGGGCCGCGCTCGTCGTGACCGCCGTCTGGGCGCTGACCGGCGCTGTGCTGTTCGCCGTGGGCCGCCGGCGGATGCGCGAGGTCAATCCCAAGCCCGAGCGGACCACGGAAACGGTCAAGGAACTGCCCGACGCGATCAAGGGCCGATGAGGAGACACCATGTCTAATCCAGACCAGATCCGTAGCGAAATCGAGCGGACCCAGCAGGAACTGAGCGCGGACGTCGATGCGCTGACGGAAAAGCTCAGTCCGCCGAAGATCGTGGAACGGCGTGTGCAGGCTACTCGCGAGACGATAACGAACGTGAAGGACAAGATCATGGGCAGCACGGGTCAAGGCGCATCGAACGCGTGGGACAGGGCAAGTTCCGGGACCGCCGGCGTGGGTCAGACCATCACGGCCGGGACCTCGGCCGCGCGGGACTCGGCGGCCTCCGCCGCTTCCTCCGCTGCCGGTGCGGCCCGCTCGGCGCCGGACCGGCTCCGGCGGCAGGCTGCAGGAAACCCGCTCGCGGCCGGCTTGATCGCCTTCGGCGCAGGCTGGCTGATCTCCTCGCTGCTGCCCGCCAGCGACCCGGAGCAGCAGGTGGCGACCCAGGTCAAGGACTTCGCCACCGAGCAGGGCCGTCCGGTCGTGCAGCAACTAGGTGAAGCCGGCCAGCAGGCGGCGCAGCAGCTAAAAGAGTCGGCGCAGCAACGCGCCCAGTCCGTCAAGGACACCGCCACCGACGCCGCCTCGACGGTATCGGACGAAGCCCAGTCGGCGGCCTCCCAGGTGACCAGCCAGGCTCAGGACGCCGCCGGAACCGTCCGGGCTCAGGCTGGCCCCTCCGGAGGCTAATCACCGCCAGAAGAACACACCACGAAGATCTCAGTGCTGCACTGAGATCTTCGTGGTGTTCACGGTCAGGTGCGCTCCCTGCTGCGACAGCAGCCGGGCGTCGCTGCTGTCGGTCACGCCGATGCTGGCCGGGGAGGCCGCCGGATTGCCGGTCACGGTGCCGTCGAACCAGACACGATCTCCCGCGTGGATGTGCAGCGGCCGCAGCGGCCCCACGAGCTGGACCCAAATCCGGCCCTGGGTGGTCCCGATCCAGAAGCCATTGCGGGTGACCGCGGTCACCACGCTGATACCCGAGGCCTCGGCGGCCTCGCCGATCATGGAGCGCAGCGACTGACCGGCCTTCGCGTCGCTCACCGGCCGCCCCCCGATGGACAGGTCGCTGATCACCTCGGCCCCTGGCGACGCCAAAGACGCGGACGGTGCGGAAGGTGCGCTCGGTGTCTGGGTGGTCCGGACGGCCACAGGGTGAGCAGGCAGCAACTTCGGCCCGAACACCACCGCGCCGGCGATGACCGCGGCGCCGGCTGCGGCCGAGCCGGCGGTCGGCAGCGGGTGCGCGCGTGCTTTCCCCGCGGTCCAGGCCAGCAGCGCCCCGGGGACGGCGATCGCGGTCAGCGCGACGCTGCGCCGGTCCAGCGGCTCGCTCAGTGCCGCGCAGGTCTCGCAGTCGAGCAGGTGCTGCCCCGCGTCGGCTTCCCGCTGCCGCCGCATGTCACCCGCTGAGATCGCCAGCAGCACCCGCCGGCACACCGGGGTCGGCAGCTCGATGTGCCGGAAAGCCAGCAGGTACTCCAGCCGGAGCTTGGCCCGCGTCCGTGCCATCCGGACGCGCAGCGCACCTCGCGATTCCGGTCCGACGCCGCCTGCGGCCGGATCGGCATCGTAATAGTCCAGGAGGTCGCCGCGCTCCTGCGGTGACAGCTGGGCTAGGGCCGCCGTCATCGCGCGGCGGGCTTCTCCCGCCAGCAGGAGATCCTCGGGCCGTTCCGGTTCGGCTATGTCGAGGATGCGCGGCGCCGCGGCCGCATGCCGCATCGCTGTCTTCGCGTGCGAGCTGACCAGGTTGCGCGCGGTCACCACGGCATAGGGCAAGACCGCGGCGGGGGTAAGGCGCTCGCGGGCCGTCAGCAAGCGCTCCAGGCAGTCCTGAACCAGGTCATCGACGTCCGCGGGATTGGCGGCCCGGGCGGCGACGACCCGGCGGATGACCGGTTCTACCGCGAGGACCTCGTGCGCCGAGGACACGACCATCTGATCTCCCACTGGCTCGCCGTCTCTACTGTTTCGCCATGTCCGGGCTGCGTGCCCTACCCAGGCGCGGTGAGGTTAGGCCATTCCGGCCCGAATGATGAAAACGGCCGGAATCGCGCGTAACGCGGCGCCGTCTCGAGGCTTTCAGTAGTGACAGCCATAACTCATGCGTCCGCAAGGAGATATTCATGACGACCCCGCAGCAGTGGGACATCCTGATCGGCCTGACCGCGGTCGACACCGACGGCGACAAGATCGGGAAAGTCGGGCAGGTGTACACCGGCGACGCGGCCGGACAGCCGGAGTGGGTCACGGTCAGCACCGGCCTGTTCGGCAGCCGGGAAAGCTTCGCCCCCCTGCACAACGCGGCCGTCCGTGACGGCCAGCTCGTCCTGACGGTGCCTAAGCAACTGGTCAAGGACGCTCCCAACGTTGACAACGACGGCCATCTGGACGACACGGAGGTCGCCGCGCTTTACCAGCACTACGGCGCCTACCTCGGTTCCACGGCCAGCCCCGGCCCCAGTGCCGCCGGCGAAGACGGCTACGCGCAAGAAGACAGCTACGCCGGCGAAATCGACACGAGCGCACCGGGATACGACGCCTCCGGGCCGGCCACCGATGACGCGATGACCCGCTCCGAGGAGCGGCTGCACGTCGGCACAGAAAGCGCCCCGGCCGGGCGGGCGCGGCTGCGCAAGTACGTCGTCACCGAGAACGTCACCACCACCGTCCCGGTCAGCCACGAAGAGGTCCGGCTGGAGCGCGAGCCGATCACCGACACCAACCGGGACGCCGCCTTGTCCGGCGCCGGCATCTCCGAAGAAGAGCACGAAGTCACCCTGCAGGCCGAACGTCCCGTCGTGGTCAAGGAGACCGTCCCGGTCGAGCGGGTGCGCCTGGCCACCGAGACCGTCACCGAGGAGCACCAGATCAACGAGGAAGTGCGCAAGGAGCAGATCGACGAGCCCGAGGTAAACACCAGCGACGCCCTGAAGGAGCACCCGCATGCCTGAGGCATCCGTTAATTTCGGCACGGGCGTGTCGAACGCCTGGTCCAACGTGGCGACCTTCGTCCCCAAGTTCGTCGTCTTCCTGCTGATCCTGATCGTCGGCTACCTGATCGCCAAGGCCGTCGCCAAGATCCTGGTCAAGATCCTGCAGCGGGTCGGCTTCGACCGGCTGGTCGAGCGCGGGGGGATCAAGCGCGCCCTGGACCGCTCGTCCTACGACGCGGCCGGCATCCTGGCCAAGATCGTCTACTACGCCATCATGCTGTTCGTGCTTTCGGCCGCGTTCGGGGTGTTCGGCACCAACCCGATCAGCGACTACCTGCGGGCGGTGATCGCTTACCTGCCGCTGGTCTTCGTGGCCATCGTCATCGTCGTGATCGCCGCCGCCATCGCCGCGGGCGCCAAGAGCCTGATCGAGAGCAGCCTGGGCGGCCTGTCCTACGCCCGGGTGCTGGCCAACCTGGCGTCCGGCTTCATCCTCGCCATCGGCGTCATCGCCGCCCTGGACCAGCTGCACATCGCCGCCAACGTCGTCAACGCCATCTTGTACGCCGCGCTGGCCGCGCTGGTGGGCATCGCCATCGTGGCGATCGGCGGCGGCGGCATCAGGACCATGTCCCAGCGCTGGGAGGCGGTGGCCGCCAGGTACGACGAGGAGAAGCCAAAGATCGCCGCGGCCACCCGCAACACCCCGAGCCTGGCCGACCAGGCCCGACAGTACACCGACGAGCACAACCCGTCCGCCGGCACCGCCACCCGGGCCTACCCGCAGCGGCCCGACGGCACCGACCTTTACTGATAATCGGCCTAACGAACCGTGGTACCTGCCCCGCGTAACCGTCCGGGCGGCCCGCGCTGGCGCAACCAGCCGCCCGGACGGACAATAAACGCGTGCAACTGCTGGAACGGGAGTCACCCCTGGCCTGCCTGCTCGACTACGCGGCGCAGGCCCGCCGCGGTGACGGCCGGCTCGTGCTCCTGGCCGGGGAGGCCGGCGCCGGCAGGTCGGCGCGGATGGCCCGGCGCACGATGCGCACGGCCGTGAAATCTGGGTAGCCGACCGGGGAAAGATGGGGTGCCGCACCCGATCCGCCACCGGCCCGGCCCGCCATACCGTCGCCTTGACCAGCCCGTTCAATCAAGGAGACGAGTCCATGTCCCACCTGTACCTCCCCCGGCCGCGGCGGGTGATCCTCTCCGCCGCCATCGTGTTCGCCGCCTGCGCGGCCGTCCTCCCGGCGACCGCGCAGGCCAGGACCCTGCCGACGCAATCGCAGGGCGTCTCCTGGGGCGCCAACACCTCCGGCCAGCTGGGCGACGGGAGCGCCCCGTACAGCAGCTGGGTCTACACCGACATCAGCGGGCTGACCGGCGTCCGGCAGGTCTCGGCCGGGCAGAACTACGGCCTGGCCGCCATGAGCAGCGGCCAGGTCTACGCCTGGGGCGACGACAGCTCCGGGCAGCTGGGCACCGCCACCTCAAGCACGACCCCGCAGCTGGTCCCGGGCCTGACGGGCATCACCCAGGTCGCGGCCGGCTGGTCGCACAGCCTGGCGCTGCGCTCCGACGGAACGGTCTGGGCCTGGGGCGACAACAGCTACGGCCAGCTCGGCGTCGGCTATACCGGCCCCAAACAGGCTCCGGTCCAGGTCCAGGGCCTGACCAACGTGACCAAGGTCGCGGTCGGCAACACCTGGAGCCTGGCGCTGCGCTCGGACGGAACGGTGTGGGGGTGGGGCGGCAACCAGTACGGGCAGCTCGGCACGGCCGTCGGCAGCTACACCGCCACGCCGGTCCAGGTGCCCGGCCTGTCCCAGGTGAGCTCGATCGCGGCCGGCGCGTTCTTCGCGCTGGCGCTGGAGACCCATGGGTACGTCGCGTTCAGGAACTACGTCTACGCCTGGGGGCAGAACGTGCTCGGCACTCTCGGCAACGGAACGGCCTGCCCGTTCTGCGGCATCCCCACCCCCGAGCCGGTGAACGGCATCAACGTGCCCGAGGTGGCGAGCATCGCGGCCGGCCCGGAGCTGGCGATGGCGGTCGGCACCGACGGAACCGTGTGGGACTGGGGTTCCAACGACTTCGGCGACCTCGGCATCAACAACACCACCCTCTCGATCGAGGCCACGCCGGTCAACGTGGCCGGCCTGACCAGCGTCACCCAGGTGGCGGTCGGCTCCTACCACGTCGTCGCGCTGCTGGCCAACGGCACGGTGCAGGCCTGGGGCTATGACGTGAACGGCCAGCTCGGCGACGACGACGCCAAGACCGACAGCCCGGTCCCGGTCACCGTCACCGGCCTGAACGGCGTCACCCAGGTCGCGGCCGGCGGCAACACCAGCATGGCCGTGCACACGGTGGTGATCTTCCATCAGCTCTAACCCTGCCGAAACCGTCACCTCCGCTGGTCTAGGCTGACCGGCGGAGGTGTCCATGGAATGGCTCGTCACCACACCGGACGGCCGGACGCTGGCCGTCGAGGACGCCGGCGATCCGGATGGCCGTCCGGTGCTGGTGCACGTCGGCACGCCGAACTCACGGCACCTGTACGGTCGCACGGTGGCCGACGCAACCGCCCGCGGCTTGCGGCTGATCAGCTACGACCGCCCGGGTTACGGCGAGTCGACCCCGCAACCGGGGCGGACGGTGGCCGACACCGCGGCCGACGCGCGGGCGATCTGCATGGCTCTGCGCCTGGACCGGCTGGCCATGTGGGGCTTCTCCGGCGGCGGGCCGCCGCTGCTGGCCTGCGCGGCCCTGCTGCCGGACCTGGTCGTGGCGGCCGCGTGCCTGGCCTCGCCGCTCCTACGACGCGGTGGGCCTGGACTGGTTCGCAGGCAGGAGCCCGGGCGCGAAACGGGACGTCGCCCTGATGCTCGCGGACCGGGCCGCGTCCCGCGCCACGTACGAGCGGGAGCGCCGGGGACTGCTGTCCGTCTCGACGGCCGACCTGGCCGAGAACATGCGGGTGACGCTCCAGCCCGGCGAGGACCCGGGCTTCCTTCTCGACGAGGCGCTCTGCTTGCAGCAGGCCTACGCGGCCGGCATCGACGGCTGCTGGGATGACTCCTACGCCGAGTGCATCCCGTGGGGCTTCGAGCTGGCCCCGATCTCCGTTCCTGTGCTGCTGATGCACGGCCGCCGGGACGAGGCCGTGCCGTTCAGCCACGGCCAGTGGCTGGCCGCGCATATCCCGGGCGTGGACGCCAGGCTGTTCGACGAGGACGGGCACCTCACCCTGCGGGAGAACCACATCGGCGAGGTGCACGCCTGGCTGGCCGAACGGCTCTGAGCCGTCGCGGTCCCCGGAGTCACCTGAGCAGTTCCCTGGCGATGACGAGCTGCTGGATCTGGCTGGTGCCCTCGTAGATCCGGAACAGCCGCACGTCGCGGTACAGCCGTTCCACCGCGATGCCGCGGATGTATCCGGAGCCGCCGTGGATCTGCACCGCGCGGTCGGCGATCCGGCCCACCGCCTCGCTGGCGAAGTATTTCGCCGCCGACGGACCCAGCCGCCGGTCGGTGCCCGCGTCGTACTGCGCGGCGGCGTCCAGGACCAGGGCCCGGGCCGCCAGGTACTCGGTCTGGGAGTCCGCGAGCATGGCCTGGACCAGCTGGTACTCGCCGATCGGGTGGCCGCCCTGGAGGCGTTCCTTGGCGTAGGCCACGCTCTCGTCGACCAGCCGGGCCGACACGCCCACGCAGACCCCGGCGATCGTCAGCCGCCCGTGCGCCAGGCTGCGCATCGCGGTGGCGTAACCGGCCTGGGCCGCCTCGCCGACCAGCGCGTCGGCCGGGACCCGGACGCCGGTGAACGCGACGTCGGCGGTCCAGGCGCCGGCCTGGCCCATCTTGTGGTCCCGCGCCGCCACCGCGACCCCGTCCGTGCCGGCCGGCACGACGAACACGCCGATGCCCTTGCCCGGCGGCGCCTGTCGGGGTCGGTCGCGCGGCGAACACCATGAACACGTCGGCCGCCGGGGCGTTGGTGATGTAGCGCTTGAGGCCGTCGATGACCCAGCCGCCGTCTGGCTCGCGGCTCGGCGGTCGTGGTCAGCCGGCTCGGGTCCGAGCCCGCGTCCGGCTCGGTCAGCGCGAACGAGGCGACCACCTCGCCCGAGGCCAGCCGGGGCAGCCACTGCTTGCGCTGCTGCTTCGGTGCCGGCCAGGACCAGCACCTGCCCGGCGATGCCGTTGTTGGTGCCGAACAGCGACCGGAACGCCGGGCTGGTGTAGCCGAGCTCGATGGCCAGCCGCACCTGCTGTTCCACCGACAGGCCGAGCCCGCCGTACTCGGCCGGCAGCGCGTAGCCGTACAGGCCCATCTCCTTGGCCTGCGCGATCAGCCGCGCCGGGATCTCGTCGGATTCGTCGATGGCCGCCTCGGCGGGCATCACCTCGCGCCTGATGAACCCGCGCAGCAGGCTGATCAGCTCGTCGAACTCCGCCGCGATCACGGTCATCTGCGTTCCCTTCCTCATGTACCCGGCTCTTCCAGCGTAGCTTCAGCCCATGACACAGAAAAAGCCGCTAAGCGCCGGACCAGGCGCCGACCTGCTCCCGCTGTTCCCCGAGCACAGCTCGGTCTCCGCCGAAGGGGAACTGATGATCGGTGGCGTCGGCGTCACCGAGCTCGCCGAACGGTTCGGCACCCCCGCCTACATCGTGGACGAGGCCGGGCTGGCGGACCAGGCCCGCCGGTTCGGCGACGGGCTCGCCGCCCGCCGCCCGGACTCCGAGGTGGTGTTCGCGTCCAAGTCGTTCCCCTGCGTGGCGGCGTACAAGGTGATGGCGGCCTGCGGCCTGTCCGTCGACGTCGCCGGGGCCGGCGAGCTGGTGATGGCCCTGGCCGCGGGCGTGCCCGCGGACCGCATGTACCTGCACGGGAACGCCAAGACCACGGCGGAGCTGACGATGGCGCTGGCCGCGGGGGTCGGGACCGTGGTGGTGGACAACTTCGACGACATCGACCGGCTGGAGCACCTGGCCGGCGGCCACCTGGCCGGCGGCCCGCAGCGGGTGCTGCTGCGGATCATCCCCGGCATCTCGCCGCAGACCCACGAATCGCAGTCCACCGGCGGCGAGGACTCCAAGTTCGGGTTGCCGCCGGCCAGGCCGCCGAGGCGATCGCCCGGATCCGGGCCAGTGACCGGCTGCGCCTGGACGGGCTGCACCTGCACATCGGATCGCAGATCCTGGACACCGAGCCGTTCGCGCGGGCCGTCCAGGCGATCGCCGCCCTCGGCCCGTTCGGCGTCTACGACGTCGGCGGCGGCCTCGGGGTCCGGTATACCCGCGGCGACGAAGCGCCGACGGTCGGCGAGTACCTCGACACCATCACCGCAGCGGCCAGCGCGTGCCTGCCCACCGGGGCCAGGCTGGTCATCGAGCCGGGCCGGAGCCTGGTCGCCCGGTCGTGCGCCACGCTGTACCGGGTGACCACGGTCAAGCGCACCGGCCGCACGTTCGCCGCGGTCGACGGCGGCATGGCCGACAACCTCGACGCCGCGCTCACCGGCCAGGCCTTCGAGGCGGTGCTCGCCACCCGGATGACCGAACCTCCGGCCGAGCTCGTGGACGTCGTCGGCCGGCAGTGCGAGTCGGGTGACCTGCTGGTGGGCGGGCTCCCGCTGCCGTCGCCGGCCGTGGGTGACCTGCTGGCCATGCCGGTCACCGGTGCCTACACCTACACGCTGGCCAACAACTACAACGGCGCGCTGCGGCCGCCGATCGTGTTCGTCGGGGACGGGCGGGCCCGGCTGGCCGCGGAGCGAGAAACCCACGACCACGTGCTGGCCCTGCACGGCCCCGCCCTGGACCCCGCCTGGTAACGGCGACGGCTTAAGGCCTGTTAACAGTTCATTCACTTCATCATGTGGGAATGCCAAATCGTTACATGTTACCCGCTCGTGAACGCCTTCTCCGCCGCGCTAAGGTGGCACTTTGCGTTCGGGTAACAACCTGGAAAATTGAAAGTCAATAGGCGACTTGCACCCCAATCGATGTTAAAGTTCTGCCACATCTCACCTGGTAGCCACCTTTCCGGCGGTCGCCACGGGGTTCAGCGGAAGGATATGAGGATGAGCCAAGACCTCTCGGAGGTACCGCCTCGGCTAAGGCGGGATATCGGGCTGCTACCCCTGTTCATGGTGTCGGCCGGCTCGGTCATCGGATCCGGCTGGCTGCTCGGCACGCTGAACGCGTCCAAGGCCGCCGGGCCCGCAGCCATCATCTCGTGGATCATCGGCGTGGTCCTGCTGATCGGCGTCGCGCTGATCTACGCCGAGCTCGGCTCCACCTACCCGATCTCCGGCAGCACCGCGCGGTTCACCTGGATCCACGCGGGCACCCTGGGCGGCTTCTTCGCCGGGACCTTCTCCTACCTGCAGGCGATGGCCGTCGCGCCGATCGAGGTCGAGGCCACTCTCGGGTACCTCGACGCCAAGTACTGGCCCTGGCTGCAGAACTCGCACGGCCTGCTCACCGGGAAGGGCCTGGGCGTCGCGATCGCCTTCATGTTCGCGTTCACGGCGCTGAACCTGTTCGGCATCAAGTGGATGGCCAGGACCAACACGGTCGCCATGTACTGGAAGATCCTGGTGCCGTTCATGACCATCATCTTCATCATGACCAAGGTCTTCCACGGCTCGAACTTCACCGCGGGCGGCGGGTTCATGCCGTACGGCATCAAGGGCGTGTTCATCGCGATCCCGCTCGGCATCGTGTTCGCCCTGGAGGGCTTCGAGCAGGCCGCCCAGCTGGCCGGGGAGGCGCGCAACCCCAAGCGGGACGTGCCGCTCGCGGTGGTCGGCTCGATGCTGATGGGCGCCGCCCTCTACATCCTGCTGCAGCTGTGCTTCACCGGCGCGCTGAACCCGGTCAACATTGCCCACGGCTGGTCCGCCCCGTTCGGGCCTCACGTCGGCACGTTCGGCCCGTACTACCAGCTGGCCACCTCGATCGGCCTGGGCTGGCTCGGCACCGTCCTGATCATCGACGCGGTCGTCTCGCCGGCCGGGACCGGCCTGGTCTACGTCAGCGCCGCCTCCCGGCTGTCGTACTCGCTGGCCAAGACCCGCTTCCTGCCGCCGGTGTTCTCCAGCATCGACCGGCGCGGCGTGCCCTGGTTCAGCATCATCTTCGGCGGCGCCTTCGGCTGCGTCCTGTTCCTGCCGTTCGGCAGCTGGGCGGGGCTGGTCGGGGCCATCACCTCGGCGTCGTCGTTCATGTACAGCTTCGCCCCGGTGGCCGCGGTCTCGCTGCGCCGGAGCGACCCGGACCGGATCCGGCCGTACCGGGCCCCGATCCTGAACGTCATCGCCCCGTTCAGCTTCGTGGTCTCCGGGTTCATCATCTACTGGAGCGGCACCGCCAACGACCTCAAGATCGACGCCGCGGTGGCCTTCTTCCTGATCCTGTACGTCATCGCCCGCCGGGTCGACCCGAACCAGGAGCCGCTGGACTTCCGGGCCGGGGCGTTCGCCATCCCGTGGATCATCGGCCTGACCCTGTTCTCCATCTTCGGCGGCAGCTACGTCGGCGGGATCAGCTCGGGCCCGGGCAACACCGGCTCGTCCGAAGGCTACGCCACGTTCCTCGGCACTAAGCTCGGCGTCCACCTGCCGTTCTGGTGGGACCTCGGGGCCATCGCGATCTTCAGCCTGATCGTGTTCTACTTCGCCGTGAACAGCCGCCTGGGCACGGAGCGGGTCATCGCGCACGCGGAGGAGGCCGCCGCCGACGCGCACCAGGAGGACCTGGACCTGGGCGTCGGTCACACGCCCATCTAACTCCGCCCCGGCCCGACGCCAACGGCCGGCTTCCCGTGGTAACGCCACGGGAAGCCGGCCGTCCGGCTTTTAGGTCAGCCGCCGTTCCGCGGCCCACCTGGTCAGCTGGTGCCGGGTCGAGAGCTGCAGCTTGCGCAGCACAGAAGACACGTGACTTTCCACCGTCTTGACCGAGATGAACAGCTCGCGGGCGATCTCCTTGTAGGTGTAACCCTGGGCGATCAGCCTGAGCACCTCCCGCTCCCGGCTGGTCAGCTGGTCGAGCTCGGGGTCGAAGGACGGCTTCAGGTCATCGGCCGACGGCGCCGCGGCGAAGGCGTCGAGGACGAACCCGGCCAGCCGGTGCGAGAACACCGCGTCGCCTGCCGCGACCCGGCGGACCGCGTCGGCCAGCTCGACGGTGGAGATGGTCTTGGTCACGTAGCCGCGGGCCCCGGCCCGGATCACCGCGATCACGTCCTCCGGGGCGTCCGAGGCGGACAGCGCGAGGAAGCGTACCTGCGGGTGGTCGGCCTTGATCGCCTGGACCACGGCCTGACCGCCGCCGCCGGGCAGGTGCACGTCGAGCAGCACCACGTCGGGAAGGAGCTCGGCGATCAGCGCGATCGCGGGCTGCACGTCGTCCGCCTCGCCCACCACGTCGACCTGCCGGCCGAGCTCGGCCCGCACCCCGGACCGGAACAATCCGTGGTCATCGACCAGGACCACCCGCGTCATCTCTTACTCCGGGAGGCCAGGGGGGATGGGCCGGGCCCGGCGCTGAAGGGCATGGCCAGGGTGACCTTGGTGCCCTCGCCGGGAGCCGTGGTGACGGTCACGGTGCCACCGCGGCGGGTCATCCGGCCGTGGATGGATTCGGCCAGGCCCTTGCGGTCCGCCGGGACCGTCTGGGGGTCGAAGCCGCGGCCGCGGTCCCGGACGACCAGCGACACCTCGGCTGGCTCGACCTCGGCGAACAGCGAGATGACGTCGGCCCCGGACCACTTCGCCGCGTTGACCGTCGCCTCCCGGGCGGCCGCGAGCAGCGCGGTCAGGTTGTCGTCGAGCACGCCGTCCCCGACGGTCACGGCCTCCACCGGGATCTCGTACCTGGCCTCGACGTCCTGCTGGATCTGCCGCACGCCGGCCGCGAACGTGGTGACCTCGTCGGAGCCGTTCGGCTGATGCCCCTCGAAGAGCCAGGAGCGCAGCTCCCGTTCCTGCTGCCGGGCCAGCTGGACGACCTTGGCCGGATCGTCCGCGCGCCGCTGGATCAGGGCCAGGGTTTGCAGCACCGAGTCATGAACCCGGGCGGCGATGTCGGCGCGTTCCTCCAGCCGGACCCGGGCCTGCCGCTCGAGCACGAGGTCGCGCGCGATCCGCAGCCACCAGGGACCAAGGAACAGCACGACGGCCGCGATCACCAGCGCGACGCCGCCCAGCGGCCGCAGCAGGGCCAGGCTCGCGTGCGCCGAGAACAGCCAGCCCGCGCCCCCGAACAGCAGCAAGGTCGCGACCGTCAGCCGGACCGCCGACCGCCTGCTCGCGCCCGGGCGGCGCCGCGCCGCCCCTTCCAGCGGCTCGACCAGGTGGCGCAGGGTGGCCTGCTCATCTGGCTCGGCGTTCCGCCAGATCAGCACCATCCCGGCCGCGCTGGCCACCTGCGGCCACGCCCAGTTGGTGATCCACCCGTCGCCGAACGCATCGGCCACAAGCAGCACCAGGACGAGCAGCGAGGCCAGGCCGGCCGCGAACCGGATGCCCCGCGTGTCGTTCCTGGCCCGGCTGGCGATGCTGGTGTCTGACCCGGCCGCCGGTACCAGCAGCCAGGCCACCACGTACAGCGCCACCGCAGCTCCGGTGGTCGGCAGGGTCAGCAGGACGAACGCGATCCGTACGGTGGTGACGTTGATGCCCCTCCACCTGGCCACCCCCGCGGCCACGCCGCCACCCAGGCGGTCGGTCGGGTCACGGCGCAGCGGGCCGCAGTGGCCCCGCCGGTGCCTGAGCCGGAAGGGGTCATGATGCTGCCAGCGTGCCGGATGGTCCACGTTCCCATCATCGCCCCCGGCGGCCGGTACTGGCTATCGGGGACGTCCCTGACTCCGACCCTGACCCCGCCCCCGACCCCGACCCTGACCCGGACCCGCTCCGGCCCGCGGGGATCAGGGGCGCACCGGGGATCTTCCCGATGTGCGGAAGCGGCCGGCGCAGGCAAGCTGAGGTCATGAACACAGCCACTGACCCAGAAGAGCTCACCACCAAGTCCGGCCCCCGCACCGAGTCCGGCCCCCGCACTGGTTCCCCGTTCGGCTACTGGCCTGAGCACGCGGCTCCCCGCCGCCCGTTCCACGATCGCATGCTGGCGGGCGTGGCCGCGGGCCTGGCCCGCTACCTCGGCGTCGACGTGACGATCGTCCGGATCGCCTTCGTGGTCCTGACCGTCATCGGCGGTGCGGGCATACCGCTTTATCTGGCCGGCCTGCTGCTGATCCCCGAAGAGGGCAGCGACCAGTCCATCGCCAGTTCGCTCATCGAATCCCTGCAGTCCCGGTCACGGTAGTAAAAGGAGTAAGGCATCATGCCTACGTCATCCAGCCAGTCCTGGCCACGGGGTTTCTCCCCGCTGTTCCGCGGTCCCTATGCCGACCAGCACCTGCGCGTTTCCGACGCCGAGCGTCAGGCGGTCACCGACCGCCTGGCCGAGCACTACGCTGATGGCCGCCTGGACCAGGCCGAGTTCGACGAGCGGGTCGGCCGCGCCATGGGCGCCAAGACCCGGGCCGACCTGAGTGGCCTGTTCGACGACCTGCCGGAGCCGATGGGCCCGCCGGAAGCAGGAGCCTCGGCGATGGGCGCTACGGCCATGGGGGCCATGGGGGCCATGGGGGCCATGCCGCTGGGCATGCGGCGCAGGCACCGCCACCCGGTGCTCGTGATCGTGCTCGCCGTCATCGTCGTCATGGCCGTCGCCCACGCGGCCGGGCCGTTGCTGTGGATCGGACTCCTGGTCGCGCTCGTGGTCCTCGCCAGCCGGGGTGGCCGGCACTCTCACCCCAGCCAGGATCGCTAGTCCGCGCGTCGCCCGCCGGGCCGGTGGGCTACGGTTCGATCCCGTCCGTCCCACGGCGGCCGCCGCGCCTGTGCTTGACCCACCGCCGGTACTCAAGCACGGGATGCGCGGCCAGCCCGCCGAGCCCGCCGAGATCCGCTGCTCCTAGCCAGTCAACCGGCATGCCCATGGCCCGCTGCGGCTCCTCGCCCTCGTGGCCCGGCCTTTGGTGCCCGACCGGGAAGCCCAGGAACCGGTTGGGCTCTTCCCCCGATGGGCCGCGCCCGCTGGAGTTCATCCCCCCACCCTAGGCGCCGGGATGGCCGACCCGGCCGCGGTGGTGCTGGGCGGCGGCGGGATGGCGGAGCCCGGCCACCGCGGTGCTGGGCGGCGGCGGGATCGCCGAGCAGGTCAAGGCCGTGCTGGGCGGAGGCGGGATCGCCGAGCAGGACATCGAGGTGCTTGGCGGGGGCGGGATGGCCGAGCACGAAGACAGCGTGGTGCGGGGGGACGGCGGGATGACCGATCCCGACAGCGCCGTCGTGGGTGGCGGCGGGATGACGGAGCCGGCCAGCGCCGTGCTGGGTGGCGGCGGGATGACCGGGCCGGACCAGGCGACGTCCGCGGCGTCTAGACCCGGAACCAGCCGCTCCCGCCTGTCCGCCTCCGGGCCGAGTTCCATACTTCTCATGGTGCGTCTAATGTCGCCATTTGGTAACTGCCGCGAGATAAACCTTTGGTGACGTGCCCACCCCGCTGGTGACTCCCACCCCGCTGGTGACGTGCCCACCCCGCCTGCCCCACTCGTCCCGCCTCACCCGCCTCACGGCCTCACCCGCCCCGGCGGCCCCCGCCTGCTACCTTTTCACGCCACCTCCCCGTCCCCGCTCAGCGTGATTCCCGCGGTGGAACCGGGCTCGGGCGGGTCAGAACGGCCCGGCGGGCCACGCCAGCCACGAGGGCTGGCGCCGCCCGCGGCCGCCGTGTGGTCGGCCCGAGCCTGGCCATCGCAGGCCGGCGGTCATTGCCTTCTGGGCAGGTGAACGCCCAGGATGGCCAGCATGGGAGTGAGCCTGCGCCAGCGGCTGGCCGCGCGTCGTTTCGTGGTCACCGCGGAGATCAGCCCGCCGCGCGGGGCCGGTACCGAGTCGATCACCCGGTCGGCCGAGCTGCTACGGGACTGGGTAGACGCGGTCAACGTCACCGACAATCAGGGTTCGAACGTCCGGCTGGCCAGCTGGGCCGGCAGCGTGGCCGCGCTGGCCGCCGGGCTGGAGCCCGTGATGCAGATGACCTGCCGGGACCGCAATCGCATCGCGCTGCAGTCCGACCTGCTTGGGGCCTGCGCACTCGGCATCCGCAACATCTTGGTCATGACCGGCGATCATCCCAAGTCGGGCGATCATCCGGAGGCCAAGCCGGTCTTCGACCTGGACAGCGTCCAGCTGCTGCGGGCACTGCGCACCATGCGCGACGAGCACACCCTGCTGTCGGGGCGCCTGGTTGATCCCCCGCCCGACTGTTTTCTCGGCGCGGTCGAGAACCCCTTCGCGTCGCCGGGGGAGTCCGTGGCCGGCCGCCTCGGCCGCAAAGTGGCGGCGGGCGCGCAGTTCGTCCAGACCCAGTTCGTCTTCGACGTCGCCGCGTTCGGCCGGTGGATGACCGAGGTCCGCGACCTCGGCCTGCACGAGCGGTGCGCCATCTTGGCCGGCGTCGGCGCGGTCCGGTCGCTGCGGGCGCTGGACTTCATCCGGGACAAGCTGGGCGTGGAGGTACCAGAGGACGTCTACCGCAGGCTGCGGGCCGTCCCGGCGGACCAGGTGGCGGCCGAGGGCGCCCGGCTCGCGGCCGAGACCATCGCGCAGCTCGGTGAGCTCCCCGGGGTGGCCGGGGTGCACCTGATGGTCCCGTGGAACGAGATCCCGGCGATTCTCGCCGGCGCAGGCCTGCGCGCCGACGCCGGCCTGCGCGCCGGCGATGACAGGGGGCGGGGCCACGGTGGACGTTGACCTGGTACCGATGCCATTAATGGCGTGCCGAGCATGGTGTCGATCCGCCGGGCGAGCCCGGCCCCGAGCCTAGGTCGACAGCACCACAATCTCGGTGCGTCCCACCCGCACCTTGTCCCCCTTCTTCAGCAGCTGGGCCTCGTAGATGCGGCGCCCGTTGAGCCAGGTGCCGTTGGTCGAGCTGAGGTCCTTGACGTACCACAGGCCGTGGGCGAACTGGAACAAGGCGTGGTGACCGGAGGCCCGGTCGTCCTTGACAGGCAGGTTTCCCAGCCGCCCCGCGGTGAAGTCGGTGTTGTAGACGTGGGTCTGGTCTCCGGCCTGGACGACGAGCGAGGCCTTGGGCCGCCCGTCGGTCAGGGTGGCATCCCCCGGGCCGGTCACGGCGGCCACGGCGGCCTTCCAGGCTCTCTGTTCCTGCTCGGTGGCGTCCTCCCAGCGTGGGAGCGACGCGGGATTGGCGACACGGTGGGCTTCGTAGGCGGTTCGCGCCAGGCGATCCAGGTCTGCACTACTCACGAGACGATGATGCCAGAGGTCGGCCAGCCCAGCGCCCGATCAGCACGTACATTTTTTCCGAACGAACCATCATTCCCCGCCCCAGCCTCCTGCGCGCTCGCCTGAGTCCGCGTCGCGGCGGCGGCGGGCGGCTCGTCCTCAGCGCACGCTCAGGAACGGGCCGAGGCCTTGCCTGGTGGCCAGGACGATCAGCCGGTCACCGGGACCGAGCCGGTAGTCGCGGCGTGGCGACCAGTCGAAACCGGGGGAGCCGCCGACCTGAAGCGCCAGCACCCGGGCCTGCCCGTCCTGCTCGTTGTCGGCGAGCAGGCTCCCGGCCAGCCCGGCCTGGTCCTCGACCCGGACGTCGGCGATCAGCAGGACGTGACGGCCCACGGCGATGGTCCGCAGCACCTGATGCTCGAGCATCGCGGCGGCGAAGGCCGGCGCGGCCAGGTACGGCACGCTGCGCGAGATCGTGTTCCCGATCGTCTTCTGCAGGCGTTCGGCGAGGTCGTCGTCGGCGAGCCGCAGCACGATGCGCAGGTCGTCCCTGAGCGCCCTCGCAGTCAGCGCCGTCTCCAGGTTCACGATGTCCTGACTGGCCACCGAGACCAGCGCCAGGCAGGTATCGAGGCCGGCGTCCCGCAGCGTCTCTTCGCGGAACGCGTCACCGATCACCACGGGCAGGCCCAGCTGACGGGCCCTCCCGATCCCCTGCGCGTCCGGGTTGTTGTCCACGCACACCACGTCGAATCCCAGGTCGTGCAGCTGGCCCGTAACGCTGGAGCCGACGTTGCCGAGCCCGACGACGATGACGTGATCGCCGGCCTGCCGCGGCGGGCGGCGCACGGAACCGGTCAGCCGGGCACCGACCACGATGGCGGTGACGACCGGGATGAAAGCCATGCCGTCCACGGTCAGCAGTACCTGCGAGATTTTCTCGGCTCCGGACAGGGCGGGGTTCGTGAGCGCCGATCCGGTCAGGTCCATGAGCGTGAGGTACGCCGCGTCGCTGATGGGATAGCGGGCCGAGGCGAGCAGCGCGAATCCGATGATGATCACCGCGAGCAGGGCCGTGAAGACCAGGCCGAACTTGTGCCACACGAGCCTGCGCAGCAGTCCGCCCAGGATTCGCGCCGGGTCACGGCGGCGGGTCAGCGGATTGCGCGGCGTCCCGTCCGCCACGGCGAGGACCAGGTCGGCCTCCCCGGCGCCGGGCGGCAGGAGCCGGGGCGCCGCCGGGTCGCCGGTCAGCGTGGCCAGGCCGCAGATGACATGGCCGGGCGTGACGTCGGCCTGCCTGGCCACGTAGAGGGTGCGCCGCTGGACGCGGACGTGGCTGGGGGCCGGCTCGCCCAGCGCGGCGGAGACGAACGACGGTGCCGACATCGCCGTGCCCGACAGCACCGTGCAGTCGGGGAAGAGCAGGCGGATGTGGTCGCCGAGGCGCTGGTTGAAGATGGCAAGCACCAGGCGGAGTCCGGGATTGAGCTCCTGCGCCCGCAGCCCGGCGTGCAGGTTGCCCACGTCGTCCTGCCGCAAGACGGCCAGCGCGCGTGCCCCCTGGACATCCGCGTGGGTGAAGGCCTGGATGCTGAGCTCGGGATGCTCGAGGACCCGGACTCCGGGCAGCGCGCTGATCTGCGGTCCGTGGTTCCGCTGCGCGGACGGCAGGATGACGGTGACCTGCTCGCCGTACCTGGACGTCAGCTCTTCGGCGATGCGATAGGCCAACGGTCCGTCACCGCAGACGATGAGATGGTCGCCGAGGCGATCCGCACGATGGGGGAGCGCAGGCATGCCGCGATCATAGTGTCGACAGGAACTGCCTGGCCGCCGGTGGGATGAAATGAGTTCGGCCGGGTAAGCGGCGCCCCGCAAGTTCTGAGTGGGGCAGCGTGAGGACGACATCAGCGCTTCCGGCGGCCTGCTGTGGTATAGCGTCAGCTGTCGGCCTGTAAGGGCAACGCGAGGCCCTTTATGTACTTTATGCCGGGATTTGGGTGGCGGCATTCTGGCGTCCATCATGATCGTGGACAGTTGCCGGTCACATGCGCCGCGAACTGTCCATGATCATGGGGCAGGCAGAGCCGAGGGCGCTCCCTTGAATTCCTAGCATTGCTCTCGAGCCACACCGATGGTCCAACGTAGTTGCCCGAGCAACACCAATGGTCCTTCGATGTGGGTCAGGTTCGGGGTTCTGCCCCGGCGAAGCCGCTGGAAGCGGGACAAATGTTACCTAATGCTCTAGATCGTCTTCGAGCCCCGGCTCCGCCTGCACGACACCGCCGCCCGCAGCCGCCAACGCTGGTACGCACCAGTTTTCCTGATGCGGATGTGACGGGATGATACATACGTTTCTGCAGTTCACGCATGGCAAAAAGTCGGTGGTGGATCTCGGCTGGGCCTGCCGTGGCTGGTGTTCCCGACTAGCAGTCCCGGCTAGGAGCCGACTGGCAACCACCGTTGCTGGCGGGATCCGCTAGACGAGGCCGCGCGGCGTTGAACCGTTCATAACTATCTGTCGTTATATGATTACATAAAGTGCCGAACTCGGTGATCCGGAGCGCTGGGGAAGCATCGATACCGAGGGAGAAAACGCGATGCGTGACACCTGGACCTGACGTCCCATGGGCTGGCCCGGTCGCCGCGATCCCTCATTTGATCGCGGCGACCGGGCGAGCCCGGTCCTGAACTCGTCGGCTCCGGCCAGGCCCGGTGGTGGTGCCGGGCGTGCGATCACATACTGGCGGCAAGAGGTAATCCCGGACCCAGGAGGTCAGGTGAGCGGCAGCCTGTGCGTGGCTGAGGAAATCATCGACCGGCGAACCAGGATCGAGCAATTCCGGGGTCGCGAGATCGAATTCGCCACGGGCCGGGTCGTCCTGCATGCCTGGCATCGCGGCGGCGGTACGCTATGCGGCCGCCACCCCGAACACCTGGCACCTACCGGCCAGCCGTGGGATGCCAGCTACCTGCCGCACCTTTCCCGCTGCCGGGGCTGCCTGGCGCGCGGACCGTGCCCAGGGCTTACGCCTCCTGGCTCTGGTGAGGACCGTCCCGGCTGGTCAACCCCGGGATCGCCCGCGTCTGGGGTGGATGTCCGGGCCGCCTCGGGCACACCCGCGGAGCTGGCCGGCGTGACCTGTCTGCGTCGCATCCTGGCCGAGCATGACCTGCGGCGCTGGATGTTCACCGACTTGGTCATGGTCGACGGGAGCATCCGCGGTGGCTTCAGTCATCCGCTGACCCTGAGTCCTGGCGTGCTGACGGGACGTCCTGCCCGCGCGCTAGCCACGTTCCTGCATGAGCAGCTGCATTGGCTGGAAGGGCCCGGCCTCGACGAGGCTACGGCCGAGGCCAGCAGGCGCTGGCCGGATCCCCCGCCGCCTCCGGCGGGGGGCGAGGATGCCCCGTCCACCTGGCTGCACCTGAGCGTGTGCGCGCTGGAGTTCCAGAGCCTGAGCGAGATCATCGGCCCCGACTCGGCGGTCGCCGAGCTGCGGGAGCTCACGCGCTACCCCTGGATCTATGCCCAGATCCTCGAGGACTCCGACTGGTTCGCAGGCTTCCTGCGCCGGCATGGCCTTCAGTTTCCTTCCCGAGCCACCAGTTCCCCGCCGTTACTGCGGCGCGGCCTGGTGGACCAGTTAGTTCGGCAGCCCTGCGGTCAGGTGGCCGGCCTCAGTCGCGACGCCCAGCCGGGGAAGGGATCCGTTACCTGCTGGGCAGGTGTTGCGGCCAGTCCGTAGGCGAAAGCATCGGGGATCCGCATCCGGGCAGCTTCCGCAGCGGCTGCAGTGAACGAGGCCGGACTGAGCGCGGTGGCGACCGCGGCCCGCTGGGCCTCGTCAATCGACTGCATCCCGCCACGGCCGCGCCCGCGATCCGGAGGGCATAGCCGGCCGCGCCCCGGAGCCGAGCAGCGCTTCGCGATGCCTTGACGGAGGCCCCCCCAGACGACGATTCCTGACCGGAAAATCGACCTCAGCTCGGCTGACGGCAGCGGATCCTGACCGGTGATAACCGGGCGGGTCTGGGGGCGGTAGGAGTCAGGGGTGGGTGAGGGCGACGCCGCCACCCCGGTTTATTCGTCCGCGGCGGCCAGCAGCCCGCGGACGCCATCGGCGTCAGGCACGACATGATGGATGGCCGCGATGGCAGAGAACCCGGTGTCCGCCGACACGAGCGCCTCAGCCCCCGCTGCGTGGGCCGCGGCGGCCAGGACCGCATCGAAGGAGCCGAAGTCCGTTCCTTCCTCGAACAGGCGCAGCCCTTCGCGCAGGTCGGTCTCTTCGACGATAAGAAGCGGCGATAGCAACTCGATGTAGTCACGGGCAAGTCCCGCAGCGTCTTTGCGGTCACGGCGGCGCGCGGACGTGAGTGAATTCCTGGACGACTTCGATAGTGGTGGTCGCCAGGATCGTTCCCCCTGCTATTGCGCGGATTAGCTGCCGGCAGGGTTCGCGCAACGGGTGATCGGCGCCGACCGCGTAGACCAGGACCGTCGTGTCAAGGACGATCACGCGTGACGTCCGCGGAGTTCATCCAGTTCGGCGAGCAGCTGGCCAACCTCCACCGGTGCCGCGCCGAGGATGCGCCGGGCGGCGGCGGCTCGCCTCTGTTGCGTCGCGGGCAGGCCGCGGTCGAGCGCCTCCCGGATGACGGCGGCGACAGATGTACCGCGCTGCCGCGCAAGAGAGCGAACCCGCTCGTAGCGCTCATCGTCGATGAGTATCTGCAGCCGGTGGGTCAACATACGCATACATTAGCATGTGCATGTGTCCGACTCTTCTCGCGGAACTATCACCTCCCGCCTACTCTCGATGACAAGCGTGCGGTGCAATCAGGCATCTGGCTGGTGGCGAGAGGTGGCGGGCCTGCGTGATGTCTTCGGAGGCGGATGGCGGCGCCGAGGAAGGCCGCTGATCCGCACCCCGGATCAGCGAGTCCGGGTCTTTGTTTCCTCGACGCTCAACGAACTCGCGGCGGAGCGGAACGCGGCCCGGACCGCGATCACGCGGCTGCATCTCACTCCGATCATGTTCGAGCTCGGGGCGCGGCCCCACGCCCCGCGTGAGCTGTACCGGGCCTATCTGGCGCAGAGCGAGGTTTTCGTCGGGATCTACTGGCGCCAGTACGGCTGGGTGGCGCCCGGCGAGGAGGTCTCCGGTCTCGAGGATGAGTACCGCCTCTCCGGGGAAATGCCCAAGCTCATCTACGTCAAGGCCGCGGCGGAGCGCGAACCGCGGCTGACGGAGATGTTGGCGCGAATCGAGGCCGACGACGGGCTGTCCTACAAGCGTTTCGACGACCGCCGACGACCTGGCGGAACTGCTCGCTGATGATATGGCAGTCCTGCTGACCGAGCGGTTCGCGCGGCGGTCGCCCGGCCGCGGCACTGGACCGGCGACCGGCGCCGTCCGACCCCGCCGACCCCGATCATTGGCCGGGACGATGAGATCGCCGCAGTCGGCGCCCTGATGCGTGATCCGGACGTGCACCTAGTCACGCTGATCGGGCCGGGCGGCATCGGCAAGACCCGCCTGGCTATCGAGGTGGCCACGGATGATGAGCCACGTCCGACCTGGCACGCGGTGTCGTTCATCGACCTGGCCGCCGTGCTCGACGCCGCGGGATGGCCCGAAGCCGTCACCGCGGTCCTCGGCATCCGGCCGGAGGGCACCCGCCCGGTCCTCGATCTGCTTATCGACCGGCTCCAGGGCCTGCGGCTGCTGCTCGTCCTGGACAACGTCGAGCAGTTGGTCGCGGCCGCATCGGACCTGGGTACCCTGCTCGCGGCGTGCCCGGACCTCACCGTGCTTGTCACCAGCCGGATCGTGCTGCGGCTGCGCGGAGAGCATGAGGTCGCCCTGGCGCCGCTGCCGATCCCCTCAGCCGACCCGCGGGCGATCCCGGACCATCGAGCGGTCGGCCGCCGTGCGGCTGCTGGTCGCCCGCGCCCGGCAGGTACGCCCGGACTTCGCCGTGACCCCGGACAACGCCGCCGCGGTGGCCGAGCTGTGCCGCCGGCTGGACGGCATTCCGCTGGCCCTGGAGCTGGCCGCCGCCCAGCTGCGCCTGCTGACCCCGGCGACGCTGCTGCGCCGCCTCGGCACCGGGCTGGACCGCCCTGGACCTGGCCGCCAGCGCGGTCGATACGCCCGACCGGCAGCGGACGCTGCGTGCCACGATCCAGTGGAGCTACGGCCTCCTGAATGGCGCCGAACGGACGCTGCTCAACCGGCTCTCGGTGTTCACCGGCTCCTGGACGGTCGAGGCGTCGGAGGCGGTCGGGACGGTCGACGGCGACCTCGACACAGTCGATAACCTGGCCTCTCTGCTGGCCCAGAGCCTGATCCTGGTCGACGAGTCGGACCCCGCGCGAGCCGCGCTTCCGGATGCTGACACCATCCGGGCCTACGCCCGGGAGCAGCTGGCCGGGCGCGGCGAGGCCGACGCCACCATCGTCCGGCTGACCCGCTATATGGTCATGTCGTCGAGACAGTCCGCGACGACCTGCAGGGACCTGATCATCGCGCGGTGAGCGAGCGCCTGGACCGCGAGCGTGACGAGATCCGTTCGTCGATCGGCTGGGCCCTGCAGACCGACGACGCGGAGACCGTCGGGCGGCTGCTCGCCCCGCTGTTCACCTACTGGTGGAGCCGGGGGCTGCTCCCGATGACCAGTGAGCTGGCTGAGCAGGCGGCGGCGATGCCGTCGGCGGCGAGCCTGCCGCCCTATGCGTCGGCGCTCCTGCTGGGGGCCCGGGGAATATCGATGGTGATGATTGGACGGGCGGCCGAGGCCGAGCCGCTGCTGCGCGACGCTGGAGACGGCGACCTCCCTGGGCAATCGCCGGCTGCAGGCCTACGCACTGCTCGGACGGGCGGGGCGCTGGTGGCCCCCGCCCTCGGCGAGGCCGCGAGCGGCTGGACGCCGCCGCCGGGGCTTTCCGCGAGATCGACGACCGGTGGGGCCTGGCCGCTGACGCTGTCCACCCGCGGTCAGCTCGCTCTGGTCGCGGGCGATGTCGCCGCGGCGCGGACAATGCACGAGGAGGCCCTGGGCGCCGCCCGGTGATCGACAACCACTACCTCCAAGCGCAGGTCCTGGACATGCTCGGACTGGACGCCGCCACGGTCGGCGACATGGCCGCCGCACGAGACACTACGCCGCCGCCGCCGAACTGCATATGCTCCTGCTCGACTACGAGGGCTCGGCCTACGGCCTGTCCGGGCTCGCCGCACTGGCGCTAGCGATGGGCCGGGCACCGGCCGCGTTCGCGGCGGCCACGGCGAGCGGCGCCCGCATGCGCATCCCGGACGCGCTTCGTTACGGACTGGCGGTCACTGCGGAGCAGACGACGGCAGATCCCTCTCAGCCGCCCGCACCGCAGCCATGACGAGCGGCCGGTTCGATTCGCCAGTGCGGTGGCGCCGCCCAGGGGGTTCGTCATGAGGCGGCCTTTCCGGCGGCGGCGGGGATCGCGGGCACGTTCGCGCTGCGCAGGCGCGCGGCGTATTTGACGTAGGCGCGCGGCCCGAGGAAGGAGAACATCATCCAGGGGATGCGGGGCAGGGTGTCCCGCATGATCCGCACCTGGGCCGGGGTGGCCTCATTAAGAATCATGCCGAACGACACGGCCAGCTTGCTGAAGGAAAACTTCTTCAGCCCGGGCGGTGACGTCTTGCCGGTTGTGCGGTGGCCCGGTAGGACCGTCGGTGGACACATGCCCTCCGAATCTGCAATGGCGCTGTCGCACCCCCGAGCGGTTCGCTCAGCGGGTCGATTTGAGCATCACCCGCAGGACGTTGAGACGTCAAGACGTCGACGTCACGCGTCAGCCTGCCGTCTCGGCCCGCCCGCAACGCCCGCCCGCCTGGCTGTCCTGCTTCGCCGGGAGTTTCAGTAACCGGAGAGCAGCGCCTGGAGGCGGGCCAGATCAGCTGGGGTGAGGTGGCTGCGGAGCCGGCCGCGGTGGTCGGGACGTCGTCCCCAGATGAACAGCTGACGCGCGCCGGCGTCGAGCTCGACCGAGGGCTCGTCGGCCTCACCGCTGGCCCAGGCGAGGGTGGCGTTGCCGTTTTCGACGATGACCCGGAGGTCGGGCTGGCCCTCGGCCCGCAGCCTGACGTGGAACTCGGAGTCAGGGTCGGGATCGTGAGCGCGGCCAGCCACGAGCAGGATCCGGCCGAGCTCACCGACCGAGTGGCCGACGAGATCCATGTCGCCGAGCAGGTGGCGGCTGGTTTCGTCGTCGCCGGCGATATCCCAGCGATGCAGGGCGTGTTCGTTGCGCAGGTGGGGGATGAACTTCGCCACTGCCATGTGCCGGCCCGTCCACGGGATGACCGCACCAGGCTCGCGGTCGAGCACGTCGCCGACCAGGCGGCGCATTCGTTCCTCTTCGGCCTCGAGCCGGCTGAGCAACGCCGGGTGCTCCATCTCCTGCAGCGGAGCTTCGCGTTCTTCGAAGCTTCGCGTCTGTGGCACCGGATCGCCTTGCAGGTACGGTTCGAGATGACGGATGACCTCGACGGCGATGCCGGCTACGTGCGCGGCGATCTCGTGTGTGGTCCATCCGTCGCAGGCGCTCACCGCCTCCGGAGCGATCTGGTCAACCGCGGCCAGGAACGCGTCCGCCTCGCGGCTTCGCTCGACCACTGCACACCTCCCGGTTCGCTTTCCCACCCGCCGCCGCGCACCCCCGTCCGCTAATCGTGCCAGTTCTCCGCGCTGCCAGCTCTGACGTTCATGACGAGATCCTCCCGGCGCGGGCTTCGGGTGATCTTGGCGCGGGTCAGCTGGGTGCTGAATTCGGCCAGCGCCCGCCCGGCACCCGCCGCCCAGTCCAGGAACTCGTCAGGAGCCGCGGAATGTCCCGCCGTGCTACCCGATCCGTCGGGGGCGGGGCGCACTGACGGCCCGCGGCGGCCGGGGCGAGGCCACGATGCGCCGGCGCGCGGGGAGACGAGGGCTTGTCCGAAGATCTTGGCGGCCGTGCCCGTGCTGACTGTGCTGACGGCTGGGGGCAGGCCGGTGAGGACACAACCGACACGGTGGACGTAGTCCGGATCGGTCCCCGCCCGTGTTGCGATGGTCCGCAGGGCGCGCAGCCAGAGATGGTTGAGGTTGCGGTTACGGAAGAGCTGGACGACGAGCCGGGAGAACGCCATGTCCGTACGCAGGTTCTGATGCACGCGCTGCTGGTAGCCCTCCAGGGAGGCCGCGTCCAGCCGGTCTGACGCCAGGCAATCGGCCGCGATGTCGGCGGCCCACCGGGCGCTGTGCAGCGCGTACTGGATTCCCTCGCCGTTGAGCGGATTGATCAGCCCGGCCGCGTCGCCGAGCAGCATCATGCGGTCGCCGACCAGCGGCAGCCGCGGATTGTAGGTCGTCAGCGGGTGCCCGAGGACCTTGCCGCGCATCCGGGCACCCCGGAGCCTGTCCTGCAGCGAAGCGTCCTCGGCGATCAGCCGCAGCAGCATCTCGCGCAGATTACGGCCGGACTGCGGGTAGGTGGAGGTGAGCATGCCCACGCCCAGGTTGGCCGAGCCGCCGCCGGCCGGGAACAGCCAGTAGTAGCCGGGGAAGCTGTCGCTGCGAAAGCAGACGTCGCCCTGGCCGTCCGGCCCGTCGACATCATCGAAGTAGGCTCGCACGGCCACGATGCGGTCCTGGCGGGGCGGCACGCCTCCCCGCAGCGTCCGGGCGACCATCGAGTCGCTGCCGTCGGCTCCCAGCAGCAGCCGGGTCCGCAGCTGCCACGGGCCAGCCGCGCTCTGGCCCCGGACGGTGATCGCGTCGGGCGCCTGCTGCACCGCGGTCACCTTGCGCCCGTCCAGGATGGTTGCTCCGGCCTGCCGCGCCGCGTCCAGGATCCAGGCGTCAAGCTGCAGCCGGGGAATGACCCGGCCGTAGCCGGGAAGCCCGCCGACCTGGGGGATACCCATCACGGTGAGCTGGTCTCCATCGACGTGCAAAGCCAGGTCAGCCAGCTTGCTGGTGGCGCGGAACGCCGGTGTCTTGGCCACGCCGAGGTCGGCCAGTTCGGCGAGCGCCGCCGGTCCGACGAAGTCGCCGCATACCTTGTCGCGCGGGAAGCTGGCCCGGTCGATCAGCACGATCCGGAACCCCCGCGCGGCCAGCCGGGCCGCCGCCGCCGCGCCAGCGGGGCCGCCGCCGACGACGATGGCGTCGCAATCGTGTCCCGGTGCTCCGGTGCTCGGCTGAGCCAGCCGGTCGGCAGCGGGCTGTCTGTCGAATTGCATCGTGATCCCTTCACGCGGGGTGTGCTGCATCCGGCTGGCGAACTCCCATCGTCTCCGGCGCCAAGCAGGAGCGGCTTGCGCGACCCGGCTCAGGATCCTCAGAGGCCACGATCAATCTATCGAGCGCGCCTGCGCCCCTCTCCGGCCGGGGCAAGCCCGCAGCGCAGCGGAGGCGCGGTGGAAACGCGATTCAGGCGGCCGCAACCAGACTCGGGTAGTCCTGCAACTCGATGTCGTTGGCCGCGTTGTCGGCGTATTTCAGCATCAGGCCGAAGGCCCGCGAGCCGAGGAACCAGTTGCGTGCGCGGATGCCGGGCGCCGTCCGCGGCGCCAGGAAACGGCCGGCGTTGGACTGCCCGGCAATCTTGGCGTAACGGCGCATGATCTCGTTGTACCGGGCGTAGGCGACGGTGTGGTCACCGTCAGCGACCGCGAGCTCGCCGGCGAGCACGTACGCACCGACAACGGCGAGTCCCGTCCCGACGCCGCCCAAGGTGTTGCCGTAGGCGGAGTCACCGGCCAGCGCGATACGGCCGATCGTGTACTGCCCCCTCATCCGAACCTGACTCATCGAGTCCAGGTAGAAGTCATCCAGCCCAGGCAGCTCGGCCAGCATGCCCGGCACCTCGCCTCCGACGGCAGCGAACTGCTCCACGACATGGCGGCGCTGCGCGGCGACATCGTGACGGTCGTAGCCGAGTTGCGGCGCGGCGAAGATATACAGGTGCGATGCTTTCGAGCCGCCCTTGACCGCCAGCCGGCCGGGTGCATTGCAGGCCTGGGCGACACTGCGCTGCGGCCGGCCCGATTGCATCCCCCACGCGGGCGCACCGGCGACAGCATAGTAGTAGCCCAGGTGGCGGACATAGTCCCGCTCGGGACCGAACGCCAGCCGCCGTACCGCCGAGTGCACACCGTCGCAGCCGACGACGAGGTCGAAGGTGCGGGCCGGGGCATTCTCGAACTCCGCATACACGCCGTCCGCGGTCTCGGTGAGCGCGGTGATCGAGTCACCGAACAGGTACTCGCAGCGGCCGGCGGTGCGCTGGTAGAAGACGGCGGCCAGGTCGCCTCGCAGGATCTCCACATCGCCGCCGAGAAACTCGCCGGTCATGACGGCCAGCTGCCGCCCGGACGCGTCGAGGAACTGCATGTCGGCCCGCCCGGTCTGGCGGCGGAAGATCTCCTCCCGCACACCCATGCGCTCCAGCACGGTCAGCTGGGTCTGACCCTTGAAGTCGATGGCCTGGCCGCCCGCGCGCAGTGTGGCGGCGCGCTCGACCACGGTGACCTGGAAGCCGTATCGATCCAGCCAGGCGGCCAGGGCCTGCCCGGCGACGCTCGCGCCGGAGATCAGAACCGTCTTGGTGCTCATGTTGACTCCTCGATGCCTTACTGCGTCTTATGGACGCTATTTAGCGTACGATGGACGCAGTTTGACGTCAAGCTCTTCGCCGAGATGCGAAGGGCAGCATCGGCAAGAATGGACACATGTCGGCACCGACCACCCTCGACCTGCTCTGGGGGACCGCGCAGCGGCCCAAGCGCGGTCCCAAGCCCTCGCTCACGCTGGAGCGGATCGTCGCCGGGGCGATCGAGCACGCCGACGCCGACGGCCTCGCGAACCTGTCGATGCAGCGACTGGCCGAGCGGCTGGGCTGCGCGAAGATGGCGCTTTACCGGTATGTGCCAGGCAAGACGGAGCTGGAAGCACTGATGCTTGACACCGCGCTCGGCACCGCGCCGGAACCGGGCGCGGCCGCGCCCGGTCATGAGGAGCCGTGGCGCGCGCAGCTGCGCTCCTGGGCCATGATGATGTTCGAACGGATGCTGGCGCATCCCTGGGCGCACGAGCTGGCCCGGGGCATCCGACCGGTCGGCCCGAACGAGGTCGGCTGGATGGAGTCCGCGCTGACGACCCTGGCCGACAGCGGGCTGACCGGCGCGGAGAGCCTCGACACGATCGCCCTGCTGGCCGGCCACGTCCGCGGCCTGGCCCTGCAGGCGGCCGCCTCAGGCGACGACAAAACGGAGGCAGGGTTCGGCCGCCAGGTTTCCCAGGCTCTCGCCGCCCAGGTCGGCCGCTACCCCCGGACGGCCGCCGCCTTCGCCGAATCCGGGCCGCCCGGTGACCGCGACAACGCCCTCGGCTTCGGCATCGACCGCATCCTGGACGGCCTGGGCGTGCTGATCGCCGCCCGCACCCGCTGACCCGAACCGCAGCCCGCCACCCGCCGCGCTCATCGGGCCGGGCCGCGCAGGCATAATCGCTCGCGCGCGGGTCAGGCTGCTGCTAGCTTCACAGGGCATGGCGGCAGCGGTGCTGGCGGTATCACGGGTGCGGCCCGCGCTGACGTGGCACGCGGTAGACGGGGACCTGGTCGCGGGCGAGGTGCGCGCGCGGCTCCGGCCCGATAGCCGCTGGTTCTTGTACTTCGACACCTGGCGCGCCGACGCCTGGCCGCTGCTAGCCGATGCCGTTGCCCGCGACCTCGGCCGCGACCTCTACGTCACCCTGGAAGACGCGGAGTATGAAGCGCTTGATGCCTGCGTGGAGGCCGGATTCGCCGTGCACCGGCGGGAGAGCTTCTACCGGATCCCGGCCGATCCCGCGGTGACCGGGCTAGCTGGGGCCGTCGGCCGGCCGGGTTCGACATTCGTTCCGCCGCTGATGCGGATATCACCCGGCTGCGGCTGCTGGACGACGCGCTGCGGCAGGACGTTCCCGGCTGCCGGGGCTGGCGGTGGGATGCCGGGCAGTTCCGGGCCGAGACGTTCAGCTCGTTCTTCGATCCCGCCACGTACCTTCTCGCGGTCGACCCGGCCAGCGGGGAGTACGCCGGGCTGGTGCGGATCTGGCGCACCCGGCCGGCCCGCGCCTGGGACTGATCGCGGTTCTTGCTCAGTACCGGCGGCGCGGTATCGCCAGGGCGCTGCTCGGCCAGGCGTTCGCCGTGCTCGCCGGCCAGGGGGCCACCAGCGTTACCTGCGAGGTCGACGACACGAACGTCGCGTCCATCTCGTTGCTGACCGGACTCGGCGCGCGACGGTACGGCGGCAGCGTGGAACTGGTCAGGCGGCAGCCGGGCCGGTAGGCATTCGCCTGGTCAGGGAGAGCTGTCACCCGGTCGGCCCGTTCGTACCCGCCGCCAGCCTCCGCGGGCACGCTGTGGTAGCCAGAGCAAGCCGCGGCCCACGCGGACGCCCACGCCCACGATCCCGCCCATCAGGACTTCGTCCAGTCCAGCGGTCGGGGGAGGCCTGACCGCTGGACTGGAAGCTGGCCGCAGCGCGGTGATGCCGACTTCCCGCACCTGCTTGGCGAGCCCCACCGCGTACCAGCGTGCGCTCGTCTCGCTGCCAAACGAACGGATGCTCTCGGCCGCCCCGGCGGGCATGCGGCGGATGCAGACGGTGTAGCCATTCCTGCTGGCCGGAAGCTCCGCTCGCGTCAGCCACGCCTGATCGCCTGGCGTGTAACTGAACGGCAGATCCTGGCCCGCGGACCTGATCCAGACGGTGACATCGACGCCGTCAGGCCCGCCTATCGGCCCCTGCCCCACCCAGGTGAGCCAGGCGTTAAGCAGGCGCAGCGAGGCATCGTCCGGCCGGGCATCCGACGGCCAGTCGGAGTTGACGTAGCCCCGGGTGAAGGGCGCCCGGTCCGACGTGCCCAAGGATTCCATGCGGTCCAGGAAACTGGGCGGTTCCGTACCCGCGCGCACGCCTTCCTCATGGCGCACGAACCGTTCCGCCCGCAGGTCGGCCTGGCGCTGCGCTCGCGCGATCCACCGCTCGGTCCACTTCACCAGCCCGACCACCAAACTGGCCGCTCCACACCTGCATTGTGCTCCTGCTCGCCGCTGGCCCTGACTACCGGCTGGCTGGTACCCGCCCCCCGGCTGGCCATGGCGGCGTTCCTCGGCCCCTGGCTGGTCGCGCTGATCTACCAGACCGCGGACATCGGCCTCGGCTATGCGGTCAGCCAGGCCGTGCCGGACTGCTCGGGATGACCGAACGGGTCAAGGCTCATGGCGGCCAGCTGAGCGCAGGCCCCGTGCCGGGCGGAGGCTGGCGGGTAACCGCTAGCCTGCCTACCGCAACGTCACCGACGTTCACTTCCTGACCATTACCGCGCTCTCCGAGTGGTTCGACCAGCATCTCAACCCAGCCGGGATCACGCCCCGCGGCAGGCCCCGACGACTCGCCGCGCTACTTCCGGGAGATCCACGCCAACGCGCTGGCCAGCCCGCTGAGCCGGGCGCTGGCGACCAGCAGCGGCGAGGTATGGCAGACCGGCGCCCGGCCGATGTGGCCATCTGCGCCGGATGACCCCGGCCGCCATATCGCGCCGCGTTCTGCTCCAGCTCGGCAGCTGCCGCCGGAGGCTCTGGCGACCGCCAGGGCCATCACCATTTTCGGGCCAGGCGCCATTGCCGCCACCGTCCGGTTCCATCGCGGAAATCACGCTGGGCGGGGACTGGGCGCGACCGGGAACGCGGCGTGAGAAGGTACTCGATGTGCCATAGCACCCCTTCGAAGGGTACCGATGGCACTTCGAGTACCTCGCGTGCTGTCCCCGGTATGTGAACTGGGGTTCCACGTCGGCGACGGGCTGGTTCCGGTGCACCTTATGGGTGCGGGGGGCTCCTGACCTGGGCCGGGTTAGTTGATGCCCGCAGCGAACAGGGGAACGGTTCGGGGCGTGCCCGGCATAGCGTGGCCGCATGGTCTATGCAGGTGCTGAGTTCTGGGATCAGTTCTTCCGGCAGCGGCTGGAGTCTGGGGACGACCTAGACTGGGCAGGGTTGTGGACCAGGCCGTTCCTGGTCCCGTTGCGGGAGGCGGGCGTGCGCACCGTCCTGGAGCTGGGATGCGGAACTGGCAGCGACGCGGCGCGGCTGGCCGGCGAGGGTTACTCGGTCACGGCGGTCGATCTGTCCGGCGAGGCCATCGGGCAGGCGCAGGCCAGGTTCGGGTCGCTGGCCAGGTTTCTGGTGGCCGACATGACCCGGCGGCTTCCCTTCCCCGACGGGAGCTTCGACGCGGTCATGTCCAACGTCGCCGTGCACATGTTTCCCGACGGCGTGACCCGTGCGGTGTTCGCGCAGGTCGGGCGGCTCGTCCGCGCGGACGGGCTGTTCGTGTTCCATGTCAACTCGCTGCAGGACCGGGCGCTGCGGGCCCGCGGGCTGCCCGCGCGCGAGCTTGAGCCGGATTACGTGGCCGAGGAGTCGGGCCAGACCATGCACTTCTTCTCCGAGGCCTACCTGCGCGAGCTCCTGGCAGGCTGGCAGCAGGTGCAGCTGGTCCCGGTCCCGGTCCCGCACCGCAAGACGGGTGAGCCGTTCAAGCATGTCTGGCGCGGCATAGCCCGCCGCTGAACCAGGTGCTGACGGGCGTCGGCTGTCAGCTGCCGACAGCCTCCCGCCACTCACGGGTCTCGGCGGGGTCAAGATCTTCCAGCATCAGCGTCCTCTCGTCACGAGCCCTGGCGACCGATCAGATCGCGGCGGCGACGGGGTGACCCGCGTCTTGCCCAGCATTCCCCCAGGTGATACTCCAGGCAAGGAACTACGTGCCGGAAGGGAAGGCAAAGCAGTGGCGAATCCGCTCGATCAGGTGGCGTCGTGGCCAGCCACCGCCGCGGCCGGCGTCGCGTCGGCGGCGGGCCTGCTGGAATCGGCCGGGCCGGCCGAGCGGCCTTTTCGCTGGGCATCGGTGACCAAGCTGCTCGTCGCGCTGGCCGCGCTCGGCGCCGTGCAACGCGGCCTGCTCGATCTGGACGAGCCGGCCGGACCGCCGGGATCGACGATCCGGCACCTGCTGTCGCACGCGTCCGGGCTCGGGCTCGACGACGACACGATCCTCAGCCGTCCGGGTCGCCGGCGGGTCTACTCCAACCGCGGTATCGAGATCGTCGCGGACATCCTCGCCACCCGGTCCGGCCAGCGCTTCGAGCGACTGCTGGCCGACGAGATCTGCCTGCCGCTCGGGATGACGGGTACCCGGCTGGAGGGCTCCCCGGCCTGGGGCGCGGTCGGGCCGCTCCGCGACCTCATGACCCTGGCGATCGAACTGGTCAGTCCGGACCTTGTCCGGGAGGACCTGCTGGCGGAGGCGACCCAGACTGCCTTTCCCGGCCTGCCCGGCGTCTTGCCTGGCTTCGGCCAGGCAGCCGCTCTGCGACTGGGGCCTCGGGTTCGAGATCAGGGACAGCAAGGAGCCGCACTGGACCGGATCGGCGAACTCGCCCCGGACATTCGGTCATTTCGGGCGCTCAGGCAGCTTCATCTGGGTGGACCCGGAGGCCCGGATCGCCTGCGCCTCCCTCGCCGACCGTGACTTCGGCGACTGGGCCAAGCAGGCGTGGCCCCGGCTGTCCGACGACGTGCTCGCGTCCTACGCCGGCCACGATTTACCCGGCCGGCACCTCCGGAGACCGGACCGGCGCATACTGAGGTTGCCGGTGCGCCGGCATCCGGTGAGCCAGCCGCGCGCGTGAACTCAGGGCCGGCAGGCATTGCCGGAGGTGCCCGTGAGCGTGACGGATCGCTGGATTGCGTACCTGCGGCGCAGAGCCGGTGCGCGGGTCAGGCGCGCGGAACTCGAGGCCATGCGGCACGGGCTGCTCCCGGCTGGATGGGTGTACGGGCGCAACGACCGGCGTCAGGCAGAATACGACGAGCAGCGGCGCATCCTGCTCGAAAGGCACAAGAACCTGTATCGCGAGCCGGTGTCCGGGCCGGATGGGGTCGCGGTCGCCCTGTGGTACGCGGGCACCAGCGAGTACCGGGTTCCCCTGGTGGTCCCGTACACGCCGTGGCCTGGGTCGCCGCCAGGGCGGCTCGCCGCCCTTCTGGACCGGTGCATCCGCGTGATGAACCGCATCATGCCAATGTCGCGGCCCGGCTTCGTTGTCCAGGCTCACGCGACGTCCGGGCCGCCGGCCGCGGTGATCTGTTATTTCCAGCACAAGGGGGACGCGGCCGCCTTCGCCGCCGGACTGGCTCACCGGGTACGGGCCAGCGGCGTCGAGGCGCTCCGGCGAGAGGCCTAGCCAGATCCCGCGAACCGCCGGGCAACTTGCACAGATAGCATTCGCCGACGCGGCGGTCGGCCACCCAGGATCGGGCCACGCAGTCCGGTCGTACCATGAGGCCACATACCCGGCATCCAGGCGGAGGGAGCGAGAGGAATGACGGTGACCAACGCGACTGGCACCGGCCGGCGTACGACGAGGCCTGCGGTCTGCGACGGCGCTCGCAATGCCCGATAAGCACCGCGAGTGGTCGGGCCAAGGCTGGGCGGTTACCGTCACCGACACGGATATGATCCTCGCTCAAGCGTCGGGCCCCGTCACTATCTCCAACGCGGACGCCGCTCGGCTCGAGGTGCGGCGCCGGTGGTTCCGGTGGAGCCTGCACCAGGACCGTCAGCCATTCGTGCACCTCCGTGGCATCACGAGAACGGAGGCCGCCGCCCTCTCAGTGGCGCTGCGGCGTATCGCTGTGACACCGGCGATCGCTGACGCGGCCGCCTGGTACGCCGCAGTCACTGAGCTTCTCGCTGAAGCGCGCACTAGGCAACGATGGATCCCGACCGAGACGGTCGACGCGCTGCTCGCAACTCGTCCCGAACCGCGGCTTCTGGACCGTGTCCGTGCGGCCGGGTGCGAACCGTCCCTCACCGCCGGTCAGCTCGAGGCGGCCGGCTTCCTGGACGCCGACCTGGAGTCGATGGTCGCCGACATAAATGAGCAGATCATGGCCCGTGAGCTCTCCTCGCGGCGGCTGTTCTTCGACACCATCGAGAAGACCCCGCTCACCGACGAGCAAGCACGAGCGGTCGTGTGCTTCGACAACCGGGTCCAGGTCCTGGCCGCCGCCGGATCCGGGAAAACCTCGGTGATGGTCGCCCGCGCCGCCTACGCCGTCAGCCGCGGGTTCGTCGCCCCTAGCCGCATCCTGCTGCTGGCGTTCAACAAGGCTGCCGCGACCGAGCTGCAGGAACGCGTCGCGGCGCGGTTTGCGGCCGCCGGGATCGACTCGTCCGGACTGCGGGCCTCCACGTTCCACTCCTTCGGACTCGACGTCATCGGCCGGGCCACCGGGAAGAAGCCCCGCCTGGCCCGGTGGCTGGACCAAGGGGATGACATGGCGATGGTCCTGCGCATCGCCGACGAGCTGCGGGACGCCTCGGAATCCAACCGGTACCACTGGGACCTGTACCGCCTGCTGTTCGCGAACGCCCCGACAGACCTCGCCGAGAACGAGCCGGACGGCTATAACGACACGACCAGGCAGACCGGCTACCGGACATTCGCCGGCGAGGTTGTCAAGAGCCACGGCGAACGACTGATCGCCAACTTCCTGTACCTCAACGGAGTCGACTACGTCTACGAACGGCCCTATGTCGCCGACGTCGCCGACCCCACGCACTCGCAGTACCGGCCGGACTTCTACTATCCCGCCATTGACGTCTGGCATGAGCACTGGGCACTCGGCCGGGACGGTAAGCCTCCCCCGGAGTTTGAGGGCTACGCCGAGAGCATGGAATGGAAGCGCCGAGTGCACGCCCAGCACGGGACGACGCTCGCCGAGTCCACGTGGGCGGACGTCATGTTCGGTGACGGCCTGACCAAGCTTAAGGACGAACTCACGCGGCTTGGGCTGAGGTTCGACTGGAACCCAGACCGTCCCGTCAACGACCGGCGGGTCAAGCCCGTGAAGCACGAGGACCTCGCGCGGCTCGTCAGGACCTTCATGACGCACGTCAAGTCAAACTCGTGGACAGCGGAAGACCTCGAACGCCGGCTCGCGGCTGGCCTGGCCCGCCTCAACGGCTTCCGGACCCGGCTGTTCCTCGAGCTGTACTGGCAGATCCACGCCAAGTGGGAACAGCGACTTGCCGCCGACCACAGCGTCGACTTCGAGGACATGCTGGTCCAGGCGGCCGGCCATCTCGAAGCCGGGAACGTTGACGCGGACTACGACCTGATCATGGTCGACGAGTTCCAGGACGCCAGCCGGGCCCGCGCCCGCCTCGTCCGCGGCCTGGTGAAGACGCCTGGCCGGTTCCTGATGGCGGTAGGCGACGACTGGCAGTCAATCAACCGGTTCGCCGGGGCCGACCTGTCGGTGATGACGGACTTCGAGGCCATGTTCGGCCGGGGACGCCAGCTGACGCTGACGACCACCTTCCGGTGCACCCAGACCATCTGCGATACCGCCCGAACCTTCGTGTCGAAGAACCCGGACCAGTTCAGCAAGCCGATGCGATCCGCACACCAAGATCCCGGCCCGCCCGTCACGGTCATTCAAGCCGACGACCCCGCCGACGCACTGGCCTCCTACCTCGACGACCTGTCCACTGCTGTCGCACGCGGCAGCGTCCGAGGCGGCCGCGACGGTACGGTCAGCGTCGACGTTCTCGGGCGCTTCAGGTTTGAGCGCGACATCCTCCCCAGGCACCCGCCGGTCAACCTGCACGTCACGTTCCGCACCGTGCACGGCTCCAAGGGGCTCGAGGCCGACTACATCGTGATTCCCGGCATGACCACCGGCACATACGGGTTCCCCAGCACAATCGCCGACGACCCCGTGCTCGACCTGGCCATGCCCGCGCCAGAAAGCTTCCCGCACGCCGAGGAACGCCGTCTTTTCTACGTGGCGTTGACCCGGGCACGCCGAGCTGTCTTGCTCATCACCCACCCGCGACGGATGTCCCCGTTCATAATCGAGCTCCTCAAAGACCCCCACGTGACCGTCGCAGGCAACGATGACGCCCCGGTTGAGATCTGCCCAGGGTGCGGTCAAGGGACGCTGGTCGAACGAAACGGCAAGTTCGGCCCGTTTCTGGGCTGCTCGACCTTCCCAAGGTGTAAGCACACACGCGAGGTGCAGCAGCGGCCGACGGGCTCCAGCCAGCATCGGCACGAAGCTCGTTAGCTACTTGTCGGTGACCTTTGGGTGTCATCCTCCGAAGGAAGGTTTGCCTCCCGGAAATCTGATTATCAGATAGGGTGGGGAATGTGAAGACCATGACCGCGACTGAAGCATCCCGGCACTTCTCGGATCTGCTGGATGCCGTCGAGCGTGGCGAGACGATCACCATCGTCCGTGGCAGCCATCCGGTCGCAGAGATAGGCCCGGCCCATCGGCGTACCGGTACTAGCCTCCGCGCCGCACTCGCCGATGTGCCTCCGCCAGATGACGCGTTCGGCCGGGGCATAGCGTCAGCCATCGCGCTGCTTGACTCGGAGGTAGGCGACCCGTGGGCCGACGCCTGATCCTCGACTCGAACATCCTGATCGCTTACGAACGCGGGACCATGGACCGCTCGTCGCTGGATGATGACGAGCTTGCTATCGCCTCGGTATCGGTCGCCGAGTACCGCGTCGGGATCGAACTGGCCGATACGGCTAGCCGGGCGCCCGAGCGAGCTCGGGCGCTGGTAGCCATAACGTCTGCTGTCGACGTCCTTGATTACACGCAGGCGACAGCAGCCCATCACGGGCGCCTGCTCGCCCACGTCCGTCGGTCTGGATCCCCGCGCGGAGCACACGATCTGATCATCGCCGCTCACGCAGCGGAGACTGGACGGATGGTCCTCAGCCGTGACGCCAAAGCGCGTTTTGGTGACCTCCCAGGGGTAAGCGCGATTGACGCTTAGGACCGTTACCGGATCCTCGTTTCCTGGTGGGGATACGAGCGGGTTCCGGGCAGCAGGAACAGGCGATGATGTCATCGGTGGGCGGCCGCCCCTCATGGCAGGCAATGGTGAGCGTACGGAGCTTTCGTGGTTCCGCCCGGATCCCGCCCGCCGTCCGAGGATGCGCCGGGCATAACCCGCCGTTACGACACTGGAGTTACAGCCTCAATTCACGACTTCGCCGTGCCCCTGGGCCTGAGGGGAGCTGGTCTTCGTTCACTCGGGCAGCGTGCCTTCCGCCTCGCCGGGATTACTCCAGTGGATATCGGCGGCGTCTGGCTCGTCGTGGCGGCGGCGCATCTCGTCCGCTGCCTTCTGGTCGTGGTCGTTCACGAGGCGAGCAACCTGGCTCGTCAGCATGAGCCGGACGTCGTCGCTGGGTGCGGGGTCGAGTGAGTCAAGGAAGGCGTCGAAGCGCTCGGCCGGGGCTGGCGGCTCGGCAGGCGCATCGAATGCGGCACTGCCCGTGTTGTTCGTGTGGTTGTCGTTGACCGCGTGCGAGAGTTTGGTGAGCAGGTCGATGTTGGTGGCAACCTGCTCGAGGTTGTCTTCATGTTTCGCCAGCCACCACACGACGGCGCTTCCGGCGTCCTTGAGCACGTCCGTGCGAAGGTAGTGGCGCTTGCTCACCTGACATCGCCGTTGGTACTCCCAGAGCCCTTCTTCCTTGCGCAGGGTGGCCAGCTCGTCCAGCCGTTTCTGGTCCTCGAGTGGCAACTGGAGGTGAACCGACTCGGCCATGACCTCGACCTGAAGCCCGGGGTCGGGCTGGAAGACCCCGAGGATCACGGCAAGATCGGAGGCGACCAGCGCGGCCTCGCTGGGGTCCCGCTCCTTCGTGATCTCGCGCGCACGACGGATGATCTCCCTCACGGCGATGTCGCCCGTCCCTGGGACCCCGGTGGCCGACGGCCGCCAGGTGATGCTGGCCGCGAACCCGAAGTGGTAGTCAGCGAGGGCAGTGGGCAGCCGGATGGCCGTGACGGGGCGCGTCTGGAGCTGAGCGGGCGGAGGCGGGGCGACCACAGCGACCGGGGCGGGTTCAACCGGCGGTGGCGGCGCCGCCTGCGCCCACCACATGACGACGGTCAGGACAGCGCCACCGCCGACGATAGAGAATAGGAGCGCGTCTAGGACCGACAGGCGGGTGGCAACGGCTAGGCAGGTAAAGACCAGGCAGCCGACGGCGAGACCAGCCAGCACAGCGTTGCGACGGTTAGACATGCGGGCACCTTGCGTTCGTGGCGATGGTCAATGGGGTCTTCAGGGGAGTTCGACCCCCTGAGCGGCGGAGATCTGATTAAGGACGAAATCGGCGATCACGTCGCGGAACGGGGCCCGGTGCGCGAGCGCGTAAAGCTGCGGCAGAACGGTGGTGGCTGATCGCCCGCCCCCGATGAGCACGTCCAGGAGCGGACGTCGGCTGGCGTTATCTTCGGCCGCGCAGCGGAGCCAGTCACTGGCCCGGGAGGCCCAATCCGTGTCTGGTAGCCGGGTGAAGGCGAGCGTCCAGCCTGCTGTCAGCAGACGGGGCAAGTCGCCTTGCCCGATCGGCGGCGGGCTGGTCGGCTGCCGGGCGGTAAGGCGGGTGGGATCGGCGACGCGGAGGAAAATACGTGCGTCAACAGCCCATGTCCTTTCAAACGGCCTGTCGGCCAGCCGCGCGAGTAGCAGGCGCAGCAGTGGGCCGTTTCCGTAGACGACATTGACTAGGGCATCCCATATGTCAGTCCGCTCGGGGTGCTGTCTGGCTAGGTGGTGCAGGCGGACAAGGGCCTCCGCTGGATGGGTCCCGATCATCTGCTGGCAGGCAGCGACAAGGACCGTGGCCAAACTGCCCGACGTGTCGACCGCCCGGGACCAGTCGTAGATTTGCCGCCGGAAGGTTCTGCTGTTCGCCTCGTCTCCGAGGCCCACCTGGATAACGGCGGCAGCAGCAAGTTCAGAACCTGGCCTTGATGGCGGTGCCGTCAGGTGCTCGACCACGTCTGTCCAGTAGCGCTGGTATCGGGCGTCCAGACATTGGGCAGCGAATCCGCGAGCCATTTCCACTCGGTCCTTGGGGCTGAGCTCGTTCAAACCCAGGGTGGTGCGGACCCAGGTGGCCAGGACATCATGCAGTTCCGGGAAGTGCCGCCAGAAGAACAGGCGGACAGCCGCTTCATATCCGGGACTGGTGAAGCGGACATGGCGCGCGGTGCCGGTCTCAGCGCCGACCTCGCGCAGTCGTTCGCCCAGCGGGGGACGGTTGAGCGCGGCGTCGGATTCGCCAGGGAGGCTAGCCATCAGTGCCGATGCCGCACCGTTGATGACATCGGCATGGGCTCCGTGGAGCATGGCGACCGAGAGCAGGAGCGCGCGCTGCGATGCCCGGGGCAGTTTAGTGAGCGCCTCGCTGACCGGTGTTTCGCGCGGAGATGTGGGCTGTTCGGCCGCTGCGATCCAGCATTGGAGGTCACCTTTGTCAGCCTGGCCGACCCGTTGTTTCCTAGCTTCCAGGATGTCGTCGACGAATCGGCGAATATCGCCCATAGACGGCGAGCTTTTCAAGAAATCCGGCGTGGGTCGGCCTGCGCGGTCTGCCAGCCCTTCGACGTCGAGAAGGTGGCCAAACACTTCTTCCGGTCGCGGGCTCGCTATGTCCGTCACGTAACGGCGGAAGTCAGCGCGCAGGTCCAGTTCATGCGGCTGGATGACGACGAGCCGCGCGTTGCGGTCCTGGACGCGGTGGTGCAGAGCTGGTAGCTCCTTCTGGATCTGACTCCAGAGTTGCTGGCTCGCGCCAGATAGATCTACCCACATGCCGTCACCATTGCCGATGAGGTCGGGGTCGATGCGAGACGACGATCCCTCGTCAGGTTCCTGCGGGTCCAGTTCATGCAAGCCGCCCTGACCAGACCGCGAGTTGAACACGAGCATTTGCGCGGCCGCCGTCCGGCCGGCCCAGGCGGCCCGAGGAGGACGACGGTGCCCAGCTCTCTGATAGCGGCCTCCGCCTCGACGAAGCCTGGCGGTGGAACGAAACGTTCAGCTACCCAGCGCATCTGTTCGATGGGCTGGCGGAGCGGCTGGAGCGGCTGGAGCCGCTTCAGGCCTGCGGCTATGACGTTTAAATTGTGCTGGGTATTGTGGTCGCCAAGCATCGCCGGGCCGGTCGTATCCGTGACGTTGAAATTATGAACGCCACCGGAGATATCCCGACCTTGAAGAAGATTCCCGGCAACGTCACCCGCTGAATTATTGGTGGCGCCGGAAGCGGCGGATTTGTCGCTCATCCGGTCCGCGGCCTTCAGGGTCGGCACCTGATCGGCTAGGAAATCACCGATCCGCTTGACGTCGTCGGTGCTCTGGTGCATATCCAGGCGCAGGGAATGTACGTCGGCCAGCCACATCAGCCCCGGTGGCAGGCTGGCTCGGTCGAGCCGGTCGGTTTTACGCCCCTTGATCACCGGGACCACCTGGGTATCGGCTGCCTGGGCCGCGAGGATTTCCATCCGCACCCAATCGGCTTCCTCGCGCAACTGGGGGGCTGCTCCCCACTCCGGTCCCATGACGGCGAGCAGAACGTCGCTTTTCCTAGCCGCGCCGATGAGCGCCTTCGGGAAGGACTCGCCCGGCTGGATCGAATGGGATGCTTTGAAGACATGCTCTTTGCCGAAGCGGTCAGACAGGCGTGAGGCGAGGAACTCAGCGGCTTCGTCCCCGTCCCCAGTTCGGTAATTGATGAAAACCTCGGCCACGAGTTAGTCCTTTCACGTGGTGGATGACCCGCTACGGGGCGGCGGCGCGTAGCGCCGTGCCGAGACTGGGGGACAGGTCGCGGACGGCGGCGTTCTTCGGGTACCGGCCGAGCGTGCGTACGAGCCCGCGCAAGTCGGTGGCGATGGTGGCGGACCTCACCCGCATGAGGTCGTCGAGCAGGCCACGGGCGAGCTGGCATGCGTGGTCGATGTCTCCGGCGGTGGCGTAGGCACGTGCGCGCCGCACTCCGTAGCGCGCCTGAGCGCGGGTGGCTCCCTCGGGAATCATGGCCAGTTGCTGGTCGATGATCCGTGCCGCGTCGCGTGGCCGGCCGAGGTCGTACATACACCAGCCCTTGATCATTTCCGCCGGATCGACCAGGTTTGCTGTGCCGATCAGAGGCTGGCCCGCATCCATGGTCGTGGCGCGGAGCAGAGCACTGGCACGGTCGAGGGCACGCATGGTCGAGTCGTAGTCCCCGGCGATGGCATGTCCTTGCGCCTCGCGGGCGGCGGCTAGACCGCGAATTCGCGGCGGTAGAGTGCTGGCTTGGGCACGCCCGGCAAGCTGCGTGGTTTGTGCCGCATCACCGCGATACAACGTCACCAGTGCATACCTGACTAGGCCATAGGCGGCGAAGCTGGGGTCGCCTGCCGCGTTCGCGATGTCAATCGCGTGCCGTGTCCACCCCAGCGCGCCGGAATCGGTTCCCCTTTCCTGGGCGAGCCACCCGGTGTATTCGGCATAGCGCGAGGCGATAATCAAAAAGGATCGGCTGGCGCGATGACCAGAATGTGCAGCAATTTTTTGAATGACGGTGAGCTGCCCGGCTAGCACGGGAACTAGGATGGCGGGATCTGTGGCCTGCCCGAGTTCGCGATAATGATCCAGTTGGGCGCGGAAGATGGCCAGCAGGTCGGTGTGATCGGCCTTACTGGAAGCGTCGTCACCACTGAGACAGATGGCGGGCGCTGCCAGTGCGCCGGCTGCCAGCACTTGTCGGCGGCTCGCGGGTTCAAGCCTGGCCAGCGAAGCGAGTTCGCCGTTGGCATCAAGCGCGGCATCGCACAGTCGTGCGAGGTCGCGGCTGGGTGCTTTGATCCCGCGTTCTACCTTGCTGAGCTGGGCTTTGCTGTAGTGCACATGGTGAGCGAGCTGAGCAATGCTGATGCCAGCGGTAAGACGCCTTCTCCTGAGCTCTTCGCCGAATACACGAGATTCGTGATTCACCTGGTGATCCTCCGTGCTGTCGCCCGGGGATCGGCCCGAGGGCAACGCCTCTAAGGATCTGTTATGCCGTTGACGGTGACAAGTGGAGTCCGGGTGTTTCCCGTTTCCTTTCTCGTGGGACGACAGTTGCGCACGAGGTGAGGTTAAACCCGCTCAGTATCGTGGCTAAGTTGATCTTCCTTGGCATACAGCGTGTCGGACCTCAGTCTTGGTCCGGCCCATGACCTTTTACGGACCCGGATCCCCGACGCGCTGTCACCGAGGCTCACCGGCCAGACACGGTCTTGTCCCAGTAGATCGAGTCCTCTCCGCGGCCGCGGCGTTTGCCCGAGACGGGCGTCATGAGAGCCGTTGTGCGCCGATTGGTTTCCCGCCACACGACCAAGGGAACCCGCAACGCCCTGACCAGCTGGCTGGCGCGCCCGGCAGGATTCGAACCCGCGACCCGCTGCTTAGAAGGCAGCTGCTCTGTCCGGCTGAGCTACGGGCGCCCGGAACAATTGTGCCCGGCGAATGTCACGCGACGGATACACGAAGGTCGCAGTGTCGTCCCCCGAAGCGTCCGCTCTTCGTCTACGAGCGGGCGCCCTGCTGCGATATCCCAACGGCCCGAGGGTACCTTAACCGCTAGCCGCGGGCAGGGATGCCCCAGAAGCGCCCCGGCTAGTACTAGTACGCCTGGTCGAGCAGAGCCCGCTGCTCCGCCGTCAGCTCGAGGTCCACCGCCGCCAGGCTCTCCTCGAGCTGAGCGACCGACGAGGTCCCCACCAGCGGAATCACCGGCAGGTCGGCGCCTATCAGCCAGGCCAGCACCACCTGGTTAGCCGTCGCCCCGGTCTGCTCGGCCACGGATCGCAGCGCCGCCAGCCGCGCGGCGGTGCCCGGGTGGTCGTATTCGGCCCCGAGCGGCTTGTCCGTCCGCACGTAAGCCCCCTTCAGCAGCGGCGAGTAGGCCACCATGGTCAGCCCAGGCTCCGCGCGCAGGTAGCTCAGCAGATCCCCGCTCGCCGCTCCTATCCCACCATCCGCCGACCACGGCCCCGGCATATCCGCCCGCGGCCGCAGGTAAGAGTGCTGGTACTGCAGCACCTCATACCCCGGCGCCCCGGCCGCACCGGCCAGGCCCCTGGCCCGTTCCACCTGCCACGCCCAGTGGTTGCTCACCCCGAGCATCCCCACCAGGCCCGAGGCGACAAGCTCCGCGAACCCCGCCACGGTCTCGGCCGGAGAAACCTGGGGATCCGCTATGTGCGCGTACAGCAGGTCCAGCCGGGAGACCCCCAGCCGCGACATGCTCCGCTCCGCGGACTCCCGGATCACCTTGGGCCCCAGCCCCTCCAGCGCCACCAGCCCCCACCCGTGGTGAAGAACCCGGCACTGGGCGCCAGCGGCCGCGCCCCCACCTTGGTGGCGATGACGATCTCGTCCCCGATGCCGCGGCTGCGGCGCCAGCGGCCGAGCAGTTCCTCGCTCTCGCCGCCCTGGGTGCCGTTGACCCAGAACGCGTAGTTGTCCGAGGTGTCGATGAACGTCCCCCCGGCCTCGACGTACCGGTCCAGGATCGCGAACGACGTCGTTTCGTCGGTCCGGCTGCCCATCAGCATCGCGCCCAAGGCCAGCACGCTCACCTCGCGCCTGGTGGCCGGGTCGGTGCCGATCGTGCGGTATTTCATCAGCGTTCCCTTCCGAGGAGTTCAACCATAGTCTCGGAGCTGAAGCGCGCTCTAAGTCAAACCGGACCCGATCGCCGGGACCCGGGACACCGGGCACAATGGCCTGATGCCCCGAACCACCAAGCCCCGGTCCGCCCGCTGGCCGCTCGCGGCCGGCCTGGTCGCGGGCGTGGCCCTGGACGCGCTGCTCGGCGACCCGCGCCGTGGTCACCCGGTGGCCGCGTTCGGCCGCGTCGCCGGCGCGCTCGAGGCCCGTGACTACGCCGACAGCCGGTCCCGCGGCGCCGCCCACGCAGCCGCCTGCATCCTGGCCGTCACCGCCCCCGCCGCGCTCCTGCACCGCCGCGCGCGGGCCTGGCCGCCGGCCGAGGCGGCCGCGGTCGCGTCCATGGTCTGGGCGGTCACCGGTGCCCGTTCTCTCCACCATGAGGCCGAACGGACCTGCCTGGCACTGGCCCGCCATGACCTGCGCGCCGCCCGGGCGATCCTGCCCAGCCTGTGCGGCCGTGATCCATCGGGCCTGGACGCCGGACAGATCGCCCGGGCGGTGGTCGAGTCGGTCGCCGAGAACACCTCAGACGCCGTGGTGGCGCCGCTGCTGTGGGGCGCGCTGGCCGGCCTGCCCGGCCTGGCCGCCTACCGGGCGGTGAACACGCTCGACGCGATGGTGGGCCACCGCTCGGCCAGGTACCTGCGGTTCGGCTGGGCCTGCGCCCGGCTGGACGACGTGGCCAACTGGCTGCCGGCCCGGGTCACCGCCGCGCTGACCGCGGCCTGCGCGCCGCTGGTCCGCGGCGGCAAACCCGTCGCGGTGCTGCGTATCGTCCGCCGCCACGGTGGCCGCCACCCTAGCCCGAACGCGGGCCGGTGCGAGGCCGCCTTCGCCGGTGCGCTCGGCCTGCGGCTGGGCGGGACGAGCGTCTACGGTGGCGTCGCCGAGACCCGGCATGAGCTGGGGGAGGGGCGGGCGCCTGAGGCCGCGGACATCCGCCGCGCGATCGTCTTGTCCCGGGCGGTCACCGCGGCCGCCACGGCCCTGGCCGTACTGGTCGCCCTGACGGGTGACGGAGGGATAATCCCGCCCAAGCGCGGTAGCTAAAGGCAGGGGACCATTTCCGAGGAGGAACCATGGGCAGGCTGTTTCTGATCATTTTGTGCTTTTTCTTTCCGTTCATCGCGGTGCTGATCCATGACGGGCTGAGCATCAAGGTGCTGTGGGCCTTCCTCCTCCAGCTGCTCGGCCACATCCCCGGCGTGATCTACGGCATCTACCAGGTCACCCGCGACTGATCGGAGCAGGTACCCTGCCCGGGTGAAGGGCACGCTGCTTGTCGCGGGGACCGGATCGGACGCGGGCAAGAGCGTGCTGGTCGCGGGCTTGTGCCGGTGGCTGGCCCGGCAGGGCGTGCAGGTGGCCCCGTTCAAGGCGCAGAACATGTCGCTGAACTCCTTCGTGACCGCCGACGGCGCGGAGATCGGGCGCGCCCAGGCCATGCAGGCGGCCGCGGCCGGCGTCGAGCCGGTCGCGGACATGAACCCGGTGCTGCTCAAGCCGGGCAGCGACCGGCGCAGCCAGGTGGTGGTGCTCGGCCACCCCGAGGCCGAGGCCGACGCGATGGGATACCGGTCGCACGCGCCCCGGCTGAAACAGGTCGCGCTGGCCAGCCTGGCCCGGCTGCGCGACCGTTACGACGTGGTCATCTGCGAGGGAGCGGGCAGCCCGGCCGAGATCAACCTGCGGGACACCGACGTCGCCAACATGGGCCTGGCCCGGGCGGCGGACCTGCCGGTCATCGTGGTCGGGGACATCGACCGCGGCGGCGTGTTCGCCGCCATGTACGGGACGCTGGCGCTGCTTTCGCCGCGGGACCAGTCGCTCATCTCGGGCTTCGTGATCAACAAGTTCCGGGGCGCGCCCGAATTGCTGGCCAGCGGCCTGACCATGCTCACCCGGCTCACCGCCCGGCCGGTGTACGGGGTGCTGCCCTGGCGCGACGGCCTGGGCTGGACGCCGAGGACTCCCTGTCGCTGACGGCTGACACCGGGCACGCACTCCAGGTTCGTTCGGCCCGAAAGAATTTCTCCGGGTCGCGGTGGTGAAGCTGCCGCGGATCAGCAACTTCACCGACGTGGACGCGCTGGCCGCCGAGCCCGGCGTGGCGGTGCGGTTCGCGGTGCACCCCGGCCGACCTGGCCGACGCCGACCTGGTGGTGCTGCCCGGGTCGCGGGCCACCGTCGCGGACCTGGACTGGCTGCGGGAGCGCGGGCTGGCGGACGCGGTGACGCAGCGGGCCCGGGCCGGGCGTCCGGTGCTCGGCATCTGCGGCGGGTACCAGATGCTGGCCGGGCAGATCGATGACCGGGTGGAATCGGGCCGGGGGACCGTCGACGGGCTCGGCCTGCTGCCGGTGCGGGTGGTGTTCGGGCCGCAGAAGGTGCTCGGCCGCCCGCACGGCCACGCGCTCGGCGCGCCGGTGACCGGGTACGAGATCCATCACGGCCTCGCCGAGCTCACCGACCCGGCGGGGAGCGGGTCCGAGCCGTTCCTCGACGGCTGCCGCCGCGGCGCGGTGTGGGGCACGAGCTGGCACGGCGCGCTGGAGAACAACGACTTCAGGCGCGCGTTCCTGACCGAGGTGGCGGCGCTGGCCGGGCGCGACTTCACCCCCGCGCCCGGCACCGATTTCGCCGCGATGCGCGAAGCGCGGCTCGACGCGCTCGGCGACCTGGTGGCCGGCTACCTCGACACGGCCGCGCTGAGCCGGCTGATCTGCGGCGGCCCCGCGCCGGGGCTGCCGTCGGTGGTGGCTTCGCTCTCTCCGCGGTCGATAAGGTTTCCCCATGCCCGACACGGTCCTGTACACCGCCGCCGCCACGTCCACCGGGGACGGCCGCAGCGGCCACGTCGTCTCCTCCGACCACCGCCTCGACCTCGACCTCGCGCTGCCTGCCGAAATGGGCGGCAGCGGCGCGGGCACCAACCCCGAGCAGCTGTTCGCGGCCGGCGACTCGGCCTGTTTCCACAGCGCGCTGCGGGTCGTAGCGCGCCGGGCCGGAGTCGATCCCGGCCAGTCGACGGTGACCGCCGAGGTGGGGATCGGGCCCGAGGGCGAAGCCTACGGACTGGTCGCCACGCTGGTGATCCACATTCCCGGGCTGGACCGGGAGAAGACCAGGGAGCTCGCGGAGGCGGCGCATCAGGTGTGCCCGTATTCGCGCGCCACCCGCGGCAACATCAGCGTCGAGCTGCGGGTGCCGTAACTCGGTCCCGGACCGAAGGAGGCGCCATGGCTGTCGATCTCGCCGCTATCGAGGCCGAGCGGGCCCGGCTGCACGCCGAATACGTCCAGGCTGACCGGCCGCCGAGCAGCGCCCGCGGGATCCATCACACCGCGCTGCTCAGCTCGGACGTGGAGCGGACGATCCGCTTCTACCAGGGGGTCCTGGAGTTCCCGCTGACCGAGATCATCGAGAACCGCGACTACGCCGGGTCCAATCACTTCTTCTTCGACGTCGGCCACGGCAACCTGCTGGCGTTCTTCGACTTCCCTGGCCTGGACCTGGGCCCCTACGCCGAGGTCCTCGGCGGCCTGCACCACCTCGCGATCTCGGTGACGCCGGAGAAGTGGGCCGCGCTGCGCGCCAACCTGGACGCGGCCGGTATCGACTACCAGGAAGAAAGCGGAGTCTCCCTCTACTTCCGCGACCCCGACGGCGCCCGCCTGGAACTCCTCGCCGACCCCCTAGGCGAAATGTACGGCCAGCCACGTCCTCTAGCCGTGATCACGAAGACTTCACAGTCTGCACGGACTGTCAACTCTTCGTGATCATGAAAGCCCGCGGTGCGCTGTACGGGCTCGCCATCGGCGACGCGCTGGGGATGCCCACGCAGTTGCTGTCGCGGGACGAGATCGTCGACGCGCTGGGGCGGGCGGCTGCGCGGGTTCGAGGCTGCTCCGCCCGGTCATCCGATCGCCGCGGGGATGCCTGCCGGAGCCGTCACCGACGACACCGAGCAGGCCGTCCTGCTGGCCCGGCTGCTGATTCGCGGCGGCGGCACGGTCGATCCCCGCGAGCTGGCCCAGGCCCTGGTCAGCTGGGAGCACGACATGGCCGAACGCGGCTCCCTCGACCTCCTCGGCCCCTCCACCAAGCGGGCCGTCGCCGCCGTCCTGGCGGGCACGCCGCCGCAGGACGCGGGCGCCTTCGGCGACACCAACGGCGCCGCCATGCGCATCGCCCCGGTCGGCATCGCCGTCCCCCTCCGCCCCCATCAGGGCGCCCCCCGCTCCGGCGCCACCGGCGCCGTCCCCCTCCGCCCCCGCTCCGGCGACTTGTCGACCCTGGTCGACCACGTCGTCGCGGTCAGCCGCGTCACGCACAACACGGGCATCGCGCTGGCCGGCGCCGCCGCGGTGGCCGCCGCGGTGAGCGCGGGCGTCTCCGGTGCTCCGATCGCCGCGGCCACGGCGCTGGCCATCGAGGCGGCGCGGATCGCGGCGGATCGCGGCCGCTGGGTGGCGGGCGCCGATGTCGCCGCCCGCATCGAATGGGCCACCGGCCTGGTCGCCGGCCGCCCGGAAGACCAGGCCGCCGATCTGATCTACACGCTGGTCGGCACCAGCCTGGCCACCCAGGAATCCGTGCCCGCCGCCTTCGCCGTGCTCGCCGCGGTGCCGGACGATCCGTGGCGGGCCTGCCTGCTGGCGGCCTCCCTCGGCGGCGACTGCGACACGATCGCGGCGATGGCCGGGGCCATCGCCGGTGCCTGCGGCGGCGTCACCGCCTTCCCGCCCGAGGCGATCGCCGTCATCGACGCCCAGGGCCTCGGACTAGCCGCCCTCGCCGATGACCTGTGCGCCCTGCGCTCACAGCGAGCCTAGCTCGCGACGCGGCCAGAGAGCGCGATGACAGCCGCCATGAAGCGGCACGGCACGCCCGGCCGCCTGCTTTTCGCCGGCGAGGCCATCGTCGACCTGCTGATGTGGGTGCCCGCGCTGCCCGAGCGCGGCGGCGACATGCTCGCGCAGTCCGCCGCCATCGCGGTCGGCGGCGGGTTCAACGTCATGGCCGCCGCCGTCCGGCAGGGCCTGCCCGTCGTCTACGCCGGCGGTCACGGCACCGGGCCGTGGGGCGAGAAGGTCCGGGCGGCCCTGGCCGCGGAGGGCATCCGCGTGCTCCGCGGCGCCCGACCCGGACGCGGACACGGGTTTCGACGTGGCCCTGGTCGAGGCCGACGGCGAGCGGACGTTCGTCACCCACCTGGGCGCCGAGTCGCTGCGCCAGGCGGGCGCCTGGGACCTGGTTCGCCTTCGCCCGGGTGACGCCGTCTACGTGTCGGGCTACGGCCTGGTCCCGCCCGGTTCTGGCGCGATCCTCGGCGCCTGGGCCGCTGCCCTGCCACCCGAGGTCCTGCTGTTCGTGGACCCCGGCCCGCTGGCGGCGGACATCCCCGCGCCGGTCCTGGACCCGGTGCTGGCCCGGTGCGACTGGTGGAGCTGCAACCAGCGTGAAGGTCTCCTGCTCACCGGGGCCAGCGACCCGGCCGAGGCGGCCCGCCGCCTGGCCGGCCGAACCGGCCAGGCCGGCGTGATCGTCCGGGCCGGCCCGGACGGCTGCGTGCTGGCCCGGCGCGCGGCCGGACCGGGGAGCGACGCGGCCGTGTCGCTCAGCCGCATCCCGGCGCCCGCGGTCACGGCGGTCGACACGACCGGTGCCGGGGACGCCCACGCCGGGGTGTTCCTGGCGGCCTTGGCCGACGGGCTGACCCGCCACCGACGCGGCTCGCCGGGCCAACGCCGCCGCCGCCCTCACCGTCACCCGCGCCGGAGCGGCCGTATCGCCCGCCCGCGCCGAGCTGGACCAGTTTCTCGGCCTCCCCTAGACTGGCGCCCCGCCCCGGTCAGGCCTTGACGCTGAGCAGCACGGTGACGGCGAGGTTGCCCGGCTCTATGGTGAGCCGGGTATCGAGGGCGACCTTGCTGGTCACGGTGACGGTGACCGTCACCCAGCCGCCGTCCCCGAGGGATCCCCTGGCCGGGGACACCTTCACCTCGCGCGGCCGCGGCCGGCCGGGATCTCGATCACGTAGTCGCTGACCGGGCCGTCCACCGCGGACAAGAGGAAGGTCCCGCTGACCGCCTTGCCCTTGATGGACGTGAGCACCAGCTTGTCCGGCGTCGCGCGCAGGACGCCAGGCACCGGTGGCGATGACGCGGACGCCGACGGGGAGGCAGACGGTGACGGGGACGTCCCGGACGGCGACGGGGACGGAGCCGTCCGGGACGGCGTCGACCCGGCCGAGGGCCCGGCCGTCCCCCGGCTCGTCGGGGAGCCCGGGCTGGTATGCGCCCCAGCGCGGTGACCGAAGGCGTCGGCTGGCCCGGAGCCGGTGATGCCTGCGGTCCCGGGAGCCCGAAGCCCCAGGTCCGAAGCGCCCGCAGCCGCCCGGGTGCGGAGCCTCCCCGAGACGCCGCCGCTGCGACGGTGGAGGCCTGGGCACCGTGCGGACCTCCCGACGGTCAGCATCGCGATCGAGCCGCCCGCTACCGCCGCCGCCGCCAGCGTCGCCACCGCGGCCACGGCGCGGGATGGCGCCTGATCCGGCCCCACCACTGCGGCGCGGGCGCACCGATCGCCTTCGGGAAACCCGCCGGGCCGAACGGTCCCGCCTGATGCGCCACGCTGGCCCGATTCGCGCGGCCGGCGGGCGTGTTGTCGGTGCAAGCCCGCAGCACCTCCCCGCGCAGCGCGGCGGGGAGCCGGCACGGCGGGCAGGCCGCCGTCGCCCGGAGCTTTCGGCGGCCGCGACGTAACACCCGCGGTGCTGCGCCGGCGCAGGCATTCGTTGCGCGCCACCGCGTGCAGCCAAGGCCGGAGCTTGCCGGGGTCGCGTAGTCCTTCGAGCTTGGTGGCGGCGATGAGGAAGGTGTCCCGCACCGCTGCGGCCGCATCGTCGGGGCTCGGCAGCATGAAGGTGCAGTAGGTGTAAAGCGCGGCGGCGTACCGGTCGTACGCTTCGGCGAACCCGTCCGGGTCACCTGCGACGATGGCCGCGACCACCGCTCCGTCCGGCATGCGTCAACGGTAGTGGGGTCTGGCATTCGGCTCAGCGGGAACGAATAACCAGATAGCGGAAAAAAATCAACAAGCCGGATCCGGCGGGCGTCAGAACGAGAACGACGGTGTGGGTGTGGGCGTGGGTAGCTGAGTCCCCGTGGGGCTGGGGGTGGGGGTCGGGGTCGGGGTTGGTGTCGGTGTCGGCAGGCTCGGCGAGGGCGACGGCCTCGGCCGGGGAGATGCCGAGCTGCTGGCCGACCGGGACGGTGACGGCTTAACCGAAGCCCGACACGGACGGAACGATCGCCGGTGCCTGCTCCACGGCCTCGGGCGGGCTGGCGGCCGGCGACGCGGCGGGCGGCGTCACGTCGCCCGTGGTGGCGCCCGGGTCTGGTGCGGCGCCGGCCGTCGCCGATCCCGCGGCTGGGCCGGGCCCCGGCCTGCGCGTGCGGGCGTGTGCGCACCGCCGAGCGCCAGCGCGCTGATGATCCCGGCCGAGGCGAGGGCGATGACGATTCCGGCCGCCGCCGCGATCCGCGCCAGGGCCACCATCGGCCGCCGCGGCTCCCTGATCGGCTGCGGGAAGCCGTTGGGGCGCAGCGGTCCCGCTCGCAGCATCACCTCGTGCCGATACGCCAGCATCACGTCGCTGTCGTCGGCGCACAGCCTGAGCACCTCCCTGCGCAACCAGAGCGGGAGCGCGACCAGCGGCGTCATGCCGAACAACGCGGCCGGGCGCAGCACGCCGCGCCGACGGTCGGCACAGGTCTCGCACTGGTCGATGTGGCGGCTGAGCTCCTTCCGGGAATGGGCGGTCAGCCGGCCGTCCGGAGCCGACGAGCAGCAGGTCGAGCCGGGCGCAGTGGCGCCGCCCGGTGCGGGCGACGAGCAGGGCGCCGAGCGCCTTTTCCAGCTGGCCGCGGGCGCTGGAGGCCAGGGCGTGCGCCTGATTCCTGGAGACGCCGAGCACCGCCGCGAGGTCGGCGCCTTGCAGGTCATGCCGCAGGCTGAGCTCGAGGGCCTCCCGCTCAGCCGGGCTCAGCCCGGCCAGGGCAGTCCGGACGAGCCGGCGCAGCTCGGCGCGGTCGGCGCTGTCGTACCCGTCGGCGTCCGGGCCGGCGAGGTCAGTCGCCGCATCGAGCCGCCGCTGCGGCCCGTGTCGCCGGCGGCGGCATTCGTTGCGGGCCACCGCGTACAGCCAGGGGCGCAGCTTGCGCGGGTCCCGCAGGCTACCGAGCATGCCCGCGGCGATGACGAACGTGTCCTGGACGGCATCGGCCGCGTCATCCGGCTCGTTCAGGACCCAGCGGCAGTAACCGTAAAGGGACTCCGCGTACTGGTCATAGGCATCGGCGAGGGCACCGAGGTCGCCTGCCACGATGGCCGCGACAATTTCGCGGTCCTCCATGCCCTTCACCGTAGTTGAGACGTCAGCTCGCGGCCGGGTTTGCGGATAACCAGTCGCAGGTTAGTTGTGGCTCGCGTCCCGGGGCTGGCCCGATTCCGCGTCCTGGGCCGGGGGATGGAACGGGATCCACACCTGCACGCTTGTCCCGACGCCGGCCGTCGACTTGAGCATGGCGTGACCGCCGTGGGCGGCGGCGATCGCCTGCACGATGGATAGGCCAAGGCCGCTGCCGTGGCCGCCGTTACCGTCGTGGCCGCCCCGGTAGAAGCGGTCGAACGCCCGCGCCGCCGCCTCGGCGTCCATGCCCTGGCCCGCGTCGGTCACCTCGAGCAGCGCGCCCTGCCCGGCCGGGGCCAGCCGGACCGCCACCGGGGTGTCCGCGCTGGTGTGCTCGCGGACGTTGCCGAGCAGGTTGGCCAGCACCTGCCTGATCCGCGGCTCGTCGGCCACCACCACCAGGCTGTTCGGTGTCCTGGCGCGGACCGGTCGTCTCGGCTCCACCGCCTGGGCGTCGGCCACGGCGTCCTGGACCAGCGCGGACAGGTCGGTCTCGGTCAGGTCAAGAGAGGAGTTGCGGTCCAGCCGGGCCAGCTCGAGCAGCTCGGCGACCAGGCTGGACATCCGGTCGGCTTCCTGCTCGATCCGGCGCATGGCGTTCGGCAGCCGGTCGGGGCCGAGCGCGCCCTGCCGGTAAAGCTCGGCGTAGCCGCGGATGGTGGTCAGCGGCGTGCGCAGCTCGTGCGAGGCATCCGCGGCGAACTGCCGCACCTTCTGCTCCGACTCGTACCTGGCTCCGAACGCCTGCTGGATCCGGTCCAGCATGGTGTTGATGGCCGCGGCCAGGCGTCCCGCCTCGGCGTGGTCACCGGGATCGGGCATCCGGGCGGTCAGATCGCCCCGGCTGGTGATCACGTCGGCGGTGCTCGCCATCCGGTCAAGCGGCGCCAGGCCGCGGCTGATCAGCCAGCGGCCGCCCAACCCGAGCAGCGCGAGCAGCACCGCGCCGGTAATCAGCTCGGCCAGCACCAGCCCGCGCACCTCGCTGCCCACCGCGCTGTTCGGACGGGCGATCAGCAGGACGCTGTAGCCCGGCGGCAGGTTCCCGTCGCTGCGCACCGCCTCCCCGGGGGTGACCAGGCGCCAGATCGCGCTCAAGGACGGTTCGCCCGGCTCCGCGATGTTGAAGAGCTTTTCCGCTTGATGCTTCTGCGACGCGCTGAAATAGCCGGCCAGCTGCCCGTCCGCGGTCAGGCTGCTGAGCAGCCCGGAAAGCTCGGCCGAGGCGGCCGAGGCCGGCCCGACGGCACCCGTTGTCCCGGTCGGGCAGCGCGGCAGGACGAGCAACCGCGAGGATGGGCAGTTGTAGTACGCCACCGCGTAGCCGCCGGTAAGGTCGCCGATCTCGCTGACCTTGACGCGAGCGGTCAGCGTGAGGTCGGATTTGAACTGGTCCTCCTCGGAATTCCCCAGCACGATCGTGGTGACCACGCCCATGACGATGAGGAACAGGGCGGTGACGGTGACGAGCCCGGCCAGCAGCCGGGACCGCAGCGACAGCCTGCCGCGGCCGGTGGCCAGCCGCCGCGTCAGGTTCATCGGCCGGCGCGTTCGGTTTCCGGCGGGGGCCGCAGGCTGTAGCCGACACCGCGCTGGGTGTGGATCAGCGGCGGCCCGAGCGGGTCGAGTTTGCGGCGCAGGTAGCTGACGTAGGTCTCCACCACCTGAGACTGCCCGGCGAACTCCCAGCCCCACACGTTCTCGAGCAGCTGCTGCCTGGTCAGCATCCGGCCCTGGTTGCGCATCAGGTACGCCAGCAGCCGGAACTCCGTCGGCGAGAGCTCGACCTGGGTTCCGCCGCGCCGCACGACCCAGTGCTCCTCGTCCAGCTCAAGGTCACCGACCGTCAGCAGTTCGGCGTCGCCGTCCCCCAGCTGGCCGTCGGCCCCCGGCGCGCGGGTGGTCCGGCGCAGCACCGCCCGCACCCTGGCCACCAGCGCCTCGACCGAGAACGGCTTGGTGACGTAGTCGTCGCCGCCTATGGTCAGCCCGCGGATCGTTTCTGAGGTGGTATCCCGTGCGGTCAGGAAGACGACAGGGACGTCGTTGCCCCCGGCGCGCAGCGTCCGGCAGACCTCGAAACCGTCCATGTCGGGCAGCATGACGTCCAGGATCATCAGGTCGGGCTCGTAGATCTCCACCTGGTGCAGCGCGTCCTTGCCGCTCGAGCTGACGGCGACGGCGCAGCCGTGGAACTTGAGCGCGACCTCGACGAGCTCACGGATGTTCGGCTCGTCGTCGACGACGAGCACCTTCGGGATACGGTCACCGTCTGCCATGGGGTCTCACGTTTCATTGTGCGGCATTGAACGCAGCTTAATGATGCAGCATGCTGCGGCGCACCCGGTCCGGTGGGCGCGCCGCAGCAGGTGTCGCCGATTAACTCACCGATGTCTGGGCCGAAGCCGATCCACTCGGCGTGGAGCTCGGGGTGGCCGCCGGGGTTGAGGCGGAGCCGGACTTAGGCGTCCCGATCACGATCAGCCGGGCGTCCTTGGCCCCGTTGACCACGGGCCCCCCGGCGAACACGGTTTCACCGGCCGACAGCGCGCTCGTCGTGGTCTTGCTGCCGTCGTGCCTGACCATGGTGTCGCTCACGATCGCCCAGCTCCAGGTGGTGCCGTCGGACGCCTTCACCACGACGTTGCTGCCGCTCACCGACTGGATCGTGCCGCGCTCGAACGCGACCGTGTGAAAGCCCTTCTTGTTGTGGTAGGTCAGTACGCCGTCAACACCGCCGATGCGACGCAGCCGTTCCAGCGCCGACCGGACGTGAGCCCTCGCCACCACGGTGGACGACGTGCTGCTCGCGGTGTTCAGCGCCGAGTTCAAATCGGCGCCCTGGGCGCTCGCCGCCGTGCCCGCCGCCGTGCCCGCCGCCGTGCCCGCCGCCGACGTGCCGCCCCCTGATGTCGCCGCGAGGGCGACCCCGCCGCCTGCGAGGAAGCCAGCCAGGGTGATGCCCGCGCCCCAGCGGACCAGCCACTTGTGGCGGGACCAGACCGAAGCAGAAGGATCGGGTGTGCCCGCCGGGTTGCTGTCGTGGCGTCCGTTGGGCGAGTTATATGAAGTGTTCATAGCCGTAAGAATGCGTGCCGGGTCTTGGACATCGCCCCGTCCATCATGTACTCCCCCTGTGAGTGCCCCCCGAGTTTACTGTCGGCCAGCATGGCGGTATCGGTGAGTGCTCACCGTTCTCTCGGTTTCACGCCCGAACCCTCGCTACGAGCACCCGCCACGCTTCAAGCATGAGCCCCCCGCCGCGCTCCACGTATGAGCCCCCGCCACGCTCCACGTATGAGCCCCCCGCCGCGCTCCACGCATGAGCCCCCGCCACGCTCCACCCAGCCGCTCATGCAGCAGTCGATTCCCTGAGCCGCTGCGCGGCACCACCGAGCGCCCGCTGGAAGCGGCCTTCCGCACCACGCACAGGCAATCCGCGGGCCGCGCGGAAGCCGGATCCGCCGCCGCCCGCCTAAATCGAACAAGATCGTGGGACATTTTGGCTTCACGGTACACTTTGGGGACTATGGAGCACAAAAGTCTCCATCAAGCCAAAATGCTCCACTTAAATCTCAGCCGAATGAAACGAAAGCCGTTTACTGGTGCGGATGGGGCGGGGCGTCGCGCGGAGCCGGCCTTGGGCAGCGGACCACACGAGGCTGGGCCAGTTCGCCCGGCTGGGTCAGTGCCCGAAGCTGGGCCGGTTCCCGAAGCTGGGCCGGTTCCCGAAGCTGTGCCGGTTCCCGAAGCTGGGACCAGCCCCCTAGCTGGCCCAGTTCCCCCCACTGGCCCAGTTCCCCCGCTGGACCAACCCCCGGACGGACGGCTCGGCAACGCCCTCGGTAAGGTATAAATCAAGTGCCATAGGAAACATCGACAACACTAGGCCCGTCGAGCGCATAGACCACATGAGTCACGCAGGTGCTTGCTCTCCCTCACGTTTCCCGCTAAATTGCGTATAACCCAGCAAAGCGGAATATCGCCCCCAAAGCGGACATTGACGTTCGGGATCTGCGAATCGTGTGCGACACTGATAGCTGTCCGTCTGGGGCGGTGGTGGGGAGGCATGGTGGCTCAGGTCCCTCGTGCGCCAGCCGGGGTCGATATCTCCAGGCCCGCTCCGGCTCGCATCTACGATTACATGCTGCGGGGCGATAACCACTTCGAATCCGACGTCAAGGCCGCCGAGCGCATCCTGAGCGCGGTGCCTGAGATCCAGGATTGCGCCTGGTCGAACCGCGGTTTCCATCAGCGCGCGGCGAAGTGGATCGCGGAGCGCGGCGTCCGGCAGTTCATTGATATCGGCTCGGGCCTGCCGACGGTGGGTAACACCCACGAGGTCGTCCAGAAGGTCATTCCTGGGGCCCGGGTGGTTTACGTCGATCATGACCCGATGGTCGCCGAGCAGGGCGCCCATCTGCTCGCGGACGACAAATCGACCCGGGTTATCTGCGCGGACCTGCGTGAACCGGCGGCCATCCTGGAGCATGGCGATCTGACGGAGCTCATTGACTTCAGTCAGCCGACCGGGCTGCTGCTCACGGCCGTCTTGATGTTCGTTTCTGACAGCTCGGACCCATGGCAGCTGGTCAAGAGTTACGTCGATGCTCTCGCACCCGGGAGTTACCTGGCGCTTTCGCATCTGACCGACGACTACAAGCCGCCGGTGGCGGCGGAGCGCTTCCGTGCGGTCTTCGATCAGGCCACCGAGCGTTTGTACTTCCGGCCACAGATGGGAATAGCGCGCTTCTTTGATGGCCTGGAGCTGGTGCCCCCTTATGAGGGTGCCGAGCCTGCCATCTGCTATACGGGGCTCTGGGGAGCTGAGGATCCGGTGCTCGCCGACAGCGACGGCGCGCGCTGGCTCTACTGCGGGGTGGCCAGGAAGCCATGACCGCTAAGCCCACGGTCGCCGAACTCGGTATTGACCCGGCCGCGCAAGTCTGGCGTGGGTCGGGTTACGGCGACGGCACGGTCGAGATCGCCTTCGCGCACGCGGGCTGCGGCTCCGCACCCAGCGATCGGGCTGAGTGGGTCCTCATGCGGGTAACAGGCGACCCCGAGCAGCGAGTTCTCGTCTTCGACCGGCACGAATGGGAATGTTTCCTCGACGGCGCGCGAGGCGGCGAGTTCGACGACGCCGCGGCGCCCCGGCCGTCGTCACCCGTGTTCCGGCCGTCGTCGCCCGCGCCCGGCGACATCTCCGTACCTTGATTTGTGATTCGCAATTTGTGTACCGTGTAAGCCACGGCAGGATTCCTGTCAAGGAGGGGGAGCGAAATGGCCGATGATGCTTATGGCGCCACGATCGCCAAACGCCGACTGGCCCGCCATCTCACCGAAGCACGTGTCCGGACCGGGTACACCGCCAACCATGCCTGCGACATCCTGAACTGGGGGCGCGGCAAGGTCGGGCGCTTCGAGGCGAATCAGTGGAAGCGGCCCGAGATGAGCGACATCAGGGACCTCGTCCGGATATACGGCATCGAAGCCGATGAAAAAGACCAAATCGAGGACCTGGCGATCCGGGCCAGGGCTCGGCCCTGGTGGCGTGAGTTTCCCGAGATCTTCGACGGTGAATTCCCCGGTTACGAGAACGATGCCACCACCATCCGTGTCTTCATGCCTCTCGTGCTGCCCGGCCTTCTGCAGGTTCCCTCCTATACCGAGGCTGTGCTGCGAGCCGGGCCGCGGCCGCCCGCGTACCGACGCCGGGCGCTGGAGTCCCGGCAGCGTCGGCAGGAGGTGCTTGACCGTACCGATGGCTCCGCGCCCATGTTCAGCGCGGTGATCACCGAGGCCTCCTTGCTCTACCGGTGGGGCATCAGAGAAGACCGCCGGGAGCAGATCGAGCACCTGATCGAGCTGAGCAAGCGCCGTAACGTGCACTTGCATATTCAGCGGTTCGAGGACGGGCCGCCGACCGGCATCGTCTCGATGGTCAACATCCTCGGCTTTCGTGATGACGAGCCGAGCCTGGTCTTTGTGGAGACGGACTACTCCGTCGAGGAGGTGAGCAAGCCGGAGGCGGTACAGGGATATATCGAATCCTTCGAGCGTGCCCGTGATGCTGCGCTTGAGCCTGCGGACACCACAGGTTATCTCGAACATCTTGCGAAGCGACTGGAGTAGCTCATGACCGACCTGTCTCAAGCCACCTGGCGGAAGGCCCGCCGCAGCGCGCACAACGGGGGTTGCGTAGAAATCGCGGCCAACCTGGACGGCGTGACCGCCGTGCGGGATAGCAAGCGGCCAGAAGGCGGCGCCCACGTCGTCGGCCGGCGCGCTTTCGCCGAGTTCTTGGCGGACGTGAAGAAGGGCCGTTACGACCTGAAGCAGTAGTGGTCCGTGCGGACGAAAAAAGGCCCCTCGGTGGATGCAGCCACCGAGGGGCCTTTCTCAAATCGGCCTGTCTCGAGGCCTGGCGGGTAACCGTCTGGTTCCCTCGCCATCCGCGACTGTATACGTCGATGCAAACTAGTGGCCAGTCAAGAATGCCCTAAAGTTACAAAAGCCAACAAGCTTCGCACTCGGACAACATAGAACACAAAAAACTCATACGCACCATGCTTAACACACGCCTCACGGCAACCACCCTTTGAGGCGGGTATAGGCACGCTCGGAGCGTTATGTCCGAGAGGGCAAGTATGCCCAGTACGGTGCGCCTGTATAGAGCTGAGGTGAAAATAATAATGCAATCGACATTGCGAAGCGGGGCCCCTGAGTCGTAACCTGTGTTTCACAGATTAAGAGTCAAACTTTACCTAACCCTACGACGCGATAATGGTCGGCGGCACTTCCTTCCGCCGACGGTCTTATCTCAAGTGATGGCCGGAGGCGTCAAGCATGAGGCAGCAGGGCACCGGCGCTTGGCGTGGCCTCCTGCACGCGGGCTCGTGCCGTGCGTGGACGCTGCCGGCCGATGCGACGTGTGCTGCGGTCGCGCGGCAGGTGTTCCGGGACTCGGTCTCGGAGGTCGGGCTGGTGCCCGGGCTCCTCGATGACTGCATCCTGATGGCTAGCGAACTCGCGGCCAATACCCTGCACGCGCGGGCAGCGGCCGCGGCTGGCGGAGGGGGGGATCAGCTCGTGTCCGTCGCCGCGGACGTGGAGGGCGAGCTGGTACCGTCCGCCAGCCCGGCCCCTTCCTGCCCTGCCCAGCCTCGCGCCGGAGCCCCCTCTGCGGCCGGAGCCCCCTCTGCGGCCGAAGCGGACGAAGCCGGACCTCCCGAACTGTGGCTTTACCTGCGCGGGCTCGGTGTGCGCCGTGAGCTCGTCTGCAAGGTCTTCGACTCCTGCCGTGGCTGGCGGGACGGCTCCGCCCCGTCGGTGTCCCGGGTGTCGGCCCAGGCCGTAGCTGGCCGTGGCCTGCAGATCGTGCACGAGCTTTCCGGCGGCCGGTGGGGATACCACGCCACCCGGGCGCGGCTGGGCGGCTGGGGTCTGCGCGGCAAGGCCGTCTGGTTCGCCGTACCCGCTCCGCTCGCGCACGCGCGCCTGGTGGACGTGACCGGGCTGCGGGAGTACACGTTGTCGGCCGATGTCACGGCGGCCAGGGCCAACGCGCGGTACAGCGCGCGCCAGGCCGCCGGGCAGCTCGAGGCGATGCTGAACGAGCGAGGCTTCCCCGGCCGGCTGGAGCGCGCTGACCGGCCCGCTTCCGACGTATCTGTCCTTTCCGTCAGCCGCGGCCTGACCGTGTTGTGCCGATCCGGGCTGGTGTCGCTCGGCACCTCGCGGGGGCCGAGCCAGCGGTGGAACTACGCCGATCTCGTCGAGGCCGCGGAGCAGACGGTGCAGTGCTATGAGGAACTGGGCCTGGAGGCGGGCCTAGCCGCCGCTCAGTGAGGTAGCCACCCGCGTGTAGGCCCCGAGCGTGACCTCCCAGAACTTCTCGACGTCAAGGTCCATCGCGACCATGGCGTTCGGCTGGCCCGCCTCGCCAGGGACGTCGAAATCGGTCACCGTCATGCCCGCCGTGAACTGCCCGGCCACCTCCACCTGGACTCGCGCCGGGACCAGCCCGAACAGCTCCGGCTGCGCCACCCAGGCCACCGCGCAGACATCGTGCACGGGCGGCCCCGCGGGCTCGCGCACCGACCTGTACTGCTCCAGGGCCGGGATCAGCAGTCTGGTGCCGAGCGGTCCGAGCTCCCGCATCCGCTGCTGCACCGCCGCGGTGGCGCTGGTCGCGCAGCGTCACGTCCAGTCCCAGCATGATGACGGTCCAGCCGGCCCGGAATACCACCGCTGCGGCCTCCGGGTCGGCCCAGATGTTGTACTCCGCGGCCGGCGTCACGTTGCCGCGGCCCGCCGAACCGCCCATGATCACGAAACGCTGTACCCAGTCCGCCAGCCGCGGTTCCCGCCGTGCGGCCAGCGCGATGTTGGTCAGCGGCCCGGTCGCCACCAGCGTGATCTCGCCGGGGGCGGCGCGCACGGTGTCGATGATGTAGTCGATGGCGTGCCCGGGGGCGGGGCTGGCCGCCGCCGGCGGCAGCGTCGCGCCGCCCAGCCCCGAATCGCCGTGCACCTGCCGCGCGTCCAGCGCCGGGCGCAGCAACGGCCCGGCGCACCCGGCTGTCACCGGGGCAACCGGGTTCGGCCCGGCGCCGATGAACTCGCACACGGCCAGCGCGTTGGCCGTCGTCTTGGCCAGCCCGACGTTGCCCGCCACGGTGGTGATGCCGACCAGGTCGATGCCGGGGTGCCCGTGCGCGAAGGCGATCGCGAGCGCGTCATCGATCCCCGGATCGCAGTCAAGGATGATTTTGGTGGGCATGTCCGCGCTCCCTAGCCTTCTTCGTTTCTCCCGGTGCCAGCACTGACGGTACCGAACGGTCCTGGGTGCCTGCCGCCGTGACCTGCCTCCGCCGGGGTGTGTAGCCTCGTCGAGACCGAGGAGGTCCGTCATGCACACCCCGCCCATCCCGAACGTCGAGAGCTCGGACCCGCACATCGCCGGGCTCATCCACGACGAAGCGCGCAGGCAGTACGAGAAGGCCCGGCTGATCCCGTCGGAGAACTACGTGTCGGTGGCCGTGCTCGAGGCATCGGGCAGCGTCCTGACCAACAAGTACTCCGAGGGCTACCCCGGCCGCCGGTACTACGAGGGCCAGCAGTTCATCGACCCGGTCGAGACCATCGCCAGGGACCGGGCCAAGGCGCTGTTCGGTGTCGACCACGCCAACGTCCAGCCCTACTCGGGCTCACCCGCCAACCTCGCGGTCTACCTGGCGTTCGCCCAGCCCGGAGACACGATCATGGGCATGGCGCTGCCGATGGGCGGCCACCTCACCCACGGCTGGCCGGTCTCGGCCACCGGCAAGTGGTTCCGGCCCGTCCAGTACGGGGTCCGGCCTGACACCGGCCGGGTCGACCTGGACGAGGTGCGCGAGCTCGCGCTCAAGGAACGACCCAAGATCATCTTCTGCGGCGGCACGGCGATCCCGCGCACCATCGACTTCCCGGCCTTCGCCGCGATCGCCGCCGAGGCGGGCGCCCTCCTGGTCGCCGACGTCGCGCACATCTCCGGGCTGATCGCGGGCGGCGCGCACCCCTCGCCCGTGGGGCACGCCGGGGTGATCACCACGACCACGCACAAGACGCTCCGGGGCCCGCGCGGCGCGATGATCATGTCCACCGCCGAGCACGCCTCCGCCGTGGACAAGGCCGTGTTCCCCGGCCTGCAGGGCGGCCCGCACAACCACACCACGGCCGCGATCGCGGTGGCGCTGCACGAGGCCGCCCAGCCTGGGTTCCGCGACTACGCCCATCAGGTCGTGGCCAACGCCCAGGCGCTGGCCGACGCGCTCCTGTCCCGCGGCTATGACCTGGTCTCGGGCGGGACGGACAACCACCTGATCCTGATGGACCTGACCAGCAAGGGCATCGGCGGCAAGCCGGCCGCCAAGGCCCTGGACCGGGCGGGCATCGAGACGAACTACAACACGGTGCCGTTCGACCAGCGCAAGCCGTTCGACCCCTCCGGCATCAGGCTCGGCACCCCCGCGATCACCACCCGCGGCCTGCGCGAAGAGCACATGGAGCCGATCGCGGCCTGGATGGACGAGGCGATCACCGCCGCGGCCAAGGACGACGAAGAGGTGCTCGCGCGCATCGCCGCCGAGGTCCGCGACCTGCTGGTGTCCTTCCCCGCCCCCGGCTGGGACGGCCGGGACCCGCGGGACAAATAACCCCCGGCCCCGCCCCGTAACCCGACCCGGATCCGGCGTTCGGGTGGTTCCCGGCTGCCCAGGACGGGCTGCCCGCCGCGTACGCCCCGGTATTCGCGGTCCCAGGGCCAGCGCCCGCGCTTGTCCGCGTGCACCAGCTGCAGGCCCTGAAGGCGCCGGCCGTAGATCTCGACGGCCACGTTCAGGTGAGCCCAGGCCTCGGTGACCCGGACGACCTCCACGAGCGGGCCGCCGTCCAGGGCGGACTGGGTCCCCGGCGCCGGGGTGGCCGCGTGAAGCATGTGCCCGGCCACGGTGTTGAGGACCTCGGTGGCCCGGGTCAGGGCCATGCCGGTGATGACGAGTTCGGGCCGCCGGTGCGCGGTTAGCCCGACGGTGTAGGCCCAGGGCGGGTGCATGCCCTCGCGTTCCACGCCCTGCACGGCCCAGCCGTAGGTGCGGACCAGCTGCCGCATGTGGTCCAGGTAGTCGCGCTCGGTGGCGCCGGGACGATCACACATCCAGCACATATTTTGCCTCCTCGGGATGGCCGGACTAATCCCACTATGCCCGCGGGTACTGACATTTCTGGGCCGCTCCGGGTCAGCTGGAAAAGTTTATTTGCATACTTGTTCGAAAGAACTTACATTCGACTATGGACATCGCGCGAGGTGTACGGAGAGCCGGTCACCAGGTCTCGGGCCGCGGATCGACGGCAGGCCCACCAGGTTCGTATGGCGAGGCCGGCTGTACGCCGTCCGCGCGATCCTCGAGCATTGGGTCGTCAACCGGGAGTGGTGGCGCGATCCCCAGGGCGAGCCGACCGAGCCGGGCGAGGGAGGCCAGCCCGAGGGAGGCCAGCCCGAGGGAGGCCAGCCCGAGCGAGGCCAGCCCGAGCGAGGCCAGCCCGAGCTCGAGTTCTGGCGGGTCGAGGCCGCCTCAGGCGCGGGCATGACGGTCGGCGTCTACGAGCTGCGCCGGGAACTCCCCGCCAATAACTGGACCCTGCGCCGCAATTGGGTCTAGAGCCGATTTTCGTGGCGGATCCGGCTCGGCGGCAATGCCGCTCAGCCTGAGTTGATCTTCGTGGCCGGTGTCAACGGCCAGCCGGCGTGGCCGTGGCCTGCCGTGCCGTTCTGAGCAGCGGACCTGGTCCACCATCAGCTGCGAACCTGCAGGCCGCAGCCCTGATCGGCAGGTAGGCCAAGGGGCAGTGCCGCCCAAGCCCGGTTCCGCCGCGGGAATCACGCCGGGCGGGGGACAGGACCGCGGCGTGAGAAGGTACTCGATGTGCCATAGCTACCCTTCTAGAGGTGCTGATCAGATGGCCTAGTGGGGTGGGGTTGTCTGTGCTGGGTGCGGGGCTGGTGTCGTGGTAGCCGTCCTGGCCGGGGTCGAGGATGGCGGGGACGGCGCGGAGGGTGTCATCGGTGATCTCGGCGTACACGGTGGCCTGCCGGTCGGTCTTGTTCCACAGGACCCAGATGTCGAAGACCGCGAGCAGCCGGGCTTTGAGGGCGGCGGGCAGGCCGGGCAGGATGTCGCCGGCCAGGGGGAGCTCGTCGAGCAGGGCGGGGTCGGCGGCGGCCGGGGGTGGTCTGGCCAGGGCGTCGAGCTGGGCTTCGGCTGCTCGCGTTCGGCGTGGAGGTCGGCGAACCGGGCGCGGATCCGGGCGCGCATCGCGGCGGAGGCGGTGTCGGCCGGGTCGGCGGGGAGCTGTTCGAGTTCGAGGATCTAGGAGTCCTGCGCGGTGTCGATCTGCTTGAGCCGGGCCGCGAGGGCGGCGGCCTGGGCGTCGCGGTCGGCGGGGGCGGCGGCGTCGGTGGCGGGGAGCTGGGCGGCGAGCAGCTCGGCGCGGCCGGGGCCGAAGACCGGGTGGCGAAGAACTGGCCCGGCGACCTGGTCCAGGCGGGTCTCGGGGGCCTGGACGGTGCGGGGGTGGCCGGGGGGGCGGCGGCGTGGCGGGGGTTGGCGGGGTTGTGGGGGCACCGGTAGTAGGTGGACTGCGCCGGGCGCCGTAGGTGCTGGCCGGCCATCCGCCGGTCGGCAGTCCCGGCACCGGACCCGGCACCGGTAGGGGTAGGTCCGCGGCGTGGCGGGGTGGGTGCTCGGTTCGTCGCCGTCCCGGCTGGTGCCGTGCTCGGCGGCGATGTCCTGGGCGGCGTCCCAGGTGGCCCGGTCCACGATGGCGGGGTGGACGGGCTCGGGTGTCCACAGCCACTGGTCGGGGGGACGGGGACGCGGTGGCCGTTGCGGGTGCGGATGCCGGCCGAAGACCATGTGCCCGGTGTACTTGGGGTTGCGGAGCAGGCCGCGCACGGCCTGGGCGGTCCACCCGCCCGCGTGCCGGGGGCGGGTACCGGGCGGGGTCGGCGTTGAGCCGGGCGGCGATGGCGGGCATGCCGAGCTTGTCCACGACCCGCCAGGTGAAGATCTGCGCCACCACGGGGGCGCGGGCCGGGTCCAGCACGAGCCGGGTTTTGGTGCGGCCCTGGGCGGCCTTGAACGGGACGGGGTGCGGGATCCGCTCGGCCAGGTATCCGTAGGGGGCGGGGCCGATGTTCCACCCGTCCAGGGAGTGCTCGACCAGCCCTTTCCAGGTCTTCTCTTTCAGCTGGAGCCGGTACCATTCCGCGACGCCTTGCTTGACCCGCCGGACCAGGACGGTGGTGGCGTTGACGCCTTCGATGTCGGCGGGCTCGTCGGTGGCGAACAGCGGGATGCCCTGCCGGGATAGTTTCTTTTCCAGTTTCAGGGCGTTGAAGGTGTCCCGGCCGGACCGCTCGATGTCCTCGCAGATCACCGCGGCGAACCGGGGCGCGGGCGAGGCGGCCTCGGCGAGCAGGTCGGCCATGCCGCCGTCACGGGGCAGCCCGTCCCCGGCGAAGTCCTGGTAGGCGCTGCCCTGGCTGCGCTGCTTCCAGGTCCATGCCGCCGGACTCGATGTCCCAGTACACGGCGGCGATGAACCACCCGGCGGGCAGCCAGCCCTGGGCGGAGCGGAGCTGCCGGCGCAGCGACGCGCGGGGGTCTTGCATGTCCAGGGTGGAGGTCCGGCCCAGGAACGCGACCGGCACCGGCTCGGCCGCCACCGGCGCGCCGGCCTGTCATGGTGCTTGTGCTGGCGTGCCCATTGGAGTACCTCCATGATCACTGCCGCCTGCCGCGCGTCTATTTCCCTGGCGCGTTTCCCGGTGGCGATTCTGATCTTGTACCGGACTTTGATCCCGTCCGGCCTTTCCCCCTCCTTTACATTATAGCTGATAATACGCGCCCATTAACTATTCCCGGCGCATTCTGCCGTGTTCTTCGGGCTTTCCCGTTTTCCTGCATTGGCCGTTGATCTCCTTTCTCGTGCGCCATTCGCGCGGCGGCCGGGCTTGCGGGCGGTCGGGAGCGGCGGGCGGTTGTTTGGCCGGTGTCCTGCGCAGGTGCGGGGCCGGGCATGGCCGGGGGGCCGTACGCTCGCTACGCGAGGCCGGGCCGCTCTTGCCCGGCCCTTATGGGTCCGGCCTGGCCCCCCGGACTTGCCCGGCGAGGGACCCGCGCCTGGCAGGTGGGTACAGAACCGCCCGAGAGCGGCACCAGGCACCGGCCTTTCTTGGCGGTCAGGGGCGGGGCGGCGGTGCCAGGTCGGAGCGGCCGGTCAGCACGAACCACAGGGCCAGCCCGGCGATGTCGGCGGGCGCGGCGGGGTGCCGGGGATCAGCTGCAGCACCAGCCAGGGACAGCAGCGCGGCGGCGATGAGGCGCGGACAGCCAGGCGCAGCGGGCGGCCGCGGGCGATCCGGGCCGGGAGCAGCAGCAGCGGCCGGAGGGTGAGCGGGGGCTGGCCGGTGCCCCGAGCCGGGCGGGACGCGGCGGCATGGGGGTGGTGTCGGGCGAGCTGCTCGATGATGTCGGCCTAGGCCTCCGAGCGTCCCCACGGGGAGCGCAGTTCGGCGTAGGCGGCGGTGGCGGCGGTGTAGCGGGCGAGGTCCCCGCCGTCCGGCGCGGTCGGGGTGGGTGGCGGCGGCGATGGCCCGCCAGGCGGCCCGGACCTGCTCATCGGTCAGGTCGGGGTCGGTGGGCAGGCCCAGGACGTGGAACGGGTTGGGGGGTCACGGGGTGGCTCCGGGTCCGAACATGTCATCCAGGCTGGCGGACGCGGCCGGGCCGGGGTCGGGGGCGGGTGCGGGCCGGGGGCGGGGACCGGGCGGGCGCGGTCCGGGGCGGGCGCGGCGGGCAGCAGGGTGAGCGGGGACGGGCGCGGGCCGGGCGACCTGGATGAAGGTGGCCGCGCCGTGGCGGATGTAGCAGGCCTGCCCGGTGCCAGGCGGCGGATCAGGTCGGGGTCCGCGACCCAGGCGTGCTGGGCCCGGGTGGTGCCTTCATCGCCCCAGGCCGCGCCGATGAGCTTGTGCGCGGTCTCCAGCACCCGGCGGGTCCCGGCCAGCTCGGCCAGCGGCTGGGGGTAGGGGGTGTGCATCACCCACAGGCCCCCGTCGGCGGTCGCGGCGATCCGGTACCGCTCTCATCATCGGCGCCCAGTCCCTGCCAGGACTGGGCGGAGACCTGGACGCCGATGCCCGAGGGACCGGCCGCGCTCGTACAGGTTGGACACCGGGACCCGCCGGGACACCGCGCAGTAGTCATCGGCGGCGAGCAGGATCGCGCGGGGCTCGGCGGCCGGGCTGGTGGCGGCGTGGGCGGCGAGCTCGGTCAGCGCCAGGGCCTGGGCCTCGGCGACGGAGGGTTCGCCGGTGCCTTCGAGGATGAAGTACCAGGCGTCGGCGTCGGTCCAGGGTGCCGGGGCCGTCCAGCGCCGGGCCGAGCCGCCCGAGCAGGGTCGCGTAGCGGAGCTGGATGTCCCCGATGTGCCGGGCGGCGGCGCGGACCCGCGCCGCTTCGGCCGGGTGATATCCGTCATTCCACGCGGCCTCCAGCCAGCTCGGGTCCAGGCGCTCCAGGAACCCGGCGGCACTGGCGGGGCGGGCCGCCGGGTGTTGCCCGGCGCTGAAGACCACCACGAAGGCGGCGTTCACGATGCCGATGTGGGGATCGGGAAAGCCCCGCAGCCGGGGTGACTGCGGGGCTTTGGTGGTGGTGGTGCCGGTGGTTGTGGGTGAGGTGCCGGTCAGGTGTCGGTGACTTCGGTGATGGCGGCGCGGGCGGCTTGCTCGTCGACGATGGCTTTGCCGGCGGCGTAGGTGGCGACGAGCGCCTGGATGGCCAGGTTGTTGACCGCGCGGGGGTAGCCGCGGGAGGTGGTGTGGACCAAAGAGGCCGCATCATCGCTGAACAGGGGGTCTGACCGGCCGGCGAGCTTGAGGTGGTGGATGATGTAGCTGCTGGTTTCCTGGCTGGTCATCGGCGGCATCGCGTAACGAAGGGCGGTGCGCTGCTCCAGGGCTGCGAGCACGGCGAGTTTCATGGTGCGCCGCAGGGTGGGCTGGCCGATGAGCAGGCAGGCGAGCGGGGAGTCGGCATCGAGGTTGTGGTTGGTCAGCATCCTTATCGTCTCAAGCTGCTCATATCGCAGCAGGTGAGCCTCGTCGATGACCAGGACGGGGGTCTTGCCGCGCTCGTCGCGTTCGGCGGCGAGGATCGCGCTGGCCTGGGCGGTGAGCCGGGAGTAGCTGCGGTCGGGCTGGCCGCCGAAGGTCGCGACGATCATCTCGTGCAGCCCCCGTGTGCCGATCATCGGGTTAGGCAGGTAAATGATGGTGTGCCGGGAGGCGTCCAGGCCGGCCAGGACGGTGCGCACTGAGACAGTCTTGCCCGCCCCGACTTCACCGGTGATCACCCCGATGGCCCGTTCGGCGATGCACCAGGTGATCCGGGCGCAGGCTTCGTTGTGGGCGGCGTGGCGGTGCAGCATGCCGGGGGCCAGGTCGCGGCCGAAGGGCATGCGGGTGAACCCGTAGTGGGCCTGGAGCTTGTCGATCATGGCTGGTCCTTGCGGTCGCGGGGGCGGGGGTTGCCGTTGATGAGGGCGAGCTGCTGCTGGGCGGCGTCCAGGTCGCCGGCCAGGGCGGCGGCGCTGGTGCGGGCGTCGCCGAGGAAGATCGCGGCGGCGTCGATGGCCGCGGCGGGGTCTTCGCCGAGGTCGTGGCCGAGCCGCCCGGCGGCCAGGGCGTGATCTAGCCACCGTTCGATCTGGGTGAGCAGCTGTCCCAGGCGGGAGGCGGTCAGGGCCAGGGCGCCGGTGATGTCGTAGGCGGCTGATGGCTGGGCCAGGCCGGCGTCATGGCGGGTGAGGTGGTTCAGGCCGCGGACTGCCTCGGCGGCGGTGCGGGCCAGGCGCACCGTGTCGTCGCTGGTGGCGTGGTCCAGGTCGATGACCTGCCGGAAGTCATCCACGGCCGTCCTCCTCGCCTGCATCCCGCCCGTCCTGCCCCTGGCCCTGCGCCCCGGAGCCGGGCGGGGCGTTGTGGCTGCCCGCGCCGGGCATGAGGGCGTAGTAGTTGACCGCGCGTTCCCTTTGCCGGTCGTG
>CAWEFK010000014.1:0-75823 GCA_963808315.1 uncultured Actinomycetes bacterium | reverse complement strand
GCCGCGTTCCGGTCCGGGCTGCTGCGCGAGTCCAAGGTCGCGATCATCGCCCGCGCCGTGGTCAACCTCACCCCCGCCGAAGCCCGCCGGGCCGAGGCGAAAGTCCTGGACCGGGCCGCGAAACTGACCCCGGGCGGGCTCCGCGCCGCGATCGCCCGCGCCGTCATCGAGGTCAACCCCGAAAAGGCGAAGAAACGACGCACCGGCGCCGAGCGCAACGCCCGGGTGGAACGCTGGGCCGAGGACTCCGGCCACGCCGGCCTGGCCCGCCGCGAACTCCCCCCCGCCGACGTGCTGGCCGCGGACCAGCGGATCTCCTGGTGGGCCCGCCAGCTCAAAAAAGCCGGGCTGGACGGCGACATGGACCAGCTCCGCGCGATCGCCTACACCGACATCATGCTCAACCGCGACTCCCGCCCCCTGGCCTCCGCCGCCGGCGGGGAGAACCGCCACCACAGCGCCCCGGACGGCCCCGGCCACGGCCCAGGCCACGGCGCACCGGGTGACGGCGGACACGACGGCCCGGGTGACGGCGGACCGGGCCCGCAGGACCCGCCCGGCCCGCACACCCCGCCGGCGGCGGGCGTGCTCCCGGTCGGGTTCACCGGCCACATCAACCTCACCGTCCCGCTGTCCACCCAGCTGGGCCTGGCCGACCGGCCCGGCGAGATCGCCGGCCTGGGCCCCGTCGACCCCGACCTGGCCCGCCAGCTGACCCGCGCCGCCGCCGCCAACCCCAAGACCACCTGGTGCCTCACCCTCACCGACGACCACGGATACGCCATCGGCCACGGCTGCGCCCGCCCCGAACCCCAGAACCGCACCCGCACCGCAACAGACCCCAGACCCCAGCCGCCCGGCGGACACGACCCGCCCCCCGGCCACGACCCGCCCGGCCCGCCGCCCGGCGGCCACGTCCCGCCCGGCGGGACCGGTCCCGCGCCCCCGCCGCGGTTCACCTTCACCGGCACCGGCCAGCCCGGCCCGCCCGGCGGGTACGGCGTGTGGCGGCTGAGCACCGGGATCCCCGGCCGCCCGGCGCTGCTGGTCACCCTGGACCCGATCGCGCTGGACGAATGCGACCACCGGTTCCAGGCCCGCGGCCACGACCCCGGCGTCAAGCTCCGCCACCTGGCCCAGATCCGGCACGCCACCTGCACCGGCCCGACCTGCCGGCGACCCGCGGCCGCCTGCGATTTTGAGCACAACATCCCGTTCGAACACGGCGGCAGAACGTGCCTGTGCAATGGCGGGCCTAAGTGCCGGTTCGAGCACCGGCTCAAACAGCACCCCCGCTGGAACTGCGAGCAGATCACCCCGGGCACCTTCCTGTGGACCGCCCCATCCGGCCGCCAGTACACCACCGAACCCACCCGCTACCCGATCTAACCGCGCGCGGAACGATACCCAGTGCCGTCCACGGGTATTGCCAGCCTCTGGTCAGGGGGACCTTTGGCTCCTCGCTACGGCCTGGTGCCGGGAATCCGGTCCTGCCCCGCGGCCATGATGTGCGCGGCGAGGATGGTGCGGAGCTCGTGCGTGTCGCCGTCCGGGTACCGGTCGAGGATGGCTTCTAGATCGCTCCGCTCGGCTGGGGTCGAGTACGCGCCGAGCTCACGCTCGAGCTCGCCGCGCCTGCTGCGGCTCGCCCTGGGGCCGGGCGGGGTGAGCAGCGCGAGCGCGAGGAGCAGCATCCCCGGGATCATCAGCGCGCTGGCCGACCCGCCGCGGAACACGACACCGACCACCGTCAGCACCGCCCCGGCCAGCGGCCGCCAGTCGTTCTGCACGGCACGGGCCAGCCGCATCAGGCCGAAGATCGTGAGCAGGACGCCGGTGCGCAGCCGTCTGCGCATCCGCCTCGGGCGCGCGACCTGCTTGACACCGTACCGGCTCGAGGAGCCGACGTGCAGGTTCCACGTCGCCAGGGTCCGCCGGTACGGTCGCAGTCTCATCGCGGCCTCCCGAACGTAGGCTCCACTGCGGGTGTCGCCCATAATACGCTGCCGCGCTCCGATTCCGAATGTGCGCACGCGCGGCTGGCCCGGGTGAAGGCGCCTTCGCCTGCCACCGGGGCCCAGCTCGTTCTTTCTGGCTATGTCTGCCCGGCGGGCTCGGGGGCGGGGGCGGGTTCTGATGGTGCGGGGGGCCCGGACGTCGCCTGCTCGTTCCAGTTGCGCCAGATGAGCCGGTGCACCGGGATCCACCTGGGGATGTCCCGCAGGCCCGGGATGAACGGGATGGCCAGCAGCAGGACAGTGCCCAGACCGGTCAGGTAGATGGCGATCAGGTCGGCGTTGGCGGAGGTCCGGAAGCCGGGGAGCTGGTACCACAGCTGGTACAGCCACAGCCAGGGCTGGCCGGGGTAGCTGCCGGTCTCGTTCATGACACCCCACTGGGTGCCGGTCAGGCCCATCGCGGTGGCCTGGTTGGAGAAGTACTGGCCGTCCTCGAGGAAGAGCAGCGGCTTGGTGAAGTCGGTGCCGTAGAACGGCTGCTGGGCGAGCAGGTCGGCGTCGATCGCGCCGCTGCGGGCCAGGGTCAGCTCGCTGGCCAGCATGACCGGGACGGGACCGTCGTTGGCCGCGGGGACGATCGGCGCCCCGCTGCTGCCGAACGTGACCTTGGCGACCGCGTTGCCGTAGTTGGTGGACCACTTGAGCTGCTGGGCCGGGGACGCGGCGTGGTAGGTGGCCAGCGCAGTGGCCAGGGCCGGGTCGGTCGGAGCGAGCCTGGACAGCGGAGCGAGCACGAACGTCTGCGCGGTGTTGATCGGCTGCCGCACGCCGAAGATGTCCGCGGGGGCGAACAGGATGCTCTGCGGGGTGCCGTCGGTGTTGTAGGGCGGGCCGTAGCTGGCGGTCTCGCTGGTGCCGTTGAGTTCGGTGGCGGCGGTGGCGAGGAAGTCGGCCGGAGCGGCCTGGACCCAGCTGGCCACGGTGATCGACGGGGTGTCGGGAGAAGACAGCAGGCTGGCCAGGCCGACGGTGAGGATCAGCACCACCACGGCCGCGATCGAGCCTTCCTTGAGGATGTCGTAGCGACGGGTCGGGCCGCGCCACGGTGCGGCGTCGGCGGCCCGGGCCGCGCGCCGGGCGGCCAGGCCGCGGGGCCGGGCCACGGGCAGCGGGTGGCTGACGCCGCGGATGCGGACCAGCAGCACGTGCGCGCCGATCAGCGCGATGAGGATGATCGGGATGAGCACGATGTGCCACATCAGCATCTGGCCCGTGTTCATCAGGTTGAAGAACGCGCCGACCCCGACCCCGTTGAACGCGTCCTTGCCGCTGGTGGAAATCCACTGCGAGTCGAAGTTCTGCTGGGACAGGTACCCGGTGAAGCACTCCACGATGGAGGCGATGAAGGCCACCACGCCGGTGATCCAGGTAAGGGTGCGGCGGCCGCGCCAGGCCGCCATCCAGAACTTGCCCCACAGGTGGATGACCAGCAGCGCCATGAACAGCTCGACGCTCCACAGGTGCAGGCTGTTGAAGAAGTGCCCGACCAGGTTGGTGTGCCACCAGTCGGGACCGCCCAGCGCGATGGCGAAGCCGCTCACGATGGCCACGCCGAACGCGGCCAGGGCTCCGACGCCGAACACGTACACCCAGGAGGCGACGTAGGCGGGCTGGCGGTCGGGCAGCAGCTTGCCCGGCGGCAGGGAGGTCAGCGCCCGGCGGCGCACCCGTGCCGTCCACATCCGCTCATCCCCGGGGGCCGCCGTCAGGCCGGGTGCGTCGTGCGGCCCGGGGCCATCAGGTCCGGCCGCATCCGGCGCGCCCGCCTGGAGCAGCTGGCCGCCGTGACGGTGGAGTTTCGGAAACGGCAGCAGCAGGGCCGCGCCGAAGATGACCACCATGACCGCGATCAGCACCAGGTTGGCGACCGAGATCGTGAAGACATTCCAGTGCAGATAGCTGCCGGGGGTATTCAGGTCGATGGCGGCGGGACCGTGTCCCGCCAGGGCCAGGACTTTCATCGGATCCTCCGGGTTGGCGCGAACCGGCCCCCACGGCACGTGCGAGTAGTTGATCGCTCCAACCTGTCATCCCGGAGCCGAAGACTTAAGTGCCGACAGTCCCGTGATCCGCGGGACCTTCGTCCCCCCGGCGGGCCGGGAGGCCGTGCTTGCCGTCAGTAATCCGTCAGGTCGGCCGCGACGGGCAGCCGGGTGTTGACCTGCTGACGGTCCATCACCCGCGCCGCCTCCGGCACGGTGGCGTCGGCCCCGCACCGCCACCGGGCTGGTGTTCATGATCTCCCGCCGGGAGAGGACTTCGTCCCGGCGGGAACCATTCGCTTGCCGCACCGCCTCGAGGCTGGGACGGTGGGGGCATGAGACTAGGTATCTTGTGCGGTGGCGGCCCGGCGCCGGGGATGAACTCGGTCATTTCGGCGGCCACGATCGAGGCTCGGAACTCCGGGTGGGACGTGCTCGGGATCATGGACGGCTTCGAGCACCTCATCGAGGGCCGGACCGATGCGGCGCGGCCCCTCTCCATCACGGACGTGTCGAGGATCCACCTCCTGGGCGGGTCGGTCATCCGGACGTCGCGGGCCAACCCGACGGTGCGCGACGAGGGCGCCGCCGACCCGGACTGGCGGCTGCACGCCTGTCTGGAGTCGCTGCAGAAGCTGGAGATCGGCGCGCTCGTGACGATCGGCGGAGACGATACCGCGTTCTCGGCGTCCCGGCTGGCCGAGGCGGCCGGCCGGAGCCTGCGCGTGGCGCACGTACCGAAGACCATCGATAACGACCTGCCGCTACCGGGCGGCACGCCGACCTTCGGCTTCGAGACCGCAAGGAGCGTGGGGGTCCAGCTCGTCAACAACCTGATGACCGACGCCATCACCACCCGGCGCTGGTACCTGGTCGTGGCCATGGGCCGCTCGGCCGGCCACCTGGCCCTGGGCATCGGTAAGTCGGCCGGGGCCACCCTCACGGTGATCGCCGAGGAGTTTCCTCGCGACGAACCCCTCGGGCTCGCGCGCCTGGTGGACGTCATCGAGACCGCCATGCTCAAGCGGATCGCCCACGGCCGCCCCTTCGGCGTGGCGGTGCTCGCCGAGGGCATCGGCCTGCGGCTGCCCGAAGATGAGCTGGCCCAGGCCATGCCGGAGGTCGAGCGAGACGAGCACGGCCATGTGCGGCTGGCCGAGCTCGAGCTGGACCGCCTGCTGGCCAAGCTGGTCAAGGACCGCTTCAAGGAGCGGGGGGAGAAGGTCACGGTCGAGGGCAAGAACATCGGCTACGAGCTCCGATGCGCGCCCCCGATCCCGTTCGACATCGAGTACACCCGCGATCTGGGCTACGGCGCCGTCGACTACCTGAAGCAGGTGCTGGCGAGCGACGAGCCCGGCGGCATGGTCACGATCCAGGACGGGCACATGGTGGCGCTGCCCTTCGGGTCGTTCACCGACTCCGAGACGGGGCGGGTCCGGATCCGGCTGGTGAACGTCGAGTCGAGCTCGTACCGGGTGGCCCGCGAGTACATGATCCGGCTGGACCGCGAGGACCTCGACGACCCGGAGAGGCTCGGCCCGATCGCGGCGGCCTGCGGGCTCACGCACGGGGCCTTCCGCGACCGGTACGGCTATCTCACGTAGGTGCCCGGGGCTGCCTCCTTCGCCGGGAAGCGGGGGCTGCCGAGGGACTGAGGCGCCGCGACCTGTGCACCGGAGCGTTCGGCCAGCCAGCCTGCCCAGTGCTCCCACCAGGAGCCGTCGTGCCGCTGCGCGCCCGCCAGCCACTGCTCGGCATCGGGCGGCGTCTGCGGGTTGACGAAGTACCCGAGACCCCGGTGCTTCGGATCGGCCACCACGGTCTGGATGTGGCCGCTGGAGCACAGGACGAACTGGGCCTGCCCGGAGACCAGCTGGGTGGACCGGTAACCGGTGTGCCACGGCGTGATGTGGTCGGTCATCCCCGACGCCACGTACGTGTCGCAGGTGATGCGGGACAGGTCGATCGGCGTACCGAGAACGGTCATGCCGCCCGGGTGCACCATCTGGTTGCCTGCCACCAGGTCGAGCAGCTGGTGATGGAAGGCGGAGCTCAGCCTGGTCGTGTCCGCGTTCCAGGCCAGGATGTCGAAGGCCGGAGGATCCTGGCCGAGCAGGTAATTGTTCACCCAGTAGTTCCAGACCAGGTCGTTCGGCCGTAGCCAGGCAAACATGTTGGCCGTCTTCCAGCCGTCAATCACCCCGCTGCGCTGCGACACCTTCTTGGCCAGCGCGAGCGACTGCGGCGTCGCGAACAGGAACATCCGTCCGTCGGATTCGGTGTCGAGCAGGGTGACGGTCATCGTCACGGAGTGGATGCGATGGTCCCCGGCCGCTTCGAGGTGCGCCTGCGCGAGCGCGAGCGTCATCCCGCCCAGGCAAGCGCCCATGGCGTTCACGTCCGGCGAACCGGTCACCTCGCGGATCACGTCGACGGCGTCGATCGTCGCCTGCGCGTAGGTGTCGAAGGTCCAGTCGCGCTGCTCTCCTGTCGGGTTGCGCCAGCTGATCCCGAACACGGGAATGCCCCGCTTGAGCAGGTATTCGTACATGCTGCGGCCGGGTGCGAGGTCCAGGGCGTAGTACTTGTTCACCTGCGGAGGCACCACGAGCATGGGCCGGGAGTAGGTGACGTCGCACTGCGGCGTGTACTGGATGAGCTCGAAAACCTCGTTCCGGAAGATGACCGCGCCGGGCGACGCGGCGAGGTTCTCGCCGAGCTTGAACGGCGTGCGGTCGACCATCGTCGGCATGCCGTGGTTGTGCCGCACGTCGCCGGCCAGGTTGGTGATGCCCTTGCGGACGCTGCCGCCGCCGGTCTCGAAAGCCCGCTTGATGGCCGCGGGGTTGCCCGCGAAGGAGTTGGTCGGCGCCATGGCCTCCCGGAGCAGCATCAGCGCGAAGCGCACCCGCTCGCCGTTCATGCCCTCGATGCCGAGGTCGTCGACGTAGCCGTCGGCTCGTGACCCGAGGCTGAGATACGTCTGCATGGTCGTGCGGAAAAGGAGGTTCTCGCGCCAGGCTGGATCGGCAAAGCGCTTATCCCCCTTCTCCGGCGCGACCTGCGACTTACCGAGCCCGATGCGCAGCAGCTCGGCGCCGGTCTCAGGCACATTCCGCAGCAGCGCCTGCGGCTGCCGCACCGCCTGCTGGCCGAGAAACCGCAGTGCGCCTCCCGCCAGCCGGAGGCCGAAGCCGCCGAACGGGGCCGCTGGGGCTGTCGGGGGGGTCGACGGGGGTGCCGTTGCGGCGGCTGGGGACGATCGTGCCGCCGGCCGACGGCCGTTGGAGGTGTTCTTGGTCAGCGGCGCCTTGCCGCGCGGGGTCGTCATGACAGTCGCTCCACGATCATGGCCATGCCCTGGCCGCCACCGATGCACATTGTTTCGAGTCCGATCGTTTCGTCGCGGGTACTGAGGTCGTTCAGCAGCGTGGCCAGGATGCGTACCCCGGTCATGCCGAACGGGTGGCCCAGGGCGATGGCTCCGCCGTGCGGGTTGAGCTTGTCGCTGAACGGGTCGACACCGAGTCCCCGCGCCGACGGGATCACCTGCGCCGCGAACGCTTCGTTGATTTCCACCACGTCCACGTCCTCGATGGTCATCCCGGCCCGGGCCAGTGCTTGCCGGCTGGACTCGATCGGGCCCAGGCCCATGAGCTCGGGTTCCAGCGAGGTGAGGCCGGTCGAGATGATGCGGGCGAGGGGCTTGATCCCGAGTTGGTCGGCGCGGGCCCGCGACATCACCACGGCCGCGGCCGCACCGTCGTTGAGGGGGCAGGAGTTCCCCGCGGTGACCCGGCCGTCCGCACGGAACACCGGCTTCAGCGCGGCCAGCTTCTCCAGGGTGGTGTCGGCCCGCGGCCCGTCGTCGGCGGTCATCGTCAACCCGGAGCGCAGCGGCACCGGAATGATCTCCCGGGCGAATACCCCGTCCTTGGCGGCCAGGACCGCGCGCAGCTGACTATGCAGGGCGTACCTGTCCATCTCCTCGCGCGTGACGCCGCACTTGTCGGCCACGTTCTCGGCCGTCTCGCCCATGCTGATGAAGGCCTCGGGCAAGCCCTCGGAGTTGCCAGGCAGCAGCCGAGGGTTGCGCGTTTCCTGCTGGTCCGCGTGCAGGCCGAGCGGCGAGCGGGTACTCGACTCCACCCCGGCGCACACGAACGCGGAGCCCTCGTCCGCCTTGATGGCGTGAAAGGCCATCCGGACGGCCTGCAGCGACGACGAACAGTAGCGGTTGACCGTCGTGCCCGGAGCGTTGACGCCGGCCAAGAGGCTGATGATCCGGCCCAGGTTGTGTCCCTGCTCACCGCCGGGCAGGGCGCAGCCGCAGATCAGGTCGTCAATCTGGCCGCGGTCCAGCTGCGGGACCTGCTTCAGCACCTCATCCACGACATAGGCGCCTAGGTCATCGGGCCGCTCATCGATGAGCGAGCCCTTCCTGGCGCGGCCGATCGGCGTCCGGCCGATGGCGACGATGACGACTTCTGACATGATGCCCTCCTGATAGGGAATTGCGATGATTACGTGGCCTGGCGGGTCGTGGGCGGCGCATCGCTGACCTCGACGTCCAGGCTGCCTTCGGCGTGGCGGGCGCGCAGGAGCTTCTTGTCGTGCTTGCCCACGCTGGTGCGCGGCACCTCGTCCACGAACGCCCACAGTTCGGGCAGCCACCACTTCACGACCCGGACGGACAGGTGCGCGCGCAGGTCCTCGGGGTTCACCGAGTGGCCCGATGCGCGGACCACGCAGGCCAGCGGCCGCTCACCCCACCGTTCGTCGGGTGCGGCGATGACCGCGACCTCGTGCACGCCCGGGTGGGTGAGGATGGCCGCCTCAAGCTCCAGCGTGGAGATCCATTCACCGCCCGACTTGACGACGTCCTTGGCCCGGTCGCTGATCGTGATGTACCCCTGGGCGTCGACCCGGCCGACGTCGCCGGTGCGCAGCCAGCCGTCACGGAACTTGACCGAGGCCGGATCCCGGTAGTAGCCGCCCGTCACCCACGGTCCGCGCACCTCGATCTCACCGGTGGACACCTCGTCGCGGGGCAGCACCTTGCCCTCGTCGTCCACGACCCGGGCCTCCACGCCGCCGATGGCGCGTCCCGCGGTGACCCGGTACTCCATCGCGCGGTCCGCCGGGACGTGCTTGGGCGGATGAGCCAGCGCCGCGATCGGGCTTGTCTCGGTCAGGCCCCAGCCCTGGACGATGGGCACGCCGAATCGCTGCTCGTAGGCCTCGATCAGCCGGCGCGGGACGGCGGCACCCCCCGCCAGGATCATGCGCAGCGAGGAGAGATCGACGCCCGCCGGGTCCAGGCCGAGGACGTCGTACCACACGGTCGGAACGGCCGTGGCCAGGGTGGCCCGCTCCGCCGCGATGAACCGGGTCAGCGGCTCGGCCTGGGTGAACCGGTTCGGCAGCAGCAGGTCGGCCCCGACGAGCCAGGCGGCGTACGGCATCCCCCAGGCGTTGCCGTGGAACATGGGCACGACCGGCAGCAGGCGGTCGTACTGGCTGAGCCCGAGGGCCTCGCCGGAGCACACCCCCAGCGAGTGCAGGAACGTCGAACGGTGGCTGTAGACGACGCCCTTGGGCAGGTCGGTGGTCCCGCTGGTGTAGCACATCGCGGCGGCCGCGGTCTCCTCGATCTCCGGCCACGGGTAGCCCGGCTGTTCCGCGGCGAGCAGTGCCTCGTAGTCGATGTGCTTCGGAAGCCCGGAGCGGTCACCCTCGCCGTACACGATGAGGTGGCGGAGCGTGGCGAGCTCATCCCCGCGGGCCGCCAGGACCGGCGCGAGGATGGGCGCCAGGCTGGCGTCGGCGATGATGACGGAGTCCCCGGCATGGCCGATGACGTAGCGAAGCTGCTCCGCGGACAGCCGGATGTTGATCGTGTGCATCACCGCGCCCATGCCGGGAATGGCGAAGTAGGCCTCCTGGTGCTCCTGGGTGTTCCAGGCGAAGGTGGCCACCCGGTCGCCCGGCCCGACGCCTAGCCGGCGCAGCCCGGCCGCCAGCTGGTCAGCGCGGTCCGCCAGGGCCCCGAACGTGATGCGGCGCACCCCGTCGGCCTCGTTGGTGACGACCTCGCTGTCGGCGTAGGTAGTCCGGCCGTGCTCGAAGATGTGCCTGACCGTGAGCGGAAAATCCATCATCGTGCTGCGCATGACTAGCCTCCTGAAACGTGCGTCGACCGACCCGCCCAGTGCGGTTCGCGCAGGTCGCGCTTGAGAATCTTGCCCGCCGCCGACTTGGGCAGCGGCTCGGTGCGCAACTCGACGCACCTGGGTACCTTGAATCCGGCGATCCGCCCGCGGCAGTGCGCGACCAGCTCGTCCGCTGTCGTTGGCACCTGGCCGAACACGACCGCGTAGACCGTCTCCCCCCAGCGCGGGTCGGGCACGCCGAAGACGGCGACCTCCTCGACCGCGTGATGGGTAGCCAGCGCGTCTTCCACCTCGGTGGAGTAGATGTTCTCGCCGCCGCTGACGATCATGTCCTTGACCCGGTCGACCAGGTAGAGGTAGGAGTCTTCGTCCCGGTACCCGAGGTCGCCGGTCAGGTACCAGCCGCCGCGCATGACCTCAGCCGTCGACTGTGGTTTGTGCCAGTAGCCGGCCATGACGCTGGCGCCGCGGACGGCGATCTCGCCGACCGCGCCGGGCGGCAGCTCAGCCTGGAATTTGTCGACGACCCGCAGCTCGACGCCCACGGCGGGCTGGCCGCACGAGCGGACCAGCGGGGTGTCGAGCAGGCGCTCCTCGTGGGGCAGCAGCGTGGTGATCGGTGTCGTTTCCGTCGTGCCGTACACGTGCAGCAGCTCGGCGCTGGGGAAGGCCTGCCGGGTCCGCCGGAGCGTCTCGACGGAAATGGGCGAGGCGCCGTGGCTCAGGTACCGCAGCGAGCTGACGTCCCGCGGCCGGGCGAGCTGCGCGCCCGCGGCCGCGGCGAGCATGGTGGGAACCAGCAGCGTGTGCGTGACGGCCTCGCGCTCGATGAGGTCGATGGCCAGCTCGGGGTCGAAGCTGGGCATGATGACGTGGGTCCCGCCTGCCCAGACGGTGGCCAGCGTGGCGAGTATGCCGCCGGTATGGAACATCGGGGAGGCCACGAGCCACCGCGTCTGCCGGTCAAAGGGCCAGGTGGCCATGAAATTCAGCGCGCTGGAGACCAGGCTCCGGTGGGTATGCATGGCGCCCTTCGCCGCCCCCGTGGTCCCGGAGGTATAGAACAGGGCGGCCAGGTCGTCCTCGGTAACCCCGTCCCCGAGAGGCACCTCGTCCGCCGTGTCGATCAGGTCCTCGTAGTCATCCGGCATCCTCAGCACGTGCCCGACTCCCGCCGCACCCGGATAGTCGGCGTCGGCGAACAGCACGCTGACCCCGGCGTCCGCCAAGATGGCGCGCATCTCCGCGGGAGCCAGCCGCGAGTTGACCGGAACCAGCACGTAACCCGCGGCCGGCAGACCGAGGTAGAGCTCGAGGTAACGGTCGGAGTTGACCGCGATCACCCCGACGCGGTCGTGCGGCGCCACGCCAAGCTTGCGCATCGCGCCAGCCAGGCGGCGGCATCGCGAGCCAAGCTCGGCATAGGTACGGCGCCTGTCCTGGCAGACGACGGCGCAAGATCCGGCCGCGACGCTGAGAGCCCGGTTAAGCGGCTGAGCAAACGTGTACATCGGGCACTCTTCCCGGCAACGTAAGAGGGGGGAGCCTCTTCATTTCTCGCTCGGAATTCGGAGACTTTCGATGAACGAAACGTTAGCGACCTGCCAGCGGGGGAGTAATGGGCCGAAGGTCCCGTGGTTAATGCCGGATGTCCGTAAAATTTCCTTAAATCACATCACCCGTAGTCCACACAACAGGAGCGCCATTTTTGGTTACCAAGCAGTAATATGGATGCATGGTCAGGGACGAGCAGCTCAGCATCGGGGGGCTGCGGATCCATGTTCAGATCCGCGGGGAAGGCGAACCCCTCCTGCTGTTCTCCGGCATCTGGGGCGAGGTGGGCTTGTGGGAACAACTGCTTCCCCAGCTGGGCGGATTCCGGACGATCGCGTTCGACCCGCCGGGCATCGGCCGGTCGCAGCGGCCTGCCTTCCCGCTGACCATGTGGGCACTGGCTCGCTTCGGCCCCGCGGTCCTCGACGAACTCGGCATCGAGTCCGCCCACGTGCTCGGCGCTTCGTTCGGTGGCGCGGTCGCACAGCAGATGGCGTTCTCCTACCCCAGCCGGGTTCGCCGGCTGGTGCTAGTGTCGACGTCCTTCGGCGGTTTCGCCCGGCCCGGCAGCCCGAGGGCCTTCTGGCACTTCATCCATCCGCGCAGCTATCACCCGGAACGCCTGGAACAGGTGGCCGGGGCCATGTTCGGCGGGCGGCTGCGCACCGAACCGGAGCTTGTCCGCTCGCTGCATATCCGGCGGCCGACGGATCCCGTGGCCGCCTTGTACCGGATGGCCCCGCTTTTCGGCTGGACGAGCCTGCCGTGGCTGTGGGCCATCGGCCATCCCACGCTGGTTATCGCCGGCGACGACGATCCGGTCACGCCGCTGGTGAATCACCGGATCATCGCCTCGCTGATGCCGCGGGCCAGGCTGCATACGGTACGGGGCGGCGGCCACCTGGTCCTGCTCGATAGCGCTCAGCAAGTCGGGCCGTTGATCGCCACCTTCCTCTCCGACGACCGCGCCTAGTCCCCGGCCGGCCAGCTAGCCCTGTACGCGGCCGGCCCGTCCCGCCCACTCGGGCTCGCGGAGCACGAACTTCTGGATCTTTCCCGTTGACGTCTTCGGCAGCGCGACCACGATGTCGACCTCGCGAGGGGCCTTGTAGCGGGCGATCTTGGTGCGGACGTGCGCGATCAGCTCGTCCGGGGTGGGGCTGTGGCCGTCCCGGAGCACGACGAACGCCTTCGGCCGTTCGCCCCACTTGTCGTCGGGTATGCCGATGACAGCGACGTCGAGCACGGCCGGGTGGCTCATCAGGGCCTGCTCCACCTCGATGGTGGAGATGTTCTCCCCGCCCGAGATGACAATGTCCTTGGAGCGGTCCCGCAGCTCGATGTACCCGTCGGGATGCATCACGCCGAGATCACCGCTGTGGAACCAGCCGCCACGGAACGCCTTGGCGGTGGCGTCGGAGTCGAGGTAGTAGCCGGCCATGACGTTGTTGCCGCGCATGACGATCTCGCCCATCGCGGCGCCGTCGGCCGGGACGTCGGCCATCTCGGTGTCCACGACCCGCAGGCCCTCGGCCTGGATCATGCTCACGCCCTGGCGAGCCTGCAGGACGGAGCGCTCTCCGGCTGACAGCGCGGCCCACTGCGGCTGGGATTGGCAGTAGGAGATCGGGCCATAGGTCTCGGTCAGCCCGTAGACGTGCACGACCTGAAAGCCCATGCGTTCCATGTGCGCGATGGTCGTGGGGCTGGGGGGTGCCCCGGCCGTGGTGATCAGGACCGGGGCTTCCAGCGGGCCGGCCTTGGGCGCGTTCAGGATGCTGCTCACCACCGTCGGGGCCGCGTTGAGGTGGGTGACGTGGTGCTCGCGCAGCTGCTGCCAGATCGCGTCACCGCGAACCTCGCGCAGGCACACGTGCGTGCCTCCGCTGGCCGTCAACGACCACGGCGTACACCAGCCGTTGCAATGGAACATCGGCAGGGTCCACAGATAGACGCTGTTCTCGTCGTGCCGGGAGTGGACGATCTCGCCGAAGCAGTTCAGGTACGCACCGCGGTGGGTGTAGACGGCGCCCTTCGGGCGCCCCGTGGTGCCGGACGTGTAGTTGATCGCGATCGGGGCCAGCTCGTCAGGAACTGACCAGGACAGCGGTTCCCCGGTGCCCCGGGCCAGGAACTCGGAGTAGCTCACCAGCCGCGGCTCGTCGCTCAGCTCCGGGTTCACCGCTCCGAACTCGGTGTCCTGCGCGACCACCAGTTCGGTCACCGCGTCGGTGTCCTTTACGGCCGCCACCGCCGTCGGAAGGAGAGCGGCGTCGACCACCATGGTTTTCGCGCCCGAGTGAGCGAGGATGTACGCCACCTCCTCGGCCGTGAGCCGGGTGTTGACGGCGACCAGGACCGCGCCGGCCAGCGGGACCGCGTAGTGGGCGATGAGCATCTCGGGCAGGTTGGGCATCAGGTAGGCGACCCGGTCACCCGGCTCGACACCGCTCGCCCGCAGCGCTCGCGCCGCCCGCTGCGCCTCGGCCGCCAACTCGGAGTAGGTGAGCCGCCGCGTACCGTAGATCACGGCGGTCTTGCCGGGCCACACCCGAGCCGACCGCTCCAGGAACGACAGCGGCGACAACGCCGTGTAAGAAACCGAATCCATGTCAACCTCACGAGATGCTTGATCGTAGCCTTGGACCGAGCCCGTCCTGGATGGCCGGGCCCGGTCGTGGATGAGTCAGACGCGCTCGAAGATCGCGGCGATGCCCTGACCGCCGCCGATGCACATCGTGATGAGCGCGTACCGGCCGCCGGTGCGCTTGAGCTCGTAGAGCGACTTGACGGTCAAGATGGCCCCGGTGGCCGCGACGGGGTGCCCGAGGGAAATGCCACTGCCGTTCGGGTTGGTGCGCTCGGGCGGCAGGCCCAGTTCCCTGACTACCGCCAGCGCCTGGGCGGCGAAGGCCTCGTTCACCTCGAACACGTCGATCTCGTCGATCTTGATCCCGGTGCGGTCAAGCACCGTGCGGACCGCCGGCACCGGGCCGATGCCCATGATGCGCGGCTCGACGCCCGCGTGCGCGTACCCGACCAGCTTGAGCAACGGGGTCGCACTGCTGCTCCGGACGAACGACTCCGACGCGAGCACCACGGCGGCGGCGGCGTCGTTGACGCCCGACGCGTTGCCCGCGGTGACCGTGCCGTCCTTGGCGAACGCGGGCCGCAGCTTGGCCATGTCCGCCAGGCTAACCTCGGGCCGCACGTGCTCGTCAGTGTCGACGATGGTGACCTGGCCCTTGCGGCCCGGAATCTCGACCGGCAGGATCTGCTCGGAGAAGTAGCCCGCCGCCTGCGCCGCCGCGGCCCGGCGGTGGCTCTCCGCCGCTAGCGCGTCCTGGTCGGCCCGGGACACATGGAAGTCGGTGGCGACGTTCTCCGCCGTCACGCCCATGTGGCACGCGTCGAACGGGTCCGACAGCGCGCCGGTCAAGGCGTCGATGGCGGCGCCGTCACCCATCCGCTGGCCCCAGCGCATGCCGGGCAGCCAGTACGGGGCACGGCTCATCGACTCGGCGCCGCCGGCCACCGCGACCTCGCAGTCACCCAGCATGATGGCCTGCGAGGCGGACACGATGGCCTGGAGCCCGCTGCCGCACAGCCGGTTCACCGTCAGCGCGGGCGTCCCGACCGGCAGGCCGCCGTTGACGGCCGCCACCCGGGACAGGTACATGTCCCTGAGCTCGGTGTGGAGCACGTTGCCGAACACCACGTGGCCCACCTGGGCCGGGTCCACGCCCGACCGGCTGACCGCCTCGCGCACCACCTTCGCGGCCAGGTCACAGGGCGGGACGGAGGACAGGCCACCGCCGAACTTGCCGATCGGGGTCCTGACACCGGACAGGACAAATACGTCTTCCATGAATCCTCAGCCTCCTTGGCCGTTGTGAAAATCGTGAGTTAGCACAGGGGGCCGCCCGCCACGTAGATGACCTGGCCGGAGACGAAGCCCGCGTCCTCGCCGGCCAGGAAGGAGACAGCGGCCGCCACGTCGGCGGGCTGACCCACCCGGTTGACGGGAATCTGCTTCTTGTAGGTCTCCACGAGATCCTCGAACGACATCTTCAGGCTGGTGGCCATGTTCGCGGTCATGTCGGTGGCGATGAAGTGCGGGGCGACCGCGTTCGCGGTGATCCCGAACTTGCCCAGTTCCTTGGCGAGCGTCTTGGTGAAGCCCTCGATGCCTGCCTTGGTGGCGGAGTAGTTGGCCTGCCCGCGGTTGCCGAGCCCCGACGACGACGAGATGTTGACGATCCGTCCCCACTTCTGCTCGCTCATGTACTTCTGGGCCGCCCTGGTCATCAGGAACGGGCCGCGCAAGTTGACGGCAACCACCGAGTCCCATTGCTCGTCGGTCATCTTGAACAACATGGCGTCGCGGGTTATCCCGGCGTTGTTGACCAGCACCGTCGGCGCGCCTAGCTCGGCGGCCACCCGCTCGACCGCGGCGTTCGCCTGATCGGTCTTGCTCACGTCGGCGCCGATCGCGAGCGCACGCCCGCCGTCGCTCTCGATCTCCTTCACCGTGGCGGCGCAGTCGGCCTCGTTGAGGTCCAGGACGGCCACGGCCATGCCGTCGGCGGCGAGCCTGATGGCCGTCCCCGCGCCTATGCCGCGGGCTGCTCCGGTCACGATCGCGATTCTGTCTGACATCGGGTCTCCTCTTATCTGCTTATCTGCGCGGGCCGTGGTGCTCGGCTCGGTGGCCTTCGTCGGTCCGCGGCATGTGCTGTACTAATTCGTCTTACGTTCGCAGCCTTTCGCCGCCTAGTGGCTTTAGTCCCTAACCGTGGCCATTCCCGGGGAATCGGAGCCGGCGCCTCTTTCCCCGGCTCGGGCTATTTAAGGGGGAGCGATTAGCCTTCGCGGAACTGGACGCCGAACCCGCCCCTCGGGTAGTGCCACTTCAGCGCGCCGGGGGCGGCGACCGCCAGGCAGGTGCCGCACTCCAGGCACGCGGCGTACTCGACCGAGATGGTCCCGTCGGGTTCCTCGGTGTAGACGTGGGCGGGGCAGCAGGCGACGATGGCCCGGCCGGTGCCCGTCGCCTTGGCGATCTCCTGGTTGACCTCGATGTGGCATTCCTCCTCATCGAGGTTGAAGCGGTTCTTCGTCAGCCGGTCGGGGACGGACAGGGGTTTCATAGCGCCCTCGCTCCGGCGATGCCGTCCCTGACGAGCTGCCTCATCTTCACCGGGGACTTAGCCAGCGACGAGCGGGCCACCTTGAGCAGATGCCGGCGCGGCTGGGTGTCCAGGCTGAACGTGCCGTACAGGACGTTGGCGAACAGCTCGCCGTACTGCTTGTACATCCGCTCCACCTCCAGGAACGACGGGGCCTTGGCGTAGGTCTTCATGTCCTGGCCGACGTAGGAGGCGAACAGGCGCTGGCGGTAGCCGGCCAGGGCGGCCTTGGAGGTGTCCTTGCGGTCCAGCGCGGAGCCGATGGTTTCTGCGGCGGCGACCGCGGAGCCGACCGCGAGGTCCATGCCCCGCACGGTCAGGCCGGTGTTGAGGGTGAGCCCGGCGGCGTCCCCGACTACGAGCATGCCGTCCATGGCGATCTCGCCGATCATCGCCATGCCGCCCTCGGCGACCAGGTGGCAGCCGTACTCGAGCAGCTCACCGCCGTCGAGGTACGGGGCGATGAACCGGTGCGCCAGGAAGTGGTCGAAGATGTCGGTCACGACCTTCTTCTGCGCGGTGAGGTCGTCCAGGCGCACGACGATGCCGACGGACAAGGAGTCGAGGTTGGTGTAGAGGAAGCCGCCGCCGCCCACTCCCTGGGTGCAGTCGCCGACCACGGCGACGGCCGCGCCCTCGTCGCCGGTGAGGTTGAACCTGGCCTCGATCGTCTCCCTGGGCAGCTTGACCACCGACTTCACGCCGACGGCGAGGTGGTTAAGCGGATCCGGGCGGCGCAGCCCGGCCTCCTTGGCGATGAAGGAGTTCACGCCGTCGGCGGCGACCACCACCTGGGCCCGCAACTCGTCGTCGCCGGCCTGGACGCCGACGACTCTCCTACCGTCGGGGCCGTCCTGCGTGAGGACCCGGTCCACCCGGACACCGGGCATGATGAGGGCACCGGCTTCCTCGCACTTGGCGGCCAGCCACGCGTCCAGCTTGGCGCGCAGCACCGTGACGGCGTTGACCGGGTCGGCCAGCCTGGCGTCCTTGTAGTCGATGGCGACCGAACTGTCGGCGTTGAGGAAGTTGATGTAGTTGCGGGTGATCCGGCGCTCGACCGGGGCCTCGGTCAGGAAGTCAGGGAAGACCTGCTGCATGCCCCGGGAGTACAGGACGCCGCCGGACAGGTTCTTCGAGCCGGGCGCCTCGCCTCGCTCGATCAGCAGCACCGAGCGTCCTTGCCGGGCCAGCTGATAGGCCGCGACGCACCCGGCGATGCCGGCCCGATGACGATGACCTCGAAGTCGGGCTCAGCTGTCGTTGTCTGCGTCATGTGGGGACACCGTCATTTCAGGGCCGCGGTGATCGCGGGCACGAGCTGGTAGAGGTCGCCGACGAGGCCATAGTCGGCGTGGCCGAAGACGGCCGCGTTCGGGTCGGAGTTGATCGCCACGATGATCTCCGCGCCCTGCACGCCGACCATGTGCTGAAGCTGACCGGAGACGCCGATGGCGAGGTAGAGCCGGGGCGCGATATGCGCGCCTGAGCTGCCGATGTAGCGGTCCTTGCCCATCCAGTTCAGGCCCTCGGCCACCGGCCGGGAACAGGCCACCTCGGCGCCGATCGCGGTGGCCAGCGCCTCGATCAGAGCAAGGTCCGCCTCGGCCTTCAGGCCACGGCCGACGCCGATCACCCGGTGGGCGGAGTTCAGGTCCACCTGGTCGAAGCCGGACGTCCTGGTCTCGATCACCTTCAGGCCAAGGGGCGTGACGGTGACCTCCTCGATGGGCACGGCGGGGCTCGCGGGGTCGACGGGCGGCACCTGGCCGCCGTCCACCAGCAGGGCCACCGGGCCGGACACGGCGACGGTCTCCTCGGCGATACCACCGAAAATGGCGTTGACCACGACGACGCCTTTGCTGTCGACCGATACCGAACGGGCTCCGGTCAGCACGGCCGCCTTGACCGCGGCCGCGGCGGCACCCAGGAGCACCCGCTCGCCGGGGTTGCGGCCGGCCAGCAGCACCCGCGGCGGGTCGGCGGCGACGGCCTGCGCCACCGCCGAAGCGTTCGCTTCCGCGGGTACGTCATCCTGCACGCCGCACCAGACCACCCGGTCCACGCCGCTGGCCGCGACCCTCTCGGCCACCGAGCGGGGCCCGGCGACCACGGCCCCGACCGGGCCGCCCAGCGCTCGCGCGGCCGTGATGAGGCTGCCGATCGTCGGCTGATCACCGACGATGATCCAGGCGGTCACGCTCATGGCCGGTTCCCTTCTAGCGGCCCGGCTTCGCGCAGGGCGGTGACCAGCTCGGCGGCGGCGGCGGCCGGGTTGGTGGTGTCGATGAGCTGGCCCTTGCGGGCCTTGCGCTCCGGCCGTGACCGGCCGGTCACGGTCATGACCGCGCCGGACGGCGGCACCTTGAGCGCCGCGAGATCCAGTCGCTCCACCGGCTTCTTGGCCGCCGCGAGGAGCTCCTTCATGCCAGCGACGCGGGGCACCGCGGCATCGGCGGACGCGGCCAGCACGGCCGGACCGCTGACCTCGAGCACCTGCACGCCGCCCGGGATCGCGCGCTCCACGCGCAGCGCGCCGGCCTGGACCCCTGTTCCCGACACGGCCGCGACCTCGGCCACGGCCGGCCAGCCCAGCTCGCCGGCCAGCACGGTCGGGACCATCTTGGCCGCCACGTCGACCGAGGAGTCGCCGGTGATGACCAGGTCGACGTCGCCGATGTGCCTGATCACCTCGGCCAGCACCGCGGCCAGCTCGCCTGGCCCGGCGCCGGCCAGCGCCTCGTCCTCGACGATGACCACCCGGTCCAGGCCGCGGGCCAGGGCGGCCTTGGATGCGATCGGCGCCGCGACGCCCTTACCTCCGGCCGTCACGCCGATGAGCTCGGCGCCCGTTGCCTCGGCGAGCTGGCGGGCCAGCTCCATAGCCCCCGGGTCGTAGGTAGACAGACCAGGCTTGGCCCGGCTCCAGTCCACCGTGCCGTCGGCGCCTACCGTGGCCTCCTCCGGGTCGCGGGTCCACTTGTAGGCGACCACAATCCTCATCACGATCCTCCCTTCACCGCAGGTAGCTCCCTCATCGCAGGCAGCTTCTCGCGATGACCATGCGCTGTACTTCGGACGTGCCCTCGTAGATTTCGGTGATCTTGGCGTCACGCCAGTTGCGCTCCACCGGGTAACTTTCCGTATAGCCGTACCCGCCGTGGATCTGGATGGCCTTGCCGGCCACCCGGGTGGCGGTTTCCGAGGCGAAAAGCTTGGCCATCGCCCCTTCGGTGGAATAGGGCCGGCCGTGGTCCACGCACGAGGCGGCGCGATAGACCAGCAGCCGCGCGGCGTCGATCTCGGTGGCCATGTCGGCGATCATCCACTGGATAGCCTGCAGGGCCGCGATCGGCTTGCCGAACTGGACCCGCTCCTTGGCGTAGGCGACCGACGCGTCGAGGGCGGCCTGGGCGATGCCGAGCGCCTGCGCGGCGATGCCGATCCGGCCGCCGTCCAGGGTCTGCATAGCGACCTTGAAGCCGTTGCCCTCCCCGCCCAGCAGCGCATCGGCGGGAACATGGCAGTCGGAGAAGTACAGCGGCGGCGTGCTCGAACCGCGGATGCCCAGCTTGTGCTCGGCCTCGCCGACGGAGAACCCGGGAGTGTCCTGCTCGACGATGAAGGCGCTCATCCCGCGGGTGCCCGGCGCCGCCGGATCGGTCTTGGCGAAGACAATGTAGATCTCGGCGTACGGAGCGTTCGAAATGAAGATCTTCGACCCGTTGAGGACGTACTCGTCGCCGCTGCGCACCGCCGTGGTGGTGCCCGCGGCCGCGTCGGTGCCCGCGCCGGGCTCGGTCAGCGCGAAGGCGCCCAGGCGGTGGCCCGACGCCATGTCGGGAAGGTACTTGTCCTGCTGCGCCGGGGTGCCGAACTTGTAGATCGGCCAGGTGGCGAGGGAGCTGTGCGCCGACACGACGACGCTGGTGGTCGCGCACGCCCGCGACAGCTCCTCGATCATGATGACGTAGCTCAGGTAGTCCGCTCCCGCGCCACCCATCTTCTCCGGGTAGGGCATGCCCATGAGGTTCATCTCCGCCAGCTTCGGCAGGAGCTCAGTGGGGAAGCGATGGTCGCGGTCCAGCTCGGCGGCGATCGGTGCCACCTCGGCCTCGGCAAATTCCCTTACCGCCTCGCGGATCAGCTCTTGCTCATCGGTCAACTCGAAGTCCATGTAGGAGCATCTCCTAATATCGGCCATCGCGGCCTAGACAAATCTGCGGTCCGCGGCGGCAGATCGCCGAGCGAGGCCGGCTGAGCGAGGTCCAGCTGCGAAGTCCCGCCGCCTATAAGGCGTGAGTACGAAGGTAAATGGCGTTGCGCTCTTTTCTACTGGAACCGAGCCTAATACGATCACCGTGGCAGGCTAAGGGCCAAAGGTCCCGGACCCGCGGTCATTAGCCCGGTGATCCGTAACTGTAGGGTCTACGGTGACGGCCGGGACCGGGCCTGCCGTTCCCGGTCACCAGCCCGGCGCGGGTGACTTCCCCGGCCGCTGCGTCGCGGCGCACGAAACGCGCGGGTGCCCGGGCGCGGCTCGCCGTCTAGGACCCCCACCCTGGCCAGGATCGCCTGCACCACGACGGCTCGAGTGGCTGGTGCTTCGCGGCGAACGGGTCGATGGACGGTGAGATGATCCAGGCTCGTTCCGGAATTCCCGGCGGCACGTACTGCCGCCAGGTGACAACGAAGCCGTGCACGGATGCCAGATATGGCCGCAGGAAATCCCACGCCGCGCGCGGGGCGTCGTTCTGCCTACCCACGCCGATGTGGTGATCGCGAAGAAGTCAGGATCGCCGCCGGGCCGCGCCCAGCGGACCGAAATATCCAAGCCCCGGCGTACGCCAGGAGCACGTGCAGCATCTCCGCGGACCCGCTGGCCGAGGGGGCAGCTTCGCGCTGGTTGTGCCGTATCACGCTATTGGCCAGGTTATTGGAATTACTCACATTACGAATGAGACCGGTTTGCTGAGACGTTAACCGTTTTCCCTCTCGTACCCTATTACGGCGGCTTTTCCGGTAGCTGAATTTTACCGTAAACGCATGAATTAAGACGTGTTGACGGGCCGGGAAATAACACCGTTTGACCGGGGCGCGAGGGGCAGGCGGGGCCGGCCAGATGACCTTCAGCAGGACCTACCTGACCAACGGCCCTAAGCGCCGCGGGCGGGTAATCGAGACTGGCGCTCTAGGTAGCGAGTAAGCGGAGCTGGTAACGATGAAGGCCGTCGTCAAGGACGTCATGTCCACACATCCGATTTCTGTGCCGGAGACCACGCCGGTCAAGCAGCTGGCCGGGATGCTCCGCGAGTCGGGCGTAAGCGGGTTCCCGTGCTCGATAATGACACGATCTCGCGCGCCACCCGGCTGATGTACGCGCGCGGGCTCAGGCGACTGCCGGTGGTCGACGCGGCTGGCCGGTGGCCGACTGGCCGGGATCATCAGCCGGACCGACGTGCTCGCCGTCTACGACCGGCTGGATGAGGAGATCCGCGTCGAGATCATCAGCCAGGTGATTCCCCAGGTGAGACAACGCCCCTGCGCCCGCCGGGGTCTGGCGGGTCTGGCGGGGTCGCGCCTGCGCCAGGCCACCCGGGTAGACTTGTTCCTGACATAGCAGTGCGGGGCTGCGGGAAGAAGACTGGCATGTTCGAGGCGGCCAACATCCGGGAGTGGCGGGGCAGCGACGTTGTCGACGCCCAGGGTCACAAGATCGGTGAACTCGAGGCCGTCTACGTCGACACCGCAACTGACCAGCCGTCGTTCGGCACGGTCCGGGTCGGGATTCCGACTCGGCACCGGTTGGTATTCGTGCCCCTTGACCATGCGACCGTGGGCCCCGGGTACGTCAAGGTCGCCCACGACAAGAAGCTGGTGAAGGACGCCCCGTCGATTGACACCGACGGTGAGCTGCTCGCGGCCGACGAAGAGGCGGTCTTCAAGCACTACGGCCTAGCGTACGAGCTAGGCACCAGCGGTGAGCGCAGGCTAGCTCGCCGCTGAGCCGCCCGACCGAGCAGAGGATCAGATGATTGCCCTCGTCCTGCTACTGATAATCGTGGCGATCGTGCTGGGCATCGTGGGCGTGGTAGCGAAGGGACTGCTGTACCTGCTGATCATCGGCATCGTCGTTTTCCTCGGTGCCCTTCTCCTCGGTGCCCTGCGCATGCGGCGCCCCGGCAGACGGCAAGCCAGGTAGCCCATCGGCCCGGGCCGGCATTCCGCTGCCGGTAGAGCAGCCTCGCCATTGCACGCCGTCACCTTCCCATCCCCGCACCCGCCGCCCCGTTGCGCCCCCGCTCAGAGCCGATTCCCGTGGCTGATCCGGTGCACGGGCAGGTGCCGTTAACCCGGGCGCGATCCCTGGCGTCCCACCCGCTGCACCCGCCCCGGCGGCCCCGCCGGCTACCCCACGCTAGGAAGTCGAAGTGCCATCGCATCCCTAAGAAGGGGTGCAACGGCACATCGAGTACCTTCTCACGTCGCGTTCGCGTCCCCGCCCAGCGCGGGCGGCTCGGCGTGACCCAGCGCGGGACCTTCGCCCCTGCTCCGGCCGGACGGCCGGGACGAGGTTGGCCGCGAGGGGCGGGCGTGAGCCATCGGCCGGCCGACGAGGAGGTCATCATGACCGGAAGCAACTATGGGATCGTGGCTGGCTAAGACGGGTCACCGGGCAGCGATAGGCCCTGCGCTGGGCGGCTAGGGGAAGCCAGGGCCCGAGACACGACGCTGACGGTGTGCCTGGCCTGGGCGCCGGGCCAGATCGCGCTGCCCGCCGATTCTCCCGTCTACGACCTGATGAGGCGATACGGCCACGAGATCCTGGATCGCGGGCTGTTCTACGCCGAGTCGGCGCTGGGACCAGGCCGGGTGCGCCCGGCGCTGGTCGACGGGCTGGCCGCTGAGGTGCTATGCGAGCGCAGCCGCACCGCCGAGCTGGTCGTGGTCGGCGCCCGCGGCAGCTGCGAACTGCCGCACCTGCCGCTCGGCTCGGTCGGCTGGCAGGTGGCCGGGCACGCGAACAGGCGGGTGGTGGTCGTCCGGGCCAGTGCCGGCCGGTCAACCAGTCTCCGGGTCCGGTCGTGGCCGGCCTGGACGGTTCCCCATAAAGTCCGCAGCCCTGCTCGCCGGGATGGTGATCGCCCGCTGACGCCGCGCGGCGGCGCGCCCGGCGTCAGCGGGATGCTCAGGACGAGGGAACCGTGACCACGGTGCCGTGCGCGTGGTTCAGCACGGCGTGCGTGACCGTGCCCGGTCCGGCCAGGCCGGAGTGGCGGGCGTGCCTGCCGATGATGACCAGGTCGGCGCGGGCGGACAGGCCGGCCAGGGCACGGCCTGGGTGACCGGGCACGACGTCCGGGCTAACCGGGACGTCTGGGTACTTCGCGCGCCAGGGGGCAAGCAGCTCGGCCAGCTCGCGGCCGGCTTCGGCTTCGACGGCGAGCACGCCGGGGGCGGTGAACCACTGGCCGGCCCGGGAGACCTCCGACTGCGGTGCGTGCCAGGCGTGGACGGCGACCAGGGTGGCCTCGCGCAGGCTGGCCTCCTCGAACGCGAACGCGAGGGCGTCGGCGCAGTGGTCCAGGTCACCGAGGCCGACGACGACCTGGCGGTGCGGGACCGCGGGCACGTCGCGGACCACCACGACCGGGCAGGGCGCGTGGGTGGCCGCGTAGCGGCTGACCGACCCGAGCACCATCGCGGTGAACGCGCCGGTCCCGCGGGAACCGACGACAAGCAGCTGCGCACCCGAACCGCTCTGCGTCACGGCCTGGGCGGGTGCCCCGGGCAGCCGGTCTGTGTCGATAAGCAGGTCCAGGGCCAGCTGGGTGGCCCGGGTGGCCGCCGCGGCCAGGGCCCGGTCCCGGTCCTTGGTGATGGCGGTGGCCACGGTGTCGAAGCCAGCGCCGCCGGGGCGTCCGATCATCCGCGGCAGCAGCCCGACCGCGGACACGATCCGCAGCGGGGCGTCGCGCAGGGCGGCCTCGCGGGCCGCCCATTCGACCGCCCGGATGGATTCTTCAGAGCCGTCGGTAGCGGCCACGACGGGCAATACGGCCATGGCTGGCCTCCTTCGTTGGCCCGGCTTAGTGGGCCTGGCTTGGTGAGCCCAGCTCGGTGAGCGAGGCGGGGAGCGGGTAGGTGAAGCGGTCGCGGACGGTGACCACGCCCTCGAGCTGGGAGACCGCGTCGACGAGGTTGCGGCCGAGGATGGCGCTGCCCAGGTGGCCGGCCAGGGTGACGATCCCGTCCTCGACGGTCACCGTAAACGGGGCCGGGTCCAGGAAGTACCCGTCCATGAACACGTCCTGGGTGATCTCGCGGCGGATCTGTTCGTCGGGCCGGGCGAAGACGCTGAGCACGTCGGCCCGGCTGAGGATGCCGACCAGGCGCCCGGCGCGGTCCACGACAGGCAGCCGCCTGAGCTTGCGGGCGGACATCAGCTCGGCGGCCCGGCGGACGGGCTCGTCCGGACGGATCGTCACGGCCGGATGGGTCATCAGGTCCGCGGCGGTCGGCACGGCGGCCGGCGGCTGCTCCTGCTGGCGCCCCCGCTGCTGCTGTTGTTGCTGGTGGTGGTGGTGGTGAAGAGGAAGATGAAAAGGAAGAGCAGGATGTTCGTGGGGCCCGGCGGAGCCGGGGATGCGGGTGCCGACGGCCAGCAGGTCCGATTCGGCCACCACGCCGACGACCTTGCCTTCGTCGTCGACCACGGGAAAGCCGCTGACCCGGTGCGTCCGGAGGCTGGCGGCCAGGTCCCGGTAGGACACGTTGGTCCGGACCGCCACGACATCGGCGGTCATCACGTCTTCCACGTATGCGTGCGTCATGGCCTCAGCATCGCCGGGGCGCGCTCCGGCCCGGAAGAGACGTAGCTCACTTCACCACGTGCCAAAGGTCCCGTGCCTTGGACCCTTTTTGACTCTGCCCGGCGGCGGGGCGCCGCGGTTGGCTTGAGTCATCCCGCGCGGCGATGAGGAGATGACAATGGTGGCAGTTGCGCACCGCCAGGCGGCCGAGCCGGAGCTGCCGCCCACGGCCGAGCCGGTGCTGCCGCCCACGCCCGGACCGGTCCTGCACCGGCTGGCCGAGCTGCCGGACGGGTTCTGGTACTCGGTCAAGCGCCACGTGCTCGGCGCGCCGCTGGTGACCGAACAGCTGAAGAACGAGCGGCTGTCCAAGCCGCTGGCGCTGGGTGTGCTGTCCTGCGACGGGCTCTCCTCGGCGGCGTACGGCACCGAGGAGATCCTCTACGCGCTGCTCCCGTTCTTCGGCATGGCCGCGTTCACGCTGGTGCTGCCGATGACGCTGCTGGTCCTGTTCGGCGTGGTCCTGGTGGTGCTGTCCTACCGGGAGGTCGTCTCGGTCTACACCCGGGCGGGCGGCTCGTACGTGGTGGCGCGGGAGAACTTCGGCCCGCGGGTGGCCCAGGTGGCCGCGGTCGCGCTGCTGATCGACTACGTGGTCACGGTCGCGGTGCAGACCGCCGCGGGCAGCGCGGCGATCGTATCCGCGTTCCCGGCGCTGTCCCGGATCCCGGTCATCGGGCCCAAGATCTTGCTAGTCATCTCCGTGGTCGCGATCCTGCTCATGTGCCTGGCCAACCTGCGCGGGCTGCGTGAGGCCGGCCGGATCTTCGCGCTCCCGACGTACCTGTTCGCCGGCTCGGTCCTGGCGATGATCGTTACCGGGGTGACGCGTGAGCTGACCGGCGGCCTGCACCACGTGGTGACCGGCACCGGCACGGTCGGCATCGGATCGCATACGGGGCTGATCGCCTTTGGCGCCCTGTACATCATGGCCCGGGCCTTCGCCAACGGCGGCTCGTCGCTGACCGGGATCGAGGCGGTGTCGAACGCGGTCAGCGCGCTGCGGCCGCCGGAAGGGCGCAACGCCCGGCAGATCCTGGCCATGCAGGGTTCGATCGTCGCGGTGCTGATCGCGGGGATCTCCTGGCTCGCGCACGTCACCCACGCCACCCCCTACACCGCCGGGTTCCCGACCGTGATCGCGCAGGAAGCCCGGCAGGTCTTCGGGACGTCGGCGGCCGGGCAGGTCATGTTCCTCGTCCTGCAGGCCGCCACCGCCGCGATCTTGTTTACCGGCGGCAACACCAGCTTCACCGGGTTCCCGTTCCTGGCCAGCTTCGTCGCCGAGGACTCGTTCCTGCCCCGCTGGCTGACCCGGCGCGGCCACCGGCTGGTGTTCTCCAACGGGATCATCCTGCTGGCCGTGCTGTCGCTATCGCTGATGCTGGTGGCGGGCGCCACCGTGGACGCGCTGATCCCGTTCTACGCGATCGGCGTGTTCACCGGGTTCGCCATGGCCGGGTTCGGCATGGCCAGGTACCACCGGCGGACCCGGGAGCGGGGCTGGCGGCGGCGGCTGGTCATCAACACTGCGGGCGGGATCTACACGGCGCTGGTCGTGCTGCTGTTCGCGGTGGTGAAGTTCACCGAGGGCGCGTGGCTGGTCGTGATCTTGTTCCCGGTCCTGGTGTACGCGCTCATCCGGCTCAACCGGCAGTACCGGCACGAAGCCGCCATCCTGGACTCACCCGGCCACCCCGAGCTGCGGCCGCAGCCGCGCAACTACTCCCGCCGCGTCGTGCTGCTGCTGGTGGACAGCTACGACCTGGCCACCGTCGCCGGGCTCAGATACGCCAAGAGCCTGCGGCCCCAGGTCCTGCGCGCGGTGCACTTCAGCCTGGACAGCGCCCGGGCGGACAAGCTCAGGCGGCAATGGCTGGAGGCAGGAACGGGCACCGCGCTCGAGCTGGCCGACTGCCCGGACCGGCGGCTGGCCCACGCCGCGGCCCGGCTGGCCGCCGCCGAGGCGGCCGCGCCAGGCACGCAGGTGACCATCGTGCTGCCCCGCCGCAGCTACCCGCCGCTGGCCGCCCGGCTGCTGCACGACCACACCGCCGACCGGATCGCCCGGGTGGTCAGCCACGTCCCGGGTGCGGCCGCCACCATCATCCCGTTCGACGTGCAGCACAAGGTCGAGGTCATCCACGCCAAGCGGGTCCGGGCCGGGCACGAGGGCGGCCTGCATGACTACGAGTGGCCGGCCCCGCCGCCGGGCACCGACCCGATCGGATCGCTGCGGCCGCAAGGCCAGGCCACCGTGCAGGGCCGCCTGCACGCGGCGGAGGTCCGGCCGGTCCCCGGCACCAGCGTGCTGGCGTGCGAGATCGCCGACTCCACCGGTGACATGACCGCGCTGTTCTACGGCCGCACGCAGATCGCCGGCCTGGAGCCGGGCTGCCGGATCCGGCTGCACGGCATGGTCGGCACCGGCGACGACCGCCGGCCGACGATGATCAACCCGGGCTACGAGCTGCTACGGTGACGCCCCGGCGCCCCGGCTGATCCGGCGGGCAGGGGCCGGCTGGCGCGGGGCCGGTGCGGCCGGCTGATACGGCGGGCCGGGACCGGCTGGCGCGGGGTCGGCCCCACCTACTGATACGGCTGATGCAGGGCTGGGACCACGGGCCGTTCGGGCCTCATCACAAGGGGTTTTCCGAGCCGGGCACCTTCCTCGCCGGCCGCGTCGGCCTGTAGTGTTGAGCCGAGTTGGCGCTGGGAAGGATCTGCTGGTGGAACCGGATGCAGGGAACCGCCCAGGGTTCCTCCCGCAACTGCAGCTCGACGAGCTGCTGGCCGAGCTGCAGGCCCGGCTGCAGGCCGTGGTGACGACCAGGGACCGGATGCGCGCCCTGCTCGAGGCGGTCGTGGCCATCGGCTCCGGCTTGGACCTGGAGTCCACCCTGCGGCGGATCGTGCAGACCGCGGTCGGGCTGGTCGACGCGACCTACGGCGCGCTCGGCGTCATCGGCGAGGACAAGCGGCTGGCCGAGTTCATCCCGGTCGGCCTGAGCTCGCAGGAGATCGAGCGGATCCACCACTGGCCGGAGGGGCGCGGCCTGCTCGGCCTGCTGATCGACGATCCCCGGCCGCTGCGGCTGGCCGACATCACCGCCCACCCCGCATCGTCCGGGTTCCCCGACGGGCACCCGCCGATGCACGGCTTCCTCGGGGTGCCGGTGCGGATCAGGGACGAGGTGTTCGGCAACCTGTACCTGACCGGCAAGCGGGGCGGCGGCGAGTTCACCGAGGACGACGAGGCGGTGCTGGTCGCGCTGGGCGCCGCGGCCGCGGTCGCGGTCGAGAACGCACGGCTGTACGAGGCGGCCCGCCGCCAGCAGCGCTGGATCGAGGCCAGCGCCGAGGTCACCACCCGGCTGCTGTCCGGGTCGGCGCCCGCCCAGGTGCTGGCCGACGTGACCCGGCGGGCGCGGGAGCTGTCCGGGGCCGACCTGGTCGTGCTGGCGCTGCCCGCCGACGGCGGACGCCGGCTGACGATCACCTACGCCGACGGCGACGGCGCCGAGGCCACCCGCGGCTTGGTGCTGCCGATCGGCGAGTCGCTGTCCGGCCAGGTGCTGGCCACCGGCGAGCAGGTGGCCTCCCCGGACTTCGCCGCCGACGAGCGGGCCTCGCAGGCGGCCCGCAGCGCGATGACCCACATCGGGCCCGCGGTGCTGTTCCCGCTCGGCGTGCCGGGCAACGTCCGCGGCGTGCTCACCGTCGGGCGATGTCACGGTGCCACGGCGTTCCCCCCGGCTCTGGTGGACGTGGCGGCCTCCTTCGCCGCGCAGGCCGGCGTCGCGCTCGAACTCGCGGCCAGCCGAGCCGAAGCCGAACGGCTCTCGCTTTACGAGGACAGGGACCGGATCGCCCGCGATCTGCACGACCTGGTCATCCAGCGGCTGTACGCCACCGGCATGTCGCTGGAGGGCACGATGCCGATGATCACCCGGCCGGAGGTGGCGAGCCGGATCACCAACGCGGTGGACGCGATGGACGACACCATCAAGGACATCCGCGCCACCATCTTCGCGCTGCAGACCCGCGACACCACCATCCCCCCGGACCTGCGCGGTGACATCGTCGCGCTGGTCGAGGAGATGACGCCGATGCTCGGCTTCGCCCCGTCGCTGCGGCTGGGCGCGGGGCTGGCCGCGCCGGTCCGGCCGGAACGAGCCGATCAGGTGCTCGCCGCGCTGCGCGAGGCGTTGTCCAACGCGGCCAGGCACGCCCAGGCCAGCGAGGTCGACGTGACCGTGGACGTGGATCCGGACGCAATGCTGACCGTCCTGATCACCGACAACGGGATCGGGATCCCGGCCGAGGTCAAGCGCAGCGGGCTGCGCAACCTGACCACCCGGGCGCAGGACCTCGGCGGCGAGCTGCGGCTCGGCCCGGCCGATCCGGGTGCCGCCAAGCCGGGGACCCGGCTGGAATGGCGCGTTCCGCGCGGTTAGACGCGGAAGCCGAGGTCGCGGCCGGCCTGACGCAGGCTGTCCCGTACCGACGGGTGCGCCGCCTGGGTGATGACCTGCTCGGCCTGGGCGCTGGCGTCGTGGCCCCAGATGGCGGCCGTGCCCTGCTCGCTGACGATGAAGCTGTGCTGGAAGGATGTCACCGGGCCGGCCAGCCGGGGTACCACGGTCGATACGTCCGCCTTCGGATGCCAGGACGGCAGCGCGATGATGGCCAGGCCGCCGGGTGAGTGCAGCGCGCCGACGACGAAATCGGGCTGCCCGCCGAAGCCGGAGTAGATCACGCCGCGCACCCAGCTCGCGTTCGCCTCGGCGAACAGGTCGACCTGGAGCGCGGTGTTGACCGAGACCATCTGGGTCCGGCGGGCGATCTGGGCCGGGTCGTTGGTCGTCTCGATCCGCAGCATCCGGATACCCGGATTGTGGTCCAGCCAGTCGTATAGTTCGGCGCTGCCGAACGCGAAGGAGGCGGTGATCATGGATCCGTCATCCAGGGCGCCGGCCTTGTCCAGCGCGAGCACGCCGTCGCTGAACATCTCCGACCAGACGCGCAGCCCGCGCCGGGCCGACAACGCGGCCAGGACGGCATCGGGCACCGCGCCGATGCCGACCTGAAGCGTCGCGCCGTCCGGGACGAGCGCGGCCGCCCGCTCGCCGATGGCCGCGTCGGTGTCCCGGGCCGCCCGCGGCACCGGTGACGACAACGGAGCATCGGCCTCGATGGCGTAGTCGAACTCGTCCTGCGCCCGGATCGCGTCCCCGTAGGTGTAGGGCATGTGCCGGTTAACCTGCGCGATGACCAGGCCGCCGCGGGCGCGCGCCGCCTCGATCGCGGCGGGCAGGACGTTCACCTCGGTGCCCAGCGATACCGTGCCGCCGGCCGGCGGCGAGGTCTGCACGAGCACCACGTCGGGGGCCAACGACCCGGCCAGCAGGACCGGGACCAGGGATAGCCGGCCGGGGAAGTACCGCAGCCGGTCGCGGCCCCGCATGCCCGGTCCGACGAACGGCGACTCGAGCGTGACCCCGTCCCGGTCGGGCATTCCCGGCTGCGCGTTGATCACGAACAGCTTGTACTCCGCGACGGCCGCGTCGAGCACGGCCAGGGCCCGCCAGGGCGTGCCGGAACTTCCTCCCACCACCACCCGGGGAGTGCCGGGCAACGCGGCCAGGACGGCCGAGAGCCGCTCGGTAGAGACGATCCGCATCGGGGTCAATCCTGGTATGCGGTCAGCAGCGAGGGGGGCGAAGGGGGCGGGCCGGAAGCGCGCAGACGGCGGCCGTTCAGGATCTCCGGCGAGATCCGGATGAAGTGCTCCCGCGTCCCGGCGGCCCAGGAGCTCAGGCCCAGCCGCTGGAGCCGGCTGACGTCCCCGGGCTCGGTGACTTCCCGCGCCTGTCCGATGGCGGTGACGCTCCAGCCGGCCTGCTGCGTCTCGTCCAGGCAATCCATCTCGAACGCGACGACGGAATGCTGGGTGGCGGCGGCCAGCTTGCCGTTGCGGTCCGTCCTGATGATGATGTCGCCGTCCTCAAGCGCGAAGTTGACTAGCTCGACGGCCGGCAGCGCCCGCCGGGTATAGACGATCCGGCCCACGGATACCGAGGCCATCAGGTCAAGGCAGGCATCCCTGGAGAGTTGCTCGAGAGCCGAGCCGTCGGAGTACATAGCCCGAGCATGCCGCCGATCCAACGGACCGGACCAGGGAACAAGGTCCTTAGTCGCCGGGCCCTGAGTGCCGCTCATCGCGGCCGTGATCCTGGGGGTCACCGAAGGTGCGGGCGGCGAAGGCGGCGGCCTGGGTGCGGCGCTCCATGCCCAGCTTGGCGAACAACGCCGACACGTAGTTCTTCACCGTCTTCTCCGCCAGGAACATCCGCTCCCCGATCTGCCGGTTCGTCAGCCCCTCCCCGATCAGCTCCAGGATCCGCCGCTCCTGCCCGGACAACCCCGCCAGCGGATCCTTGTGCGTCCCCTGATCCCGCAACCGCGCCATCAGCTGACTCGCCGCCCGCGGATCCAGCATCGACTGCCCCGACGCCACCGTCCGCACCGCACCCACCAGGTCAGTCCCCCGGATCTGCTTCAGCACATACCCCGCCGCCCCCGCCATGATCGCATCGAACAACGCCTCATCATCACCGAAGGACGTCAGCATCAAGCACGCCACCTCCGGCATCTTCGACCGGATCTCCCGGCACACCGACACCCCGTCCCCATCAGGCAACCGCACATCAAGCACCGCCACATCCGGACGCAACGCCGGAATCCGCGCCAGCGCCGACGCCACCGTCCCCGCCTCCCCCACCACCCGGATATCCGGCTCGGCCTCCAGCAGGTCCTTGACCCCCCGCCGAACCACCTCATGATCGTCCAGGAGGAACACCGCGATCGGTTTCTGCGTCTCCTCGCCGGACGGGGAACCGCTGGCCGGATCTGTCACCGTGACTCCTGACGTTGAGCGACCCCCGGCGGGCCGAGGTGGTGTCAGGTTAACTCTAGGCCGCCGACCGCAGGTAAGGACCAACGTCCCTGGCAAACGAGCCCCGATGCCCTTATGGAGCCACAGCCGTCCCACCTACCGTCGGCCGTGAAGGGTTCACAGGGGAACCACGAGTAGCAGGAGGCTGACATGACTGGAATCCTGGTCGGAGTGGACGGATCCGGCCATTCGCAGCGTGCGCTGGCATGGGCCATCCACGAAGCCGGGCTCAGGCACGTTCCGCTGACCGTGCTCACCGTGCACCAGGCCGTCGCGGGCTACTCCGGCGGCGCGGCGGTGTCCATCGATGACCCCGCGCACACCGAGCACGCGCGCGAGGCGGCCCAGGCCGAAACCGACAAGGCGCTGGCCAGCCTCGAAGGACCCAGCCCGGAGTCCGTCACGGTCACGGCGGTCCACGGGTTCCCGGTCGAGGAGATCATCAAGGCCGGCCGCGACGCCGACATCATCGTGCTCGGCTCGCGCGGGGCCGGCGGATTCACCCGGCTCTTGATGGGGTCGGTGGCCGGCCAGGTGGCGCAGCACGCGCCGTGCCCGGTCCTCATCCTCCCGCCCGAGCCGCAAGAATAAGGCGGTTACGGCATCAGGCCGTGCCGCGGGAAGACCGCCTTCCTGGTGGCCAAGATCGCCTGGTCGACGGGATCGGCCGGGTTGTAGCCGTCCTCGAAGGAGACGAACTCCCCGTGGCCGCCCTCGGTCATCCGCTCGGGAGCGGGCCGGCCGGTCACCTCGGCCACGTACGCGCGCCACGATTCCGGCGTCGCCGACGCCGGGTCGAGCGGCCGTCCCGCGCCCTCGAACAGCAGGTGGGTCCAGGTCCTGGGGACGACCTCCACGTGCTCGTAGCCGCCGCCGCCGGTGAACAGCCAGCGGCCGTCCGCCACCTCGTGCGCCAGCGCGTGCAGCGCGGCGTGCGCGGCCCGCTGCCCGTCGATGGTCAGGCCCAGGCTGGCCAGCGGGTCGCTCCAGTGAGTGTCGCAGCCGTGCTGGCTGACCAGCAGCTGCGGGCGGAACTCCCGCAGCAGCGGCGGCACCACGGCGTCGAAGGCCCGCAGCCACCCGGCATCCCGCGTGCCCGCGGGCAGCGCGACGTTAACCGCCGAACCCTGGGCGTCCGGCCCGCCGATCTCGGCGGCCCGCCCGGTGCCGGGAAACAGCGTGTCCGGGTGCTCGTGCAGGCTGATGGTCAGCACCCGCGGGTCGTTCCAGAACGCCGCCTGCACGCCGTCACCGTGATGCACGTCCACGTCGACGTAGGCGATCCGCTCCGCGCCCTGGCGCAGCAGCCAGGCGATCGCGATGGCCGGGTCGTTGTAGATGCAAAAACCACTGGCGTTCCTGGCCATCGCGTGATGCAGGCCGCCCGCGATGCTGACCCCGTGCTCCGCGGCCTGCGTCCACACCGCCTGCGCCGCGGCCAGCGTGGCCCCGGCCACCATCGCGGCCGCCTCGTGCATCCCGGCGAACACCGGGTCGTCGGCGGTGCCGAGCCCGTGCATGAGCAGGGCGCGTTCGGTCATGTCCTGGGCGGCCGGGCCGCCCCGCGACACCCGGGCCGGGTCGCTGGCCAGCCGCACCAGCGAAATATAGGTCGGGTCGTGGACGAATTCGAGCTCGGCGTCGGTCGCCATGGCCGGGACCACGATGGCGACCCCGTCCTGGCCGCCGAGGCCGAAGGCCCGCGCCAGCTCCATGGTCAGCTTGAGCCGGACCGGCGCCATCGGATGGCCGGGGCCGAAGTCGTAGCCGGTCAGACGGTCGTCCCAGGCCACGTGCAGGGTGCAGGTCATGATGCCTTCCTGGATCCGCCCTAGCTTTTAGCTGGCGGGGTGTCCCGCCTGCCATAGCCGATAGTAAGCGCCGCCGGAGGCGATGAGCTCGGCGTGGGTGCCCCGCTCGGTCCGCGGCCACCGTGGACTTTCCGGCGCCGGCCGCCCCCACCAGCGCGACCCGCCGTCCCGGGCCAAGATCAAGATCGAGATTCCGAACGGCCGGGCGTCCAGGGACCTTGGACTCTAGGCCGGCCAGCGGGCGACGCCTAGGAACGAACCATGGCGCACAGAATCGACCAGCAGACGATGCCGACCCGACCCGCCGGCCACGCGGCCCGCAAGCGGCACTGGGGCCGGTGGACCGCGGCCGCCCTGGCCGGACTCGCCGCTGTCCTGGTGCTGGCGGCCGGATTGTTCGTCACGCTTCAGCCCACCCCGGCGGCACTGGTCCTGCCCGCCGGCCACCCCGGCGCGCCGCCGGCCCGCTGGACGGCCAGTGGCAGGTCGCGGCGGGCTCGGCGGCGGGTTTCCGGGTCAAGGAGACCGTGCTTGGTTTCAGCAACGACACGTTCGGCCGGACGTCCGCCGTCACCGGCACCCTGACCGTGTCCGGCGGGCGGCTCACCAGCGCGGTCTTCGCCGTCGATCTCACCACGGTCAAGGTCAACGGCAAGCCCGCGCCGCAGGTCGTCAGCAGCCTGCACACCGGGCGGTACCCGGAGGCGACGTTCACGCTGACCCGGCCGGTGACGCTCGGTCCCGCCTTCACCACGGGCGCGACGATCAGCGTGACGGCCGCAGGCCGCCTCGAGCTGAACGGAGTCTCCCGCCCGGTCACCTTGACCGGGTCGGGCCGCCGCGCCGGGACCGCGCTCCAGGTGGCCGGGACGATCCCGGTCGCCTTCTCGGCCTGGGGCATCACCAGGCCAGCCGGATACGGTTTTCTCGGTTCGCTGGCCGACCACGGCGTGGCGGAGTTCCTGCTGACCTTGCACCAACGCTTACCGAGACAGCGGCGGCTTTCGCCGCGGGAACGTCAGTCGGCGGCCAGGAACGCATGGACGGCGAATGGCACGAAGCTGCGGGTCACGCGCGAGCTTCAGCTTATTTCCGGGCGGCCGACGCGGGTCACGCGCAGCAAGATGACCAGCAGGACGAGCAGGACGGCCACCGCTCCTGGTGTTATGGTGCCGACCCAGTCGAAGCCGTGGGCGGGGAAAACAGGGACCGGCAGACCCTGGCGGGCCATCATTTCCCTGAGAAGCTCGCGCTGCGCCAGAGTGGGGCCGCTGCGCAGGGCGTTCGCGACCGCGACGGCGGTGAAGCAGCCGGCGCCGACGGATGCGCCGAAGGTGAGGCGGGTGACAGGCATGCGGCGGGCGTGTTCCGGGGCGATGCCCTGGGCCGCGGGGGCGCGACCTGGCGGCAGGTCGGCGAGCGGGACAGTCAGTTCTTTCCCGGTGCGGGCGCGCAGGACCTGCCCCGACCGGGAGTCGAGTTCGCCCGCCGTGATCCGGCCGGCCTGCAAGGCGTCGCTCAACTCGGACAGCGCCCGGTCGCGGTCGGCGTCAGACACCCGGAGATCACCGAGCGGATAGTAGTCCCGGCCTGTGTCCATGCTTCCTGCTTCCCCCGGCGCGGAGTCCGGGACGTTACCTGATGGTAACGCACGGTAGGAGATAAAGCGCCTGGGGTTCGCGCGCTCGGGACGATTCCCAGTCACCTGCCGGCCCTGGTCACCGAGGTAATCCCGCCGCGTGATCGCGAACCCGCGGGCGTGTTCTTCCTCATCCGCAACGCGGAGAACATCAGTCGCTGGTTCGCCGTGCACGGCCTGGCCGGGTGGGTCCGCCCGAGCCGGGGACCGGGCCGCCTGCTCCGCCGGGAGGCGCTGACCGGCCTCTCACGTCACAGCACACGTTCCCCTCACTCGCGTACGGCGCCAGTTTCGGTAGAATGCGGCAGCGTACCGATTCTTTGCGGTAGAGAGTCGCATTCACTGACTACGCGCCGGACGGGAAGATACCTCACAGTGACCGCCAGGCCGCCCTGCTCCGCCAGGGCAGGCGAACTGGCCCTTCCAGACTCGGCACCGCCTGCCGCTGAAGCCGCCGGCACCCCAAGGTGACCAGCCGCCGCCACGTCACAAGGGCGGGCCGCGCCCCCGCGCTGCCCCCCATCCCCGCAGCGCGCTGACCGTGAACGCCGCCGTGCCGCAGCTGATCCCGGCAGACCCGGACCCGGTCCCGGAGGCGATCCCAAAGACGCCGCACGGGGTGATCTTCCCAGCTCCCCCCGGGGAAGCCGTGTCCGCGCACCCGCTCATCCGCGACCGGCCGCACCACCGCGAACCTCGCCGCCAGCACCGCCACAGCATTCTCAGCAACCGCCGCAGCACATCCTGGCACGCCAAACCCGCAAACCGCCACTAAGTAACCGACGCGGCCGGGCGACCGCTTCTGGCCGCGATCATGTAACCGCCCTGGCCGGGGGTGCTCCTGTGGTCGGAGCGGCGGCCGAACCTGGCCGCGGGCGGGTCCGGGGAGGGCGCTTACGCTTCGGTCAGGTCGGCCGCGGGGCGGCGGGCGGTGACGTGAGCGGTCCTGGCCACGCCGAACCGGAGCAGCAGCTGCGGCGCTCCGGGCAGGGTCAGGCGGCTGCGGACGAGGGTCCGGGCCGCCGCTGCCTGCAGCGCCTGCGTCTGCAGGCGGGCGAAGCACCACTGGCTCGCGGCGTGCAGCAGCAGCCGGTTCAGGGCCTGGCCGGCTCGCAGCCAGTCCTCTTCGCTGTCGCCGGCGGTGACAAGCATCGCGGTCACCGCGGCGGCCCCGCCGTCGGGCGGCAGCCACCCCAGGCCCCGGCCGAGATCGAAGTCGCGCTCAGGCAGCTTGCCGGGCTTACGCCGGGGCCGGGCCGGGAAGGCATGGGCCGGCACACCGTCCCTGGACAGGCTGTCGGCGTCGTGGGTCCACCGCGTGATCTCGTCCCGGGTCACCGGGTCGAGCTCCTGACCACGGACCTCCGCGGCGAGGATCGCGACCAGCATGGGCTGGGTCTGCTCCAGATCGACGACGGCGAGCGTGGCGCCCTCGGCGGTGGCGTCGTCCTGCATGGTGGCCAGCAGGCCCGCGGGCAGCGGACCGGGCTCGAACGGCCCACGGTGGGTATGCCGGTGCGGTACCGCAGCGAGCATCGTCCGTTCGGCCGGAGTTTGGAGGGACGCCGAGCCGAGGCTGACCCGGGCCAGCAACCGCAGCCCGGCGGGCGAGAGCGGCGCCTGGGCCGGGCCGGGGTCCGGGAACAGCTCGACCTGCGGCCGGCGGTCCAGTGAGCGCACCGCGAGCCGGAGCCCGTACAGGGCCGCGCCGCAGCTGATCAGCATCTCCCGGCCGACCGGATCGGTCCTGAGCTGGCGGTGGCGGTCGGCGTACAGCTCGATCGCGTCCTCGCCGACCCTGAACCGCCACGGCTGGGTGTTGTGCACCGACGGGGCACGGGCCGCGATCCGGATGAGATAGCCGGCTTGTTCTGGCGTCATCGGGCCCACGGTAGACCGGGACGCCGTGGGCGGCAGCGGCCGAACGCCTCACCAGTAGGGGCCATTGGGCCCCGATGTCCGGGACCAATAGCAGATTCCCCGCTACCGAATGTGACCTAACGTGACAGACCTACTCACCGAGGAGCCCGCTTATGTCCACGCCAGCCCCGCCGATCGAAGAGCGCCTGGAACTGCTGCGCACCACGCCTTACTTCCCGCCGCCGGCCACGTTCGCGGCGCAGGCCAAGGTCGCGGACGCGGCCGTCTACCAGCAAGCCGCGGTCGACCCGGAGGTCTGGTGGGCCGAGCAGGCGCGGGAGCGGCTGGCCTGGGACACGCCGTTCACCGAGGTGCTCGACGACAGCCACCCGCCGTTCTACCGCTGGTTCGCCGACGGCACGCTGAACGCGAGTTACAACTGCCTCGACCGGCACGTCGAGGCCGGCCGGGCGACCGGGTGGCCTTCCACTGGCTCGGCGAGGAAGGCGAGCAGCGCGACCTGACCTACGCGGAGCTGCTCGCCGACGTCCAGCGGCTCGCGAACGGGCTGAAGGCCCGTGGCGTCGGTAAGGGCGACGTGGTCGGGATCTACCTCCCGATGATCCCCGAGGTCGTGGTGGCCATGCTGGCCTGCGCCCGGATCGGCGCCCCGCACAACGTGATCTTCGGCGGTTTCTCGCCCGCGTCGGTACGGGAGCGGCTCGAGACCTCCACCGCTAAGGCCCTGATCACCGCGGACGGCAGCCGTCGCAAGGGCAAGACCGTGCCGGTCAAGCAGGCCGTCGACGAGGCTGTGGACGGCCTGGCCACGCTGCAGACCATCGTCGTGGTCCGGTCCTGCGGCGGTCCGGCCCCGATGCGGTCCGGCCGTGACGTCTGGTATCACGACCTGCTGGCCGGCGCCGACCCGCACTGCCCGGCGGAACCGATGGAGGCCGAGCACCCGCTGTTCCTGCTGTACTCCTCCGGCTCCACGGCCAAGCCGAAGGGCATCGTGCACACCACCGGCGGCTACCTGACCGGAGTCGCCACCACCATGGCCACCGTGTTCGACCTGGACCCGGAGCGGGACGTCTTCTGGTGCACGGCCGACGTCGGCTGGATCACCGGTCACTCCTACGTCGTGTACGGCCCGATGGCCAACGGCTGCACCTCGGTGATGTTCGAGGGCGCGCCCGATTACCCGGACAAGGACATCTGGTGGGACATCATCGAGCGGTACCGGGTGTCCATCTTCTACACCGCCCCGACCGCCATCCGCGCCTGCATGAAGTGGGGCACGGAGTACCCAGGCCGGGATGACCTGTCCTCGCTGCGGCTGCTCGGCTCCGTCGGCGAGCCGATCAACCCGAAGGCGTGGCTGTGGTACCACACGGTCATCGGGGGCGAGCGCTGCCCCATCGTCGACACCTGGTGGCAGACAGAAACCGGCGCGATCATGATCGCGCCGATGCCCGGGCTGACCGGCACCAAACCGGGCTCGGCCACCCGCCCGCTGCCCGGCGTGTCCGCCGCGCTGTTCGACGACGCGGGCAAGCCGGTGACCGAGGGCAGCGGCGTGCTGGTGCTGACCCGGCCGTGGCCCAGCATGCTGCGCACCCTGTACAAGGACCCCGAGCGGTTCGTCCAGACGTACTTCAGCCAGTTCGGCCCCGGCGTCTACTTCGTCGGCGACGGCGCCCGGCGGGACGAGGACGGGTACTTCTGGATCACCGGCCGGATCGACGACGTCATCAACGTCTCCGGCCACCGGCTGTCCACCGCCGAGGTCGAGTCGGCGCTGGTGGCTCACCCGCTGGTCGCGGAGGCCGCGGTCATCGCGGCCAGCGACGACCTCACCGGCCAGTCGATCGTGGCCTACGTCACGCTGCGGGCCGGCACGGCCGCCGATCCGGCCCTGAAGGAGACGCTGCGTCAGCACGTGGCCGACCGGATCGGCAAGCTGGCCCGGCCGAAGCGGATCATCTGGGCGCAGGACGTGCCCAAGACCAGGTCCGGCAAGATCATGCGCAGACTGCTGCGTGATATCGCGGAAGGCCGCAATCCCGGCGACGCCACGACCCTCCGCGATCCGTCCGTGCTGGCCGAGCTCCAGCAGGCCACGCAGGACGAGCAGCTACGCGGGAGCGCGCCGGAGACAGGGAAAACCTGATGGCCACCTCAGGGGAGGCGCGCGAACCGGCACGAGGGCCCCGGCCAGGGCTGGCCCAGGACCGGGTGGCGCTGGTCACCGGCGGCACCCGCGCCGACGCGGCCGCCTACATCACCGGACAGATCTGGGCCGTCCACGGCGAACTGGACATGTGAAGGAGACAGTGAGATGACCGCACCACAGACTGCAAGGGCGCTCGGAGAGCCGACCGCGGCGACGCACGGTCCGGAGGCCGAGGTGTTCGCCTCGGCGGACGCGGCCGGGCTGGGGGCCGGGGCATTCGCCTCGGCGGACGCGGCCGGGCTGGGGGCCGCGACGCTGGCGGTGCTCGGCCGCGCGGCCGCGCGGCCCGCTGCCACCGCGGCGGCGGGCGCGCGGTACTGGGCCAGCCTGGCGCTGGCCGGGCCGGTGGCCACCGCCCGGTGGCTGGGCGTGGACGCGGCCCCGCCCGTCCCCGGACCCGATGGCGACAAGCGGTTCGCCGACCCGGCCTGGAACGACAACCCGGCGTTCTTCGCCATCCGCCAGACACACCTGGCCGCCTCCCGGCTGATCGCCGACCTGCTGGCGGCCGGGGCCGGGAACCCGGTCGACGACGCGAAGGCGGAGCTGGCGCTGGGGTTCGCACTCGATGCGGCCGCACCGACGAACTCCCTGGCCACGAACCCGGCCGCGCTCAGGCGGGCGCTGGAGACCGGCGGTGCCAGCGTGGCGGCCGGGGCATCAACTTCGCCGCCGACCTGCTGCACAACGGGGGCCGGCCGCGGCAGGTGGACACCCGGCCGTTCACTCTCGGGAAGAACCTGGCCGCCACGCCGGGGCAGGTGGTGTTCCGGAACGACCTGATGGAGCTGATCCAGTACACGCCGCAGACGCCGCAGGTGCACGTCGATCCCGGTGCTGGCCAGCCCGCCGTGGATCAACAAGTACTACGTCATGGACCTGGCCCCGGGCCGCAGCTTCATCGAATGGGCCGTCCAGCACCAGCGGACCGTGTTCGCCATCTCCTACCGCAACCCCGGCGCCGCCCTGAGCGGCGTCACCCTGGACGACTACCTCCTGCACGGGCCCCGGGACGCCCTTGACGTCATCGCCGAGATCACCGGATCGCCGACGATCGACATTGCCGGGCTGTGCCTGGGCGGCGCGCTGACCGCCATGCTCGCCGCCTACCTGGCGGAGAAGGGCGATGACCGGATCGGGTCGATCACGCTGCTGAACACGCTGCTGGACTACAGCGAACCCGGGATCCTCGGCGCGTTCACCGACGAGAAGACGGTGGCGCGGCTGGAGGAGCAGATGGCGGCCAAGGGCGTACTGGAGGGCAGCCAGATGGCCGGGACGTTCGACGTGCTCCGGGCCAACGACCTGATCTTCAACTACGTGGTGTCGAACTGGCTGATGGGCCAGGATCCGCCGCCCTTCGACATCCTGGCCTGGAACGGGGACAGCACCCGGATGCCTGCCGCGATGCACTCGTTCTACCTGCGCTCGCTCTACATGCGCAACGAACTGGCCCGCGGTGAGATGGAACTGGCCGGGCAGCGCCTGTCGCTTGCGGCGGTGAAGAACGACACTTACGTGGTGGCGGCGGTCAACGACCACATCGTGCCCTGGCACTCCTCCTACAAGACCGGGGGCCTGCTCGGCGGGGACGTCCGCTACGTGCTGTCCAGCGGCGGGCATATCGCCGGGATCGTCAACCCGCCCGGCCCCAAGGCCTGGTACGAGGCGGCGGACTACGCCGGGGCTGACCCGAAGTCCCCGGATAACCCCGGGTCCCCGGCGGACCCGGAGGCCTGGCGGGCGGCGAACGGCAAGCACCGGGGCTCGTGGTGGGAGGACTGGACCAGCTGGTCCGGCGCCCGGGCCGGGGAGCTGGTCACGCCGCCTGGCTTGGGCAGCACCCGGTATCCGGCTCTCGGCGACGCCCCCGGGGAGTACATCCACGGCTGACCGGGGCCAACGGCGGTTAACCCATCGTGATCGCGTCCAGACGCTGCTTGATGAACTGGGCGCAGACGACAGGGCCAAAGTCGTTCGGCTGGCCGATCGGGGGTTGCAGTGACTCAATCACCGCGTCGTGATCGGCCTCGTAGAAGTAGACCAGCGACACCAGGTCCTCATCCGGCACCTCGGCCTGCGGCGGCAGGACGCGGTGCCGGTTGGACTTCCACCGGCCGCCGCTCCAGCGGGCGAGCAGATCCCCGGTGTTGATCGTGAACGCCCCGGGCTGGTACGGCGCGTCCTCCCAGCCGTCCTGCTCGGTCCACACCTGCAGGCCGCCGCGGCCCGGCTCGCGGTCCAGGATTGTCACGGTCCCGAAGTCGGTGTGCGGGCCGATGCGGAACTGGCCGGGTTCCGGTGTCCCGGCCACCGCCATTGGCGGGTACCAGTTGATGTTCATCGTGTGCGTGGCATGCCCGGTGTGCCGGGTAAAGAAGTCACGTTCCAGGCCCAGCGCGGCGGCGCACAGCACCAGCAACTCGTCCGCCAGCGCGCGCATGCGGGCCAGGTAGACCACCACCGCGGGCTCCAGGGCTGGCACCTCGGCCGGGTAGACATTGGGCGGGAACCAGAACCCGTCGACCTCGGCGTCACCGGTCGGCGAGTCGGCGCCGACCGCGAACGACTCCTTCATGTCCGGCGGAGTGGCCGTGCCCTCGGCGTAGCCGTTCGCCTCGGCGCCCGGCGGCAGCCAGCCCCGGCCGCCGACGGTGACCGCGTACCGCTGCTTGGCCTGGGGCGGCAGCGCGAAGAACGCCCGGGCCTGCGCTCGTACGCGTGTCCGCAGCTCGTCAGGCACGCCGTGGCCGCTGATCAAGAAGAAACCGACGCTCTGCAGCGCGGCGTCCACCTCGGCGGCGACCGTGGCGCGGGCCCGGTCGTCTCCGCTGATCCAGGGCGCAAGGTCAATGACGGGAACTGCTGAGGGCACGATATGGGCTCCGAGGGCGGCCGGCTGGAGCTGCCACAATACCAGCGTGGCCTGCGGATAGGGCCATGGCACGCCACGGCTATGAGGTAAAACCCGATGAATGACGGGCGCCTTGCTATTCCATGACCACGGTGCGATAGTGAGGCCTTTCATTAGTAAATTCCGTCTTGACCTGGGCCGTCAAAGGCTCGTGGCCTTATTCTTCGCAGGCGTTCTTATCGGACAATAAGCCCGGAGCAGCGTGGCGCTTTTACCGAAATGCCCCAAGGTGCTAAGTAGCGCCAGCACGGGGCCTGGGCCGACGGCTCGTGCTGGAGCAGGGTTCTGGTCATTCTCGGATGCTGAGACGCCGCGGACTGGATGAGGTCGCTGATAACGATGTGAGCTTGCCGGGCTGAAGTCGTCCTCAGCCGGGGAGATTTGCGCGGGTTTGGGTGAGGCGTCTGGTAAGGAAGGCCCGCTCGACGTCGTTGCTGGTGAGGGCCAGGGCCTCTTCGTAGGCGTCGGCCGCGTCCTGCCACTGCCGGCACTGGCGCAGGAAGTCAGCGCGGGCGGCGCTGAGGTAGCCGTAGGTGGCCAGGGCAGGATCGGCGAGCAGTGGCGTTAGGGCCTCAAGTCCGGCGGCAGGACCGTCGCGCAGGCCGATCGCGACCGCGCGGTTGAGTCCGACTACGGGCGTGGGCCAGAGCTGGCGCAGGACGTCGTACAGCGCGATGATCTGTGACCAGTCGGTTTCCTCCCACGTCGGTGCCTCGGTGTGGACGGCGGCGATCGCCGCCTCGACGGCGTACCTGGTTGGCGCCTGGCGGTGCAGGGCGCCGGTCAGCAAGCTGGTGCCCTCCTCGATCAGCTGCCTGTCCCACCTGGTGCGGTCTTGCTCGGAGAGCAGGAGCAGGTCCCCTGCGGGGGACAGGCGGCTGGGTGCGCGGGCGTCGATTAGCAGCAGCAACGCGAGCAAGGCGCTGATTTCAGCGTTGCCAGGCATCAGCAGGTTCAGCATGCGGGCAAGGCTGATGGCGCTGTCGATGAGGTCCCGGCGGGCCAGCTGGGGTCCAGCCGGCGCGGTGTGGCCGGTGGTGAAGATCAGGTGAACGACCTTGAGCGCGACGCTGACGCGCTCGGTGAGCTGGTCCGGCGACGGTACGCGGTAAGGAATGCGCGCCGCGCTGATTTTCTTCTTGGCGCGCGTGATCCGGGCCGCCATGGTGGATTCCCGGGCCAGGAACACCCGTGCCACTTCGGCCGTTGACAGGCCGCACACCAGCCGGAGGGTAAGCGCGATCTGGGCCTCACGGGACAAAGCCGGGTGGCAGCACGTGAAAATGAGCCGCAGCCGGCCGTCGTGCAGGAGGGTATCTTCCGGCCCGGGCAGGGCCTCCTCCGTTACCAGCAGCGGCATCGCCCGGTGAAACGCCGACTGCCGCCGCAGCACGTCCCTGGCGCGGTTCCGCGCGGTGGTTATGAGCCAGGCACCTGGCCGTTCCGGGATGCCCGTTTCCGGCCAGGTGCGCAAGGCCTGCTCGTACGCGTCCTGAGCGCACTCCTCCGCGAGGTCCAGGTCACGTGTCAGCTGGACCGTGGTGGCGAGCACCTGGGCCCAGTCGCGGCGGTGCGCTTGCGCGACCGCCGCGACCACCTCCGGGCCCGGCGTGTCACTCGTGGTCCACCGCCGGCCTGATCTCCACCGCGCTGTGGCTGGCGCGGACCTCTGGCAGCAGCGAGGCGAGCTTCATGACCTCGTCGAGGTCAGACGCCTCGAGCAGGTAGTAACCGCCGACCGCTTCCTTGGTTTCGAGGAACGGCCCGTCAGTGGTGATGATGCCGTCTCCGCCATCGGAGCGAAGCGTCGTCGCCACCGGCGCCGGTTCCAGCGCCCCGCCGCCGACGATCTGCGATCCGGCCGCGGCCCTGAACGCCTCGTGAGCAGCGTCGTGGGCCTGCGCCTGCTCAGGAGTCATCGCGGCCCACTGCTGAGCGTCGCCGAAAATGAGGAGCATGTATTTCGCCATGTCATCTGTCCAATCGCGCCGGGCCCCTCAGCGGGGCCTCCCACCTAAACGACGAGTGACGCGGGTCCCAGATCGACACTAGCGGCACGGGTCCGGCACGTCCTTCAGGCTCTCCAGCAAGCTCTGGTAACCGTGCAGGTCAGCGCAGTGCAGGGCTGTGGTCATTGTTGTTAAATAAGATTCAGGGCGGCGAGTGGCCTTGCAGGATTCCGGGCGGCCCACCGCCGCCCGGCGGCGACACCGGTGAACCCGGCCAGGCGCAAGGCGGCTACGGCGGTGTTACGGACGGCGGCCACGACCTGGGCTGATGTCCCGGCACGGAGCCTCTGGGCGTCTTCGCGCATGGCGACATCGCGGACATAATGCAGCACCTCAATGTCCCAGTGCCCGCGGGCCGCGGCCGCGATGACCGCCGGCGTGCCGCCGCGCCGGAGGCTGCGGCTGGTGATGCCGAGTGCGGCGACGGCCGAGCGGAGCTGCCCGTCATGGGGGTCACGGACGGTCCTGTCGATCAAGAACGCCTGGGCGGCGTAGCCCGACGCGGTGCTGGAACCATTACGTCCGCACGGTGTCCGCGCGGCCGCGCGCTGCGCGTGGAGGATGGCGAGGTCCCCGGCCTCTCCCGCATCTGCTGGCACATGAACCACAGATACCGGCTTGGACGCTAGCGGCGGGGCCTCTTATTACCGGCACGATGAACCCTCCCTGCCGGCCAGGGCCTAGTGTTCCACCGTGCCGGCCGAATGTGATGACATCAGCCGCGCCACCGCACGCAGCACCGGGTGACGGGCCGACACGGCCGGCGTTATCCGGGCGTCACCAGGCAGCCGGCGCCCGTGAGAGCCGCCCTTCCGGCCGCCGCCGCGCCCAGCACGGGCCGGGACGCGGAGCCCGTCGTCGGCTCGCCAGCCGACGAAAACGACAGCCGCGTGAGGAAGGCGTTCTTGCTCGGGGCCTAGAGCCTGTCCGCGGTACAGCATGCCGGGCGGCCGCGGGTCAGCCGGCCCGTTAACCGCTGGCAGAACATGGCCCACACGACCTTGCCTGTGTCGCTGGCCGTGTAACCCCACTGGTCGCTCAGCGCGCAGATGATGTGCAGCCCGCGGCCAGTCTCGGCGAGGGAACCACGCGTCTGCAGCACGGGAGCCGCTCGGCTGGGGTCGGCGACGGCGCACAGGACGCAGGACCCAGGCTGCAGCAGGCCGAACCGGATCGGCCGCCGGGTACGGCTGGCGCCGGACCCCGGCACGGCGGACCCCGGCACGGCATGTCGCAGCGCGTTGGTCAGCAGCTCGGACACCACGATGGCGATGTCCTGGCTGCGTTCGGTGGTGCCCCATCGGCGCAAGGTAGCGAGGGCGAAGTCCCGGGCGGCACGAACTGACCCCACGTCCGCTCCCAGCGTGCGCATGGCGACTCGGGGCAGGCGGACCGGTCCGGTGGAGGCGGGGTCGGGTGCAGGCCGCCAGTTGGCACTGGTCAGGCCGGCCATCTCCGCGGCCAGCCTCAGCCAGCGGGTGCCGATCAGGCCCTCCAGCGGCGGCGGGTACGCCACTCGGGCTGTCTGGTCCAGCTCGTCACGGTAGGGGGACAAGGTGCGTCCGGCGGGCTGCCATCGGCACGGGCCGGCATCCCCGGCGTATTCCTCGATCATCACTACCCCATCTGTACTCACCGGCTCCCGGATGCCATCCGGCGGCCGCTGTAAAGCTTGCCGACGCGGGCCTATGCCCCACGCCGGACCCTCAAGGTCCAAGCAGACGCTCAAGCTTCCGCCAGCCGGCCGGAATGATGCCGGCTGGCTGGTACTCACGCGGCACGGGGTACGCGGGCGGAACCGGGCATTCGGGCGGGGCCGAATATTCGGGCTGCGCTGGGTCGCTGCGCTCGGCTACGATCCGGGCGGTTCTGGCCATGGCCGTGTAGCGGTCCCACGGGACAGGCTGGTGGGTCGCCCGGAAGTTCGGGTCGGACCGCTGGCACCGCGGGCAGGCCAGCCGACCGAAGGCATCGATGCGCCAGCCGGCGTCGATGGCGCGAGCGCGCATGTCGCTCTCGCCGAGCGCGGCCGGATCGGCGTGCGAGGAGGTGCAGGAGCCGAGCTCGCACCACATGATCGGCATCCGGAGCTGATCACCGATCACGGCGCGGACCGTAGTGGTGGTGTGAGTGGCCTCGGCGCGGGCGGGCTCGGCACGCACAGCCGGCTCGGCGCGGGCGGGCTCAGCGTGAACAACAGGCTCGGCGGGAACAGGCTCGGCGCGGGCGGGCTCGGCGCGGGCGGGCTCGGCGCGGGCGGCGGCGGGCGGCTCGGTCCAGCCGACTTTCCGCAACTCCGCGAGCCAGTCGTCCAACTGGAGCATGCTGGGGTCGTCTGGCCGGATCTTCATCTTCATGTCGGGCCTCCCGTTGAGCCAGCGGTGAGCGCCGTCCAGTTGCGAGCCACCCGCCCGAAGGCAGGTAACTGCAGCGGGACGACGGACCGGCGGCGACTGCGTGTCCTTGACCTACAGGGCCAAATGCAGCCAAACGCGTTATCCATCGTGATGCGGGGCCGGCATCCCTTCGGCGCGGTATGCGGTTACAGTCAGCCAGTGCCCGAGTACCCGATGCGCGCAGGGCACCGTTGTGCTTGCCCTCCCTGGCAGGCGCCCGGTCTCACCGTTTCTGGTTTTAAGCCTTTACGGTCCCGACTCTGAATTACAGCTAGATATACTTGCGATAAATATTTGACTTTCTTACTGGCCATTACGGCGTGGCGTGTGGACAAATTGCTCTTTATTCATGCACAGGGTGTTGATAACGTTCTTGCAGGTCAATGCGCTGCTTGAATGTAGTCTCGGGTCGGGATCCCCAGCGTATGCAGAAGCTATGGGCCGTTCTGCACAGATCATCCACAGGTTTGTGCACAGAAAATCCGATGCCAGGTCCAGCCGAATTGCGAGCGAGTCGGTCCGCTGCCGCTTCCGGCCGAGGCCTCGCGGGCGGGATCCCACGCGGCCGGCTGCGGCCGTCGCCAGGTTGACATACGGGCACTTCCGCATCAAGGTCGGTCATAATCGGTCATAAACAGTCATGCTTAAGAGCGGAACGCGGATGCTGGCGACGCAGCGCCGGGAGGCGATCCTCACGCAGGTTCGGGCGCAGGGCGCCGCCTCGGCCGAAGAACTCTCGCGAAACCTTGGGGTGTCCGTCGGGACCGTCCGGCGGGACCTGCGGAGCCTGCGGGACGAGGGACTGCTCAACCGGGTCCTCGGTGGCGCCACCGCACCTTTCCGGTCGGCCAGCGAGGGTAGTTTCGCCGCCAGGAGCAGCCTGAACCTTCCCCGGCAAGCAGGCCATCGCGGCGCTGGCCGCCACTCTCGCGAGCACCGAGGAGACCATCGTCATCGGTACCGGCACCACCCCGCGGCAGCTAGCGCGGGCCCTGCCGGCCAGCTTGCGAGGCCGGGTCCTGACCAACTCCGTGCCGGTGGCGGCGGCGCTGTCCGACCGCAGCGGCATCGAGCTGTTGCTGTGCGGCGGGCAGATCCGTCCCGGCGACGGCGCCTGCTCCGGCACCCACGCGGAGGCTTTCTTCGCTGATTTCTACGCCGGGAAGGCGTTCCTCGGGGCAGGCGGCGTGCATCCCGAGGCCGGGCTCACCGACTACTACCCCGCCGAGGCGGCCATCCTGCGGACGATCATCGATCACAGCGCCGCGACCTACGTGCTGGCCGACTCCAGCAAGCTCGGCGTCATCGCCGTGCACCGGGTATGCGCGCTCGACCAGGTCACCGCGCTCATCACCGATGACGAGGAGAACGCAGCCGCCTCCGCCGAGCTGGCCGCCGCGGGCGTCGTCCTGTTGCGTGCACTAGCGACGGACTACTGGCTAGCCTGGACCTCGAACGCCGGGTGTTTGGGGGCAATGGCGCGGACCTGGTCGTCGCTGGAGTCCGGTCCCGTGCCCTCGAAGAAGATCCCGACCTCGGCCTTCCACCGCTTGAGGTAGGCCCGCAGCACCGGGATCTTCTCGTCATCGGTCAGCTCGCGGCCACGGAAGCTCTCGGCGCGCCGACCCAGCCGCAGCTCGCCGGTGCCCGCGGCGCGCAGGTTGCGAACCCACTGGGTTTCACCGCGGGGGGCGACGAGGTAACGGCGGCCATCGTGGGTAAGCAGGTTCACCGGCGTGGTCCGCCACTCGCCGCTGGTCCGGCCCTTCACGGCCAGCACCCGCGAACCGAGAACGCTGATGCCCCGCCTGGTCAGCAGCGCCACCAGCTGGTTGAAGACGTTACGCGTGAACCAGCCGGGCGCGCGGTAGTGATCGGGCACGCGGTCCAGCGTAGCGGAGGGTCATGCGCCTTGATAAGGCGCGCGGTGAGAAATCCGGGGCAGGCGGCCAACCGGGAAAGTCACCATGACTAAGAAAACAACCATGTATGAGCTAGGTGTTCTTATCCCGAATAGGACGGGATGCTCAGGGATAGCGTTTCTTGCGCACCGGCGAGCCACCCCGGCGGCTGGCCTTCACCATGACCGCGGGCCCCGCCCGCCCGGAGGGCGCGTTCGAGCTGACCGAGAACCCCGACCAGAGCACCAAGGTGCGCTTCGTGCTGGCAGTAAAGATCACCGGGCTGATGAAGCTGGCCAAGCCGATCGTGACCCAGGAACTGCAACGCCAGGTCGTTCAGCTCGACCAGGTGAAGGCCGTGCTGGAGGCCGCGTCCTGACCCTGGTCGCCGGTTAGAGTTCTATCATGCGTGACGACGTGCGCCAGGCGCTGGCCATCAATCGCTCCTCGACCATCGAGGAGCGCACCATCGACATCACCACCACGGGCCGGCGCTCCGGGGAGCCGCGCCGGATCGAAATCTGCTTCTACCGGTTCGAGGATTCCATTTACCTGAGCGGAATTCCCGGACCGCGCACCCGGGACTGGCTGACCAACCTGGCCGCCGAGCCGCATTTCACCTTCCACCTCAAGCACGGCGTGGTCGCCGATCTGCCGGCCGTGGCCGCGGTCATCACCGATCCGGCCGAACGGCACCGGGTCATGACCGATTTCGTCGAGGACTTCAACCATCGCCAGGGCCCCGACAGCCCCTGGCCGACAGCTGTCCTGGCGGAATGGGTGGAGCGCAGCCCGCTGGCGAAGGTCAGCTTCCCGGACTAAGAGCTGGCATGGTTCGCCGCGGCCAGCACGGCGGCGACGCTGCGATCCACGTCAGCCTGGGTGGTGGCCCAGTTGCTGATGCTGATCCGCATGGCCGGGCGTCCGCGCCAGGTGGTCGGGCCGCACCAGCAGGTGCCCTCGCGCTGCAGCGCGCCGATCATCTCCTGGGTCGCGGGGGCGTCCCCGCACGCCGCCACGACCTGGTTGAGCCGCACCTCGTTCAGCACGTCCAGCCCTCCGGCGGCCAGGCCCGCCGCGAACCGCCTGGCCAGGGCGACGTGGCCGGCGACCAGGCGGGAGACGCCGTCGCGGCCCAGGGCGGCCAGCACGGCCCACACCTCGGCTCCCCGGGCGCGCTGGGAGGAGCCGGGCGTGAACTGCATCGGGTCACGCCCGGCGCCGGCCGGCAGGTAGGAGGCATCGGCCCGCATCGCGGCCCGCAGCGCCGCGCCGTCGCGGACCAGGGCGATGCCGCAGTCGTAGGTGGTGTTCAGCCACTTATGCGCATCGGTCGCCCAGGAATCGGCCGCGGCCGCGCCTGCCACCTCCCCCGCCAGCTCCGGGCACGCGGCGGCCCACAGCCCGAAGGCGCCATCGACATGCACCCAGGCGCCCCGCGCGTGCGCCCACTCGATGAGCGGACCGAACGGGTCGCTGGCGCCGCTGTTGACGTTGCCGGCTTGCAGGCAGACGATCGCCGGGGGGTCAAGCTCCGGCAGCTCGCGCGGGACGATGCGGCCCTGATCATCGGTGCGCAGCCGCACGGCCCGGCCGCGTCCCAGCCCGATCAGGCCCAGGGCTTTGAGCACCGCGGCGTGCACCTCGTCGCCGACCACGACCTGGATCGGGGGCGCGCCGACCAGCCCGGCGCCGGCCGCGTCCCAGCCGGCTCGGGCCAGGACCGCGTCCCGCGCCGCCGCCAGGCAGGTCGCGTTGGCCATCGTGGCCCCGGTCACGAAACCCCCCGACATGCCGGCGGGCAGGCCCAGGAGCTGGCCCACCCACCCGATCGCCACCGCGTCCAGGCGGGTGGCCACCGGGGACATCACCGAAAGCGCGGCGTTCTGGTCCCAGGCCGCCAGCAACCAGGACGTCGCGACCGCCACCGGCAGCGCCCCGCCGGTGACGAAGCCGAAATAGCGCGGGCCCGCGCTCGCCATCGTGGCCGGCGAGCCCACCTCGTCCAGGGCCGCCAGCACCCGCGACGGTTCAAGGCCCGACTCCGGCAACGGGAAATCCAGCCCGTCCAGCGCGAGCACCGCCTCGGCCGCCGGCGCTACCGCGCGATCGGCCAGTCCCTGCAGGTACCGGCAGGCCCGTTCGGCCGCGTCCGCGAGCAGGGCGGTACGCGAGCGGTCAAAATCGGCGAACCCGCCGGTCATGCCATCGTCCTCACAACCTGGACGGTATCGCGGATCACGCCGGGCAGGTCACGCCGAATGGCCCGGGCGACGACCTCGGATCCGCTAAGTGACGGGGATCCAGTTGCCGTGGAAGCCCTGCGGGACCCGGGTGGGCAGGTGGATCGCGGCGACGTCCCCGAGGGTGCCGGCGGCGTCCGGCCGGTCCGGTATGAAGCTGAACTCGCTGGTCTGCCGCCTGGATCCCAGGCTCCGGACGGTGCTGTCCCCGGGCGCGAAATCGTGCTTGATCACGTGGTTCTCGCCGGAACCGGAGTTGACGGTGTAGCCGTACCGGTGCGGATGCCCGGTCAGGCGTTCGTCGATGCGGGGGAACTCCTGATCCCGGTCGTCCAGGCGTGACTCGAGGACCTTGCCGGCCACCAGGTCCACGGTCCACCGGTCAAGCGTGGGGGTACCCTCCGCGGGACCGCGCATTTCGGTGCTGAACACCCGCTCATGCCGGACGACCTCGAGTACGAGGGTGTCGTCGGCCTCGTAGGCGTTGAGCGGGTGGAAGACGTAGCAGGGGTTGACGTCGAACCAGCGGACATCCGCCGAGCCGCCGGCCCGAGGCAGCACGCCGACCCGCGCCTGGTGGCGGGGTTCCAGACGTAGGGGAAGTTCCTGGCGTCGCGCCGCGCGCCGCCGGCTCGCACCATGGCGCTGACAAGCCGCTCGGCCAGCGCGGGCCGGTTCAGCGCTCTGGCCAGCATAAAGCGGGCCAGCGGGCGCCGCAGCCGGGGCTGGGTGGATACCGCCCGGGCGGTGTTGAAGGTGACGGCAGGTCGTACAGCACGACATAGTGCTCGGTCAGCGAGAAGTCGTGCATCATCGGCCCGCCGCCGACGTCGATGTCGACCGAACGCCGGATCCTGCCGTCCGCGTCGAGGACCGTCAGCTCGTACGGCGGCGGGCCGCCCTCGACGAGGGCGAAGGTACCGCCCGGCCTGCCTGATCACGTTGGTGTTCGGCGACATTCCCCGCCGGGTCTGGTCCTCCGGCAGCGGTTCGCCGAGGCGGTGCATCGCGTCCGTCGAGCGGACGTAACGGCTGCGGTACCACTGCGCCTTCCCGTCGCGCAGCCGCACGCCGTGCACCATGCCGTCGCCGAGAAACCAGTGGTAGGTGGCCGGATCGACGTCGGCGATCGGGTTCGGGCCGATCCGCAGGTAGCGGCCGTCGAGATGACCGGGGAATGGAGCCGGTGACGGTCAGCGGCCCGGTGGTTATCTCCTCGCGGAGCGGGGCGGAAATTCTCCGTCGGGAAAGGGCTGTCCATGCCTGCCTCCGGCTTTCGCGGTCTAACTCTGCTGTCTAACTGGGCGATGGCCGGCCGGGCAACAGATCCGGGCGATCTCAAGGATCACCTTAGACTTGGCCGCCCGGGCGGTGCCCGGCGCGACCTGGATACCCGATGCCAAAGGAGATGAAGGCGACGGCGAAGGCGGCCGCCGCGATTCCCGCCCCGATAAGACCCGCGGCGGGGTATCCGGGGGGGACCGAGTGGACCGCGAGCGAGCGTCCGCTTCGCGCCGTGCCGGTGGTGAACAAGATCGCGAGCCCCAGCGCCGCGCCGAACTGCCTGCTCGAGTTGAGCAGGCCCGCGGCGAGTCCGGTATCGGCGGCGGCCACGTCGGCCGTAGCCGCGAGGGTCGCGGCGGGCAGAGTGCACCCGACGGCGAGGCCGAGCAGGATCAGCGGTATCAGCACAGCGGGAAGGTAACCGGCACGGCGGTCCCCGGCCACCTGCCACCACATGTCGAGCATGCCGGCCACGGCGAGCAGCGGCCCCGCCATGACCAGCAGGCGCGGACCCCGGCGGGAGACGATCCATGAGCTGACCGTAGACGTTCCCGCGATGACGGCCGCCTGCGGCAGGAAGCCGAGACCGGCCAGCAGCGGGCTGAAGCCGAGAACCGTCTGCATGTAGTAGGAGAAGAGAAACCACGGTGCGATGATCACGCAGTAAAGCAGCAGGACCGTGAGGTTGGCGCCGAGCAGCGTTCGGCCGCGGATGCGGGCCAGCGGGACGAGCGGCCGGGGCGCGTGCGCGGATTCGATTCGCCAGAAGACCGTGAGCAGCAGCACACCCGCGAGCGCGGAGCCGATCGTGGCGGGCGCCGTCCAGGAGCTCGTCTCGGCCTGGATCAGCGCGAAGACCAGGGCGACCATTCCCGCGGTCAGGGTCACCGCGCCCGGCAGGTCAAGATCTCCCTTCTCGTGGCCGGTCCGGTCCGCTGTCAGCACGATCCAGGCCACCGCCAGGGTGAGACCGCCCAGCGGCACGTTGATGAAGAAGATCCAGCGCCAGGTCAGCTCCTGCGTCAGCAGCCCGCCGACCAGGACCCCGAGGCCGCCGCCGACACCGCTCATCGAGGCCCACGCGCCGACGGCCCGGCTCCGGCGCCGTCCCTGCAACTCGGTGATGAGCACCGTGAGCGTGGCCGGGGACAGCAGGGCCGCGCCCAGGCCCTGCACGACGCGCCATCCGATCAGCAGAAGCGGGGTGGTGGACAGTCCCGCGCCCAGGCTCGAGACGGTAAAAGCAGCAGACCGAGGGTGAAGATGCGACGCCTGCCGTAGATGTCCGCGGCGCGGCCGCCGGCCAGCAGGAAGCCGGCGAACGTCAGGAGGTAGCCGCTGGCCACCCACTGCGTCTCCGGCGCCGAGAAACCGAGGCCGGCCCGGATCGACGGGGTGGCCACATTGACGACGGCGATGTCGAGCACCACCATGAGCTGGCCGACGATGGCGGCGGCGGTTACCCAGCCGAGCCTGCGGTTCCGGTCCGCGCTTGAGGCTGGCTCCGCCCGCACGTTCTCCGGCCGGCCGGAGGTCACGCCGGCGGGTCCGCTGCGACCTTGGGTTTCCAGGAAAGAACGCTCGCCTGACCAGGGAAGGCAACCTTTTCGGACTCGAAATGCAGCTCCAGATGGCCATCCGGGCGCTTTACCGGATTGACTGGTATCGGCCCGCTGCCCAGCTGGACCAGGGTGAATTCAAGGTAGTCGACGCCCCGGCCCTTGACGATTACCGCCTGCTTAAGGACGATCCTGGCCTGGAACAACGGAAAATAGTCCGACCGGGAGCAGGTGACGGTGACGTGCCGCTCGGCTTTGTATTTTCCACGAAAGGGCACGTGGGTATCGTGCAGAAGCAGCGACTGATCGAGGATAGTGGTCCCGCCGTCGTCCCGCGAGAGAGCACCGAGTGACTTCATCTCGCTCTCGTTATATTCGGCGCGTTTACCGTCTTCCCCCTCGAACGACCAGTAGTTATACCGCGAAGGTACGCCCTGGTGCCCGCTGACCACGAACACGCGATCGGCCGGGCGGAAACCGCGCCGGTCCAGGGCCACACCGGACAGCGAGACCTTCATGTAGAAGGCCAGCAGGCCGGGTCGTTCGGTGACTTCGCTGAATTCTAGCTCGTAGGTGCACCGGCCGACATAGCCCGAGGGGGCGGCCAGGCCCTGCAGGGCATCGCGGAAATCCTCGGGCGCGTCCGGACTGAAGATCGCCCAGTAGAGATCGCGGCCCCATTCCGTCGCGAATTGATGCTGGGCCGCCGGATCGACAAGCAAAGCCAGGACAAAGGAGATGATGAAGGCATCGCCAAATCCGGCAATCAGCTGTCGCTCGCCTTCCTGGCCAGCCGCCCATACCAGGTTGGTGTGAGCAATCACCTCGCATACGCAGGCCACGAGCACAACCAGTCCGAGACCGAGGACGAAGCCACGGCGATGCCGCATCAGGGTAAAGTATTGCCGGATTCTGATAAACATTCCGCCTCCCCCACGGAGATGCCGTTGCCAGCAGCGTAGATCCTCCTATAAAGGGACGACTATACCGGCTTCGATGGGCCGCTGGTGATTCAGGCTGAGCGCATGGGCAAGGGGAACTCCTGGCCGGTATGACAAGTGCAGGTATGACGGCGCGTCCAATACGGTGAGGTCCGCGGGACCGCCGACACGGAGGTGCCCGATGTCGTCGCGCTGCAGCGCCTTGGCGCTGCCGGCCGTCGCCGCGCGCAAGGCCTCGGCCGGAGTCATGTGCATTTCGCGCACGGCCAGGGCGATGGCGAGTGGCATCGAGGAGCTGTAGCAGGTGCCGGGGTTGCAGTCGCTGGCGAGCGCGACGGACACGCCCGCGTCGAGGAGGGCGCGGGCGTCGGGATAGGGCGACCGGGTGGAGAACTCCACTCCTGGGAGCAGCGTGGCGGTCGTGGTGTCGGCCGCACTCGCCAGAGCGTCGACGTCGGCGCTGGACAGGAAGGTGCAGTGATCGACGCTGACGGCCCCCGCGTCGACGGCGAGCCGTACGCCGGGGCCGGGGCCGAGCTGATTGCCGTGCACCCGCAACTTCAGGCCGGCCTCCCGGCCCGCCGCCAGGACCGCAAGCGCCTCGTCCGCCGTGAACGCATACGTGCTGTGCGGCTCGCAGAAGACATCGATCCAGCGTGCGTAGGGGGCGCAGGCTTGCAGCATCGGCCCGGTGACCAGGTCCACGTAGGCGTCACGACGGCCGGAGTATTCGGCCGGCACGACATGCGCGCCCAGAAAGGTGGTCTCGGCCGTGAACTCCCGGGCGATCCGCAGCGCCCTGGCCTCGTCCTCGACGGTGAGACCGTAGCCGCTCTTGATCTCCACGGTCGTCGTGCCCTGAGCGCGCATCTCGGCGACGCGGCGCGCGACCAGGCGGCGGAGCTCGTCGTTGCTGGCCGCGCGTGTCGCGGTCACCGAGGCGGTGATTCCTCCTCCGTCATAGCGGACACCTGTCATCCGGGCGGCGAACTCCGCGGACCGGTCACCGGCGAATACCAGGTGCGAGTGCGAGTCGACGAAGCCGGGGATCACGGCTCGCCCGCCGACGTCGACCCGCTGGTCGGCCTCGGGGGCGCGGGCAGCGGGCCCGAGCCAGACAATGTCGCCGTTCTCCACCACGATCGCGCCGTCGCGCAGCAGGCCAAGCCGGCCGGAATGATCCGCCCCTTCGAGGGTCTCGTCGTTGGTCACGAGCTCGGCGATCCCGGTAACCAGGTTCGCGGTCATGCATTCTCCCTGATCGGTTCGAGCACCTGACGGCCGGGGCCCGGATCTTGTGCCACCGGCGATTCCCGCTGGAGCCGGAGCGACCCTGGGCCCGATGCCATCAGCACCCTAGCAGGGGAAGCGGCGGCCGCCAGGGCCGTGCCTAGTCGAAGAAGTCGCTGGATGGCGTCGCCGCTCCGGCCGCGGCGAGGGGAATCCAGGTACCGACCCGCCGCGCCGCCGCGAAGCTGGCCCACGCGGTCAGCTCGACCAGCGCCGTGTCGCCCGGCGCCGTGCCGCCCGGCGCCTTGTTACCCGGCGCTGTGCCACCCGGCCGGCTGGCCCGGAACCTCCGGACGACGGAACGGTCGACCTGACCGGAGGCGAGCGCGGTGAGCAGCGCGAGACGGCCCGCGGCCTGGTCGGCGGCCGGCAGGCCGGACACGGCGCTCTCGACCCACGCACGGCTCGGGCCGCGCGGTTCGCCGTGCCAGTTGTCCAGCTCCGTCAGGACCAGGTCGCGGACCGAGGACGGTACGGACCTGGCGCCGGCCGCGTCAATGGCGGCACTGCCGCGGGCGAAGGCATCTTCGGTCAGCTGATCGCCGCGCGCCCAGGACAGGTCGGGGGGAGCGACCCGGCCGGCAGCAGATCGAGTGACGTGCCCGGCTGGTGCGAGCGCCCGGCGGCCGGCCGCATCCTGCGGTCGAGGATCCACATGACCGGGCCCAAGGCCAGCTTCGGGGCTCCCGGCGGCAGCGGGACCTCGGTGAGAAACACGTTGACCATGCGGTTGTAGTAGTGGAACAGGACCGCGGTCCCGATCAGCTCGGGCGCGTCGGCGGCCGGGCAGGCCGGTTCATGCCGCCGGGCGCCTTCGGAGGTCCGGCCGTCCTGCGCCCAGGTCGTGACCGCCCGCAGCCGGGGATCGGCGATCGAGGTGGCGGGCTGGTCCGCGAGGACCAGGCCATCCGCTAGCCCGGAGAGCATGGTGCTGTGCACGGCGACGCACCAGGGACAGGCGTTGCCAAGCGAGACCGCCGTGGCGACGGCCTCCTTGGCCGTCCGGGAAACCCGGCGGGTCGCGAGCAGGGTTTCCCGCAGCATCAGCCAGCTCGCGGCGAGCACCCCCGGGGCCGGGGAGAACAGGACCAGCGACGGGGCGAGCACGCCGAACTCCCGCTCGACCTGTCCGTAGACCCGGCCGACCAGGCCCTGCGCCGCGCCGGGGCGAACCGGTGACACGTACCGGACCTGAATGAGCCCCAGCTGCCCGAGCACCGTCGTGAGCCGCTTGCTGGTCATCAGCCACTCCCTCGATCGGCGGGGACAAGCAGGCCTGGATACGCGTAGATCGTATGTTTTCCCTGAGCGGACTAATTCTCCGCCAATGCCGACTTTGCGGGCCCGGGTCGGTCAGGTCGTGGTGAGCTCGCCGGAGGCCTGAGGGTTCCCTTCTTTCTGGTCGTCTCCGTGACCGGCCAGCTTGTCCGCGACACGCTCCAGCCACGATCCGGCCGCCAGCGAGGTCAAGACGGAGAGCATGACGAGGCTGACGAAGAACGTCTCGTTGATGATGCCGGCCGCGTAGGCGGTCGAGGCGAGCACGATGCCCGGCCCGCCCCGGGCGTTCATCGCGATGGCCAGGCTCTTCGACACGAACGTGTCCTCACCCGACAGGCGCGCGCCCGCGTACACGCTCGCCGCCTTGAAGAAGCAGGCGAAGGCCAGGAAGCCGAGGAAGAACAGCACATCGAAGTGGTGGATCAGGTCGAGCTGGATACCGATGATCGCGAAGTAGACGGGGATGAAGAAGCCGAAGGAAACACTGGCCAGGGCATTGCGTTCCGGCACGATCTCGCCCTCATTGTTGGCGACGGCCACACTGATGCCCGCCACGAACGCGCCGTACAGCGGGACCAGGCCCAGGGCCAGCGCGGCCGCCGACAGGGCGAGCATCCACATCAGCTGGAACGCGACCGGGCTGCGGCGCGCCAGCGAGTTGACCCGCATCCCGGTCAGCGTCTTGTAGGCACGACTCCCGAACGTCAGCGCCAGGGCGAGGAAGACCACCGCCACGATCGTGTGGTAGACGCTGTTCTGCCAGATGGTGTGGATGTTCAGCGCCGCCGGCAGCCCGAACGGCTTGCTGCCCTTTGCCACAACCAGCCCGACCGCAACGGCCAGCACGACATACAGCACGATGTCCTCGATCACCGCGACGGACAGCACGATCCGGGAAAAGCGCGTGCCGAGCAGGCCGACGTCATGCATGATCCGGGTGATGACCGGGATGCTCGTCACGGCGACCGCCATGCCGAAGACGAGCACCAGTGCCGAGGAGTTGCCCGCGGTCCCCATGAAACTGCGAACGCCCAGGGCCGCCACCAGGCCGAGGCCCGCCGCGAAGGGAATGACCAGCCCGAAGGCCGCGGTGAGCGCGACCGGCCTGACGGCATCGCGCTGGAGCAGCCGGCGCGTCTCGGCACCGGCGGCGAACATCAGCAGCAGCAGGCCGATCTGGTAGACCGCGCCCAGCGCGGCGGCCGAGGACCCGGCCGACGGGAAGATCCAGTGCTGAACGGACGGGAAGGCCGCGCCCAGGGCCGACGGGCCCAGCAGGATGCCGCCGACAATCTCGCCGATAGCGGGCGGCTGCTTGAACTTGGCGAAAAGAGCGCCGACACCGTGCGCGGCCAGCAGCAACACGGCCAGCGCGATCAGCAGCCGGGCCAGATTTGGATCGGTAAATGACATGTAGTGACCCCCCAGGTGACGTGTCTGCGCGGGAGACATCTCCGGTCTGCGCGGGAGACATCTCCGGCAGTTTGGTAGGAATATGGCACACCCGTGTTACGGCCGCTAGCACAAATGAGCCGATCGGCCGGAAAACTCGTATACATAGGTGGGGATCGGCTACGCCTTTCCATGTGCTCCACGACCAGGAGGGCGACGAAGATGCTCTCTGAGCGTGATATCGAGCTGTCCCATCCCGAGGCCCTCGACTTCGTGTTCGGTAACCTGCCCGCGGACAAGCGGGCCGAGTTCAACTGCCACCTCGGCACCTGCCGCTACTGCGCGGGCGTAGTCGACGAATACAGCGGCATCGGCAAGATCATCAAGAGTCTACCTCCGCACGTCGAACCGCCACCCGGCCTCGATGACCGGACGGTCGCCGCGGTGGTCGCTGCCCTGGTCGAGGACAGAGCCACCAAGGCTGGCCGCCGCTCGGACGTCGCCGACCGGCCCGCCGCCCGGGTCTATCCGATGCCCGAGCGCAGGCCCGCGGCCGGCCCGGATGCGTGATCACGGCCCGGGACTGGGCGGGAGGGGACCGTCCGGCACCTGGATGCCGAGGGCGGCCGCGAGCTGAGCATCGGTGCTGCGCCCGTCCACCCAGGTCGCCCAGTGGTCCCTGAGAACCTGGCTGACCTTTTGTTCTGGCCGCCCGGCCATGGCCTTGGCCAGCAGGTACACGGCGGCGGGGAGCGGCTGCGGCGACGGCCAGGACGCCGTGACCCCGCCGGCGCCTGGATAGTTCCAGATCGCGACGAGCGTGGGGCGGCCCCGTCGCGCGCTGACCCCCTGCCACTGCAGGCCCTGCTGGAGTTGACCGGCCGGGGGGCGGGTAGCGAGGATGGCCAGCCAGATCGCGATCGCCTCCCGCGCCTGGTCCCCGGCCAGGGGAGTGTCCGGACGGGCGGGCGGGGAACCGACCGCCCATCCGGCGGTGGCCAGGGCCAGGCTGAAGTCCGCGCCGGCCAGCGACCCGGCCGCCGCCCACTCCCCCACGGTCAGGTAGATCGCCGACGCCGCGGTGACGTTGCCCGGCGCGGACCGCGTCTGCGCGGCCCACTGGGACACCTGCTGCGGTGGATGACCGCGGGTGAGGGCCGGGTCGGTGAAGTCCACCGACAGGACCTGCCGGACCGTCAGCGGCGGGCGGGGCCGGGCGGGCAGGAGCGCGAGCACCTCGTCGACGGGCGCCTCGATCGACGGCAGGTCGCGGCCGAAGCCCGGGTACAGGCAGTACCGGACACCGCTGGCGGTGGTGCACTGCTGCACCGAGCCCGGGTCGGCCATCTCGGCGGCCAGGTGGTTCAGCTGGGCGGCCGGGACTGCCGCCAGCTGCGCGTCCCCCGCGAAGAAGATGGCGGCCACGGCCAGGACGCCGGCCGACGCCAGCAGGCCACGGGCCCGGCCACCGCGGACGGTCACCGCCAGCGCCACGATCGCGGCCAGGACGGCGACGCCGGCCAGCTCCGCCGCGTGCGCGTCGGCCGGCGGGTATCCGGTCAGCGGGCCGGGCAGCCAGCCCAGCTGATCAGGGAAATAGTGCCACGGGATCAGCCAGCTGCTCCAGCTCGGGAGCAGGTGACCGGTCGCGGTGGGCAGGAACAGGACCAGGGCGCCGAGCAATCCGGCCAGCGGATGGGAGAACCGGCTGCCGATCGCGGTCCCGGCCGCTCCGGCCGCGATCACCAGCACGACTCCGCCCGCCAGGACCATGATGCTCGGGGCACCGATGGTGCCGCGCAGTTGCACAAGCACGACGGCCGCGCCGAGCAGCAGCACGCTGGCCGGCACCGCGCCGGCCAGGCCGGCCAGGCAGGCCAGCGTCCGGGTGCCGGCCGCGGCCGGGAAGCTGGCGTACAGGTCCGCCATGGCGTCCCGCCGGGCCCGCCCGGCCGCCAGTTGCGCGGCCACCAGGACGGTCATGGCCAGGATCAGCTGGGCCACGCCGATCCGCCAGTCGGCCCACCACCACAGCGGCTGCACCGGGTTGAGCCAGAACCAGCCCCAGACCGCCAGGACGCCGGCCAGCAGCCCGGCCAGCCCCAGCGGGCTGCGGACCATGAACAGGGCCTCTATCCTGGCCAGGCTCAGCACCATCCGCAGCCGTGGCGACCGGTGCAAGCCGCCGGACCCGGCCACCACCGCCCCGCGCGCCACCGCACGCAGCAACGCCGCGTCGTCGCGGTCCCCGGCCGCTGGCCTCACGACCAGAGCCGTTCGGTAGCTTCCATGTTCTTCCTGTCGTAGCGGCAGGCCCGCACGGTTCCCATCATGGGAAACAATCCCGGCCAGGACACCGGACCCGCGGACTATTGTCCGCCGCGGCGGCTGGCTCCTGACGGCTACCGGCGGGAGCGGGGCCGCCTGGCCAGGGCGCCGGGGTCATGACACCGGTCGCCGGGGAACGTAGGTTGGGTGCATGGACCGGCGGATATACGGGGTCGAGACTGAGTACGGCCTCACCTGTACCTTCCGCGGCCAACGACAGCTGACGCCGGACGAGGTGGCGCGTTACCTGTTCCGTGGCGTGGTGTCGTGGGGACGCAGCAGTAACGTCTTCCTCCGCAACGGCGGCCGGCTCTACCTCGACGTGGGCAGTCACCCCGAGTACGCGACCCCGGAGTGCGACAACATCGTGGACCTGGTCACGCACGACAAGGCGGGCGAGCGGATCGTCGAGGGGCTGGTGGCGGACGCCGACCGTCAGCTGCGCGAGGAGGGGATCGCCGGGGATATCTACCTGTTCAAGAACAACACGGACTCCGCCGGGAACTCCTACGGCTGCCATGAGAACTACCTGGTCCCCCGGCAGGAGGACCTGGGGCGGCTGACCGCCATCTTGATGCCGTTCCTGGTCACCCGGCAGATGATCTGCGGGGCCGGGAAGGTCCTGCAGACCGCGCACGGCACCGTGTACTGCGTCAGCCAGCGCGCCGATCACATCTGGGAGGGGGTGTCGTCGGCCACCACCAGGTCCCGGCCGGTCATCAACACCAGGGACGAGCCGCACGCCGACGCCGAGCAGTACCGCCGCCTGCACGTGATCGTCGGCGACGCCAACATGAGCGAGACCACGCTGCTGCTCAAGATCGGGTCCACCAACCTCGTGCTGCGGATGATCGAGGGCGGCGCGGTGATTCCGGACATGACACTGGACAACCCGGTCCGCGCGATCCGCGAGATCAGCCACGACATGACCGGCCGCAGTCGGGTGCGCTTGACGGACGGGCGCGAGCTGAGCGCCCTGGAGATCCAGTACGAGTACCTGACCTGCGCGCGGGATTTCGCCCGCACGCACGGGCTGGATGCGGTCAGCGAGCGCGTGCTTGAGCTGTGGGAGCGGACGCTCGACGCGATCGAGACCGGGAACCTCGACAAGATTGCCCGCGAGATCGACTGGGTCACCAAGTTCCAGCTGATCGAGCGGTACCGGGCCCGGCATGACCTGCCGCTGTCTGCCCCCCGGATCGCCCAGCTGGACCTGGCCTACCACGACGTGCGCCGCGGCCGGGGCTTGTACTACTTGCTCCAGCGCAACGGGGTCGTCAACCGGGTGACAAGCAACCTGGACATCTTCGAGGCCAAGTCCATCCCGCCGCAGTCCACCCGGGCGAAGCTGCGGGGCGAGTTCATCCGCCAGGCCCAGGAGAAGGGGCGAGACGTCACCATCGACTGGGTCCACCTCAAGGTCAACGACCAGGTTCAGCGGACGGTGCTGTGCAAAGACCCGTTCCGCTCGGTCGATGACCGGGTCGACAGGCTCATCGCCGACATGTGAAGGCGCTTTTGCATGTCCTGGCGGCCGCCTCGCTATTTCCGGCGCACCGCAACGATGAGCCATGCCGCCACCACGATAGCCACCACGAGTATGCCCACAGCAAGTCCCTGAGGAATCTGCGTGAGGTGGAAACCGCGCATAATCGGAGCCTAGTTGGCCGGCGGCAACCGCACCAGGCTCGGCCGCGTCCCCTGGGTGCCGCGGGCCGCCCTGGTGCCCATCGACGGCGCGGGGCGGCAATATGCTCATGAATGCGGGCGGCATGATGTCGGCGACCGGCATGACGAACGGGGCTGTCACAGATGGACGATTCGAGCGCTGCCAGCTACCGCCGTCCGGTGACTAAATTCCGGCTCGCCACCCCGGCTGACGTGGAGAGCCTCGTCCAGCTTATTCGCTCGGCCTACCGCGGCGAGTCAAGCCGCCAGGGTTGGACCAGTGAAGCGGACCTGGTGGCCGGTGACCGGATCAATGCCGAACAAGTGCTGGCCAGGATCGAGGAACCCAACTCAATAATGCTCGTATTCGACGAAGGGAATAAAATAATCGCGTGCTGCCAGGTAACGGACCGCGGCGCCAACGTGGCTTATTTCGGCACCTTCGCCGTTACCCCCGCGGCCCAGCGCGCCGGCCTGGGTCGTCGGGTCATGGGAGAGGCCGAGCGGTCAGCCGTTCTCACGTTCGGGTCAGCCGTGCTTGAACTGACCGTTCTCGCCCAGCAGGAAAAGCTCATCGCCTGGTACGAGCGGCTAGGATTTTCGCGAAGCGGCGAGACACGACCATTCCCGGCAGATCCGGTGTTTGCCCGCCCGCTGCGTGACGACCTCTACTTTGTGGTGCTTTCGAAGAACCTGCCGGCACGTTTATCGCAGCGGGACGCTGAGATCGCAGACCGGCGTGCTGGGGGTGGCAGTGCGCTGGTCGGCGATCAGGACCTGGCGCAGCGCTCCGGCCGGCTCGCGCCGCTGTTCACGCATCCAGGCTTCGAGCGCGTCGACCGCCGGGGCCAGCGCGGGCCAGCCCATGTCCTTGGCGGCCAGCCGGATGAAGACCTCATCGTGGGCTGGCTCCGCCCGGAGCTGGACGTCTGCCATCGCCGCGGTCAGGTCTACGGCGCTTCCGTCGGCCACCGGGCGGCACAGTTCCACCGGCCCGTCGCTATCGTCGCTGACCTCGCCGTAGAACACGAGGAAGGGGCAGCCGGCGATGCCCTCCACGCCGGGACCGGCTGACCGCAGCCGGGCGAAGGCGTCGCCGAAGAAGGCCGCGGTTTCGGCTGCGTGCAGGTGGCGGCTGATGGAAAGGAGCGTGCGCTCACCGATGATGCGAGTCTGGACGTCATACTGTGCCATGTCGGCTCCCGTGAGTTTCGCCTGGATGTAGGAGACCAGGACCCGCCGGTCCGCCGTGACCGACTCGACGCCAGCCCAGTAACTTTCGACCGCTTCCGCCGCTTCGCCTGGCGGTTTCGCCGCGATGTCCGCGATGACCGGCAGCGGCATGCCGAGACGCCGTAGCAGCGCGACGAGCCGGGCGCTGGCCACCTGGTCCTCGCTGTAGAAGCGGTAGCCGCTGACGGGATCGGTCCGGGCCGGGGGCAGCAACCCGAGCCGTCCGTAAAGGCGCAGCGCCTTCGGGGACAGCCGGGTCCGCTCGGCGAACGCACCGATTGTCATCAGGTCCATCGGTCTCCTCCAGGCCGGGCGACCTGCCCGGCTCCACGAGCATGCGCCTTGACCCGAGGGAAAGGTCAAGTAGTGCCGTGGCGGATTACCGTTCGCCCCGTTCCAGCCGCAGCGGAACCCCTGGTCTGACCACAGCGATGGACCGTTGCTGTGGCTGGGACAACTACGGTGGACCATCGGTGTGGGTCGGAAGCGGGAGCGGTACAGCACGGGCGTGCAGGATGGGGCGGGCGGGGTTCGCGGGACTGCCCCGCGTGCCCTGTCGCAGCTGCGCACCCCGCCTCGGCTCACTCGGCGCGGTACTCCCGGTCACCGGTCGCCGGGTCGTACCACACCCGCATCCGCTTACCGGTAGCTGGGTCAATGAACACCTCGCCGGTGGGCTCGGAGCCGGTACCGGTGCCCGCGTCGGTGCTCTTTCTGTCCCCCCGGTACCGGTCCCAGCCGAAGACGGCAACGACGATTCCGAGGACGACGATCGCAAGGACCGCCCATTCCACCGCGTGCATGACTGCCTCCTCAGCCCTGCGCGCTGACGGAGTCGGGGCCCTCGGCCACCGTCTCGACGAACCGGGCGGTCCCGTAGGCCACGATCTCGGTCATGGACCGGCCCATCTCGGTGGAGTCGAAGCGCATCATGGTCACGGCGTTGGCCCCCATGGCGGCGGCGTTCTGCACCATGCGGTCGAGCGCCTGGCGCCGGGCATCCTCGTTGAGCTTGACGTACGATCCGATCTCGCCGCCGACCAGAGCCTTGAGGCCGGCGGCGATGTTGCCGCCGAGGCTCCGCGACCGGACGGTGAGGCCGAACACCTGGCCGATTGTCTTCACCACCCGGGTGCCCGGGATGTTCTCGGTGGTGGTGACGATCATGGGTCGGGACGAAGTGATGTTCTCGGCTGATGCTTGCATCGGGTGCCTCCAGTAGCTTGTCACCGCGGCCGGGGCCGCCTATCAATGTGATATCAGTTTGATAGGCGGCTGTCAACCGGCACCGGGAGGCCCTGCGGGCGGTTGGATCACGCCATCGGAGTGGCTGGCGGCTCGCGGGTGTGTAATGGCTGCTATGGCTGATCGTGTGCGGGCGGAGCTCGGGGCGGTACAAGAGACGCTGTTCATCCCGCTGGCGGCCCGGGCGCAGGAGACGCGCAGGAGGCGGCCGGTACTCCGGGACCCCAAGGCGGCCCAGGTCCTGGCGGCGGTTGACTTCGACACGCAGAAGTACGGCCGCGGCTGGGGCGGCGGCCGCGTTACCGTCCTGCGCACGGCGATTTTCGATGACTGGGTCAGCGACTTCCTCACCGCCCATCCGGGCGGGACAGTCGTGGAACTCGGGACCGGGCTCAATACCAGGTTCGAGCGAGTCGGGCATCCTGGCGCTCACTGGATCGACCTGGACCTGCCGGACACGATCGAGCTGCGCCGCAGGTTCTTCGCCGATTCCGGCCACCGCCGCATGGTGGCTGCCTCGGTGCTTGATCAGGACTGGGTGCCTGCTGTCCAGGAAAGCCCTGGGCCGTATTTCTTCGTGGCCGACGGCGTACTTGCCTACCTGGATCAGGCCCCGCAGGTCATCGCCCGCATCGCCGGGACGTTCCCCGGGGCGCTGATCGCCTTCGACACCTATCGCCAGCGGACACTGGAGCAGCAGCACAAGCTGGCGGCCAGGAAGAACATAGATGCGCGCTGGGCATGGTCCTGCGATGACCCACGCACGCTGGAATCCCTCGGCCTGGAAGTCGTGCAGCAGGCGGCCGTCACCCGGCCCCCTCCCGGACTGCGCAGGCGGCTGCCGCGCCGGGTCCGGTACGCGCTCCCGCTGGCCCGGCGGATCGCGGGTGACCTGGCCACCGTCACTCTTTTCCGGGCCTGCTGACGCTCACGCTGCCGTCACGGGCTGGATGAGCCGGGCGGCTGATCGTTACGCAACCGCTGCCTGTGCGCCAGCAAGGGGCCGGGCATGCCCACCAGGGAAATCGCGAGCGAAACTCCGGCGCGACATTCCCGCCGCGCTGGACCTCGTGCTTTATTTTTTCAGAACGAACCTGGGTGTCCCGCCCTAATGACCGATAAACGGCGTACAGAGCGGCTTGCTCATCCCGTGCCGGTCGTGCACCTCGATGCAGGCCTGCGCCTTGGCCTTGGCGACACCGACCATTTTGGTCGTCTCCCACTGCCTGATGAACGTCGTACGCTCGGTCGAGCCCACCTCGAGCGCGTGGGTGCCCCGGTCGTAGATCCAGAAGTCGGCGCCGTCGGGGCGGCCGGAGTCGGTGACCGTCGCCCACTCCGACTGGCAGTTAGCGCTGTACCGCATGCGTGCTCCTTTAATCAGCCGACGCCACGATGGTCCGCGGCTTTCGCGTTCAATCTGCGCACAGCTACTGATGGGTTTCTGTGCCCATCTGCGGGCGGGTCTGCAGGTTCGCTGTGGTTACTGCTCACGCGGAATCCCGCGGCCCTGGGCTGCGGGCGCTTTCTGGCCGACCGGGTGGCTACTCGGGCCGGGGGGCGGACAGCGGCAGCAGCCGGAACCGCCGGCGCCGGCGCATCACGTTGCTCCGCTGACCGCTCACGATGTCGTTCAGCGCGTCACCGACCTGACGGAACGCCACCACGACCAGGACCAGCACGACCAGCGGCGGGTACACCTGCCACCAGTAGCCGTTGAACAGGTTATTGACCCCGCCGCTCAGCATCGTGCCCCAGTCGGTGAACGGCGGCGGCGGCCCGATCCCGAGGAAGCTCAGCGCCGACAGCGCGTAGATCGAGTCCGCGATGGCAAAGGCCCCGGTGACCACGCTGACGCCGAGCGTATTCGGCACCATGTGCCGGGCCAGGATCCACCGGCCGGTGGCGCCCATCGTCCGCGACGCCTGCACGAAGTCCCTTGACCGCAGCGCGAGCACCTGGCCGCGGATCAGCCGTGCGGTATAAGGCCAGGACAGCACGGTCAAGATCAGGATAATCACCGAGAGGCTGAGCGAGAACATGCTGGCCACGATGAGCAGCAGGATGAAGGTGGGCACCGCCAGCACGGTGTCGATGATGCGCATCATGACCGCGTCCACGATCCCGCCGGCCATCCCGGACACCGAGCCGTAGAGCAAGCCGATCACCGTGGTCGCGATGCCGACGGCGAAGCCGAGCTCGAGCGAGGACTGGCCGCCCGTCATCAGCCTGCCGAGCACGTCGATCCCGTACTGGTCGGTGCCCAGCGGGTAACCGGGCCCGGGCGGGCTGTTCTCGATGCCCAGGTTCACCGTGACCTGGTTGGTGTGATAGAGCAGCGGGCCCACGAAGCAGAACAGGGCAAGCAGCACGATGATCCCGGTCCCGGTCAGCGCCCGCTTGCTCTGCACGAACGCCCGCAGGCTGAGCTGGGTGCCGGTGCCGGAGGCGGTGACCTCGCCCCCTTCCGGCGCCAGCGGCCGGCCCGCCGGGGACTTATAGGCGGCCGCCGCCCCGATGTCAGGCGCGGCCATAGCGGATCCTCGGGTCGAGCGCACTGTAGGCCACGTCGGCGGCCAGGTTGCCGAGCACGGTGGCCACGCCGATGACCAGTGTCCCGCCGAGCATCACCGGGAAGTCGTGGGCGAGCGCGGACTGCCAGAACAGCAGGCCCATGCCGGGAAAGTTGAAGATCGACTCCGCGATCACCGCGCCGGCCACGATGTCCGGCAGCGACAGCCCGAGGATGGTGATCACCGGCAGCAGCGAGTTGCGCAGCACATGGCGGGTCAGCACCAGCCGCTCCGACAGGCCCTTGGCCCGGGCCACCCGGATGTAGTCCTCGGCCAGCGCCTGCAGGGCGGTGGACCGCACGTACTGGCTGAAGCCGGCCACGCTGTTGATGGCCAGCACCCCGACCGGCAGGACCAGCGCTTGCCAGTTCGCGAACAGGCCGCCGACCGAGGTCACCCCGCCGGGGAAGGCCGCAGGCAGGACGTGCAGCTGAACGCAGAGCAGCGCGATGAGCAGCAGCGCCTCCATGAAGTCCGGCGCCGAGTAGAGCGTGAACCAGGTCCCGGCGAGCAGGTCGTCCGCCAGCTGGTTGTGCCGCGCCGCCTGGTAAATCCCGGTGGGCACGCCGATCACCAGGGCCAGCAGCGTGGACAGGCCGAGCAGGATCGCGTCCCGGGGCAGCCGCTGCTCGATCAGCGTGGTCACCGGCTGCTGTAGCTGGTACGAGATCCCCAGATTGCCCTGGAAGATCTGCTTGACGTAGATCAGGAACTGCTGGTAAAGGGGCTTGTTCAGGCCGTACAGGCTGTCGAAGATGGCGACCCGGGCGGGCGTGGCCTTCAGCCCGAGGACGGACCTGGCCACGCTGCCCGGCTCCAGGTGCAGCAGGAGGAAGGTGAGGATCATCACGCCGATCACGACCGCGATCGACTGGCCGACGCGGCGGATCAGGTACCAGGTCATGAGCCTGGCTTGACGTAATACCAGACCTCCGGATTCAGGGTGAAGTCGAACGGGCTCGTCGGGATCATGCCGGCCAGGTTGTTCTTGTACACGAATGGCACCGACGGGTCGGGCAGCCACAGCCACGGCAGCTGGTCCGCGGCGTAGTCCTCATAGGCATAGAACGCCGATTGGCTGGACCCGTACTCGGTCTGGTTGATGAGCTGGTCCATCTCGGGGCTGGAGTAGCCGCCGTAGTTGCTGACCGCGTTGGTGTTGAAGATGCCCGCTCCGCTCGGGTCCGGCTCGTACGGCTGGTAGCCGAACTGCTCAAGCTGCCAGGCGCAGGTCGAAGCCGGATGTGAGGCGGCGTCGCAGGTGCCGGTCGTGGCGACCAGCGTGTTGAACGGCTCGGCCTTCAGGGTGATATGAATGCCGGCCAGCGCCTCACTGGTCTGGATGGCCGCGTTCTGCTGGTCGAAATAGGCCGACCCGGATGCGTACAGCAGCTGGAACTGCAGCTTCTGGCCCGCGGCGACGCCCGCGCCGCAGTCGGACGCGCCGGTGCCTGGCTGCTGGCAGGTGTCGGTGCCGTTCGGCGTCACCGTCCAGCCGTGGGCCTTGAGCAGCGCCTGCGCCTTGGCTGGCGAGTACGGGTACGGTCCGCCCGCCTTCTCCTGCGGCGAGTCCCACTGCTGGCCGTAGTTGATCGCGACCGGGCCGTTGCCTGGGTCGCCGTAACCATGGAACGCGTCGGACAGTATCTGCTTCCGGTTGATCAGGTACTCCATGGCCTGCCGGATGTAGAGCTGACCCAGCAGCGGGCCGTTGACCGGGTTGTACAGGTTCGGCACGATCTCGGCGACTCCGGGGGTGGGCACCGACGCGACCGTGTAGCCCTCGCGCTCCAGCGAGCTGATCTGGCCGACGTCGTTGAGCGGCAGCAGGCCCACGGTCAGGCTGGTTCCCGAGCGCAGCGTGTCCATCTCGGCGGCGTCGGTGGTGAAGGGGGTGAAGATGACCTTGGAAAGGGCCGGCTTGGCGGGGCCGGAGTAGTTGCTGTTCGGCGTCCAGGCGTAGTAGCCGTCGTTCAGGAACTCGGCCAGCTTCCACGGGCCGTCTACCACCTTCCACATCGGGTTGGTGGTGAAGGTGCTGATGTCCGAGCCCTGCTTCTGCAGGAAGTTCCATACCGTCCGGGCTCCCGCGGCGGTCTCGTCGTAGTTGCCGACCGCGCCGGTCAGCGAGGTCTTGTCCCAGGCGTGCTGCGGCAGCAGCGGCACGAACGTCAGCACGTCGTCGTCGTAGAACGAGGGATTGTAGGACCGGTTCAGGTCGATGACGACGGTATGCACGTTCGGCGTGGTCACCTTGGTCACGTCGGACGGGAACAGGCCAGGGTCGTACTCCTCCCAGTCGTTGTAGTTGGCCTTCAGCAGGTTGTAGACGAACGTGAAGTCACGGGCGGTGATCGGCGTCCCGTCGGACCACTTCCACGGCTTCAGCACGATGGTGATCACCGAGTTGTTGTCTGACCAGGTCAGCGAGCTGTACAGGCTCTCCTTCTGGTTGATCACCGAGCTCGCGCCGACTCCGATGTTGACCAGGTACGGCCACTCACCGATGGTCAGGTTCTCGTTGTAGCCGTCGCTGTTGGTGGAGGGCGGCAGCGGGAAGACGTCGTTGGGCGACGCGCCAGACGGCTGGGCCACGGTCACCGTGCCGCCGTGCTCGGGAGTCCCCTTGACGGCGCTGCCCGCGCCGACCTTCGCGGTCGTCCCGCCGCACGCCGCGACGGCGGCCGCCAGGGTCAGCGCCGCCACCGTCCTGGCCAGTGAATGCCTGATGCGCACGATTGCCTGCTCCCGTCCTCGCCGCGGTCCGCGTTCGTGCCGCGGACTCACCGAACGACCTTCGGGACCGAGCTGCCGGATAGCAGTCAGCGCGGCGACCCGCAGGCCGGTAAATCGAGCAATACGGTAGGTATTTAACCAAACGTGTCACGGTCCAGGCCACTGGCAAGTCCTGTTGATCAACAGCCGCCAAGCCGTGACGATGCCGTGACTCCCTGGCCCGGTCAGCACCCGCAGGCGCCCCGAACCGCGGCGACGGCGAGCCCGCCGAGCGAGGGCAGGTCGTATCCGCCCTCCTGGACCAGCACGGCCGGCCCGAGCGCCGCGACCCGCCGGCCCGCGGCGAAGTACCCGGCCTCGGTGACCCGCAGCGGGCTCTCCGGGTCGGCGGCGGCCGCGTCCAGGCCGAGGGACACCACCACGGCGTCGACCGCGAGCGCGGCCACTTCTCCGCACAGCAGGTCGAGGGCGGCGAGCCATTCGTCGTCCCCGGCCCCGGGGGGCAGCGGCAGGTTGCGGTTGAAGCCCGCGCCCGCTCCCGACCCGCGCTCGCTCGCGTACCCGGCGTAGTGCGGGAACCAGCCCGCCCCCGGATCCACGTGCAGCGAGCCGTACCAGACATCGGCGCGGCCGTAGAAGATCCCCTGCGTGCCGTTGCCGTGGTGCGCGTCGATGTCGATGACCGCGACCCGCCGCGCGCCCGCGGCGCGCAGTGCCTGCGCCGCGATCGCGGCGTTGTTGAGATAGCAGGAGCCGCCGTAGGCATCTCTCGTCGCGTGGTGGCCCGGCGGCCGGCACAGCGCGTAGGCCAGCCGGTGCCCTTCGCGGATGAGCTCGGCGGCGGTCAGCGCGGCGTCCGCGGCCCCCCTGATCGCCTCCCAGCTCCCCGGGCCGACCAGCGTCATCGTGTCGTAGCAGAACCGGCCGGCCCGGCCGTGCACGGCCGGCGGCGAGCGCATCGGCAGCCCGGCGAGCATCCCGGGGGTCGGGAACACGTAGGGAACGACGCGGTCCCGGCCGTAGGTGCCAGGCAGGCCCGCCGCCTCCCATTCCCGCCAGATGCTGGCCAGGTGGTCAACCAGCAGCGGGTCGTGCACGGCGCGCAGGATCTCCTCGCCGTGCCGGTTTGCGGGCACGATCGGGGCGCCCGCGGCCGCCAGCGCGTCCCGCAGGACCAGGGCCCGGGCCGGGACTTCGGTGCCCGGATCCCGGACGCCGAGCCACACCTCGCCGTCGGGCTCGTGCCGAAGGCAATCCTCGCTCCACACCACCGGGACTTGCAGGCTCACTCCGCATCCTCCGGGTTACCATCGCGGGATGCCCCGTGTCACCGATCTTGGCATCACCATCGGCCTGCTGCCATCCGGCCCGACCGGCTCGGTGCTCGACGTGCCCGGGGCCGGGCTCGGCCACGCGACCGTCTGGCGAGACGAGCCGCCGCCGCCCGCCGGGCGCGGCATCGCCCGCACCGGCGTCACCGTGCTCGACCCGGGCGGGGACCTGTTCACCGCACCGGTGCCGGCCGGCGCCGCCGTGCTCAACGGCGCGGGTGAATGCACCGGAATGCTGGCCATCCGGGAATGGGGGCTGGCCGAGACCCCCGTCTTCCTCACCTCGACCATGCAGGTCGGCCGGGTGTACGACGCGGCGTGCGAGCTGCTCATCGAGGAGCAGCCCGCGATCGGCGTCGAGGACGTGATCATCCCGGTCGTCGCGGAGTGCGACGACAGCTTCCTGTCCGAACCGCGCCGCATGCAGGTAAGCCGCGACGATGTCCGGGCCGCGCTCGGCGCCGCCCGGGCGTCGGCGGGCGGTGCCGCCCGGGCCTTTGTGGACGGCGCCGAGGGCGCGGTCGGGGCCGGGACCGGGATGACCTGCCTGGGTTACAAGGGCGGCATCGGCACCGCCTCCCGCGTGCTGCCCGACGGGCACACCGTGGCGGTGGTCACGCTGACCAACTTCGGGGACCGGGAGCGGCTCACCGTGGCGGGCAGGCCGCCGGCCAGCTGCTGCCCGCCCCGCCGCCGGGCACCGGCCGGCCGAAACCCGCCGGCTCGTGCATCGTCGTCGCGCTCACCGACGGGCCGCTCGACGCGGCCGGGTGCGGCCGGCTGGCCCGCCGGGCCGGGCTCGGCCTGGCCAGGACCGGGAGCACGGCTCACCACGCCAGCGGCGAGATCTTCCTGGCGCTGGCCACCGGGCTGCGCGCCCCGCGCGGCCGCGCGCTGGGAGCGCCGGTCACCGGCCGCGCGCTCGACGGTTACTTCGCCGCCGTGGTGGAGGCGACGGAGGAGGCCGTGCTCAACAGCCTGCTGCAGGCGGAGACGGTCAGCGGCCGGGACGGCCACACCTCCGTCCGGCTGCCCGCCGACGAGCTCCGCAGGGTCCTGACCGGGCCCGCGGGCGGCCAGTGAGGAGCGGCCCGCCCGTCGCTCCGGCCGGCGGCGACCCCGACCCGTACGCCTGGATGCGCGACCGAGACCTGCCCGCGATGCGGGATTACCTGGCGGCCGAGCGCGCCTACTACGACCGCTGGCTGGACTCGGTGCGCGGGCTGCGGGACGAGCTGGCCGCCGAGCTGGCCGCGCGGGTGATCCCGGCCGAGGAGTCGGTGAGCTGGCGCCGGGCCGGCCACAGCTACTTCACCCGGACCGTCCCGGGCCGGGAATACGAGCAGTTCTGCCGGGCCGCCGGCCCTGACCGACCCGCCCAGGTGCTGCTCGACGAGAACCTGCTGCTGGCGGAGGATCCGGCCGGCGGCGGCTATCTCGGGCTCGGCGTCCGGGAGATCAGCCCGGACGGACGGCTGCTGGCCTATTCCGTCGACCTCGACGGGGACGAGCGCTACCAGCTGCGCATCCGCGACCTGGACCGCGGCACCGACCTGCCGGAGCGGATCGAGGGAACCTACTACGGGCTGGCCTGGTCGGCCGACTCGCGGTCGCTGCTCTACGTCGTCACCGACGCCAAGTACCGGCCGCACGAGGTCCGGCGGCACCTGCTAGGCACCGGTCCCCACCGGGACACGCTGGTGTTCCGGGAGGAGGACCAGCGGTTCGAGGTCACCGTGCGGGCCACCCGCAGCGGCGCGTACGTGCTGATCGAGACGGAGTCCAGGGACAGCACCGAGACGCTCGTGCTCCCGGCGGCCAGGACCGACACCGAACCCGCCGTTATGGAGAGGCGAACGCCGGGCATCGAGTATCGCGCCGAGCACGCGGCCGGACCGGGCCTGGGCGAGTTCTTCCTGGTCACCAACGCGGACGCGGAAGAGTTCCGGCTGGTGGCCGCGCCCGCGACAATGCCCACCACTGGGCCCATGGCCCCACTGCCCGGGCCGCGACTGGGGCCGCGACTGGGCCCGCGACTGGGGCCGGCCGGGCCCGGTGGCGCCAGGTCATCGCCGGGTCACCGGACACCCGCCTGGTCTCGGTGGACGTGTTCGGGCGGTACCTGGTCGTGCAGCAGCGGCAGGCGGCCGCGACCCAGCTGCGGATCGTGGACCGCCAGTCGGGAGAGCAGCGGCTGATCGAGGCCGGCGGCCCGCACAGCTCGCTTGCCCTCGCCCGGAACGAGGATTACCACGCCACGGCGGTGACCGTGCGCACCGAATCGCTCGTCGAGCCGCCGTCCTGGCACGACGTGGACCTGGCCACCGGCCGCTGGCGGGCGCGCAAGCAGCAGCAGGTACCCGGTTACGATCCGGCGCGTTACGCCACCGAGCGCGTTACCGCGGTCGCACCGGACGGCACGTCCGTCCCGGTGACGATCGCCTACCGGGCCGGGTCGCGGCGCGACGGCAGTGCCCCGTGCCTCCTTTACGGCTACGGCGCCTACGAGTCCTGCGAGTGGCCGGCCTTCAGCGTGGCGACCCCCAGCCTGCTGGACCGGGGCTTCGTCTATGCCGTCGCGCACGTGCGCGGCGGCGGCGAGGGTGGCAGGAGCTGGTGGCTGGACGGCCGGCTGGGCCGCAAGCGCAACACCTTCACCGACTTCATCGCCGCTGCGGACATGCTGGCGGCCCGAGGCTGGGCCGCGCCCGGCCGGATCGTCTCCCGCGGGCTGTCGGCGGGCGGGCTGCTGCAGGGGGCGGTGTACTCGCTGGCGCCGCGGCGGTGGCGGGCGGTGGTGGCGGAGGTTCCGTTCGTGGACTGCGTGAGCACCATGCTGGATCCGGCCATCCCGCTCACCGTCAACGAATGGGACGAGTGGGGCGATCCGCGGGACCCTGCGGCGCGCGCCTACCTGGCCTCCTACAGCCCCTACGACAACCCGCCCGCCGGACCGCGGCCGGATCTGCTGGTCACCGGCAGCCTGCACGATCCGCGGGTGCTGATCCACGAGCCGGCCAAGTGGGTGGCCAGGCTGCGGGCCACCGACACCGCGGGAAGCCGGGTGCTGTTCCGCCCCGAGCTGGGCGCCGGGGCGCACACTGGCCCGGCCGGACGGTTCGGCCAGCTGGGCTACGCGGCCGAGATCCTCGCCTTCATCGTGGCCGCCGTGGCCGCGCCGGTAAATCCATAGCCACCCGTGA
>CAWEFK010000013.1:0-315812 GCA_963808315.1 uncultured Actinomycetes bacterium | reverse complement strand
TAATGGGCACATGGCAGGTCACCGCTTTCCGGCACCAGAGAGCTGGAGCTCTTGGCGTAGAGTGCGGGGCCTGCCTGCCGGAACCCATGCTTGTCTCAGGTCGCAGACGGCCGGGATCTGGCTGGTCCGGTTGGTGCCGGGTGACCTGCTTGTCCTGACTGGGGGCGGTGACCTCTCGGGTGAGATCCAGGGACCTGGCACCAGCCGCGCGCTCGATGCGCTAAGCGACACGCCGGGCCGCTTCCGTGATAATAGCAGCTCGCGGCGGTATCAGTGGTCGTGTCCTGAGCCACCTGCAGGAGTAACCCCTCACCCGCACCGGAGCCGCCGAGCCCCGGGCAAGACCGGGGCCTGCGGGCAGCTGGGGTCACGAACGGCTAATCGGATGGCGGTGCCCTGAGCCCTTCCATTAGGGAGCGTGCGTGCCCCGCGCGGCTTAGACCAGCGCGAACAGCAAACCTATCGACAAAGACGGAGGAAGCATGGAGGTTTACTGCGGGATCGACTGGGCCGAAGAACACCACGACATCGCCCTGGTGGGCCGGGACGGGCAGTTGCTGGCCCGCCGCCGGATCAGCGACGACGCGGCCGGGCTGGCCGCCCTGGCAGACCTGCTCGCCGGGCACGGCGACACCCCCCAAGACCCGGTCCCGGTGGCGATCGAGACACCCCGCGGCCTGCTGGTCGCGTGCCTGCGCGCCACCGGCCGCCAGGTCTACCCCGTCAACCCGATGGCAGTGGCCCGGTACCGGGACCGGCACTCGATCGCCGGGAGGAAATCCGACCACGGCGACGCGGTCGTGCTGGCCAATGTGCTGCGCACCGACCGGCACGCGCACCGGCCGCTGCCCGCCGATACCGAGCTGGCCCAGGCCATCGCGGTACTGGCCCGCGCCCAGCAAGACGCCGTCTGGGACCGCACCACCGCACACCACAGGCTCCGCTCCCACCTGCGCGAGTACTACCCCGCCTTCCTGGCCGCGTTCGCCCAGGCCCGTGACGGCATCTTGCGCCCGGAGGCCCGTACCATCCTCGCCGCCGCGCCCACCCCCGCCGACGCCGCCCGCCTCACCCTCACCCAGCTCCGCGCCCTGCTGAAAAAAGCCGGGCGCAGCCGCGGCATCGACAACGAAGCAGCCCGGCTCCGCGAGGCGTTCCGCGCCCCGCAGATGCGCCAGCTCCCCCTCGTCGAGCAGGCCATGGGACGGCAGGCGCTGGCCCTGCTCAGCCAGCTCGACACCGCCTGCGCGGCCGCCGGGGACCTCGAGCAGGCCGTCACCCGGTCTTTTAACCAGCACCCGGACGCCGGGATCATCACCAGCTTCCCAGGGCTCGGCGCACTGACCGGCGCCCGGGTACTCGCCGAGATCGGAGACGACCGATCCCGGTTCCAGGATGCCAAAGGCCTCAAGGCCTACGCAGGCGCAGCCCCCATCACCCGCGCCAGCGGCAAGACCACATCCGTCACCCGCCGCCGGGTCAAGAACAACCGCCTTAACGCCGCCGGCTACATCTGGGCCTTCGCCGCGCTGACCGCCTCACCCGGCGCCCGCGCCCACTACGACCGGCGCAAAGACGCCGGCGACCGGCACGCCGCCGCCCAGCGCAACCTGTTCGCCCGCCTGCTCGGCTGCCTGCACCACTGCCTGACCACCGGCCAGCACTACGACGAAGCCACCGCATTCCCCGCCACCGCCAGAAAACTTCCCCAGGCAGCTTGACAACTTAACCGCATCGGATGTCTACGCCGCGTTCCGGTCCGGGCTGCTGCGCGAGTCCAAGGTCGCGATCATCGCCCGCGCCGTGGTCAACCTCACCCCCGCCGAAGCCCGCCGGGCCGAGGCGAAAGTCCTGGACCGGGCCGCGAAGCTGACCCCGGGCGGGCTCCGCGCCGCGATCGCCCGCGCCGTCATCGAGGTCAACCCCGAAAAGGCGAAGAAACGACGCACCGGCGCCGAGCGCAACGCCCGGGTGGAACGCTGGGCCGAGGACTCCGGCCACGCCGGCCTGGCCGGCCGCGAACTCCCCCCCGCCGACGTGCTGGCCGCGGACCAGCGGATCTCCTGGTGGGCCCGCCAGCTCAAAAAAGCCGGGCTGGACGGCGACATGGACCAGCTCCGCGCGATCGCCTACACCGACATCATGCTCAACCGCGACTCCCGCCCCCTGGCCTCCGCCGCCGGCGGGGAGAACCGCCACCACAGCGCCCCGGACGGCCCCGGCCACGGCGCAGGCCACGGCGCACCGGGTGACGGCGGACACGACGGCCCGGGTGACGGCGGACCGGGCCCGCAGGACCCGCCCGGCCCGCACACCCCGCCGGCGGCGGGCGTGCTCCCGGTCGGGTTCACCGGCCACATCAACCTCACCGTGGTCACGCGGTGCTCGTATGCTCGGTGGCATGAACACCACATCGGCGGGCCAACCGCAGGTCAGTGCGCAGACGGTACGCGAGCGGGCGATCTCCCGCGTGGCTGCTGCTCAGCAGTCGCAGCGTAGCCGCGAATCGTGGGTCGGGGAAGCGGCCGCTATTTACTGCCGTGTTTCTCATATCAAGGATAAGGACCAGACCAGCGTGGAACGGCAGGAACGCATTTGCCGGGGCGTGGTAGAAGAACTCGGTCTTGGTCTTGCGCCGGGGCGGGTTTTGATCGACCCGAACCGGTCGGCGTGGCAGCGGGACCGGAAAAGGCCGGGGTGGGACAGGCTGCTGGAGCTGGCCCGGACGATGGGGATACGGCATATCGTGGTCTATCATCCGGACCGTTTGATGCGCCAGCCGTGGGACCTTGAGGAACTGCTCAAGATTTCCGAGGAACACGGGATCATCCTGCACGGGAAATCCGGCAACCGGGACCTGAGCGATCCTGATGACCGGCATTACCTGCGGGGCGAGGTCGCGCACGCGTGCCGTTCTTCCGACGACACGTCCCGCCGGCTGAAAGACGCGATGGTGGACCGGGCGCGGGACGGGAAACCGCAGACCGGGTCCCGCAGATACGGGTATACGAAGAACGGCATGGAGATCATCGAGCATGAGGCGGAAACCGTCCGCTGGATATTCGAGAGTTTCCTGAGCGGGATGACGCCGCACGCGATAGCGGATGAGCTGAACGAGCGTGGTATTCCCACAGCGCAAGGTAAGCAGTGGCATATCTCGAACCTGCTGCGCCTGCTGGACTCACGGCATATCGCCGGTATCCGGGTTTTCCGGGGCGAGGAAATCGGGCCGGGTATCTGGCCGGCGATCATTGACCCGATGATGTTCGCCGAGGTGCAGGAACGGCGCGCGTTCCGCTCGGCTCTCACCCGCGATCAGTACGCCCACCGCACGTTCCACCTGCTGCGCGGGCTGCTGTGGTGCACGAAGTGCGGGATGCGGATGTCCGGCCGCCCGGAAGAGAAAGACCGCCGCTGTTACGTGTGCACCAATTTCCGGCCCGCTGACGGCGGGACGAAGTGCTTCCGGCGTGTCGGCGCGACCACCCTGGAGGCATTCGTGAAGGACGCCGCGATAGACCTGCTTGAGCGTATCAACGTTACCGGCGCGGAATCCGCGACGGTCCTGTCCGATGAGGATAACGCCGCGATCGACGCCGATCAGGCGGAGCTGGCGGAGCTGAAGGCGATGTGGGACGCGCGGGAGATCAACACCAGCGAATACCGGCAGATGCGCAAGACCGTCGAGGACCGCATCAAGAAGATCGAGGCGAAAACGATCATCCGTCCCGCTGTCGAGGTGCTGAAGGGAATGACCGGCCCGGACGCGCGGGCAACCTGGGACGCGCACGAGGAAGCCGGGAACCTCGAACGGCTGAACGCGGTCCTGCGGTTCCTGTTCGCGGCGATCCGCATCGGCGAGAGCACCGGGCCGGGCGGCCGTTTCGATTACGGCCGCATCGAGATCGAGCAGAACAAGATCTAAGGCCCGGACAACGGGAAAGGGACCCCTTGCCGGGCAAGGGGCCCCTTCCTATGTCATTGCTTCCGCGTATCTGCCGTGTCGTCATCTAGCGTCAGCAGCCGTGCGAGCCGTCGCGCTCCCTCCGCGCTGATCGTGGTACTGAATTTGCTCGTCACCCTGTGCAGGTGGTACGCGCGTAGCGCGTCCTGATCCGTGCGCCTCCTATAGGCGCTCACCTCTTCCGTTTCCGTTTCCTGGCTGGGCTGAATTGTCGTCGGGCATCACCTCCCCCGGACGACTCGGCGGGCATCCCTCCTCTCGGTCACTCGTGCTCCTGTCCGGTGATACGTCCACGTCCACGTCCACGGTTCGAACGCGGCCAGAACGCGCAGGCGCGCGAGGCGTGGACGATGGACCGGTGGACGGATCACCGGTAGGCCGGGCCGCGACCGCCGCGCGCCGAGAGCGCGCCAGGGCGGCCAGAAGGGCCGGGTCCCTCACTCGGGCACCCTCCGGCCGTCTCCGGCGATCCTGGCGCGATCTGGCGGCCTGCCACGGGCGCATCCTAAGCGGGCACCTCGCGGGGCAACAGGTACGGCGAGTACCCATGCCAGGGAAACACTCTCTCGTCATTTCTCCGCGAAGGCGTACGCGCCGTACCTCGTGATCGCGGTGCCGCGCTGGCACTGTCAGATCACATGAGCACAGCGATTCAATGGGTCGTACTCCCCGCGCTGGCCTGTGACGTCATGATCGCTACCGGCGTCACGGATAAACCTTCCGTCGCGCGATCGGCAGTCGAGGAAACCATGACGGCCTCACCCGATGCGGAATGGGGCGAGGTTGTGCGCATCGCGGTAACAGGCTGGCCGGCGAGGGGAGTTGAGCTAAGTGAGTGGCCCCCGCAGGGCGTGGTTTACGTATGCAGGCGCACCGCGAGCGAGGGAAAATATGAATGGATGCCGTGCTTTCCCCCTATACGAGCCGTCATTGGCAGCAGGGTAGAAGCCGATATCGTAAAGGACTCGTGATGGCCATGCAGCCTCCATCCCCGCCTCATCCCGCGCACGCCTGGACCGCTGATGAATTGAAGACTCGCCGGCGCGAGCTAGAACACGCGCTCAAGACCCTCCCCGAGCATGCGGAAGTGCGCGAGCTGCTAAAGGCCCGGCTTGCCGAGGTGCTAACCGAGCAAGAATCACGCTAGCGCTGTCCCCTATGGAGTATCCTTTGCTCGGTCAGGAACCGATAGGTCATCTGCGTCAAACCGCATCGGGCAAGTACGCTGACTGGAGCCATGAACAGCTATCGGTGATACGCCAGGCGGCGGTTCAGGTGCGTGACTCCGGGTTCCTGTGGATTCACGAGCGCACGCACCTGGATGAGATAATCGAACGCGTCGACGCGACGGTTAACCTCAAGGGCGAGCGTGACGCCTATCAGGCATCCAGGAAGAAGCGCGGCGCATATTAGGATTGCCCGCGTAAAGGCATTATGGCGGGCACCGGGCCGGTTCCGGGCGGCCTCGTGAACTCACGGTGCGTGATCGTGCACGCGAACGTGCACGGCGCATGTGTGGCCGTACGCGCGTAGGCGCGCGCGAGGCGGCGGACGAACGCGGACGAACGGACGATCACTTTCCGTAATGGCGTAAGGCGTTGCCGCTGGATCGGCCTGCAAGTGGTATTCGCGCGACTGCTCGCCATTCGTATGCGCGCTGACGTCGCTCAAGGAGTGCCAGTGTTCCCTCTCTGATCGTGATATTAACGGTGGCCGCGGAATGCAGTTTCTCGACTACTGAAATAGCCTCTGTCGCGGGAACGCCATCCGAATTAGCGTATGCTATCGTGACATGCGGATGAAATTCTGAATGCCTGATGGGCGCGCCCGGGTATACCGACAATGTCGCTGCCGTGAACGCGTCACGAAGGTCTTCTACCGGCTTGCCGGGGAACGCAGTAAAGCCGATTGCGCCGGGGGTCCCTCCGAGCACGCCGACAGTAATGCTAAACGGCCGTATCCTCTGGCAGGCACGTATTGCAGCGGCTTCAATGGCATCTAGCTTGCCTGGCGCGATATCGTCGGCATATGCAATCCTGTCAAGCGTAAGGTGCAGATCGCGCAAAGGCGTCAGGTCATAATATGGAAAGGCAAGAGCCTCCTGGTATCTGCTGGCAAGGTTATGCAGTTCCGGGGATTTTTCGAATGTCAGGTACCAGTAATAGGCGGGCGGGCCGACAGGGCGCGACCAGTGATTATGGAGCCACCGGATACTTCGGAAACGCTCTAGCTCCTCCGAATTAGCATAGCCAGCGTCTTTTGCATTCTTCGGGTCACTCATAAACGTGCGTTAAGGTTAGAGGCAGCATCGCGAACTGCGCTGACCTGCCGGATATTACCCCACTGTCCGGTGGCTTCCCGGACGAACTCAAAAGTGCGCTGCTTAACCGAAATGATGGGACGGCCTGCCGAAATTCTGAGCGCATCAAGTATGAGTTCAGCGGCGTGATCCAAATCAGGCTCTTTGGACCGGATTATCGAAAGAGCGAGATCGATCATGACAAGAGAGCGACTCCACGGGGACCCGGACTTGATGATATCAGGCAGGGCAAGGTCAACGTATTGCTGAACCTTTTCTGTCATTCCAAGCGAGACGTAAGCGGTAGCCGCGTTGCTGGCCGTCTGGGCTGCGCTGTAACATTCAAAGCTGATGCTGGACGGAATTCCGCTCGGTATGTCGGTTCGGGACATGAGATCGTAGGCTGCACTAACGGCACGTTGCACGCCGTCGGCATCCCCGAGTTTACCCATTGCCCTAGCCGCGCCGTTTATAGTGAGGCGTACACTTTGCGGTCCTGCTTGCGCGTAATTAAGCCCGTCTTCTGCCAGGTTCAGCGCCTCGTCATATCGCCCGGCATAGTATTCACAGAAGCTCTGCAAGCCGCGCGCCCACGCTTGGAGATTGGCATCTTCCGCAAAATCGCCTAGCTGGAAAGCTTCAAGACAGTAAGCTCTGGCTAGCGGAAAATCACCGCGACCAACAGCAACGTATCCGAGAACTCCCGACACTGCTCCAGCGATATCAAATAGCTGCTGCCGCTGTCTTGGATGGTAACACTCGTCAAGAAGCGCATCTATCCAAGCGCGCTCCTTTAGCAGAACCGGCGTGAGACTGGAATGATCAAGACTTTCGTACTGCATCACAATATGCCGGATATTATCTTGCAGCTGACCGATAATTTCCGGGTGGACAGTACCCCTGTGCAGTTTCTGAATGCGGCTTAGGACATCTAGCAGGTACCCGGAGCTTTCGAACGTCAATTCGCTCTCTGGCGCGCTTGGAATACGAAAATCCTCTGATCTGCGTCGAGGTTGTGGAATCCGCTCTTTTGCCACGCTCCGCTCAGCCTCAATAAGGCTTTCGTCGGCTTCTAGCGCTGAATCGAGCAATCCGGCAACCTTCGGCGATGGAGCCTTTACCCCGCTGCGCAGATTAGAAATATAGCCAGCTGTATAACCTGTCTGGCGCGCAATCTCGCGTACGCCTACTCGCCGCGCTGCCATGAGGCGCGTTAGTTCTGTGCCGAAATTCTCCGCTGCGCCTTCAGATTGCGGGGAAGAAGACCCAAGCTGTCCTGGCGTGCACTCTCGTTTCCTTCCCGGCTGCACCTCCGTCACGGGAAAGTCAATTATCGCTGAGGCCGAAACGCTTAGAGCGGCCGCCAGGGTATCGAGCATTGCGAGACTAGGCCTTCGCGAATTCCGCTCAATCTTGCCGACAGTCTCCCGGCTGATTCCGGCACGCTCGGCTAGCGATTCCTGCGTTAGACGACGCTCACGCCGCAAAGCCGCAATACGCAGCCCGATATGTGCCCGCTGCTTAATCTCGCCTTTAACCGCGCGTCGTTGCGGTACCGCGACGGAGGCCGAACTAACACTACGAGACGCAAGCCCGAAAAACCTGCGGTGATCGTCAGGCATCCCAAAGCCTGTAGCAACCTGATCCGCGATGCCAGGATCCCCGTTAATGACGGTGTTGCCTTTCATCACATCGAGCACCAGATCAAGCGGCAATCCGGTATTGCCCGCGATGATCTCTGGCGTGAGGCCGACCCGGCAGGCCAGGTAGAAAACCGCACGGAAATCACGTGTCCGCCACGCGCGGCGCATCTCGGAAGCCTGCCAGACAGCAGCGGGCAATTGCGCGTTTGCGGAGCTATCGGACACCACGCGCGACCTCTCAATATCGCCGGCACGGACGTGATTAAGCCTACGCCACTTCCCCCCGATCAGATGACACCGTTAGTGCAAGTGCACGCCTCGCGCGCGTGCGTGTCTGCACGTGTTGGCGGTACACGGACCGTGCACTTGCACTACGCGGGAACGAACGGGCAAGGCGGGCCCTCCCTCCGGGTGGAGTCACGCTGTGTGATTGTCTCTTTGTCTCGTCCCACGACGCGTGTGGCCCCAACGCGTGCAGACGCGCGTACGCGCGCGCGAGGTGAGACAAACGGGAAACGCACAGTCACCGTCAGACTAAGCATACGAAGGACGCTTGACCGTCCCGCTGTCCACCCAGCTGGGCCTGGCCGACCGGCCCGGCGAGATCGCCGGCCTGGGCCCCGTCGACCCCGACCTGGCCCGCCAGCTGACCCGCGCCGCCGCCGCCAACCCCAAGACCACCTGGTGCCTCACCCTCACCGACGACCACGGATACGCCATCGGCCACGGCTGCGCCCGCCCCGACCCCCAGAACCGCACCCGCACCGCAACAGACCCCAGACCCCAGCCGCCCGGCGGACACGACCCGCCCCCCGGCCACGACCCGCCCGGCCCGCCGCCCGGCGGCCACGTCCCGCCCGGCGGGACCGGTCCCGCGCCCCCGCCGCGGTTCACCTTCACCGGCACCGGCCAGCCCGGCCCGCCCGGCGGGTACGGCGTGTGGCGGCTGAGCACCGGGATCCCCGGCCGCCCGGCGCTGCTGGTCACCCTGGACCCGATCGCGCTGGACGAATGCGACCACCGGTTCCAGGCCCGCGGCCACGACCCCGGCGTCAAGCTCCGCCACCTGGCCCAGATCCGGCACGCCACCTGCACCGGCCCGACCTGCCGGCGACCCGCGGCCGCCTGCGATTTTGAGCACAACATCCCGTTCGAACACGGCGGCAGAACGTGCCTGTGCAATGGCGGGCCTAAGTGCCGGTTCGAGCACCGGCTCAAACAGCACCCCCGCTGGAACTGCGAGCAGATCACCCCGGGCACCTTCGTGTGGACCGCCCCATCCGGCCGCCAGTACACCACCGAACCCACCCGCTACCCGATCTGACCAGGGTCTTGACGACTTCGGCGAAGCCGCCCGTAACGCGCCGCCAGGACCCGGAGCACACCCGTTCACTGGCTGCACGTGGTGATCCCCGAACGGCTGGCTGACGGCGGCCAGTTCCGCGGTCACGGCGGCGCTGGTTGGTTACCGGCCCGTACATACGGCAAAGTGACCTCATGAATCAGCGGGGCCTGGACCAGGACGGGCTGATTATGCGCGAAGGCTCGCTGAGCCGGGTGCCTGCCACGTTCGCGCCGGTGGTTGACGCTGCGCGCAGGCAGATCGCCGCGGCATTCGACGAACGTCGGTTGCACAGCGCCTACCTCTACGGCAGCATCCCGCGTGGCACCGCCATTCCCGGGGTGTCCGATTTGGACCTGATGCTTGCCCTGCACCATGAGCCCGCGCACGCCGACCGGGCCGACGCTGACGTGATCGAGGCCGCGCTTGACCTCGCCTTCGCCCAGATCGACGGCGTTGGTGTCGGCCTGTGCCGCGCAAGCACGCTGCTGAGCGAACTCGAACGATACGACCTAGCCCTGGCCCGCTGGCGTGCACGAGCGGCCCAAGCCGCCTCCGGCGCGGAGCGTAAGTCCCTCAGCCGGACGGCGGCCCGACGGATTGTGCGCACCGGTTTTACGCTGGTCATGCCGCGCTGGCACGGCTGGACCAGCGACCTGGCTACATCCGCTGGGTCTTCGGCCATCACTATGCCGGCCGAGCCGGGCAGATGCGCACCGCCGCCGCGACGGCCCGCACGCCGACGGCCGATCCCGCCGTGCTGCGCATGCTGATCGACGACCTGGGACCCTGGCTGGCGGCCGAATACACCGCCACTCACGGCGAGAAGGCAGCACGCCCGCCCGACCACCTCTCGCCTCCGCCCGCGAGCCCATCGTGACCACGTCCAATGCTCCCCGCTCGCGCCGGGTCACTCCCCGGCAAGCCGCCCAGATTTTGGCCGAACGTGACCCGGTGCTCGCCCGCCTCCGCGCTGAAGCAGGCCTGCCGGTGTTTCCCAAACCCACCGGCACGCACTTCGCCACCCTCGTCCGTTCCGTCACCTACCAGCAGCTTGCCGTGGCCGCCGCCCAGGCGATACACGGGCGACTCGTCCTGGCCCTGGACGGCGAGGTCACTCCCGAGCGGCTCCTCGCCACCCCGACCGAGCTGCTCCGCGGCGCGGGTCTGTCGGCCCGCAAGGCCGCCTCGCTGCAGTATCTCGCGACCAAGGGTCGTCGACGGCACGATCGTGCTTGACTCTCGCCGGCTGGCCCGGGAGAGCGACGAAGAGGCAGCGTGGTCGCCTGGTATTGCTGGCAAGCTGCCCGTCTCTACGCCGACGTCGCCCCACAGGCCCAAAAAATCCCACAGACCCCGAAAATCCCACAGGCCCCGCAGATCCCGCCGACCCGTGCAGGCTGGATCGAGGGGGACCCCGACCTGCCAATGGACTAATGAGTCGATCGGTGACATGTGATAACGGTCACGTTAGCCTTGGTGTATCGTCCGAGAAAGTCGGATTTATGGCTTTTGCGAGCCGAGTTCACGCCAAGCCAAGCCTCCCGGAGGCAACGGTGACCGTTTTTCTAGACCATGTGACCAAGGTCTACGACGGCGGCGTGCGCGCCGTGGATGATCTTCAGCGAGCTTGCCCGCGGGCTTGGCATCGAGGCGACGCTCGACCGCAGGCCAAGTTGGCTGTCCGGTGGCGAACGGTAGCGGGTCGCGATGGGCCGGGCGCTCAGCAAGAGCGAGCGGGCTGTCATGCTGATGGACGAGCCGCTCGCCAGCCTCGACGCCAGCCGACGCCACGGACTCCGGGAGGAAATCGGGGCCTTGGTGCGGTCCCTGAACCTCACTACCATCTATGTCACCCATGACCAGGTGGAAGCGTTGGCCCTGGCGGACCGGATCGCGGTGCTGCGGGACGGGGCACTGGAGGACGTCGGCAGCCCAACGCAGATGTACTGCAACCCGGCTACGGCATTTGTCGCTAGTTTCCTCGGCTCGCCGCCGATCAACCTGCTGTCAGCGACCGTCTGGGTTGAGCACGGCCAGCGAGTCGTGATCGGTCAAACCCCGGCCACGCCGTCCACCTCGCCCCACCCGGCCCGATGCCCCTCCCCGGCCCGATGCCTCTCCGCGGTCCGATGCCTCTCCGCGGCCCGATGCCTCCTCCCCAGCCCGATGCGCCCACCCCGGCCCGATGCCCCACCCCGGCGACCCGGCCGAACCCTGTCGAGGCTAAGGCCCGTGCTGACCCGGCGCCCCCGCCCGGCCAGCGATCCCGCCCCGGCACATTCCCGGCCGCCGGGCGAGCACCGTCGCGCCGACATCGTCATGCGCCTGGATTCACCGCGCGGGTGGGAGGTCGGGCAGGTGGTCAGCGTCGTGGTCGACGTGACGAACATGTACCTGTTCAACGCCGAAGGCGAGCGCATCGACAAGGTCCCGTACTGAGCCGGCCGCAGCCAACCCTCGATTACCTACGGAGGCGGAGGCGGAGGCGGCCGGTTCGGAGGCGTGGGCGGGGTTGCTATTCGCTGGCGCCGGAAGCCGGGTAGCAGCCGGGCCAGCACGAGCGCGCCCACGATGCAGGCCAGACCGCCGGAGACGACCGAGAAGGTGTCGCCGCAGGCCGGTCGCGACCGCGCCCGCCTCCAGGTCTCCGATCCGGGGGCCCCCGGTGACCACGGCGATCTGCACGCCCGCCAGCCGGCCCCGCAGCGCGTCGGGCACGGCGAGCTGGACGATCGTGCTGCGGAACACGGCCGAGATCACGTCGGCGCAGCCCGCGGCGGCGAGCAGCGCACCAGCGCGGCCGGCAGCCAGCGCACCAGCCCGAAGCCGGTGATGGCGGCGCCCCAGGCGATGACGGCGACGATGACCGCCAGGCCCTGGCGCTGGATCCGGCTGACCCAGCCGGTGGTGAGCGCGCCGATCAGCGCCCCCGCGCCGGGCGCGGCGTACAGCAAGCCGAGCGTGGTGGCTCCGCCGCCGAACAGCCCGGCGGCCAGGGCCGGGAACAGGGCCCGCGGCATGCCGAACACCATCGCGTTGATGTCGATCAGGTAGGCACCCTGGATGGCCTGCCGCCCGCGTATGTAGCGCAGGCCCTCGACGACCGACCGCAGCCCCGGCCGGTGGGTCACCGCGTCGTGCGGCGGCTGCGGTGACATCAGGAACGCCCCGAACAGGGCCGCCCCGAAGCTGGCCACGTCCATCCAGTAGACGAAGCGGACCCCGGCCCCGGCCAGCAGCAGCCCGGCCACGGCCGGCCCCACCACCAGCCCGAACTGGAACAGGGCCTGGAACATGGCGTTGGCGGTCGACAGCTCGGACCGGCGGACCAGGCGCGGGATGATGGCGCTGCGCCCGGCGTTGTCCAGCGGGCTGAACCCGGCGGCGACCGCGGGCAGCACGAACAACGGCCACAGCGCGGTACCCAGGTCGGCGTTGACCGCCAGGCCGGCGCTGCACAGGGCCGGCAGCACCTGCGCCACCATCAGCAGGCGGCGCCGGTCCATGGCGTCGACCACCGACCCGCCCAGCAGCGATCCGGCGATCAGCGGGAACAGCTGGGCCAGCGACACCAGCCCGACGTCGAGGGAGGAGTGGGTCAGCCGGTAGACCTGGTAGGGCACCGCGACCGTGGTCAGCTGAGTGCCGAGCACCGACACCAGCTCGCCGCCGATGAGAAAGCGGAAATCGCGGGACCGGCGCAGCGGCGTCAGGTCGATGAACAGGCGGCGCGCGGGCCGGCGCGGGCGCTCAGTGCGCTCGCCCACCAGGTTTCCTTCCCGGCCAAGGCGACGCGCCGGCGAAATCACCGAACGGCCAGAGAAAAAGGCTGTTGTACGCGCTTTGACGGCGGTAAGGATCTCCGATCATTACCATTCTGCTTCCGAACACGGGATAATAGGGCGACAGATAGAAACGGTTGTGGCTGGCCGGTTTCGCCGCAGGCGCCGGGGTTGCGGCGTGCGCAGAGCCTGGGCAGGTCCCGTGGTGGGGTCCGGAGGAAGGGGATGAGAAAATGGCGGCGATGAAGCCGCGGACGGGCGACGGTCCGCTTGAGGTCACGAAAGAGGGGCGCGGCATCGTGATGCGTGTCCCGCTTGAGGGTGGCGGGCGACTCGTTGTTGAGCTCACAGCCGATGAGGCAGCCAGGCTTGGTGACGCCTTGAAATCGGTGGTTGGATGACTCGAACCCAAGCGGTTTCTAGTCGCCTCTCTTGACCGCGGCGAGCAGGCCGTCCCCGAGAGGCAGCAGCACCGGGATCAGTCGGCTGTTCGTCCGCACCTGGCTGGCGAGGTCGAGCGAGGGATCGCCGTTCCCTTCATCCCCTCCGGCATCCTCGGGCGCGGCATCCCCAGGCGGGCCAGCCAGCAGGGCGTTATTGAAGGCAACGATGCCGCCGGGCCGCAGCAGACGCAGCGCGGCGGTCAGATAATCCGCGTAGTCCCGGGCATCCGCGTCACAGAACACCATGTCGTAGGTGCCGTCGGACAGCCGCGGCAGCACCTCGAGCGCGCGGCCGAGGATGAGGCGGCACTGGTTTTGCGCGAAGCCCGCCTGGGTGAACGCCTTGCGGGCCATGCGCTGGTACTCGGGTTCGGTGTCGACGCTGGTGAGCGTGGAGCCCGGGCGCATGCCGCGGAGCAGCCAGATGCCGGAGCTGCCGCAGCCGGTGCCGATCTCGACCACGGTCTTGGCCCCGACCGCGCAGGCCAGGAAGCGCAGCGCCGCACCGACCGCCGGGAGCACCGGTTCGGTGCCGCCGAGTTCGGCCGCGCATCCCCGGGCGGCGAGCAGCGGCTCGTCCTCGGGCACGTATTCGGCGCTTAGCAAACGCAAGTGGGCCCACCCGCAGCAGCCTAGCGCCAGATCCGCAGGTCCGGGAACTCTTCCCCGGCCAGGCCGTTAGGCTAGTCAGCACACGAAGTCAACTAGCGTAACGGAAGAATCCAGGGCACGATGGTGACAGTCTCGGCACTGTGTGACCCGGAGGGCGGACTGTTGGAGCAGGCGCGACCAGGGCGAATGGGACCTTCCGACGTGGGAGGACATCGTCCGGGTGCACTCGGCGCGGGTTTACCGCCTGGCGTACCGGCTGACCGGCAACCCGCACGACGCGGAGGACCTGACCCAGGAAGTGTTCGTGCGGGTGTTCAGGTCGCTGTCCAGCTACACCCCGGGCACGTTCGAGGGCTGGCTGCACCGCATCACCACGAACTTGTTCCTGGACTCGGCGCGGCGTAAGCAGCGGATCCACTTCGAGGGCCTGGCCGACGAGATGGCGCACCGGCTGCCGGGTTCCGAGCCCACTCCGGCGCAGGCGTTCGACGACACCCACCTCGACGACGACGTCCAGGCCGCGCTGAAGGCCCTGCCGCCGGAGTACCGGGCCGCCGTCGTGCTGTGCGACATCGAGGGCTTCTCCTACGAGGAGATCGCCGCCACCCTCGGAGTCAAGCTGGGCACGGTGCGCAGCCGGATTCACCGCGGCCGGGCCCAGCTGCGCGCCGCCCTCGAGCACCGCCGCCCCAATCCCGCTGCCCCCGACGCCCCTGCCACCCATGCCGCCGCCACCCATGGCCTCGTGCAGCGCCACGCCGCCTCCGCTGGCCGGGAGGAGCTATGAGTCATCTGGGCGACCGGTTGTCCGCGCTCGTCGACGGCGAGCTTGACGGCGCCGAACGGGACCGCGTGCACGCTCACCTGGCCAGCTGCGAGCCGTGCCGGGCCGAAGCCGCGGAGCTGCGTGAGCTGAAGCAGAAGCTGCGCACGCTCGACACCGGGGCCCCGGCCGAGGCCGCGATGACCAGTCGGCTGATCGCCCTGACCGGCCCGGGCGGCCCGATGCCGCCGCGTCCCGGGCGGCGGCGGCCCGCCCCTCCGGCCGTCGGGCCAGCGGGCGCTGACCCGGCCGCAATCGGGCCGGCCACGGTCGGCCCGGCGCCGGCGCTACCTGATGCTCGGCACGGTCTCCCTGGTTGTCGGGCTGAGCACGGTCGCGTTTACGGTCGGCGGCGGGAGCGACTCGGCCCCGGGCCCGAGGATCACTCCGTCGGTGGAGATGTACAGCGTGGAGCACGCCATCACCACCGGTGAGGTCCCGTTCGATCTCCGACCCGCGCAGGCCCCGGCGCCCGCGCGGCCCCGGCGTCCGCGGGCAATACCGCCGCGTCGCTCCCGTGAGGTAGAAGTGTTCACGCCCAGCTACCGCCTGAGCCGCTCCGGCCGGTCGCCCTGCCTGCTGGCGGCCGCGCTGGCGATGGCCGTGCCCGGGCTTCCTGGTGACCGCGTGCAGCAGCTCGGCGGGCGGCGGCGGCGTCCGGTAACGACGCGGCCGCGGCGCCAGCCCGGCCCCCGCGGCGGCGAACCGGGCCCCGGCGCCGCGAAAGGCCGCCGGGCGGCGGCAGAGCAGCAAGCTGGCCCTGCGGCCTGCTGAACCAGGCGGCTCAGGCCGCGGTGCTGACCTCCTACCAGGGTGAGGAGGTCGTCACCCGGTGGAGCAACGGCAGCGGGAGCGTGCTGGTCTCCGATATCTGGCACGTCAGCGGCGGCCAGACGGTCACCCAGACCCTGGCCGCGGGGACCGCGCTCAGCAGCCAGCCGTACCTGTCGGCCGACGATGACGGTCAGCAGCCGGAGGGCGTGCTCGGCGTGACGGTGCCGCTCGTCCAGCTGCTCGAGGCGCATTACATCGTGGCGTACGCGGGCGCGGGCTCGGCGGACAGCCGGACGGCGCAGGTGGTGGAGGCCTGGCGAGCCGACGGCAGCCTGGCCGCGAGGTTCTGGCTGGACGACGCGACCAAGCTGCCGCTCGAGCGTGAGGTCTTCGACTCCGGCGCGCACGTGATCAGCCAGGACGTGTTCATCAAGGTCCGCTTCGCGGCGGACGCGCCGGTGGCGGTGCCATCGGCGGCCGGCGACGCCGACGATCCGCCCGGGGCCTGGACCGACCCGCTGTCGCACGCCCAGCTGCTGGCCCTGCACTCCCGGGGCTGGCTGGTCCCGGCCCGGCTGCCCGGCGGCCTGTCGCTGTTCACCGGGGCCCAGACCAACACCGGCACCGGCACCGTGCTTGACCTTGGCTACTCCGATGGCCTGTCCGTGGTCTCGGTGTTCGAGCAGCGGGGTGACCTGGCCGCCCGGCTGGCCGGCTGGCAGCAGACCGTCGTGGCCGGCCACGTGATCTACGTGGCCGAACCGGATCAGCGCTCGCTCACCTGGGCCAGCCGCGACATGGTGTACACGGTGATGGCCGACGCGCCGGCCCAGACCGTCGACGCCGTGGTCGGCGCGCTGCCGCACGACGGGCCGCCCGGCTTCTGGAAGCGCATGTCGCGGGGATTCGTCCGGCTTGCGTCGTGGGTCAACCCGTTCGGCTGATGACGGGAGGGACCAAGCCGGAAGCGCCGGAGCCCCGAATGACTGGTAGCACGGTTTACAGTGGACATGCGAGAGCGTGTGTTCACCCGCCCGACGAAGAGCTGAGCGTGTTTTTCGACCTTAACATCACCAAGCTGCTGATCCTGGCGGTGATCGCGCTTGTCATCTTCGGGCCGAACGAGCTGCCCAAGATGGCCTCACAGGCCGGCCGGGCGCTGCGGGACCTGCGCAGGATCGCCGAGGGCGCCAAGAACGACCTGCGGGAGGGGCTCGGGCCCGAGTTCGCCGACTTCGAGATCGAGGACCTGAACCCGAAGCGTTTCGTGCAGAAGCACCTCTTCGACGACCTCAACGGGGACGCCCCGCAGCGCCGCGCACCGCAGCCGCCCCGGGTCTAACGGCAGCAGGCTCGCCCCCGGCGAGCGGCCCCCCTTCGACTCCGACGCGACCTGAGCGCACGCTCCCGCGACCCGTTAGCGCGGCGTTATGCCGAGGTTACGTCCGGCCAGCCCGCGGCTGCGGGCGCCGAGGTCGTCGGCGATCTTCCGCAGCGCGAGCGCCGCGGGGGAGTCGGGGTCGCTGAGCACCAGCGGGACCCCGGCGTCACCGCCTTCGCGCAGCCGGACGTCCATCGGCACCTGTCCGAGCAGCGGCACCTGAGCCCCGCTCAGCCGGCTGAGCGCGGCCGCCACCGTGGCGCCGCCGCCCGAGCCGAACAGTTCCGTCTGCTCGCCGCAGTGCGGGCAGACCAGGTAGGACATGTTCTCGATGACCCCGCTGAGCCGCTGGTGGGTCTGCGAGGCGATCGCGCCCGCCCGTTCGGCCACCTCGGCCGCGGCCAGCTGCGGGGTGGTCACCACGAGCAGCTCGGCGCCGGGCAGCATCTGGGCCACCGAGATGGCGATGTCGCCGGTGCCGGGGGGCAGGTCGAGCAGCAGCACGTCCAGGTCGCCCCAGTACACGTCGGCGAGAAACTGCTGCAGCGCCCGGTGCAGCATCGGCCCGCGCCAGACCACGGGCGTGTTGCCCTTGGTGAACATGCCGATCGAGATGACCTTCACGCCGTGCGCCGACGGCGGCATGATCATGTTCTCGACCGGGGTGGGGCGGCCGGTGACGCCGAGCATCCGCGGCACCGAGTGCCCGTAGATGTCGGCGTCCACCACGCCGACCTTCTGGCCGGCCGCGGCCAGCGCGGCGGCCAGGTTGACCGTGACCGAGGACTTGCCCACCCCGCCCTTGCCGCTGGCCACCGCGTACACCCGGGTCAGCGAGGACGGCTGGGCGAACGGGATCACCGGCTCGGCCTTGCCGCCGCGCAGGTGGGTCTGCAGGGCCCGCCGCTGCTCCTCGCTCATCACGTCCAGGTCGACGCGCACGGAGGACACGCCGGGCAGCTTGGTCACCGCCGCGGTGACCTCGCGGATGATGGTCTCCCGCAGCGGGCATCCCGACACGGTCAGCCACACCTCGACCAGCACCGCCCCGTCCGCCGCGACGTGGACGTTCTTGACCATGCCGAGCTCGGTGATGGGCCGGTGGATCTCGGGGTCCTGCACCCCGTCCAGCGCCTTGGTCACTTGCTCGGGGCTGGGCGGGGCCATCGGCGGTGAGCTCATGCCCTCATGCTAATACGCATGCTGAAAAGCCATGATTCTGCCGAACGGACCGTGGTGCGTGACGCAAGCGACCGCGATCGCCCGAGGACGGTCGCGGCCGCTCGCCACCTCAGCGCTGGCTCACTTCCAGCTGTTGACGACCTCGCCCGTGGTCGGGTTGAGGATGACCGGCCGGAAGTGCGGCCAGGTGTGGAAGTCGAGCACGCCGCCGCGCGCGTCCAGGCTCCCCGAGCTCGCGTCGTAGGAGCCGTCCCCGATCCGCTGGCCGCGCAGCCAGTTGTCCTCGATGAACTTGGTCACCGAGGCCTGGTCGGTCAGGTTGTTGCTGACGTAGTTCGACTGGGTGTAGGGGGAGATGACCACCAGCGGCAGCCGCGGGCCGTAGCCGCAGCGGTCCGGGGTGTCGCCCAGCGTGATGGCCGCGGTGGAGCAGACGGCCGCGTCCGCCGCGGTGTCCGAGCCGTTCACGATCGGCGAGGACTGGTGGTCGTACCAGCCGTCGGAGTCGTCGTAGGTGATGACGATGGCGGTGGAGCTCCAGTACCTGGACTTCTCGATCTGGTTGATCGTGTTCACCAGGAACGTCTGCTCGTCCAGCGGGTCCGAGTAGCCGGGGTGCGCGTCCTGGTACTCCGCCGCCTTCAGGAAGCTGACCGACGGCATGTTGCCGTCCTTCAGCGTGGTGTAGAAGTCGGACAGGTCGTACTGGTGGTTGGCCTGGTCGGTGTGGCCGATGGCCCGCTCCGAGGACGGCGGCAGGTGCTTGGGGTTGGCCGTGGACTTGTAGTACTGGAACGGGTTGTGGTGCGGGGAGTAGTCCGCGACCTCGACGCCCCCGATGTTCTCGTGCTCGGCGCCGCATACCGCGTCGCCGGCCGAATTGGTCGAGGTCGGCGCGAACCCGCCCTGGAACCAGCCCCAGCTGATGTTCTTGGCGTTGAGCAGGTCGCCGATGTTCTTGCCGGTCTCGACGCCGACCGGGTTGGTCGAGGTGTGGCTGGAGTCCGAGCACTCGTCGTAGGCGGGGTCGAGGTCGCCGTAGATCGTGCCAAGCCCGGCGCTGTTCAGCGCGCTCACGCTGCCCGGGTCCGGCTCGACCGCGCCGGTGGACGGGCTGACCGCGTAGCCGTCGCCGTCGCTGCCCGAGATCAGGTTGAGCGCGCCGGGCGTCGACGGGCCGAAGTCGGTGTCGTAGTTGTTCTCGCTCATCGCGTAGTTCTGCGCGTAATTCCACAGCCCGGTGACCGTGTTGCCGTCGTAGTAGTCCATTACCAGGCCGGGCTGGAAGTACTCGTTCGTGCCGGCCGCGCAGGTCGAGGCGCTCTGCGTGTACTGGACGAACTCGTCCATCTTGCCGCCGTCGAAGGCGTCCTGCTCGGGCGTGTAACCGTGGTTCTGGTCGCAGGTCAGCGCCTGGGCATGGGTGAGCCGCTCCGGGTTGTAGCTGTTCGGGTTGGCGGTCAGCAGCGGGCCCGTCGGGCCGCTCTTGGTGATCTTGGTGTACAGGCCGTTCACCTTCGGGGTGCCGCGCTTGGCGGTGAACGTGCTGCCGTCGGTGTTGGCCGCGTACGGGTAGGTCCCGAAGTAGTGGTCGAACGACTCGTTCTCGTCGAAGATCACCACCACGTGCTTGATCGGCGTGGCGGTGCCCGACGTCACTGTCCAGCTGCTCGCCGCGCTTGTCGCCGGGACGGGCACCGCGTTCGGCGTGTTCGGCGACGCGCTCGCGCCGGTCACCGTGGTCCCGACGGCGACGCCTGTGCCGATCACCACCGCCGCGCCGATGGCCGCGTAGTACCGGACTCGTGTCCTCGAGTTCCGCCTGCCGCGGACCGTTGCTGGGCCTTCGCCCATCTCACCCTCCTGAGTTTGCGGACTCACATCAGGAGTCAAAAACTGACACGCTGGGATGACACCGATGCGCACTGAACCTGACCAGAAGGCGAACGCGTGATCAAGAATGGATCACGCCGCCCGGGCCAGTCAGGCCAGCAGCGCGCGGCCCAGGTAGTCGGTGCGGTCGAGCACGCCGGGCAGGGCCAGGAAGTAGCCGCCGCCGAACGGGCTGACGTAGTCGACCAGGGGCTCGTCGATCAGGCGCGTCTGCACCGCCTCGAACTGCCGCTTCACGTCCTGCTGGAAGCAGGTGAAGACCAGCCCGATGTCCAGGTCGCCGACCTGGTCCAGGCCGCGGTCGTAGTTGTAGGCCCGCCGCAGGATCCGGCTGGCCGCGGTCTGCGGGGTCCGCGGGTTGGCCAGCCGCAGGTGGGCGGTGAGCGGGATGATCTCGCCGGTGGGGTCGAGCGCGAAGTTCGGCGTCGCGTCGATGCTGTCCGCGTCGAGCGGGCAGCCGGTGGCCCGGCGGCGGCCGATCATGTTTTCCTGCTCGGCGATGTCGACCCGGTCCCAGAACTCGACGAACATCCTGATCAGCCGGACCACGAAATAGCTGCCGCCGGCCGTCCAGGCGGGCTCGCCCGCGGTGTCCGGCTGGATCCAGACCAGGCGGTCCAGCTGGGCCGGGTCGTTCGTGGCGGGGTTGGAGATGCCGTCCATGAAGCCGAGCATGTTGCGCGGCACGGTCCCGCCGGGCCGGGGCGGGCTGGTGAAGCCGTCGATCCGCCAGGACGCCTGCATGCCGCCCCGGGTGTGCCTGGCGATGTCGCGCAGCGCGTGCATGACGGTGTCCGCGTGCCCCGCGCTGAGCTGCACCACCAGGTCCCCGCCGCACTGGGCCGGGTCCAGGTCGTCGTTGGGGAACGTGCGCATCGGCGTGAGCCCGGCGGGTCGCCGCGCGGCCAGCCCGTAACGCTCGTCGAACAGTGTCGAGCCCACTCCGACCGTCACCGTGAGCCCGTCCGGCACCACGGTCGCCCCGAGCACGCCCGAATCGGACGGCGGCGCCCCGATCCCGACCGGCGGCGGGTCGCCGCCCGCGGTCAGGAACCTGGCCCGCGCCGTGATCGTCTGGAACAGGTCGACGAGTTCCGCGCGCCCGTCCGCGGTCGCGTTGTACGAGATCACCGCCGTCTGCCGCTGCGGCACCGGCAAGATGCCCGCCTGGTACCGCCCGTGGAACGGCACCGCCGCCAGCACCGCCGCCAGCACCGCCGCCTCGCCCTCCCCGCCCGCCCCCGCCGCGCCGCCGTCCCCGCCCGCCCCCGCACCCCCGGACCCCGGCCGCGAGGCCCGGTACGCGTACCCCCCGGCCGCCCCCGCCGCCACACCCGTCACGCCCGCGCTCAGCGCCCCACGCAAAAACGCCCGCCGCGGCGGCGTCCGCTCCCCGCCAGCCTCGGCTTGGCCAGGCGCGCCCCCGGCCGTCGCGCGCTCCCCGCCCGGCCCCCTCTCGCCCGGGTCCGGTGGCGGCGCTGCGGCTGTCATCAGGTGACCCTGGGTTCGGTGATGGCGGCGATGGGGGCGAGTTCCTCGAGGGACTGGCTGCAGGCCGCGTCGAGCCGCTGGCGGCTGCTTTCGCTGAGCCCGGAAACGGGGAGCCACTGTCCGTTCGGCCGTTTGTCCTGATTGAGCAGGGACGTCAGGCGGGCCAGCCAGGTGTAGACGGCGGGCAGGCTGGGGTAGCGGGGGACCAGCAGGGGGCGCAGGACGGTCAGCAGCTCCAGGGTGCCGGTGACGTTGGCCCCCGTGGTGGCCAGGGTGCTGCCGCTGCCGTAGTCGTCGTGCCCGGTGAGCTGGAATTCCAGGGCGTTCTCCAGGATCTCGTGGGTGCGCAGCCCGATGTCGAGCAGGTTGATCTCGGTGCTCGGCCACGACTTCCGCAGGGCCAGGACGTCGGCGGCCAGCGTGTCCGCGACCCCGGCCAGCTGGTGCGCGCTCTGGCCGTGCCACAGGCCGTACTCCAGCCGGTAGAAGCCGGTCCACCGGGGGGAGCCGACGCCGCCGGCCAGCCCGTCCGGCCGGCCGTCGATCTCGTCGTCGAAGGGGCCGAACGCGTCGTACGCCGCCCCGAGCCGCTCGTAGGTCAGGTGCGCGGTCAGCCACGCGGTCCTGGCCGCGCCGAGGTTCCCGCCGCGGACGTCCGCGGCCAGCGCGGCGGTCTGGCCAGCCAGCGTGTCCAGGCCCGCGGTCACGTAGGCGTGGTACTCGTGGCCCCGGGTGATGAGATCGTTGCTGGTGACCGGGAGGATCGCCGGGGTGCCGCCGGTGTGCCCGGCCACCACCACGGTCGGCCCGGTGATCGGGTCGTAGTCCTCGAACAGGCACCGGAACGCGTAGGAACCGGAGCCCACGTCCAGCCGCATCGGGCTGCTCGTGCTCGGGCCCAGGTCCTCGATCTCCGCGTAGATGGCCCCGTTGGCCGGGTCGATCAGGTCGACCTCGCCGCCTTCGGCCGCCGCGTTGTAAACCTGGAACGTGTGCCAGCCGGGCCCGGCCAGGTGCCAGCCGGCCCCGCAGCCCCCGTTGGACACCGAGACCTGGTCCGCCGGCCCCGGCGCGCTGCCGCCGCTGCAGGCGGCCAGCACTCCCGCGACCATCGCCAGGACCGCGATCAGCGCGGCACATCGCACGTCAGAACCCATTCAATCCAGTCGGAGGCAAGCCGGGCACCGCCAGGATAAGCAGCCCCTCACCCGGCCGAAATCACCCCGCCCCCATCCTCACCCAACGTTCACCTGCCGGTCATCCCCGGTTTGCCACTCGCCAGCGCCAAGCGCGAAGATCGAGGCCCGAACCGTGGTGCAGGCTCGCACCCATGGCTGACGAGCACCGTCCCGGAAGATTCCATGCCTCGATGGTGCCGGCGCGGGTGGCAGCGAAGGGTCAGCATCCCGCGAACACCACCCGTCTCGCCCGGCACAATCGTGCCGGGGCGCTCCCGCTCGCGAACAACACCGATGGTCCATCGTCGTGGCCCAAGCACAATGTCAGGAACTTAAGGAAGCGTCCCCGGCTCTGCCTGTTCCATGATCATGGCCAGAAACGGGCGAATACCCCCGAAACTAGCCATGATCATGATGGGCGCGCGGAAAGTCACCATGCGAAAGCCCCAGATTCAGGACATAACGGACCCGGGGGCGCCCCGTAGACCCGGCCGTCGGCGCTCTACCACAGCAGGGCGCCGCCCGCGCCGTCCGCCGACGCTGGCCCGACCCGCAGCGAGCATCCTGACCAGCAACAAAGCCCCGAAAACCAGCATCCGCAGGCCTCTTAAGTTCCTGACATTTGGCCCAAGCAACACCTATGGTCTTCGCTGTGGGTCAGTTCGGGGCCCTGGCCCGCGGGCCACGATGAATTCTGCGGAGTCCGGCGGTCGTACTGTCGAAATCCGTTACCGAGGAGGACTTCTGATGCGCAGCGTGACCTACTCGATGGGCGTCTCACTTGACGGCTACATCGTCGGGCCGGACGGCGGCTTCGACTGGGCGGCGCCCGACGAGGAGGTCTTTCGCTTCGTCACCGAGGAGATACAAGAGGTCGGCGTCCACCTGCTGGGACGGCGGCTGTACGAGACGATGCTGTACTGGGAGACCGCCGACTCCGATCCATCGCTCGACGACTCCATGCTCGAGTGGGCCGCGCTCTGGAAGCCGCTCCCCAAGGTGGTGTTCTCCACCACGCTGCCGGCGGTGCGGGGCCATGCCCGGCTGGCCTCCGGCGGCCTGGCGGAGGAGATCGAGCGGCTGCGGACCGACCCGGCGGAGGGCAACATCGCGATCGGCGGCGCGAGCCTGGCCGCCGAGGCGGCCGCGCTGGATCTGATCGACGAGTACCGGGCCAGGGTCTACCCGGTGCTGGTGGGCGGCGGCATACCGTTCTTTCCCCAGCACGAGCGCCGGGTGGATCTCGAACTCGCCGACACCCGCACCTTCAGCTCCGGAGTCGTCTACCTTCGCTACCGCGTGGCGCGCTAGCCGGAGCGTAGTGAACCACAGATGACGAGCCGGAGACCGGTTCAGGGACGCTTTGCCCGCGGCGGTGACCAGAATGCGGTCAAGACGGCGAAATAGTCACTATTGACGCATCGCATGGTGCGAAGAACGCACCATGCCCACAAGCGGAAAAACCGGACAAAGATAATAGTTTTTACTCGAGAACTCCCCATTCGGTAAGGGCTTCCGCCAATCCCTCCGTGAGAGCCAGGGTGGCCAGTTCCGCCGCTGGCACCCAGCGGGCGTCGGCGGCGTCGTCACCCGCCCGCAGCGTGCCCCCGGTAACGGTAGCGGCGTAATCCCTGATGTCGATGACGCTGCCACCCAGGCCGGGGCGCTGCACCCGGCCGAGCAGCCGTCCCGGCGCGACGGTCAGGCCCGTCTCCTCGAGCATTTCCCGTATCAGCGCCTCTGCATCGCTCTCACCTGGCTCGATGCGTCCGCCCGGCAGTGACCAAAGCCCCGCCCCCGGCTCGTGTCCGCGCTTGATCAGCAGCAGTCGCCCGCCGGAGTCCGTGACGACCGCGCCGACGCAAGGTACCCCGTAACCCGACACGCCGGTCGGTACCATCAGGTTTCCTTCCTTATCTCCACGAGCGTGGTAGCGTGCTCCCCAGTCACAGTCGTCACAGGGGTCGGTATGCCGTCAAAAGTTGCGATTCGGTCACGCCGGATAATTCGCGGTAATCCCTGTCAACCAGCTGCCCGGGCCCGGCGTCTTCATATCGGACCAAGGGACAAAAGCTTCAAACGGTCCAGCCCGGTGACCGCAACTCACCGGGCGGGACCTAAATCCCCGATCCGCACAGGAGGACGAGGACCTATGTACTATGCTAAGCGCCACCCGGCTACCCGATATATAACGATTTCATCGGGTAACCACGGCGTGACGCTAGGACAAGGGCTTTTTTCCTTGGTTGTCGCACTACCTCAATAGCTTCCGGGCTTGCCCCGGGTCTTTCCTTTTCACCCGCAAGACCGATCAGGACGGCCGTTCCCGCTCTGATCAGGCCACCGTGAGGCGGCGAACCAGACGGAGTAGGGACCGTCGGGTGCGTGCGCGGCGGAGGTCGGCACAACAGCCGTGCGCAGGGTACGGCTGTGGTACCACGAGAGGAACTCTCCCATGTCCATCAAGAGCAAGGTCTTCGCGGCCGCGGCAGCGCTGACCCTGGTCGGCGGGGCCGGCGCGGTTGCCGCCACCGCCACGGCCGCCAACGCGGCCACCCCGTCCTGCGGCAGCGGCTGCATCGACATCTTCAACCACGACTTCGGCACGCACGCGCACCCGGCCTTCGTGCAGGACACCTACCGTCAGGGCGAGAAGGTCGGCCAGCCGCAGATCCTGTTCCGCGTGGCCAACTTCGACCCGGCCGAGGACTACACCTACTCCTACCAGGGCCTGGTGTCGGACTTCTACGCGGCCGGCCTGGTTTCCGCGGCCGTGGACCTGCACTACGGCGGGCTCGGTACCGACCCGTACGGTCCCAAGGGCCACTTCCCGGACGACGCGGCGTTCGAGCTGCAGTACTCGCCTTACGGCGTGGACAGCGGCCTGTGCTCCGGTGTCGCCGCCACCGCGGTGGCCGGCGAGAAGGTCACGCTGCAGCCGTGTGGCGTCTCCGCCAAGACCGTGTGGATCGTCGACTCGGCGGACACCGCTTACAACTTCACCGTTCCGTTCATCAACGGCTCGGACACCAACTTCTCCCAGCCGTTCGTGCTCACCTACCCGTCCAGCGCCTACCCGACCGACGAGCCGCGGCCGTCGCTGTACGTCACCAACCTGACTGGTTCCCAGGGCGCCAACGGCTACCCGGGCGGCACCATCGACTCCAGCCAGCTGTTCGGCATCGACCAGGGCGTCCTCGCCCCCTGAGGTAGCACCTAGTTCTTCACCGCAGTAACCAGGTAGCGTCGGCCCTCCTCCGCAGGAGAGGTCAGGACGAGGGCCGGCGCTACCGTTCTTGATCTTCCGGCCGCTGGTCGGCCGGGGCTTTCCCTCCCCGAAGCTGTACATCCGCCGGGTCGGCCGTTCCCGATCCGACGGGGCCTGGCAGCCGTGCGCAGGGCACGGCTGTGGTTCCACGAGAGGAACTCTCCCAATGTCCATCAAGAGCAAGGTCTTCGCCGCTGCGGCGGCGCTGACCCTGGTCGGCGGGGCCGGCGCGATCGCCGCCACCGCCACGGCGGCCAACGCGGCCACCCCGTCCTGCGGCAACACCTGCATCGACATCTTCAACCACGACTTCGGCACGCACGCGCACCCGAACTTCGTGCCAGGACACCTACCGTCAGGGCGAGAAGGTCGGCCAGCCGCAGATCCTGTTCCGCGTGGCCAACTTCGACCCGGCGGAGGACTACACCTTCTCCTACCAGGGCACCGTGGCCGACTTCTACGCGGCCGGCCTCGTGACCGCGGCCTTCAACCTGCACTACGGCAACGGCAGCGCCACGGCCGGCCATGACGACGCGGCGTTCGAGCTGCAGTACTCGCCCTACGGCGTGGACAGCGGCCTGTGCTCCGGTGTCGCCGCGACCGCGGTGGCCGGCGAGAAGGTCACGCTGCAGCCGTGTGGCGTCTCCGCCAAGACCGTGTGGGCCGTCGACTCCCAGGACACCGCGTACAACGGGTACGTTCCGTTCATCAACGGCTCGGACACCAACTTCTCCCAGCCGTTCGTGCTCACCTACCCGGGCAGCGCGTACCCGACCGACAAGCCGCGGCCGTCGCTGTACGTCGCCAACCTGACCGGTTCCCAGGGCGCCAATGGCCTGCCGCTGACTGGCACCATCGACTCCAGCCAGCTGTTCGGCTGGAACCTGGGCGTCCTTGCCCCCTGAGGCACGCCTTAGTCTCACCACCTGAGTAAGACAGTGGCGCCGGCCCCGATCGGGGTCGGCGCCACCGTCATGTCCGGCGCCTCGTGGCTCGCGCCCCCGCCGCCCCGCCACCCCCGCCCCGCTTCCCCTGCCACCGGGGAATGTCCCGGTTTCATGCGGTAAAACGGCGTCGGTCCCGTTATCGGGACCGACGCCAGTTTGCTGTCTGCTTGTCGCAAATGTGTCACAGATTGTGAAAGATAAATTACAGAACGTGTCAACCAGTTGAGTCTTGGCTGCGTCCTTCTTAGTGGATGCGGGCGGGAGCCCCGGGTTCCCGCTCCGCTCATATCGCTCAACCGGTACCCGGACGGCTCAGCCAGGCCCGTGGCGGCGGTAGCTCCGACAGCCGTGCGCAGGGCACGGTTGCCGTTCCAAGGAGGAACTACCCTATGTCTATCAAGAGCAAGGTCTTCGCCGCGTCGGCGGCGCTGACCCTGATTGGCGGCGTCGGCGCGATCAGCACCATGTCCGCGAGCGCGGCCACCCCGTCGTGTGGCCACAGCTGCATCGACCTGTTCAACCGGCAGTTCAGCAGTCACACGAACCCCAGCTTCGTGCAGGACGTGTACCGGCAGGGCGAGAGGGTCGGCCAGCCGATCATCCTGTTCCGGCAGAGCAACGCCGACCCGGCCGAGGACTTCACCGTCTCCTATCAGGGTCAGGTGTCGGACTTCTACGCCGCGGGCCTGGTGACGTCCAGCCTGGACCTGCACTACGGCGGCGGCTGCGAGCTCTACATCCCGAACAGCACCACCAAGTGCGACGTGTTCTACCCGGATGACTTCGCGTTCGAGGTCGAGTACTCGCCTTACGGCGTGGACAGCGGCCTGTGCGTCGGCACCGCGGCCACCGCGACCGCGGGCAGCGAGGTCTCGCTCCAGCCGTGTGGCGTCTCCGCCAAGACCGTCTGGGTCCAGGACGTCGACAACGCGACCGGCTTCGTGGACAGCTACACCCCGTTCATCAACGGGTCGGACACCAACTTCTCCCACCCGTACGTGCTGGACTACCCGCACAACGGCTACCCGACCGACACGCCGCGGCCGCAGCTCTTCATCCAGGAGCTTCAGCTCAACGCGCACCACGACATCGTGAGCGACACCCAGGAGTGGTCTGAGAACTTCGGCATCCTCCGGTAAGTAGGCCGTACCGGTTCGAACCGAAGGACCAAGTGACGCCGGCTCTCCCATGGGGAGGGCCGGCGTCACTGTTGTGTACTGACATGTGAGTGCAACAAGTGAATACAGGGTCTGCTGACATTTCGGTGCAAATATGACAACCAAGTTAAAGCGTGGCGCGTCTTGTATGTCGAGCGACCAGGTCAGCCGCCTCTGTCCCTGGTCAGGCCGGCTCAGAGCTGTACACGGGGTACGGCTGTAGGCCCGACATGGAGGAACCACACGCATGTCCATCAAGAGCAAGGTCCTGGCGGCCGCGGCCACGCTGACACTCGTCGGCGGGCTGGGCGTCACGGGGGAGCTCGCCGCGAACGCGGCGACGCCGTCCTGCGGGACACACTGCATCGACATCTTCAGCAACGAGTTCGGCACGCACCACAGCCCCAACTTCGTCCTCGACGTGCTGAAGGGGGGCGCCAAGGTCGGCGCGCCGATCATCCTGTACCGCACGAGCAACTACGACGCGGCGGAGGACTTCACCGTCTCCTACCAGGGCACCGTCGCCGACTTCTACGCGGCCGGCCTGGTGTCCTCCTCGCTCGACCTGCACTACTCGCACTTCTACGCGTTCGAGTTCCAGTACTCGCCGGACGGCGTCGACACCGGCCTGTGCGCGGGCGTCGGCAGCACCGCCGTCAACGGCACGCCGGTCGTCCTTGAGCCGTGCGGCGAATCCGCCAAGACCGTCTGGGTGACGGACTCCTACGACACCATCACCGGTCACTACGTCCCGCTGATCAACGGCTCGGACACCAACTTCTCCCACCCGTACGTGCTGCACTACCCGGGCAACGCCTACCCGACCGACACGCCGCGGCCGCAGCTCAACACCTACCCGCTGCAGAAGTACTCCAACGGCGCCGTGTACAACAACGAGCACTGGGGCGCCAACTACGGCGTCCTGAAGTAACCCTGTTAGCTTCACCCAGCCCAGCCCAGCCCAGTCCAGTCCAGCCCAGCCCAGTCCAGCACGGCCCGGTGGCGCCGGCTCCCGCCTTCCGGGGGTCGGCGCCACCGCCATGACCAGCCCCTATGGCCAGGGCCCGGAACGGCGCCGTCTTGTTACGATGGCAGCTACTTTCTGTCGCGATAGGGGGCAGGCGTGGGCCAGGACCCGCCCCGCAGGACGGCCGCGATCTGCCCGCGCTGCCGCCAGCCCGTCCATCGGCCGACCGCATGGTCGAGCGCCTGGCGCTGCGACCGGCACGGTGCGGTCGACCCGCTGTTCCCCCCGTTCAGGCCGTCCCGCGACGGGCTGCACGGACTGCTGCGCACCGCCGGGGTCCCGGTCTGGCTGCCCTGGCCGCTGCCGTCCGGCTGGCTGGTGGCGGGGTTCGCCGGCGCCGGGGACGAGCGCACCGGCCTGCGCGCCTGCGCGGTCGCGGTGTCCGGCCCGAACCCGCTCGGCGGCCCGGCCGACATGCTGGTCGTCGCCGAGGAACCGGGCGTGGGGTTCGGCGCGGCGCTGGCCGGCCTGGAGGGCGTCGACCCCGGCGCGGGATTCGCGTCCGCGTCGCCGATAGCGGCGGTGTCGTTCGGTAATCATGATTTTCCGCTCTGGCCGGTAGATTCGCCGGACCGCGCCACCTTCGCCGGCGAGATCAAGGGCCACTGGCTGTGGCTGGTGCTGTGGCCCGATACCGCGGGGGTCCTGCTCATCGAGCCGCTGAGGCTGCGCGACCTGCGGGATCCCGGCCAGGAGCTGGACCTGCCCTTCGGGGCGCCCTCGCTCCGGCTGCAGGCCGGCTGACCCGCGTGCGGGCCGACCTGCACGTACACAGCAATGCCTCGGACGGGACGGACTCCCCGACGCGGGTCATCCGGCGGGCCGGGCAGGCCGGCCTGGACGCGGTGGCGCTGACCGACCACGACACGGTGGCCGGCCACCCGGAGGCCGGGCGGGCGCTGGCCGGCGACCTCATCCTGGTGCCCGGCCTGGAGCTGTCCTGCCAGCTCGCCGGCCGCAGCGTGCACCTGCTGGCCTACCTGTTCGACCCGGGCGATGCGGAGCTGGCCGCCGAGCTCGCCCGGATCCGCGACGATCGCGTGCTGCGCGCCCGCGCCATGGTGGACCGCCTGGTGGCGCTGGGCGTGGACGTGAGCTGGGATCAGGTCGCCGCCATCGCGGGGCCGGCCGTGATCGGGCGCCCGCACATCGCCCGGGCCATGGCCGCCAGCGGCGCCATCGCCGAGCCGAGCCAGGCCTTCACCGCCGACTGGATCGCCGACGGCGGCCGGGCCTACGTGAGCCGCTACGCCCTGGACCCCGGGCGCGCGATCCGGCTGGTCCGCAGGGCGGGCGGGGCCACGGTGCTGGCTCACCCGCGGGCCGGCCGGGACTGGGAGCTGTCTGATGTTCAGATCGGCGGGCTGGCCGCCGCCGGCCTGGCCGGGGTGGAGGTCTTCCATCCCGACCACACCCCTGCCGAACGGACTCGCCTGCGTGCCCTGGCCTCCGATCTCGGCCTGCTGGCCAGCGGCGGCAGCGACGATCACGGCGACCTGACCGGTAACCGGATCGGCTGCGAAACCGCCGCCGACGGCGTGTGCGAGGCGCTGATTTCCATGACCAGCGGCGCGAGTCTCGTGCGCCGCGGCTGAACCTATCGGTATTGTTTGCCGATGGCCCTCACGTCGTCGCCGAAGGTAGTCCACCGCGTCTTCCGCGAAGAGCTAGACCCGGGCCAGAAGGCGGCCCTGCTCAGCTGGCTCGCCTTCAGCGCCACCTTCGGCACGGTCCGCTTCATCACCTACAGCATCAAGGACGGCAAGGGCCCGTTCGGTAACCTTAGCGTGGGTGGTGAGCATCTGCACCACTACATGTGGGGCATCGGCCTGATCAGCGGCGTCGGCGGGATCGCCGTGCACGGCGAGGACTCCCAGCGCAGGCATCCGCTGGTGGCCTTGACCTACGGCGCCGGGCTCGCGCTCATCGTCGACGAGTTCGCGCTGCTGCTCGACCTGCAGGACGTGTACTGGGCCAAGCAGGGCCGGATATCGGTCGACCTGGGCGTCGGGGGCAGCTCGCTGGCCGGGACCTACTTTGCCGCCCTGCCCCTGATCCGGGCCCTGCGCCATCGCGCCAAGTCTCAGCAGAGGAAGGAACCGCTCGGATGAGCACACGAATCGACCAGGTGCCGCCGCCCGCGGCGGCCAACGAAAGTAACCAGGTCAACACCTGGATCATCGGCGACGACGACGAGGTCATCGTCATCGATCCCGGCCGCGACGCGGCGTCGGTGCTCGAGGCGGTGGGTGACCGTGAGGTGCTCGCGGTTATCTGCACGCACGGCCACGACGCCCACGTGGCCGCGGCCATCGAGGTGGCCGAGCGGGACGAGGCGGCGGTGGCGCTGCACCGGCTGGACCGGATGCTGTGGCGAGAGGTCTACCCGGAGGACCAGCCCGACATCGAGATGGAGGACGGCGGCATCTTCGAGGTCGCCGACGTCTCCCTGGAGGTCATCCACGCTCCGGGACACACGCCGGGCTCGGTGTGCCTGTACTGCGAGGACCTCGGCGTCGTGTTCACCGGCCACGTGCTGCGGGCCCGCGGGCCGGTCCCGGACGAGGGTGAGTTCCCCGACTTCGCCGGCCAGCTGACCGCCATCGGCGAGAACGTGCTGACCCTGCCGCCGGACACCCGCGTGCTGCCCGGCGAGGGCGAGGAGACGACGGTGGCGGCGGCCGCGAAGAAATTCGACTCCTGGTTCGCCGCGGGTTCGGACCCGGCGTCGCTGTCCGGCCTGACCAGCTAGGAACGCGGGTCTACGTGATGGAGCAGCTGGGTTTCGAGGGCATGCCGCGTCGGCTGTACTCGTGCACGCCGACCCGGCTGGCGACCTGGCTGGACTGCCCCCGCCGGTACCGGATGAGCTACCTGGACCGGCCGCCCCCGTCCAAGGGCCCGCCGTGGGCGCACAACAGCCTGGGCGCCAGCATCCACAACGCGCTGGCCGGCTGGTGGCGGCTGCCGCAGGCGCAGCGGACCGTGGCGGCCGCGGGCACGCTGATCGACCGCGGCTGGATCGACGAGGGTTTCGCCGACGAGACCCAGTCGGTGCGGCAGCGTGAACGCGCGATCGGCATGGTCCAGGGCTACGTCGCCGGGCTCGACCCGTCCGACGAGCCGCTCGGGGTGGAACGGACGGTGGCCACCCGCACCGAGACGATCGCGGTCTCCGGCCGGATCGACCGGCTCGATGCGAGGCCGGCCGGCGACACAGGAACCGAGCTCGTGGTCGTCGACTACAAGACCGGCGCTCACCTGCTCACCACCGACGACGCGCGCAGTTCCTTGGCCCTGGCGCTGTACGCGCTGGCCGCCGGCCGGGTGCTCAGGCGCCCGTGCCACCGGGTGGAGCTGCACCATCTGCCCACCGGCGAGGTCCTGGCCTGGTCCCACACCGACGAGTCGCTGGCCCGCCACCTCGGCCGCGCCGAGGCCATCGCGGCCGAGTGCGCGTCGGCCGACGAACAGCTGCGCGACGGCCTGCCCCCCGACGCCTACGACAAGGTGTTCCCCCCGAGCCCTCGCCCGTCCTGCGGCTGGTGCGACTACCTGCGCCACTGCCCCGAAGGCGCCGCCGCCGCCATCCCCCGCCGCCCCTGGGACGCCCTCCCCCCCACCCCCTAACCCCACCCCACCACCCCACCCCCACTACCCCCACCCTCCATCACCACCCGCCCCACCAGCCACTCCGTCCGCCAGCGCCGGAGGGCAGACACCCGAGCCTGACCACAACGATGGTCCATGGGTGTTGCCAGGACAACACGCTGGACTATCGGTGTGGTTCGGAAGCGAGAGCGCGGCAACACGGGCGTGCAGGAGGGGGCGGGTGGGTGCAGTGTGAGACTGGGCCGTACCAAATCCTCCCGGGAGCCGGATCCACCACGATCCTGGCCGCGGGCAGGCAGCACCACGCGACACTGGCGTCACGTAGCTTCCACGGGTGCCACCGGGTCTATTGCGAGCCGGAGGAGCGGGCGGGGCCGACCTCTCGGGCTAGGAAATCTCGGTGGTGGCGGGGTGCCGGGACCTGCTGGTCTCGGCGGCGTCCCAGAACTCGGTCAGCGCGCTGGCCGTGGTGGCGGGCGCCTCGATGGCGGGGGAGTGGACGGCGCCTGGGATGCACACCCGGCGCGCACTCAGCCGCCTGGCCATGTTTTCCTGTGCGGCAGGTGACCAGGAGTTGTCGTTCTCGCCGTAGATGACCAGCATCGGTAGCTCGCTGAGCTGGGCCAGTTCGGCGGTCCGGTCCGCGGCGGTGAGCATGTGCCTGGCCATCAAGACGAGCCCGTTCGGATCGTTGCTCAGCATCCGCTTGGCCAGGAACGCCACGATCGGAGCCGGGACTCCGGCCGCGACGGCCTGCGGTTCCAGGTGGGTGTGCCAAAGCTGGGAGATGCTGGCCCCAAGCGCGGCCGTGTCCGGCATCGTGCCGTTCCGGACGCCGAGAGCGGCGAGCATCGCCCGCAGTTCCCGCGCCCGCGGGCCGCTGAGGGCGGCCGGCCCCGAACTCATCAGCGTGAGCGTGGCGAGCTGGGCGTCGGCCAGGATGGCCTCGCGGGCTACCAAGCCGCCGTAGGAGTGCCCGACCAGGTGCTTGGCCCCGGTGACGTGGAGGATGGCGGCGATGTCCGCGGCCAGCGCGGACGCGAGGTAGCCATCCGGGTCGCCCGCAGCGGGCGTCTCGAACTGTCCGCGCATGTCGATCGCCACCACTTGGCGGCTACCGTCGGTCAGCAGGTCAAGGATCGGAAGGAAGTCTTCCTTGCTCCCCGTGTAGCCGGGGATGAGCAGAGCGGCTTCCCGCTCGCACACCCCCGACGCCGGAACCGCCTCGAGCGCGGCGAACGAGCCACGGCTGGTAAGGATCGTGGTACGCCGTACCCCGCTGGGCAGATCGAGGGACGTTGGTGTGCTCACTTGCGAACCTTACCCGGCTGGGGTGAACAAAACCTTGGCGTAAGCTCCGCGAACCGGCCAGATCCGCGGAATACGCTGATCAGGAAGCCTTACGGGTTTCCTCGGACGAGTTCTCCGCCCGCGCGGGCCGGCGCCGACGGCGGATCTGCTTGGCCGGCTGCCCGCCGTCAAGCTCCGTCCCGCCGGCCCTGCCGCCTGCCCGCCAGCACCGGCCTGTCCGGCACCGGCCTGTCCGGCACTGGCCTGGGCTGGAGCCTGCTGGCCCGGGCCGAGGTCATGGCCGCCGCGGGTACGCCGGCGACGCCTGGGCCTGGCCGCCCCTTCTGCACCCTGGCCGCCGTCCTCGCGGACCGTCGCGGCCGAGCTCGGCCTGGCCTGGCCCGAGCCGCCGCGGGCCTGGGCGAGCCGCCGCGGGCCTGGCCACCGCGGCCCTGCCCGCCGCCGCTCCTGGCGCCGCCGCTCCTGGCGCCGCCTCGCCCGGAACCGCTCGGTGCCGCGTCACGTGTGCGCCCAGACGAGGCGGAGCGGATCTTGCCGGTTTCGCCGATGTCCTCGAGCGCCTCGGCCGCCAGGCCCTCCCGCGCCCGCATCGCCCGGGGAAGTGTCCCGGTCGCCTCGCGTGGGATGTCCAGCTGGGAGTAGAGGTGCTCGGAGGTGGAGTACGTCTCCTCCGGCTCGGGCTTGCCCAGGTTCAGGGCGTCGTTGATGAGCTTCCAGCGGTGCATGTCCCGCCAGTCGACGAACGTGACGGCGACGCCGGTGCGCCCGGCCCGGCCGGTCCGGCCGATACGGTGCACGTAGGTCATGTCGTCGTCCGGGCATTCGTAGTTCACCACGTGGGTGACGTCGTCCACGTCCAGCCCGCGGGCCGCGACCTCGGTCGCGGTGAGCACGTCCACCTTGCCGCTGCGGAACGCCCGCAGCGCTCGCTCCCGCTGACCCTGGCCCAGGTCGCCATGCACGGTGGCGACCGCGAAGCCCCTGGTCTCCAGGGCGGTGGCGACCTGGTCGGCGGCTCGCTTGGTCTGGCAGAACACCATGGTCAGGCCACGGTCCCTGGCCTGCAGGACGCGGGCCAGCACCTCGATCTTGTCCATCTGGTGGGCCCGGAACACGTGCTGCCGGGTGTTCGGCGGCGGCGCGGGCGCGTCGTGGCCTTCGGCCCGGATGTTGGTCGGCTGCCGCATGTGCCGGCGGGCCAGCGTGACGACGTCGCCGGGCATGGTCGCGGAGAACAGCATCGTCTGCCGGGAGCCCGGGGTGCGCCTGACGATCCGCTCCACGTCCGGCAGGAAGCCGAGGTCGAGCATCTTGTCCGCCTCGTCGAGCACCAGGGCCTGGACCGAGCCCAGGTTCAGGTGACGGCGCTCGACCAGGTCGAGCAGCCGTCCCGGGGTACCGACCACGATGTCGACGCCGGCCGTCAGCGCGTCGATCTGCGGCTCGTAGGCCCGGCCGCCGTAGACGGTGAGGATGCGGGTGCGCAGGTTGACGGCGGCGATGCGCAGGTCGTCGGCGACCTGGATCGCCAGCTCCCTGGTCGGCACCACGACCAGCGCCCGCGGCGCGCCTGACGGGCCGTCTTCGACCATCTGCAGCAGCGGGATGCCGAACGCAAGCGTCTTTCCGGTACCGGTCCTGGCTTGCCCGATGATGTCCTGCCCGCGCAGCGCCAGCGGCAGGGTGAGCGCCTGGATGGGGAACGTGGTGAAGATGCCCGCGGCCTCCAGGCCCCGGCAAATGTCGTCGCTGATCGCGAAATCACGGAACGGGACCGCGAGAGTGTCGCCCGCCTCTGCGGTCGCGGCGTCGGCCGTCCCCGTACAAGGGCTCCGGCTCCGTCTTGTCCCCGCTAAAAGTTTGAGTTGTCAGGGGTTCCATCCTTCATCATGGCCTTCCCCTTTGCGCGGGTCCGGCCCGGTCATGCCTGTAAGCTGCCGCAGTGGCCCGCCTCGATGCGAGCTGCTACCTAGTGGCTGGTCTCACGACGCTGCGAAAACCGCCCCACCCGTCGTGCCCCGCCTGGGAGCCCGCTATCACTGTCGGAACACTGCCGTTTGCTGCGGCCGTTACGATGGTTTCGTCCCGCCGAAATTCCTGGGACGCCAGCCACCGCGGCCTCGCAAAAAAGCAGCTGCTGGTGTAACACGACCATTGGTTGCGTCATTCCATCGACTAGTCGTAACCCAGTATACCAGCAGGCGATCACCGTGATCAGGTGCGCCCGGGCCCGAGCTCAGACAGGGTTGCCGAAACCGACCCGGCGGGCCTCAGCCGCGCCGAATTCCACGTAGGCGATTTTGTCGGCCGGGACCAGAACCTTGCCGCCCTTGGCTGACCGGGAGCGCGAAGACCGAATGCCCTCCGTCCGCCAGGGCCTCCGACAGGTCCCGCTCTAGTTCACTGGCCGTGAGGTCAGTCTCCACGATCAGCTCGCGCTGGACGGACTGAATTCCGATCTTGACTTCCACGGCGCTCCTTAGGTGCCCAGGCTCCGTGCTCGCGGAACGTGTCTCAGTGCTCGCTGCGCGGCCAGCCGCTGATGCCACGCCAGGCGAGCCTAGCCACGAGCTGCTCGGCCGCTTCCCGCGGGATGTGGTTCCCGCGTGCTGAGCCAGTACCGCGCGGTGACCTGGGCCATGCCGACCATGCCCACGCTCAGCAGGTGCGCCTCGTCGTCGGAGAGCCCGGCGTCCTCCCTGACCATCTGGCTGACCATGGCGGCGCACTCGCGCTGGACCCGGTCCAGCCGGGCCCGGACGGCGGTCTCGTTGGACAGGTCGGACTCGAAGACCAGCCGGTACGCCTGCCCTCGCCGCCGACGTACTCGAAGTAGGCGCCGAAGGTGGCGGCGACCCGCTGCTTGGGGTCCGGGTTGGAGCGCAGTGCGCCGCGCACGGTTTCCACCAGCGTGTCGACGCTCTCGTCGAGCAGCGCCAGGTACAGCTCGAGCTTGCCGGGGAAGTGCTGGTAGAGCACGGGCTTGCTGACGCCGGCGCGTTCGGCGATCTCGTCCATGGCCGTGGCGTGGTAGCCCCGGGCGACGAACACCTCCAGGGCCGCGTCCAGCAGCTGCCGCCGCCGTTCGTGCCGTGGCAGGCGGTTACCGCGGGGCCTGGTGTCGGACGGTGCCGTCAAAGTTCGGTCTCCGGATGGTTGCGCGGCTGCTGCTCCTGGCTCGCCCTCATACTAAGTCGCCGTCAACGGTAATCGTCATCGTCGAAGCCGACGGCGATCTCCTGCTCGGCCGCGTCCGCCTCGTTCACGTCCAGCGGGACCTCGTGCCTGGTGTCGGTGCGCGTCCTCGTCCGCGACGACTTCCTGGTGCTGCTCGATGGCGTCGTCCTCGGGCGTCTCCATGTCCAATTCGCTCACCTGTGCGAACCTCTTCTCCTTCTGGTCGGCCGTCCGTTTCGGCCCCCGGTCCCCGCCAGCTCTCGGAGTGCGCTCTCCAGTGCTTCCCCGTAGGTGGGGAAGGCATGCACGACATCGGCCAGGACCGCGACCGGAATCCTGGCCCTGATGGCGAGGGTAACCTCGCTCATCCAGGTGACCGCGTCCGGCCCCACCGCGACCGCCCCGACCAGCACGCCGGTCTCGGCGTCGGCGTACAGCTCGAGCGCCGACCCAGGTCTCGGCGCCCAGCTAGGCCCGGGCGGTGTCGCCCAGGGCGGCCCGGGCCGTCACCAGCCCAGCCGGCCTCCCGCCGCCTTCGCCAGGCCGCAGGGCCCTGGCCCGTGCCTGGCTCTCCGCGGGCGACGACGCCGACCGCGTAGACCGACGGGCGTGGTGTACACGCAGCGCGGGATGGCGCTGTAGTCGGCCTCGCGCGGCTGGCCGAGGATGTTCGCGGCCACCACCCGGGCCTGGTAGCGGCCGGCGTGGGTGTGCGTGATGCCGGTGACGTCGCCCGCGGCCCAGACCCGGCCCGTCCCGTCGACCCCGGCGGTCCCGTCGACCCGTCGGGGACCGGCCACCCGGCAGCTGGTCGTGGTGGGCAGCGCCAGGCCGGGCGTGACCGCGAGGCCGAGCGCGTCCAGGCCCAGCCCGGACAGCCGCGGCCGACGGCCCGAGGCCAGCAGCAGCCGGTCGGCGTCGATCCGCGTCCCGTCGGCCAGCGCGAGGGTCAGGCCTTCGGGCGTGCGCTCCGCCTTGGTGGCGGGTGAGCCGAGGCAGATTTCGGCGCCGGCCCGGCGCAGCGCCGCGGCCAGGATCTCCCCGGCGAAGGCGGGCTCGCCGGGCAGCAGGCCAGGCTCGGCCTCGACCAGCGTCACCTGGGAGCCGAACGTGGCGTAGATCTGGGTCAGCTCGCATCCGGCCGGACCGCCGCCGAGCACGATGAGGCGCCGGGGCAGATCGGGCGAGCACAGGCTCTCGGCGGTGGTCCAGGCCGGGATGTCCGACAGGCCCTCGATCGGCGGCGCGACCGGCTCGCATCCGGTCGCGATGACCAGGTCCGCGTAGCTCAGCGACACCGTCTCGCCGGCCCCGCAGGCCCGGCCTCACCCCTGGTCCTCGCCCCGGTCTTCGCCGGGGGCCAGCGTGACCTCGACGGTTCCCGGGCCGCGAGATCCGGCCGGTGCCGCGCAGCACGGTCACGCCGGCGCCGGCCAGCCGCCGCGCCGCGGCGGAGTCGTCCAGGCCGCCGGTCACCTCGTTCCGCCGGGCGACCGCGTCTTCCCAGGTCTCGCCGCGGCTCGCGGAAAGCAGCAGGGAGTTCGACGGCAGGCAGGCCAGGTAGGGGGACTCGCCGCCGATCAGGCCGGCCTCCACCAGGGCCACCGACTTGCCGCCCGCCGCCACCTCGGTGGCGACGTGCACGCCCGCGGTGCCGCCACCCAGCACCACCACATCGAAAGCGCTCATATCTCCGTCCCCCTCGAACTTCGAGCCGCCGCCCGCGAGGACCTGAGTTGCACCGCGCTAGCCAGCTGCGACCGGCCACCGCCGGGCTCCCCATCATCTCAGCCGCGGCTAAGCTCGCTGACAGAGTTGGGTAAATCGGCTGAGCGGCCAGTTGCTGAACTGCGGCAATCGAATGCAGGCGCGTCGATGCTGAGAATTAGGGCACGCGGATGGTATCAGGGCCGTGCCAACCGGGGTAGGTGAAGGTTATGCGCAGCATATGGGCCGGTGCGATCTCCTTCGGCCTGGTCGTGATCCCGGTCAAGCTCTACGCGGCGACCGAGCAGCGGGACATCACGTTCCGTCAGGTCCACCGCGAGGACGGGGCCAGGATCCAGTTCCGCCGGGTCTGCACCCTGGACGGGGAGGAAGTCCCGTACGCCGATATCGCCAAGGGCTACGAGCTGCCCACCGGCGACATGGTGGTGCTGACCGACGAGGACCTCGCCGACCTCCCGCTGGTGACCGCGCACCGGATCGAGGTGCTGCACTTCGCGCCGAGCGCCCAGGTGGAGCCGATCCTCGCGGCCAAGAGCTACTACCTCGAACCCGAGCCGGCCGGCACCCGCGCCTACGTGCTGTTCCGCGACGCGCTCGAGAAGTCGGGGAAGGTGGCGGTGGCCAAGGTCGCGCTGCGTCAGCGCGAGGCGCTGGCCGCGCTCCGGGTCCGGGACGGGGTCCTGACGCTGGAGACCCTGCTGTGGCCCGATGAGGTGCGCAAGCCCGACTTCGCGTTCCTGGACGAGGACATCGAGGTCCGCTCGCAGGAGCTGAAGATGGCCGCCTCGCTGATCGAGACGATGACCGAGGATTTCGAGCCCGACCAGTACCACGACACCTACCGCGAGGCGCTCGAAGCCGTCGTCCAGGCCAAGGTCGAGGGCAACGACGTCGTCCGCCCGGCCGGCCTGGAGACCCCGGAGCCCAGGAAGCAGCCCGCCGACCTGACCGAGATCCTGCGCGCCAGCGTAGCCGCCCTGAAGGACCAGCGCGACCCAGTCCGACGGCGCCACCAAGTCCAAGTCCCCGCGCCAAGCCGGCACCGCCATCCGAGCGCCAAGTCCCGGCCAGGCTGACCGCCGCCAAGTCAGACGCCACCCGCGCCAAGGCCGCCCCCGGCCAAGACCGCCAAGCCCGACGCCGAAACCAACGCGTCAAGCCCGCCAAGCCCCCGCCCGCGCCGCAAGGCCACAGCCGGCGCCGGCGCGCCAAGCCGGGCCGGGGCACACAGCCGATGGACACCGCGGCCAAGCACCGAGTCCCCGCGAACCGGCGTGCGCACGGCCCGCCCCAGCCCGGGCGACCCCGCCCATCCCGCACTGGCCGGGACGGGCGTCACCGCGCCGGAGCCACGCCGGTGCCGTCGCACCGCGCCGCGGCGGACGCCGAGCCGGCCCTGTGCGTGCACGGCCTGGAGGGCTCGTCGCGGAACTGGACCGACCTGATGGACCTGCTCCGGCCCCGGCTGGCCTGCGACGCGCTCGACCTGCCCGGCTTCGGCGATTCCCCGCCCCGCCCGGACGGCCGCTACTCGATCGCGGCCCTGGCGCAGACCGTCATCGCGCTGATCGAGCGGACCGGCCGGCGGGCCGGTCCACCTGCTCGGCAACTCCCTCGGCGGCGCGGTCTGCGTCAAGGTCGCGGCCACCCGGCCGGACCTGATCCGCACGCTGACCCTGATCTCCCCGGCCCTGCCGGACACCCGGCTCCGCCTCGACCTGCTGCGTTTCCCGCTGATGAGCGTGCCCGGGGTCGGCGCCCGGCTGCTCCGCCAGCTCCAGCAGCTTCCCGCCGAACGCCGCGTCGCCGACGTCATCGCCAACTGTTTCAGCGACCCCGCGCGGTTCCCGCCGGCCCGGCTCGCCGCCGAAGTCGCCGAACTAACCCGCCGTGACGCCCTCGACTACCCCGCCGCCGCCCTGGTCGGCAGCATCCGCACCCTCACCGCCGAGACGCTGCGCGCCGGCGGCGGCCCGGCCTGGCGGGACGCGGCCCGGATCACCGCGCCGACCCTGGTCATCTACGGCACCGACGACCGCGCTGGTGCACGCGCGGATGGCGGGCAAGGCCGCCCGGACGTTCGGCAGCGCGCGGATCGTGGTGATGCCGAGCACCGGTCACGTCGCGCACATGGAGCACCCGCACCAGGTGGCGGCCGAAATCGCCGTCCTGCTCGACGCCGCCCGGACCGGCCGTCGCAGGCGGGCCTGGCGCGGGAATTCCCGCTCGCTCCCGCCGGTTGATCAGTGGCACGTGCCGGGAACGCGAGACAGCCCGGGCCGTTCGGACAATTAAAAGATCTTTGGAGTGGACCGTGTCGCTGCCCCCGTTGGTCGAACCCGCTGACGAGCTGACCGTCGATGAGGTGCGGCGCTACTCGCGCCACCTGATCATCCCGGACGTCGGGATGACCGGGCAGAAGAGGCTGAAGAACGCCAAGGTCCTGTGCGTGGGCGCCGGCGGTCTCGGCTCGCCCGCGCTGCTCTACCTGGCCGCGGCCGGCGTCGGCACGCTCGGCATCGTCGACTTCGACGTGGTGGACGAGTCCAACCTGCAGCGCCAGATCATCCACGGCGTCAGTCCGACGTGGGCCGGCCGAAGGCCGAGTCGGCCCGGGACAGCATCCGCGAGATCAACCCGCTGGTCAACGTGGTCGTCCACGACGTGCACCTGGACTCGGACAACGCCATGGAGATCTTCGCCGACTACGACCTGATCGTGGACGGCACCGACAACTTCGCCACCCGTTACCTGGTCAACGACGCGTGCGTGCTGCTCGGCAAGCCGTACGTGTGGGGCTCGATCTACCGGTTCGACGGGCAGGCCAGCGTGTTCTGGGCCGAGTACGGCCCGTGCTACCGCTGCCTGTACCCCGAGCCGCCGCCGCCCGGCATGGTGCCGTCCTGCGCCGAGGGCGGCGTGCTCGGCGTGCTGTGCGCCTCGATCGGCTCGATCCAGGTCAACGAGGCGATCAAGCTCATCACCGGGATCGGCGAGCCGCTGGCGCCGGCTGATGATCTACGACGCGCTGGAGATGAACTACCACTCGGTGCGGGTGCGCAAGGACCCGGAGTGCGCGGTCTGCGGCAAGAACCCGACGATCACCGAGCTGATCGACTACGAGGCGTTCTGCGGCGCGGTGTCGCGAGGAGGCCGCCGAGGCCGCCGCAGGGCTCCACGATCAGCGCCAAGGACCTCGCGGCCATGATGGATGCGGGCGAGAACATCTTCCTGGTCGACGTGCGCGAGCCGAACGAGTACGAGATCGTCTCCATCCCCGGCGCGACGCTCATCCCCAAGGGCGAGTTCCTGAACGGCAACGCGCTGGAGAAGCTGCCGCAGGACAAGAAGATCGTGCTGCACTGCAAGAGCGGCGCGCGCAGCGCCGAGGCGCTGGCGGTGGTCAAGAACGCCGGCTTCTCCGACGCGGTGCACGTCGGCGGCGGCGTGCTGGCCTGGGTCAGCCAGGTCGACCCGTCCCTGCCGTCCTACTGAGGCGGCCGCCCATGAAGGGCGACCGGGTCGAGATCGTGATCGACTCCGGCGACGGGACCCGAGGCCTATGAGGTCACCGCGACCAAGGCCGGGCGCCGGGTGGAGATCACCAACCGGCGGGGCGTGGTCGAGGTCAGCGAGGTGACCAGGACCGGGACCGCCGGTCCGGACCGCGCGGTTCATGGCCACCCGCGTCGTGGCCCTGGTGGAGTACCCCGCCGACACCTCCGGCCGGCTGATGCCTTCCGTGAGCGCGACGAGTTTTACCCGGTCGGTACAAAGCTTCCGATCCGACGGCCCTCCCGGGCGGACTAGCCTGCAGCGGATGGATTCTCCGTCCGGTGGTGCGTCCCTACGCCTGGGGCGCCAGGCACGCGATCGCCGAGCTCCAGGGCCGCCCGGTCCCGGCGCCGGGCCCGGAGGCCGAGCTGTGGATGGGCGCGCACCCGTCCGCGCCCGCCTGGCGTCGGCGGGGCCACCACGCTCGATGCCGTCATCGCGGCCGATCCGGAGCGGGAGCTGGGCCCGGCCTGCGTGGCCCGGTTCGGCCCCCGGCTGCCGTTCCTGCTCAAGGTGCTGTCCGCCGAGGCGGCGCTGTCGATCCAGGTGCACCCGTCCCGGGCCCAGGCGCAGGCGGGTTTCCGCGCCGAGACCGAGCGCGGCCTGGCCCCGGGCGACCCGGCCAGGAACTACGTCGACGACTGGCCCAAGCCCGAGCTGCTCTACGCGCTGACCCCGTTCGAGGTGCTGGCCGGGCTGCGGACCCCGGCGCGACGCCGCGGCCTTCCTGCGCGCCCTGGACGTGCCCGCGCTGGCCCCGCTGGCCGCCCAGCTGGCCGACGGCCGGCCGGCCCGGCCAGGTGCTCGCCTGACCTCGCTCGGCACGATCCTGTCCTGGCCCGACCGCAGGAGCGCGCGGCCCTGCTCTCGGCCGAGGTGGTGGCCGCCTGCGCGCGGCTGGCCGCGGCGGACGGCCCGTACTCCGGCCGCGGCCGCGCCGCCGCGGTGCGCATCGCCGCGGATCATCCCGGCGACCTCGGGCGTGGTCGCCTGCTGCTGCTGCGGCACGCGGTGCTCGAGCCGGGCCAGGCCGTGTTCATGCCGGCCGGCGGCCTGCACGCCTACCTGCGGGGCACCGGGATCGAGCTGCTGGCCAACTCCGACAACGTGGTCCGGGCCGGGCTGACCGGCAAGCACCTGGACGTGCCGGAGCTGCTGGCGCTGCTCGACCCGTCCGTGAGGTGCCGTCCCGGCGTGTCCCCGCGACCCGCTCGCCGACGGGATCACCTGGTTCGACACCCCGGCCCCGGAGTTCCGGCTGTACCTGGTCGAGCTGGTCGGCGGCACGGCCCGTGCCGCTGCCCGGCGCGGGCCCGCGGATCGTGCTGTGCCCGAGGGTTCCGGCCGTGCTGCGCAGCGAGTCGGGCGCCAGGGCGGGTCGCTCGAGCTCGGCCCGCGGCGGCTCCTGCTTCCTGTCCGCCGCCGACGGGCCGGTCACCGCGCCGGCCCGGCCCGGCTGTTCGTGGCCGCACCAGGCACCGTCGCCGCCCTGACCCGGCGGCGCCCCGACCACGGCGGCGCGCCTGACCCCGGCCTGCGATTGGCCCCGGCGCGCGGAGTCCGCTAAACTGCGTGGGCGCCGCGGATCGCAGATCCGTTGCCCTTGGGGTATGGGGTAATTGGCAGCCCGACAGGTTCTGGCCCTGTTAGTCTAGGTTCGAGTCCTGGTACCCCAGCTGACCAGCGCGGACGTGGCATCCACGGCCGCGCTTGTTCATCTCGGCTCGTGGCCGCGATGAGCCGTTCGGAGCGTCGGTATCGTCCCGGTTGGCCTGACCGGCGCGGAGGCGGTAGTCTGTACGCCGCTGGCCCAGCCAGCAATCTCGGCCCCGCGGGACGAGCCAGTTCCTGCCGGTGCCATGTACGGCCCCGTCGTCTAGAGGCCTAGGACGCCGCCCTCTCAAGGCGGTAACGCCGGTTCGAATCCGGTCGGGGCTACCAGAAACGCCAGGCCATCATGGCCTGGCGTTCGTCAGTTTCCCGGGCTGGTTCAGGTGTCGATGTTCGGGTTGCCCGCGGGCAGCGGCACCAGGTGCGCCGGCGGCTCGGGATCACCACCCGGACCGGACGCTGAGGTCGGCCCGGACGTGCACCAGCTCGCCCGGGGCCAGCATCCGCCAGCCGTTCTCGCCGTCCAGTTCGCTCCGACGCCAGGACCACCGACGGAGACCTCTCCAGGCCCGGGGCGTGCACCGACGACATCGAGCTGCGCACGTGCAGCCCGCGCGCATCCGGGCCGGGGCTGGATCCGGGCGCGGGCGGGCCCGCGGGCCGCTCCAGGATGTGCAGCGCGTGCTGGTCCGGGTAGCGCAGCGCCCACAGCTCACCGGGCGCCGCCACGATGGTGTTCAGCGAGGAGACCGGCAGCCGCGCGGCGATCCAGCTGGCCGCCGCCGCGATCCCGGCGCCCACGTCGCCGTCGTGCGCGTCGGTCTGCTGGGTGATCAGCGCGAAATACCGTTCGGAGTCGGTGTCTCCGCGCACCAGGCGGCGGTAGGGCCGAGCTGGGCGTCGAGCTGCGCCAGCTCGCCGAACCCGCCGTTGTGCGCCATGATCCGCCCGTCCATCGACGAACGGGTGGGTGTTCTGCCACGGTCCGCCCGCCGGCCGTCGCGAACCGGACGTGGGCGACGAAGGCCGAGGACTCGACCTGCCGGGCCTCGTGCGTGAACGCCTCGTCACGGAACGCCGCTTCCGGCTGCTTGTCGACACCGGCTCGCCCGCCGGGTCGAAGTACCCGATGCCGCCCCGTCGACGTTGCGGTGGCTCTGCACCCGCAGCGAATCGGGGGCGTCGAGCAGCCAGAACGTCGCCCGGACCCGGACGGCGCCCGCGGTCAGGCCGAACAGTCGGCACATGACCCCTCCTCCACCAACCGCGACCGGGCCGCGGCCGCGCGCGCCCTGCGCCGAACCTACCGCACCGGCCTGGCAGGGAAAGGCCATACGACCGACATGACCGCGACCGCCTGGGTAGAGTGTCATTTCCCAGCTAGACGAGGGAGGGACGAGCAGACATGCTTGACCAGGAAACCGAGGGCAGCAACCCGGCGCTGGCCGAAGCCGGCCCGCGAGCTCCAGGCCGCCCAGCACGACGCGCAGGTCGCCTTCGACTGCATCGCGCTGGGTGACGTCGACCGGGCCCACACGCACGCGCTGACCGCCCGGGTGGCGGTCGACGCGGCCGTCACAGCGCTGGCCGCGGCCCTGACCCAGGAAGCCCTGTCCCAGGATGGCCTGCCTCAGGAAGCCCTGTCCCAGGAAGGTTTTTCTTAGGAGGGCTGGGCCGCCGGTGTCAGCCGCCCCGGTCCGAGGTCGAGCAATTCCTCGAAGAACCCGCCGATCTCGCGGCCGGGGTCGGTCAGGTGGACCTCGAGGATCCAGTGGCAGAGGTGGCCGTTGCGGTCATGTCGGCGCATCGGCCGGCCGCTGCCGGGCGCGATGTAGGACCCGATCTCGTCGCCCTTGATCTTCTCGTGCGGGAACTCGCCCACCAGGTGCCCCGCGATCGTCCCGCCGAACTCCCAGCCTGCGTCCTCCGCCAGCTCCACCATGTGCGCGTACAGCTGCTCGCCGGTGACGTCCGGGTGGGATTCGAAATACCGCCGCCCGGCGTCGAAGACCACCGGCAGGGCGTCCCGCAGCCGGAGCTTGACCGGGTCGCCGCCGAGCACGAACGTCCGGCCGAAGTCGGCCTCCCACGCCTCGAAGATCGGGCCGAAGTCGCAGAAGACGATGTCGTCGTCGGCGATCACCCGGTCCGGCGGGTTCTCCCGGTACGGCTGCAGGGTGTTCGGCCCGGCCCGGACGATCCGCTTGTGCCAGTACCGGTCCACGCCGAACATCCCGGCCGCCAGGTCCCGGATCGCGTTGCTCGCCTGGACCTCGCGCACCCCCGGCGTGATGATCCCGCGCGCCTCGATGGCGGCGAACAGCTCGGCCGCCTTGGCCTGCGCGTCCAGCAGCCGGGCCGCGCGATCCTGCTCGTTCATGCCGGGACCTAAGCCTCGAGCGCGGTCAGCAGCGCCTTCATCCAGGGCCCGAGGTCAGCCGGGGTCCTGGCGGAGATGAGGTTGCCGTCGACCACGGTGGCCTCGTCTACCCAGTCGGTCCCCGCGTTGACCATGTCGTCGCGGATCGCGCCCACGCTGGTGGCCCGGCGCCCCTTGAGGATCTTGGCCGAGATCGGCACCCAGCCCGCGTGGCAGATGAACGCGATCGGCTTCTTGGTCTCGTCGAACCTCCGGACCAGGTTCAGCACGGCTTCGGAGCGCCGCAGCTTGTCGGGCGCGTAACCGCCCGGGATGACCAGTGCGTCGAAGTCATCCGCGCTGACGTGATCCACGGTGGTGTCGACCGACACCGGGCCGTAGCCCTTCTTGCCCCGCAACGGATGATCATCCAGCCCGGCGACGGTCACCGCCACCTCTTCCTCGATGAGCCGGTGCAGCGGGTAGAGCAGCTCCATGTCCTCGAAATCGTCCGCGGCCAGCAGGAGCACCTTACGTGATGAGAGCGTCATGAAACCGACCCTATCCGCGCCGGTGACGACCCGCGCCGCCGCCCTCCAACCCCTTAATTTGCCCGAACGGACTCTGGTGCGTCCCCGTCGTCTCCCTGACCCCCGTTCGGGCGGCCGCCGCGACGGCCCGTACGGGTGGACCTAGGTACACCCGTTTTCTGGGGCGTAGCCGCACTTCCGCTCGTCCCGCCCGCCCGGCAGACTAAGGGAAACGACCGGCGGGAACGGCGAGGAGGCGATGGGATGGTGACCGCGATCCCGCTGCGGCGCGGCAGGCCAAGGCAGGGACTGGTCGCGGGCCTGGTCGCGGCCGCGCGGGGGCTGGCGTTCGCCGGGCTGATGCTGGCCGAACTTGGCCTGCTGGCGGTCTTGCTCGCGGCGGCGGCCCTGACCGCGCTGGGCTGCGGCATCCTGGTGGTCGGGAACGGGGCCAGCGGCACGCAGCGGGCGCTGCTCGGCTTGCTGCTGGTCGGGGCGGGACTTGGCCTGGGCTGGTTCGCGACGCCGGGCGCGCTGACCGGCCTGCGGAGCCTGGCCCGGCAGACCCGCCGGATAGCCGGTCGGTGGTGCGGGGTGCCGATCGCCGATCCGTATCGGCCGGCGCCCGGTCGCGGGGATGAGCCGCTCACGCTGGCCGGGCGGCTGGGCTGGCTGCTGAGGGACCGGGCCACCTGGCGGGACCTGGGGTGGGTGCTGGTGAACCTGGTCGGCTGGCTGCTCGCGGCGCTGCCCGCCGCGATCGTCCTGACCGGCCTCGTCGAGTTCATCGGCCCCGAGCTGGTGCGGACGATCCCGCCGCCGGCTTTTCCCGGCAACGCGGCGGGCACGCTGATCGTGCTCGGCCTGGGGATCACCTCCGTCGGGGTGGTGGCCGCCCCCTGGCTGCTCCGCGGCTACGCGCTGCTGGCCAGTTCGATGCTGGCGCCGACCGGGAAGGCCGAGCTGGCGCTGCGGGTCCGCCAGCTGTCGCAGACCCGGGCCGAGGCCCTCGACACCGGCGCCGCCGAGATCCGCCGGATCGAGCGTGACCTGCACGACGGCGCGCAGGCCCGGCTGGTGGCCATGGGCATGACCCTGGATGCCGCCGGGCAGATCATCGACACCAACCCGGTCGCGGCGCGGGCGCTGCTGTACGAGGCCCGCGACGCCTCGATCAAGGCCCTGGCCGAGCTGCGCGACCTGGTCCGCGGCATCCACCCGCCGGTGCTGGCCGACCGTGGCCTGGCCGACGCGATCCGGGCGCTGGCGCTGGACAGCCCGCTGCGGATCGAGCTGGCCAGCGAGCTGGACGGCCGGCCGCCGGCCCCGGTCGAGTCGGCCGCCTACTTCGCGGTCAGCGAGCTGCTGGCGAATGTGGCCAAGCACGCCGAAGCCGGGCAGACCTGGATCGACATCCGGCACAGCGAGGAGATGCTGCGGATCGGCGTCACCGATAATGGCCACGGCGGAGCCGACCCGGCCCGCGGCAGTGGCCTGGGCGGGATCGAGCGACGGCTGGCGGCCTTCGACGGCGTGCTGGCGATCAGCAGCCCGCCGGGCGGCCCGACCGCGGTCACCATGGAGATACCGTGCGCGTTGTCATCGCCGAAGACCTCTTCCTACTGAGGGACGGGCTGACGCGGATGCTGCAGGCCCATGGCGTGCAGATCACCTCGGCCGTCGACAACGGGGCCGACCTGCTGGCCGCGGTGGCCGGTGACCGGCCGGACGTGGCCATCGTGGACGTCCGGCTGCCGCCGACATTCACCGACGAGGGGATCCGGGCCGCGCTGGCCGCCCGGCGCGAGGTGCCCGGCCTGCCGGTGCTCGTGCTGTCCCAGTACGTCGAGCAGCTGTACGCCCGCGAGCTGCTGGCCGGCGGGGCAGGCGGCATCGGTTACCTGCTCAAGGACCGGGTCTTCGACAGCACCCAGTTCGTCGACGCGGTCCGCCGGGTGGCGGCCGGCGGGACCGCGATGGACCCGGAGGTGATCTCCCGCTTGCTCGCCCGTAACACCGGCGACGGCAGCCTGTCCACGCTGAGCCCGCGCGAACGTGAGGTGCTCGGGCTGATGGCCGAGGGCCGTTCCAACGCCGCCATCGCTGCCCGGCTCGTGATCACCGAACGCGCCGTGGCCAAGCACACCGCGTCCATCTTCACCCGGCTGAACCTGCAGCCTTCCGACGACGACAACCGCCGCGTGCTGGCTGTTCTGGCTTATCTGGACGGTTGACGCCCCAGCAACCCCAGCCGCCTCAGCCGCGATGCGCCACGTGGTCGTTGACCGTAACGTGCGGAATGTATAACGTCCGCCAGGCTGGGCAGTATGGACGGGCATACTCCAGCTGTCTAACCGGGGGTGTCACACATGAGCACGGAACCGCAGCCGATACCAACTCCGAATTCGACCTCCGCCCCCTTGCCGCGCCCGGTAATCGGCGACGAGGCCCCCGCCCCGGGCAGCCAGCTCCCCAACTCCCAGCTCCCCAACTCCCAGCTCCCCAACTCCCAGGTACCGGGCTCCCTGGGAGCGGCCGCGGAAGTCGGTCCGCCCGCCGCGGTCACCGAGCCGCCCGCCGATGCCGCCCCAACCGCTCCCGCGCCGGCCGCCCCCGCCCGCCGCGGCGCCCCCGCTCAGGATCAAGCGCACCCGGACCAGCGGGCTCTGGGTCGCTGTCGGTTTCTTCGCGGTCATCCTGCTGCTCCTGCTGATTTTCATCCTGCAGAACGGCAAGACGGTAGATGTGTCGTACATGGGCGCGCACGGTCATCTTCCGCTCGGGGTGGCCCTGCTGCTGTCCGCCGTCTGCGGAGTGCTCCTGGTCGTCCTGGCCGGTGCGGCGCGCATCAGCCAGCTGCGTACGGTGGCCCGGCGCCACCGCCGGGCCGACTCCCGGGCCAAGGCAGCCAGCAAGGTAGCAAGCTAGCCAAGCAGCGAGCTAGCGGGGCGAGCTAGTGAGCCGGGTAAGAGTACCGGGAACCGCAGATGAGAGTCGGGATCTCCGGGACACACGGGACCGGGAAGACAACGCTGGCCGGGGCGCTGTGCGCGCGCCTGCCCGGTCACGTGATGGCGGACGAGCCGTACTACCTGCTGGAGGAGGAGGGATACGAGTTCGGGTTCCCGCCGTCGCTTGAGGATTACCGGGCGCTGCTGGCATGCTCGGTGCAGAACCTGAGTTCGCCGCCGCTGCTGCCCGCGATTGTGTTCGACCGGACACCGCTGGACTACCTCGCCTATCTGGCCGCGATCGGGGCCGACCCCGCTGATGAGGCCGGCCCCGCCGCGCTCCAGCCGGCGTTCGCGAGCCTTGACCTGCTGGTCATCACGGTGATCACGACAGAGACGGAGCAGGTCCTGCCGGCCGCGGAGATGCCCGGGCTCCGATCGCAGATGAACGACGCGCTGGTGGAACTGGCCTACGACGACCCGCTGAACGCCTGGGAGGACATCCCGGTGCTGGAACTGAACGGACCGCTCGACGGCCGGGTGGCTGCGGTCCTCGCCGCGCTGGACCAGGTCCGGCCCCGCGCCGTCCCCGCCGTCCGCGCCGTCCGCGCCGTCCGCGCCGTCCGTCCGCGCCGTCCCTGACGGCCATAAGAGGCCTCCCGCGTAACCTTGGCCTTGGCCGTACCCCTAATGCCTCAGCAGCCAGCGTTCGCCCGGTTACCCGTTGCGGTAAAGGTCACGCCCGGCGCCAGCTCAGCATCAAGGTCACGCCCGGCGCCAGCTCAGCATCCCACAGACCCACCGCCTCGCCTGACACACCCGTACCGGGCGCTCCCGCTCTCGACCCACAACAAGGGACCATCGTTGTTGCCCAAACGCAATGCCAGGAAGTTAAGGCAGCGCCCTCGGCTCTGCCTGCCTCATGATCATGGCCAGAAACGGGCGTATAGGCCGCGTCGGTCATTATGTAGTGGTTTGCGGTTTTGGCGTGTCAGGATGTGCTGCGGCGGTTGCTGAGGATGCCGTGGCGGTGCTGGTGGCGAGGTTCGCGGTGGTGGGGCCGGTCGCGGATGAGCGGGTGCGCGACCACGGCTTTCCCGAGGAGGACGCGGCGGCGGCTGGTCACCTGCGGTGCCGGCGGCTTCAGCGGCAGGCGGTGCCGGGCCGGGAAGGGCCAGCTCGGCCGCCCGGGCGGAGCAGGGCGGCCTGGCGGTCACTGGGCGGTCACTTCCCGCCTGGCGCGTAGTCAGTGGATGCGGCTTTCTCCCGCAAAGAACCGGTACGCTGCCGCATTCCCCCGAAACTGGCGCCGTACGCGAGTGAGGGGAAGCGTGTGCTGTGATGTGAGGGGCCGGTCAGCGCGTCCCGGCGGAGCGGGGCGCCCCGGTTCCCCGGCTCGGACGGACCCGGCCAGGGCCGTGCGCGGCGAACCAGCGGCTGGTGTTCTCCGCGTTGCGGGCGGGGAAGAACGCGCGCCGCGGGTTCGCGATCAGCCCGGCCCGGGGCAGGGGAGAACCGGCGACACGCCCGAAGTTAATAACAGCCGCGGCCGTAGTACCGGAACTGGCCACGATCATGATGGGCGCCGGAATGCCGCCACCCAAAATCCCGGCATAAAGTACGTAAAGGGCTCGCGTTGCCCTTACCGGCCGGCGGCTGACGCTATACCACAGCAGGCCGCCACCCGCGCCGCCCTCCGGCGCTGGCCCAACCCGCAGCGAGGATCCTGACCAGCAGCAAAGCCTCGAAATTCGGCACCCACGAGTTCCCTTAAATTCCTAGCATTGTGCCCAAGCAACACCGATGGTCCTACGTAGTTGTGGGTCAGCGGCCTACCTGACCTTGCTGTCGGTGCCGAACCTGGTGGTAGACGGTCAGGTGGTCAACTTCGGCAGCACCTGGGCGGCGTGCGGGAGCCAGCTCCGAGGCGGCGGGTCAGTTCCGCTGGCAGGGGCGGACGCGAGCACCCGCGCGATCCGTCCCACGGCCTCTCGCAGCTGGTCGGGCGTGTGCGCGGCGTAACCGAGCACGAACCCGGGCGGTCCTGGCCGCTGACGGTGCCAGGACAACGGGTGGACGAGGACTCCGGCGCAGGACATGCGCTCCGCGAGCTCGGCGTCGTCGGCCCGGCCGGCTCCGTCGGGAAACGTGATGAGCAGGTGCAGGCCCGCGGCGACGCCCTGCACCCGGGCCTGCGGCAGGTGCTCGCCCAGCGCGTGCAGCAGGACGTCTCGCCGGTGGCGCTGCCGTTTGCGCACCCCGCGGATGTGCTGTTCGAGTTCGCCGCTCGCAATCAGCTGCGCGAGTACCAACTGCGGCAGGGCCGGACTGCCGAGGTCGCTGGCGTGCTTGGCCTCGATCAGCCCGGCCCGCATCCGGGCCGGGGGGATCAGCCAGCCCAGCCGCAAGCCGGGGGCCAGCGTCTTGGAGGTGCTGCCCGCGTAGGCGACCTGCTCAGGCGCCGAGGCCTGCAGCGCGGGCACCGGCGCGCGGTCGTAGCGGTACTCCGCGTCGTAGTCGTCCTCGATGATCAAGGCCTGTGCCCGGGCTGCCCAGTCCAGTAGGTCCCGGCGGCGCCGCGGCGCCAGCACCACCCCGGTAGGGAACTGGTGCGCGGGGGTGAGCAGCGCCGCTCCCAACCCGGTGCGCACCAGCTCGTCGACCATCAGCCCGTGATCGTCCACGCCGATCGGCACCGGGCGCAGGCCCCAGTAGGCCAGCTCGTCCCTGGACCCGCGGGAACCCGGGTCCTCGACCCCGATTTCCCCGGCGGCAGAGCCCCGGGTCAGCACGCGGGCGAGGGCCTGGGCGAGCAGCGCGAACGCCTGGGCGACCCCGGTGACGATGATGATGTCGTCGGGGCCGGCCCGCAGCCCCCGGGTGCGCGCCAGCCAGCTCGCCAGCTCGGCCCGCAGCCACCGGCTGCCGCGTGGGTCGCCGTAGCCCAGGTCGGCCACGCTCGCCCGCTGCAGCACCGTCCGCTCGGCGCGCAGCCAGGCCGCGCGAGGAAACCCGGAAAGGTCGGGCACGCCGGGGGAGAGGTCGATCTCCGCCCCCGCCTGCCACCGCTGCGGCAGCCGCCCCGCCTCTCGCCCCGCCCCGCACCCCGCCTCTCGCCCCGCCCCGCACCCCGCCTCTCGCCCAGCCGTCCCTGCCGTCGCCGTCTCCCGTCAGCCGTCCCTCCCGTCGCCGTCTCCCGTGGGCCCGTCCCCGCCGTGGCCGCTTCTGGTCGACCGGGTCTCGCGCTAACTCCTCGCCGGGGTGTCGCCGACCGCAGGCCCAGAACCCTGGTGCCCGCCCCGGGACGTGCGCTGACCAGGCCCTCGTCAGCGAGCCGCTGGTAGGCCTCGACCACTACGCCCCGGGAGATCCCGAGGTCTTCCGCCAGCACCCGGGTGGCCGGCAAGGGCGCCCCAGCCTGCAGTCGCCCGTCGATGACGGCGGCCCGGACGGCATCGGCCAGCCAGCTTGTCAGCCCGCGGGCAGGCGCCGACGCCGGGCTCAGCTGCAGAAAATCCGCGCCGCGCGCCCCGGTGCCCCCGTCACCTCGGGCCGCTCCGATCATTGGTCCATCATAAAGTCATTCCATTGGCCCTGTTCGCTAGACCATTGAGCCCGTACCGTGGCGTCGTGCCTGGTCTCCGCCCTCCCGTAGCCCCCCACCGCGCCCCCGCCGAGCGGGGATGCCTGCCCGCCGAGCCCGCGCGCCTGCCGGCCGCAGCCGGTCCCGTTCTCGCCGACCTGACCGCTCGGGCGCCCGCGTCACGGCGGTCCACGGCGGCCGGAGTCACCACTGGGTCCATGGCCATGGTCTGCGTGGGTGGCAGCGTCGCGGTGTCCTCGGTGCTGGTGCGGGCGCCGATGTTCACCGCCGAGGCGATCAGGTACGCGGCCGCGTGCCTGCTGCTCGTCGTGCTTGCCCGGCTGACCGGACGTCGATTGTTCCTGCCGCGCGGCCTGGAATGGCTTTGGCTGTCCGGTATCGCCGTGACTGGCCTGGTCGTGTTCAACGTCGCACTGGTCTACGGGTCCCGCCACGCCGAACCCGCCGTGCTCGGCGTGGCGGTAGCCAGCGTTCCCTCGCTGCTGGCCGTGATCGGGCCCCTGCTCGAAGGTTCCCGTCCGCGCCCCCACCTGGTGGCGGCGGCGCTCGTGGTCACCGCGGGGGCGGCCCTGGTGCAGGGCCTGGGCCGGTCCGACGCCATCGGCCTGGCCTGGGCCGTGGTGGTCTTCGGCTGTGAGGCCGCGTTCACCCTGCTCGCCTTGCCGGTGCTGGGACGGCACGGTCCGTGGGGCGTCTCTGTGCACGCCACCTGGCTCGCCGCGATCATCTTCGCCGTGCTCGGGCTAGCCCACGACGGTCCGGCCGCCGCCTTGCGGCTGACCGGCCCGGACTGGCTCGCCGTCGGTTACCTCGCCGTCGCGGTCACGGCGGCGGCCTTCATCATGTGGTATTCCGCCGTCCGGCGGCTCGGCGCCAGCCGAGCCGGGCTGCTCACCGGCGTGGCCCCGGTGGCCGCAGCAGCGACCGGGGTCGTGCTCGGCGGCCCGGCCCCGCGGCCGCTGGTCTGGATGGGCATAGCCGTGGTCGCAAGCGGCCTGGCCCTAGGCTTCCGGGCCCGAGCCGGGAAGACCGGGAAGACCGGGAAGACCGGGAAGAACAGCGACATCGTGTGACTTTTTTGCCCTTATGAGGGCGACAGCGTCGCACGTCGATCGAAATGACACCGCTGGCGCCCGGTTTCCGGGTGCGGGTGGGGCGGGACAGTACGTGCCTGCAGTAAGTCGCCCCGGCCCGATGATGGTGGCGGATCCGGCCTCTCCCTACCACCGCTATGAATTATGGCTCGCGGCGGATCCGGCCCACACCGAAGATCCATTCCCGTACACCCAATCCACCACCAAGCCCGGATCCACGAAAACCGGTAGGGCTGCGCAGCAGGGACAGGCGGATGAGTAACGCCAGCTCGGCGAGCTCGAGCGCGCCGGCCCGGGCCAGCCGTGCGTGCTCGGCCTCCTGGGTCGCCTTCGGCTGGCCCGCCCGTCCGCGGTAGCGCTCCGGCGCGACCCTGCCCTGCCGGTAGGCGCCGATCGCGGCGCTGGCGGCTTCCACGTCGACCGGCCCGTAGTACAGGCCGTGCGGCAAGATCACCAGGTTGGCCGCGAAACGGTGCCCGCCGACGTGCGTCGTCTCCCAGACCTGCTCGGGGTGGCGCGCGGCCAGGGCCCGGGCCAGCGGCGCACCCAGGCGCGCGCAGCAGGTGTTGCGCCGGCCGTGCGCGCAGACCAGGAACACCGGTTCGGCCGACGGCGCGCCGAACGCCGGTGGTTTCCCGGTCGACAGCTCTGTCAGCTCCAGATCGGTCAGGGCGGCGTCCCCGGCGGCCAGTTCCCCGGACCTGAGCCAGGGCCGGGGGCCCGCGGTCCAGCCGACGAGGACCCGCTGCGCGTCGCCCGGCGGCCGCGGGCCGGCCCGGCGGATCATCTGGACCCGGATGCCGAGTGCATCGGCGCTGCGGACCTGGGCGTCAAGCGGCGCCGGGAGCGCGGTCTCGGCGGCTCGTGCGGCCAGGGCCCGGGATGTTCGATCAGCAGCCAGGCCCGGGACTCCTCCGGGGCCGAGGCCATCGAGGCCACCGTCCCGTCGTGGCTTTCCGTGCCGTGCTCGCATCCAGCGGTCACGCTGGTCAGCCTCCGATCCCGGAGTTCCCGGAGTTCCCGGAGTCTCCCGAGATTCCCGGACGACGGTGTTTGGTCGGTTCCATGGTAGTGGCCGCCGTCTCAGCTTTCCCGGCCAGACTCACGAACCAGCGAACGAACGGCGGCACGGCAGGGTGTAGCATCAGTCGCGTGTCGCGGTGGTATTGGCGCTTTATCCTGGCTCCGGAAGGAGACCGGGTGGGTCGCCCGCGTTTACCACCGCCTGGAGCCAGTAAATACGCAGACTTTGTCTGTCGCAAGGGGTGCGCTGGCTCCCGGGGTTTCCGGGCCGCCGTCCGCCCGGGAGGAGACTCGCTTGATGCCCAGCACCAGCGATACCCGCGTCACCGGCTACGAGCCGCTGCTCGCACCCGCGGCGCTGCTCGACGAGCTGCCGCTGACCGACGAGGCGTCGCGGACGGTCAAGCGCACCCGCACGCGAGGTCCGTGCCGTCCTCGACTCCTCCGACGACCGGCTGCTGGTCATCGCGGGACCCTGCTCGGTGCACGATCCGGTGGCCGCCCTGGACTACGCGGGCCGGCTCCGGGCGCTGCAGTGACCAAACCCGGGCCGACCTGCTGATCGTGATGCGGGTGTACTTCGAGAAGCCGCGGACGGTGACCGGCTGGAACGGCCTGATCAACGACCCGGGCATGGACGGCCGCCACGACGTGCACCGGGGGCTGCGGGCCGCGCGGCGGCTGCTCCTCGACATCGTCGCACTCGGCCTGCCGGTGGGCTGCGAGTGGCTCGACCCGATCACGCCGCAGTACATCGCGGACACGGTGACCTGGGGCGCGATCGGCGCGCGGACCACGGAGAGCCAGGTGCACCGGCAGCTCGCCTCGGGCCTGTCGATGCCGGTCGGGTTCAAGAACGGCACCGACGGGGACGTCCAGGTGGCGGTGGACGCGTGCCGGGCCTCGGCCGCCGGGCACACGTTCTTCGGCGTCACCCCGGTGGGGGCCGCGGCGGTGGTCACACACCAGCGGGAACCCGGACACCCACGTGATCCTGCGCGGCGGCCGCGGCGGCCCGAACTACGCGGCCAATCACATCGCCCAGGCCCTGGACCTGGTCACGGGCGCCGGACTGCCGCGGCGGCTGATGGTGGACGCGAGCCACGGCAACAGCGGCAAGGACTACCGCCGCCAGCCGCTGGTGGCGGCCTCGATCGCGCGGCAGGTCGCGGCCGGCGAGGACGGCCTGACCGGCGTGATGCTGGAGAGCTTCCTGCACGCGGGCAAGCAGGAACCGGGACCGCCGGCCACGCTCACCTACGGGCAAAGCGTCACCGACGCCTGCATGGACTTCGAGACTACCGCGGCGGCCGCTGCAAGAACTGGCCGCCGCCGTCCGGTCCCGCCGTAAGATTTTGTCCGAACGGACCGTGGCTTAACCTCCCCTAGCCCACCACAGGCAGCCGGGTCAGGGCGTCGTCGATGCGCTCTTGCGGACAGCTCGAAATCGGTCATCTCGCCGGACAGGTAACGCTCGTAGGCGGCCATGTCGAAGTGCCCGTGGCCGCACAGCGCGGTGAGGATGACCTTCGGCTCGCCGGATTCGGTGCAGCGCCTGGCCTCCTCGATGACGGCGGCGAGCGCGTGTGAGGGTTCCGGCGCCGGGATGATCCCCTCGGCCCGGGCGAAGGTCACGGCGGCCGCGAAGCACTCCCGCTGCGGCTTGTTCACCGCCTCGAACAGGCCGAGCTCGTAGATGTGCGAGAGCAGCGGCGACATGCCGTGGTAGCGCAGCCCGCCGGCGTGCACCGGGTCGGGGATGAAGTCGTGGCCGAGGGTGTGCATCTTCAGCAGCGGCGTGAACCCGGCCGTGTCGCCGAAGTCGTAGGCGTACCGCCCCCGGGTGAACGACGGGCTGGCCGACGGCTCGACCGCGCGGAAGGTCGGGTTGGCCCGCCCGGCCAGCTTCTCCCGCAGGAACGGCAGGACCAGCCCGGCGAAGTTGGAGCCGCCGCCGGTGCAGCCCACGACCAGGTCCGGCATCGACTCGCCGAACGCCGCGAACTGCTTGATCGCCTCCTCGCCGATCACCGTCTGGTGCATCAGCACGTGGTTGAGCACGCTGCCGAGCGCGTACCTGGTGTCGGCTCCGCCGGCCGCCGACCGCCTCGACCGCCTCGCTGATCGCGATGCCGAGGCTGCCCGGCGAGTCCGGGTGCTCGGCCAGGATGTCCGGCCCGCCTGGGTGGCCCGGGACGGGCTGGGGTGCACGGTGGCGCCCCAGGTTTCCATCATCGTGCGCCGGTACGGCTTCTGGTCGTAGGAGGCGCGGACCATCCAGATCTCGCAGTCGATGCCGTACTGGGCACAGGCGAAGGCCAGCGCGCTGCCCCACTGCCCGGCGCCGGTCTCGGTGGTGAGCCGCTTGGTGCCCTCGACGGCGTTGTAGTACGCCTGCGGCACCGCGGTGTTCGGCTTGTGCGACCCGGCCGGGGAGATGCCCTCGTACTTGTAGTAGATGTGCGCCGGGGTGCCCAGGGCCTTCTCCAGCCGGTGCGCGCGGTACAGCGGGGTCGGCCGCCACAGCCGGTACACGTCGAGCACGTCGGCCGGGATGTCGATGTAGGAGTCGGCGGCCACTTCCTGGCGGATCAGCTCCATCGGGAACAGCGGCGCCAGATCCTCCGGGCCCACCGGCTGCAGCGTGCCCGGGTGCAGCGGCGGCGGCGGGGGAGCGGGCAGGTCGGGGATCACGTTGTACCACTGGCGCGGGATGTCGGACTCATCCAGCGTGATCTTGGTGCGCTCGCTCACGACTGCCTCCACCGCTTCGGACTCTCAGGCCCCGGACTCCTCGCCTCGCCGGGGCCGTTCGGTCGTTCATGAATATCTTTCGCACCATACGCCCCTGGCGTCCCGGCTGGCAGGTCAGCCGACCAGCGTCTTGACGGCGGCGGTCAGCTCGGCCATGGCCTTCTTGGCGTCGGCGAAGTACATGCTGGTCTTGGGGTCGGCGTACAGCTCGTTGTCGATGCCGGCGTAGCCGTGTCCCATCGAGCGCTTGATCACGATGATGGACTTGGCCTGGTCCACGTCCAGGATCGGCATGCCGGAGATCTCGCTGCCCGGGCGCCTGGCCGCCGGGTTGGTCACGTCGTTGGCCCCGATGACCAGGGCCACGTCGGCGCGGGCGAACTCCGGGTTGATCTCCTCCATCTCCTTGAGCTGCGGGTACGGCACGTTTGCCTCGGCCAGCAGCACGTTCATGTGGCCGGGCATCCGGCCCGCGACCGGGTGGATGGCGTAGCTGACCTCGATGCCGCGCTCCTCCAGGGTCTTGGCCAGCTCGGCCACCCCGTGCTGGGCCTGCGCGGCGGCCAGCCCGTAGCCCGGCACGATGATCACCTTGGACGCGTAGGCGAGCTGGATGGCCGCGTCGTCGGCCGCGATGGACCGGATGCTAGCGTCCGCGGCCACGCCGACCGCGACCGCGCTGTCCCCGGTGCCGAACCCGCCCACGATGATGTTGACCAGCGACCGGTTCATCGCGTCCGCCATCAGCTTGGTCAAGATGCCGCCGGACGCGCCGACCAGCGCGCCGGCCACGATCAGCGCCCAGTTCCCGATGACGAAGCCGGCCATCGCCACCGCGGTGCCGGTGAACGCGTTCAGCAGCGAGATCACCACCGGCATGTCCGCGCCGCCGATCGGCAGCACCATCATCACGCCGAACCCGAGCGATGCGAGCACCACGATCAGCAGCGCCGGCAGGCTGGCCGTGCTGAGCATGAACGCGGCCGCGCCGATGGCGATGACAGCGAGGGCCACGTTGAGCAGCCGGCTGCCCCGGAAGATGATCGGCTGACCGCCGATCAGGCCCTGCAGCTTGCCCGCCGCCACGATCGAGCCGGAGAACGTCACCGAGCCGATGATCACGTCGAGCACGGTGAACACCGTGGTGCTGCCGAGCACGCCGCCGGCGTTGGACTCGGAGTGGATGTAGCCGTCGATCGCCACCAGCGCGGCGGCCCCGCCGCCGACCGAGTTGAACATCGACACCAGCTGCGGCATGGCGGTCATCTGCACGGACTGCGCCGCGTACAGGCCGACCGCGGAGCCGATCAGCGCGCCGGAGATCAGCACGATCCAGCCGGTCGCCGTGACCGTGCCGTCGTGGATCAGCAGGATCAGCGTGGCGGCGCCCGCGATCACCATGCCCGCCGTCGACACCTGGTTGCCCCGGCGCGCGGTGGCCGGGCTGTTCATCAGGTGCAGGCCGACCACGAAACAGGCCGCGGCGACCACGTAGACGAGCTGGATGTTGCCGGTGAACCCGCTCATGATCCGGTCCGGTCCAGCTTCGCCAGCAATCCCCGCACCCTTGTGACCGTCGAGCCCCGTCGAGTTCGGGGGCCCGGCGCCTTGCGGCGGAACATCTTCAGCATCCGCCCGGTCACCACGTACCCGCCCACCACGTTGGCCGCGGCGAAGAACGAGGCGATGAAGGCCAGGATGTAGCCGACGGTGTTGTCCGCCGTCACCCCGATCAGCAGGGCGCCGGCCAGCACGATGCCGTGGATCGAGTTGGTCGCCGACATCAGCGGGGTGTGCAGGGTGGCCGGCACCTTCCCGATGACCTCGATGCCGACCAGCAGCGCGAGAATGAAAATGGTCAGGTCAGTTACTAGGGCCGTCGACACCGGCGCCTCCCTCGGTGGGTTGGAGCAGGGCGGCCACGCCCTCGTGGATGACCCGGCCGTCGTGCGTGATCACCACGCCCGCCTGGATCTCGTCGCTGGGGTCGATGGCCAGCGCGCCGTCGGCGGTCAGGTGCAGCAGCAGCGCGGCGAGGTTCCGCGAGTACGCGTTCGAGGCCGCGGTCGGCACGGTGGCGGGCAGGTTGTCCGCGCCGATGATCGTGACCCCGTTGCCGGTCACGACCGTCTCGCCGGGCACAGATCCGGTCACGTTGCCGCCGAGCGCGCTGGCGCCCATGTCCACGATCACCGATCCGGCCGACATCGCCTTGATCGCGTCCTCGGTCACCAGCAGCGGCGGCCGGCGGCCGGGCACCTGCGCGGTCGTGATCACCACGTCGTGCCGGGCGATGTGGCCGGCCAGTTCGTCCTGCTGGGCCTGGCGTTCCTCGGTGGTCAGCTCGCGGGCGTACCCGCCCTCCCCGGCCGCGGATCCCACCGAGGTCAGCTCGACGAACGTGGCCCCGAGCGACTCGACCTCGCCCTTGGAGCTTGGCCGCACGTCGTAGCCGCTCACCAGCGCACCCAGCCGCCGGGCGGTGCCGATCGCCTGCAGCCCGGCCACGCCGGTACCGAGCACGAGCACCCGGGCCGGCCGGGCGGTGCCCGCCGCGGTGATCAGCAACGGGAAGAACCGACCGTATTCGGCCGCGGCGACCAGCACGGCCTTGTACCCGGCCACGTTCGACTGGGAGGTGAGCGCGTCCATGGGCTGCGCCCGGGACAGCGTGCGCGGCAGCCCGTCCAGGCTGATCGCGGTCACGCCGCTGGCGGCCAGCGCGGCGGCGAGCCGGGGATCGGTGAGCGGGGCCAGCATGCCCACGATCGCCTGGCCCTTCCTGAGCTGGCTCATCATCGCGGCCGTGGGTTTGGTCACGGTGAGGATCACGTCGGCGGTCAGGTAGAGCTCGGCGGAGCTCACGATGGTGGCGCCGGCCTCCGCGTAGACGGCGTCGGCCAGCCAGGCCTGGTCCCCCGCCCCGCTTTCCACCAGGACGTCGATCCCGGCGGGCCGCAACCTGGCGATCGCGTCCGGCACCAGGGCCACCCGGCGCTCGCCGGGCGCGGTCTCCTTGACGACAGCTGCCTTCATCCGTGCGACCTCGTATCCATTTCCCCGGCTCTTTCGGTCCAGCGTGTCCTCACGGGTTCGACGATATCCATCATGGCCCTGTCCGGCAGAGCCGACCGGCGCGGAAGCAAGGGTCTTACGTCACAATCTCCGTTCGACCCCCGCTCCCGGCTACCGACCGGATCCGGGTGCTGCGGCCCGCGGCGGCCCGCTTTCCTGTCGTGTCCCGACCCCGCCGGTCAGGTCCCGGCGCGGAGCTGCCTGCTGATCTTGTCCCCGGCCGCGACCACGGCGGCGGCATGCATCCGCCCCGGCGACCTGGTCAGGCGCTCGATCGGGCCGGAGACCGAGACCGCGGCCAGCACCCGGCCGGCCGGCCCGCGTACCGGCGCGGACACCGAGGCGACGCCGGGTTCGCGTTCGGCCGCGGTGGCGGCCCAGCCCCTCCTGCGGACCTGGGCCAGGGTGCTCGCGGTGAACTTGGCGCCGCGCAGCCCGCGGTGCATGCGTCCTCCTTCTTCCCAGGCGAGCAAGACCTGGGCGGCCGAGCCGGCCGTCATCGGCAGCGCGGCGCCGACGGGGACGGTGTCCCGCAGCCCGCTGGCCCGTTCGGCCGCGGCCACGCAGATACGCGCGTCGGAGTGCGCCCGGTAGAGCTGGGCGCTCTCGCCGGTGGCGTCCCTGAGCTGAGTCAGGATCGGCTGCGCGATCGCGAGCAGCCGGTCTTCTCCGGCCGCCGCGGCCAGCTCCCCGATCCGCGGGCCGAGCACGAACCGGCCCTGCGCGTCGCGAGCCAGGATGCGATGGCTCTCCAGCGCGACCGCGATCCGGTGCGCCGTCGGCCTGGCCAGGCCTGTCGCCTTGACCAGCTGAGCCAGCGAGGCCGGGCCGCTCTCCAGCGCGGATAGCACGGAAATCGTCTTGTCGAGAACGCCGACTCCGCTAGAGTTGTTCATGTAATGAATACTGCCGTCTCGACATGCGAGACGCAAGCGAAAGGAGAGCGCGTGATGGGCCGTACGCTCGCCGAGAAGATCTGGGACGCCCACGTGGTGCGTAGCGCGGCCGGCGAGCCCGACCTCCTCTATATCGACCTCCATCTGCTGCACGAGGTGACCAGCCCGCAGGCGTTCGACGGGCTGCGCGCGGCCGACCGCAAGGTGCGCCGCCCCGACCTGACCATCGCCACCGAGGACCATAACGTGCCGACCACCGGGATCACCGGCCCCGGCGTCCCCCTGTCGGGCCCGGACAGCCCGGTGACCGACCCGGTGTCCCGTACCCAGGTCGAAGCACTGCGCAAGAACTGCGCCGAGTTCGGCGTCCGGCTTTACCCCATGGGCGATGCCGACCAGGGCATCGTGCACGTCATCGGACCGCAGCTCGGCCTGACCCAGCCGGGCCTGACCATCGTCTGCGGCGACTCTCATACCTCAACCCACGGCGCGCTCGGGGCCCTGGCCTTCGGCATCGGGACCAGCGAGGTCGAGCACGTGCTCGCGACCCAGACGCTGCCGCAACTGCGGCCCAAGACCATGGCGATCACGGTGAACGGCGCGCTGCCCGACGGCGTGACCGCCAAGGACCTGATCCTGGCCATCATCGCGAAGATCGGCACCGGCGGCGGCCAGGGCTACGTGCTCGAGTACCGCGGCCCGGCCGTGCGCGCGCTGTCCATGGCGGGCCGGCTGACCCTGTGCAACATGTCCATCGAGGCCGGCGCCGGGCCGGCCTGGTGGCCCCGGATGAGGTGACGTTCTCCTATCTGCAGGGCAAGCCGCACGCACCGTCCGGCGCCGAGTGGGAGGCCGCGCTCGACTACTGGCGCTCGCTGCCCAGCGACGCCGACGCGGTCTTCGACCACGAGGTGGTCCTGGACGCCGGGACGCTGACGCCGTACGTGACCTGGGGCACCAACCCAGGGCAGGCGCTGCCGCTTGACTCATCGGTGCCGGACCCCGCCTCGTTCGCCGACCCGGACGCCCGGGCGGCCGCTGAGCGTGCGCTGACCTACATGGACCTGCGGCCGGGCACCCCGCTGCGCGACGTCGCCGTGGACACGGTCTTCGTCGGTTCCTGCACCAACGGCCGGATCGAGGACCTGCGGGCGGCCGCCGCGGTGCTGCAGGGCCGGCGGGTGGCGCCGTCCGTGCGGATGCTGGTGGTCCCCGGGTCGATGGCGGTGCGGGCACAGGCTCAGGAGGAAGGGCTGGACGCGATCTTCACCGCGGCCGGCGCGGAGTGGCGGTCGGCCGGCTGCTCGATGTGCCTGGGCATGAACCCGGACAAGCTCAGCGCGGGCGAGCGCAGCGCGTCGACCTCCAACCGCAACTTCGAGGGCCGTCAGGGCAAGGGCGGCCGCACCCACCTGGTGTCGCCGGAAGTCGCCGCCGCCACCGCCGTGACCGGCCACCTCGCCGCCCCCGCCGACCTGTAAGGAGAATCGCACGATGGAACCGTTCACCACCCACGTCGGCCGGGCGGTGCCGCTGCGCCGCACCAACGTGGACACCGACCAGATCATCCCGGCCGAGTACCTCAAGCGGGTGAGCCGGGCCGGCTTCGGCGAGGGCCTGTTCGCCGCCTGGCGCGAGGACCCGTCCTTCGTCCTCAATCAGCCGCAGTACGAAGGGGCGACGATCCTGGTCGCCGGCACCGACTTCGGCACCGGCTCGTCCCGCGAGCACGCGGTCTGGGCGCTGACCGACTACGGGTTCCGCGCCGTGATCGCACCGAGGTTCGGCGACATCTTCCGCTCGAACTCGACCAAGGCCGGCCTGCTGCCGATCGCGCTGCCCGAGGCCACGGTGACCGCCCTGCAGGACGCCATCGAGGCCGACCCGGGCACCGAGGTCGTCGTCGACCTGGACCGCCGTCTCGTGCTGGCCGACGCGGCCGGGATCAAGGCGTCCTTCGATATCGACGACTACACCCGCTGGCGGCTGATGGAGGGCCTGGACGACATCGGCTTGACCCTGCGCCACGTCGATGACATCACCGCCTTCGAGCGCACCCGTCCCTCCTTCTTCCCCGTCACCGCCTAAATCCGCTGGCCGGTCATTCACCGCGGGCCGCGGTGGCAGCGATCGTCGTGTAGGACATGGTGAAGGCGCCCCCTGCGTCATCGACGGCGGCGCCGAGGCCGTCGAGGATCTCGGCCTGGACGGACTCGGGGTGCCGGGTGAAGCCGCCGGTGGTCGGGACCAGGTCGAGCCACTCGTCCCGGGTGTAGGGCCGTTCCCAGCAGGACAGCCATTCCTCCGGCTCGCCGAACCCTCCGGCCTGCCGTAGCGCGTCGGTGACCTTCGCGCATCCGGCCCGGTAGGTCTCGACGGCGGGCCTGGCCCAGAAGCGGCCGAACGGCGAGTCCGGCAGCGTTCGGCGGAATACCTCGGCGAACGCCTCGCGCAGGTGCTTCGGCGGGTCGAAGGCATTCCAGAACACCGCCAGCCGGCCGCCGGGACGTAGCACCGCGGCGACCTTCGCCGCGCCCGCGACCGGGTCTACCCAGTGCCAGGATTGCGCGGCGACGACCGCGTCGAAGATGCGGCCGGCCGGGTCCCAGTCCTCGAACTTCGCGACCTCCGTCTCGGTCCCGCCTCGCCTGGCCAACTCGGCCATCCGCGGGTCGGGATCCACGCCGAGCACCCGGCCCCCGGCCGCCGCCAGCAGCCGGGAGGAGATGCCGGTGCCGCACCCGACGTCGAGACAGTACGGCGGTGAACCGGCACGTCGCGGGCTGGCCGCGATGATGCGGTTGATCAGGTCGGCGGGATAGGTCGGCCTGGCCCGGTCGTAGCGGCCAGCCTCGGCACCGAACCCCTCGGCGACCTGCCGCTGAAGGTGGACCGCCCCCACCCGGTCGCGCCCCCCGATCTCACCGCCCCCAACAGCATCACAACCACTGACAGTCCCGCTGCCCCCGACAGTCTCATCACCGGTCGTGACAGCATACCGGCCGTACAGCATTACCGGCCGCGACAGCATCACCGGCCGCGACAGCATCACCGGCCGCGACAGCATCACCAGCCGCGACAGCACCAGCGAGCCCAATGGTATTACCAGTCCCGACAGTCTCATCAGTCCCGGCGGCATCACCGGTCCCAGCGCGTTTCGACGGTAGAGTGGTCATGTGCCCACTCTAGATGGGCGCGTGCCCATTATCGCGCTGCGTTCGCGGACGGCGAAGGAAGGATGGATGACCAGTGCCGACGGGGGTGGCCATCCGTGATCCGCGCGGGCAGCTCTTCGACGCCGCCGAGCGCGTCCTGCTCCGGGACGGCCCCGGCAGCCTGACCAGCCGCGCGGTCACCGCGGAAGCGGGTGTGGCCAAAGGGGTGCTGCACCGGCACTTCGCCGACTTCGACGCGTTCCTCACCGAACTCGCCCTCGACCGGGTCGCCCGGATCGACGCCCAGGCCGCGGCCTTGCGCGCCCAGGCGGGGAGCGGCTCCGTCGCGGGCCACCTGACCGCGGCGCTCCCGGACCTCTTCAATCCGGCCGTCCTGGCGCTCATCCGCCTGGTCATCGCGCGGGACGAACTGCGCGCCCGGCTGAGGGCCGCCACCGGCTCGCGCATCCCGCTCCTGTCCGAGTCCACCGCCATGGTGGCCGGATACCTTGCGGCCGAGCGCGACCTGGGCCGCGTCGCGCCCGACGCCGAGATCAGCACGCTCGCCCCCACCCTGATCGGCGCCGCGCACCTGCTGTTCACCGAGGCCGACGCCACTCCGAACCCCGCCGCCGTCGCGCGCGTAGTCGCCGCGGTCCTGGTCGCCGCCCAGCCCGTTCCCTGACCCTCGCGACCCGGGTCACCCGCCGACAGGGATCGACCACCGTGGTGACGATTCCCGAACGGCGGCCATCGCGGCCCGGCCAGCTTCGCAGTCATCACTATGTGCCGCTGGGGCCACCACGTTGGACCATCGGTGTGGGTCGGAAGCGGAAGCGGGACAGCACGGGCGTGCAGGATGGGACGGATAGGGCTCACGGGACTGGGGATGGATGCGCGAGCCAGCGCATACCGGCGGCGCTCGGGGCCGGCGTCCAGGACCATCCACCGCCGGAGGTTGCCCGGCCCGCGGAGGGTGGCTCTGCGGCGGGTGGTGCGCTTGGGGCTACGCGGCCGGGGTGCGGGGCGGGGTGGTCGGCGGCGCGGCCGGGGGGGCGGCCGGGGTGCGGGGCGGGTCCGCGTGACGCGAAGCGTGGCCGCCCGGGCGGGGATGCCGGGCGCCGGGCGCGGGACAGCAGATAGCCGCCAATTGCATACATTGCGTATAGCGGTGGAGGCCGGCGAGTGTGATATTGGCCGACACGCCGGCCAATCTGGCCAGGGTTATTGTGCAACGGCGCTGGATCGCCTACTTTCGGGCAGGTCAGAGGTCGCGATCCCGACTACCGGAGCCCACGCGACCTGTGGGGGAAGCGTAGGAGTGTCTATGAACAAACGTGATCTGATCGACGCGATCTCCGGACGGCTAGGGGACAAGAAGTCTGCGACAGAAGCCGTGAACGCGGTACTCGAAGCGATCCAGTCGGCCGTCGCGAGTGGTGACAAGGTGGCCATCACCGGGTTCGGCGTCTTCGAGAAGAGCGAGCGTCCCGCCCGCACGGCCCGCAATCCGGCCACGGGCGCGACCATCCAGGTACCCAAGTCCTCGGTGCCCAAGTTTCGCGCCGGCGCCGACTTCAAGGCTCTCGTCAACGGCGACAAGCCCGGGGGCAAGTAGGAGCCAGGTGGCAGCTCACGACGGCGGGCGGCATCCGGAATCCCCGGATGCCGCCCGCCGTCGTGTCAGCGCCCCGGACGCCCGGGGCTAACCGCAGGCCGGAGTGCTTGCGCAGGGCGGTCTGGATGATCCGGTCGACCAGTTGCGGCAGCGGCAGGCCGGTGGCGGCCCACATCATCGGGAACCCCGAGGCCGGGGTCATTCCCGGCATGGTGTTGATCTCGTTGATCACGACCTGGCCGGCCGGGGTGTAGAAGAAGTCCACCCGAGCCAGGCCCTCGCAGGAGATCGCGTCGAAGGCGGCGCAGGCCAGCCGCCTGATCCGGTCCGCGGCTTCGGCCGGCAGCGGTGCCGGGATAGCCATGGTGGCCGCCGACGCCAGGTACTTCGCCTCGAAGTCGTAGAACTCCGACTGCGCATCCACCAGCACCTGACCGGGCACGCTGGCCTCGGGCGGGCCACCGTCGATGCCCTCGAGCACGGCGCACTCGACTTCCATCCCGGGCACCGCGGCCTCGACGAGCACCTTGGGGTCGTGCGCCCGCGCGGCATCGATCGCCGCCTCAAGCGCGTCCCCGGGCCCGTCGACCCGGAAGATCCCGATGCTCGAGCCGCCGCGGGCCGGCTTGACGAATACCGGCCAGCCGAGCTCGGCGATCTCGTCGAGGACCCGCTTGCGCTCGGCCGGGCCCGCCAAATCGGCTGAGCCACCCGAGCCACCCGAGCCTCGAGCCACCTGAGCCGCCGCGCCACTCGCGGTCACGCACGACCACGTACCGGCCGACCGGCAGGCCGCGGGCGGCCAGGATCAGCTTCATGTACTCCTTGTCCATGCCGGCCGCGCTGGCGAACACGCCCGCGCCCGCGTACTTGGTGCCGGTCATCTCGAGCAGTCCCTGCAGCGTGCCGTCCTCGCCGTAGGCGCCGTGCAGCAGCGGCAAAACCAGGTCCACCTCGCCCAGGTCGCGCGGGACCTCGCCCGGGGTGCACACCTGCAGCATCCCGCCAGCCGCGCCGGCCGGGCCGGTCTGCGGCATGACCTGCGTCCCGGTCACCGCCACCGACTCGACGCTGGGTAGCGTGCCGCCGGACAGCGCCAGCCGGGCCGGGTCGCCGGAGGTGAGCACCCACCGCCCGTCCGTGGTGATGCCGATGGGCAGCACGTCGTAACGGTCGGGATCGATGGCGGAGAGTATCAGGCCGGCGCTCGCGCAGGAAACGGCGTGCTCGGTGCTGCGGCCGCCGAACACCACCGCCACGCGGATCTTCCGCCCAGCCGGCGCGAACTCTGCCGGCGCCAACTCTGCCAACGCGACCTCCACCAACGCGACCCCCGCAGCCAGCCCGGCCCGGTTGAGAAACAAGATCCCAGGTTACGGCCTGCCCAGCGACTCCAGGGCCACATACGCGTCAGAGATAAGATCTTCCGCGTCCTCCAGCCCGATGGAGAAACGCACCGCCCCCGGGTCGATACCGCCGGCCGCCAGGGCCCGGTCATCCAGCTGGCGGTGGGTGGTGGAGGCCACGTGGCTGACGACCGTGTGCGTCCCGCCCAGAGACGTGGCCAGCTGGGCGAGCCGCAGCTTGTCCGCGAACGCCATGCCCGCCTCGCGCCCGCCGTGCGGGGTCACCGTCACGATGGCCCCGAAGCGCACGCCCTCCGGCCCCGCGTCGAACATCCGCCTGGCCACCTGGTGCCCGGCGTGCTCGGGCAACCCCGGGTAGTCGATCCGCAGCACGGACGGGTGCCTGGACAGCGCGGCCGCGAACACCGACGCCGTGGAGCAGGCCCGCCGCACCCGCAGCGGCAGGGTCTCCAGTCCGCGCCGCAACAGGAACGCCTCGTCGGGGGCCAGGCTCCCGCCGGTGTCCACCCGGACGCTGCGGATGCTGCTGATCAGCTCGATACGCCCGGTGACCACGCCGCCGGTGGTGTCGGAGTGCCCTCCGATGTACTTGGTCGCCGAGTGCACCACCAGGTCCGCGCCGTGCTCGAGCGGCCGGCAGATCACCGGCGGGGCCAGGGTCGAGTCGATGACCAGCAGCGCCCCCGCGTCGCGGGCGAGGTCGGCCAGCTTGGGTATGTCGGCCACCGCGGTGGTCGGGTTGGCGATCGTCTCCGCGTACACGATCCTGGTCGAGGGCCGGATGGCCGCCTGCACCTGATCCAGGTCGGTGATGTCGACGAAGTCCGTCTCGACGCCGAACCGGGCGGCCACGTTGCGCAGGAACCCGTACGTGCCGCCGTAGACGGCGTTGGACGCGACCACGTGCGCCCCGGTCCGGGCGAAGGTCCAGAACACCCCGCTGATCGCGGCCATCCCTGAGGCGAACGCCTGGGCCGCGGGCCAGCGCGGCAGGTTCACCCCCTCGAGTGCGGCGACCGCGCGGGCGAACGCGTCGACGGTGGGATTGTCGATCCGGCTGTAGGTGTAGCCGGGCATCTCGTCGTTCAGCACCGACCGGTATTCTTCGGCCGAGCCGAACGCGAATGCCGCCGTGCGGTACACCGGCGTGCCGAGCGGTTGCTGCGAAGGCGTCGGCGGGGCCGGCAGGTGCACCGACCGCGTGTTCTCGCCGTTTTGCTTACGCACTATGTCCACGATGTCATTTCCCCGGGATCTGGGCCACACCAGTCAGCCGCACCAATCAAGGGCCGTACCACTCAGGTTTCGCCGCGCGTGACGCTAGCATCGACGCGGCCTGGGTGACCGGCAACCCGTCCCGCATGACCGCCTCCACGACCTCGGTGATCGGCATCTCCACGCCGTGGGCCCTGGCCAGTTCGAGCACCGGCCCGCACGATGCTACGCCCTCGGCGGTCTGGCTCATCGCGGCGGTCGCCTGCGCCACCGGCATGCCGCGCCCCAGGTTCTCGCCGAACATCCGGTTCCGCGACAGCGGCGAACTGCAGGTCGCCACCAGGTCACCCAGCCCGGCCAGCCCGGCCAGCGTCTGCGGGTTCGCGCCGAGCGCCGAACCGAGCCGGGCGATCTCGGCCAGCCCGCGGGTGATCAGCGTGGCCCTGGTGTTGTCGCCAAGCCCCATCCCGACCGCGATGCCGACCGCGATCGCGATCACGTTCTTCACCGTGCCGCCCAGTTCGCAGCCGGTCACGTCGGTGTTGGTGTACGGGCGGAAGTACGGGGTGTGACACGCCGCCTGCAGCGCCAGGGCGCCGTCCGGCGAGGCGCACGCCACCACGGCCGCGGCGATCTGGCGCCTGACGATCTCGCCCGCCAGGTTCGGGCCGGCCACCACGGCGACCTGGGCGGGGTCCGGGTCGAGCACCTCGATGATGACCTCGCTCATCCGGGCGCACGTGCCGAGCTCGATCCCCTTGAGCAGGCTGACCAGCAGCGCACCGGGCGGGATCAGCGGGGCCCAGGCGATCAGGTTGGCGCGCAGCGTCTGCGCGGGCACGGCGAAGGCGACCAGATCGGCGTGCGCGAGCGCGTCGGCGGGGTCCGAGGTGGCCTCGAGCTCCGGCGTCAGCTCGATCCCGGGCAGGTAGTCAGGATTCTCGTGCCGCTGCGACAGCGTTTGCGCCAGCTGCGGCTGCCGGCTGTACAGCACCGTGGGCGTCCCGGCGTCGCAGAGCACCTGGGCGAACGTCGTGCCCCAGGACCCCGCGCCAAGCACCGCTGCCTTCATGCCGGCCCGGCGGCCTTCTCCCCGCCGGGCTCCGCCGTGGACGGTGCGGTGGAACCATCGTCCGTTCGGCCGGAAGAAAGCTCGCCTGCGGCGGCGGGATCGTAGGGCACGGCCGGCGGTGTCTGCTGCCTGATCGTGGCCAGCAGCCCGGTGATGTCGGCCATGATGTCGGCGGTGGCCGCGCGCAGCACACTGGCCCCGAGCCGCTGGCCGGTGTAGGCGGACAGGTCCACCGGAGGTCCCGCCACCATCCGCACGGTTTTGCGCGGGAACAGGTGGACCTTCTTCGACCCGTAGGGGAGGATGTGCTGCGCGCCCCACTGCGCGATCGGGATCACCGGGGCCCCGGTGGTCAGGGCCAGCCGCGCGGCGCCCGTCTTGCCCACCATCGGCCACAGGTCCGGGTCCCGGGTCGCGGTGCCCTCCGGGTAGACGATCACGGCCGCGCCGGCCCGCAGCGCCTGCTCGGCCTGCCTCAGCACCAGGCCGGCGTCGCCGCGGTCCCGGTACACCGGCAGCTGGCCGAACTTGTACATCAGCGACCCGATCACCTTGACCTCGAAGATGCCCGACTTGATCATGAACACCGGGTACCTGTGCGCGTACCCGTCGGCGAAGATCGCGATCGTGGCCCAGTCGGCGTAGGACATGTGGTTCGGGGCCAGGATGACGCCGCCGCCCTTGGGGATGTTCTCCTTGCCCTGCCACCGGATCCTGATCAGCAGCCGGATCCCGGGGTGCAGGATGGCCCGCGAGAACTGCCGCCAGCCGGGTGAGTAGCTGTAGCTGCCGGCCGACGTAGGCTGGTCAGCGCCCTTTGCCGTGCTCATGGGGTCAGTCTCCTGGTTCAGGTGCTCTGGTGTCGAGGCAGGATCAACGACATGACTGATAATGCCCGCTTCCCCTGGTCAGTGCTGATGCCCGTCAAGGTACTCGCCCTGGCCAAGTCCCGGCTGGCCGCGCTGGCCGGGCCCCGCCGGGGCGAGCTGGCGCTCGCGCTGGCCTGCGACACGGTGGCCGCCGCGCTGCGGTCCGGCCTGGTCGCCCGTGTGATTGTCATCACAGATGACCAGGTCGCCGGGCCCGCCCTGGCCGGCCTCGGGGCCCTGATCGTGCCCGACGAGCCGCGGGACGGCCTCAACGCGGCGCTGCGGCACGGCGCCGGGCACGCCGCCGCGCGCTGGCCGGGCGACGGCACGGTCGCGCTGTCCGCCGACCTGCCCGCGCTGCGCCCGGACGAGCTCGGCCGGGCGCTGCGGGCGGCCGCGGCCTGGCCGTCGGCCTTCGTGGCCGACGCGCCCGGTGACGGCACGACGTTGTACGCCGCGGCGCCGGGGGTAGCGTTCCGCCCCGCGTTCGGCCTGGCGTCCCGGTCCAGGCACGCGGCGGGCGGTGCCGTCGAGCTTGACCTGGACGGCATCTCCGGGCTGCGCCGTGACGTCGACACGCCTGATGACCTGCGCGGAGCGGCCACGCTCGGCCTGGGGCCGCGCAGCGCCCCGCTCGCGGCCGAGCTGCTCAGATGTGCACCACGGGGCAGGTGAGCGTCCTCGTGATCCCCGGCACGGACTGGATCTGCGCGGCGACCAGACGGCCGAGTTCGTCGACGTTGTCCGCCTGGGCCCGCACGATGACGTCGTACGGCCCGGTGACGTCCTCCGCCTGCGTGACGCCGGTGAGCTTGCCGATGTGCGTGGCCACATCGGCGGCCTTGCCGACTTCAGTCTGGACGAGGATGTAAGCCTCCACCATGAGGTCTCCTCCCGGGGGCATGACGTGGGCGTTCGCCCCATAACGCTCACGCTACCGTAGAGGTCCAGACCTGTAACACATTTGTCCGTTGTGGCGCCGGCAAAATCAGCCGGGTCACCCGAGCCCGCCGGGGTTTCCTCCAGGCGGGGTTCGGAGGCGCATCATCGCAGGTGATGACCCGCAGACGCTGGCCAGCGCGGGGGAGTTCGGCCTGATCGCGGAGCTGTCCGCCGCTACTGCCCGCCGGACCGCGGACGCTGGTCGGGATCGGCGACGACGCGGCCGTGCTGGCCACCCCGGACGGACGGGTGGTCGCGACCACGGACTTCATGCTCGAGGGCCGGCATTTCCGCCGGGACACCTCAAGCGCGCGCGACGTCGGGCACAAGGCCGCCGCCCGCAGCCTGGCCGACCTGGCGGCCATGGGCGCGGTGCCGTCCGCGCTGCTTGTCGCGCTGGCCGCGCCCGCGGACCTGCCGGTCAGCTGGGCCCGCGAGCTGGCCGCCGGGCTGGCCGCGGAGTGCGCGCGGGTCCCGGGGGCGAGCGTCATCGGCGGCGACACCGCCCGCGCGGACCAGCGTCCTGCTCGCCGTGACCGGCCTGGGTGACCTGGCCGGGCGGGCCCCGGTGCTGCGCTCGGGCGCGGCCCCAGGCGACGTGGTCGCGGTCGCGGGCCCGCTCGGCCACGCCGCGGCCGGCCTGGCCCTGCTGTCCGCCGGAGTGCGGCCCGATCGGCTGCCCGCCGGGGACCGGCCGGATCGCCTGTCCGCCGGAGTGCGGCCCGATCGGCTGCCCGCCGGGGTGCGCGCGGATCCGCTGGTCACGGCCCAGCGGCGCCCGGCCCCGCCGTACGACGCGGGCCCGCAGGCGGCGGACCTCGGCGCCACCGCCATGATCGACATCAGCGACGGCCTGCTCGCCGACCTGGGCCACATCGCGGACGCCAGCGGCGTGCTCATCGACCTGTCCCGCGCCGCGCTCGGTCCCGACGACCGCCTGCTGGCCGCCGCCCACTTTTTGGGCCGAACGGACTCCCCCTCACCATCACCGGAACACACCGCGCTGACCTGGGTGCTCACCGGTGGTGAGGATCACTCCCTCGCCGCCACGTTTCCGCGGGCACGGCGCTGCCGCCCCGGTGGACGGTGATCGGCGCGGTCCGCCCCGTGCCGGTTGGTCCGCGGCCGGGAGCGTCCGGGTCCGGGCGTCGTCATCGACTCCCAGCCGTGGGCGCAGGCCCCCGGCTGGGATCACTTCGCCTAGCGCGGCGCTAGCGGGGGACCTTGCCTGCCTTGATGCAGGAGGTGCACACGTTGAGCCGCTTGGGCGTGCCGCTGACCACGGCGTGCCTGGTCTGGATGTTGGGGTTCCAGCGGCGGGGGGTACGGCGATGCGAGAACGAGACGTTGTTGCCGAAGCCCGGCCCCTTGCCGCATAGGTCGCAGACGGAAGCCACGGTTCGCTCCATTGATAGGGTGACGGGTCCTCAGGATGACGCCATGTCCGCATCCGGGCGGATCAGGCAGCCGTCGTAGCCTACCCGATGTCCGGGACCACGCGCGAACCCGCCGGTTCACCGGCCTCGGCCTCGCTCCGTCCGCGCTTCGTCCGCCGGGTCCACGACAGACCAGCGAGTCTGCCCTGGTAACGGCCTTTCAGCTGGTTCCGTGTCCCGCCACCATCTCAGAACATGCCCCCCACCACCGCACCCCGGCCCCCCCGCCCACCGCCAACCCAAACTCTCGCCCAGGAATTCGAAATATTGTGGATATTTACCTACCCTATGAGGGTGGTAACGATCCACGATCCCCGCAGAGCCCGGCAGGGGACCGGGCGAACGAGACAGCCGGGGTGCGTGGGACGGGGGGGGGGGGGGGGGGGGACGGGCGCGGTTTGGTTTGGGCTTCGCGCCGGTTGGCGGGGAATAGCCGGGAAGCGATTTGATCTGCTGTGGGTGCCTAACCGGGCAGGCGCGTCCTGGCCAGGGCCCTCTACGGCCAGGTGCCGGGGCCCGGGGCCGTGCCCCGGGCCTGGCCCGGTCTCCGAATGTCGGCGCGCCCTTCTATGCTGCCAGGTGTGACCACGCTCCAAGAGCCGCTCGCCCGGGTGCTTGGGCCCAAGACCGGCAAGGCCCTGCTGGAGTCCCTCAGCCTGCACACGGTCGGCGATCTGATCCGGCACTACCCGCGGCGCTTCTACAGCCGCGGCGAGCTGACCGACCTGTCCTCGCTGCGCGAAGGCGACCACGTCACGGTGCTGGCCCGGGTCGTCTCGGTGGCCGAGATGCCGCTGCCCGCGCAGCCGGGCAAGGGCCGCCGGAGCCGGCTCGAGGTGATCGTCACCGACGACCGCGCCAAGCTGGTGCTGACGTTCTTCTCCGGCATCCACCAGTACCGCCGGTGTGCTACGTCCCGACGTGGTGGGCATGTTCGCCGGCACGGTCTCCAGCTTCCGCAACCGCCGCCAGCTGGTGCACCCGGAGTGCGAGATGCTGCCCGGGGCGCCGCCCAACGCGGACCTGAACCCGGAGCTGGCCGCCGAGTTCGCCACCGAGATGATCCCGGTCTACCCGGCCAGCGCACGGGTCCCTTCCTGGCGGATCGCCAAGTCGGTCAAGACCGTGCTCGACACGCTGGACGTCGGGGAGGATCCGCTGCCGGCCCAGGTGCGGGAACGGTACGAGCTGGCCGGGCGGGCCGAGGCCATCCGCGCCGTCCACCGCCCGCTGGATCCGGCCGACCGGAAGCGGGCCATCGAGCGGCTCAAGTGGGACGAGGCCTTCCTGCTGCAGGCCGCGCTGGCGCAGCGGCGGCTGGCGGCCGCCGCCATGCCCGCCATGCCCCGCCCGCGCCTCGACCCGGCCGCCGGCCCGGTCACGACGGGGCCACCGGCGGGGGCATCGCCGCCGAGTTCGACGCCCGGCTGCCGTTCACGCTGACCGCGGGTCAGGTTGCGGTGGGCGAGACCATCGCCGCCGAGCTCGCGTGTGCCTATCCGATGCACCGGCTGCTGCAAGGGGAGGTCGGCTCGGGCAAGACGGTGATCGCGATCCGGGCCATGCTCCAGGTGGTGGACGCCGGCGGCCAGGCCGCGCTGCTGGCGCCGACCGAGGTGCTCGCGCAGCAGCACTACCGGTCGATCACCGACATGCTCGGCCCGCTGGCCCGGCGCGGCCAGCTCGGCGGGACGAGCATGCCACCGGGGTCGCGCTGCTCACCGGGTCGCTGGGCGCCGCGGCCAGGCGTTCGGCGCTGATCGGACGTGTTCACCGGCGACGCCGGGATCGTGATCGGTACGCACGCGCTGCTCGAGGAGCAGGTCCAGTTCGCCGACCTCGGCCTGGTCGTCATCGACGAGCAGCACCGGTTCGGCGTGGAGCAGCGCGACGCGCTGCGCGCCAAGGCGGCGGACAACCGGCCGCACGTGCTGGTCATGACGGCCACGCCGATCCCCAGGACGGTCGCGATGACCGTCTACGGCGACCTGGAGACCTCGACGCTGACCGAGCTGCCCGCGGGCCGTTCGCCCATCGCCTCGTTCGTCGTGCCCGCGGCGGACAAGCCCAGGTTCGTGGAGCGGGCCTGGGAACGGGTACGGGAGGAGGTCGGCCGGGGCCAGCAGGCCTACGTGGTGTGCCCGCGCATCGGCGGTGACGAGGATCCCGGCGGTGAGGCCGGGGAGGCGGGGGAGGCCGACGTCGACTTCGATCCCGGCCCCGGCCAGCGCGCCGACCTGGCGGGTGCCTTCCCGCGCGGGGTGGTGGACGGGCGGCGGCAGCCGCTGGCGGTGCTCGACGTGGCCGCCACGCTGGACGCGGGTCCGCTGGCCGGGCTGCGGCTCGGCATCCTGCACGGCCGGCTGCACCCGGAGGAGAAGGACCGGGTGATGCGGGAGTTCTCCGCGGGCGAACTCGACGTCCTGGTCGCGACCACGGTGATCGAGGTCGGCGTCGACGTGCCGAACGCGACCGTGATGGTCGTCATGGACGCCGAGCGGTTCGGCGTGTCCCAGCTGCACCAGCTCCGCGGCCGGGTCGGCCGCGGCACCGCGGCGGGACTGTGCCTGCTGGTGAGCGAGGCGCCGCCGGCCAGCCCGGCCCGGGAGCGGCTCGAGGCGGTCGCGGCTACGCTCGACGGGTTCAAGCTGTCCCGGCTCGACCTGGAGCAGCGCCGGGAGGGCGACGTGCTCGGCGCCGCGCAGGCCGGCCGCGAGTCCAGCCTGCGGCTGCTCCGGCTGCTCACCGACGAGGACCTGATCGGGCGGGCCCGGGAGGAGGCCAGCGCGGTGGTCTCGGCCGACCCGCAGCTGACCGCCCACCCGGCTTTGCGCGACGCGATCGAGGAACTCCTCGGTGTCCAGGCCGAGTACCTGGACAAGACCTAACCCCTGGCCGGCTGGTCCTGCGCCGACGGCGAAGGCGACTGCGGCCCGGGGTGACCAAAACGTGGCGCTGACATGCTGGCCACGCTGGCCAGCTTGTGCATGCGCTCGTCGTGGCCGATCTGCCTGAGCAGGTCGCCGAGCGAACCGTAGCGGCCGTATTCGACGGCGTAGGCGCCGGGGTCGGGCTCATCGTCAAGCTCGGGGTGTCCGGCCACGTAGGCCATGTACTCGTGCTCGGCGTGGTCCTCGAAGTCAGCGTTGAGCCGGTAGCTGGACTCGGGCCGGATCAGCAGCAGCAGCCAGGACACGTGGTAATACAGGCAAGCGATCAGCCACGGCGCTAGCCGGTGCCGCACGAACGGCTGCCGGAGCCCGGCACGCTGCGCGAGGTCTTGCAGGATCAGCAGGTGCCACTGCTCATTGTCCTGTTCGGCGCGGGTGGCCACGATGCGCTCGAAGGCCCGCCGGGCGAGCGCGGAGCGCCGCCGGTAGCGGGCCAGCGCGAGGTAGCCGATCCGCTCCCAGGCCTGGTAGGGCACGCGGGCGATGTACTCGAGCATGGCGAACTTCACGATGCCCCCGTCCTGGCCGTAGATCAGGTCGGTTGTCTTGAATAGCACACGGGCCGCGATGCCGTAGCGCCGCCGGGGCGCGTCCAGAGTCTGGGCCTGGGCGGCGTGCAGCTGGGCCGGGGTGAGCTTGGGCGGGCCGCCCGGCGCGTCCGGGCGGTCGATCAGCGCGGTGGTCATCATCATGACCATCTCCTTTCCTGACGGGTTCTCGTCCGTTTTGATCCTGGTGCTCGTGACCTCGCGCGTCGTCCTCCGCCCGGACACGGCCGGCTGACCGCATCCGGGGGAGCCTGGCCTCGCGCGCCTACGACAGCGCCGGTCCGGGACGGGGTGGACCGACGATGTCATGGCGGCTGCGGGTCCACCTGCGGGCGCCCGGATGCCACCGGCGGCGCATGCCGAGCACCCCCGCGCTACTCCCGGAGACGACCCGAGGCGGCCCGTCGCGCCGACGACACCGGCGGGGCCGGCGGGCACGCTGAAAAGACACCGAACGGAACAGGAAAGGCCGACAGCTTGCCCGCATCAGGAGCGGGCACCACGGGAGGAGAGATCATGCCAGTGATCAAGCGCGGACGCCCCAGCCGGGCGGTAGTGCCCGATGAGCACGGAAGGCGGGGCGCGAGGGCGCTGGCCGGCCAAGCGCCTAAGATGCGCCGGGCCAGCGTGGCCATGATCGTCTTGCTGGTTATCCAGAGCGGGATCGGCATCGTGGTGAACCTCGACGCTACCATCCCCGCGGCCGACTCCGGTGCCGGGATCGGCCCTGCCGTCGGGCGGGCCATCTCAGCCGGTCCCGGATCCCTGGCCATCCACGCCGTCCTCGGCCTCGCCCTGATCGCGGGTGCGGCGTTCCTCGTGGTGCGCGCCGCCCTAGCCGGGCGCCGAGCCGTCCTGGCGGTCTCGGTCATCGGGCTCGTGGCGCTGGCGGGGGCGGCCTTCAGCGGGGCCAGCTTCGTGGCCAGCGCCGACAACAGTGCCTCGGTCGCCATGGCCGTCTTCGCCGGGGTAGCCCTCGTTTCCTACGCCGTGTCTTTCTACCTCCTGGGCCGGCGATGACCGCCGATGCCCGATCTTGACGAGGCGACCGCGCACCTGGACTCCGAATCCGAGGTGGCGATCCAGCGGGCACTGGCGACCGCGCTGGCCGGGCGGACATCGCTGGTCATCGCGCACCGGGGCCGGCTCCAGCAGGCCGACTGGGGTTCGGCTCGTGGGACACCACCCGTCATCACCGCCCCAGCCGCGTTCCCGGATCACATCCGTTCCAGCCAGCTGTGTGAACTTTCGTGGTAAATTCAGGCTTGATGGGGACTTTTATGGATCATAGTACCCAAAAATCTTCACGGAGCCTGAATCTGCCACGATCTTTGTTCGATCATGTCAGACGGCGCCGAGTCCCGGGTCCTGCGCTGCCCGCCCGCCTCACCGCCCACGCCAGGCGCCGCGGCGGCCGCCCGTCCCGCCGGTGCGGGGGCAGACATGGCTGATCGTCATCGTCGCCACCAGCGAAGTCATCCCCATGAGAGCTTCCCCCCAGCTCACAGGCCACAAAGCCGGGCCGCGCCAGCCCGGACCGCCAACGTGACAAAACCGGTGAGCACCCCAGGTCATGCGACACCCTCCTGTGGGGGATCGGAGAACACAGAAATAAGCGCCACGAGGTTAGGCAGTTGCTGGTGTGGTGAGAGACCGTGCCTAGTCCTGGTCCCAGCCGGGCCGGATCAGGCCGGTCTGGTAGGCGAACACGACCAGCTGCGCCCGGTCCCTGGCGCCGAGCTTGGTCATCGCCCGGGCCGCGTGGGTCTTGGCCGTCGACGGGCTGATGTAGATCTTCCTGGCGATCTCGTCGTTGGACAGCCCGAGCCCGATGAGGACCACCACCTCGCGTTCGCGCGGGGTCAGCTCGTCCAGGCCGGGCAGGCTCCGGGCCGGCCGGGTGCGGGCGGCGAACTCGGCGATCAGGCGCCTGGTGACGGTGGGGGCCAGCAGTGCGGCCCCGCCGGCCACCACCCGGACCGCGCGGATCAGCTCGGCGGCGTCGGTGTCCTTGACCAGGAATCCGGCGGCCCCGGCCCGCAGCCCCTCGAAGACGTACTCGTCCAGTTCGAAGGTGGTCAAGATGACGACATGCACGCCGGAAAGCTCCGGCCGGGCGGCGATCCGCCGGGTCGCCTCGATGCCGTCGAGCGCGGGCATCCGGATGTCCATCAGCAGCACGTCCGGCGTCCACCGCTCGGCCAGGTGCACGGCCTGCCGGCCGTCGGCGGCCTCGCCCACCACCTCGATGTCGTCCTCGGCGTCGAGCAGGGCGGCGAACCCGGCCCGGACAAGTTCCTGGTCGTCCGCCAGCCCAACCCGGATCATGGTTCGCTCCTGTCCACTGGCAGCCACGCCCGGACCCTGAACCCGCCGCCTGGCCGGGGCCCCGCGTCCAGCGTGCCGCCGAGGACCTTGGCCCGCTCGGTCATGCCCGCGATCCCGTGGCCAGAGCCAGAACCGGAATCGCTGGACCGGACCTTCCCGTTGTCCGCCACCTCGACCAGCAGGCCGCCGTTGCGCCGGCTGATCCGCACCGTGGCCGTCCTTCCGCCGGAATGCCTGGCGCTGTTCGTGAGGGCCTCCTGGACGATCCGGTACGCAGCCAGGTCCACCTCGGCAGGCAGTGGCGCGGGTCCCTTCGGCGGCGCAGGTCCCTCCGGCGGCGCGGGCCCCGCCGGCGATTCGATGTGCACGGTGAGCCCGGCCGCCGCCGCGCTGTCCACCAGGTCGCCGAGCCGAGCCAACCCCGGGCTCGGGGACCTGGGCGCGGCCTCGTCGACATCGCGCAGCACGCCCAGGACCGAACGCAGCTCGACCAGCGCCTGCTTACTCACGTCGTTGATCGTGGTGAGCGCCATCCGGGCGCGTTCTGGCTGCCGGTCCATCAGGTGCAGGGCGGTGTTGGCCTGGACGTTGATGACCGAGATGTTGTGCGCGACGACGTCGTGCAGGTCCCTGGCCATCTTCATGCGTTCCTCGCCGGCCAGCCGCCTGAGCTCTTCGGCCCGGCTGCGGGCCAGCGCGGCGGTCCGCTGGCTCCGGCTCCTGATCAGCTCGGCCGCGCTCAGCAGGAAGACAAGCCCGGCCGCCAGCCCGACCGCGAACACCGCGGACGGATGTCCGCTCTCGCCGATCAGGAAGGGCCACACCGAGGCGGCGTACCCGATGACCAGGGAGCCGATCGCGGCTACCCGCTTCTTCGCCAGCACCGCGGTGAAGAAGGCCACGATCAGCGCGAGGTAGATCGCGCGGGCGTTCTGCCCGGCTGCCCACAAGGTGGTGGCCAGCGTGACGGTCAGGACGCCGACCGGGTAACGGCGGCGCAGGATCAGGGCCGCGCCGCCCACCGCGAGCAGCACGTAGGACAGGGTCCCGGCCCGGGTCGTGCCAGGATGCCCGGACGAATCAGCGTAGGTGGCGCCGAGCTGCGCGGCGGTCACCGCCACCGCTATCGCGGCGTCGACGGCCCAGCGCCGCCGCGCGGCATCGACGGCCCGCCGCCGCGCCGCGCCTGCGCGCCGGGTGGCTCCGGATCCTGGCCGGTCAGCTGTGGTCGTCATCGTCCACCACGCTACGCGTCTGGTCCCCGGGCCGGCATCGGCCCAGCGGCGTCATTCCGGCGGGCCCGGCTACCTCCGGCGACGCACCCCGGGGCGCGTCCGGTATCACACGCGACGACCGTGGCCGGGCCGTTCGGCCGACGACACGGCACGCTGCCGCCGGGCACGCTGGGAACCGCAAGCGGCCGGCCCGGGCGGCACGTGGGCTCGCCTGGGCCGCGGCGCTGCGGAAGGAGACATCATGGCAGTGATCGAGGTACGCGGCCTGACCAAACGGTTCGGCCAGGTGCTCGCGGTCGACCAGCTGAGCTTCGCGGTCGAGCGCGGCACCGTAACCGGGTTCCTCGGTTCGAACGGGGCCGGGAAGACGACCACGCTGCGGATGCTGCTCGGCCTGGTCCGGCCGGACGCGGGCACGGCGACCGTCAACGGCCGGGCCTATCGGGACCTGCCCGAGCCGTTGCACCAGGTCGGCGCGGTCCTGGAGGCGTCAAGCTTCCATCCGGGCCGAACGGCCAGAAACCATCTGCGCGTGCAGGCCCTGGCCGGCCAGGCGGACCCGTCGCGGATCGACGACGTGCTCGACCTAGTCGAACTCACCGGGGCCGCCGACCGGCGGATCGGCGGCTTCTCCCTCGGGATGCGGCAGCGCCTCGGCCTGGCCACCGCGTTGCTCACCGATCCGGATCTGCTGATCCTGGACGAGCCGGCTAACGGCCTTGACCCCGAGGGGATCCGCTGGCTGCGCGACCTGCTCCGCGGGCTGGCCGCCGAAGGCAGCACCGTCCTGGTCTCCAGCCACCTCCTGGCCGAGGTCGCCCAGACGGTGGACGCGGTGGTGATCCTCGACCACGGCCGCCTGGTCGCCCAGTCTTCGCTGGCCGAGCTGACCGCGGCCGGGACCGTCCCGCTGGAGGAGGCTTTCCTCGCCCTCACCTCGGGCAGGCCGGCCCGGTCCACCCAGGAGGTACCCCGATGACCCCGATGACCCGGCTGATCGCAGTGGAACTGCTCAAGCTCCGCACCACCCGGCTGACCTTCGGCCTGCTGGCCGCCGCGGTCGGCCTCACCGCCACCTTCGCGGTGATCGAGGCGGCCCGGGCCGGGTCGGCGGGCGGCGCCGGGCCGCTGTCCACCGCGTCCGGCCTCAATGCCGTGATCACCGCCGGGATCTGGGCCCTGGTGCTGGCCACGGTCATGGGGGTGACGGTCTCCAGCGGCGAGTTCCGGCACCGGACCGCCACGCTGACCTATCTCGCGACACCGCAGCGGGGGCGCGTGCTGACCGCCAAGGCGGTCGCGGGCGCGTGCGCCGGGGCCGTGTTCGGCCTGGCCGGATACGTCGCGGCGCTGGGTGTCGGCCTGATCTTCGTCGCGGCCCGCGGCGATCACGTGGCCATCGGCGACGCCACGCTGGTCAGGTACGCGCTCGGCCACCTCGTCGGCACGGCCCTGCTGGCCGCGATCGGCGTCGGCGTCGGCTCCCTGATCAGGTCCCAGCTGGCCGGAGTCATCGGCGTCTTCGCCTGGACGATCGTGATCGAGTCGATCCTGGGCGGCCTGTTCACCTCCATCCGCCCCTACCTGCCCTACACGGCGGCGTCGACCCTGTCGGGCACGTCGCCGGGTGGCTCGGCGTTCGGCCCCGCCCACGGTCTGGCCGGCCCAAGCCCGCTGCCCTTCGCGGCGGCCGCGGCGCTGCTCGCGGTCCTCGCCATCGTGTTCTGCGCCGTCGCCGCCGGTACTACGGTGGGACGCGATGTCACCTAACCTCCGGCCCTACCTGCCCCGCACCGCCGGGCCAGCCAAGAGACCCGCGGGCCCGCGGGCCCGTCATCGAGAACCCGCTGAGCGGCGAGCGGATCACGATCCTGGCCGGGACCGGTGCCGGCCAGGACGGGAGCGTGCTTGAGTGGGAGCTGGTCCTGGCCCCGGGCGGGCGGGTGCCGAGCAGCCACGCCCATCCCCGGCAGGAGGAGTGCTTCACCGTGCTGGCCGGCCGGATGCGGTTCCGGGTCGGCGGCCGGAGAGTGGTCGCGGGCCCTGGCCAGACGGTCCGGGTTCCGCCCGGCACCGTGCACCACTTCGCCAACGCCGGCCGCGGCCGGCCCGGGTCGCCGTGCAGACCAGGCCGGCGCTGAACATGCAGCAGCTCCTCCAGACGGCGGCGGCCATGGCCCAGGACCAGCACGCGGCGGCCCGCAGGCTACCCCGGCCGCTTGACCTCGCGTTGTTCATGCGGGACTTCGAGCGGGAGGTGCGGGCACCGTACCTGCCGGCCGCGCTCGTCGGTGCCGTCATCGGCCCGCTGGCCTGGCTGGCCAGGCACCGCGGGTCCGACGCCCGCTACCGCAGGCTGCGCGGGTCCCGGCCCGCCGGCGACCTCAGCCCCAGCCCGCCCCGTGCCGACTGATCCACCCCTGGCGGTCGAGGTCGCGCACCTGGTCAAGCGGTACCGCGGCGCCCGGCGCAACGCGGTCGACGACGTCAGCTTCGAGGTCCCGGCCGGCCAGCTCTTCTGCCTTCTCGGGCCGAACGGCGCTGGCAAGACCACCACGGTGTCCATCCTCACCACGACCCTGGCTCCGACCTCGGGCCAGGTCAAGATCGCGGGCCGGGACCTGCCGGCCGAGCTGAGCGCCGTCCGCCGGGAGCTCGGCGTCGTGTTCCAGCAGCCCTCGCTCGACCTCAACCTGACGGCCGAGGAGAACATCAGGCTGCACGCGGTGCTCTACGGGCTTTACCCGTGGCGGCCGGCCTACCGCCTGATGCCGGCCGGATACCGGAGCCAGGTCACCGAGATGGCCGCGGTCCTCGACCTGTCCGACATCTTGGGGCAGCGGGCCCGGGCCCTGTCCGGCGGCTTGCGGCGCAGGCTGGAGATCGTGCGGGCGCTGATGCACCGCCCCGGCGTGCTGTTCCTTGACGAGCCCACCGCGGGCCTGGACCCGGAGAGCAGGCGCAGCCTGTGGGCGTACCTGCGGCACGCCCGGACCGCGTTCGGCACCACGGTGTTCCTGACCACCCATTACCTGGCGGAAGCGGAGGCGGCCGACGCGGTGTGCGTGCTGGCCCGGGGCCGGATCATCGAGCGGGGCAGCCCGGCCCAGGTCAAGGAGCGCCAGCGGAGCAGCACGCTGGAGGACGCCTACCTGCGGCTGCTCGAGCAGTCCAGGCCGGCCCGTGACCCGGCAGCCGGCCCGTGACCCGGGGGCCGGGCCCGTGACCGGGGGCCGGGCTCGGCGGCGGCGCTGGTCCATGAGCTTTCCGCGGTGGCGATCATCGCCCAGCGCGACGTGATCAAGCTGCTCCGCGACCGGCCGCGGCTCGCGGTCAACCTGGCGTTCCCGATTCTGCTCATCGGGGGCCTGGGCAGCGTCCTGCAGCCCACGGTGGGCCGCGTCACCGGCCTGAACGCGATCACGCTGGCGTTCACCGGGGTGCTGGCGGCCAGCTTGTTCCAGTCCGCCGCGGCCGGCATGATCTCGATCGTGGAGGACCGGGAGAACGACTTCTCCCGTGAGTTGTTCGTGACCCCGGTGACCCGGCTGACGCTGGTCGCGGGGAAGGTCGCGGGCGAGACGCTGGTCGCGCTGGCCCAGGGCATCTTCATCACGCTGGCCGCGGTGGCGTTCGGGGTCCGGATGTCGCCGGGTCAGCTGGCGATGCTGCTCGCGCCCAGCCTGGCGTGCTGCCTGCTTGGCGGCGCGTTCGGCCTGGCCACCATCGCGGCGCTGCCCAACCAGCGCTCGGCGATGCAGATCTTCCAGTTCCTGATCATCCCGCAGTACGTGCTCGGCGGCGTCCTGGTGCCGCTGCACGGGCAGTCGGCCTTCATCGACGCGGTCGGCTGGGTGATGCCGCTGCGGTACGCGGTCGAGCTGAGCCGGGCGGCGTTCTACGCCGGGACGCCGGGTTACGCCCAGGTGGTGACCGCGGGCCCGGTTCTCGACCTGCTGGCCATCGCCGGGCTGACCGCCGTGTTCATGACCGCGGGCGCGCTGGTCTTCGATTACCGGGAACGGACCCGCTGAGCTCAGCGGGTTGCGAACCCGCTGAGCTCAGCCGCGGGCCAGGACGCGGGCGAAGGCCTGCAGGTAGCGGGGATCTCCCTGCTGCTGGCGCAGCACCCAGTACTCGGCGCCCCAGAACAGGTACGCCTCGAGCGCGGGCCCGGGCCAGCGCATGCACTGGCTGTAGTTCTCGATCACGTGCTCGGGCAGGCAGCTGTACATCGCCCGGCCGCGGACTCGGCGGCGTGGTGACCGCCTCCCAGGGTTCGGCCTGCCCCTCGATGATCATGAGCCGCGGCCGGCCCGCGGCGGCGGCGCGCACCAGCGCGCGCCGCCGGTCCAGCGCACCGATCCGTCCGGCCAGGTACACGGTCCGCCCGGCGGCGGCCACGACGGCGTGCCGCGGGTAGAAGTCGATCCCCACGATGTCGGCCAGCTGCTGCGCCACCACCAGCGAATCGCCCTGGTCGCGGGTGCGCCACCACTGCTGCAGCCGGACCGGGCCTGACGTCGGCAGGAAGCCGTTCAGCAGCACCGGCCGGGTCGGGTCGGCCGCCCGGACCGCCTCCACCTCACGCCGGACGAACGCGGCCGACAGGCGCCAGGAGTGTTCCAGGCCGAGCGGGTCCACCGCGTCGTGCTCGACCTGCCACGCCACGATCGCCTTGCGGTCCCGGTACCGCTCCACCAGGCGGCCGATGAACGCCGTACCCGCCTGCGCCAGCGCGGGGTGCGTGGCCGGTTCGACCAGGGTGCCTTCGGGCAGCGGTTCGGGCAAATGGTGGCCGGGCACGAAGAATTCCGGGTAACCGAACGTCTTGACCGGGCCGAGGCAGAGGATGATCTGCTTTCCTGCGGCGGCGGCCGCGTCGACCTGCCGGTCGAGTTCTCCGGTGTCGAAACGGCCGGGACCCGTCTCGATGCGGTCCCAGTAAGCGCCCAGCCTGATCAGCTCGAAATCGTACCTGAGCAGCGCGGACAAGGTAGCCATGGGTTCGAGTCCGAGGGCTTGCGCCTGCAGCGGCCGGAAGCTGATCCCGAGCTTGGCCCGGCCGCGCGGCTCGACCGGTACCTGCCGCCAGCGGTCGGTCAGCGGCCGCGCCGCCCGCGCCACCCGCAGCTGCGACACGGTTGCCCTCATCGCTCGGTCAGGTCGGCCAGCATCGCGGCCACCTCGGCGGCGGCGCCTGGCCGGCTCATCCCGGCCGCCGCGGCGCGCATCGCGGTCAGGGCGGCGGGATCACGACGTAGCTCGCCGAGCGCGCGGAGCAACTGCCATCGTCGCGGCGTGTACCGGCCGGCCCCGGCCCGGGTCACGAACTGCGCGTTGCCCGTCTCCTGACCGGGCAGGTGCGAGGTCAGCAGCAGCGGTGCGCCGCAGCAAGCCGCCTCGGCGATCGTGCCCGGCCCGGCCTTGGCGATGACCACGTCGGCGCAGTGCAGCCAGTCGGACATGTTGTCCACGAACCCGAGCACCCGCAGCCGGCCGTCGGCCCGGGCGGCCAGCCGGGTCATCCGGCGCCGCAGCCTGCGGTTACGGCCGCAGATGACCACCACCTCGACGTCGTCGAACGATCTCACGATGGCGGCCGCGCGCCGGGCCAGCCCGCCCGCCCCCTCGCCGCCGCCGGTGAGCACGGCCAGGAAACGCCGTTCGCCTACGCCCAGCGTGTGCCGCAGGCGGGCCCGTTCGCGCTCGGTCAGCGGGCCGGTGCGGAAGCCGGAGGTCACCGGCAGCCCGGTCTCCACCCAGCCGCCCGTCGCGGGCCGGTCACGACGTCCCCGCGTCAGGCCCGCTGCGGTCGGCAGGGCTGCCGCGGTCGGCAGGGCCAGCTGGTCCGCATCTCCGGTCCGCCACGCCGCGTGCGATGCCACCAGGTCGGTGACCACGATCAGCACCGGAACATCCTGGCGCGGGCGGCCCTTGACCGCCGCGCCGCCGGTGAGCGGGTGGAACGACACGATGGCCGCCGGTTGAAGCGCCGCCACCGCGGCGGCTACCGGCCGGTTCGCCAGCGCGAGCAAGGTCCGCTGCAGCAGCCGCATCGCGGAGCGGGAGTCGCAGATGCGATAAACGCCTCCCCACGCCCAGGGGGCGAACCGGATCAGCGGGCCGTAGAGGCGGGTCACCCCGCGCAGCAGCCGCGAGGAGCTCTGCCCGGCCAGCGGGTCGCAGAGCACGGGGTCGAACCGGCCCGGGTAAACCTCCTCCAGGGCCTCACCGACCGCCCGCGCCGCGCTGCGATGTCCCCCGCCCGTGTCCGCCAGCAGAAACAGCAACGGCACCCGCGCCCTCGTCATCGTCCCGCCGCCCGGGAGCGGCAGGTCCGCCGCCGCCCCGTGGGCGCCATGCGACTCGAACATCTCACGAGTAGGCAGAGCGTCGATCAGTACCATGTCGTCCATTGTCGCGGTGCCCCGAGCCCCGGTCGTCCGCCTCCGGGACCAACCGCCCTACTCCTCCAGACGACCCCACCCGCTCCGGCCTACGCCCGGCGGCCCGGACCGCGGACCCGTCATCGAAAACCCGCTGCGCGGTGAACGTGCGCCGCGGAGGTCACGGCGCCGTGCGGGAAAAGCCCAGGTGGCAAGGAAAGGTGGGTGCTTCCTCGTCCCTTTCCTGACCGCTGGTGACCAGGCTGGGGCTCTTCGCTCCGTCCAGCGCGTAGCGGACATCCTCAGGCCTGACGATCAGCTCGATCACGTCAAGTCCAGCTTTCCCGCCGGCCCCGATGAGCACGCTGAAGGATACTCTGCCGTCTGGATTCGGGGTAATGGTCATACTCGCTTCTATTATCCCCGGTACCTCGGACAACATTGTTCATCCCTTTCAATGCGCCTCGCGGTGGCGCCGCTAAGGCGCGGCGTCAAACGGGTTGCGGTGCCGCCCCGCGGGGGGCCGGGGCGGCACCGCAAGTCACCGGTCATCCAGAGAGAACTCTGAGCGCATACCTCAGATATCGACCCACCCGTGTTTCTTCGCGCATTCCAGTACGCCTTGCCGTATCTCGAGTATCTGCTGACCGGTCAGCGTCGGGATGTTGCACATCAGCAGCTCGGTGAGTTCCTGCCCCAGCTCAGCCTGCGACAGCACATCGCACAGCTGTTCCTCGCCCGCCGCGTCCTGGTGATCCGCCGGGTGCGGCATGGCCGGGACTACCTGGGCCGGCATGAATGAAGGATCGGGCCGAACGGCCGAGGGCGGCTCGCTCGGCGAATTGGTCTCGTCGTCGATGAGGTGCGCGGCGAATGCCTTACGTCCGCGGTCGCCGGCCATGATCTTGAATTCTACTTTCATTCCCGGTGCGAGCACGTCCGGGTCACCATCGAATACCGATGCGTGCAGGAAGACATCATCGCCGCCGTCCTCCGCCGCCACAAAACCATAACCACGTGCCTGATCAAACTGCAGCACCCTGCCCGTTGCCAATTGTCCCGCCACCATCATCCTGTCTCCGTCCTAGCGGCCTTCCTGCTAATGCCCGCGGTTTACCACCGTATCTCGTATCGGCGGCCATCTCATCTGCTGGCCCCGTAGGCTAGCCGGAGACTGTTCAACTGACGCCCGGCCGCAATCAAACGCCAGGCGAATGGAAGCCGTGACATTGTTCCAGCGGCGTTCGGAGCGTCCCGGTGGCTGTCTGCCGTCCGTGCCGGTCTCGCACGGCGGTCACCAGCGTGTCCTGCTCCCGGGTGGCGCTGACCACCATGCCCTGATGGTCGAACAGCGGGGAGGTCAGCCGGTATTCGAAGGACAGGCCACCGGCTGGCGGGCGCGGGCGGCATCCCGCCGCGCGCGCCGCTTCGGCCATGGCAAGTGCCTGCAGCGGTCCGTGCACGACCAGCCCCGGGTAACCTTCCACCTGCCTGGCGTAGTCGCGGTCGTAGTGGATGCGGTGGGCGTTGTAAGTGAGCGCCGAGAAGCGGAAGAGCAGGACCGGCGAGACCTCGACCGCCCACTCGCCGTCGGCGGGCGGGACCATCGGGCCATCGTCCGGGGGCGCCGACGGCGGCCTGGCGGGCGAGTCGGCCTCGAGGTAGACGATGTCCTGCTGCTCCTCGATGACGAGGCGGTCGTGCTGCCGGATCTGGTGTTCCACCGTGATAAAGGTCAGCGGCCCGGATCGGCCCTGCTTTTCCTGGCGGGAGAGCACCCGGCTGCGTTTGCTGGCCGGTTCACCGCACCGCAGCGGCTTACCGGTGCGGATGCGGCCGCCCGCCCACATCCGGCGTCGGCCCTGCCCGGGGTACGCGGCAATCGTCCCGCGTACCGGGTGCCCATCCGGGCCGAGGTCGGCTTGCGCGGGCCGGTCGAGCAGATAGACCCAATGCCAGAGCAGCGGCAGTCCCTCGCCGTGCGCAAGGTCGGGCACCGGCACCCCGAGCAGCGCGCCGAGCGAACAAGCCGGCTCCGCCAGCAGCATTTCCGTGCGCTCGAGTATGTCGTTCATTCCTGCCGGACCTTCCCATGGCGCTATCCGCCGTAGGCAACCCGAGAGTTTCCCAGATTACTCGCGCCGGTCAATATGGACTGAGCTGGGCTGACCTGGTGAGCAAGCAGAGACGCGGGTTACCCTGAACGCCGCGGGTCCCGGTCTTCGCCCGGCAGTTGGCGGGCAACTAGGTTTCGGTGAAGTCGGGTTCTCATACGGGTTATTCAATGGTGTTCGTGGAGGCGTCGGATGGCGGTGCAGACGGAGCAGGCCGAGCAGGAAGTCTTCAGCTTCCAGGCGGAGGCGGTCCAGATCCTGGACCTGATGGTCAATTCCCTCTATAGCAACAAGGAGATCTTCCTGCGCGAGCTGATCTCGAATTCCTCGGATGCGATCGACCGGCTCAGGCTGGAGCTGCTGTCGAACTCGGAGCTGCCCGAGGCGGAGGGGCCGCTGCAGATCCGGGTCGGCTACGACTCCGACGCAGGCACGATCACCGTCTCGGACAACGGCATCGGCATGAGCCGGGAGGAGGTGATCACGAACATCGGCACGATCGCCAAGTCCGGGACCCAGGAGTTCCTGCGGTCGCTGACCGGCGACCAGGCCAGGGACGCCGCCATGATCGGCCAGTTCGGGGTGGGCTTCTACTCCTCGTTCATCGTCGCCGACCGGGTGGTGCTGACCACGCGGCGGGCGGGACTTGAGGCGGACCAGGGGGTGTACTGGGAATCGGACGGCAAGGGCGAGTACACGCTGGAGGCGGTCGAGCGGCCGGAGCGGGGCACCACGGTGGTGCTGCACCTACGGGAGGACGAGAACGACCTGCTGAACGGGTGGCGGCTGCGTTCGATCATCGAGAAGTACTCCGACCACATCAGCGTGCCGATCCTGATGCCCGGCGAGCCAGAAGACAAGACCGAGGAAGCGGAGGGCGCGCCGAAACCGGACATTACCGTCAACCGGGCCTCGGCGCTGTGGACCCGCCCGAAGCACGACCTCACCGACCAGGACTACAACGACTTCTACCGGCACATCGCCGGCGAGTTCACCGATCCGCTCACCTGGGTACACGCCAAGATCGAGGGGACTTACGAGTACACGCTGCTGCTGTTCATCCCGTCCTCCGCGCCGTATGACCTGTGGGTGACCGAGTCCCGCCGCGGCGTCCGGCTGCACGTGCAGCGGGTGTTCATCATGGAGGACACCGGCCAGATCATGCCGAAGTACCTGCGGTTCGTGCGCGGCGTCATCGACTCCTCCGACCTGCCGCTGAACGTCTCCCGGGAGATCCTGCAGGGCAGCCGCGCGGTGGACAACATCCGCGTCAACGCGGTGAAGAAGGTGCTGCGGCGGCTCGTCGAACTCGCCGAGAACGAGCCGGAGAAGTACGCGACGTTCTGGAAGGAGTTCGGCGTGACCCTCAAGGAGGGCATCGCCGACGACTACTCCAACCGGGACGAGATCGCCAAGCTGCTGCGGTTCACCTCCACCAAGTCCGCCACCGACGATCCGGACACCTCGCTGGCCGACTACGTCGCGCGAATGAAAGAGGGCCAGCAAGACATCTACTACCTGCTGGCCCCCTCGCTGGCCGCGGCCAAGTCCAGCCCGCACCTGGAGACGTTCCGCACCAAGGGCGTGGAGGTCCTGCTCCTCAACCAGGGCGTCGACAACTGGGTGGTGTCCAGCCTGCGCGAGTTCGACGGCAAGAAGCTGCAATCCGTCGCCCAGGGCGACGGCGACCTGGGCGCGCTGGCGGATGAGGAAGAAAAGCAGGCCAAGGCCGACGCCGACGCCGAGTACGCCGACCTGCTCGGCAAGCTGAAGGCCTACCTGGCCGGACAGGCCTGGGACGTGCGCCTGTCCACCCGGCTCACCACGTCGCCGGCCTGCATCATCAGCAACGAGCCGGAAATCGACGTCAACCTCATGCAGCGGCTGCGCGGCACCGGACTGCCGCGCCAGGCGGTGCTGGAGCTCAACCCGAAACACCCGCTCATCCAGCGGCTCAACCACAGCCAGGACGGCGCGCACATCGGCGAGTGGGCCCAGGTCCTGTTCAACCAGGCGGTGCTGACCCTGGGCGCGAGGATCGAGGATCCCACCACGTTCGTCAAGCGGCTAAACGGCCTGCTCACGGCGCTCACCGAACCCGGACCTCAGCCCGAACCCGGACCTCAGCCCGAGCCCGAGGAGGCGGACTGAGCGTACATCCGCCGGGACGCCTGCTGGCCGTCAGCGACCTGCACGTCACCTTCCCGGAAAACCGGGAATTCGTGGCCAGCCTCGGGACGGACACCTCGCGCGACTGGCTGCTGGTGGTGGGGGATGTGGCGGAAAAAGCCGGGGATGTCGAGTGGGCGCTGCGCACGCTACGGACCCGGTTCGCCGCGGTGATCTGGGTTCCCGGCAACCATGAGCTGTGGACGCTCAGCACGGATCCGGTCCAGCTGCGCGGGGCGGCCAGGTACGGGTACCTGGTCTCGATGTGCCGCCGGATCGGCGTGATCACGCCGGAGGACCCGTTTCCGGTCTGGGCGGGGGCGGGCGGCCCGGCCACGATCGTGCCGCTGTTCGTGCTGTATGACTACTCGTTCCGCCCGGACGGTACCAGCACGAAGGCGGAGTCTCTCGCGCTGGCGTACGAGACTGGCATCGTGTGCTCCGACGAGGCCGTCCTGCACCCCGACCCCTATCCGAGCATCGACGCCTGGTGCCACGCGCGCGTCGAGGCGGCCGAGCGACGGCTGGCGGCGCTGCCACCGGGGATCCCTACGGTGCTGGTCAGCCACTTCCCGCTCACCCGCGAGCCGACGCGGGTGCTGAAATATCCCGAGTTCGCCCAGTGGTGCGGCACAGAACGGACCGCCGACTGGCACCTGCGCTACGGCGCCCAGGCCGTCGTCTACGGGCACCTGCACATCCCGGGCACCACCTGGCAGGACGGTGTCCGGCTCGAAGAAGTGTCGCTCGGTTATCCGGAAGAACTCGACCTCAACCCGGAACGGCCCCGTACTCTGCGACAGATCTTGCCGTCCCCTCGAAGCTAAGTCCATCGCGTCCACGGTGCGATCCAGCCAGCGCAAACCATACGCTCGCCGGAGCGCGGCCAGCATCCGGGACTGACTCTGGTCGAGCTTGCTGGCCAGTGCGGCGGCATCGGCGAAGCGACGGCCGGCGCTGACGATATCGCCGAGCAGGAACCTCAGCCAGCCTAGGTGCTCGCAGGTCATCACGAGTCCGGTGAGGTCATTGAGGCTGGCCGCTACGGCCAGCGCGGATTCCTGAGCGGTCGCGAGCCGTTGCCAGCAAGCCTCACCCTGGAAATGCCACGCGATGATCCAGGGCAGTTGCCAGGCGTGCGGGCCATAACCCCCGTGGGCGGCCTGTTTGATGATGGCGAACAAGACCTGCTGTTCCTGCTCGAACCAATCGGCGGCCTGCACGGGTCCGCTGATTTTCTCAACCGTGATATCCGGCCGCGGCGAGGTCCACGCGACCTCGGTTCGCCAGGGATAGAGGAACTTTGACGCCCTGATGGCAGCGTGCAGATAGTGGTCGAGCGCACGGTGCGCCGCGTTACTAGCGTCGGCTTCGTTCTCGCGGCTGCGCGCTTCCTCCGCCGCGTAGGTCCGCAGTAGCTCATGCAGGGTAAAGCGGTCGGGAACATGCTCGGTGAGCAAGTGCTCGTCGTACAACTCCGCCAGCGCCAGGTATGCCTGTTCTGGTGACAGCCCGGCCAGACTAGCCGCCGCCGGAGTGGTGATATCTGGACCTGGATGCACCCCCAGCAGCCGGAACATACGTGAAGCGGAGCCTCCTAGCCTGGCTCGAGACCAAGAGAACGCCGTCCTGACGCTGGTGACCGGTTCTCCTGTCTCCAACGCGTCCAGTCGCCTCCTGGTGCCCCGCATCTCGGCCGCAAGCTCAGCTAGCGGCAGGTCAGGACGGCCGACGGCGCGAGCGGCCGCGTCCCGCAGGGCCAGCGGCAGCCGACCGCAGAGGGCAGCCATCTCGCGGACCGCCGCAGGCTCGGCGGCCGCCCGTTCGGCACCCAGTTGCGAAGCTAGCAGGCCATGCGATTCGGCCTTGGTCAGGACGCCCAGCGTGATCAGGTGCGCGCCCGCGGCGGCCGCCAGAGGAATGAGCCGGTTCCTGCTGGTGAGCAGGACCAGGCATCCCGGTGATCCCGGCAGCAAGGGGCGGACCTGCTCCGCATCATGGGCATTATCCAGCAGCACCAGCATGCGCCGGTCAGCCAGCAGGCTGCGGCATAGGGCCGCCTGCCAGTCGGTATCTCGGGGAATCCGCGCGGGCGGCACGCTGAGCGCGGTCAGGAAACCCCGTACGGCGTCGGCCTGCGTGACCGGTGGACCAGATGGTCCTGAGCCACGCAGGTTCACAAACAATTGCCCGTCAGGGAAGCGGTCGGCAACCTGATGAGCCCAGTGCACGGCGAGCGCGGTCTTGCCGATCCCGGCCATCCCGGTTACCGCGGCGATGACGACACCGCTGGTCCGCGTCAGGTCCTGGTCCACCAGGGCGCTAAGCCTGGCCAGTTCACCCGCACGACCGGTGAAGAATCGCGGCGCCGCGGAAAGCTGCCGTGGCACCACCTGTACGGTGGCGGCCAGCGCGGGCGGCTGAGCTTGCGCATCCGCTTGGTTCCCCGCGCGGATATCTTGCTCAAGCACGTGAGCATACGCCGTAGTCAGTTCTTCGGCCGGATACAGGCCAAGTTCCCGATCAAGGCCCGATCGCACCTGTTCATAGGTCCGCAGGGCCGCCGACTGCTGGCCGGAACCGGCCAGCGCGATCATCAGGTGAGCGTGCACCGGTTCGTTCAGCGGCTCCGCGTCGGCCAGGGCCTGCAGCCGGGACAGTATCCGGTGGTGTTGGCCAAGCTCGCAGGCGACCTCCGCGTACCGCAGCAGCACGTCGGTCAGCTCCTGCCGCAGCGTGGTGAGGCCTGGGTGGTCGCGGGGTATGGCGACATCGGCGAGTGGCTCACCGCGCCACAAGCTCACCGCCCGCTCGTAATACGCGGCGGCGGTCACATCGTCACCATCTGCCCGCGCCGTGGCGGCTCGCCCAGACAGATCCCTGAAGACCAGCAGATCCGTTTGCGGGCCGGCCAGGCTCAACCGGTAGGCGCCCCCGACGGAATCGATCATCCCGTCCTGGCCTGCGCCGCGATCCTGGAAGTTCAGCAGCCTGCGAATCCTGCTCACGTGGGCCTGGACGAGACCCACGGCGGTGTGAGGCGGCGAATCTCCCCAGAGCACGTTGATGATCGTGTCCAGGCGTACAGGTATCCCGGGGTCCATCAGCAGCAGCCCGAGCACCACCCGCCGCCCGGGCGGCCCGAGGTGCAGCGGTATCCCTTCCCGCCACGCCTCGAGCGGGCCAAGCGACGCCAGCCACAGTCCCCCACCAGGTCCGGAGGTGGGCGCCGTCCGGGAGAAATCGGAATCGTCCTGCGGGGGACGTGGTGCTGGCGGCACATCGGGGCGTCGCCACGGCAGCGCCGCGGCCCGAGCGAGGCTTGCGGTCTGGGCCGGGTTCAAGCCGAGCGCACCGGTCAGCGCAGCTAGCGAATTCGGTCTGGGCCGGCGTCGGCGAGATTGCTCGAAGTCCCGCAGCGCGGCGACGCTGAGTCCCGCCCTTTCCGCCAGCTCTCGCTGGGTCAGTCCCGCCTCGCGACGGTAGGCACGCACCAAGGATCCGAACCGGGAAACCGTCGTACCGTTCCGAAACTCCATCAGGCCTTGTCTTATCATCTGATGATACGTATGAGTAATTAAGGACCTTAAGTGGTGACGCTAAGCAATGATGATTATGGTAACCCATTTTCGCGTGAGAATACAGATGGCCCAGGTGATTAATTCTTGACGGGTGACCTGCCGTCGCTGAACGCAGCGGGATTCCTGGGGCGTCAGTGGCCCGATTGCACGGACGGGGCAAGAGTGCGAGCAGCTTTGCACGGGGGCCAACTTGCCGACTTATCGTCACGAGCTGGCTGGAATATGTGCGCGGCAATTCGGCGTCCGGTGGTCATGAATTCCGCGACCCGCTTGACCAGCAAAGGATATTAGTCGCGAAAAGACGCGTACCGTAAGATCTTAATCAATCTGCGCCGGCCTGTCGTTCAACTGCCGGACCACGCCGGTTAAACAATAGCTTCCCGTGACCATCGCGCTATCATGTGCAAATCAACTGCGCTAGGGGCCCCAGGTGCGCAGGATTGGCGGAGATCTGGTGCGCTTGGGCTGGGGTCAGAACATAAAGCTGGGTGGGGTGCTCCGCCCGCAATGCAGACAACCCGGCAGGCCTGTCATCGGCTCCCACTCTAACGGCGGCAGTCAAATAAGGTTCGGGAGTAACTGCGCCGATTCTGGTGATGGACTGATGGGCGTGTTATAAGCACGAAAGGCAAAGCATGAACCTGGATATCCTGACGGCTGATGTCATAGGAGATGTTGCTATTGTCGTCGGAGCCTCCGCGCTGCTCGGCGCCGTCGCGCGCCGGTGCGGTCAGCCGACCGTCGTGGGTCAGATATTGGCCGGCATCATGCTGGGCCCGAGCCTGCTCGGGCGGCTGCCTGGTCATCTAACAAACCGCCTTTTTACCCACGCAGCCATACCCTACCTATCGGTCATATCGCAGCTTGCCGTGGTCATTTTCATGTTCACCGTGGGTTATGAGATCGATTTCAGCTCGCTGCGCGGTCGCGGCCGCGCCGTACCGCTGGTAGCCGTGAGCGCCCTGCTGGTGCCGCTCGCGCTCGGCTCAGGCCTGGCGGTGGCAGCCCGTCACGCGTTCACGGCCATAGGCGAGCCGCATACCGGTAGCCGGTCCTTCGTGCTCTTCATGGGCGTGGCCATATCAGTTACCGCCCTGCCGGTGCTCGTGTCGATTGTCAGGGAACGGGGGCTGGCCGGCACCACGGTCGGCACGATCGCCACCGGGGCGGCCGGGATCATGGACGTGACCGCCTGGCTCGTGCTGGCGGCGGCGCTGGTCGGCACGAGGGCCGCGGGGAGCCGGTCCTGGCTTGTGACGGTGCTGTTGCTGGCCGGTTTTGTGGTCTTGATGCTCGCGGCGGTCCGGCCCGCGCTGCGGTGGTGGATCCGGCGCCCCGGAGCCTTGCTGACGAATCAGGTGCCGCTGGCCCTGGTGCTCACGCTCGCGAGCGCCTGGGTCACCGGTTCGCTGGGCCTGCATCCCGTGTTCGGCGCGTTTCTCGCGGGCCTGACGATGCCCGGCCGGGACGATGCTCCGGATGCCGATGTGCTGCGGGTCATGGAACAGGCGGGTGGCCTACTGTTGCCGCTCTTCTTCGTCGTCACCGGCCTGACCGTGAACATCGGCGCGCTGAACGGGAGCGCCGTCGTCCTCTTGTTGGTCATCGTCGCCTGCGCCATGCTCGGGAAGATCGGACCCGCGTACGGGGCCGCGCGCCTGAGCCGGCTGGATAACCGGCCCTCCGCGATGATCGCCGCACTGCTGAACACCAGGGGGCTGACGGAGCTGATCGCGCTGAACGTCGGGCTCAGCGCCGGCCTCATTCACCAGAGGCTCTTTACCATCCTCGTCCTCATGGCCCTGATCATGACCATCTCGACCGGGCCGCTTATCGCCGCGATCAGCCACCTGGCCAGCGATCAGGAAGCAAGCCTGCAGCTATCGGAAGAAAGGACACATGCTGACGTGGACGAGGTTTCGTTATACGCCGGAAGACGAGTAACCATAAACCGATGGAATCAGCTATGAAACCGGATTCGCGCATAGATATCGACCAGCTTGCCGCCCAGGTAACGCAGTTGGCATCGAGCCAGCAGCTTGTCGTGGTCCCCGTCACCCCGATCTCCCAACGGGGTTGGGGCTACCTGGTCTTGCTAGACCATAGCCAGCTAAGCGCCGCGGAATTTTGCGCGCTTGCGGCTAGCGCCGGGGCCAGGTTGCTGTATGTTCAGACCGAGGATTTCGACATGCGGACCGATCTCGACATGGTCGTGTGCGAAAATGACCAGAGCACGCAAGGGGTCCATAGAAGCGATGAGCTGGCCGACTTCTGTCGGCACGTGGAAAACTTTAACGGCCGGATCCGCCAGCTCGAGCTGGCTTTTGCCATCGGGTGCATCCTGCATTGCTGGGCGGTGGCCGCAGACTGGTATGTTGCCCTCATCGATCGCGCCGCCGTACTGTTTCCCTACCAGGAATCTAATTGACGAGGACTGGCATCGCGTTCAACTGATATAGCGCAGCAGTTAAACATGGATCATGAACCAGGGCCAGCCGGGATGTCCAGCCGGCGTTTGCCGCCGTCAGGCGACCCGCCGGCTGTTGTTGAATTTATCGACGAAGGTAGCTAGCTTCTGCGTTATGCCAGGGTCGGTGACCATTGGTACGATCGCGATACTGAATTCTGGCCGTGGGCCGTAGGACCGAATGAAAGGGAATGCCGGTGGCAACGAATCCTTTTGAAGATCCCGATGCCAAGTATCTCGTCCTGATCAACGACGAAGGACAGCATTCGTTGTGGCCCGTCTTTGCCGATGTGCCCGACGGCTGGGAAGTCATCTTCGGTGAAGACGGGCGTCAGGAATGCCTCGACTTCATCGAGGCGAACTGGACGGATATGCGGCCGAATAGCCTTATCAGGCAGATGGAGGCGGATGCCTCCGCGAGGCAGGGCACCACCTCCGGCAATGGTGCGTCGGGTAACGGATCCGCGACGCAGCCGAACGGATCGCATGCGCCGGCGAAAGAAGCTGTCGGCAAGAACTAGCCGACCTGGCACCACACCGGCGAGTGGAGGAGAATTCGATGGCTGCGCAGGACATCGAGTATGTCGAGCTTTACACAAGCGACATGCTGTCCGCCGTCGAGTATTTCGTATCGTCCTTCGGGTTCACGCCGATGGCGGAATGCTCGGGCGATGGCAGCCGCTCGTCATTGTTGCGGCACGGGACCGTGCAGCTGGTCGTGACGGCAGGCCGGGGAACCGAGGAGTTCATCGAGGCGCACGGAGACGGGATCGCGGACATCGCCTTCGGATGTGACGATCCCGCGTCGACCTGCGAGCGGGCCTTGGCGGCCGGTGCCTCGCTGATCGACTCGGCTCTCGGCAGGCTGGTCGTCTCCGGATTCGGTGACACCAGGCACACCCTCGTCACCCGTTCGACCGGCGCCAGCCTGCCCGGCGACCGGGCCTGGCAGCCGCTGTCCGGAGCGTCGGCCAGACCCGGGCGTATCTGGCTGCTCGACCACGTCGCGATCCTCGTCGAGGGCGGAACGCTGACGGACTACGCGGACTTCTGCGGCAAGGCCTTCGGGCTCGCCCGCTATTCGGGTGAATACATCGAAATCGGCGAGCAGGCGATTGACTCAATTGTCGTCCGCAGCCCATCCGGTGGCATCACCTTTACCATTCTCGAGCAGGATCAGACGAAAAAGCCCGGACAAGTGGAGGGGTTTATTTCGCGATACGGCGGGGCCGGCGTCCAGCACCTCGCGTTCCTCGTCGATGATATAGTGTCCGCAGTTCATGAGTACCGTGACCATGGCATAGAATTTCTGCACAGCCCGAGCGTCTATTACGATATGCTCGCCAGCCGGCTGCCCGGAATTAAGGCGGGCATCGTGGACCTGCGCACTACGAATGTCCTAGCCGACTGCGACGAATGGGGTTATCTACTCCAGTTGTTCACGCGCTCGCCATATACGCGAAATACCCTGTTTTACGAGCTCGTGCAGCGCCGCGGTGCCCGCGGATTCGGCGCGGCGAACATCAAGGCTCTCTATGAGGCCGTGGAACGTGACGAAACGAATTCCCCGGCATGAGCGAGTTGATCGCCACGGCCACGGCCTCGGCTGTTTCGCTGCACCGGGAAGATCTGCACGCCAGCCTGTCCGACCCCGTCCTCGACACGATGAACTTTCTCAACGAGATCACCTTTCGTTATCCCCAGGCGATCTCGTTCGCTCCTGGCCGTCCGTATGACGGCTTCTTCGACACCGAGCAGATCTTCACCCACCTGCGCCGTTATCTGGACCATCTGGCGGAGCAGGGCAACTCGCCCGAACAGGTCCGCGCCGCGATGTTCCAGTACGGTCCCACTGCGGGCCGGATCCGCGAGCTGATCGCCTCCTCGCTTCGCCAGGACGAGAACATCGACGTGCCGGCCGAATCAATCGTGGTCACCGTGGGCTGCCAGGAGGCCATGCTGCTTGCGCTGCGTGCGCTCATGGCCGGCCCAGAGGATGTGTTCCTGGTCTCCAGCCCCTGCTACGTGGGGATCACCGGCGCGGCCAGCCTGCTGGACATCGCGGTGGTCACCGTGGAGGAAAGGGAGGACGGATTCCGCTGCGCCGATCTCGACAGATCGATCGAGGCCGAACGAGCACGCGGCCGCCGCCCCCGCGCCTTTTACCTGGTGCCCGACCACGCCAACCCGGCCGGGACCACGATGCCGACGGAAACCCGCCGTGAGCTACTCGACTTGGCCGCACGCCAGGACATCCTGATCCTGGAGGACAGCCCGTACCGGATGGTCAGTCCGGGGCCGCACCTGCCCATGCTGAAGTCCCTCGATCGCCAGCAGCGAGTGATCTATCTGGGTTCTTTCGCCAAGACGGCCTTTCCGGGCGCCCGGGTGGGATTCGTGGTCGCGGACCAGGCTGTGATCGACCCGGCCGGGCACACCGGTCTGCTCGCGGACGAGCTCGCCAAGATCAAGAGCATGGTGACCGTGAATACGCCGGCGCTGAGCCAGGCGGTCATCGCGGGCATGCTGCTCGCCTGCGAGGGGCGGATCTCTGAGCTGAACACTCGCCAGGCCGCGTACTACGCGGAGGCGATGCGGTCCACCCTGCGGCAACTCGACCGCTACTTCCCGGCCGCGGAACGGGCCGCGCTCGGGGTGCGGTGGAACGAGCCGGACGGAGGATTCTTCCTTACCGTGCGTGTTCCGTTCCTGGCCGACAACGCCGCCCTCGCACGCTCGGCGGAACGCTTCGGTGTCATCTGGACGCCGATGTCGTATTTCTATCCCCAGGGCGGCGGAGATTACAGCCTCCGGCTGTCCGTCAGTTATCTGTCCGAGGAAGACATTACCAACGGAATTACCCGGCTTGCGAACTTCATAGCGGCCGAAACAGCACTAAAAGAAAGGGTTGACTGACCATGGTCACAGCAACGCGACCGGTGTGCAGCCAGCGTCGTCGGTGGGGTTGGACATACCGATGACGATATGCGCGAGCCTTGAAGAAACAGACATAGAAAACGTCACAGGGGTACCTGCCAGGCCGCACCTGCCGATGTCGCGAATAGTCGGCGTTGGGACGGCCGTGGCCGGCGAGTCCTACTCGCAAAAGGATCTGCTCGAGACCTTCCGGATAACCGACCCCAGGGTCCGTTCCGTCTTCCTCAACAGCGCCATCGAACGGCGCTACCTCTCCCTTCCCCCGGTCGGTGACGACGGGGTGCGGGCGCACGAGACGCAGGGGGACCTGCTCGCCAAGCACAAGGCCCTGACGCTCGACATGGGGGCGCGCGCCATCGACGCGGCGCTGAAGAACGCCGGGGCCGGGATCGACGATATCGGGCACCTGTGCTGCGTCACCTACGACTGGTTTCCTCACCCCGGGCCTGAGCGCCCTGCTCATCCGCGAGCTGGGAATCTCGCCGCAGTGCAGCCGGGTCGATGTCGTGGGCATGGGGTGCAACGCCGGACTGAACGCGCTCGGCGTGGCGGCGGCCTGGTCGGCGGCCCACCCCGGCCAGCTCGCGGTTCTGCTGTGCGCGGAGGCATGTTCGGCCGCCTACGTCTTCGACTCGACCATGCGGACCGCGGTCGTGAACAGCCTGTTCGGCGACGGCGCGGCGGCTATCGTGCTGACCGGCGATGACGCGGGCGAGTGCCCGTCGCCAGTCCGTCCTGGGCCGCGGATCCTGTCGTTCGCCAGCCACATCATCACCGACGCGATCGGCGCCATGCGTTATGACTGGGATCGCGTGCAGGGCAAGTTCAGCTTCTTCCTCGACCCGGACATCCCCTATGTGGTGGGCGCCCACGCGGAACTGGTCGTCGACCGCCTGCTGGCCGGAACCGGCCTGCGCCGCAGCGATATCAGCCACTGGCTGGTGCATTCCGGCGGCAAGAAGGTCATCGACGCGGTCCGGGTCAACCTCGGGCTCACCCGGCACGACGTGCGGCATACCATCGGGGTGCTGCGCGACTACGGCAACCTGTCCAGCGGCTCCTTCCTGTTCTCCTACGAGCGGCTGCTGCGCGAGGGAGTGACCAGGCCGGGCGACTACGGCGTGCTGATGACCATGGGGCCCGGCTCGACGATCGAGACGGCGCTAGTCCAATGGTGACCGGGCTAACCGGGCCGACGCCGAAGGTCCGACCGAGCTCGGCGACCTGGTGCTCCGGATCGACGGCAGCCAGCCCGTGTCGGCGGAATCGGTGGCGGCTCGGTCGGCCGCTGTGCGACCGGCCGAGGACGGGAGACCAGCGGCGCCGTGATCGTCCACGTCGTCGGGCGCACCCGGGCCGGGCTCGGCCGGACGACCTGACCGTGGCGCTGGTCAGCAAGTGGGAACGCGCGCTGCGGCGGCTGGAACGCCTGCCCGCGGTCACGATCGCGGTCGCGGACGGCGACTGCGGCGGCCCGGCCCTGGACGCGCTGCTGGCCACCGACTACCGGATCGGCCGCCGGGGCGCGGCTGCTGGTACCCGTCGTGGCCGGGGCGACCTGGCCGGGCATGGCCCTGTACCGGCTCGCGCAGCAGGCGGCCGGGGCCCGCGGTCCGCCGGGCCGTCCTGTTCGGCACGCCCATCGAGGCCGCCGACGCGCTGGCGATGGGGGTCATCGACGATCTGGCGGACGACGCTGTCGCTCGCGGCCGCCCAGGCCATGGACGTGGCGGCCGCGGCGCCTGGTGCCGAGCTGGCCATCAGGCGGCAGCTCATGCTCGAGGCGCACGACCACGACCTTCGAGGACGCGCTCGGCGCTCACCTGGCGGCCTGCGACCGGGCGCTGCGGACGGTCGCCGCCGGAGCCAAGCCGTGACCGGCACGGCCCGTGGGCCGCGCCGCCGACCCCGCGGTGCCCGGGACCTGGCCGCGGCGAGCCGGCTGCTCGCCGATACCGCCAGGCGCGCCGACGACCTGCTGGCGTCCTTGCCCGAGCCGGGGCTGCGGTCGCCGGACGGGCAGCCGCCGCCGCGGCGACGGCGAAAGCCGCGCGCGCGGGCGATGCGCGCCAGGTTCCTCGACGTCCACGCCGACGCGGTGTACCAGCAGCTCACCGAGGGACGCCGAGCTACCTGCGGCTAGCCGAGCTAGCGCGGGCTGCGGCGATCACGTTCCCCGGCCTCGTGCCCACCGGCCGGGCACTCAGCTGGCCGACCGAGCGGGCCGGCCGCAGGCGGCAAAGGAGGGCCATGAGATCGACCAGGCCATCTTCTTCCGCGCGGTGCTGCGCTCGCCGCGTCGCGGGCCCGCACCTGCTCGACGCCATGCTGCGGCCCACCGCCGCGGGCGCTGCGGCTGCTGCCGGAGTTCAGCCGGACCGGCCAGCCGACCTGGGGTCGGTCCGGCTGCGAGCGCAGGGCGGCGTGGCCCGGCTCACCATGTGCCGCGATGACTGCCTGAACGCGGAGGACGAGCGGCAGGTCGAGGACATGGAGACCGCCGTGGACCTCGCGCTGCTCGACCCGGACATCCGGGTCGGCCTGCTGCGCGGCGGCGAGATGAGCCACCCCCGCTACCGCGGCCAGCGTGTGTTCAGCGCCGGCATCAACCTCAAGGCGCTGCACGACGGCGGCATCACGCTGGTTGACTTCCTGCTGCGGCGCGAGCTCGGCTACATCCGCAAGATCTTCTGCGGGCTCCTCTTCGAGGACGGCAACCGTGGCATCCGCCGGGGAACGAACAGCCCTGGGTAGCCGCGGTCGACGGATTCGCCATCGGCGGCGGCACGCAGCTGCTGCTGGTGTTCGACCACGTGCTCGCCGCGTCCGACGCCTACTTCAGCCTGCCGGCCGCGCACGAAGGCATCGTCCCCGGCGCGGCCAACTTCCGGCTCACCCGCTACGCAGGCGCCCGCCTGGCCCGCCAGATCATCCTGCTCGGGCGCCGGTATGGGCCAGCGAACCGGACGCGAGGCTGCCTGATCGACGAGGTCGCCGAACCAGATGCGCTGGACCTGGCAATCGAGCAGAGCCTGGACCGGCTGCAAGGCCCAGCGGTAATCGCCAACCGGCGAATGCTGAACCTGGCCGAGGAACCACCGGACGACTTCCGCCGCTACATGGCCGAGTTCGCCGTGCAGCAGGCAGTCAGGCTATACAGCGATGACGCGATGGCCAAGGCGGCCCGGTTCAAGCAGAGAGGATCGTGAATGCTTGAACAGATCTTGCCTCGCCTCAGCCGGTAAAATGTCTCGACACGTTTGAACATGCAGCGTTGCGCTTATGGCCGTCAGTGCACAAGGTGAGTAACCTGAGATGGAAGCATGACCATGCATCATGCGGAGGGATTTTAAATGCCACGGGCGGCGGTCAACGGTATTAAGCTCAGCTATGATGTGTATGGCTCAGGGGAACCAGTCGTCTTGGTGACGGGAAGCGGGGCGACAGGCAAGATGTGGGCACCGCATCAGGTGCCCGCGCTGACCGCCGCGGGCTTCCGGGTGATCACGATCGACAACCGCGGGATGGCACCGTCCGATTTGTGTCTCGAGGGGTTCGCCATCGACGACATGGTCGCCGATACGGTTGGCCTCATCGAAATGCTCCAGATAAGTCCTTGCCGTATCGTGGGATTCTCACTTGGCGCAATGATGGTGCAGGAACTTCTCCTCGCTCATCCGGATCTGATCACTCACGCGGTGCTCACAGCGACGAGGGGTAGAACGGATGCGCTCCGCGCCGCCATGTCTGCAGCGGAATCAGAGTTCGTGGACAGCGGCGTCGTATTGCCGCCGCGTTACGCCGCGACTATACATGCGAACCAGTTCCTGTCTCCTCGTACGCAGAATGACCAGCAACGGATCAAGGACTGGCTGGACATTTTCGAGATGGGACTCGCCGCTCCTTCTGAGAACCGTGCGCAGCGCGGGCTCGAGCTGTTGGGTAACCGGCTGGAGGAGTATCGCAAGATAAGGTCTCGATGCCTGGTTATAGGATTCCACGATGACCTGATAGCTCCGCCTCATCTCTGCCGCGAGGTAGCTGACCATATCCCCGGCAGCAGGTACGCGGAGCTTGCCGACTGCGGGCATTATGGTTTTCTCGAGCAGCCGGAGGCAGCCAACTCGCTTATCATCGATTTTTTCGCGGGATCGGAGCGGGCAACTGGCTCTCGATGCCGTTGACGGAGACAAACGTCGTCGCGGGGCATGGACCCGTGCCTGGCCGGTTCCCTCAGCTTGGCTAGGTCGATATCGGCGATGCACGGCACCGGATCGTCGTTCAGGATCAGGTCCCCCTCGATGTTTACCGTGCCGCTGCCGTCGTCAAAATCTGCCGCGCTTTGAGATCGGAGGCGTCGCGGTCCAGCGGGAGCCTAGCCTAGCTAGCTAACTCGGTGCCACCGCCCGTCTTGGTGAACTAATCCAGAACGTATCCCGGTCCTGCTATGGGTGCGCATGACCTCCTGTGCACGGCGAGCAGGGCAATCACCCGCCTCCGCGCACAACAGGACAGAAAGCCGCCCCGCTACCCTGCAGTGCGATACCCACCTCGCGGAGAAGCAGGGCACTCAGGCCGGGAGCGAGAAACCAGTCGATGTCACGCAGCACAGATGTCCCAGGTCGGACAGGCCGGCGCCCACGTTCTTGAGGCACGCGACGATGGCTTGCGTACCCATATATCGATCATTCAACTGCTGCGCCACATCAGTTGACCACCGTCTAGCGGCGACTCCAGCGGTCACTACCTAGACGTGCTCCATCTAGTGCTCCATCAACTAGATGAGTGATTCCAGGGGGTAGGTGCGCGAAATGAGGCGAGAGTCTCCATAGTCAGAGTTGTGAACAACGACATAGAGACTCTCGCAACCGCACTCTACGTGAAGATCGATGACATGCTGGCGGACTGGCCGGACCTTGCCCCGGCGCGCCCGGCGACCGGCACTCCGCTCACGCTCAGCGACGCGGAACTGCTGGCGATGGCGGTGATGTCCGCGCTTCTCGGGTTCACCTCCGAGCGGCGCTGGCTGCGGTACGTGAACAAGAACCTGGCGGGCATGTTCCCGCGGCGGATCGGGCAGTCCGGGTACAACAAGCGGATGCGGAAGGCTTTCTTCCTGTTCATCCGCGTTATCCGGATGCTGGCGATGGACACCTCGCTATGGAGCGATGACGTCTGGGTGGTGGACTCCACGCCGGTGGAGTGCGGCCGGTCACGGGAAACGGTCACGCGCAGTAACACGGCGGGGTGGGCAGCGTACGGGTACTGCGCCAGTCACTCCCGGTATTTCTGGGGGCTGCGGCTGCACCTGGTGTGCACGCTGTCCGGCCTGCCGGTGCTGTTCGCACTGGCCGGGGCGAAGGCGGACGAGCGCGAGACGCTGCTGGGCATGCTGGAGGCCGGCCGGGACGTGGCGGACGCCCATCCGGGGCAGACCCTCATCGGCGACAAGAACTACTTCGGCCGCAGCTTCGAAGCTGAGCTGACCGAGCGTGAGCTGACGCTGCTGCGCCCGGCCCGCAAGGGCGAGGCCAGCCGCGCCGGGCAGGAGCTCTTCAAGCCGCTGCGGCAGGTCATCGAATCAGTCAACTGGACTTTCAAAGGACAGCTTGACCTGGAACGGCACGGAGGCAAGACCCCCGAGGGCATCATCGCCCGCGTCCTGGCCCGCATCCTCGCGCTGACCGCCGCGATCTGGCACAACAACAAAACCGGCCAGCCAGTCATGAGATCACTAACCGGCTACGACCACTAAGTGTAACCGTTCCCCCTGGATCATCCATCTAGTGCTCCATCAACTAGTGCTCCATCAACTAGCGTTCGCCCGATTACCCGCCGCGATGAAGGATGGTCCCGGCCGCGGTTGGCCGTCCTGCGGGCCCGTCCTGCGAGCCCGCGAACCCCACCCGCCCCATCCTGCACGCCCGCGCTCTCCCGCTCCCCCTTCCGAGCCACACCCATGGTCCATCGTGGTTGTCCCAGCGACATCAATGGTCCTTGGGTGCGTTTCCTTTGGAGGGCGCCGGCTGGGTGTGATGCCGGGGTGGCGGGCGTCTTGCTGGTTGCTGGCGGTGGGGTGCCGGGGTGGCTGTGGCTTGTTACGTTCGGGTGGGGCGGGATCTGGAACGGACAGGAGGGGTTGTGATGCCGGGGTATTCGGTGGAGGAAGAGTTCGGGCGGTCGCGGGAGGCGTTCGCGGCGGCGCAGGAGTGGCTGGCCGGGCCGGAGGCGGCGGGGCTGGATCATGCGGCGGTGGAGGAGCAGCTGGCGGCGCGGGGCCGGGAGATCCAGCGGCTGATGTTCCAGGATTACCTGGATGCGCTGGCGGCGGCCGAACCGCGGTTAGCTCAGGCGGGCGGCCCGGACGGGGTCGTGCGGCGGCGGGCTGAGCTGGGGCATGCCCGGCAGCTGGCCAGCGTGTCCGGGCCGGTGACGGTGTCGCGGATCGCGTACCGGGCGGCGGGCGCGGCGAATGTGCATCCGCTGGATGAGCGGCTGGGCATGCCCGCGGGCAAGCATTCGCACGGGCTGGCGAAGATGACCGCGGCGGCGGCGGGGGGTCTCGCTCGTGCAGGCGGGTGCGGGCAGGTGCGGGCCCGGACCGGGTGCCGGCTGGGGACCCGGCAGGCCCAGCAGCTGGTCCGGGGAGCCGCGGCCGGCTTCGGGGACTTCTACGCCGCCCGCCGCCGGCCGCCGCTGTCCGTCCCGGGCCAGGTGCTGGCCATCTCGTGTGACAGCAAGGGCATCGCGGTGCTGCCCGGGCAGCTGCGCCCCCGGTCCCGGGCCCTGGCCCGCAAGGCCGTCGCCAAGCAGGACGGGCGGCTGTCCCGCGGCGAGGTCCGCACCCGCAAGCGGATGGCCGAGGTCGCCGCCGTCTTCAGCATCACCCCCGTGCCCCGGACCGCGGCGGCGATCCTGGGCCCGGGGCCCCGCCCGCCCGGCCCGCAGGCCGCCGCCAAGTGGCTGACCGCCAGCATCGCCGCGGACACCGCCGAGGTGATCGCCGCGGCGTTCGCCGAAGCGGACCGCCGCGATCCCGCGCGCCAGCAGACCTGGATCGCGCTGGCCGACGGCAACAAGGACCAGATCCGCCGCATCCAGGACCAGGCCGCCGCCCGCGGCCTCACCATCACGGTCATCTGCGACTTCATCCACGTGCTGGAATACCTCTGGAACGCCGCCTGGTGCTTCTTCCCCGAAGCCAGCCCCGCGCCCCCTGGGTCCGGGACCGCGCCGCCGCCATCTTGGACGGCCGCGCCGCCGACGTCGCCGCCGCCCTGCGCGCCGCCGCCGCCGGGCTGGACAGCACCAAGCGCGCCATCGCCGGCAAGACCGCCGGCTACCTCCAGGCCAAGGCCCCCTGGCTGGACTACCCCGCCGCCCTGGCCAGCGGATGGCCCATCTCCACCGGCGTCATCGAAGGCGCCTGCCGCCACCTGGTCAAAGACCGCATGGCCCTCACCGGCGCCCGCTGGGGCATAGACACCGCCGAAGCCATCCTCCAGCTCCGCGCCCTGCACGCCAACGGCGACTTCGACGAATACCGGGCCTACCACCTCCAACGCGAACACCAGCGCAACCACCCCCACCACTACGACCCGGCAGCCTAACGCTCACTCCAGAGGAAACGCACCCATGGTCCATCGTCGTGGTCAGGCTATGGGGTTCCACTGCGGCTGGAAGCGGGGCGAACGTTATTTGCCGCAGCACTAGTGACCGACAGCACAGTGCAGTCAGTGCTCAGGCGCAGCGAAAGAAATTAATGATCCGCGAATTGACTGCATCCGGCTCGTCGAAGCTAAGATAACACCGTCAATTTCTGCGCTTGGCGTAAATCCTCTCACATAATACGCGGCCATCGCTCTCAGGTTACTTCCATCGTGCTTGGCCAGCCATGGGCGGGCCATCGTTACGTCTGCGGGTGAACCGATATTGACGCTGCGGAAGCGACTCTATTAGATTGTCCACGTGTCGCAATCGAGCCTTAACGACGGAATGCTCCATAGCGGCTTCCCCGCGACAAGCCATGTCAGCGCATTGCTGCGAGAGGCACTTGCCAGCGGGAAGTTCATCAGCGCCTACCTATCGGCTGCGGGCTTCGATGGGATTCCCCCCAGCGGGCCGATCGTTTTGCGGGTATTCGCATCCGGCGGCGGGTCGTCAGCTGATCTGGGGAGGATGCTACACATCACGGGGCAAGAGGCAGGCGAGGTGATAGACACACTTATTCAGCACAGATATCTGAAGGGCACGGTCACGCCAGGTGCCAGTGGCCGACCCATCATCACGCTCAGCGAGCGTGGCCGAGCGGCAAATGATGTGGCGATGGACGGTCTCAAGGCCGCGCGCTGGGCTAACTTTCCGTTCCGGCAGGGCGATATCGTCATCAGCACCTGGCCCAAGATGGGAACGACGTGGGTGCAGATGATCTGCGCGCTCCTGATCTTTCAGAGCCCTGAGCTGCCGGCGCCGCTGGCGGAACTGTCACTGTGGCCTGACCTGAGCCGTGTTTCGTGGGATGAGGTGTCCGCCCAGCTGGCCGCCCAGAAGCACCGGCGGTTCATCAAGACGCACCTGCCGCTCAATGACATACCCGCTGACCCACGTGCCACCTACATCGCGGTCGGCAGGCACCCGCTGGATGCGGCGCTGTCGCTGCATCACCAGAACGACAACAAGGTCATCGAGCCCGACCATGCGGCGCCTGATCTGCGCACACAGCGGCCGGTGTCGCCGCGCGAATCGCTGCTGGGCTGGATCGACCTGGATCCTTCGCAGGTGCGCTACCACTACCTGGCTGAGATGCTGCGGCATCTGTCCGCGGCCTGGGTACGCCGCGGCGACCCCAACGTCATCCTCCTGCATTACGAGGATCTTTCCGCCAACCTGGAGAGAGAGATGCGCCGCCTGGCGATACGGTTGGGAATCACCGTGCCCGAGGCCACTTGGCCCGGCCTGGTGAAGGCGGCAACGTTCGAGCACATGAGGTCGGATCCCGGGCGGTTTCTGACGTCAGGTCTTGCCCTCAAGGACAACGCGGCCTTCTTCCGCAGAGGAACCAGCGGGGAGGGCCGGGCGCTGCTCACGCGCGCCGAGTTTGAACGCTATCGTGCCCGCGTGGCTCGGTTCGCTCCCTCTGACATGTTGATATGGCTACATAGGGAAAGGTAGGCCAAGGCCTGTTCTGCGGCCTACGTGTTCGACTCGACGATGCGGACTGCGGTCGTGAACAGCCTGTTCGGCGACGGAGCGGCCGCTATCGCGCTGTCATCGAAGCGGTCCGGCTGAATCTCGGCCTGACCAGGCACGATGTGCGGCATACCACCGGTGTGCTGCGTGACTACGGCAACGTGTCGAGCGGTTCGTTCCTTTTCTCCGACGAGAGGCTGCTCCGTGAGGGCGTCACGAGACCCGCGGCCGCAGTCAGCTTGCGGTCGAACTAGCGCGGCCGCAGGCCGGCAAGGAAGGGTGAAATCGATCAGGGGCGCTCCGGCTCTATAGCGATGGAGTGATCCGTAAGGTTGGCCGCTTCCAGGCGTAGCAGCGGCTTACCGGGTCGCGGAGGGCACGTCCGCTGACCATCGGCGCGTGTCCGGGGACCTTGGCTTAATTCTGAGCGGAAGGCTGGTGACACCGGCTATCTCATTGGAGGCCAGATGGCACGGTGCGCCCGCGAGCTCGAAGGACTCGATCTCGGCGATCAGCTGCCCGAACGATTCCTGCAGCATGAGGCGGGCCAGGTTATTACCCAGGCAGCGATGGGGCCCGTATCCGAACGTGATGTGACGGTTGGGTGAGCGGCCGAAATCAAGTGAGTAGGGCAGGTCGAACACGGCCTCGTCGCGGTTCGCGGACGCGATCCACGCGGTGACGGCGTCGCCAGCCTTGATTCTTACGCCACGTATCTCAACGTCGTGACGGGCCCGGCGCATGAAGTGAGTGACTGGTGACGACCAGCGCAACGCCTCCTCGACGGCGGTCCGCACCGGCATCGCATACGGCCAGCGGCCTTCGCCGCCGTTCTTCTCGGCCAGCGTGATAAGCGTCGCACTAATTGCCTGCGATGTCGTCACCACGGCCCCCAGGAGCAGGCTCAGACAGTTAAGAACTGCCTCTTCGTCGGTCAGGAGCCGACCGTCAATTTCAGCAGAAAGGAGATGGCTGATGAGATCAGTTGACGGGTTTTGGCGACGTTCGGCAACGTGCCCGGAGAAGTATTTGATGATGTCATAATGCGCAAAAGTGGATGTAACTTTCTCTGGCCCGGATTGATATCGCGGATCGTGCGGTGCCAGTGACGCGTATGCGAGCTTCAGCAGCGGGTCGACGTCCTCTTCGGGTAGCCCCATCATGAGGGCTGCTACTGCCATCGGCAGGCGAGCCAAGGATTCGGCCGCATCCCATATCTGGCCGTCAGCAGCCCGGCCGATAGCTTCCCTAACAAAAGTTCGTATTTGCTGGGCTATCGCCATAAGCGCATGTGCTGAAAATTGTTTTCCCAGATGCTGCCGGAACTGCCGGTGCCGGGGTGGGTCGGTGGACTGCATCATGAGCCCCGCCGCGGGATCAGGGGCGTCAAGCATGGCTATGGCTGTTCCGCTCTCGGAGGTGAATGTCTCGTATTCCGCGAGAACGCGGCGTACATCGGCCTGCCGGGTCACGGCCCAGAAGCCTTCGCCGGCTGGTCGCGCTTGCCAGAAGACCGGGCACTCTGCCCGCAGTGTCTGCCAGACCAGGTGCGCATCCCCGCTTATGTAGAGATCGATATCAGCCAGGTTGATCTCGTCGAGCCGTACTCTCGAGTCTGCGGGTGGCGTGGATATTCTCATGCATTTCCGATCCGCCGGGAGCGAGCAGGGCACTGTTAGTACGAGGGGCCATTGCTGGCCGGGAGCTTGGTTTCGTGGGCGTGGCTGGCCGCCGGGGCGCCGTTTTGTGCTGGCTGGCCGGCGAACTGAGTGCGGTAGAGCACCGCGTAGAGTTCGCCTGCTGCCAGCAGCTCATCGTGGGTTCCGCTCTCGCAGATCTGCCCCTGGTCGACCACCAGGATCTGGTCGGCCTCGCGGATGGTGGACAGTCGGTGCGCGATGACCAGTGAGGTCCGGCCGTCCAGCGCGGTCTTGAGTGCGCGCTGGATCGCGACTTCGGACTCGGTGTCCAGGTGCGCGGTAGCCTCATCGAGCACCACGACCGAGGGTGCCTTGAGCAGCAGTCTGGCCAGCGCGAGCCGCTGCTTTTCGCCGCCAGAGAACCGGTAGCCGCGATCGCCTGCCACGGTGTCGAGGCCGTCGGGCAGAGCGGAGACCAGATCCCAGATCCGCGCCGCCTCGCAAGCCTCGATCATTTCCGGCTCGGTGGCGCCGGGGCGGGCGTACAGAAGGTTAGCCCGGATGGTGTCGTGGAACAGGTGCGCGTCCTGGGTGACCACTCCGACCGCGTCATGCACCGATCGCAGCGTAAGGTCGCGGAGATCATGGCCGCCGATCCTTACCGCCCCGGAGGTCGGGTCATATAGCCGGGGCACTAGGTGGGTGATCGTGGTCTTTCCGGCGCCGGAAGGGCCGACCAGCGCGGTCAGCTTCCCAGCGGGTGCGCGGAAGCTCACTTCATTCAGGGTCAACGCGTTGTCAGCTCGCTCTGGCACGGGCAGCGCAATTGACTCCAGCGAGGGAAGTGACACCTCGTTAGCGGGCGGATACCGGAAGCATACCCGATCGAATTCAATATCCGGCGCTGACCCGCCGCCAGAAACGTCGGCCGGCAGCGCAGACGCACCCGGGCGTTCTGTTATGAGAGGCTCCAGGTCGAGAACCTCGAATACGCGGTCAAAGCTTACCAGTGCGGTCAGGAAATTGATCTGCAGGCTGGTCAGCTGATTGATCGGGCCGTATAGCCTAATAAGTAGGGTGACCAGAGCCACAATCGCGCCGACCTTGAGTGCGCCCGACATAACTAGGCTGCCGCCCAGGCCGTATACCAGCGCGGTGATCAGCCCGGCGAGCAGGCTGAGGACGACGAAGAATCCCCGTGAGTACACGGAGGTTATTATGGAAATGTCCCGGACCTTTGCCGCTTTCGTGGTGAATAGATCGGATTCCTCGTCCGGCCTTCCATAGAGCTTGCTGAGCATAGCTCCGGCCACGTTGAACCGCTCGTTCATTGTTGAACCAAGCTCGGCCTCGAGTTGCATTTGCTCTCTGGCGAGCCGCTGCAGCCTCTTCCCGATCAGCTTGCCTGGAAAGACGAACAACGGAATGGCGATCAAAGCGAGGATGCTGATTTGCCACGACAGGTAGAACATCGCGGCCAGCAGAAGGATCAGAGTCAGGATCATGGATAGGGCCTGGCTCAGCAGCGTAGTGATCGCCTGCTGGGCTCCGATAACGTCGGTGTTGAGTCGGCTGACCAGCGATCCGGTCTGCGAACGGGTGAAGAATGCCACCGGCTGCTGCTGTACATGCTTGAACACCTGGGTGCGGAGGTTGAAGACCAGCCCCTGGCCGATCCGGGCCGAGCACCAAGTCTGGATATACGTCGCCAGCGCATCCGTAACCGCCAAGCCCACGAGCGCGAGAGTCAACTCAATAAGCACATCGGGGCGGTGCGGGAGGATGGCGTCATCTATGATCAATCCTAGGACCAGCGGATTAGCTACCGTGGTGACGGAGTCGACTACGGTAACCAGAAGTAGCAATATCAGTGCCCAGCGGTATCGTTTGGCATATGGGATCATCCGGCGGACTGTGCCGGGCTTGACTTTCTGACGAGTGATTTCGTCGCCTAGTCGCAGCCGTATTCCTGGACCGCTTATCATGACAGCGGAACCCCCTTCAGCTCCAAGTCTCACGGCGTGGCGTCCCGTGCCTACAATAGTTGATGGTCTGGCTCCGGCCTAACGGCTATCAGGTCACGTTTAACTGATGTCCCGTCGCAGTTGAACGCGGCATTCGTGAAGCTGCCGGTTATTTTGCTGAAACTTCTGGTTATTTTGCATCGCCAGGAAAGAGGGCCGGAGGTTGGACATGGTAATGGCAGAGGCCATCGGCGACATCGCGCTGGTCCTCCGTGGAGCGGCTGACAAACACTTAGGCAGAAGGTGGCCGGATGTACTATCAATTCTCTGGGGGGAATCAATTTTCTAACAACTATGGCGCGAGAAGGTAGCCGATGAGCACTGAAGGCGTTGAAAATGTCGACGTTGTCGTCGTAGGCGGCGGCCCGGGGGGCTCAACACTAGCGGCGCTGGTCGCGATGCAGGGACACCGGGTCGTAGTCCTGGAGAAAGAGAAGTTCCCGCGCTGGCAGGTCGGCGAGTCACTGCTGCCGTCCACGGTACATGGCGTGTGCCGCCTGACCGGCGTAGCGGACCAGCTGGCCCAGGCCGGCTTCACCGTGAAACGGGGCGGAACGCAGCGATGGGGATCGAACCCGGAGCCCTGGACATTCTCGTTCTCGGTATCGCCAAAAATGACCGGGCAGACATCGTATGCATATCAGGTCGAGCGAAGCAAATTTGACAAGATCCTGCTGGACCATGCCCGGGCCAAGGGCGCCGATGTCCGGGAGGAATGTGCCGTCACCGGTATTCTCGGCGATGACGATCGGGTCCGCGGAGTCTCCTATGTCGACGCCGCGGGAAATAAGTGCCAGATTAACGCCAAGTATGTGGTGGATGCCTCCGGTAACAAAAGCCGCATATACAAGGAGGCTGGCGGGACAAGGAAGTACTCGGAGTTCTTTCGCAGTATCGCGCTTATCAGCTACTTCGAGGGTGGTAAGCGCCTTCCGCCGCCGAACTCGGGAAATATTCTCTCCGCAGCCTTCGATAGTGGCTGGTTTTGGTACATACCGCTGACCAAGACACTGACCAGCGTCGGCGCAGTAGTACGGGCTGAAATGGCCAGCAAGATCCAGGGTGATCCTGAAGTGGCGCTGAAGGCACTCATCGCTGAATGCCCGATCATCAGCGAGTACCTCAAGGACGCCAAGCGGGTTACCGAAGGAGAATACGGCCAGTTCCGGGTGCGGAAGGACTATTCGTACATCAATACGAAGTTCTGGCGGCCGGGCATGATCCTCATCGGCGATGCGGCGTGCTTCATCGATCCCATATTCTCCTCGGGTGTTCATCTGGCCACCTATAGCGCCCTGCTGGCCGCGCGGTCCATCAACAGCGTTCTGGCGGACCGGGCCGGCGAAGAGGCGGCATTCCGGGAGTTCGAGCTGCGGTACCGCCGGGAGTTCGGCGTGTACTACGAATTCCTCGTCGCGTTTTACGACATGCAGGTCAACGAGGACTCGTACTTCTGGTCCGCCAAGAAGGTCACCAAGACCACGAGTTCTGAGCTGGAGTCGTTCGTCGAGCTAGTCGGCGGCGTCTCCTCGGGTGAGGCCGCCCTCATGGAGGCGGAGGCCCTGGCGAAGCAGTACAAGGACCGGTCCAGCGAGTTCGCTACGGCAGTCGACGATCTCGTCGCCAGCGAGGAGCGGAGCATGGTGCCGTTGTTCAAGTCGGCGATCGTCCGGCAGGCGATGCACGAGGGTGCGCAGATACAGGCGCGCGTATTGCTGGGGGAGCAGGCGCAGGCAGAGGATCCGCTGTTTGAGGGCGGACTCGTCCCTTCGGCTGATGGCTACTTCTGGTCAGTGCCCGGATCAGGCTGAGGCGATTCAGGGTCGCCGTTGTGTCATAACGGCAAGCTCACCGGGGGGTACAAACGATCCGGCGGGCCGGTACATGTGTACTGGCCCGCCGGTCACTGTGTTCTCAGGGGCTAGTCAGCACCGTGGTGGACACAGCGTGCGCAGCCACCTGAGCCGGGCAGAAGTAGGCAGTCACCCACTGACTGTGCGAGAAGAGCTCGGTCTGATCGGCGTAGTAGGGCGAATCAGCGTTGTCCGACTCGGAGTAAGTGAGCAGCGTGGCCGCCTCCGGGCAGGAGTTACCGGAGCCCCAGGTGACATCTTGGATGTAGCTGGAACCTTCGACCGGGTCAGCCCCAGGTTGCTGGAGGACATCCTGATAGATCGCATTGAACTCCCCATCGGGATCGCCGGGCCCGCCGGGCAGTGGAATCTTCGTACCGTTTCGTATGACGTACTGCACGGTTCCGAGCGCGACGTTGTAGGGCAGGTGCGCCGCCTTCAGCGTGGCCAGTGCGTTACCGAATGCCTGCTGGACCGCGGTGCTGGCAGTGTTCAGGCCGTAGGGCGTGTTGACCGGATTGGCCGGGCTGAACGGATGCTGCCACGGGCCATTGGGAGTGTTCAGGGCATTTTCCCAGAACTCGCGGAAGAGCACCGCCCCCTGGGAGCCAATGTTCTCCCGGCCGTCCCAAGCAGCCAGCACGCCGCACGCGTTGCCGACTGGGATCGTGCCTTTGCTGGTGGGGGCAAGACCGCCGGGGAACGATTGGCACATGGACACTAGTTGTGGCTTGACCAGCGAGGCGCCGTACTGAATGTCGGAGAACATGAGATTCTTCATGTCCTGGAAGGTGAATCCAGGTGCCCCGAGGCCGTCTGTGCCGTTGATCCGCTTCATGACCATGGTTAGCGCGCTCTGGGCTCGCAGCCCTGGATCCGTCCCGGTTTGGCCGATGATGCGGGCGTAGCCGCTGAGCGGGTGGGCCGGGTTGGCCAGCCAGTAGCTGTTGTTGGAGTTTTCCACGAAATCGTTTGTCATCAGACTGGGCTCTTCGGCTGGGCCGAAGATGCCCGGCACGGCCGAATCGGGGTCGGTGCCCCAGCCGCACGACGGGCGAGAGCCGTCGAGCACCGGTACCCCGGCCTGCTGGAAGGTGACGACGCCCAGCGCGGTGTCACACCGGGCCGCCTCCGCGTCGGTGACATCCGGGGTAGCCTGGATATCGGCGAACAACGCGTGGCCGGTCGAGTCGGTGGCGATCGTATTCACCCAGGGGAGGCCCTCGTACTTCTTCAGGACCGCGAGCTCGGCGGCCACCGAATTCGCCTCGTCGGTGGCGAGAAAGTGATTGAGCAGCCGCAGGTTCCCCGCGTTCGCGTCGGCCAGGGCGAAAGCCATCTTGGTCGTCCAGGACGCAGGACCGGCCCCGAACCCGATGGTCACAGGCCCGTAGCGGGTGTCCCACAAGGTTCGGCTGACCGGCGTGATCGCGCCGCTGGACGAAGCCGTCTGGACGGTGACCTTCTGGCTGCTCATCGCCACCGGCTTGCCGTTGTAGACGTACTCTGTCGGGTGGCCCGGCACTAGGGTCAGCTGGTAGGGCGTGACCGTCGACGCGGTGGAGACCGTATGGCTCCACGCCATTGTGTCCGTGAACCCTATGACGACCAGCGGTAGCCCGTAGAGAGTGGCGCCTTCGACGTTCAGCGTGCCCGGGATGGTGAACTGGACCTCATAGAACCGATCCATGCCATCCCAGGGGAAATGCGGATTGCCAAGCAGCATGCCGTGCTGATGATCCCGCGTCCCCGCCGAGCCGACTGCGATCGCGTTGCTTCCTATGCCCCCCTGCTGCCTGATCATCTGCCGTAGCTGCTGGGCCGAGGGGAGACCGTCCGTGCCAGGAGGGGTGCGCGTGACGGCCGCCGCGCGTGCCGACAGGGCCGTCGCTGTAGCGGTGAGGTCCGCGGCTGTGGCGTTCCCGGCAGTGGCTGGCGGTTTTGCCGCCACGATTCCTGGAAGATCGCCAACCTGGCCTTGCATATCGGCTATCTGGTAGATAAGGAGATAGGCGTCGAGAGTGGTGATTGGTTTCACCCATGCCTTGCCTCGGCACGTCGGATCGGAGACTCCTGCGGAGCCGCCGACCGAGGCGAGATAGTGGTTATAACCGGCGACGTATCCACTTATCAGGCTGCGAAGCTGCGTCCCGATGGCATCGGGGCCGGTCTGGATGGCCAGCAGCTTCGGAATGGTGTTACGGTCGATCACGGACTGCCAGAAGATGTCACTGTCGAGATTGTTGCCAGGGGTATCAGGAACGCCAGCATTGGAGCCAAAGTAACGCGACCTTTGTGCCTCGACCGTTAGGTAGCCATTCGCCATAGTGCAGATGTCATCATTTGCGAGAACGTAACCGTAGCCGTAGCCTAGTGAGCCGAAATCGTTCGCTGTTATGTGCGGTATTCCATCGGCTGTCCGCACGATGGTCGCCTGATACTGCGTCCCGCCCGCAGGAAGTGCCCGGGCAGGCTGGCCCGCGGTGGTCGAGCATGCGGTTAGGGCACTGGCTACTGTGCATACTGCAAGCCACCGCCGAGCGTTTGATCCGGACGTTCGCGTGGCGGACGGCGGCGCACCATCTATCGGCGCTCGCGGCCGATGTATCCGTCTGATGTTCATGCACCCTCCCTTGTTGGGCTGTTTTGCGATATGACATTAGGCGAAACAAGAGCGCATACACAGTGCTGGTGGGGCGATGTAAAAGCCGCAGATCATAATGGCGGCGGTGTTCAACTGTGCCGATGATACGGTTGAACGCGGACCACCTGGGATGACGGTTAATGCGTGTCGCGGCCGCCAATGGTTGGCGACACTGGTCTATACGGTGATTTCATGCTGTTGATTGGTCATCTGGCTGTGTGTCATCCTGCTGCGAAGGAATGTGCGCGGCTCGACCCCGCTGTACGGGAACGGGAATTTGCGGTCAGCGAAGGAAGGGGCCTCTACTGCTGTAATTCCGGTGAGGCAGATTACCGGGTTCAATAATCCGCGCCGAGATCACCAAAAGCAATCCACGGACGGAGAAATGAAAATGAGTGACGAGGTAAGGTATCTCCGGCCTGATGTTATTATCGAGCCGCTGGTTGATGGTTTTTACGCGTGGCTGCATACGGTGGCGCCGGTGCAGGCGGCGATGAATCTGGCGTTCGTGCAGGTGCCGCTGCTCGAGTCGTATCTGCAGTCGCCGCAGGTGCACATCAACGCGTGTAATAACCCGGCGCTGCGTGGCGGCTTCTTCGTCAACGTGGAGGCAGGCCGGGCGCAGGAGATACGCGATCTGCTGGCTGCCATCAAACGGGACCGGGCCAGGCATGCTCCGGTTCGCCGAGGCGATCGCCGAGGCGGAGGAGACTGTCCGGCAGGGCGGCACGGGGTTCAGCCTCACGCCGCTGTACCCCAAGCTTCCGGCTGAGCTGTCGGGGCTGGTGGAATTGTCCTATGACACCAGCAACCAGGCGGCTGTGCGGTTTATCGAGCCGCTGGTGTACGAGAGCGGCGCCTACACCGAGGACCGGCAGTCGGTTCAGCTGTCCCTGGAGACAGGGAAGGAGCGGCCGTTCATCTTGAGCACGCCGCGGCTGTCCTCGCCGGATACGCTGGATCTGCGGATCCCGTTCCGGCATCCGGGCCTGGAGGAACTGGTCCGGTCCCGGGTGCATGGCGCGAAGCTGTCCACCCTGCGGGAGATGCTGGAGCTTGACGAGGGCCAGGCGGTGCAGCTGGACCGCCTGCTCATCGCGGAGCCGGACGTAGCCGGCGACCGTCATATCGGCGAGGGCGGCCGGATCCGCTATTTCGGCCACGCCTGCCTGGTCATGCAGACCCCCGAGGCCGCGATCATCACCGATCCCTGGGTCAGCTCCGACGCCTCGGCCACCGGCCGGTTCACCTACCGGGACCTGCCCGATCACATTGATCTCGCGCTTATCACCCACGGCCACCAGGACCACATCGTGCTGGAGACGCTGCTGGCGCTGCGCGGCCGGGTGGGGGCGGTGGTGGTGCCGCGGTCCTCGCGGGGCAGCCTGGCTGACCCGTCGCTGGGGCTGTACCTGTCTCATCTGGGCCTGCCCGTGATCGAGGCGGATGACTTCTCAGAGGTCGAGTTCCCCGGCGGGAAGGTGACCGCGACGCCGTTCCTCGGTGAGCATGCGGACCTGGATATCCGCGCCAAGTCCACCTACATGGTGGAGATCGCCGGGCGGACGGTGTTCGTGGGCGCGGACTCCTCCGGCATCGATCCGGGGCTGTACCGGTACATGCGCGGCCACGTCGGCCAGACGGATATGGCGTTCCTCGGGATGGAGTGCGCCGGGGCGCCGTTGACCTGGCTGTACCAGGCGCTGTTCACCAAGCCGGTGACCAAGAAGATGAGCGACTCCCGGACCCTGTCGGGGTCCAACGCCGTGCAGGCCGCCGCGATCACGACCGAACTGGGCGCGAGCGAGGCGTACGTGTACGCGATGGGCGAGGAGACCTGGCTGGTCGGGCACGTCATGGCCACCAGCTACAACGCTGACTCCTACCAGCTCAAGCAGGTCGATGAATTCATGACGTGGTGCGCCGAGCACGGCATCAAGTCCGATCACCTGTACGGCCAGCACGAATGGCACTGGTAGCCTGCCAGAGATTCGCCACCCTGTATACCTTGCGAGCAGGAGACCGTTGTGCGGACCACAACTTTCGATTTCGAATCACCCGATGCACGATTCAAGGTGCTGGTCAATGATGAGGAGCAGTATTCACTGTGGCCTGCGGACCTGCCCGTTCCTGGCGGCTGGACGGAAACCGGCGTGTGCGCCGGGAAACAAGAATGCGATGCATATCTAGAGGCAACCTGGACAGATATGCGGCCAAAGAGCCTCCGCATTGCACTCGGCGGCTGATATGGCCGCGGTCAGGGTGATCGCCGAGTTAGCAAGCCATGCTGGCTGTCATGGAGGACGCGCGGGTGCAGGCTGACTGAGGATAGGTAACCGCTCGATCCGGTAGCCAGCCTCGGCGACGCTGGTGATGATCGGGGGATCGCCCAGGACGGCGCGCAGCCGATCGATTGTGGCCTCGACGATGCTGATATCGGTTGGTTGCTCCCAGATCCGTTCCATCAGCTTCTGGGCCGATACGGGGGTTCCCTGTCCGCTCAGCAGCGCTTCCAGCACACTGAACTCTTTGGCACCAAGATCCAGCGACCGCTGGCCCCGGGTCACCGTCCGGCGGGAGGGATCCAGTAGCAGGTCACGGTGGGTCAGTACAGCAGTCGCCGACGCCGGACCAGAAGGGCTAATACGGCGGGGTGGGTGCATCATGATTCCTTAGATAAGCAGCCGTACGGGGGGGACGGCTAGGTAATGGATAGCTCAGCCTAACCTGCGGTCGGCGGTCATCTTGACAGCCAGGGCGACCTCTGGTTCCGTTCGGCCACGCCAGGGTGGCTCGATGCAGCCCCAGCCGCGGCCCGTCTATCCGGTCCCAGTGGCACTGCCCCTGAAGTTCCGAATTTGTATCTCATTGCGGAATATTCGACTTCGTGACGTCGATGGTGCAGGTGGCTTCTTCGGTATGGCGGTGCGGCGTTCGGGTGGCCCTGCCGGATGTGCGCTGGCGTCCGGGCGAGCTGTGTGGCAAGTGTCGCTTTGATTTTGGGTCTCTTGGCTATGGTCAGATCCAGAACTCACTAAAGGGCGTAGGGCGGCCAATTAATTGGCGGGTTGCCGCCATATTATTGGCCCGCAATACCGTGACGTATTTCACGTGCCGGGCTACCTGGGCGGTGTAAAAATAGGAGATCACCCGCTGGCCGCGGTGCATACAGTTCGGTTTGGCGGAATAATGAGGAAGTTCGGAGCTCGCGGACTCGGAATAAGTCAGCAGCGTGGTGCTCCGAGCATGCTGTTGCCGCAGGTCAGGTTACTGTTCCGATCTATGCGGAGCGCGGCCGGTTGAGCGGTTTTGCGTTAATGACACCAAGGGAAAAGGTGCCGCATGTGCAGAGTCGTGATCGGTTGATGATTGGAGCCTAGGATAGCTATTGTGAGGCGTTTAAGTGGTGCGGCGCCGCAGTTGAACGAGAAGAATGAGTGGCGTCGGCTGCTAGTGTGTTGCTGCGCGCAATGCCTGGAGTGCGATTGAGGAAGATCTGCCAGATACTCATTCATGTTGGTGCGCGGCAGACAATTACCGGAATGGAGGCGCGGGGAATGAGTGACGAGGTAAGGTATCTCCGGCCTGATGTTATTATCGAGCCGCTGGTTGATGGTTTTTACGCGTGGCTGCATACGGTGGCGCCGGTGCAGGCGGCGATGAATCTGGCGTTCGTGCAGGTGCCGCTGCTCGAGTCGTATCTGCAGTCGCCGCAGGTGCACATCAACGCGTGTAATAACCCGGCGCTGCGTGGCGGCTTCTTCGTCAACGTGGAGGCAGGCCGGGCGCAGGAGATACGCGATCTGCTGGCTGCCATCAAACGGGACCGGGCCGGCATGCTCCGGTTCGCCGAGGCGATCGCCGAGGCGGAGGAGACTGTCCGGCAGGGCGGCACGGGGTTCAGCCTCACGCCGCTGTACCCCAAGCTTCCGGCTGAGCTGTCGGGGCTGGTGGAATTGTCCTATGACACCAGCAACCAGGCGGCTGTGCGGTTTATCGAGCCGCTGGTGTACGAGAGCGGCGCCTACACCGAGGACCGGCAGTCGGTTCAGCTGTCCCTGGAGACAGGGAAGGAGCGGCCGTTCATCTTGAGCACGCCGCGGCTGTCCTCGCCGGATACGCTGGATCTGCGGATCCCGTTCCGGCATCCGGGCCTGGAGGAACTGGTCCGGTCCCGGGTGCATGGCGCGAAGCTGTCCACCCTGCGGGAGATGCTGGAGCTTGACGAGGGCCAGGCGGTGCAGCTGGACCGCCTGCTCATCGCGGAGCCGGACGTAGCCGGCGACCGTCATATCGGCGAGGGCGGCCGGATCCGCTATTTCGGCCACGCCTGCCTGGTCATGCAGACCCCCGAGGCCGCGATCATCACCGATCCCTGGGTCAGCTCCGACGCCTCGGCCACCGGCCGGTTCACCTACCGGGACCTGCCCGATCACATTGATCTCGCGCTTATCACCCACGGCCACCAGGACCACATCGTGCTGGAGACGCTGCTGGCGCTGCGCGGCCGGGTGGGGGCGGTGGTGGTGCCGCGGTCCTCGCGGGGCAGCCTGGCTGACCCGTCGCTGGGGCTGTACCTGTCTCATCTGGGCCTGCCCGTGATCGAGGCGGATGACTTCTCAGAGGTCGAGTTCCCCGGCGGGAAGGTGACCGCGACGCCGTTCCTCGGTGAGCATGCGGACCTGGATATCCGCGCCAAGTCCACCTACATGGTGGAGATCGCCGGGCGGACGGTGTTCGTGGGCGCGGACTCCTCCGGCATCGATCCGGGGCTGTACCGGTACATGCGCGGCCACGTCGGCCAGACGGATATGGCGTTCCTCGGGATGGAGTGCGCCGGGGCGCCGTTGACCTGGCTGTACCAGGCGCTGTTCACCAAGCCGGTGACCAAGAAGATGAGCGACTCCCGGACCCTGTCGGGGTCCAACGCCGTGCAGGCCGCCGCGATCACGACCGAACTGGGCGCGAGCGAGGCGTACGTGTACGCGATGGGCGAGGAGACCTGGCTGGTCGGGCACGTCATGGCCACCAGCTACAACGCTGACTCCTACCAGCTCAAGCAGGTCGATGAATTCATGACGTGGTGCGCCGAGCACGGCATCAAGTCCGATCACCTGTACGGCCAGCACGAATGGCACTGGTAAATAGGCCGCCAATGACCGGGCGGCCGCCTAGTACGCCGACTTCAGCGTGACCCGCGTTGTCGTGAAGGCTTGTCCTGCAACGCCGGACTGATACGCGATTCGTTTAGATAATGAGGCAAACGGCGGGAAGCATATGTCTGAATCTCAAGGTGGACGCCGGGAGTTGATGGCCGCACAGCTAGGCATCTGGTTTGCCCAGCAATTCAGTGGTAATAGCGCGGACTTTAACGTGGGTGAGTATCTCGAGATCCATGGTGATCTGGACATGGAACTGTTCGAGGTAGCTCTGCGGCACACGGTCAACGAGGTCGACGCTTTCCATCTCCGCTTCTGCGAAGATGGCGGCTCGGTGTGGCAATATGTCGCAAAGTCTGACGACTGGCTGCTGCATGTTATCGATGTCAGTACCGCGCCAGATCCGCGTGCCGCCGCAGAACACTGGATGCGGGCAGATATGCGGCGCCCAGTAGACCTACAGAATGGACCACTTTTCACCCAGGCTGTATTCAGGGCGGGAGAGGGTCGGTTCCTGTGGTATCAGCGTTGTCATCATATCGCGGTAGACGGGCTCAGCGGCGTAATTATTGCGGCGCGCCAAGCTCAGGTCTATACGTCGTTGCTGAGCGGCCATTTGCCTGCGGGCGGGGGTCTGGAGAGCCTTTCGATACTAATAGACGCCGACTCTTCGTACCGGGATTCGGCGAACCTTCACCGAGACCAGGAATTCTGGCGTGAGGCCCTGTCAGATTTCCCGGTGGCAGTCAGCATAAGCGAGCGCTCGGCGTCTCTGGCGCCGCATATGCCGGAACGATATATGCAGAATGCCGGGGAAGACGTTGCAAATAATCTGAGAGCGGCTGCTCGGCGACTTCAAATGACCGTTTCCGAATTGATGATTACCGCAGCGGCTATCTACCTTCACCGTAGAACGGGAGCAGAAGACGTTGTGCTCGGCATCCCTGTCCTCGGCAGGATGGGGAAGCGGCTGCGCGGTATTCCAGGAATGGCATCCAATGTTCTGCCTATTCGCCTTACGATAGACAGAAGAACGTCCCTGCAGGATCTCGCTCGACAGTGCTCCGTGGCAGTTCGTAACGCGCTCAGGCATCAGCGATATCAGGAACTGGACATCCGCAGGACCCTGAATCTAATCAACAACGGCGTCTTGTTCACCACGGTCGTCAATGTTATGTCATTCGATTATGATATCCGGTTCGGCGACTGTGGAGCTACTGCATATAATCTTTCCAATGGACCGGTTTATGATGTGTCAATTGCCATTTATGACAGGACGGTTGGGGGTGATATCCAGGTCGCTGTTGATCTAAACCCAGATCTCTATAGTCCGGCATCGGGAAAGGGTATATCTCGTCATTTCATGGCCATCTTGAATTGGATAAAAGATGCTTCGCCTGCCGATTATGCGAGCCGGGTGGCGATGCTGGATGAGGGGGAGCGGTGGCAGGTAGTCAGCGGGTGGAATGATACGGCGCGGGAGGTTCCTGGGGTCACGTTGCCGGAGTTGTTTGAGGTGGAGGCGGGGAGGGGCCCGGATGTGGTGGCGGTGGTGTGGGGGCGGGCCTGGCTTAGTTACGGGGAGCTGAATGGGCGGGCGAACCGGCTGGCGCGGCGGCTGGTGGGGGTGGGGGCGGGGCCGGAGTCGGTGGTGGCGGTGGTGGCGGAGCGGTCGGCGGAGCTGGTGGTGGCGCTGCTGGGGGTGCTCAAGGCGGGGGCGGCGTACCTGCCGGTGGATCCGGGGTATCCGGCGGAGCGGATTGCGTTCATGCTGGCGGATGCGCGGCCGGTGTGCGTGGTTGTGGCGGCGGGGCTGGCGGGTGAGGTGGCGGTGCCGGACGGGGTGCCGGTGCTGGTGGCCATGCCGGGTCTGGGGGCCGGGACGGGCGGGGCGGATCTGGCAGATGGGGGGCGGCTCGCGCCGCTGCGGCCGGCTCATCCGGCGTATGTGATTTATACGTCGGGGTCGACGGGGGTGCCTAAGGGGGTTGCGGTTACGCACGCCGGCGTGGCGGGGCTGTTCGCGGGAACGCGGGAGCAGTTCGGGTTCGGTGCTGGTGATGTGTGGAGCTGGTTCCATTCGTTTGCGTTTGATTTCTCGGTGTGGGAGCTGTTCGGGGCGTTGCTGCATGGCGGGCGGGTTGCGGTGGTGCCGTTTGAGGTGTCCCGGTCGCCTGCGGAGTTCCTGGGGCTGCTGGCCCGGCAGCGGGTGACGATGCTGTCGCAGACCCCGTCGGCGTTTTATCAGCTGATGCGGGCTGAGGCCGAGGATGTGGTGGCGGGGCGGGCGCTGGGGCTGCGCTGGGTGGTCTTCGGCGGGGAAGCGCTGGATACCGGGCGGCTGCGGGACTGGCAGGACCGGCACGGGGAGGTCCCGGTGCTGGTGAACATGTATGGCATCACCGAGACGACGGTGCATGTCACTTATCTGGCGCTGGAGCCGGCTGAGGTGGCCGGCGGCAGTCCGGTGGGGCGGGCGGTCCCGGGCCTGCGGGTGTTCGTGCTGGATGAGTGGCTGAATCCGGTGCCGGCCGGGGTGGCGGGGGAGCTGTATGTGGCGGGGGCGGGGCTGGCGCGGGGGTATCTGGGACGTGTGGCCCTGTCCGGCGAGCGGTTCGTGGCGTGCCCGTTCGGGGCGGGCGAGCGGATGTACCGGACCGGGGATGTGGCGAAATGGACCGCGGACGGGCAGCTGGAATACCGCGGCCGGGCGGATGAGCAGGTCAAGATCCGGGGGTTCCGGGTGGAGCCGGGTGAGGTGGAGGCGGTGCTGGCCGCCCATCCTCAGGTCGCGCAGGCCGTGGTGGTGGTGCGGGAGGACAGCCCGGGGGACCGGCGGCTGGCCGCCTACGTGGTCCCCGCCGCGGGCGGCGACGGTGACGGCGCCGGTGCTGGCGGGGCTGCGGGCGGGCTGGCGGGGGTGGTGCGGGAGTTCGCGGCGGGGCGGTTGCCGGGGTATATGGTCCCGGCGGTGGTGGTGGTGGTGGCGGGGCTGCCGTTGACGGCGAGCGGGAAGGTGGACCGGCGGGCGCTGCCGGTGCCGGAGTACGGGGGGGCGGGGGCGGGGCGGGGTCCGGTCACGGTGCGGGAGGAGATTTTGTGTGCGGTGTTCGCGGAGGTGCTGGGGGTGCCGGCGGCGGGGCCGGAGGATGATTTCTTCGCGCTGGGGGGGCATTCGCTGCTGGCGGTGCGGCTGGTGTCGCGGGTCCGGGTGGTGCTGGGCGCGGAGCTGGCGGTGCGGGAGCTGTTCGAGGCGCCGACCCCGGCGGGGCTGGCGGCCCGGCTGGAGCGGGCCGGGGCGGCCCGGGCGGCACTGCGGGAGCGGGAGCGCCCGGCGCGGGTGCCGTTGTCGTTCGCGCAGCAGCGGCTGTGGTTCCTGGCTCAGCTGGAGGGACCGAACCCTGTTTACAACAGCCCGGTCGCGGTGCGGCTGGCGGGGGATCTGGACGCGGCGGCGCTGGAGGCGGCGCTGGGGGATGTGCTGGCCCGGCATGAGGTGCTGCGGACGGTGTTCCCGGTGGCGGGCGGGCAGCCGTACCAGCGGGTGCTGGGGATGGGGGAGCTGGGCTGGGCGCTGCCGGCGGCCGAGGTGGCCCAGGATGATATGGACAGCGCCATCGCTGAGATGGCGGGGCAGCCGTTTGACCTGGCCGGGGAGATCCCGGTGCGGGCGCGGCTGCTGCGGCTGGGTCCGGGTGAGCATGTGCTGGTGCTGGTGCTGCATCACATCGCGGGGGATGGCTGGTCGATGGGGCCGCTGGCCCGGGATGTGTCGGTGGCGTACGCGGCGCGGCGGGCGGGCGGGGCGCCGGGGTGGGCGCCGCTGCCGGTGCAGTACGCCGATTACGCGATCTGGCAGCGGGAGCTGCTGGGGTCTGAGGATGATCCGGGGAGCTTGCTGGCCGGGCAGGTGGGGTACTGGCGGGGGGCGCTGGCCGGGGTGCCGGCGGAGCTGGCGCTGCCGGCGGACCGGCCGCGTCCGGCGGTGCCGAGCCACCGGGGGCATACCGCGGTGCTGGAGGTCCCGGCGGGGCTGCACGAGCAGGTCGCGGCGCTGGCCCGGGCGCAGGGCGTGACGGTGTTCATGGTGCTGCAGGCCGCGCTGGCGGTCCTGCTGGGCAGGCTCGGCGGCGGGGATGACATCCCGGTCGGGACCGCGGTGGCGGGGCGGACCGATGAGGCGCTGGATGAGCTGGTCGGGTTCTTCGTCAATACCCTGGTGCTGCGTACCGGGCTGTCCGGGGATCCCTGTTTCACCGAGCTGCTGGGCCGGGTCCGTGAGACCGCGCTGGCCGCGCTGGATCACCAGGACGTGCCGTTCGAGCGGCTGGTCGAGCTGCTGGCCCCGGAGCGGTCGCTGGCCCGCCATCCCCTGTTCCAGGTGATGTTCACGTTGCAGAACACCGCGGCGGTCACCTTGGACCTGCCCGGCGTCCGTGCTGCCGAAATCCCAACCGTTGCCACGCCGGCGCGGTTCGACTTGAACGTATTGTTCCGCGAGATCTTTGATGACGGCCGCCCGGCGGGGCTGGCCGGGTCGGTCATCGTCGCGGCGGACCTGTTCGATGCCGGCGCGGCCGTGATGTTCGCCCGGCGGCTGGTCCGGGTGCTCGAGGCGGTAACAGCTGATCCGCAGACCCGATTGCGCGCAGTGCAGGTGCTGTCGGAGCAGGAGCGGCGGCAGGTGGTCAACGAGTGGAACGACACGGCCCTGGAGGTACCTGCGGCGGGCGGGGTGGAGGAGCTGGTGGGGGCGCGGGCGGGGGCGGGCCCGGATGTAGTGGCGGTGGTCTGCGGGGACGCCAGTCTGAGTTACGGGTCACTGATCGAGCGGGCCGGGCGGCTGGCGCACTACCTGCAGATGGCAGGAGTGGGGCCGGAGAGCGTGGTAGGGGTATGCCTGGAGCCGGGGCCGGAGCTGATCGCGGTGCTCGTGGGCATCTGGCAGGCCGGGGCGGCCTATCTGCCGCTGGATCCGGGTTATCCGGCTGCGCGGCTGGCGTTCATGCTGGCTGACAGCGGCGCTGCGGTGGTGGTCAGCCGCCGCGGGGTGGGACAAAGGCTAACCGGGCGGGTGCTATGGCTGGACGATCCCGCCATTAATGCGGCAGTGGCTGCTATGCCAGCCGAGGCGCAGCCCATGGCGGCAGTGCCGGGACGTCTGGCGTACGTGATTTATACGTCGGGCTCGACGGGGGGTCCCAAGGGCGTGCAGGTTACCCACCAGGGACTGCTGAATTATGTTGCCGCGGTGGCGGCGCGGACGCGGCTCGGGGAACCGGGTGGCCGATATGGGCTGCTGCAGCCGCTGGTGACTGACTTCGCGAACACGGTATTGCTGGTCAGCCTGGTAACCGGCGGGGTGCTGGAGATTGCCGAACCGGAACTGGCTACCGATCCGGCAGCCGTGGCCAGGTTTGTGGCGGGTCGGCGGATTGATTATGTGAAGATCGTTCCTTCGCATCTGGCTGCGCTGGCCGGTGCGGGTGAGCTGGCTAGCCTGATCCCGGGTAAAACGCTGGTATTGGGTGGGGAGGCAGCCCCAGCCGGGCTGGCGAGAGATCTGGCTGTGGTGGCGGCTGCCGGGACGCTGGTGGTCAATCACTATGGGCCGACGGAGACCACTATCGGGGTAGCGGCGGCCCGGCTCGATCCAGACGAGCTGGCGGGTAGGGTGCTGCCGATCGGCGCACCGCTGCCTAATACCCGGCTCTATGTGCTCGACGCGCACCTCGATCCAGTGCCGCCGGGCGCGACCGGCGAACTCTACGCGGGCGGGGCGCAGGTAGCGCGGGGATATGCAGGGCGTCCAGCGCTGACGGCGGGGCGGTTTGTGGCGGATCAGTTCGCCGCCGATGGCTCGCGGTTGTACCGCACCGGGGATCTGGCGCGCTGGCGGGCGGACGGGTTGCTGGAGTTCCGCGGCCGAGCTGATGATCAGGTCAAGATCCGCGGATTCCGGGTCGAACCGGGTGAGGTCGAGGCCGTGATGGCCGCTCACCCCGGTGTGGCCCAGGCAGTAGTGATCACGCAGAAGGACGCCGGCGTGGACCAGGGCCTGGCTGCTTATATTGTGCCCGTCAATGACGGTTCCGGCGAAGGCGACGGGCTGGCGCAGGCAGTACGAGAATTCGCGGCTGGGCGGCTGCCGGGATACATGCTTCCCCGGACGGTGACCGTGCTGGAAGCTCTGCCATTGACCGCGAACGGCAAAGTAGACCGGAAGGCCTTGCCTGCGCCTCATTACGAGCGCCCGATGGCCGGGCGGCTGGGCACGGTCACGATACGGCAAGAGATCCTCTGTGCGGTGTTCGCCGAGGTGCTCCAGGTGCCCACGGTCGGGCTGGGCGATGACTTTTTTGTGCTAGGTGGCCATTCGCTGCTGGCGGTGCGGCTAGTCGCCCGTATCCGGTCGGTGCTGGGCGTGGAGCTGGCGGTGCGGGTGTTGTTCGAGGTGCCGACCCCGGGCGGCCTGGCAACCATGCTGGAGAAGGCGGGCCCGGCCCGGCTAGCGCTGGCGGCGCGGGAACGTCCGGCACAGGTGCCATTGTCGTTTGCCCAGCAGCGGCTGTGGTTCCTGGCCCAGCTAGAGGGGCGGTCTGCGACCTACAACAATGCGGTGACGCTGCGGGTGTCTGGGGACTTGGACGTTACGGCGCTGGAGGCAGCACTGGGGGATGTGCTGGCTCGCCATGAGGTGCTGCGGACGATCTTTCCCATGGTCGACGGGCAGCCCTATCAGCGCATCCTGGAGGCCGATGAACTTGCCTGGGAGTTTCTTGCGGCCATCGTGACCGAGGCTGACCTGGCAGATGCGGTCACAGCAGCGGTGGCGCAGCCGTTTGACCTCGCGGAGGAGATCCCAGTGCGGGCCCGGCTGTTGCGGCTGGCTCCCGGCGAGCACGTGCTGGTGATGGTGCTGCATCACATCGCGGTGGACGGCTGGTCAATCAGGCTTCTCACCAGAGATCTTTCGGTGGCGTACGCGGCGCGGCGGGCGGGCGGGGCGCCGGGGTGGGCGCCGCTGCCGGTGCAGTACGCCGATTACGCGATCTGGCAGCGGGAGCTGCTGGGGTCTGAGGATGATCCGGGGAGCTTGCTGGCCGGGCAGGTGGGGTACTGGCGGGGGGCGCTGGCCGGGGTGCCGGCGGAGCTGGCGCTGCCGGCGGACCGGCCGCGTCCGGCGGTGCCGAGCCACCGGGGGCATACCGCGGTGCTGGAGGTCCCGGCGGGGCTGCACGAGCAGGTCGCGGCGCTGGCCCGGGCGCAGGGCGTGACGGTGTTCATGGTGCTGCAGGCCGCGCTGGCGGTCCTGCTGGGCAGGCTCGGCGGCGGGGATGACATCCCGGTCGGGACCGCGGTGGCGGGGCGGACCGATACCGCGCTGGATGAGCTGGTCGGGTTCTTCGTCAACACCCTGGTGCTGCGCACCGACCTGTCCGGGGACCCCTCCTTCGGGCTGCTGCTGGGCCGGGTGCGGGAGCGCTGGCTGGAGGCGCTGGATTATCAGGATGTGCCGTTCGATCGGCTGGTGGAGGCACTGGCGCCGGAGCGTTCGCTGAGCCGCCACCCGTTGGCGCAAGTCATGCTTGCGGTTCAGAACAATGCGCCTGCTGCGGTCGAGCTGCCCGGTCTGCGTGCCGTTCAGTTGCAGGCCAGCGAGGCAGCCGCCCGGTTTGACCTGGATTTTGATATCGCCGAGGTCTTTGATGCCGACGGTCACCCAGCGGGGCTGCGAGGGCTGGTGATCGCTGCGGCGGATCTGTTCGGGCCGACCGCGGCCGGGATGCTGGCGGAGCGGCTGATCCGGGTGCTCGCGGCGGTATCGGCTGACCCGGAGATCCGGATGCACGCGGTGGCGATGCTGGATGAGGGGGAGCGGTGGCAGGTAGTCAGCGGGTGGAATGATACGGCGCGGGAGGTTCCTGGGGTCACGTTGCCGGAGTTGTTTGAGGTGGAGGCGGGGAGGGGCCCGGATGTGGTGGCGGTGGTGTGGGGGCGGGCCTGGCTTAGTTACGGGGAGCTGAATGGGCGGGCGAACCGGCTGGCGCGGCGGCTGGTGGGGGTGGGGGCGGGGCCGGAGTCGGTGGTGGCGGTGGTGGCGGAGCGGTCGGCGGAGCTGGTGGTGGCGCTGCTGGGGGTGCTCAAGGCGGGGGCGGCGTACCTGCCGGTGGATCCGGGGTATCCGGCGGAGCGGATTGCGTTCATGCTGGCGGATGCGCGGCCGGTGTGCGTGGTTGTGGCGGCGGGGCTGGCGGGTGAGGTGGCGGTGCCGGACGGGGTGCCGGTGCTGGTGGCCATGCCGGGTCTGGGGGCCGGGACGGGCGGGGCGGATCTGGCAGATGGGGGGCGGCTCGCGCCGCTGCGGCCGGCTCATCCGGCGTATGTGATTTATACGTCGGGGTCGACGGGGGTGCCTAAGGGGGTTGCGGTTACGCACGCCGGCGTGGCGGGGCTGTTCGCGGGAACGCGGGAGCAGTTCGGGTTCGGTGCTGGTGATGTGTGGAGCTGGTTCCATTCGTTTGCGTTTGATTTCTCGGTGTGGGAGCTGTTCGGGGCGTTGCTGCATGGCGGGCGGGTTGCGGTGGTGCCGTTTGAGGTGTCCCGGTCGCCTGCGGAGTTCCTGGGGCTGCTGGCCCGGCAGCGGGTGACGATGCTGTCGCAGACCCCGTCGGCGTTTTATCAGCTGATGCGGGCTGAGGCCGAGGATGTGGTGGCGGGGCGGGCGCTGGGGCTGCGCTGGGTGGTCTTCGGCGGGGAAGCGCTGGATACCGGGCGGCTGCGGGACTGGCAGGACCGGCACGGGGAGGTCCCGGTGCTGGTGAACATGTATGGCATCACCGAGACGACGGTGCATGTCACTTATCTGGCGCTGGAGCCGGCTGAGGTGGCCGGCGGCAGTCCGGTGGGGCGGGCGGTCCCGGGCCTGCGGGTGTTCGTGCTGGATGAGTGGCTGAATCCGGTGCCGGCCGGGGTGGCGGGGGAGCTGTATGTGGCGGGGGCGGGGCTGGCGCGGGGGTATCTGGGACGTGTGGCCCTGTCCGGCGAGCGGTTCGTGGCGTGCCCGTTCGGGGCGGGCGAGCGGATGTACCGGACCGGGGATGTGGCGAAATGGACCGCGGACGGGCAGCTGGAATACCGCGGCCGGGCGGATGAGCAGGTCAAGATCCGGGGGTTCCGGGTGGAGCCGGGTGAGGTGGAGGCGGTGCTGGCCGCCCATCCTCAGGTCGCGCAGGCCGTGGTGGTGGTGCGGGAGGACAGCCCGGGGGACCGGCGGCTGGCCGCCTACGTGGTCCCCGCCGCGGGCGGCGACGGTGACGGCGCCGGTGCTGGCGGGGCTGCGGGCGGGCTGGCGGGGGTGGTGCGGGAGTTCGCGGCGGGGCGGCTGCCGGGGTATATGGTCCCGGCGGTGGTGGTGGTGGTGGCGGGGCTGCCGTTGACGGCGAGCGGGAAGGTGGACCGGCGGGCGCTGCCGGTGCCGGAGTACGGGGGGCGGGGGCGGGGCGGGGTCCGGTCACGGTGCGGGAGGAGATTTTGTGTGCGGTGTTCGCGGAGGTGCTGGGGGTGCCGGCGGCGGGGCCGGAGGATGATTTCTTCGCGCTGGGGGGGCATTCGCTGCTGGCGGTGCGGCTGGTGTCGCGGGTCCGGGTGGTGCTGGGCGCGGAGCTGGCGGTGCGGGAGCTGTTCGAGGCGCCGACCCCGGCGGGGCTGGCGGCCCGGCTGGAGCGGGCCGGGCCGGCCCGGGCGGCGCTGGCGGAGCGGGAGCGCCCGGCGCGGGTGCCGTTGTCGTTCGCGCAGCAGCGGCTGTGGTTCCTGGCCCAGCTGGAGGGACCGTCGGCGGCGTATCATCATCCCGGTCGCGGTGCGGCTGGCGGGGGATCTGGACGCGGCGGCGCTGGAGGCGGCGCTGGGGGATGTGCTGGCCCGGCATGAGGTGCTGCGGACGGTGTTCCCGGTGGCGGGCGGGCAGCCGTACCAGCGGGTGCTGGGTGCGGGGGAGCTGGGCTGGGCGCTGCCGGCCGGGCCGGTGGCCGGGGCGGACCTGGCCGCGGCGATCGGGGGGGTCGCGGCGGAGCCGTTTGACCTGGCCGGGGAGATCCCGGTGCGGGCGCGGCTGCTGCGGCTGGGTCCGGGTGAGCATGTGCTGGTGCTGGTGCTGCATCACATCGCGGGGGATGGCTGGTCGATGGGGCCGCTGGCCCGGGATGTGTCGGTGGCGTACGCGGCGCGGCGGGCGGGCGGGGCGCCGGGGTGGGCGCCGCTGCCGGTGCAGTACGCCGATTACGCGATCTGGCAGCGGGAGCTGCTGGGGTCTGAGGATGATCCGGGGAGCTTGCTGGCCGGGCAGGTGGGGTACTGGCGGGGGGCGCTGGCCGGGGTGCCGGCGGAGCTGGCGCTGCCGGCGGACCGGCCGCGTCCGGCGGTGCCGAGCCACCGGGGGCATACCGCGGTGCTGGAGGTCCCGGCGGGGCTGCACGAGCAGGTCGCGGCGCTGGCCCGGGCGCAGGGCGTGACGGTGTTCATGGTGCTGCAGGCCGCGCTGGCGGTCCTGCTGGGCAGGCTCGGCGGCGGGGATGACATCCCGGTCGGGACCGCGGTGGCGGGGCGGACCGATGAGGCGCTGGATGAGCTGGTCGGGTTCTTCGTCAATACCCTGGTGCTGCGTACCGGGCTGTCCGGGGATCCCTGTTTCACCGAGCTGCTGGGCCGGGTCCGTGAGACCGCGCTGGCCGCGCTGGATCACCAGGACGTGCCGTTCGAGCGGCTGGTCGAGCTGCTGGCCCCGGAGCGGTCGCTGGCCCGCCATCCCCTGTTCCAGGTGATGTTCACGTTGCAGAACACCGCGGCGGTCACGGTGGACCTGCCCGGCTCGGCCGCGGCCGGGCCGGGTCCGGGTGACCTGCTGTCGGGGGTGGCTTCCCCGGCGCGGTTCGACCTGGATATCAGCGTCAGCGAGGTTTTCGGGCCGGGCGGGCGCCCGGCGGGGCTGGCCGGGCCGGTCATCGTCGCGGCGGACCTGTTCGATCCCGGCGCGGCCGTGATGTTCGCGGGCCGGCTGGTCCGGGTGCTGGAAGGGGTGACAGCTGACCCGCGGGCCCGGCTGCACGCGGTGCCGGTGCTGTCGCAAGGTGAGCGGGAGCAGGTGGTGAGCGGGTGGAATGACACGGCGCGGGAGGTGCCGGGGGGCGGGGTGGAGGAGCTGGTGGGGGTGCGGGCGGGGGCGGGCCCGGATGTGGTGGCGGTGGCGTGCGGGGGGGTGCGGTGGTCGTATGGGTGGCTGTGGGAGCGGGCGGGGCGGGTGGCGGGGGCGTTGCAGCGGGCGGGGGTGGGGGCGGAGCAGGTGGTGGGGGTGTGCTTGCCGCGGGGTCCGGAGCTGGTTGCGGTGCTGGTGGGGGTCTGGCGGGCGGGGGCGGCGTACCTGCCGCTGGATCCGGGGTACCCGGCGGAGCGGCTGGCGTTCATGGTGGCTGACGGGGGTGCGGGGGTGGTGGTGAGCTGCCGGGGGTCCGGGGCGGGGCTGCCGGGGCGGGTGCTGTGGGCGGAGGACCTGGCGGGCGAGGGGGGCGGGGTGCCGGCGGTGGCGGGGGTGGCGGGGCGGCTGGCGTACGTGATTTACACGTCGGGGTCTACCGGGGGTGCCGAAGGGGGTGCTGGGTGTTCACCGGGGGGTGGTGAACCTGGTGGCGGGGCTGGGTCCGGTGCTGGGCGCGGGTCCGGGGGTGGCGGTGCTGCAGGTTGCCTCGTTCAGTTTCGATGCGTCGGTTTTTGACCTGGCGGTGGTGCTGGCGGGGGGCGGGACGCTGGTGATGGCGACGGAGGCGGAGCGGGGTGATCCGGGGTTGCTGGCGGGGCTGGTCCGGGCGGCGGGGGTCCGGGCGGCCAGTGTGGTGCCGTCGTTGCTGGGGGTGCTGGACCCGGCCGGGGTGGGGGGCGCTGGGGACGGTGGTCCTCGGGTGCTGAGCTGCTGGGCGGGGAGCTGGCGGGGGCGTGGGCGGCGGGGCGGCGGCTGGTTAATACCTACGGGCCGACCGAGGCGACGGTGATGGTCACGGCGGGGCCGGTGGCGGCGGGGCCGGGCGGGCCGCCGCCGATCGGGGGGCCGATCGCGAATACCCGGGTGTTCGTGCTGGACGGGTGGCTTAGCCCGGTGCCGGCCGGGGTGGCGGGGGAGTTGTATGTGGCGGGGGCGGGGCTGGCGCGGGGGTATGCGGGGCGGGCGGGGCTGACGGGGGAGCGGTTCGTGGCGTGCCCGTTCGGGGCGGGGGAGCGGATGTACCGGACCGGGGATGTGGCGAAGTGGGCCGCGGGCGGGCAGCTGGTGTTCGCGGGGCGGGCCGATGAGCAGGTCAAGATCCGGGGGTTCCGGGTGGAGCCGGGTGAGGTGGAGGCGGTGCTGGCCGCCCATCCTCAGGTCGCGCGGGCCGTGGTGGTGGTGCGGGAGGACAGCCCGGGGGACCGGCGGCTGGCCGCCTACGTGGTCCCCGCCGCGGGCGGCGACGGTGGCGCCCCCGGCGACAGCGACAGCGCCGCCGGTGACGATGGCGCCGGTGCTGGCGGGGCTGCGGGCGGGCTGGCGGGGGTGGTGCGGGAGTTCGCGGCGGGGCGGCTGCCGGGGTATATGGTGCCGGCGGTGGTGGTGGTGGTGGCGGGGCTGCCGTTGACGGCGAGCGGGAAGGTGGACCGGCGGGCGCTGCCGGTGCCGGAGTACGGGGGGGCGGGGGCGGGGCGGGGTCCGGTCACGGTGCGGGAGGAGATTTTGTGTGCGGTGTTCGCGGAGGTGCTGGGGGTGCCGGCGGCGGGGCCGGAGGATGATTTCTTCGCGCTGGGGGGGCATTCGCTGCTGGCGGTGCGGCTGGTGTCGCGGGTCCGGGTGGTGCTGGGCGCGGAGCTGGCGGTGCGGGAGCTGTTCGAGGCGCCGACCCCGGCGGGGCTGGCGGCCCGGCTGGAGCGGGCCGGGCCGGCCCGGGCGGTGCTGGCGGCGCGGGTGCGCCCGGCGCGGGTGCCGTTGTCGTTCGCGCAGCAGCGGCTGTGGTTCCTGGCTCAGCTGGAGGGGCCGTCGGCGGCGTATCATATCCCGGTCGCGGTGCGGCTGGCGGGGGATCTGGACGCGGCGGCGCTGGAGGCGGCGCTGGGGGATGTGCTGGCCCGGCATGAGGTGCTGCGGACGGTGTTCCCGGTGGCGGGCGGGCAGCCGTACCAGCGGGTGCTGGGTGCGGGGGAGCTGGGCTGGGCGCTGCCGGCCGGGCCGGTGGCCGGGGCGGACCTGGCCGCGGTGATCGGGGGGGTCGCGGCGGAGCCGTTTGACCTGGCCGGGGAGATCCCGGTGCGGGCGCGGCTGCTGCGGCTGGGTCCGGGTGAGCATGTGCTGGTGCTGGTGCTGCATCACATCGCGGGGGATGGCTGGTCGATGGGGCCGCTGGCCCGGGATGTGTCGGTGGCGTACGCGGCGCGGCGGGCGGGCGGGGCGCCGGGGTGGGCGCCGCTGCCGGTGCAGTACGCCGATTACGCGATCTGGCAGCGGGAGCTGCTGGGGTCTGAGGATGATCCGGGGAGCTTGCTGGCCGGGCAGGTGGGGTACTGGCGGGGGGCGCTGGCCGGGGTGCCGGCGGAGCTGGCGCTGCCGGCGGACCGGCCGCGTCCGGCGGTGCCGAGCCACCGGGGGCATACCGCGGTGCTGGAGGTCCCGGCGGGGCTGCACGAGCAGGTCGCGGCGCTGGCCCGGGCGCAGGGCGTGACGGTGTTCATGGTGCTGCAGGCCGCGCTGGCGGTCCTGCTGGGCAGGCTCGGCGGCGGGGATGACATCCCGGTCGGGACCGCGGTCGCGGGGCGGACCGATGAGGCGCTGGATGAGCTGGTCGGGTTCTTCGTCAATACCCTGGTGCTGCGTACCGGCCTGTCGGGGGATCCCTCGTTCGCGGAGGTGCTGCGGCGGGTGCGGGAGGCCGGGCTGGGAGCGCTGGATCATCAGGACGTGCCGTTCGAGCGGCTGGTCGAGCTGCTGGCCCCGGAGCGGTCGCTGGCCCGCCATCCCCTGTTCCAGGTAACGCTGACCTTGCAGAACACCGCGGCGGTCATGGTGGACCTGCCCGGCTCGGCCGCGGCCGGGCCGGGTCCGGGTGACCTGCTGTCGGGGGCGGCTTCCCCGGCGCGGTTCGACCTGGATATCAGCGTCAGCGAGGTTTTCGGGCCGGGCGGGCGCCCGGCGGGGCTGGCCGGGCCGGTCATCGTCGCGGCGGACCTGTTCGATCCCGGCGCGGCCGGGGTGTTCGCGGGCCGGCTGGTCCGGGTGCTGGAAGGGGTGACAGCTGACCCGCTGGTCCGGCTGCATGCGGTGCCGGTGCTGTCGCAGCGGGAGCGGGAGCAGGTGGTGAGCGGGTCGAATGACACGGCGCGGGAGGTGCCGGCCGGGACGCTGCCCGGGTTGTTCGAGGTGCAGGCGGCCCGGACCCCGGATGCGGTCGCGGTGATCGGGGATTGCAGGCGCTGTCGTTACGAGGAGCTGGATGTGCGGGCGGGGCGGCTGGCGCGGGTCTTGTCCGGGTACGGGGCGGGACCGGAATCGGTGGTGGCCGTGGTGCTGGATCGGTCGGCGGACCTGCTGGTGGCGCTGCTGGCAGTGCTCAAGGCGGGCGCGGCCTACCTGCCGGTCGATCCCGGCTATCCGGCCGAGCGGATCGCCTTCATGCTGGCCGACGCGCGCCCAACGGCCATATTGACGACGGCGGCCACCGCAGGCGGCCTGCCGGAGTCGTTCACCGTGCCGGTGCTGGCGGTCAGCGGGCCGGCCATGACCGCGCGGCTGCGCAGAGCTCGGTGACGCAGCTATGACGCTTGCGGACCGGACTTATCCGCTGTTGCCGTCGCATCCGGCGTATGTGATCTACACCTCCGGCTCGACTGGGCGTCCGAAAGGCGTCGTCGTCACGCACGCGGGATTGGCTAACTTCCTCGCCGCCATGGCTCACTGGTTCCCGCTGGATGCGCCTGCCCGGATGCTTGCGGTCACCACCGTGGCCTTCGACATTCACGCTCTCGAGCTTTACTTGCCGCTGCTTGCCGGTTCCGGAGTTGTGATCGCCAGGCCCGACGCCGTACGCGATCCGGCCGTGTTGGCCAAGCTTATCCGCTGTGCAGGAGCGACGATCATGCAGGCGACTCCGGCGCTCTGGCAGGCGCTCCTGGCTGACTATGGGGAAGTTGTCCGCGGCCTGCGCATCCTGGTGGGAGGTGATGTCCTGCCGACCGCGCTGGCTGTTGCCATGCAGGAACTCGCTGCGGAAGTCGTTAACCTCTACGGGCCAACCGAAACGACAGTGTGGTCTGCAGCCGCAGAGGCCCCGGCACGTGGTTCCGCTGTCGCGATCGGCAGGCCGATTTGGAATACGCACTGTTACGTGCTGGACCAGTGGCTGTCCCCCGTGCCTGCCGGGGTGATTGGCGAGCTATATATCGCGGGCAAAGGACTTGCGCGGGGGTATGCGGACCGGCCCGGGCTGACGGGAGAGCGCTTTGTAGCGTGCCCGTTCGGAGTGGCTGGGGGGCGGATGTATCGCACCGGGGATCTGGCCGGGTGGACTGCGGACGGGGTGCTCAAGTTCTCAGGTCGGGCCGATGACCAGGTCAAGATCCGCGGCTTCCGGATCGAGCCCGGCGAGATCGAGGCCGTGCTAGCGACTCATCCCGACGTGGCGCAAGCAGTGGTGACCGTACACCAGGATCAGGCTGTCCCGGCTGATCAGCGGCTGGTGGCCTACGTTCTCCGTGTTGATGCTGGTGCCGAAGATGGCACGCTACCGGCAGCACTGCGGGAGTTCGCGGCCGCACGGCTACCGGAGCACATGGTGCCCTTGGCCGTGATGGTGCTTGATGCCCTCCCGCTCACGGCGAACGGAAAGGTTGACCGTAAGGCGCTGCCCGCCCCTGACTATGCCGCATTCTCCACGGGCCGGAAACCTTCCACGGCGTGGGAGGAAATCCTGAGCGCGGTCTTCGCCGACGTCCTTGGGTTGCCCGTAGTCGGCGTGGAAGACAGCTTCTTCGACCTGGGTGGTCATTCATTGCTCGCTACCCAGCTGATCAGCCGTATCCGCCTGGCGCTAAGCACCGAGATATCACTCCGCACGCTGTTCGAGACGCCGACACCTGCCGGACTAGCGGCCCGGCTCGCCACCGGTACAGGACGGAGCCGGGCGGCGCTAACAGCGCGTCCGCGGCCGGAGCGAATACCGTTGTCGTTCTCTCAGCAGCGGCTGTGGCTTGTAGCGCAGATAGAGGGGCCGAGCTCTGCTTACCACCTGCCGATGGCACTGCGGCTCACCGGAGACCTGGATGTGGCGGCGCTGCGTGCGGCAGTAACCGATGTGATGGGCCGGCACGAGGTACTGCGGACAGTCTTCCCGGCCGTGAGCGGGCAGCCCTACCAGAAGGTTCTAGATGTCACGAGCCTAACGACCGGCCTGCCAGTGGCCGAGGTGGCCGGGGACGATGTGGTTGATGCGATCGATGAGCTGTCCGGGCGGATGTTCGACCTAGCGGCGGAGGTCCCCCTGAGGGCCTGGTTGCTGCGCCTGCGTTCCGATGAACATGTGCTGGTGGTCGTTATCCATCACATTGCTGCGGATGGCTGGTCCATAGGGCTGCTCGCCCGGGACATCTCGGTCGCATACGCAGCGCGGCGTGGTGGGCAGCCCCCGGCCTGGCCACCACTGCCGGTGCAGTACGCCGACTACGCCGTGTGGCAGCGGGAACTGCTTGGATCGGAAGAGAAGTCCGCGAGCGTGGCCTTTGAGCAGGTTGCCTACTGGCGTGACGTGCTCCGGGACTTGCCTGAGGAACTGTCTCTGCCAACCGACAGGTCGCGCCCTGCGCTACCCACGCACCGCGCCCACAGTGTCCCGCTGGATGTCCCTCCTGATGTGCACCAGCAGGTGGCTGCCACTGCCCGGGCATACGGGGTGACGATGTTCATGGCGTTGTATGCCGGGCTGACGGTGCTGCTGTCGAGATTGGGAGCAGGAGATGACATTCCAATTGGTTCGCCGGTAGCCGGGCGGACCGACATGGCCCTGGAGAACCTGGTCGGGTTCTTCGTGAACACTGTGGTGTTTCGGGCCGACCTGGCCGGGCGACCCAACGTTCGCGGAACTGCTGGGCCGGGCGCGGGAGCGCGGACTCAGCGCGCTGGATCATCAGGATGTGCCGTTCGAACGGCTGGTGGAGGTGCTTGCGCCGGGACGGTCGCTGATACGCAACCCGCTTTTCCAGGTCAATCTCGCGGTGCAGAACAACAGCCAAGGTGAACTTGATCTGCCAGGGCTACGCATCGAAATGCTGCCTAGCGATGCGACGGCACGATTCGACCTGAACATCATGCTAGGCGAGGTTTTCGATTCGGAGGGCCGCCCGGCAGGGCTGCGCGGGTCGGTCATTGCCGCGGCAGATCTCTTTGACCTAAGGACGGTCTGGCAGATCGCAGAGCGTTTCGTGCGAGTTCTGGCTGCGGTTGCTGCCGACCCGCAGATCCCGTTGTACGAGGTGGAGATCCTCAGCGCGGTGGAGCGCCGGCAGCTCCTGGCCGGATCGAATGACATCACTGCCGCAAGTGGAGTACATGACCTGGTGGCCGCGCTGGCGGCTCAGGCGCCGGACTCAGTCGCGGTGGCAGCTGGCCGGACCGCCTGGACGTACGGAAAGCTTGAGGAACATGCGAACCGGCTGGCGCATCACCTGCGTGCGGCCGGCGTAACAACGGAGACGGTAGTCGGGCTGTGCCTTCCGGCGAGCCTGCACATGATCGCGGCGGTGCTGGCCGTCTGGCGGGCGGGAGCGGCCTACCTGCCGCTGGACTCCGGTTATCCGGCTGAGCGGCTGGCCTTCATGCTGGCTGACAGCAGGGTCACGGTGTTGATGGGCATCACTGATGCGCTCGCCGACCTGCCTGTGGCCCGGATCAGGATGATCGCTGTTGACGATCCCACGGTGATGACGTCCGTGGCAGCAATGCCGCCGGTGCCGCCACACGTGAGCGTGGCGGCGGAGCAGGTGGCGTATGTGATGTACACGTCGGGATCGACGGGGGTGCCGAAGGGGGTGCAGGTCACCCATCGGGGACTGGTGAACTATGTGGCCACCGTGCCCGCCCGGGCGGCCCTAGGCGAGCCCGGCGGACGGTATGCACTCTTGCAGCCAGCGGTCACGGATTTTGGGAACACGGTTATCTTCACCAGCCTGGTGACCGGTGGACTGCTGTATATCGCGGAGCCAGAGACCGCCACCAATCCGGGCGCTGTCGTCCGGTTTATCGCTGGGCGCGGTATCGATTACCTGAAGATAGTGCCCTCGCATCTGGCCGCGCTCGCGACCAATGGCCTGTCAGAGCTGATCCCGGCAAAGACCTTGGTGCTTGGCGGCGAACCGATTGGATCTGGGCTGGCGGGTGAGCTGGCTGCCATAGCCGAGAACCGTGTGGTTGTCAATCATTACGGGCCGACCGAGACGACGATCGGCGTGGCTGCCACCCGTCTTAGGCCTGGCGACTTGGTCGGCAAGACGATTCCGGTTGGTTCGCCTCTCGCCAATACCAGCCTGTATGTGCTGGATGAGCACCTGCGCCCGGTCCCGGCGGGAGTGACAGGGGAACTGTTCATCGGCGGTGTTCAAGTGGCGCGGGGATATGTGAGGCGTCCTGCGCTGACCGCAGAACGGTTCATCGCCGATCCATTCACCGGGGACGGATCACGGTTGTACCGGACCGGCGACCTGGCCCGATGGTTGCCCGGAGGGCAACTGGGTTTCGTCGGCAGGGTTGACCATCAGGTGAAAATCCGCGGGTTCCGGGTGGAGCCTGCGGAGATCGAGGTCGTACTGTCCGCGCATCCGGGGATCGCGCAGGTGATCGTGACGGCATACGAGGCTACGGCCGGCGACCGGAGGCTTGTGGCGTATGTGGTGCCCGTGGTTGATGGCACCATCGCGGACAGCGTGGCTGAACAGGGTGAACTAACTGGGGCGGTACGGGACTTCGCCGCCGCCGGCTGCCAGAACACATGGTGCCTTCCGCTGTGATGGTGCTGCGATCGTTGCCGCTGACGGGCAGCGGGAAGGTGGATCGCAAGGCGCTGCCGGCTCCCGGCCATCCGGCTGCATCGTCCGCTGGACGGGAACCGGTAACGCCGCGGGAAGAGATCTTGTGCGAGATGTTCGCCGCTGCTCTCGGTCTCGCCACGTTCCGGGTACAGGACAGTTTCTTTGATCATGGTGGACATTCCCTGCTGGCGGTACAGCTAGTAAGCCGGATCCGCGTCGTGCTGGGGGTGGAGATACCGGTCAGGATAGTGTTCGAGGCGCCAACGCCGGCGGCGCTGACAGGACGGCTGGAGCAGGCGGGTCCTGGCCGGGCCAAGCTGGCGGCGCGGTCCAGGCCGGAGCGGGTTCCGTTGTCCTTTGCCCAGCAGCGGCTGTGGTTCCTGGACCGCCTTGAAGGTCCCAGCGCAACATACAACAATCCATCAGCCCTCCGGCTGACCGGAGATCTGGACGTAGCGGCACTTGAGGTCGCGCTGGCGGACGTGATCGGCCGCCAGGAGGTGCTGCGCACGATCTTCCCTGGCGCAGACGGGCAGCCGTACCAGCAGGTGCTGGGCATGGCCCAGCTGGCCTGGGATCTCCCGGTAACCGCTGTGGTGGAGAAGGACCTGCCAGGTGCCCTGGATCAAGCGGTGAAGCAGCCCTTTGACCTGGCGGCAGAGATTCCGCTCCGAGTCCGGCTACTCCGTCTCAGTGCGAATGAGCATGTGCTGGTAATGGTGGTCCACCACATCGCCGGGGACGGCTGGTCGACGCGGCTGCTGGCCCGGGATATCTCGGTCGCGTATGCGGCGCGGCGGGAGGGGCGGAAGCCGGATTGGCGGCCGTTGCCGGTGCAGTACGGGGACTATGCGCTATGGCAGCGTGAGCTCCTAGGCGATGAGGATGATCCGGCCAGTGTGCTGATGCGGCAGGTGGCGTACTGGCGGCAGACGCTAGCAGGTGCGCCCGAAGAACTGGCGCTGCCTGCGACCCGGTCCCGGCCAGCGCTGCCCAGCCACCAGGGGCACAGTGCGCCGCTAATCGTTCCAGCGCAGTTGCACCAACGGCTGGCCGGGCTGGCGCGCTCGCATGGCGTCACGTTGTTTATGGTGGTGCAGGCAGCGCTGGCGGTGCTGCTGTGCAAACTCGGTGCCGGTACCGATATCCCCCTTGGGTCGCCGGTCACCGGCCGTGCCGACGAGGCCCTTGATGACCTGGTCGGGTTTTTCGTCAACACGCTTGTGCTTCGCACCGACGTGTCTGGGGACCCCTCATTTGCCGAGCTCCTTGGCCGGGTGCGGGAGGTCGGCCTAGGAGCACTGGATCATCGGGATGTGCCGTTCGAACGGCTGGTGGAGATCCTGGCGCCGGAACGGTCCCTGGCTCGTCACCCGCTGTTCCAGATCATGCTGGTGGTCGAGAACGACGCACGACCGGCGCCCGACCTACCCGGTCTTCGGGATACGGCGGTACCGGTCGGTACGGGGGCGTCGAGGTTCGACCTGGAATTCATCCTTAGCGAGATGTTCGGGGAAGAGAACCGCAGGGCGGGGCTGCGAGGAACGGTGATCGCCGCAGCGGATCTGTTCGATGCGGCCCTGGCACCGGCTATCGCGGAACGGTTCGTACGCGTGCTGAGTATGGTGGCCGCCGATCCGGAGGCTGACCTGCATCGGATGGAGCTCCTGGCTGAGGCGGAGCGGCGGCAGATCGTCAATGGCTGGAATGACACGGCGCGGGACGTGCCCGCGGCCACCCTGCCGGGGCTGTTTGAGGTGCAGGCGGCGCGGGTTCCGGATGCGGTGGCGGTGGCCTGCGGAGGTTGCTGGCTGTCATACGCGGAGCTGAACACCCGGGCCAGCCGGCTGGCCCGGCTGCTGGCCGGCCAGGGGGCGGGGCCGGAGTCGGTGGTGGCAGTGGTGCTGGAGCGGTCGGCGGAGCTGGTTGTGGCGGTGCTGGGGATAGTTAAGGCGGGGGCGGCCTTCCTGCCAGTGGATCCGGGATATCCGGCCGAGCGGATCGCGTTCATGCTGTCTGACGCGGCTCCGGAGTGCATTCTGACCTCGTCAGGGCGGGCGGGCGGCCTGCCGCTGCCAGCGGGAGTACCGGTGCTTGCCGCCGATGACCCTACGCTCACAGGGGCGGATGACTGGCCGGTAGCCGGTAAAGGCCGGGCTGGCGGGCTGCGGGCGGGGCATCCGGCGTATGTGATTTACACGTCGGGGTCGACGGGGCGGCCTAAGGGCGTGGTGGTCTCTCATGCCGGGGTGGCCAGCCTGGCGGCGGCGCAGCGTGAGCGGCTGGGGGCTGGGCCGGGGAGCTGGGTGCTGCAGTTTGCTTCCCCGAGTTTTGACGCTTCGGTGTGGGAGCTGGTGATGGCGCTGGGGTCGGGGGCGGGGCTGGTGGTGGGGTCGGCGGATGAGCTGGTGCCGGGTGAGCCGCTGACTGGTTTCGCGGTCCGGTACGGGGTTACGCATGCGACGTTGCCGCCGGCGGTGCTGGCGGTGATGGATCCGGGCCGGTGGGGGCGGGTGGGGTCGGTGGTGGCGGCGGGGGAGGCGCTGGGCGGGGAGCTGGCGGGGGCGTGGGCGGCGGGGCGGCGGCTGGTCAATGCGTACGGGCCGACGGAGACGACGGTGTGCGCGACGATGTCGGGGCCGCTGGCGGCGGGCGGGCCGGCGCCTATCGGGGGGCCGGTCGTCAATACCCGGGTGTTCGTGCTGGATGAGTGGCTTAGCCCGGTGCCGGCCGGGGTGGCGGGGGAGTTGTATGTGGCGGGGGCGGGGCTGGCGCGCGGGTATCTGGGACGTGTGGCCCTGTCCGGGGAGCGGTTCGTGGCCTGCCCGTTCGGGGCAGGGGATCGGATGTACCGGACCGGGGATGTGGCGAAATGGACCGCGGACGGGCAGCTGGTGTTCGCGGGGCGGGCGGATGAGCAGGTCAAGATCCGGGGGTTCCGGGTGGAGCCGGGTGAGGTGGAGGCGGTGCTGGCCGCCCATCCTGGTGTGGCGCGGGCCGTGGTGGTGGTGCGGGAGGACAGCCCGGGGGACCGGCGGCTGGCCGCGTACGTGGTCCCCGCCCCCGGCGCCCCCGGCGCCGGCGACGGCGGCGGTGACAGCGGTGCCGGTGACGGCGGTGGTGACAGCGGTGCTGGCGGGGGGCTGGCGGGGGTGGTGCGGGAGTTCGCGGCGGAGCGGCTGCCGGGGTATATGGTCCCGGCGGTGGTGGTGGTGGTGGCGGGGTTGCCGCTGACGGCGAGCGGGAAGGTGGACCGGCGAGCGCTGCCGGTGCCGGAGTATGCGGGGGCGGGGGCGGGGCGGGGTCCGGTCTCGGTCCGTGAGGAGATCTTGTGCGCGGTGTTCGCCGAGGTGCTGGGCCTGCCCGCGGTCGGCGTTGATGACAGTTTCTTCAGCCTGGGCGGGCATTCACTGCTGGCCCATCGGCTTGTTACCCGGATACGTGCGGAGCTAGGCGTAGAGCCAGACATCCGGGTATTGTTCGAGGCTCCGACCCCGGCCGGGCTGGCGGCCCGGCTGGAAGAGGCGAGCCCGGGCCGGGCCGCCCTGACGGCCCGCGAGCGGCCGGAACGGCTGCTCTTGTCGTTCGCCCAGCAGCGGCTGTGGTTCCTGACCCAGGTGGAAGGGCCGAGTGCGGCCTACAACCTGCCGGTGGCGCTGCGGCTGACCGGCGCGCTTGACGCAACCGCATTGCAGGCGGCGCTGGCCGACCTGATCACCCGGCATGAGGTGCTGCGTACGGTCTTCCCCACCGCCGACGGACAGCCCTACCAGCGCGTCCTCGGGATGCACGAGCTGGGCTGGGAGCTGCCGGTGACTGCGGTGGCGAAGCCGGAACTGGCCGGCGCGATCGAACAGGTGGCAGGTCAGCCGTTTGACCTGTCCGACGAGATGCCGCTGCGGGCCAGATTGTTCGCGACCGGCCCAGATGAGCATGTGCTGGTGATCGTAATCCATCACATTGCCGGGGATGGCTGGTCGATGGGGCTGCTGGCCCGTGATGTCTCGGTGGCGTACGCGGCGCGGCGTGCTGGGCGAGCGCCAGACTGGGAACCGCTGCCGGTGCAGTACGCCGATTACGCGATCTGGCAGCGCGAGCTGCTCGGCGCGGAAGACGATCCGGACAGCGTGCTGGCGCGGCAGGTGGCCTACTGGCGCCGGGCGCTGGCCGGGGCGCCGGACGAGCTGCCGTTGCCGGCCGATCGGCCGCGTCCGGCGATGTCCAGCCGCCGCGGCTACGGCGCTGCGCTGAGCGTTCCGGCCCAGGTGCACAGCCGGCTCGCCAGCATAGCGCGGGCGCACGGGGTCACGTTCTTCATGATGATGCAGGCCGCGCTGGCGGTGCTGTTGTCAAAGCTGGGTGCGGGGACCGACATCGTGGTTGGCTCGCCGGTCGCGGGCCGCACCGATGAGGCCCTGAACGATCTGGTGGGTTTCTTCGTCAACAACCTGGTGCTGCGTACCGACGTGTCCGGAAACCCGTCGTTCGCCGAGTTGCTCGGCCGGGCCCGGGAAGCCGGGCTGAGCGCCCTGGCCCACCAGGATGTGCCGTTCGAGCGGCTGGTGGAAGTGCTCGCGCCGGAACGGTCGCTGTCTCGGCATCCGCTCTTCCAGGTCAACCTGGTGGTAGGGAACACCCCGGCGACGGCGCTGGACCTGCCCGGCCTGGCCGTGACGACCCTGCCGGCCGGTGCCACGCCGGCCAGGTTCGACCTGATCGTCACCGCCTTCGAAGTCGTCAATGCGGAGGGCGACCCGGCGGGATTGCGCGGGTCGGTGACCGTAGCGGCGGACCTGTTCGACCCGCTTGCCGCCGGGATGCTGGCCGAACGGTTCGCGCGCGTTCTGGACCGGCTGAGCATCCGGCCGCAGGCCGGACTGCAGGCGGTGGACGTGCTGGAGCCGGCGGAGCGGCGGCAGGTGCTGATAGAGCGGAATGAAACCGCAGTGCCGCTGGCCACGGTGACTTTGCCGGGATTGTTCGAGGCGCGGGTGGCAGAGCGCCCGGACGCCGTGGCGGTGGCGTGCGGCGCTGTGCAGGTGTCGTATGCGGAGCTGGATGGGCGGGCGACCCGGCTGGCTTGGGTGCTAGCGGCACGTGGGGTGGCGCCGGAATCGGTGGTGGCGGTAGTGGCGGAACGGTCGGCAGAGCTGATCGTGGCGCTGCTGGCGGTGCTGAAGGCGGGGGCGGCCTACCTGCCCGTGGACGCAGGCTATCCCGCGGAGCGGATCAGCTACATGCTGCGCGACGCACGCCCTGCGGCCATTGTGGCCACGGAGGCTGGCGTAACGGATCTGCCGGCGCTGGTCGGCGTGCCGGTGCTGGTGCTGGATGAGCCGTCGGTGGCGGCGGAGCTGGCCGCTGCTGACGCTGCTGATCTGGGTGCCCAGCGGCTGGTGGCGCCGCTCACGGTGGCGCATCCGGCGTATGTGATTTACACGTCCGGGTCGACCGGGGTGCCCAAGGGCGTGGTGGTGTCCCATGCCGGGTTTGCGAGCCTGGCGGAGGGTTATGCCCGGCTGCTGGGGGTTGGTGCCGGGGACCGGGTGGCGCAGTTCGCGTCGCCGAGTTTCGACACTTTCGGGTGGGAGTGGACGATGGCGCTGCTGAGGGGGGCGGTGCTGGCAGTTGTCCCGGAGGAGCGGCGGCTAGGGGCGCAGCTGGCCGCCTTCCTGGCCGAGGCGGGGGTCACCTATGCGACGTTGCCGCCGACAGTGCTGGCGGTGCTGGATGAGCGGCTGATGCCCGCCGGGATGACGGTGGTGACGGCGGGGGAGGCGTGCCCGCCGGGGGTGATGGCGCGGTGGGCGGCGGGCCGGGTGATGTTCAACTCCTATGGCCCGACCGAGACCACGATCGATGCCACGCTGTGGCGGTGTGAGGGCCGGGCGGGGCTGGTGGCGATCGGTTCGCCGGTGGTCAATACCCGGGTCTTCGTGCTGGACGAGTGGCTGTGCCCGGTGCCGGCGGGGGTGGCGGGGGAGCTGTATGTGGCGGGGGCGGGGCTGGCGCGCGGCTACCTGGGCCGGGCCGGGCTGACCGGGGAACGGTTTGTGGCCTGCCCGTTCGGGGGACCGGGCGAGCGGATGTACCGCACGGGGGATGTGGCCCGATGGGCCGCTGATGGGGTGCTTGTGTTCGCCGGGCGGGCCGATGATCAGGTGAAGATCCGCGGGTTCCGCGTGGAGCCGGGCGAGGTGGAGGCGGTGCTGGCGGCTCATCCAGGGGTGGGCCAGGCGGTGGTGGTGGCGCGGGAGGACTCCCCCGGTGACCGGCGGCTGGCCGCTTACCTGACGCCGGCCGGTGATGGCCGGGACGACGTGGGACTGGCCGGCGCGGTACGGGAGTTCGCCGCCACCCGGCTGCCGGAGTACATGCTGCCCTCGGCCATCACGGTCCTGGAGACGCTGCCGCTGACCCCCAGCGGGAAAGTAGACCGCGCTGGCCTGCCCGCGCCCGATTATGCGGCCGCGGCGGTCAGCCGGGGACCCGCCACGATCCGGGAGGAGATCCTGTGCGCGATCTTCGCTGACGTGCTCGGGCTGGATCAGGTGGGGGCGGAGGACAGTTTCTTCGACCTGGGCGGGCATTCGCTGCTGGCGGTGTCGCTGGTGGAGCGGCTGCGCGAACTTGGTGTGCTCATTTCGGTGCGGGCGCTGTTCCAGACGCCGACGCCAGCCGGGCTGGCCGCGGTGGCGGGCCGGCCGAGGTGGAGGTTCCGCCGAGGCAGATCCCTGATGGCGCGCAGACGATCACTTCGGAGATGCTGCCACTGGTCCAGCTGACCCCCGCCGAGATCGACCAGATCATCGCGCAGGTTGACGGCGGGGCCGCGAACGTGGCGGATGTGTACCCGCTGGCGCCGGTGCAGGAAGGAATCTTCTTCCACCACCTTATGGCGGGTGAGAGCGATGTCTACCTCGAGCCGTTCGTCCTGCGGTTTGATTCCCGGTCACGGCTGGATGGGTTCGTTAGCGCGCTCCGGCAGGTGATCGAGCGGCATGACATCTACCGGACCGCGATCGCCTGGGAAGGACTGGCCGAGCCGGTGCAGGTGGTGTGGCGGCAGGTGCAGTTGCCGGTCACGGAGATCACGCTGGACGCCGGTTCTCCAGATCCTGACGGCCGGGACGGGGTAAGCCAGCTCCTGGCTATCGCGGGGCCGCGGATGCATCTGGGCCGTCCTCCGCTACTGCGGGTGCATGTGGCGGCCGAGCCGGGAACCCAGCGGTGGCTGATGCTGCTGCAGATCCATCACCTGGTGCAGGACCATACGGCCACGGAAGTGATGCTCACAGAGATATCGGCATTCATCAACGGCGAAGGAGACCGGCTGCCGGCGCCGCTGCCGTTCCGTGATTTCGTGGCGCAGGCCCGGCTCGGGGTGTCCCGGGAAGAGCATGAACGGTACTTCGCGGCCTTGCTGGGCGACGTGACCGAGCCGACCACCCCGTATGGCGTGCTGGATGTGCACAGCGACGGGACCGTTACCAGGCAGGCCCGGCTCGAGCTGGACGGCGAGCTGGCCAGCCGGGTCCGGGACCAGGCCCGGGCCAGCGCGGTGAGCCCGGCCACTGTCTTCCACGTGGCCTGGGCGAGAGTCCTGGCGTCGGTTTCCAGCCGCGATGACGTGGTATTCGGCACGGTCCTGTTCGGGCGGATGCACGCCGGCGCGGGCGCGGACCGGGTGCCTGGCCCGTTTATCAATACCCTGCCGGTCCGGGTGGGCACTGGCCCGGTCAGGACCGCGGATGCGGTGGCCTCCATGCAGCGGCAACTGGCTGAGCTGCTGGTGCACGAGCATGCCCCGCTGGCCCTGGCCCAGCAGGCCAGCGGGGTCACGGCGCCCGAACCGCTTTTCACCTCCATCTTCAACTACCGGTACACCCAGAGCCAGGCGCCAGAGGGCGCCAGGCGCCTGGACGGCATCGAGATCCTTTTCGGCCAGAGCTTCACTAACTATCCCCTGCACGTGGCGGTCAACGATACGGGGAACGGCTTCGCCATAAGCGTTGAGGCGGTTCCGCCGGCCGATCCCCGGCAGGTCGGGGCGCTCCTGCGTACCGCGACCGAGAACCTGGTCGCCGCGCTGGAAACCGACCCCACTGCCCTGCTCCGCCAGGTCGAGATCCTGGCCGAGAGCGAGCTGCGTCAGCTCCTGTCCGGGTGGAACGACACGGCGCGCGAGCTGCCTGCCGCCACCCTGTCTGAGGCGTTCGAGGCTCAGGCGGCCCGCACCCCGGTCAAGGTCGCGGTGGCCTTCGGGGACACCAGCCTGACCTACAGAGAGCTGAACGCACGGGCGAACCGCCTGGCTAGGCTCTTGGTCCGCCATCAGGTGGGGCCTGACTCTGTGGTGGCGCTGATGATGGAACGCAGCGCCGAACTGGTGGCAGCGGTGCTGGCGGTGATCAAAGCTGGCGCCGCCTATCTGCCGGTAGATCCGGGGTACCCCCCGGATCGGGTCGCATACATGCTGCGTGACGCGCACCCGGCGGTGGTCCTGGCCACACCGGCGACCGTCCCGCATATACCAGCGCCTGCCGCGGTGCCGGTACTGGTCATGGGCGAGCCAGCCTTGGCCGCTCAGGTTTCTCACCTGGCGGACACCGACCTGAGCGATGCCGACCGCACTGGCCCGCTGCTGCCCGCGCATCCGGCCTACGTGATCTACACCTCCGGGTCCACGGGCAGGCCCAAGGGCGTGATCATGCCCGGGTCCGTATTGGTCAACCTCATCGCCTGGCATACCAGGGTGAACTCGGGCAACGGGAATCGGAGAACCGCGCAGTTCACCACGCTTAGTTTTGATGTCGCGGCGCACGAGATCTTCTCTGCCCTGCTTTCCGGGAATACGCTCGTCGTCCCGGCTGATCGCATACAGCGTGACATCGACCAATTCGTTTCCTGGCTGGACCGGGAAAAGATAAACGAACTTCACGCACCAACGCCCATCATCGACATGGCGTGTGAGATCGCGATCGGGCGGAATTACGCGCTGGCCAGCTTGACTGATGTCTACCAGGCCGGTGAGCCGTTGCTGCCCAGCAGGTACATCAAGGACTTTTTCAGCAGCCGGTCCGGTGCGCGTCTGCACAATTACTGCGGTCCGTCAGAAACGCACGTCGTCATGGCCTGGGATCTTCCCGCGGACGTAACGGAATGGCCATCAGTAATACCTACCGGGCAGCCCATAGACAATACGCGGCTCTTCGTGCTTGACGGGTGGCTGCGGCCAGTTCCGGCCGGCGTGGCCGGGGAGCTGTACGTAGCGGGCGCCGTGCTTGCCCGGGGATATGCGAGCCGGCCAGGCCTGACGGGTGAGCGGTTCGTAGCGTGCCCGTTCGGCGGCCGCGGGGAGCGGATGTACCGGACGGGGGATGTAGCGCGGCGGATGGCGGACGGGAATGTGGTGCTGGCCGGCCGGGTCGATGATCAGGTGAAGATCCGGGGTTTCCGGGTCGAGCCGGGAGAGATCGAAGCCGTCCTTGGCACGCATCCGGGAGTGGGCCAGGCGGTGGTAGTAGCCCGTGAGGATGTGCCGGGCGATAAGCGGCTGGTGGGCTACGTAGTCCCGGTGGCCGGCGGCGCCGAGGGGAGCAGCGGCCTGGCCGCGTCGGTGCGGGAGTTCTCGGCGGGTCGGCTGCCGGAGTACATGGTGCCCGTGGTCGTCGTGCTTGACTCGCTGCCGCTCACGCCTAACTCGAAGGTAGACCGTAGGGCGCTGCCCGCGCCGGATTACCCGGCAGGCCTCCCGGGCCAAGGGTCAGCGCACGAGATGACGGTGCGCGAGGAGATTCTCTGCGCGGTGTTCGCTGACATCCTCGGGCTGGAGCGGGTCGGGCCCAAGGATGACTTCTTCGCGCTGGGTGGTCATTCGCTGCTGGCGGTCCGCCTGGTCAGCCGGGTACGGTCCGTGCTGAACCTCGAGTTGGACATCCGGGTGGTGTTCCAGTCGCCGACCCCGGCCTCGCTGGCGGCCGGGCTGGGGCAGGCGGGGCCAGCGCGGCTGGCGCTGGCGGGGCGGTCACGGCCGGAGCGGGTGCCGTTGTCGTTCGCCCAGCAGCGGCTGTGGTTCCTGGCTCAGGTGGAGGGACCAAACCCGGTCTACAACATCCCGGTGGCGGTGCGGCTGTCCGGGGACCTGGATGTGGCGGCGCTGGAGGCGGCGCTGGCCGATGTGATCGAGCGGCATGAGGTGCTGCGGACGGTGTTCCGGGCCGCCTCCAGCCAGCCTTACCAGCACGTCCTGGAGATGGGTGAACTGGGCTGGCAGCTGCCCGTGTCCGTGGTGGCGGAGGCAGACCTGGCCGCCGTGCTGGATCAGGTGGCGGGGGAACCGTTTGACCTGGGTGCGGAGATCCCGCTGCGGGCGCGCCTGTTCCGGCTGGGAACAGCTGCGCACGTGCTGGTGGTGGTGATTCATCACATCGCCAGCGACGGCTGGTCGACGGGGCTGCTGGCGCGGGACGTCTCGGTGGCGTATGCGGCGCGGCGGGAGGGCCGGGCACCATCCTGGGCGCCGTTGCCAGTGCAGTACTCCGATTACGCGATGTGGCAGCGGGAGCTGCTCGGCGACGAAGCTGACCCGGATAGCCTGCTGGCCCAGCAGATGGCCTACTGGCGAGCCGTGCTGGCCGGGATGCCAGCGGAACTAACGCTGCCGGCTCGTCCGGCCGCGTCCGGCGATGCCCAGCTACCGCGCGCACAGCGTGCCGGTAAGCTTGTCGGCCGACCTGCACCAGCGCCTCGCCGCCCTGGCGCGTTCGCGCGGGGTCACGCTGCACATGGTGCTGCAGGCCGCCCTGGCGGTCCTGCTCTCCAGGCTGGGCGCCGGGAGCGATATCCCGATCGGATCGTCGGCCGCTGGCCGGACCGATGCGGCGCTGGATGACCTGGTGGGCTACTTCATCAACAACCTGGTGCTGCGCACGGACGTGTCCGGTGATCCGTCGTTCGCTGAGCTGCTCGGCCGGGTCCGGGAGGGCTGGCTGGCCGCGCTGGATCATCAGGATGTGCCGTTCGACCGGCTGGTAGAGGCGCTGGCACCGCAGCGGTCGCTGTCCCGCCACCCGCTGTTCCAGGTCAACCTCGTCGTTCAGAACAATGCCCCGGCCGTGCTTGACCTGGACGGCGTTAGTGCCGCCGCCCTGCCGGCCGGTGCCGCCTCGGGGCGGTTTGACCTGAACATCATCGTGGGCGAGGTCGTCAAGGAAGGGCGCCTGGCCGGGGTCCGGGGCCTGGTGACCGTCGCGGCGGATCTATTCGACCCATCTTCGGCCGAGACCATCGCGGAGCGGTTCGTACGGGTCCTGGAGCTGGTCGTGGCGGACCCGGAAATCCTGCTGCACCAGGTTCGGGTCCTTGGCGAGATGGAGCGGCGGCAGGTGCTGGCCGGATCAAGGAACACCGGGTTCCGGGTCGAGCTGGGCGAGATTGAGGCCGTGCTGGGCGCCCACCCGGGTGTGGCCCGGGCCGTGGCCGTGCTGTGCGAGGGCACACCGGGAGACAGGCGGCTGGCGGTGTATCTCGTCCCGGCCGACAGCTGGGATGGCGCCGCCGGAGACGGGCTGCCCGGCGCGGTCCGGGAGTTCGCGATGAGGCGGCTGCCTGAGCACATGGTGCCCTCGGCCGTCGTGGTGCTTGATGAGCTGCCGCTGACCGCCGACGGAAAGGTGGACCGCGAGGCGCTGCCCGCCCCCGACTTCACGGCCACGGCGCCGGCGGTGACGGAGCTTGCGCATGGGCTGGACAGCCAGCAGCCAGATAACCAGAAGAGACCTAGGCCTTCATTGCCGATGCCTAAGCAGGAGGAACGCTGATGATTCCGTTGTCCTTTGCTCAGCAACGGCTGTGGTTTCTGGTGCAGCTGGAGGGACCAAGCCCGAACTACAACATCCCGGTGGCGCTGCGGCTCACTGGCGACGTAGCGGTTGGCGCGCTGGAGGTGGCCCTGGCCGATGTGATCGGCCGGCATGAGGTGCTGCGGACGGTGTTCCCGGCCGTGGACGGCCAGCCCCACCAGCATGTACTGAGCCTGGATGAGCTGGGCTGGGAGCTGCCGGTGGCCGAGGTGGACGAGGCCGACCTGGCCGGCGCGGTGGATGAGGTGGTGCGGCAGGCATTTGACCTTGCGGCGGAGATCCCGTTGCGGGTGCGGCTGTTCCGGATCGGGCCGGGTGATCATGCGCTGGTGGTGGTGATCCACCACATCGCCGGGGATGGCTGGTCGATGGGACTGCTGGCGCGGGACATCTCGCTGGCCTATGCGCGCGCGGCGGGACGGCCGGGCGCCGGAATGGGCGCCGCTGCCGGTGCAGTACGCGGACTACGCGTTGTGGCAGCGGGAGCTGCTGGGCGATGAGGACGACCCGCAGAGCCTGCTGGCCCAGCAGGTGACCTGGTGGCGGCAGGAGCTGGCCGGTATGCCGGAGGAGCTGGCCCTGCCGGCCGACCGGCCCCGCCCCGCGGTGCCTAGCTACCGTGGGCACAACGCCGGGCTGAGCACCCCGGCAGACGTGCACGCCCGGCTGGTCGCCATGGCTCGCTCCCACGGGGTGACAACGTTCATGGTGATGCAGGCGGCGATGGGCGTGCTGCTGTCCAGGCTTGGCGGCGGCGACGATATACCGGTCGGCACCGGGGTTGCGGGCCGGACCGACGAGGCCCTGGAAGACCTGGTGGGCTTCTTCGTCAACTCCCTGGTGCTGCGCACCGATGTAGCCGGGGATCCGTCGTTCGCCGAGCTGCTTGGCCGGGTGCGCGAACGCTGGCTGTCGGTGCTGGATCACCAGGATGTGCCGTTCGAGCGGCTGGTGGAGCTGCTGGCACCGCAGCGGTCGCTGGCCCGCCACCCGCTGTTCCAGATCAATCTCACGGTGGCGAACAATGCCCCCGCCGCGCTGGACCTGCCCGGCCTGCGTGTTTCTCCGCTGGCCGCTGGTATGAGCCCGTCCCGGTTCGATTTGAACATTGCCGTGCGTGAAGTATTCGATCCGAACGGCCGACCGGCTGGTTTGCGCGGGTCCGTGATCGCCGCGGCGGACCTGTTTGACCTGGCTACAGCCCGGAGCATCACGGAGCGGCTGGCCCGGGTCCTCGGGGCGGTGACCGCCGATCCGCAGATACCGGTGAGCAGGGTGGGGGTGCTGTCGGGGGAAGAGCGGCGTCAGATGCTGGCGGGATGGAACGACACGGCGGCACCGGTGCCTGCCGCGGGCGGGGTGCATGAGCTGATCGGGACACGGGCCGTCGCGGGCCCGGATGCCGTGGCGGTGACCTACGGGCCGGTGTGGTGGTCCTATGCGCGGCTGTGGGAACGGGCGGGGCGGCTCGCGCAGTATCTGCAGGAGGGCCGGCGTGGGACCGGAGTCGGTGGTGGCGCTGTGCCTGGAGCCCGGCCCGGACCTGGTGGCGGCGATAGTGGCGGTATGGCGGGCGGGGGCGGCGTATCTGCCGCTGGATCCAGGTCATCCCGCGGAGCGGCTGGCGTTCATGTTGGCGGACAGCCGTGCGGCGGTTGTGGTCGGCGTGTCGGCGGTGGTTGATGAGCTGCCTGCGGGCCGGGTCCGGATGATTGCGCTTGATGACCCTGCGGTCGACGCGGCGGTGGCGACGATGCCTGCGGAGCCGATCGCGGCGCCAGTGGCGGCGCGGCAACTCGCGTACGTGATCTACACGTCGGGGTCGACAGGAACCCCGAAGGGTGTGCAGGTCACGCACGGAGGCCTGGTGAACTACGCGGCGGGTGTCCCGCCGCAGGCGGGGTTGGGCGAGCCGGGCGGCCGGTACGCGCTGCTGCAACCGCCCGTAACTGATTTCGGGAATACGGTCCTGCTGGCCAGCCTGGTCACAGGCGGGGTCCTGCATGTCGTGGAGCCCGGTACCGTCACAGACCCGGCGGCGGTGGCCGGGTTCGTGGCCCGGCACGGGATTGACTATATGAAGATCACGCCGTCGCATCTGGCCGCGCTGGCCGGTGCGGGCGGGCTAGCCGGACTGGTTCCGCTGCGGGTCCTGGTGCTAGGCGGCGAAGCGGTGCCGGCCAGCCTGGCCGGACAGCTCGCGCCGGTGGCGGGGGACCGGCAGGTGGTCAACCACTACGGTCCGACGGAGACGACCATCGGGGTGGCTACTACCCGTCTTGATGCGGCTGATCTGGCCGGCGGGGCGGTGCCGGTGGGCGCGCCGGTGGCCAACACCCGGGTTTATGTCCTGGACGCCTACCTGAATCCGGTGCCGCCGGGGGCACCGGGAGAGTTGTTCGTCGGCGGAGCACAGGTGGCGCGGGGATATGTGCGGCGTCCGGCGCTGACGGCCGAGCGGTTTGTCGCGGACCCGTTCGCGACTGACGGGTCGCGGCTGTACCGGACCGGTGACCTGGTGCGCTGGACGGCCGCCGGGCAGCTCGTGTTCTGCGGGCGGGCTGACGATCAGGTGAAGGTGCGCGGATTCCGGGTGGAGCCAGGTGAGGTGGACGCAGTGCTCACTGCCCACCCCGGGGTGGCGCAGGCGGTGGTCATCATGCGGGAGGACACCGACGGGGACCGCCGCCTGGCTGCTTACCTGGTGCCGGCATCAGTGACGCGGGGCTTGAGAACGAGGAACTGGCCGCGCGGGTGCGGGAGTTCGCGTCTGCGCGGCTGCCGGAATACATGGTGCCAACGGCCCTGGTGGTGCTGGACGCGCTGCCGCTTACGGCCAACGGGAAGGTGGACCGGGCGGCCCTGCCGGCCCGGACTATGCGGCCGGGGCGGCCGCCGGCGGCCGGGAGGCGGCCACCGTGCGGGAGGAGATCCTGTGCGTGGTGTTTGCCGACGTCCTGGGCCTGGAGCGGGTGACGGCGGAGGACAGCTTCTTTGACCTGGGCGGGCATTCGCTGCTGGCGGTGCGGCTGGTGAGCCGTGTGCGTGCCGTGCTCGGCGCGGAGCTGGCCGTGCGGGTGCTGTTCGAGACGCCTACCCCGGCGGCGCTGGCGGCCCGGCTGGAACACGCCGGGCCGGCCCGGACCGCGCTGGAGCCGTGCCCGCGGCCGGAGCGGGTGCCGTTGTCGTTCGCACAGCAGCGGCTGTGGTTCCTGGCCCAGCTCGAGGGACCGTCCACGAGGTACAACAACGCGGTGGCGCTGCGGCTGGCCGGGGATCTGGACGCCGGGGCGCTCCAGGCGGCGCTGGCCGACGTGATCGCCCGGCACGAGGTGCTGCGTACCATCTTCCCCACCGAAAACGGACAGCCCTACCAGCACGTGCTCGGGCTTGACGAGTCGGGACTGGAGCTACCGGTCACCGAGATCGCCGAGACGGGCCTCCAGGACGCGATCCGGCAGACAGGAGACCAGCCGTTCGACCTGGCGGCAGAGATCCCGCTGCGGGCCCGGCTGTTCAGTACCGCTCCCGGCGAGCACGTGCTCGCGGTGGTCATCCACCACATTGCCGGGGACGGCTGGTCGACCGGTCTGCTGGCCCGGGATGTCTCGGCCGCCTACGCGGCCCGGCTGGCCGGGCGGGCCCCAGCCTGGGAGCCGCTGCCCGTGCAGTACGCCGATTACGCGATCTGGCAGCGGGAACTGCTCGGCGACGAGGGCGATCCGGACAGCATCCTGGCCGCTCAGGTGGCTTACTGGCGGAAGCGCTGGCCGGGCGCCCGAAGAACTGGCCCTGCCGGCCGACCGGCGCCGCGGCACGGTGCCTGGCCAGCGGGGGCATACCGCGGCGCTGCACGTCCCGGCGGAGCTGCACCAGGAGCTGGCCGCCCTGGCCCGCTCCCATGGCGTGACGTTGTACATGGTGGTGCAGGCGGCGCTGGCGGCGCTCCTCTCGAAGCTGGGCGCCGGTGCGGACATTCCGGTCGGCTCGGCGGTGGCCGGCCGGACCGACGCGGCCCTGGATGACCTGGTGGGGTTCTTCGTCAACACTCTGGTGCTGCGCACCGATGTATCGGGGACCCTTCGTTCGCGGAGTTGCTGGGCCGGGTGCGTGAGGCCGGTCTGGGGGCACTGGACCATCAGGACGTGCCATTCGAGCGGCTGGTGGAGCTGCTGGCCCCCGAGCGGTCGCTGGCCCGGCACCCGCTGTTCCAGGTCATGCTGACCGTGCAGAACAACGCCCCAGCCGTGCTGGACCTGCCCGGGCTGCACGCTGAGGCGGTGCCAGCCGGCCTCGACGCGGCCCGGTTTGACCTGGACATCACGGTGGGTGAGTTCTTCGGTGAAGAAGGCCGTGCGACCGGGCTGCGGGGATCGGTGGTCGTGGCGGCGGATCTGTTTGATCCGGCTGCGGCCGGGATGTTCGCCCGCCGGCTGGTGCGCGTCCTGGCCGCGGCGGTGGCCAGCCCGCAGGCCCCGCTTCGTGCGATCGAGGTGCTGTCGGATGAAGAACGGGATCAGGTGCTGACGGGATGGAACGACACCGCCGCGCCGCTGCCGGGGCTGAACGGAGTGCGGGAACTGGTAGCGGCGCAGGCAGCGGCCAGGCCGGATGCGGTGGCGGTGGTTCATGACGGGCTGTCGTGGAGTTACGAGCGGCTGGCCGAGCGGGCGGCGGAGCTGGCGGGTTACCTGCGGTATGCGGGGATTGGGGCCGAGAGCATCGTGGGGGTCTGCCTGGAGCGGGGACCGGAGCTGGTGGCGGCGATCCTCGGAATCTGGCAGGCCGGGGCCGCGTATCTGCCACTCAATCCGGATTACCCGGTCGAACGGCTGACGTTCCTGGTGGCCGATAGCGCACCGGCCCTGATCATCAGCCATCGCGGGCTCGCCCGGGGGCTGGCCGGGCGGATGCTCTGGCTGGACGCCTCCGCAGTCCCGGCTGACCTGGCCGCGACCCCTCAGTGGCCTGGGAGCGCGACGACGATAGGGACGGCCCAGCTCGCGTACGTGATGTACACGTCGGGTTCGAGCGGGACGCCGAAGGCCGTGGCCGTGTCGCATTCGGGCGTGGCGAATCTGGCGGTGGGGCTGGCGGGGGTGCTGGGCGCGGGCCCGGGTGTGCGGGTGCTGCAGTTCGCATCGTTCAGTTTCGACGCGTCGGTGTTCGATGTGGCGGTAGTGCTGGCGGCCGGCGGAACGCTGGTGATGGCGACGGCGGTGCAGCGGACCGATCCGGAACTTCTGACTGAGCTGATGCTGGATAACGCGATAAGCGCGGCCAGCGTGGTCCCCTCTCTGCTGGGAGTGCTGGATCCAGAGCGGCTGGGCGGTCTGTCGACGGTGCTGTCGGGGGCGGAGTTGCTCGGCGGGCCGCTAGCGGCGGTATGGGCCGCTGGGCGCCGGCTGGTGAACACTTACGGGCCGACCGAGGCGACGGTGATGGCCACTACGGGGCTGGTGAACGGCAGCGACGGGCCGCCGCCGATCGGGTCCCCGATCGCGAACACCAGGGTGTATGTGCTGGACGGCTGGCTGAACCCGGTGGCCGCAGGCGTGGCCGGGGAACTTTACCTCGCTGGGGCGGGGCTGGCCCGCGGGTACGCGGGACGGGCGGCGCTGACCGGGGAGCGGTTTGTGGCGTGCCCGTTCAGCGAGACGGGCGAGCGCATGTACCGGACCGGAGACCTGGCGCGGTGGACGGCCGGCGGAGTGCTGGAGTTCCGCGGCCGGGCCGACGACCAGGTCAAGATCCGCGGGTTCCGGGTGGAGCCCGGGGAGGTCGAGGCGGTTCTGACTGCCTACCCGGAAGTGGCCCAGGCGGTCGTGGTCGCCCGGGACGATGACGCGGGCGGTAACCGGCTGGCTGCCTACCTGGTTCCCGCCGACGGCGCGGCCGATGGGCTGGCCGGGCGGGCGCGCGAGTTCGCGGCGGCCCATCTGCCGGAGTACATGGTCCCCGCCTTCGTGACCGTCATCGGGGCGCTGCCGCTGACGCCGAACGGGAAGGTCGATCGGGCGGCTCTGCCCGATTACGCCTCCGGGGCGGCGGGCAGCCGAGGACCGGCCAGTGCGCGGGAAGAGATCCTGTGCTCCGTGTTCGCCGACGTCCTCGGCCTGGAGCAGGTCGGCGCCGAGGATAGCTTCTTCGACCTTGGCGGCCACTCGCTGCTTGCGGTCCGGCTGGTCAGCCAGGTCCGCTCGATCCTGGGCGTCGAGATGGCGGTCCGGCTCCTCTTCGAGGCGCCGACCCCGGCGGCCCTGGCGGGGCGGCTTGAGCAGGCTGGTTCGGCCCGGCTGGCGCTCACGGCACGGCCGCGGCCAGAGCGGGTTCCGCTGTCGTTCGCTCAGCAGCGGCTGTGGTTCCAGGCCCAGATGGAAGGGCCGAACCCGACCTATAACATTCCGGTGGCGCTGCGGCTGGCCGGAGACCTGGATGTGCCAGCGCTGGAGGCCGCTCTTGCGGATGCACTGCGGCGGCATGAGGTGCTGCGCACGATCTTCCCCGCCGTTGACGGGCAGCCGCACCAGCGGGTGCTGGAAATGGCGGATCTGGACTGGGCGCTGCCGGTGGCCGCGGCCACCGGAGCGGACCTGGCCAACGCGGTCGCGACGGCCCAGAGCGAGCCATTTGACCTGGCCGGCGGGATCCCGCTGCGAGCTCGCCTGTTCACCCTCGGCCCGAGCGAGCACGTGCTGGTGGTGGTGATCCACCATATCGCCGGGGACGCCTGGTCGACGAGGCTCCTGGCCGGGGACATCTCAATCGCCTATGCGGCGCGCCGGGCCGGCCAGGCCCCGGTCTTCGAGCCGCTGCCGGTGCAGTACGCCGACTATGCGATCTGGCAGCGCGAGCTGCTCGGCGACGAGGACGATCCGGACAGCATCCTAGCCGCGCAGGTGGCCTACTGGCGGTCGGCGCTGGCCGGGGCGCCCGAGGAGCTGACGCTGCCCGTGGACCGGCCGCGGCAGGCGGAGCCAACCCATCGCGGACACGCGGCCAGGCTGGACGTCCCGGCAGACCTGCATGCGAGCCTGGCTGGAGTGGCGCGCTCGCACGGGGTGACCTTGCACATGGTGGTCCAGGCGGCGCTGGCGGTGCTGCTTTCGAAGCTTGGGGCCGGTGAGGATATCCTCGTCGGTTCGGGGATCGCCGGCCGGACCGATGCGGCCCTGGACGACGTGGTCGGATGCTTCGTTAATACGCTGGTGCTACGGACGGACGTGTCGGGGAATCCGTCCTTCGCGGAGCTGCTCGGGCGGGTGCGGGATGCCTCACTGGGGGCTTTGGACCACCAGGATGTGCCGTTCGCCCGGCTGGTGGAGGTGCTGGCGCCGGAGCGGTCGCTGGCCCGGCATCCGCTGTTCCAGGTGATGCTGACGGTGCAGAACAACGCCCCGGCGGTGCTGGACCTGCCCAGCCTGGATGCCAAGCAGGTGCCGACTGGTCCGGGGACGGCCCGCTTTGACCTGGATATCGGCCTGGCCGAGGTGTCCCGGCCAGGTGGCGGCCCGGGGGGGTTGCTGGGGTCGGTGATGGCGTCGGCCGATCTGTTCGACGCGGGTTCGGCCGAGACGATCGCGGAGCGGCTGGCCCGGGTGCTGGGTGTGGTGGCGGCCGATCCGGAGGTCGTGCTGCGCGCGGTGCGGGTGATGTCGCCGGAGGAGCGGCGGCTGGTTGTTGGCGGGTGGAATGACACGGCCGCCCCGCTGCCCGCGGCGACGGTGTTGGAGCTAGTGGCGGCCCGGGCGGTGGCGGGCCCGGATGTGGTGGCGGTGACGTGCGGGGACGTGGCCTGGTCGTATGCGTGGTTGTGGGAGCGGGCGGGGGGCCTAGCCGGGATGCTGCGGGCCGCGGGGGTGGGAGCGGAACAGGTGGTGGGGGTATGCCTGGAGCGGGGGCCGGAGATGGTAGCCGCGATCCTGGGGATCTGGCGGGCCGGGGCCGCGTATCTGCCGCTGGATCCGGAGTACCCGGTGGAGCGGCTGGAGTTCATGGTGGCCGACAGCCAGGTTGATGTCGTGGTCAGTCACCGGGGCATCGCGCTGGGGCTGGCGGAGCGGGTGGTGTGGCTGGACCGCCCGGCATCGGGAGACCTGGCGGCGGGGGACGCGGATGACGCAGGCGCGAGCCAGCTGGCGTATGTGATCTACACGTCGGGTTCCACTGGGGTGCCGAAGGGCGTGGCGGTGGCCCATAGGAGTGTGGCGAATCTGGCGGCGGCGTTCGGGCCGGTGCTGGGTGCGGCGCCGGGGGCGCGGGTGCTGCAGTTCGCGTCGTTCAGTTTCGACGCGTCGGTGTTCGATGTGGCGGTGGTGCTCACGGCGGGCGGGACGCTGGTGATCGCCGGATCGCAAGAGCACGCCGACCCGACGCATCTGACTGCCCTGATCCGGGGTTCGGGAGTAGCCGCGGCCAGTGTGGTGCCGTCGCTGCTGGGGGTTTTGAACCCGGGGGAGCTGGGCGGACTGGGCACGGTGGTGTCGGGGGCGGAGCTGCTGGGCGGGCCGCTGGCGGCGGCCTGGGCGGCTGGGCGGCGGCTGGTGAATACCTACGGGCCGACCGAGGCGACCGTGATGGCGACGGCCGGGGTGGTAGCGGCCGCAGATGACGGGCGGCCGCCGCCAGTCGGGTCGCCGATCGCCAATACCCGGGTGTTTGTGCTGGATGGGTGGCTGGAGCCGGTGCCGCCCGGGGTGGCCGGGGAGCTGTACGTGGCGGGGGCGGGGCTGGCGCGGGGGTATCTGGGGCGGGCGAAGCTGACCGGGGAGCGGTTCGTGGCGTGCCCGTTCGGGGTGGCCGGGGAGCGGATGTACCGGACGGGGGACCTGGCGAGGTGGACGCCGGGTGGGGTGCTGGTGTTCGCGGGGCGGGCTGATGATCAGGTGAAGATCCGCGGATTCCGGGTGGAGCTTGGGGAGGTGGAGGCGGTGCTGGCCGCTCATCCCCGGGTCCGCCAGGTGGTGGTGACCACCCGCGAGGACGGTGCCGGGGACAGGCGACTGGCTGCCTACGTGGTCCTCGCGGCCGATGACTCGGACGAGGGGAATCTGGCGGGCGCGGTGCGCAGGTTCGCGGCCGGGCGGCTGCCGGACTACATGCTGCCCTCGTCGGTGACGGTGCTGGCGGGGCTGCCGCTGACCCCCAGCGGAAAGGTCGACCGCCGGGCGCTGCCCGCTCCCGATTACACATCAGGAAGGGGCAGCTCGGAGCCGGCCACGGTCCGGGAGGAGATCCTGTGCGGCGTGTTCGCCGACGTCCTCGGCCTGGAGCGGGTCGGTGCGGAGGACAGTTTCTTCGACCTGGGCGGACATTCGCTGCTCGCGGTAAGGCTGGTCAGCCAGGTCCGTGCGGTCCTGGGCGTGGAAATAGACATCCGGGTGCTTTTCGAGGCACCGACTCCGGCGCAACTGGCGGCCCGGCTTGAACAAGCCGGGCCCGCCCGGACGGCGCTGGCGCCGCGGCCGCGGCCCGAGCGGGTTCCGCTGTCGTTCGCCCAGCAGCGGCTGTGGTTCCTGGCGGAAATGGAGGGACCAAGCGCGACCTACAACGTCCCGACGGCGGTGCGGCTGACGGGTGACCTGGATGTGGCGGCGCTGGGCACGGCGCTGGCCGACGTGATCGGGCGGCATGAGGTGCTGCGGACGATCTACCCCACCGCCGCCGGGTTGCCCTGTCAGCGCGTACTCACGCTAGCGGAGCTCGGCTGGGAACTGCCAGTGGCCGAGGTGGCCGAGGCGGACCTGGCCGCCACCGTTACCGAACTTGCCGGGCGGCCGTTCACCATGGCCTCGGAGGTCCCGATGCGGGTCCGGCTGCTTTCGACTGCTCAAGGCGAGCACACGTTGCTGGTGGTGATCCACCACATTGCGGTGGACGGCTGGTCGACGAGGCTGCTAGCCCGCGACATTTCGGTGGCATACGCAGCCCGGTGCGGCGGACAGGCTCCGGCCTGGGAGCCGCTGCCGGTGCAGTACGCCGATTACGCGATCTGGCAGCGTGAGCTGCTGGGCGATGAGGAGGATCCGGGCAGCATCCTGGCCAGGCAGATGGCGCACTGGCGGCAGGCGCTGGCCGGGGCGCCCGCGGAGCTGGCGCTCCCGGCGGACCGGCCGCGCCCGGCGATGGCCAGCCATCAGGGGCACGCCGCGGCGCTGAGCGTACCCGCGGAGCTGCACGCGCGCCTGGTGGGCCTGGCGCGTTCGCACGGGGTAACGCTGTACATGGTGGTCCAGGCCGCGATGGCGGTGCTGCTGTCGAAGCTGGGGGCCGGGGAGGATATCCCGGTCGGGTCACCGGTAGCCGGACGAACCGATACCGCTTTGGATGATCTTGTCGGGTTCTTCGCCAACACGCTGGTCTTGCGGACCGACGTGTCGGGCGATCCATCGTTCGCCGCCCTGCTGAGCCGGGTGCGGGAGTGCTGGCTGGGAGCGCTTGATCATCAGGATGTGCCGTTCGAGCGGCTGGTAGAGGTGCTGGCCCCGGAACGGTCGCTGGCCCGCCATCCGCTGTTCCAGGTCATGCTCGCGGTTGAGACCAACACCCGGCCGACGCTGGACCTGCCCGGCCTGCGTGCCGGACAGATGCAGGCCAGCGGAGCCGCCGCGCGGTTTGATCTTGATATCGCCGTCTTCGAGGCGTTTGACGGGCAGCGCCGTCCGGCGGGGCTCCGGGGGTCGGTGATCGTCGCGACCGACTTGTTCGATCCGGCTTCAGCGGCGGTGATCGCGGAGCGGCTGGTACGGGTGCTGAAGACGGTGGCTGAGGGGCCACAGCTACCGGTGCGCCGGGTGGAGGTGGTGGGGGAAGCCGAGCGGCGGCAGCTGCTGGCGGGATGGAACGACACAGCGGCGGAGATCCCGACCGACACTTTCCCGGTGTTGCTGGCGGCGCAGGCGGCTCGCACCCCGGACGCGGTGGCGGTGGCCTGTGCTGGCACGGTGGTCAGTTACGAGGAACTGGAGGCGCGGGCGGGACGGCTGGCGGGCGCGCTGGCTCGGCGGGGGACCGGGCCGGAGTCGGTGGTGGCGGTCGCGCTGGAGCGGTCGGTGGACCTGGTCGTGGCGTTGCTGGGGATATGGAAGACGGGAGCGGCCTACCTGGCGGTCGATCCGGCGTGCCCGGCGCAGCGGGCCGCGTTCATGCTGGCGGATTCCGCCCCGGCGTGCGTGCTGACCTCAGCGGGGCTGTCCGCAGACCTGCCGGTACCGGAGGGGGTGCCGATGCTGGCGGTCGGTGATCGCGAGCTGGCTGGGCAGCTCGCGGCGGTAGGCGATGGCGACCTGGGGGATCGGGGCGGTTTGCTGGCGGCGTTGCACCCGGCGTACGTGATGTACACCGTCACCCCGGACGGGACACCGACCGGGGTGACGGTCACTCATGGCGGGCTCGTGAACCGGCTGACCTGGATGCGGCAGGCGTTCGGGGTAACCGGTGCCGACCGGGTGCTGCACCAGACGTCCGCCGGCTCCGATGCGTCCGTGTGGGAGCTGTTCCTGCCGCTGATGTATGGGGCGCAGCTCGTGCTGGCCCGGCCGGGCGGGCCAGCAGCGCCGGGGTATCTCTCGGAGCTGATCGAGGCGGCGGGGATCACCACGGCCCGGTTCATGCCGACCACGTTGGAAGCCTTCCTGGAATTCGGGGAACGGAGAAACGGATCCGCCACCTTGCGCCGGGTGATCTGCGGCGGGGAGGCGCTTAGCGCGCGGCTGGCCGACCGGTTCGCGGCCTGGTCGCAGGCCGAGCTGCATAACCTGTACGGGCCGACGGAGACGTCGGTGGACGCCACCGCGTGGGCATGCGACAGCGAGGCGGGAGACCCGCCGATCGGCTCGCCGATCGCCAATACCCGGGCGTTCGTGCTGGACGTTTACCTGAATCCGGTGCCGACGCGGGTGGCCGGGGAGCTCTACATTTCCGGTGCCGGGCTGGCCCGCGGCTACTGGGGCCGCCCGGGGCTGACCGCGGAGCGGTTTGTAGCCTGCCCGTTCGGGGCGCGGGGTGAGCGGATGTACCGCACCGGGGATCTGGCCAAGCGGACCCCTGAGGGGGTGCTTGAGTTCGCCGGACGAGCCGATGACCAGGCCTGGATCCGTGGTTTCCACATCGACCCCGGACACGTCGAGACCGTTATTGCCGCGCATCCCAGGGTGGCGCACGCCGCGGTGGTTGCGCGCGACGATCCCCAAGGTGAGAGCCGGCTGGCCGGCTATCTGGTTCCGGCCGATCGCAACGGGCCCAGCGACGACAGCCTCGCCCGGATGGTACGCAGGTTCGTGACCAGCCAGCTGCCCCCGCACATGGTGCCTTCGGCGCTGATGGTGGTGGATGCGCTGCCGCTTACGCCCAGCGGGAAAATCGACCGGGCCGCACTGCCCGCCCCTCAGTACCAGGCTGAGATAGCCAGCCGGCCCCCGGCCACGATGCGCGAGCAGCTCCTGTGCGTCCTGTTCGCTGACGTTCTGGGCCTGGACCAAGTGGGAGTAGAGGACAGCTTCTTCGACCTGGGCGGTCATTCGCTGCCGGCGGTCCGGCTGGTGAGCCGTATCCGGTCAGAACTCGGTATGGAGGCCGACATCCGGCTGCTGTTCGAGGCGCCGACTCCTGCCCGGCTGGCCGCGCGGCTTGACCAGGCCGGCCCGGCCCGGTTGCCGCTGGCGGTACGGGAACGGCCAGACCGGGTGCCCCTGTCATACGCTCAGCAGCGGCTATGGTTCATAGCCCAGCTAGAGGAACCGAACCCGGCCTACAACATCTCGGTGGCGGTGCGGCTGACCGGTGATCTCGACGTGGCGGCGCTTGGCGCGGCCCTGGATGATGTCATCGCCCGGCACGAGGTGTTGCGGACGATCTTCCCCGCCGCCGACGGCCTGCCCTACCAGCACATCCTGGGCTTGGGTGAGCTGAGCTGGGAGCTGCCGGTGGTCAAGGTGACCGAGTCTGGCCTGGCCGATGCTGTGGCGGAGGTGGCCAGGCAGCCGTTCGACCTTACGGCGGAGGTCCCGCTGCGTGCGCGGCTCCTGCGGACCGATCAGGGCGGGCATGCCTTGGTGGTGGTGATTCACCACATCGCGGTGGACGGCTGGTCGATGGGGCAGCTCGGCCTGGACATCTCGCTGGCATACGCGGCACGCCGGGAAGGCAGGCCGCCTGGATGGGCGCCGCTGCCGGTACAGTACGCCGATTACGCCCTCTGGCAGCGGGATCTGCTGGGCGACGAAGATGATCCCGGCAGTGTGCTGGCCACGCAGGTGGCCTGGTGGCGGCGGGCGTTGGCTGACCTGCCGGCGGAGCTGGCGCTGCCGGCGGATCGGCCGCGCCCGGCGGTGGCCAGCCACCGGGGGCATGCCGCGGCCTTGAACGTCCCTGGGCGACTGTATGCGCGGCTGGTGGCCCTGGCGCGGGCGCACGGGGTGACCCTGCACATGGTGATGCAGGCGGCGCTGGCCGTGTTGTTGTCGAAGCTGGGAGCGGGAACCGATGTCCCGATCGGGACGCCGGTCGCGGGGCGGACCGATACCGCCCTGGATGAGCTGGTGGGCTTTTTCGTCAACACCCTGGTGCTGCGGACCGATGTGTCGGGGGATCCGTCGTTCGCGGAGCTGCTTGGTCGGGTGCGGGAGGTCTCGCTGGCCGCGCTGGATCATCAGGATGTGCCGTTCGAGCGGCTGGTGGAGCTGCTGGCGCCGGAGCGGTCGCTGGCCCGGCACCCGCTGTTCCAGGTCATGCTCGCGGTGCAGAACAATGCCCCGGCCGTGCTGGACCTGCCCGGCGCCCACGCCGGGCAGATGCAGGCCGGTGCCGGGGCGGCCAGGTTCGATGTGGACTTCGACGTCGTTGAGGTGTCCGGGCGGCCGGGCCAGCCGGCTGGGCTGCGCGGCTCGGTGATTGTCGCGGCGGACTTGTTCGACGCGGCTACGGCCGGACTGTTCGCGCAGCGGCTGGCGCGAATGCTGGACCTGGCGGCGGCCAGCGCTCAGACCCGGATGCATGAGATGGAAGTGCTGGATGAGGGCGAGCGGCGGCAGGTGCTTGGGGGCTGGAATGCCCCTTCCGGGCCGGCGCAGGAGGTCACACTGACCGAGCTGTTTGAGGCACAGGCCGGGCGGGGCCCGGATGCGGTGGCGGTGGCCTGTGCGCGCGCCAGCTTGACGTACGCGGAACTGAATGCGCGGGCGAACCGGCTGGCCCGGCTGCTGGTGCTGCGAGGGGCAGGGCCGGAGTCGGTGGTGGCGGTGGTGATGGAGCGGTCGGCTGAGCTGATCGTGGGGTTGCTGGCCGTGCTGAAGTCCGGTGCTGCCTACCTGCCGGTTGATCCTGACTATCCCGCTGAGCGGATTTCTTACATGCTCAGCGACGCCAGGCCGGTAGCGATTGTGGCCTCCCCGGCCGTGGCGGTTAGCTTGCCGGAGTCGTCCGCGGTGCCGATTCTGGCCGTCGGCGAGCCTTCACACTTCCAGGACCAGGATGTTGACCTGGGGGATGCCGTGCGTGGCGGTCGGCTGTTGCCCGCTCATCTGGCCTACGTGATCTACACCTCCGGGTCGACGGGCCGGCCTAAGGGTGTCTCGGTCAGTCACGCCAGCGTGGCCGGGCTGTTCGCGGCGACCCAGGAGCGATTCGGGTTCGGCGCTGGTGACGTGTGGAGCTGGTTCCATTCGTTCGCGTTCGACTTCTCGGTGTGGGAGCTGTGGGGTGCGCTGCTGCACGGCGGGCGGGTGGTCATGGTGCCTTTCACGGTGTCCCGGTCTCCGGCAGAATTCCTGCGCATGCTGGCCTGCGAGCGGGTGACGATGCTGTCCCAGACGCCGTCGGCTTTCTATCAGCTGATGCGGGCCGAGGCGCAGGACCCGGCGGTGGGCCGGTCACTGACCGTGCGCTGGGTGGTATTCGGCGGGGAAGCCCTGGAGCCCGTTCGGCTGCAGGACTGGCATGCCCGTCATCCGGACAGGCCGGCACTAGTGAACATGTACGGCATCACCGAGACGACCGTGCACGTTACCCACCTGGAGCTGGATGCGGTGGCCGTGGCGGCGGGCGGAAGCCCGGTCGGCCGGGCCATCCCGGGCCTGCGAGCGTTCGTGCTGGATGAGTGGTTGAACCCGGTGCCTGCCGGGGTGGGGGGAGAGCTTTATGTGTCCGGGGCGGGGCTGGCGCGCGGGTATCTGGGCCAGCCCGCGCTGACCGGGGACCGGTTTGTCGCTTGCCCATTTGGCTCTGGCGGGGAGCGGATGTACCGGACGGGAGACCTGGCCAGCTGGACCGCTGAGGGGGTGCTGAAGTTCGCGGGACGATCCGATGACCAGGTCAAGATCCGCGGGTTCCGCATCGAGCTTGGCGAGATCGAGGCGGTGCTCGCCGCCCATCCCCTGGTCGCGCAGGCGGTGGTCACGGTGTGGGGGGACGATCCCGGGGACCGGCGGCTGGCCGCCTGCATCGTCGCCGCCGACAGCGACGATGATCTCGTTGCCGACGAGGATGGGCTGGCTGCTGACGTGCGGGAATTCGCGGGCCGGCGGCTACCCGGCTACATGGTGCCGTCGTCGGTGGTGGTCCTGGGAGGGCTGCCTCTGACGCCGAGCGGGAAGATCGACCGTAAGGCGCTGCCCGCCCTCGGCCATGCGCCGGGCAGCTCCGGCCGTGGACCCGTGACGTTGCGCGAGGAAATTATATGTGATGCCTTCGCGGAGGTTCTCGGTCTGGACTGGGTCGGGGCGGAGGATGACTTCTTCGCCTTGGGCGGGCATTCACTATTGGCGGTGGTGCTCGCGCAGCGGCTGCGGGAGCGAGGGGCTGCGGTGCCGGTGCGGGCACTGTTCGAGACACCGACACCCGCGGGACTCGCTACAGCGGCTGGCCAGGTGGAGATCGAGGTCCCGGCGAACCGGATTGCGGCCGGGACGACCGAGATCACCCCTGAAATGCTGCCGCTGGTGCAGCTGACCGCCGCGGAGATCGCTCTGATCACCGGACGGGTAGCGGGCGGGGCGGCGAACGTGGCGGATATCTATCCCCTGGCACCGTTGCAGGAGGGCATGTTCTTCCATCACCTACTGGCCGACCCCAGCCGTGGGGACGTGTACCTGGAGTCGTATGTGCTGGGGTTTGACGGCCGGCGTCGGCTCGACGAGTTCCTGGGCGCGTTGCAACAGGTGATTGACCGGCATGACATCTACCGCACGGCCATTGCCTGGGACGGCCTGACCGAGCCGGTGCAGGTGGTGTGGCGCAAGGCGCCTCTGCCGGTGACCGAAGTCCACCTTGATAATCATGGTGCGGATGTGGTCAGTGAGCTCCGCGCGGCCGGCGGAGCCTGGCTGGATCTGGGACGGGCACCCCTGCTGCGCGCGCACATTGCGGCCGAGCCGGGGAGCGAGCACTGGCTGGCGCTCGTGCAGGTTCACCACCTGATCGAGGACCGAACGGCAATGGATGTCCTGCAAGCGGAGATCGCGGCACTGTTGCGTGGGGAGGGCGACCAGCTGCCGGAGCCGCTGCCGTTCCGTAACTTTGTGGCCCAGGCCCGGCTGGCCGTACCGCGGGAGGAGCACGAGCGATACTTCACGGGCTTGCTGGCAGATGTCACCGAGCCGACCGCACCGTTCGGGCTGCTGGATACCCGCGGCGACGGCGTCCCGGCGACGACGGCGCGGCTGGCTCTGGATCCGTACCTGGCCGGGGAGGTACGGGAACAAGCCCGCATGCTGGGGGTATCCCCGGCCACCGTGTTCCATGTCGTGTGGGCCCGGCTGCTAGCCTCCCTGGCCGGGCGCGATGATGTAGTGTTCGGCACTGTCCTGTTCGGCCGGATGAACGCCGGTGCCGGCGTCAGCCGGGTACCGGGGCCATTCATCAACACTCTGCCGGTCCGGGTCCAGGCGGCTACGGCAGGTGTCGCAGGGTCGGTCGCGGCCATGCGGTCGCAGCTTGGCCGGCTCCTGGCCCACGAGCACGCCCCGCTGACCGTAGCCCAGCAGGCCAGCGGGGTGGCCGCCCCGGCACCGCTGTTCACATCGATCCTCAACTACCGTCATGACCAGCGCCAGGCCGCCCGAGCCAGCCTGGGGGACGATGACGGTACCGGCCTTAGCGGCATCAGGATGCAGTTCATCCAGGATCTGAGCAATTATCCGCTGGCCGTCTCGGTCGACGACGCGGGAACCGGCTTTGAGCTCACTGTGGACGCAGTGGCCCCAGCCAGTCCGCAGCAGCTCTGTGCGCTGCTGCATAGCACGACCATGAACTTGGTGGCCGCGCTTATGGACGCGCCTAGCACCCCACTGCGTGCCATCGAGGTGCTGGGCGCAGACGAACGGCGGCAGATTCTCATGGAGTGGAATGACACGGCGCGCGAACGGCCTGCCGCCTCACTGACAGCCCTGTTCGAGGCGCAGGCGGCGACCTCTCCTGATGCGTCGGCGGTGGCCTGCGGGGGCAGGACGGTCAGTTACGGTGAGCTGAATGCCCGGACCAGCCGGCTGGCCCGGGTGCTGACCATGCGGGGGGCGGGGCCGGAGTCGGTAGTGGCCGTGGTGCTGGACCGCTCCGTTGATCTGATAGTGGCGGTACTGGCCGTGCTCAAGGCCGGAGCCGCGTACCTGGCGATCGATCCGGAGTATCCCGCGGAGCGGGTCGCGTTCATGCTCGCCGACGCAGATCCCGTCTGCGTTATCACGACATCTTCACTAGCCGCTGGCTTGCCGGACGTGGCCGCCGTGCCGGTGCTGAATACCGATGAGCCCACGATGAGCGGGGAATCAGCCGAGGTCGGGAACGATGATCTTCCGGCCATCGGCCGGGTCAGGAGATTGCTGCCAGAACAAGCGGCGTACGTGGTGTACACGTCGGGGTCGACCGGATGGCCCAAGGGAGTGGTCGTATCCCACGCGGCGTTCACGAACCTAGTCGCCGCCCATGCCCGCTTCCGAGTGGCGCCGGGGGACAAGGTGGCTCAGTTCGCATCGGCTAGTTTCGACAACTTCTGCTCGGAGTGGTCGCTCGCGCTGATCGCGGGGGCGGTGCTGGTGATCGTCCCGCCCGAGCGGCGACTGGGCGAGGATCTGGCGGGATTCCTGGCGGAAGCGGGAATTACCCATGCGTCGCTGCCGCCGGCGGTGCTGGCGACTCTGGCGGCCGGCTCGGTGGACGCAGCGGTGGTCATCGAGGTAGGAGGCGAGGCCTGCCCGCCTGAGCTGGCCAGTCACTGGTCGGCCGGGCGGGTGCTGTTCAACACCTATGGGCCCACGGAGGCGGCGGTAGACGCCACCGTCTGGCGGTGCTGTCCCGACGCGGAAGAGGTGCTGATCGGTTCGCCGATCATCAATGCCCGCTGTTATGTGCTAGATGCCTGGCTGCGGCCGGTGCCTCCGGGAGTGGCGGGGGAGCTCTATCTGGCGGGTACCGGGCTCGCGCGAGGTTATCTGGGCCGCCCCGGCCTGACGAGTGAACGGTTCGTGGCCTGCCCGTTCGGGGATTCGGGGCAGCGCATGTACCGGACGGGAGATGTAGCCAGGTGGACCGCGGACGGGCAGCTCGAGTTCGTGGGACGAGCCGATGACCAGGTCCAGATCCGCGGATTCCGGGTGGAGCCAGGAGAAATCGAGACAGTGCTGGCGGCGCACCCCTGGGTGGCGCTTGCGGCGGTGGCAGCACGCGAGGATGTAACCGGCGATAAGCGGATAGTTGCCTATGTCGTTCCTGGCGGAGGCGCTGAGATGGGGGATGAAGCGGCCGACGGCGTGTTGGCGGCGTCGGTCCGGGACTTTGCGGCTGCCCGCCTCCCTCAGCACATGGTGCCGTCGGCGATCATGGTGCTGTCGGCGCTGCCGCTGACAGCCAGCGGAAAGATCGACCGAGCCGCGCTGCCGGCTCCCGCTCAGGCGGCGGGTGCGCCCGGGTACTTGGAACCGGTCACGGTGCGGGAGCAGCTGCTATGTAGCCTGTTCGCTCAGGTGCTCGGCGTTGCGCAAGTGGGCCCGGAGGACAACTTCTTTGCCCTGGGCGGACATTCGCTGCTCGCCGTGCGACTGGTCAGCCGGGTCCGTTCGGTGCTGGCCGTAGACCTGGCGGTCCGGGTGCTGTTCGAGGCTCCCACGCCGACCAGACTCGCCGCTCGGCTTGAGCAGGCCGGGCCCGCCCGGCTGGCCCTGACGCCGCGGGAGCGGCCGGAACAGGTGCCGCTGTCGTATGCCCAGCAGCGGCTGTGGTTCGTCCTCCAGTTGGAGGGACCGTCCGCCACCTACCACATCCCGTCCGCCGTGCGCCTGGCCGGTGATCTGGATGTGACGGCATTGGAGGCAGCGCTGGCCGATGTGATCGGCCGGCACGAGGTGCTACGCACCGTTTTCCCCGTCGTCGGCGGTCAGCCGTACCAGCACGTGCTGACCATGGAGGAGCTCAGCTGGGAACTGCCGGTGATCGAGACCAGCGAAGCTGAGCTGCGCAGCGCCGTCGAGGAGGTCACGGCGCAACCGTTTGACCTGGCCACGCAGATCCCGGTGCGAGCGCAGCTGTTCCGCCTCAACCCAGCTGACCATGTGCTGGTAGTGGTAGTTCATCACATCGCCGGGGACGGCTGGTCCACCGGTGTCATGGCCCGGGACATATCCGCGGCATACGCGGCCAGGTGTGCGGGAGAACTACCTGGGTGGGAGCCGCTGCCGGTGCAGTACGCCGACTACGCGCTGTGGCAGCGGGACCTGCTCGGTGGAGAAGATGACGCTGACAGCCTCATCGCCCGGCAGATCGCCTACTGGCGGCAGACGCTGGCGGGGATTCCCGAGGAGCTAGCGTTGCCCGGGAGCCGGCCCCGCCCCGCTGTGCGGAGCCACCACGCCCACATTGCCGCACTTGATATCCCGGCGCAGCTGCATGAGCAGCTGACAGGGCTGGCCCGGGCACAGGGTGTAACGATGTACATGGTGGCGCAGGCCGCGCTGGCCGCGTTGCTGTCAAGACTGGGTGCGGGCGAGGATATTCCGGTCGGCAGCGCGGTGGCCGGGCGGACTGATGCCGCCCTGGACGATTTGGCGGGATTCTTCATCAACACCCTAGTGCTGCGGACCGACGTGTCCGGGGATCCGTCGTTCAGCGAGCTGCTTGGCCGCGTCCGTGACTGCTGGCTAGGCGCGCTGGACAACCAGGACGTGCCATTCGAACGGCTGGTAGAGATACTGGCGCCGCAACGGTCCCTCAGCCGTCATCCGCTATTCCAGGTCACGCTTACTGTGCAGAACACCGCACCGCCAGTGCTGCAATTGCCCCGCCTGCGGCAGGCCTGCTGCCTGCCGGAATCCCGCAGTCGAAGTTCGACATGAGCGTGACCGTGACCGAGGTGTCCGACAGCCGGGGATTGCCGGGCTGGCCTCCGGGGCTCGGTAACTGTTTCAGCCGACCTATTCAATCCCACAACTGCTGCCATGATCGCGCGGCGGCTGGTGCGGGTCCTGACTGCTGTGGTCACTGACCCGCAGGTGCCGGTGGCTGTGGTGGAGATCCTCGATGACGACGAGCGCCGGCAGATCCTCACCGGCTGGAACGACAGCGCCCGCCGGGCGCCGGTCACGGTGCCAGGGCTGTTCGAGGCGCAGGTGGCCCGGACCCCGCGGGAGGTTGCGGTGGCGTGCGGGGACACTCGGTTGTCCTATGCGGATCTGAATGCGCGGGCGGACCGGCTGGCCCGGGTGCTGGCGGCGCGTGGGGCAGGGGCGGGATCGCTGGTGGCCGTGGCGATGGAGCGATCGATTGAGCTGGTGGTCACCCTGCTGGCGGTGCTCAAGGCCGGGGCGGCCTACCTGCCGATCGATGCGGGCTGGCCCGTAGCCCGGATCAGCGCGGTGCTGGACGACTGCAGAGCCCGGCTGATGGTGGTGGATGCGGTCACCGCTGGCCACGAGTTCGCCGCGGCGGCGCTGGCTGAGGGCGTTGAGGTGGTAGAGGCAGCATCGGTGGTCGGCGACGGCGGTGGTGTGGCGCTGCCTGCCGGATGGTCGGCCGACCAGGCCGCTTATGTGATGTACACGTCGGGCTCGTCCGGAGTGCCGAAGGGAGTAGTGGTCACCCATCGTGGCGTGGTTGAGCTGGTATCGGATCCGTGCTGGCAGGCCCGTGCTGCGCACCGGGTGCTATTTCACGCTCCACATGCCTTTGACGCCTCGACGTATGAAATCTGGGTGCCGCTGCTCTCGGGCGGCCAGGTTGTGGTGGCACCTCATGGTGACATGGACGCGGCGAGGCTCCGGTCGCTCATCGCCTCCTACGGGCTGACTCATGTCCATCTGACTGCTGGGTTGTGCCGCGTGCTGACGGAGGACGACCCGGATTGCCTTGCCGGTCTCCAGGAGATGCTGACCGGCGGGGATGTGGTGCCTGCGGCGGCGGTGCGACGTGCGCTGGAGACATGTCCGGGCCTGGTGGTCCGGCATTTGTACGGCCCGACGGAGGCCACGCTCTGCGCGACCCAGCATTTGACCGGGGCTGGTGGCGACGTGCCAGCCGTCCTGCCAATTGGGCGGCCACTGGCCAAAACCCAGGTGTATGTCCTGGACATCCGGCTGCGGCCGGTACCCCCCGAAGTATCGGGAGAACTGTACGTAGCTGGTGCAGGGCTCGCGCAAGGGTATTGGGACCAGGCCGGGCTGACCGGTGAGCGGTTCGTCGCGAGCCCGTTCGGCGAGCCCGGGAAACGGATGTACCGGACTGGCGACGTGGTGCGCTGGACCGCCGACGGGGTCCTGGAGTTTGTCGGCCGGGTAGACGATCAGGTGAAGATCCGCGGGTTCCGGGTCGAGCCCGGTGAGATCGAGGCGGTGCTGTCCGCTCATCCCGGGGTCGCCCAGGCAGTAGTGGCGGCCCGGGAGGATGAGATCGGGGACAAGCAGCTGGCTGCCTATGTGGTCCCCGTGACCGGCGATGGAATAACCGATGATCAGGCGGCCGCGGATAGCGGGCTGCCGGTGGCTGTCCAGGAGTTCGCCGCTTTGCGGCTGCCAGGATACATGCTGCCCTCGACAGTCACGGTCATCGAGGCGCTGCCGCTGACGCCGAGCGGGAAGGTGAACAGAAAGGCGCTGCCTCGCCCCAACCGTGCGGCCACGAGTCTGCCTGGCCGGGGCCCGGCGACAGCGCGCGAGGAAATTTTGTGTGCCGTATTCGCGCAAGTGCTCGGGGTGGAGCGGGCCGGGCCGGAGGATGATTTTTTCGCCCTGGGCGGGCATTCGCTGCTGGCGGTGCGGCTGGTCTCCCATATCCGGTCGGTCCTAGGCGCGGAGACGACGATCGCGGTGATCTTCGAGGCGCCGACGCCGGCCAGTCTGGCCGCCCGCCTAGAGCAGGCCGGCCCGGCGCGGCCAGCACTGCGAAAGCGGGAGCGCCCGGCCCGGGTGCCGTTGTCGTTCGCGCAGCAGCGGCTGTGGTTCCTGACCCAGCTGGAGGGGCCTAGCGCCACCTACAACATAGCGACAGCGGTCCGGCTGGCCGGGGACCTTGACGTCCGGGCGCTGGAGGCGGCGCTGGGCGATGTGCTGGCCCGGCATGAGGTGCTGCGGACGGTCTTCCCGGCGGCCGACGGGCAGCCGTACCAGCAGGTGCTGGGGATGGATGAACTGGGCTGGGAATTGCCGGTGGCCGAGGTGGCCGAGGATGACATGGACAGCGTCGTCGCTGAGATGGCGGGACAGCCGTTCGGGCTGAGCGTAGAGCTTCCGCTACGGGCAAAGCTGTACGTAACTGGACCGGGACAATATGTGCTGATGGTAGTCGTCCACCACATTGCGGTGGACGGCTGGTCAACGCAGCTGCTGGCGCAGGATATCTCGGTGGCGTACGCGGCGCGGCGGGCGGGCCGGGCGCCGGGGTGGGCGCCGCTGCCGGTGCAGTACGCCGATTACGCGATCTGGCAGCGGGAGCTGCTGGGCTCGGAGGATGACCCGGGCAGCCTGCTGGCCGGGCAGGTGGGGTACTGGCGGGCTGCGCTGGCCGGGGTGCCGGCGGAGCTGGCGCTGCCGGCGGACCGGCCGCGCCCGGCGGTGCCGAGCCACCGCGGGCATACCGCGGTGCTGGAGGTCCCGGCCGGGCTGCACCAGCAGGTCGCGGCGCTGGCCCGGGCGCAGGGCGTGACGGTGTTCATGGTGCTGCAGGCCGCGCTGGCGGTCCTGCTGGGCCGGCTCGGCGGCGGGGATGATATCCCGGTCGGCACCGGGGTGGCCGGGCGCACGGATGAGGCGCTGGATGAGCTGGTCGGGTTTTTCGTCAACACCCTGGTGCTGCGCACCGGCCTGTCGGGAGATCCGTCGTTCGCGGAGGTGCTGCGGCGTGTGCGGGGGGCGGGGCTGGGAGCGCTGGAGCATCAGGACGTGCCGTTCGAGCGGCTGGTCGAGATCCTCGCCCCGGAGCGGTCCCTGGCCCGCCACCCCCTGTTCCAGGTCAACCTGACCATGCAGAACAATGCCCCCGCCATTTTGGACCTGGGTGGCGTACACGCCGCCGGGCTCCCCGCCGGCGATGCCGAAGCAGTGAGGTTCGACATCGATATCACCGTGGTTGAAGCGCCCACGGCGGACGGTCGCCCGGCCGGGCTACGGGGCCTAGTGATAGTGGCACTGGACTTGTTCGACCCCGGCACGGCGGAAGTGATCGCGGGCCGGCTGGTCCGGGTGCTGGAGACGGTGACGGCTGATGCCCAGGTGCCGCTGAACCGCGTGACGATCCTGGAGGAACGCGAGCGGTGGCAGCTCTTGTCGGGGTGGAATGACACCGCCCGGCAACTGGGTCCGCTGACCCTGGCGGGGTTGTTTGAGGTGCAGGCGGCCCGGACTCCGGATGCGGTCGCGGTGGCGGATCATGGCAGGCAGCTGTCGTACGGGGAGCTGAACGGGCGGGCGAACCGGCTGGCCCGGCTGCTGGCGGGGTGGGGGGCGGGGCCGGAGTCGGTGGTGGCGGTGGTGCTGGAGCGGTCGGCGGAGCTGGTGGTGGCGGTGCTGGGGGTGCTGAAGGCGGGGGCGGCTTTCCTGCCGGTGGATCCGGGGTATCCGGCGGAGCGGACCGGGTTTGTGCTGCGTGATGCGCGCCCGGCGGTGATCGTGGCCGCGGCGGCTGCTGCCGGGGATCTGCCGGCGCAGGTCATGGTGCCGGTGCTGGGGGTGGATGAGCCGTCGGTGGGGGTGCAGCTGGGGGCGCTGGGGGCGGGTGACCTGGCGGATGGTGACCGGGTGGCGGGGCTGCGGCCGGGGCATCCGGCGTATGTGATTTACACGTCGGGGTCGACGGGGCGGCCTAAGGGCGTGGTGGTCTCCCATGGTGGGGTGGCGAGCCTGGCGGCGGCGCAGATCGAGCGGTTCGGGGTGGTTCCTGGCTGCCGGGTGCTGCAGTTTGCCTCGCCGAGTTTTGACGCGTCGGTGTCGGAGCTGGTGATGGCGCTGGGGTCGGGGGCGGGGCTGGTGGTGGGGTCGGCGGATGAGCTGGTGCCGGGTGAGCCGCTGACTGGTTTCGCGGTCCGGTACGGGGTCACGCATGCGACGTTGCCGCCGGCGGTGCTGGCGGTGATGGATCCGGGCCGGTGGGGGCGGGTGGGGTCGGTGGTGGCGGCGGGGGAGGCGCTGGGCGGGGAGCTGGCGGGGGCGTGGGCGGCGGGGCGGCGGCTGGTCAATGCGTACGGGCCGACGGAGACGACGGTGTGCGCGACGATGTCGGGGCCGCTGGTGGCGGGCGGGCCGGCGGATATCGGGGGGCCGGTCGTCAATACCCGGGTGTTCGTGCTGGACGGGTGGCTTAATCCGGTGCCGGCGGGGGTGGCGGGGGAGTTGTATGTGGCGGGGGCGGGGCTGGCGCGGGGGTACCTGGGGCGGGCGGGGCTGACGGGGGAGCGGTTCGTGGCGTGCCCGTTCGGGGCGGGGGAGCGGATGTACCGGACCGGGGATGTGGCGAAATGGACCGCGGATGGGGTGCTGGAGTACTGCGGGCGCGCTGATGAGCAGGTCAAGATCCGGGGGTTCCGGGTGGAGCCGGGTGAGGTGGAGGCGGTGCTGGCCGCTCATCCTCAGGTGGCGCAGGCAGTTGTGGTGGTGCGGGAGGACAGCGCGGGGGACCGGCGGCTGGCCGCCTATGTGGTCCCCGCCGGTGATGGCAGCGACGGCGGCGGCGGTGCCGGCGGTGCCGGTGACGGCGGGGATGGCGGGGGGCTGGCGGGGGTGGTGCGGGAGTTCGCGGCGGGGCGGCTGCCGGGGTATATGGTGCCGGCGGTGGTCACGGTTATCGGGGCGGTGCCGTTGACGGCGAGCGGGAAGGTGGACCGGCGGGCGCTGCCGGTGCCGGAGTATGCGGGGGCGGGGGCGGGGCGGGGTCCGGTCTCGGTGCGGGAGGAGATTTTGTGCGCGGTGTTCGCGGAGGTGCTGGGGGTGCCGGCGGTGGGGCCGGAGGATGATTTCTTCGCGCTGGGGGGGCATTCGCTGCTGGCGGTGTCGCTGGTGGAGCGGCTGCGGGAGCGGGGGGTGTCGGTGGCGGTGCGGGAGCTGTTCGCGGCGCCGACCCCGGCGGGGCTGGCGGTGTCGGCGGGGGCGGAGCTGGTGGCGGTGCCGCCGAACCTGGTCCCGGCGGGGGCGGTGGTGATCACTCCGGCGATGCTGCCGCTGGTGCGGCTGGATGCGGGGCAGGTGGCGGGGATCGTGGCGGGGGTGGAGGGCGGGGCGGCGAATGTGGCGGATGTGTATCCGCTGGCGCCGTTGCAGGAGGGGATGTTCTTTCATCATCTGCTGGGCGGGGACGGGGGCGGGGGCGGGGGCGGGGATGTGTACCTGGAGCCGTTCGTGCTGCGGTTCGGTTCGCGGGGGCGGCTGGGGGAGTTCGTGGGGGCGTTGCAGCGGGTGGTGGACCGGCATGATATTTACCGGACGGCGTTTGTGTGGGAGGGGCTGGCTGAGCCGGTGCAGGTGGTGTGGCGGCGGGCGGTGCTGCCGGTGAGAGAGGTGGTGCTGGCGGCGGGGGGGCGGGAGAGCGACGCAGCTGCTGGCGGCGGCGGGGCCGATGGATTTGCGGCGGGCGCCGCTGCTGCGGGTGCTGGTGGCGGCTGAGCCGGGGACGGGGCGGTGGCTGGCGCTGGTGCAGACGCATCATCTGCTGATGGACCATACCGGGCTGGAGGTGGTGCTGGAGGAGATCACCGCGCTGCTGGCCGGGCGGGGGGAGGAGCTGCCGGAGCCGGTGCCGTTCCGTAATTTCGTGGCCCAGGCGCGGCTGGGGATGGCGCGGGAGGAGCATGAGCGGTATTTCGCTGCGCTGGTGGGCGATGTCACCGAGCCGACCGCGCCGTTCGGGTTGCTGGATGTCCGTGGTGATGGCAGCCGGGCCCGGCAGGGCAGCGAGCGGGTGGAGGAGGGGCTGGCCGGGCGGGTGCGGGAGGTGGCCCGGGGTTTGGGGGTGTCTCCGGCTACGGTGTTCCACCTGGTGTGGGCGCGGGTGCTGGCCGCGGTGGCGGGCCGTGATGACGTGGTGTTCGGCACGGTGCTGTTCGGCCGGATCCAGGCCGGACCCGGGACGGCGCGGGTGCCCGGGCCGTTTATCAATACGCTGCCGGTGCGGGTGCGGGTGGGGGCCGGGTCGGTCGGCGAGGCGGTGGCGGGGATGCGGGACCAGCTGGCCGGGCTGCTGGTCCATGAGCATGCTCCGCTGAGCGTGGCCCAGCGGGCCAGCGGGGTGGCCGCTCCCGCCCCGCTGTTCACCTCGCTGTTCAATTACCGGCATACGCCGGGGGCGGCCCCGGGTGGCGGGGGGCTGGGCCAGGCGGCGGGGACGGGTATCGGGATGGTGTTTTCCCGGGAGCGGTCCAATTACCCGCTGGCGGTGGCGGTCAATGATGCCGGGTCGGGGTTCAGCGTGTCCGCGGAAGCGGCCGGGCTGGTTGACCCGCAGCTGGTGTGCGGGCTGGTGCTGACGGTGGCGGGGAACCTGGTCGCGGCGCTGGCCGGGACACCGGGTCTGCCGTTCCGCGCGGTGCAGGTGCTGTCGGAGGCTGAGCGGGAGCAGGTGGTCAGCGGGTGGAATGACACGGCGGGGGAGGTGCCTGCGGCGGGCGGGGCGGAGGAGCTGGTGGGGGTGCGGGCGGGGGCGGGGCCGGATGTGGTGGCGGTGGCGTGCGGGGGGGTGCGGTGGTCGTATGGGTGGCTGTGGGAGCGGGCGGGGCGGGTGGCGGGGGCGTTGCAGCGGGCGGGGGTGGGGGCTGAGCAGGTGGTGGGGGTGTGCTTGCCGCGGGGTCCGGAGCTGGTTGCGGTGCTGGTGGGGGTCTGGCGGGCGGGGGCGGCGTACCTGCCGCTGGATCCGGGGTACCCGGCGGGGCGGCTGGCGTTCATGGTCGCTGACGGGGGTGCGGGGGTGGTGGTGTGCGGCCGGGGGTCCGGGGCGGGGCTGCCGGGGCGGGTGCTGTGGGCGGAGGACCTGGCGGGCGAGGTGGCCGGGGCGGGGGGTGTGCCGGCGGTGGCGGGGGTGGCGGGGCGGCTGGCGTACGTGATTTACACGTCGGGGTCTACCGGGGTGCCGAAGGGGGTGCTGGGTGTTCACCGGGGGGTGGTGAACCTGGTGGCGGGGCTGGGTCCGGTGCTGGGCGCGGGTCCGGGGGTGGCGGTGCTGCAGGTTGCCTCGTTCAGTTTTGATGCGTCGGTTTTTGACCTGGCGGTGGTGCTGGCGGGGGGCGGGACGCTGGTGATGGCGACGGAGGCGGAGCGGGGTGATCCGGGGTTGGTGGCGGGGCTGGTCCGGGCGGCGGGGGTCCGGGCGGCAGTGTGGTGCCGTCGTTGCTGGGGGTGCTGGACCCGGCCGGGGTGGGGGGGCTGGGGACGGTGGTCTCGGGTGCTGAGCTGCTGGGCGGGGAGCTGGCGGGGGCGTGGGCGGCGGGGCGGCGGCTGGTTAATACGCTACGGGCCGACCGAGGCGACGGTGATGGTCACGGCGGGGCCGGTGGCGGCGGGGCCGGGCGGGCCGCCGCCGATCGGGGGGCCGATCGTCGAATACCCGGGTGTTCGTGCTGGACGGGTGGCTTTGCCCGGTGCCGGCCGGGGTGGCGGGGGAGTTGTATGTGGCGGGGGCGGGGCTGGCGCGGGGGTATGCGGGGCGGGCGGGGCTGACGGGGGAGCGGTTCGTGGCGTGCCCGTTCGGGGCGGGGGAGCGGATGTACCGGACCGGGGATGTGGCGAGGTGGGCCGCGGATGGGGTGCTGGTGTTCGCGGGGCGGGCCGATGAGCAGGTCAAGATCCGGGGGTTCCGGGTGGAGCCGGGTGAGGTGGAGGCGGTGCTGGCCGCTCATCCTCAGGTGGCGCAGGCAGTGGTGGTGGTGCGGGAGGACAGCGCGGGGGACCGGCGGCTGGCCGCCTACGTGGTCCCCGCCGCCGGCGGCGGTGACGCCGCCGGTGACGCCGCGGGTGACGCTGCGGTGCGGGTGCGGCTGCGGGTGAGGGTGAGGTGCGGGTGCGGGGGGGCTGGCGGGGGTGGTGCGGGAGTTCGCGGCGGGGCGGCTGCCGGGGTATATGGTGCCGGCGGTGGTCACGGTTATGCGGGGCGGTGCCGTTGACGGCGAGCGGGAAGGTGGACCGGCGGGCGCTGCCGGTGCCGGATTATGCGGGGGCGGGGGCGGGGCGGGGTCCGGTCACGGTGCGGGAGGAGATTTTGTGCGCGGTGTTCGCGGAGGTGCTGGGGGTGCCGGCGGCGGGGCCGGAGGATGATTTCTTCGCGCTGGGGGGGCATTCGCTGCTGGCGGTGCGGCTGGTCTCCCGGGTCCGGGTGGTGCTGGGCGCGGAGCTGGCGGTGCGGGAGCTGTTCGAGGCGCCGACCCCGGCGGGGCTGGCGGCGCGGCTGGAGCGGGCCGGGCCGGCCCGGGCGGTGCTGGCGGCGCGGGAGCGCCCGGCGCGGGTGCCGTTGTCGTTCGCGCAGCAGCGGCTGTGGTTCCTGGCCCAGCTGGAGGGCCCGTCGGCGGCGTATCATATCCCGGTCGCGGTGCGGCTGGCGGGGGACCTGGACGCGGGGGCGCTGCAGGCGGCGCTGGGTGATGTGCTGGCCCGGCATGAGGTGCTGCGGACGGTGTTCCCGGTGGCGGGCGGGCAGCCGTGCCAGCAGGTGCTGGGGATGGGGGAGGCGGGCTGGGCGCTGCCGTCCGCTGAGGTGGCCGGGGCGGACCTGGCCGCGGTGATCGGGCAGGTCGCGGCGGAGCCGTTTGACCTGGCCGGGCAGATCCCGCTGCGGGCCCGGCTGCTGCGGCTGGGCCCGGGTGAGCATGTGCTGGTGCTGGTGCTGCATCACATCGCGGGGGATGGCTGGTCGATGGGGCCGCTGGCCCGCGATGTCTCGGTGGCGTACGCGGCGCGGCGGGCGGGCCGGGCGCCGGGGTGGGCGCCGCTGCCGGTGCAGTACGCCGATTACGCGATCTGGCAGCGGGAGCTGCTGGGCTCGGAGGATGATCCGGGCAGCCTGCTGGCCGCGCAGGTGGGGTACTGGCGGGGGGCGCTGGCCGGGGTGCCGGCGGAGCTGGCGCTGCCGGCGGACCGGCCGCGCCCGGCGGTGCCGAGCCACCGCGGGCATACCGCGGTGCTGGAGGTCCCGGCCGGGCTGCACCAGCAGGTCGCGGCGCTGGCCCGGGCGCAGGGCGTGACGGTGTTCATGGTGCTGCAGGCCGCGCTGGCGGTCCTGCTGGGCAGGCTCGGCGGCGGGGATGACATCCCGGTCGGCACCGCGGTGGCCGGGCGGACCGATACCGCGCTGGATGACCTGGTCGGGTTCTTCGTCAACACCCTGGTGCTGCGTACCGGCCTGGCCGGGGATCCCTGTTTCACCGAGCTGCTGGGCCGGGTCCGGGAGACCGCGCTGGCCGCGCTGGATCACCAGGACGTGCCGTTCGAGCGGCTGGTGGAGCTGCTGGCCCCGGAGCGGTCGCTGGCCCGCCATCCCCTGTTCCAGGTCATGTTCACGTTGCAGAACACCGCGGCGGTCACGGTGGACCTGCCCGGCCCGGCCGCGGCCGGGCCGGGTCCGGGTGACCTGCTGTCGGCGGTGGCCACCCCGGCGCGGTTCGACCTGGATATCAGCGTGAGCGAGGTCTTCGGGCCCGGCGGCCGCCCGGCCGGGCTGGCCGGGCCGGTCATCGTCGCGGCGGACCTGTTCGATCCCGGCGCGGCGGAGATGTTCGCGGGCCGGCTGGTCCGGGTGCTGGCAGGCGGTGACCGCTGACCCGCGGGCCCGGCTGCACGCGGTGCAGGTGCTGTCGGAGGCTGAGCGGGAGCAGGTGGTCAGCGGGTGGAATGACACGGCGCGGGAGGTGCCTGCGGCGGGCGGGGCGGAGGAGCTGGTGGGGGTGCGGGCGGGGGCGGGGCCGGATGTGGTGGCGGTGGCGTGCGGGGGGGTGCGGTGGTCGTATGGGTGGCTGTGGGAGCGGGCGGGGCGGGTGGCGGGGGCGTTGCGGGTGGCGGGGGTGGGGGCTGGAGCAGGTGGTGGGGGTGTGCTTGCCGCGGGGTCCGGAGCTGGTTGCGGTGATCGTGGGGATCTGGCGGGCGGGGGCGGCGTACCTGCCGCTGGATCCGGGGTACCCGGCGGGGCGGCTGGCGTTCATGGTCGCTGACGGGGGTGCTGCGGTGGTGGTGTGCGGCCGGGGGACCGGGGCGGGGCTGCCCGGGCGGGTGCTGTGGGCGGAGGACCTGGCTGGTGAGGTGGCCGGGGCGGGGGCGGGTGCTGCCGGCGGTGGCGGGGGTGGCGGGGCGGCTGGCGTACGTGATTTACACGTCGGGGTCTACCGGGGTGCCGAAGGGGGTGCTGGGTGTTCATCGCGGGGTGGTGAACCTGGTGGCGGGGCTGGGTCCGGTGCTGGGCGCGGGTCCGGGGGTGGCGGTGCTGCAGTTTGCCTCGTTCAGTTTTGATGCGTCGGTTTTTGACCTGGCGGTGGTGCTGGCGGGGGGCGGGACGCTGGTGATGGCGACGGAGGCGGAGCGGGCTGAGCCGGGGTTGGTGGCGGGGCTGGTCCGGGTGGCGGGGGTCCGGGCGGCGAGCGTGGTGCCGTCGTTGCTGGGGGTGCTGGACCCGGCCGGGGTGGGGGGGCTGGGGACGGTGGTCTCGGGTGCTGAGCTGCTGGGCGGGGAGCTGGCGGGGGCGTGGGCGGCGGGGCGGCGGCTGGTTAATACCTACGGGCCGACCGAGGCGACGGTGATGGTCACGGCGGGGGCGGTGGCGGCGGGGCCGGGCGGGCCGCCCGATATCGGGGGGCCGATCGTCAATACCCGGGTGTTCGTGCTGGACGGGTGGCTGTGCCCGGTGCCGGCCGGGGTGGCGGGGGAGTTGTATGTGGCGGGGGCGGGGCTGGCGCGGGGGTATGCGGGGCGGGCGGGGCTGACGGGGGAGCGGTTCGTGGCGTGCCCGTTCGGGGCGGGGGAGCGGATGTACCGGACCGGGGATGTGGCGCGATGGACCGCGGATGGGGTGCTGGTGTTCGCGGGGCGCGCTGATGAGCAGGTCAAGATCCGGGGGTTCCGGGTGGAGCCGGGTGAGGTGGAGGCGGTGCTGGCCGCTCATCCTCAGGTGGCGCAGGCAGTTGTGGTGGTGCGGGAGGACAGCGCGGGGGACCGGCGGCTGGCCGCCTACGTGGTCCCCGCCGCCGGTGCTGACGCCGCGGGTGAGGGTGAGGGGCGGCTGCGGGTGCGGGTGCGGCTGCGGGTGAGGGTGAGGGTGCGGGGCGGGGCTGGCGGGGGTGGTGCGGGAGTTCGCGGCGGGGCGGCTGCCGGGGTATATGGTGCCGGCGGTGGTCACGGTTATCGGGGCGGTGCCGTTGACGGCGAGCGGGAAGGTGGACCGGCGGGCGCTGCCGGTGCCGGATTATGCGGGGGCGGGGGCGGGGCGGGGTCCGGTCTCGGTGCGGGAGGAGATTTTGTGCGCGGTGTTCGCGGAGGTGCTGGGGGTGCCGGCGGTGGGGCCGGAGGATGATTTCTTCGCGCTGGGGGGGCATTCGCTGCTGGCGGTGTCGCTGGTGGAGCGGCTGCGGGAGCGGGGGGTGTCGGTGGCGGTGCGGGAGCTGTTCGCGGCGCCGACCCCGGCGGGGCTGGCGGTGTCGGCGGGGGCGGAGCTGGTGGCGGTGCCGCCGAACCTGGTCCCGGCGGGGGCGGTGGTGATCACTCCGGCGATGCTGCCGCTGGTGCGGCTGGATGCGGGGCAGGTGGCGGGGATCGTGGCGGGGGTGGAGGGCGGGGCGGCGAATGTGGCGGATGTGTATCCGCTGGCGCCGTTGCAGGAGGGGATGTTCTTTCATCATCTGCTGGGCGGGGACGGGGGCGGGGGCGGGGGCGGGGATGTGTACCTGGAGCCGTTCGTGCTGCGGTTCGGTTCGCGGGGGCGGCTGGGGGAGTTCGTGGGGGCGTTGCAGCGGGTGGTGGACCGGCATGATATTTACCGGACGGCGTTTGTGTGGGAGGGGCTGGCTGAGCCGGTGCAGGTGGTGTGGCGGCGGGCGGTGCTGCCGGTGACCGAGGTGGTGCTGGCGGCGGGGGGGCAGGACAGCGCGCAGCTGCTGGCGGCGGCGGGGCCGATGGATTTGCGGCGGGCGCCGCTGCTGCGGGTGCTGGTGGCGGCTGAGCCGGGGACGGGGCGGTGGCTGGCGCTGGTGCAGACGCATCATCTGCTGATGGACCATACCGGGCTGGAGGTGGTGCTGGAGGAGATCACCGCGCTGCTGGCCGGGCGGGGGAGGAGCTGCCGGAGCCGGTGCCGTTCCGTAATTTCGTGGCCCAGGCCCGGCTGGGGATGGCGCGGGAGGAGCATGAGCGGTATTTCGCTGCGCTGGTGGGCGATGTCACCGAGCCGACCGCGCCGTTCGGGTTGCTGGATGTCCGTGGTGATGGCAGCCGGGCCCGGCAGGGGGGCCGGCGGGTGGAGGAGGGGCTGGCCGGGCGGGTGCGGGAGGTGGCCCGGGGTTTGGGGGTGTCTCCGGCTACGGTGTTCCACCTGGTGTGGGCGCGGGTGCTGGCCGCGGTGGCGGGCCGTGATGACGTGGTGTTCGGCACGGTGCTGTTCGGCCGGATCCAGGCCGGGCCCGGGACGGCGCGGGTACCCGGGCTATTCATGAACACCTTGCCGGTGCGGGTGCGGGTGGGGGCCGGGTCGGTCGCTGAGGCGGTGGCGGGGATGCGGGACCAGCTGGCCGGGCTGCTGGTCCATGAGCATGCTCCGCTGAGCGTGGCCCAGCGGGCCAGCGGGGTGGCCGCTCCCGCCCCGCTGTTCACCTCCCTTCTTAACTACCGGCACAGCCAGCTCCCGGCCCGGCGGGCCAGCCAGCCGCATGCTGGCCCGGGCCCGGCGGACACCGAGATCTTGTTCACCCAGGACCTGACCAACTACCCGCTGGCCATTTCCATTGACGACACCGGCACCGGGCTCGGCCTTACCGTGGCCGCGGTAGCGCCGCTTACCCGCAGCTGGTGTGCGGGCTGGTGCATACCGCAGCGGGGAACCTGGTCGCCGCGCTGGCCGAGACACCGGATCTGCCGTTCCGCGCGGTGCAGGTGCTGTCGGAGGCCGAGCGGGATCAGGTGGTCAGCGGGTGGAACGACACGGCGCGGGAGGTGCCGGCCGGGACGCTGCCCGGGTTGTTCGGGGTGCAGGCGGCCCGGACCCCGGATGCGGTCGCGGTGATCTGCGGGGAGCAGGCGGTCAGCTACCGGGAGCTGGATGTGCGGGCGGGGCGGCTGGCGCGGGTCCTGTCCGGGTACGGGGCGGGACCGGAATCGGTGGTGGCCGTGGTGCTGGAGCGGTCGGCGGACCTGCTGGTGGCCCTGCTGGGCGTGCTCAAGGCGGGCGCGGCCTACCTGCCGGTCGATCCCGGCTATCCGGCCGGGCGGATCGCCTTCATGCTGGCCGACGCCGGGCCGGTATGCGTGCTGACCTCGGCGGAGCTGGGGGCCGGGCTGCCGGCACTGGGGGCGGCGCCGGTCCTGGCCGTCGGCGACCTTACCCCGGCCGGGTCCGGGGACGGCCACCTCGCCAGTACGGGCACGGCCCTGCTGCCCGGGCACCCGGCCTATGTCATCTACACCTCGGGATCGACCGGACGCCCGAAGGGCGTGACGATCACCCACGCTGGGGTCGTCAACCGGCTGGTGTGGATGCAGGCGCAGTTCCGGCTGGATGCTGGTGACCGGGTGCTGCAGAAGACACCAGTGAGTTTCGATGTGTCGGTATGGGAGCTGTTCTGGCCGCTGCTGGAGGGGGCGGCGCTGGTGCTGGCCCGGCCGGGCGGGCAGGCCGATCCGGAGTATTTGTCTGAGCTGATTGGTGCGGCGGGGATCACCACGGTGCATTTCGTGCCCGCGATGCTGGCGGCCTTCCTCGACTCCGCAGACCGTGACCAGTGCGCCGGCCTGCGCCGGGTGATCTGCAGCGGGGAGGCGCTCAGCGAGCCGCTGGCGCGGCGGTTCGCCGCGTGGTCAAGGGCGGGGCTGTACAACCTTTACGGGCCGACCGAGACAACGGTGGATTCAACCGCGTGGGCGTGTACCGAGCAGCCGGGAGACCCGCCGATCGGGGGGCCGATCGCGAATACCAGGGTGTTCGTGCTGGACGGGTGGCTGTGCCCGGTGCCGGCCGGGGTGGCGGGGGAGTTGTATGTGGCGGGGGCGGGGCTGGCGCGGGGGTATGCGGGGCGGGCGGGGCTGACGGGGGAGCGGTTCGTGGCGTGCCCGTTCGGGGCGGGGGAGCGGATGTACCGGACCGGGGACCTGGCGCGGTGGACCGCGGACGGGGTGCTGGTGTTCGCGGGGCGGGCTGATGAGCAGATCAAGATCCGGGGGTTCCGGGTGGAGCCGGGTGAGGTGGAGGCGGTGCTGGCCGCTCATCCTCAGGTGGCGCAGGCAGTTGTGGTGGTGCGGGAGGACAGCGCGGGGGACCGGCGGCTGGCCGCCTACGTGGTCCCCGCCGGCCGGCGGCGGTGACGCCGCCGGTGACGCCGCGGGTGAGGGTGCGGCTGCGGGTGCGGCTGCGGGTGAGGGTGAGGGTGCGGGTGCGGGGGGGCTGGCGGGGGTGGTGCGGGAGTTCGCGGCGGGGCGGCTGCCGGGGTATATGGTGCCGGCGGTGGTCACGGTTATCGGGGCGGTGCCGTTGACGGCGAGCGGGAAGGTGGACCGGCGGGCGCTGCCGGTGCCGGATTATGCGGGGGCGGGGGCGGGGCGGGGTCCGGTCTCGGTGCGGGAGGAGATTTTGTGCGCGGTGTTCGCGGAGGTGCTGGGGGTGCCGGCGGTGGGGCCGGAGGATGATTTCTTCGCGCTGGGGGGGCATTCGCTGCTGGCGGTGCGGCTGGTCTCCCGGGTCCGGGTGGTGCTGGGTGCGGAGCTGGCGGTGCGGGAGCTGTTCGAGGCGCCGACCCCGGCGGGGCTGGCGGCGCGGCTGGAGGGGGCCGGGCCGGCCCGGGCGGTGCTGGCGGCGCGGGAGCGCCCGGCGCGGGTGCCGTTGTCGTTCGCGCAGCAGCGGCTGTGGTTCCTGGCCCAGCTGGAGGGCCCGTCGGCGGCGTATCATATCCCGGTCGCGGTGCGGCTGGCGGGGGACCTGGACGCGGGGGCGCTGCAGGCGGCGCTGGGTGATGTGCTGGCCCGGCATGAGGTGCTGCGGACGGTGTTCCCGGTGGCGGGCGGGCAGCCGTGCCAGCAGGTGCTGGGGATGGGGGAGGCGGGCTGGGCGCTGCCGTCCGCTGAGGTGGCCGGGGCGGACCTGGCCGCGGTGATCGGGCAGGTCGCGGCGGAGCCGTTTGACCTGGCCGGGCAGATCCCGCTGCGGGCCCGGCTGCTGCGGCTGGGCCCGGGTGAGCATGTGCTGGTGCTGGTGCTGCATCACATCGCGGGGGACGGCTGGTCGATGGGGCCGCTGGCCCGCGATGTCTCGGTGGCGTACGCGGCGCGGCGGGCGGGGCGGGCGCCGGGGTGGGCGCCGCTGCCGGTGCAGTACGCCGATTACGCGATCTGGCAGCGGGAGCTGCTGGGCTCGGAGGATGATCCGGGCAGCTTGCTGGCCGGGCAGGTGGGGTACTGGCGGGGGGCGCTGGCCGGGGTGCCGGCGGAGCTGGCGCTGCCGGCGGACCGGCCGCGCCCGGCGGTGCCGAGCCACCGGGGGCATACCGCGGTGCTGGAGGTCCCGGCGGGGCTGCACGAGCAGGTCGCGGCGCTGGCCCGGGCGCAGGGCGTGACGGTGTTCATGGTGCTGCAGGCCGCGCTGGCGGTCCTGCTGGGCAGGCTCGGCGGCGGGGATGATATCCCGGTCGGCACCGCGGTGGCCGGGCGGACCGATACCGCGCTGGATGACCTGGTCGGGTTTTTCGTCAATACCCTGGTGCTGCGTACCGGGCTGTCCGGGGATCCCTGTTTCACCGGGCTGCTGGGCCGGGTCCGGGAGACCGCGCTGGCCGCGCTGGATCACCAGGATGTGCCGTTCGAGCGGCTGGTGGAGCTGCTGGCCCCGGAGCGGTCGCTGGCCCGCCATCCCCTGTTCCAGGTGATGTTCACGTTGCAGAACACCGCGGCGGTCACGGTGGACCTGCCCGGCCCGGCCGCGGCCGGGGCCGCGGCGGGTCCGGGTGACCTGCTGTCGGCGGTGGCCACCCCGGCGCGGTTCGACCTGGATATCAGCGTGAGTGAGGTCTTCGGGCCCGGCGGCCGCCCGGCCGGGCTGGCCGGGCCGGTCATCGTCGCGGCGGACCTGTTCGATCCCGGCGCGGCGCAGGTGATCGCGGGCCGGCTGGTCCGGGTGCTGGCGGCGGTCACCGCTGACCCGCAGGCCCGCCTGCACGCGGTGCAGGTGCTGTCGGAGGCTGAGCGGGATCAGGTGGTCAGCGGGTGGAACGACACGGCGCGGGAGGTGCCGGCCGGGACGCTGCCCGGGTTGTTCGGGGTGCAGGCGGCCCGGACCCCGGATGCGGTCGCGGTGATCTGCGGGGAGCAGGCGGTCAGCTACCGGGAGCTGGATGTGCGGGCGGGGCGGCTGGCGCGGGTCCTGTCCGGGTACGGGGCGGGACCGGAATCGGTGGTGGCCGTGGTGCTGGAGCGGTCGGCGGACCTGCTGGTGGCCCTGCTGGGCGTGCTCAAGGCGGGCGCGGCCTACCTGCCGGTCGATCCCGGCTATCCGGCCGGGCGGATCGCCTTCATGCTGGCCGACGCCGGGCCGGTATGCGTGCTGACCTCGGCGGAGCTGGGGGCCGGGCTGCCGGCACTGGGGGCGGTGCCGGTCCTGGCCGTCGGCGACCTTACCCCGGCCGGGTCCGGGGACGGCCACCTCGCCAGTACGGGCACGGCCCTGCTGCCCGGGCACCCGGCCTATGTCATCTACACCTCGGGATCGACCGGACGCCCGAAGGGCGTGACGATCACCCACGCTGGGGTCGTCAACCTGGTTTCCTGGGCAGTGGCCGCCATCGGGCCCAGCGGACTGTCGCGGGTGCTTGCCTCGACCTCGGCCAGCTTCGATGTGTCGGTATTTGAGATGTTCGCTCCACTGCTGGCCGGGGGCACTGTGGAGATAGTCCGCGATCTGCTCGCGCTGGCGGATCGGCAGTATTCTGCGACGTTGCTGAGCGGCGTGCCCTCAGTGGCGGCCAGGCTGGCCGCCGCTGAAGGCACGTCTGCCGTCCCCGCTCATGCTGGATCGGAGGCCACCATTGTGCTCGCCGGTGAGGCCGTGTCCGAGCAGCATATGACGCTGGTACGGTCCTGGCTTCCCGGGTGGCGGATTGCCAACATCTACGGGCCGACCGAGACCACGGTGTATGCCACGGCATGGTTTGCTGCGGAGGGAAACCGGCTCGCACCGCCGATCGGCCGCCCGCTGGACAATACCCGGGTGTTCGTGCTGGACGGGTGGCTTAATCCGGTGCCGGCGGGGGTGGCGGGGGAGTTGTATGTGGCGGGGGCGGGGCTGGCGCGGGGGTACCTGGGGCGGGCGGGGCTGACGGGGGAGCGGTTCGTGGCGTGCCCGTTCGGGGCGGGGGATCGGATGTACCGGACCGGGGATGTGGCGAAATGGACCGCGGATGGGGTGCTGGTGTTCGCGGGGCGCGCTGATGAGCAGGTCAAGATCCGGGGGTTCCGGGTGGAGCCGGGTGAGGTGGAGGCGGTGCTGGCCGCTCATCCTCAGGTGGCGCAGGCAGTTGTGGTGGTGCGGGAGGACAGCGCGGGGGACCGGCGGCTGGCCGCCTACGTGGTCCCCGCCGGTGATGGCAGCGACGGCGGCGGCGGTGCCGGCGGTGCCGGTGACGGCGGGGATGGCGGGGGGCTGGCGGGGGTGGTGCGGGAGTTCGCGGCGGGGCGGCTGCCGGGGTATATGGTGCCGGCGGTGGTCACGGTTATCGGGGCGGTGCCGTTGACGGCGAGCGGGAAGGTGGACCGGCGGGCGCTGCCGGTGCCGGATTATGCGGGGGCGGGGGCGGGGCGGGGTCCGGTCTCGGTGCGGGAGGAGATTTTGTGCGCGGTGTTCGCGGAGGTGCTGGGGGTGCCGGCGGTGGGGCCGGAGGATGATTTCTTCGCGCTGGGGGGGCATTCGCTGCTGGCGGTGTCGCTGGTGGAGCGGCTGCGGGAGCGGGGGGTGTCGGTGGCGGTGCGGGAGCTGTTCGCGGCGCCGACCCCGGCGGGGCTGGCGGTGTCGGCGGGGGCGGAGCTGGTGGCGGTGCCGCCGAACCTGGTCCCGGCGGGGGCGGTGGTGATCACTCCGGCGATGCTGCCGCTGGTGCGGCTGGATGCGGGGCAGGTGGCGGGGATCGTGGCGGGGGTGGAGGGCGGGGCGGCGAATGTGGCGGATGTGTATCCGCTGGCGCCGTTGCAGGAGGGGATGTTCTTTCATCATCTGCTGGGCGGGGACGGGGGCGGGGGCGGGGGCGGGGATGTGTACCTGGAGCCGTTCGTGCTGCGGTTCGGTTCGCGGGGGCGGCTGGGGGAGTTCGTGGGGGCGTTGCAGCGGGTGGTGGACCGGCATGATATTTACCGGACGGCGTTTGTGTGGGAGGGGCTGGCTGAGCCGGTGCAGGTGGTGTGGCGGCGGGCGGTGCTGCCGGTGAGAGAGGTGGTGCTGGCGGCGGGGGGGCGGGAGAGCGAGCAGCTGCTGGCGGCGGCGGGGCCGATGGATTTGCGGCGGGCGCCGTTGCTGCGGGTGCTGGTGGCGGCTGAGCCGGGGACGGGGCGGTGGCTGGCGCTGGTGCAGACGCATCATCTGCTGATGGACCATACCGGGCTGGAGGTGGTGCTGGAGGAGATCACCGCGCTGCTGGCCGGGCGGGGGGAGGAGCTGCCGGAGCCGGTGCCGTTCCGTAATTTCGTGGCCCAGGCGCGGCTGGGGATGGCGCGGGAGGAGCATGAGCGGTATTTCGCTGCGCTGGTGGGCGATGTCACCGAGCCGACCGCGCCGTTCGGGTTGCTGGATGTCCGTGGTGATGGCAGCCGGGCCCGGCAGGGGGGCCGGCGGGTGGAGGAGGGGCTGGCCGGGCGGGTGCGGGAGGTGGCCCGGGGTTTGGGGGTGTCTCCGGCTACGGTGTTCCACCTGGTGTGGGCGCGGGTGCTGGCCGCGGTGGCGGGCCGTGATGACGTGGTGTTCGGCACGGTGCTGTTCGGCCGGATCCAGGCCGGGCCCGGGACGGCGCGGGTACCCGGGCTATTCATGAACACCTTGCCGGTGCGGGTGCGGGTGGGGGCCGGGTCGGTCGCTGAGGCGGTGGCGGGGATGCGGGACCAGCTGGCCGGGCTGCTGGTCCATGAGCATGCTCCGCTGAGCGTGGCCCAGCGGGCCAGCGGGGTGGCCGCTCCCGCCCCGCTGTTCACCTCCCTTCTTAACTACCGGCACAGCCAGCTCCCGGCCCGGCGGGCCAGCCAGCCGCATGCTGGCCCGGGCCCGGCGGACACCGAGATCTTGTTCACCCAGGACCTGACCAACTACCCGCTGGCCATTTCCATTGACGACACCGGCACCGGGCTCGGCCTTACCGTGGCCGCGGTAGCGCCGGCTGACCCGCAGCTGGTGTGCGGGCTGGTGCATACCGCAGCGGGGAACCTGGTCGCCGCGCTGGCCGAGACACCGGATCTGCCGTTCCGCGCGGTGCAGGTGTTGTCGGAGGCCGAGCGGGATCAGGTGGTCAGCGGGTGGAACGACACGGCGCGGGAGGTGCCGGCCGGGACGCTGCCCGGGTTGTTCGGGGTGCAGGCGGCCCGGACCCCGGATGCGGTCGCGGTGATCTGCGGGGAGCAGGCGGTCAGCTACCGGGAGCTGGATGTGCGGGCGGGGCGGCTGGCGCGGGTCCTGTCCGGGTACGGGGCGGGACCGGAATCGGTGGTGGCCGTGGTGCTGGAGCGGTCGGCGGACCTGCTGGTGGCCCTGCTGGGCGTGCTCAAGGCGGGCGCGGCCTACCTGCCGGTCGATCCCGGCTATCCGGCCGGGCGGATCGCCTTCATGCTGGCCGACGCCGGGCCGGTATGCGTGCTGACCTCGGCGGAGCTGGGGGCCGGGCTGCCGGCACTGGGGGCGGCGCCGGTCCTGGCCGTCGGCGACCTTACCCCGGCCGGGTCCGGGGACGGCCACCTCGCCAGTACGGGCACGGCCCTGCTGCCCGGGCACCCGGCCTATGTCATCTACACCTCGGGATCGACCGGACGCCCGAAGGGCGTGACGATCACCCACGCTGGGGTCGTCAACCGGCTGGTGTGGATGCAGGCGCAGTTCCGGCTGGATGCTGGTGACCGGGTGCTGCAGAAGACACCAGTGAGTTTCGATGTGTCGGTATGGGAGCTGTTCTGGCCGCTGCTGGAGGGGGCGGCGCTGGTGCTGGCCCGGCCGGGCGGGCAGGCCGATCCGGAGTATTTGTCTGAGCTGATTGGTGCGGCGGGGATCACCACGGTGCATTTCGTGCCCGCGATGCTGGCGGCCTTCCTCGACTCCGCAGACCGTGACCAGTGCGCCGGCCTGCGCCGGGTGATCTGCAGCGGGGAGGCGCTCAGCGAGCCGCTGGCGCGGCGGTTCGCCGCGTGGTCAAGGGCGGGGCTGTACAACCTTTACGGGCCGACCGAGACAACGGTGGATTCAACCGCGTGGGCGTGTACCGAGCAGCCGGGAGACCCGCCGATCGGGGGGCCGATCGCGAATACCAGGGTGTTCGTGCTGGACGGGTGGCTGTGCCCGGTGCCGGCCGGGGTGGCGGGGGAGCTGTACGTGGCGGGGGCGGGGCTGGCGCGGGGGTATGCGGGGCGGGCGGGGCTGACGGGGGAGCGGTTCGTGGCGTGCCCGTTCGGGGCGGGGGAGCGGATGTACCGGACCGGGGACCTGGCGCGGTGGACCGCGGATGGGGTGCTGGTGTTCGCGGGGCGCGCTGATGAGCAGATCAAGATCCGGGGGTTCCGGGTGGAGCCGGGTGAGGTGGAGGCGGTGCTGGCCGCTCATCCTCAGGTGGCGCAGGCAGTTGTGGTGGTGCGGGAGGACAGCGCGGGGGACCGGCGGCTGGCCGCCTACGTGGTCCCCGCCGGCGGCGGCGGTGACGCCGCCGGTGACGCCGCGGGTGACGCCGCGGGTGACGCCGCGGGTGACGCCGCGGGTGACGCCGCGGGTGAGGGTGCGGCTGCGGGTGCGGCTGCGGGTGAGGGTGAGGGTGCGGGTGCGGGGGGGCTGGCGGGGGTGGTGCGGGAGTTCGCGGCGGGGCGGCTGCCGGGGTATATGGTGCCGGCGGTGGTCACGGTTATCGGGGCGGTGCCGTTGACGGCGAGCGGGAAGGTGGACCGGCGGGCGCTGCCGGTCCCGGACTACGCCGGAACGGGGAGAAGGGAGCCAGGCACATATCTGGAACGAATATTGTGCGGTACATTCGCGGAGATCCTGGGAGTGGACCAGGTGGGGCCGGAAGATGACTTCTTCGCCCTGGGCGGGCATTCGTTGCTCGCGCTTTCGCTGGTGGAGCGGCTACGTGAGCGCGGAATTCACCTTATGCTGAACAACTTGTTCCATGCCCCCACTGTCGCCGCGCTTATTGACCAGCTGGACTCATCATCCGTGCGGGAAGCACTGGGTGTTCTTCTCACGATACGGGCACGCGGAAGTAGGCCGCCTTTCTTCTGCATACATCCTGCTGGCGGGATGAGCTGGTGCTATATGCCGCTGGCCCAGTGCGTTCCTGACGACTATCCGCTGTACGGCCTCCAGGCCCACGGCCTCGACGGTACGGGCGAGCTCGCCGGCTCTGTAGGGGAGATGGCAGCCAAGTATGTCGAACAGATCCGCATCGTGCAGGAGACCGGTCCTTACTACCTGCTGGGGTGGTCCTTCGGAGGGACTGTTGCGCATGAAATTGCTGTTCAGCTTCAAGCGGCCGGCGAGCAGGTGGCCGCCCTCATCACGATGGACGGGACCCCGCCATGGCGTGGTGCTCGTGAACAGGACACCCAAACAGGCGAGAACCCACCGCGTGACGATGCGGTCGCGGAGGACGATGTACTCACTGACTTGCGCCTGCAATATGGTGGTCAGGAAGCGATCTCTGACACGGATCTGATGAACGCCGCACGCGTCTTCACTAATAATCTCCGAATTAATAGTTCACATGAATGCGGACTATTTGACGGGGATCTGCTGTTCATTGCCGCAGCGGGCAACGAGGGGCTGGGCACTGCTTCCTGGAAGCCGTATGTATCGGGACAGATAATCGAAGTAGATCTTCCCTGCAGGCACGGGGAAATGATGCGGCCTGACATGCTCGCTCAGGCTTGGAATGAGATATCGGTGCGGCTGAACCCGGAAAATTGAGTTTCATACACCCATGTCATCTCCCGCCTGGGGCGGCTTCTATTCGTCGTGCCCTGTCGCGTCTGGGGTGATACGGTAACCAACGCCGGGGATGGTTTCGATGACCGGCGGATCACCGAGCTTCCGCCGCAGGCGGCTGATGGTTACCTGGACAGTTTTGGTGAACGGGTCCGCATTCTCGTCCCATACCTGCGTCAGGAGCTTCTCAGCGCTAAGGATGGCTGGCGCCGCCCTCATCAGCGCCTCAAGTACGGCGAACTCTTTGGGGGAGACGTCCATCTGCCGCTGATCCCGGGTGACCGTGCAGCAAAGCGGGTCGAGCTCTATATTGGCCGCACGCAGGATACGGGCCTGTGCGGTGGGCTTACGGCGGGCGAGCGACCGGATCCTCATAATCAGCTCGGGAAAATGAAAAGGCTTGGGCAAGTAATCGTCGGCGCCGAGGCGAAGACCAGCAACACGGTCGCCGGGAGTGCCCGCAGCGGTAAGCATCAGAACCATGACCAGCTTTCCGCTGTCGACGACCATGCGGCAGATGGTATCGCCATGCATACCGGGCAGATCACGGTCCAGGACGACGACATCGTAGGAGTTGACGTCGAGCTTGTAGGCGGCATCCGGGCCGTTGTAGGCGATGTCCACAGCCATGCCCTGATCTCGCAGGCCCTCGGCGATGTCATCCGCCAGCCGCGTGACGTCCTCGGCCACCAGAACCTTCATGGGAGGGCTTCCGCACGGGCGCCGGCAGTTACCCCGGACGGTGCACTGGGCAGTTCGATGGTCACCCGCAGACCGCCTTCTGACCGTGCCTCCAGCCGCAGCGACCCGCCGTGCTCTGAGACAATCGCCGCGACGATCGATAGTCCGAGACCGCTGCCGTCTCGCGAGCCAATACGGTCACCGCCGAGGCGCCGGAACGGCTGCACCAGTTCCTGCACGATGCACGGGTTCAGGATCAAACCGCCATTCTCCACGATAAGACGAGCAGTTATGCCGTCGGTCCTTACTTCGGTATGAATCCACCCGCACGATTCGTTGTGGCGAACGGCGTTATCGATGACGTTACCGACCATCTGGGTCATCAGCATACCGTCCCCGCAGACCCATGCGCCGCTTCCAGCCCGTTCGACCCTGACGACCTTGCTGGCAATGGCATCGGTGCGAGCGTTGATGGCATCAGCGAGGGTCTCATCAAGCGAGATCGTCGTTTGTTCGCTGAGCTTGGCGCCGTGCTGTGCGCGGGCAAGCATCAGGAGGCCTTCCAGCAGCCGGTCGGACTGGCCGAGGCTCTCGCGGAGCTTACCTGCCAGCACGGTGAGTTCCCGCGGGATAGGTCCTGGTTTGGCCGTTGCCACATCGACTGACGTACGGATCATCGCCATCGGGGTACGCAACTCATGGGCGGCGTTGGCGATGAACTGCCCCTGCGCGTCGAAGGCCGCCTCCAGCCGGGCCAGCAGCTGGTTGATGGTAACGGCCAGGTCGGTGAGCTCATCTGCCGGGCCGTCCTCGGTGAGCCGCTCGTGCAGGTTACTCTCGGAGATCTGCTGGGTAGCCGCCGTCATCAGGTGCACCGGCCGCAGCACCCGGCCGGCGACCACCCAGCCGAGGACGCCGGCGACTATCACGCTGAACGCCAGCCCGGCGGCGGACACAACGAGTACCTGATGCAGATCCGTTGCAGCCTGCTGGTGAGTCGCGGCGATGACCTGAGGGTCTCCGGCCGGTGGCCGGTTTCCCGGGTATTCGACAACGGGATGGCCAAAAGAGGGCAGATGATCATTAATCTGGCGCGTCACCAGCAGGTTCATGATTGCGAGCAGTGTGGCGCCCGAGAGTAGGAACAGGCCACCGTAGAGCGCAGTGAGCCGCACCCGTACGGTCCGATGGGGCAGATGCATCAGCAAACGTGCCGCTCTGGCTCGGAACTTCATGCTCCCAGAATGGCCGGCCAGCGGGTGCTATTTCCTGTGTTACCCGTGTGTTGACCGCCTCCGAAAATCTACCCCGGCTCGGCGCCGGTCACCGCGCTGGCTTGGCAGGCTGGGGGCAGGGAGTCGCTATCGCCTCGCCACCAGATCCTTGAGCCGGCCTTCATCACCCAGGATTGCCGTGATCTCACGGAGAAAGCCCACTGCTTCCCGGCCGTTCACGATCCGGTGGTCGTGGGTGAGGCCGAGGTTGACGATGGTCTTTTGCACCGGTTGACCGGACTCCGTCAGGCTGAGCTCGCAGTGCGGCCCGCCCACCGATATCACGCAGGCCACCCCCGGCGGGATCACCGGCTTCACGAGCGACACGTTGGCGTCGTAATTCCATGAAATAACGATATTCGGCGCGGTCAGGTCGGCCTCGGTGAAGGCTCCCCGTACCGCCTGTAGCCTGAAGGCGGCCAGAAGGTCCGCGACATCGTCGGCGCTCCGATGCTCGGCGAAACGCACGACAGGGATGAACAACCCATGGCCGGCATCCAGTGTGACCCCGACATGCGTTCCATCTGGGATGCGGACAGTGTGAGCGTCCAGAAGGCTGCAGAAGCACTCAGGGTAGTCCTTCGCCAGGCTGGCCACGGCCACGACCAGCGTTTCCAGCAGTCCTATGGCCGGGGACCCATCCGCTGCGGCGGCCTGTTGCCAGGTCAGTACGGGATCGATGCTCGCCTGCATCACTACGAAGGCTTCAGGGATTTCCCGATGCGACGTACTCACGGTCTCAGCCACGGACAGCTGATTCCGGCTCAGCTTCTTTGTCCGCATGGCAGCAGTTTCCGGTCCTGGGTTTCCGGCGTTCCGCTTGCCGCTGGCCGCCGCGGTTAGGGAAGCGCCATCTTCGACGAAGAGGCGGGCGATCGTGTCACCCGGACGGCATTCGGTCCCAGGCGTGTGCCCATGCACCATCACGCCCGAGCTCGAGGCGGGCAGTTCCGCTACGGCCTTGGACGTTTCGATCTCGGCGATCGGGTCACCAGCCTGAACCGCCACGTCATCTTCGGTAAGCCAATCCAACAGCACATACGCGGCGTCGTTGCTGTTGAGCTTCGGAATCGTGACATCCACATACTGCCCGCCAGTTCCTGGCCCAGCAGCGACGTGTGCCTCGCCGGGGAACGCGGGGGCGCCATTTGACGATGCCACCGTCGGCGCAGAGCCTGGGACGGCGAGCAGCGTGCGGATTTCCGAGCAGATCCGGTCGGTGCCGACCAAGACCTTTTTCTCCAGATGAGGCGCGGCCGGGATGACGCTGTCGCGCGAGTTGATCAGCAGGACAGGACGGGCCATGCGGCCCCACATCATCTCATGCACATGCCGTGCGACTTCGGTTCCCCAAGTACCGCCCGGGCTCGATTCCTCCACGACACATACCATGGTGGCCTCCGCCAGCAGGTCGGCCACCGGGCGGATATCCAGCGGGTAGAGGCGCGACGGGATCAGGATGTGGACTCTTACCCCGTCCTCCGAGCCCAGCACTCTGGCCGACTCAATGGCCCGGCCAGCCACGCCACCGGGTGCCAGCACGGCGACCTCTGGGCCGCCCGGACCTCGCGGGTAAACATGTGCCCATTCTTCTCCGCGGCGGAGGTCGAAGCCGAACAGATCGTCGACCTTACCGTCGCGGTATACCCGTTCGGAGTAAAGTGCCTTCGGCTCGAACAGAATGGCAGGGGATCGGCGTTCGAGAATTCCGGCCAGGAGTCGCTCGGCATCGTGAAATGGCGAGAGTTCGTACAGCGAGAGATGCGGGATGCCCATAAAATATTTTTGCAGGCTCTGGCTGTGCGTTGGGCCGTATCCGCGATTTCCACCGACGGGACATCTCGCCACCACCGGCATCGGAAGACCATGGCCATACATGCTGACCGCCTTCGAAGTGAAGTTCATCAGCTGATCGAAGGCCAGCCCGGCAAAATCGCCGAACATAAACTCCACGATTACCTTGTCTCCACACAGGGCCAGGCCGTTTGCCACGCCGATTGTTCCACTTTCACTTATAGGCGTGGATAGCACTCTCTCCGGGTAACTGTCGGAGAGCCCTCTGGTTGCGCCGAACGCGCCACCGTAAGGATCGGCGATATCCTGGCCCAGTACGTAGAGCCGCTCATCGCGCTCCATTAGCGAGTGGAGTGCCTGGTTAAGGTTCTGAACGACCCGCTTGTTAAGCGGCATCGGAGGGCTCCCAGCTAGATAGCGGAAATTGCATCACTCTGTTCACGATGTCCTGGACACGTGATCGCTGCTGTTCGTCGACCTCGTGGAATTTTTCCGGCGCCAGCGCGGCGTACCGGTCCCACCAGTCCTGCGCGCGCAGCGCCACGACGTCGCCGGCCGGCCGCGTGTCGTCGCCCTTGCTGTGCGGGCCGAGCCGCATGGTCTGGAACTCCACGATGAACGGACTGTGTTCCGACCGGACGGTCTCGATGTGCCCGGCCAGCGACTCGCGGATCTCCCCGATCTCGGTGGTACCGATGAGCTGATACCCGATGTCGAAGGCTTCGGCGCGACCCCTGACACTTCCGGAAAGGTGTGCTCGTGTGGGTGTGGACTGTGCGATGCCGTTATTTTCCACCACTACGAGCAGGGGAACCCGCCAGAGCCGGGCCATGTTAAGCGCCTCGTATACGGCTCCCTCGCCCCAGGTACCGTCGCCGATGTAAACTAGCGCCAGGCGGCGCTGGGCCGCCCGCTTGAAATGCAATGCGACACCTACCGCCACCGGAACGGTCTCGCCCTGCACGCCGGTTGAGATGAACCTCTCCCGGTGCAGATGCTGGCTGCCGCCGACGCCTCGGCACGGTGCGCCCTCCCGGCCCATTATCTCGGCCAGCAGGCCTTCCGGGTCATCGCAGTGGGCCAGATAGTGCCCATGGCCGCGATGGTTGCTGAAGATGTAATCACCCTGGGTCAGCGGGGCAAGTGAAACCGGGATATATTCCTGTCCGATGCAGGTGTGTGTTGTACCGCTCAGCTGACCATCGGCAAACATCTCAAGAAGCTTCTCCTCGAACCGGCGAATAAAAACAAGGCGTTCCAGGTCAACATCTGAGGTACTCACTGTCGAATGGCTCCATTAGGATCAGGCTGCTATTCCCTTGCTGATCAGGATCTGGCGTAGTGCGCCCACGGTGCGGAAGGAGCGGATCTCGCGTGCCGAAAGCCGTATCCTGTAGGCATCCTCGACCGCCGTTACGAGCTGGACGTGCTGGAGGCTATTCCACTGCCCCAGGGCGTCACATGCCGGTTCATCTCCGAGTTCCTCCGGCGATGGCTTCAGTACGGACCCGATTATCTCCCGAAACCTATTTTCCATTATTTCTCCTTAGGCTTCCAGCAGCGTGCACGCCCAGTGCATGCCGCGGCCGCGGGAGACCAGCGCGAGAATCTCTCCTTGTCTCAATTCCTCCTGAGCAGAGTATTGAGCCAGCCCGAAGAATTGATCCGCGGCGCCGAGGTGGCCGTAGTCCAGTGCCAGCTCGAAGTTTGTCTGGGACAGCGGGACACCAAGGCACTTAGCCATGGATCTCATATTGTCAGCGTTGTCGGCGACAAAGATGATTCTACTAAGCTCTTCCTTCTTGGTGCCTATGCGTGTGCATGCGCACTCGACGGTCTCAGCCGTTCTGGCGTCCAGCTCGGTCACAAATTTCTCGAACCTGGCCTGGTCGTAATCAAAGAATTCCAGCACGTCCCAGGCGTCGCGAACACGCAGGCCCTTCTCGGAAATTTCCCTAGCGCTGAACGGGGCGGCCGCGCCGCCGATATCCAGACGATAGAAATCCGCGTAGCGTCCTTCGGTCCGGGTTTCAGTGACCCGCCAGCGCAGCCTTTGGTGACCTCTGCGCGCCACGGCGGCCACGGCCCCATCTGAGAAGACCATGGGCTGCGTGACTACCCGGTTCCAATACGCGTCACAACAGCGGCTCGCGGCGATCACCAGGGCATTGGAGTAGCTGGGGTGAGAGGCGAACTTCCCTGCCACGGTGTCGAGGCTGACCGTTCCGCCCACACAGCCCTGGCTGATGAGCAGGGATTCGGCGTTCGACGCGCCTAGCCGGTGAGCGACGCTTGCTGCCGCGTCCCAATAAAGGTATTCGGTCACATCCGTGGCAGCGAGGACGATGAGGTCCAGATCGCCCGGTTCCGTTCCGGCGGCCGCGAGTGCCTGGCCCGCGGCGTCGACAGCCAGATCTGTGAGGCCGACTTCATCCGGGGCCCGCAGCATATGCCGATGACCGTAGGCCAAGACGCGCTCAATATCGTCGGTGTAGTTTCCGGCCACCCGGGCCAGTGGTATCCGGGCTCCCAGAGCGGTGCCGAAAGAGACTAGCCCGAAATCCATCGAACTCCTCAATTTTCTGGGCCCACGGCAATCATCGGTCCCTCCATTCAGGAATGCAACGTTTGCTGTATGTAGCAGTCGTACTTGGCTGGACTCTCCCGCGCAAGACACCTGCGGATGGCTGCCTGGCCTAGGCAAGTGAGCATAAGAAAACCACCAACAGCCGCTCATCGCTATCCGGGCGCGGTTCAACCGCGGTGATACGCCAGTTGAACATTGCGAAGGCGGCCGCCAGAACGGTCTGCTGGCTGACGGTCGCACGCTAGCGCTTAACCAGTGAGACACTACCGACGAGATCGGCCCGGGACGCGCGACGGTCTCGCAAGAGAACCACTCTTCCGGTGGTCCCGGAAATGTGTCACTTGATGAGCGTCCTGTAATAGGTCTGCTCACCCCCGCTTATCATGCAGATCGCAGGTCCCGAACGCTCTCACAAACCACCTCAGAAGGCGATCGGCCGTCGAGGCTGACCTTCACCAGCATTGAAGAGTATCGTTGAAAGATTTGAATGTTGAACAGACAATACGAAGATGTAGGTGCTGGACGGCAGGAAGGCAGGCTCCCCGCGTGTCGAGCGAAAGGAAGCGCGTTGGGATAGCTGCTGCACCGGTGCATCATGGAGAGATACTGCAGGGAGTCTTCAATGCTGACGGGCATTTTAAAAGGGGGCTTGTCACCCTGCCATGCGATATCTATACGGGCCGGGCGCGCTTTACCGTCACCGGCGCGCCCGCCGTTACCGTATCCCCGGGGTGGAAAAGTAAGGCGAAGCGAGCGGCTGAGCTGACCGGAGGGCTGCTGCGGAAGCATGCAGGAACGGTCACCGGCGGGCACCTGGAGCTTATTAGCGAGGTTCCCCTTGGCCAGGGGTTTGGCTCATCCACGAGCGATGTCCTGGCCGCGATCGGCGCCGTCGCGGACGCTTTCTCGGCCAAGCTTCCCGCCGCCACGGTAGCGAAGGTCGCCGTTACCGCCGAAATAGCGTCGGATTCGCTTATGTTTGAGGATAGCGCGGTTCTTTTCGCGCACCGGGAAGGCGAGGTGATCGAAAATTTCGGAAACTACCTGCCCAGGGTATGGGTGGTTGGATTTGTGGCCAGGCCTGATAATGACGGTGTCGATACGCTTGCCCTTCCGCCCATTCGGTACTCCATGCGTGAGATCGGGATCTTTGCTGGGCTCAGGTCAGATCTGCGTGAAGCTGTCGCGAAGAACAGCACGGAGCTGCTCGGCAAGGTTGCGACCGCTAGTGCAGAAATAAATCAGCAGTACCTGCCGGTACCCAAGCTGAGCCAGATAATGGCGATCGGCCGGGCGGCGGGATCTGTAGGCGTACAGGTTTCCCACAGCGGGAACATCGCTGGCCTCCTCTTCGATCCCTGGGATCAGGACGTTGTTAAGCGGATGAGTTTTTCCCGGGAAATGCTTAGGGACGTCGGTTTCAGTAAACAATGGCAATTTGACTCAGGGGTCAAGCGATCCGGCTCTCGGGCGGTCCAAAGATCTGTAATTCGGTAGTAGCCACGGAGCTGGCCAAGATCATACAGTTGCACGACAACTTGTTCGCGGCAGCGTTTCGCCTCATGAAACTCTTGCCTGCTCGCCAGGGCGGCCTGGTGCCGCTGGCGGATTTCGCTCCGCGCTCGGCGACGTTGCTCGTCCAGTCCGTGCGGCCCGGCGGCCCAGGGCTGGCTGTTAAGCCCGTGTTATCGGCCTCAGCCTACTGTCTGCACCATGAGCAAAGAGACCAGAGGGCTAACTGTCGCTAGCACCATCACCTCTCAGCGAGACTCCGCACCCGTCATCGGCGCCGCTAGTTTCCTGTCACCCCCTGTACTGGCCGGATGTCACCTACGGAGCGGCTCTGCGTCCTGTGACCTTCGCCAGGTAACGGCCTAGGAGAGGGTGCGGGAACTTGACCGAGCCAGCTTCCCACCACGACATCGATCAGCTTGCGGAAGAGGTCACGCAACTCGCGGCCAGCCGGCACCTGACCATCGTCCCAGTCACTGCCATATCGCTTAGCGGTTCCGGTCACGTGGTGGTGCTGGACAGCAGTGATCTCAGTGCCGCGCAATTCTGCGACCTTGCTACCGCGGCGGGCGCACGTCTCCTCTACGTCCAGGCTGAGGCTTTCACCGCCCGGGCGTATCCCGATCCTGATGTGGACGGCCATCACGATGAAGTGAGGGAAGCGCTAAACGGGCTGTGCCGGGAGGCAGAACGTTTCAACGGTCGTATCCGCGAGCTCGAGCTGGCTTTCAGCGCCGGGTGTGTGTTCCATTGCTGGGTGGCAGGCGCCGATTGGTACAACAGTCTCGTTGACCGGATGGCCGCGTTGCTGCCCCCCGAGGAACCGCAGCCGTGAACGAGTCCGGGGCGGCACCTGGTGATGGGCGGGGCCGTCGTGCGGGCAGCTGTGGGCCGGGCTGCCTGGGGATGGCCGGGCGGTCAGGCCTGCACACACGCGTATGCCGCGGTCCCCGTCCCGGGTAGCAGGCCTGCAGACGAGGCTGAACACAGGAGCGCTGACGGCCAAGATGCTACCTGTCGGTGACAGAATGTAACAGCGCTGTTTGAGCTGTGTTACCAGCATTGCCCTATAACCACATCAGAAGCATTTCAGCAAGGGGTAACAACGACCGTGTCGCGCCATCGGGCCCGCGGCCCGCAACGGGGCCTAGGTCCAGCGGCCGCACGCAGCGCTAGGAAGGACCCTGGCACGAATGAATCGCATCAGCGCACGCCGCGGGTCGACAACTCGTGTTATCCACCTCAACGGCCTGGGAGAGGACAAGTACCCATGGATGGGTTGATCAGCGTCGCGGAGGCGACCAAACGGTATGCGGCGGGTGGGACGCCCGCACTGGACGGGGTTAGCCTGAACATCGCTGCGGGTGAGGCGGTAGCGGTGATGGGGCCCTCGGGCAGCGGCAAGTCCACGCTGCTGAATCTGGTTGCCGGGCTGGACAAGCCGACCAGCGGCACGATCACGGTGGCAGGGCAGCGCATCGATGCTCTCGGCGAAACCCGGTTGGCCCGCTACCGCCGCACGCGGGTCGGGATGATCTTCCAGTTCTTCAACCTGCTGGACGACCTGACCGTGGCCGACAACGTGCTGCTGCCCGCCCAGCTGGCCGGGACACCACGCCGCCAGGCCCGTGCCCGGTGCGACGAGCTGCTGGCCCAGCTCGGCATCGGGAAGTACCGGGACAGCTACCCTGGCAGGCTGTCAGGGGGTGAGCGACAGCGGGTGGCGATCGCCCGGGCGCTGATCAACGACCCGGCGGTGCTGCTGGCCGATGAGCCAACCGGGGCCATGGACACCGCCACCGGCGGGGAGATCGGTCAGCTGCTCCTGGACCTGAACGCCGCCGGGCAGACGCTCGTCCTGGTGACCCACAGCCCCGACCTGGCCGCCAAGTTCGCTAGTCGCACTGTGCGGTTGCTCGACGGCCGAGTCGCCAGCGACACCGCCGCCATGAGCGGGCGGCCGGGTGCGACGGTGCGGTCGTGACCGGCGGAGCGGTGCTGCGGGCGGCCTCGGGCGGGGTGACCCGTCGGCGGGTGCAGACCGCGGTGGTATTCGTGGTGCTCGTGACGGGTTCTGCGGCGGCCCTGCTCGGGATGTCCCTGGCCACCAGCGCCAACGCGCAGTTCCTGGGTGGATTCACCCGGCAGCACGGCGCGGATCTGGCGGTGACCGTCGACGCGGCCAAGGTCACGCCCGCGCAGCTGGCCGCGGCGAGCCATCTGCCGGGAGTGACCCAGGCCGCGGGGCCTTATTCGGAGGCCGCCATTTTCCTTGATAACGGCAGCACCTCCGGGTCGCCGGCCGGACAAAGCAGTGCCACCGGGCACTCGCCCCACACCGTCACCCCGCCAGGGCAGTCGCCAGACGGCACCCAGGCCACCGGGCGCTCGCCGCACACCGTCACCCCGCCAGGGCAGTCGCCACACGGCAACCAAGCCACCGGGCAGCCTGCCCAGACCGGCGGGCCTTCCCTGCCATCGAGTCCCTTCGAGCAGACGCCGTCGACGGGGCTGGCCGTGGTAGGCCGCACGTCGCGGTCCGGGCCGCTGGATGACATCAACTTGCGGCAGGGCCGGTGGGCCACCCGCCCAGGCGAGATCGACATCGACCGCTCCGCCTACGATGCCCCCATCGGCAGCACGGTCACCGTGACTAGCGCGCCGGGTAGGCCGAAGCTCACCGTCGTCGGCTACGCCATGTCGGTCACCAGCGACCAGGACGCCTGGGTCGTCCCGAGCCAGCTCAGCGCCCTGCGCGCCGCGGGTGCGCCCGCGCAGGAGCAGATGCTCTACACGTTCACCAACGCGGGCACGAGCACGCAGATCAGCGCCGACCTGGCCGAACTGAAGCAGGCGCTGCCCGCCGGGGCGATCACGAACTCGGTGTCCTGGCTATACACAGAAGGCACACTCGCCCAGATATCAGGGCTCAACACGCCGTTTGTGATCGCGTTCGCAGTCATCGCGCTGGTGCTGGCCGTGCTGATCACAGCCAACGTGGTTAGCGCCGCGGTGGTGGCCAGCTACCAGCGGATCGGCGTGCTCAAGGGCATCGGTTTCACCCCAGCCCAGGTCGCCGCCGTTTACCTCGTCCAGATCGGCGTCCCGGCACTGGCCGGCGCCATCACCGGCACTATCCTGGGCAATCGGTGGGTGCTCCCGGACCTGAATTTGGGGCCGTTCACCACCCAGTCCGTTCCGCTGTGGATAAACATCACGGTCCCGCTTGGGATGCTCGCGCTGACCGCACTGGTGGTGCAGGTGCCCGCGCTGCGGGCCTGGCGGCTATCCGCCGTGGCGGCGATCGCCGCCGGGCAGGCCCCCCGGGCCGGACACGGCTATGCCATGCACCGCCTGGCGGCCAAGCTGGCCTTGCCCAGGCCAGTGTCGCTGGGCCTGGCCGCCTCCTTCAGCCGCCCCGCCCGTTCGGCGGTCACGCTGGCCGCGGTCACCTGCGGCCTCACCGCAGTGGTCCTCGCCGTCGGCCTGAACTCCTCCCTGGCCAGGATCAATGCGGGCGCCACACAGTGGGAGCAGACGGCGGTGGTCGGGGCCTGCACGCCACCAGGTAAGCATGCGCTCACGCCTGGGCAACAGCGCACGGTGCTAGCGGCGCTGCACGCCCAGCCCGCAACGCTACGCTCCCTGGCCGAGGCATCGGCCGACGCCAGCGTCACTGGCGTGGGGTCGCACGTGCCCGTCATCGCCTACCAGAGCGACGCCGCCGGACTCGGCTGGGACATCATCAGCGGAACCTGGTACAACCGCCCCGGCCAGGTGGTCGTCAACATCGCCTATCCTGGCACGGCCGGCCTGGCGGTCGGCCAGGTCATCCGCATGACCCTGGGCGGCAAGACGGTCGCCGCACAAATCAGTGGCGAGGTATACGCCCCAGTCCTGCCGTTGGCGGGCGAACTGCTCACCAGTCGGCAAACCCTCGGCAGCACGGCCGTCGGCCAGGCCGTCAACGTGTACGAGGTCGCGGTCAAGTCTGACACCGATCAGCAGGAATATCAGGCGGCACTGAGCCGGGCGCTGGGGCCAGGCTTCAACGTGACTGTGATAGGCACAGGCCCGAACAACGGCGTCGGATATTTCGCACTGGTGGACACGTCCCTCATCCGGCTGCTGACCATCCTGGTGGCGGTGCTTGCCGGGCTGGGCGTACTGAACTCGGTGCTGATGCTCACCCGGGAACGGGTGCACGACCTAGGCGTGTTCAAGGCGGTCGGAATGACCCCCCGGCAGATCATCGCCACGGTTACCTGCTGGGCTGTTGCCCCCGCTATCGCCGCTGCGATCATCGCCCTGCCCGCTGGGATGGCGCTGCAGAACGCGGTCATGCACGCAATTTTCGCCCGCCAGCCCGGTTCCATTTCACCTGCCACCTCCCTGAGCAGCCTGGTGCACGTGTACACGGTCGGCGGGCTCCTCCTGCTGGCCCTGGCCGGACTGGGCATCGCCATCGTCGGTGCCCTCGTGCCCGCCAGCTGGGCCGCGGTATCCAGGGCCGCTACCGCCCTCCGCGTGGAATAGGTGACCTTACCGTGCCGTGACAGACCCGGCCGCCCGCGAACTCCGCGTGCCCTGAAACGTGTATACGCGGGCTGTGGTCACTGCGTCGAGCATTTTCTGCGCTGCGGGGAACACCCGCGGGACACCCTGCGCACACTACGGCGACGACGGCTGGTTCCGCGCGGAGGCAGTTCGGGCCGCTGGATAGCACGATTTCGGCCATGCGCTGGTCAGCGACGGCGTCCGGCGCATCTGGTTCGCATCCTAACGCAAAGCCGGACGGGCGCCTGGCGTTCGAGTCTGCCGCAGCGAACATCGTCGGTCTGCTATTCGATCCCGGCGACCGAATATCTTTGCGCGGATGAGGCTCTCAAGAGAGATGCTAGGGAGCGCCGGATTCAATGAGCAATGGCGATTCGACACGGATGCGTAGTCCGGTCCCTGGACAGTAAGGGGTGTTTAACCGGTGCTGGGTAGCAGTCGAACGCGCATGCTAGGAGCTGACGCATCGCGCTGGGGGGTGGATATGGCCGCCGCTATCATGGCCGAGCCGGGTGCGAGCGGGCATGCGTATATACGATGGCGACGAGCCCAGGCCTGATACGCCGAGACTATCTACCGCGACGAGGATTGCTGCCAGCGTAGCAGGTGGAACAAGTCATGCCCTTATGTGCCGGCCAGGCCATCAAGCCGGACACCCCGCACGATCGGCGCGAATGGCGTTGATAATAATTCGGAGAAAGCATGTTGCGACCGAAGGGCGGTCGTTATTAAGGCGGAGATCAAAGGATCCTCCCCTTGTTTCCAAGGGCGCGGCAATGGCATCGCACTTGCAGTGTCGTCTTTTCGTATTTTATTTCGCAAATATGGGGCTGAAGGGCTGGGTGCATACATGTCGGAGTCCGAAGGTGATCGCCGGGAATGCATGCCGACGCAGCCGCGGCCAGCGCGGGCAGAGCCGGCCAGGCCGCCCGGGACGGCCAGGCCGCTGGCTGGATCGGAAAACGCGAGCACGGTGGGTGGTGTGCACGGGCTGGTCGCCGAGCGAGCGGCGGCGGCGCCGGACGCGGTGGCAGTGATATGCGGGCCGGTGTGGTGGACGTACCAGCAGCTGACCGAGCGCGCCGGGCGGCTGGCGGGACAACTGCGGGCCGCCGGGGTGGGCGCGGAGTCGGTGGTCGCGCTGTGCCTGGAGCCGGGTGCCGAACTGATCGCGGCCGTGCTTGGCGTGTGGTGGGCCGGGGCGGCGTACCTGCCGCTTGATCCCGGATACCCCGCGGAACGGCTTGCGTTTATGCTGGCCGACAGCCGGGCGGCGGTGGTCGCGGGAACGGCGGAGCTGACTGAGAACCTGCCGGCGGGCAGGGTGCCGGTTATCGAGATCGGCGACGCGGTGATTCCGGCTGCGCCTGCGGCTCGGCGGGCGCCGGTGCAGCCCGCCCAGCTGGCGTACCTGATATACACGTCGGGATCGACCGGGAGGCCCAAGGGTGTGCAGGTCACCCACGAGAACCTGATGAATTACCTGACGGCGGTGCCGGGCCGGGCCGGGCTCGGCGCGCCGGGCGGCCGGTACCTGCTGCTGCAGCCGCTGGTGACCGACCTCGGCAACACCATGCTGCTAGCCGCGCTGACATCCGGCGGGATGCTGCACGTCGCCCAGCCGGGGATGGCGACCGATCCGGGAGCGATGGCCCGGTACCTGGCTCGGCGCGGCATAGATTACCTGAAGATCACGCCATCCCACCTGGCCGCGCTGGCGGGCGATGGCGGCCTTGGCCGGCTGGTCCCGGCGAAAACCCTGGTACTCGGCGGGGAAACGGTGGGTCAGGCTCTGGCGGCGGAACTGGAAGAATTTTCTGCCGAACGAACGGTGGTGAATCACTACGGTCCCACGGAGACCACGATCGGCGTGGCCACGGCGCGACTCGAGCCTGCTGACCTGGCAGGCGGGGCGCCTCCGGTGGGGACGCCGGTGGCGAACGCCAGCCTGTACGTGCTTGATGAGTTCCTGTCCCCGGTGCCGCCGGGAGTGGCCGGTGAGCTGTTCATCGGCGGCCCCCAGGTCGTGCGCGGCTACGCCGGACGCCCAGCGCTGACCGCGGAGCGGTTCGTCCCTGACCCGTTCGCGGAAGACGGATCGCGGCTGTACCGGACCGGGGACCGGGCCCGGTGGGACGCAGGCGGGCGGCTGGTGATCCTGGGCCGGCTTGACGAGCAGCTGAAGATCCGCGGGTTCCGGGTGGAGCCCGGGGAGGTAGAAGCGGTGCTTGCGGCCTGCCCGGGCGCGGCCCAGGTGGTCGTGACCGCCTGGGACGACGGTTCGGCGGGCCGGCGGCTGGCCGCTTATGTCGTCCCCGCCGACGCAAACGGCGACGGAGATGGCGAGCTGACGGCCGCGCTGCGGGAATTCGCGTCGGAACGGCTGCCAAGTCACATGATGCCGTCGGCCGTGTCCGTCCTGCCCGCGCTGCCGCTGACGGCGAACGGCAAGGTGGATCGCCAGGCTTTGCCTGCCCCGGACTACGCCGCGGGAGCGGCGGCGGATAACCGGCCCGCATCGGTACGGGAAGAGATCCTGTGCGCGTTGTTCGCCGACCTGCTCGGCCTGCCTGCGGTCGGCCCGGCTGACGATTTCTTCGAGCTGGGCGGCCACTCGCTGCTGGCGGTGCAGCTTGTCAGCCGGCTACGCGCGGTGCTTGGCGCCGAGGCGGCGGTGCGGGATGTGTTTGAGGCGCCGACCCCGGCGGGGCTGGCGGCGCGGCTAGAGCAGGCCGGCCCGGCCCGGGTCGCGCTCGGGCTGCGGGAACGCCCGGACCTGGTGCCGTTGTCGTTCGCACAGGCGCGATTGTGGTTCCTGGCCCAGCTGGAAGGGCCCTCCGCCACGTACAACAACGCGGTGGCGGTACGACTGTCGGGGGACCTGGATGCCGTCGCGCTTGAAGCGGCCCTGCACGATGTGATCGGGCGGCATGAGGTGCTGCGTACGGTGTTTCCGGCCGCGGACGGGCAGCCCGGCCAGCATGTCCTGGCGATGGGGGAGACGGGGTGGGCGCTGCCGGTGGCCGGGGGGGATGTGACCGAGGCGATAGCGGCGGTGGCGGCTGAGCCCTTTGACTTGGCGGCGGAGATCCCGCTGCGGGCCCGGCTGCTGCGCGCCGGCCCAGGTGAGCATGTGCTGGCGGTGGTGGCGCATCACATCGCGACCGATGGCTGGTCGATGGGGCTGCTGGCCCGCGATGTGTCGGTGGCGTACGCGGCGCGGCGGCAGGGTCGGGTGCCGGGGTGGGATCCGCTGCCTGTGCAGTACGCCGACTATGCGATCTGGCAGCGGGAGCTGCTCGGGGATGAGGACGACCCGGGCAGCCTGCTGGCGGAACAGGTGGCCTGGTGGCGGGAGGCGCTGGCCGGGATGCCGGCCGAGCTGATGCTGCCCGCGGATCGGCCGCGGTCAGCGGTTCCTGTCTACCGCGGGCATGCCGCACCGCTTGAGGCCGGGGCGGACCTGCACGGGCAGCTAGCGATGCTAGCTCGCTCGCACGGGGTGACCCTGTACATGGTGGTGCAGTCCGCGCTGGCCGTGCTGCTGTCGAAACTCGGTGCGGGCACCGATATCCCGGTCGGGTCGCCGATGGCCGGGCGGACCGACGCGGCGCTGGATGACCTGGTCGGCTTCTTCGTCAACACGCTAGTGCTGCGCACCGACCTGTCCGGGAACCCGACGTTCGCCGAGCTGCTGGCCCGGGTCCGGGAGATCTCGCTTGGCGGCTTCGATCACCAGGACGTGCCGTTCGAGCGGCTGGTGGAACTGCTTGCTCCCGAACGGTCCCTGGCCCGCCAGCCGCTGTTCCAGGTCATGCTGACCGTCCAGAACAACGCCCCAGCCGTGCTTGACCTGCCCGGCCTGACGGCCGCGCCGGTCCCGGCCGGCATCGGCGCGGCCAGGTTCGACCTGGATGTCGTGCTGAGTGAGGTCTTCGATGAGCAGGGCCGACCGAGCGGGCTGCGCGGATCGGCGGTGGTCGCGGCGGACCTCTTTGACCCGCCCGCGGCGGGGATGTTCGCGCAGCGGCTGGTGCGGGTGCTGGCCGCGGTGGCCGCTGACCCGCAGGCGCCGGTCGGCCGGGTCGCGGTGCTTGACGAGGCGGAGCGGCGGCAGGTGCTTTGGGGCTGGAACGACACCGCGTGGCCGGCGCCGGATGTGCTGGTGCCTGGCATGTTTGAGTCGCGGGCGGCGCGGGATCCAGGGGCGACGGCTGTGGTGTGCGGAGACGTGCGGCTGTCGTACGCGGAACTCGATGGGTCGGCGAGTCGGCTCGCGCGGCTGCTTGTGGCGTCCGGGATCGGGCCGGAACGTGTGGTGGCGGTGCTGCTCGAGCGGTCGGCGGAATTGATCGTGGCGCTGCTGGCGGTGCTGAAGACCGGGGCGGCGTACCTACCGGTGGACCCCGGCTACCCCGCGGAGCGGATCGCGTTCGTGCTCGAAGAAACACCGTACGTGCTCATGATCACCACGGCTGCCCTGGCCGCCGACGTGCCGTCGGCCGGAGGATCAGACATTCCGCGGCTGCTGCTTGATGACCCGGGGACCGCGACGTGGCTCGGAGAGTTTGCCGCGTCCCCTTTTACCGACGCTGAACGGCTCACCCCGCTGCACGCGGATCATCCGGCGTACCTGACCTACACCTCAGGTTCCACCGGAACGCCCAAGGGCGTGGTGCTGACGCACGGGGCGCTGGCCCTGCGGGTGGCGTGGCTGGCCGAGATCTTCGCGCTCGGGACGGCGGATCGGGTGCTTCAGTTCGCGTCGGTCAGCTTCGACGTGCATGTCGAGGAGATATACCCGGCCTTGGTCGCCGGGGCCGCGCTCGTCCTGATGACCAGCAACGAGGACGACCTGCCGCGGCTCTTCCGTACCGAGGAGTTCCGGAAGATCACGGTCTTGGACCTGCCGCCCACGTACTGGCACGAGCTGCTGATATCGGTGGCCGACATCGAGTGGCCGGCCGATCTGCGGTTGCTGATCTTGGGTAGCGAGAGCCTGCCCGCGAGCTCGCTTGAGCGGTGGCGGAGCAGGTTCGACGGCTCGGTCCAGCTGATGAGCGTGTACGGCCCGGCTGAGGCGACAGTGACGGTGACGGCTGGTGCGATTACCGGTTCGGCGCCGCCAGATCTCATCGGCGCCCCTGGTGCGAATACCCGGCTGTTTGTGCTGGACGAGTGGCTGTGTCCGGTGTCCGCGGGGGTGGCGGGGGAGCTGTACGTGGCGGGTGCCGGGTTGGCGCGCGGTTACCTGGGCCGGGCCGCGCTGACGGGAGAGCGGTTTGTGGCGTGCCCGTTCGGGGTCGGGGAGCAGATGTACCGGACCGGGGATGTGGTGCGGTGGACGGCGGCGGGGCAGCTTGTGTTCGGCGGCCGGGCCGATGATCAGGTGAAGATCCGCGGGTACCGGGTGGAGCCGGGGGAGGTGGAGGCGGTGCTGGCGGCCTGCCCGGGAGTGGGGCAGGTGGTGGTGGCGGCCCGTGAGGAGGCCGAGGGAGATCGGCGGCTGGTGGCCTACGTGGTCCCTGATGGCGGCGCTGGTGATGGTGGGGGCCCGGCCCGGATGCCGCAGCTGGTGCGGGAGTTCGCGGCGGGACGGCTGCCGGGGTACATGGTGCCGGCGGCGGTGGTGATGCTGGAGGCGCTGCCGCTGACCGCGAACGGGAAGATCGACAAGGCGGCACTGCCCGCTCCGGACTACGCGGCGGCCTCTGCGGAAGGGCGGGCGGCGGGCAGTGTCCGGGAGGAGATCGTGTGCGGTGTGTTCGCCGGGGTGCTTGACCTGGACCGGGTCGGCCCCGAGGATGACTTCTTCGCCCTTGGCGGTCATTCCCTCCTCGCGGTGCGGCTAGTATCCAGGCTCCGGTCGGTGCTTGGTGCGGAGCTGCCGGTGCGGGCGCTGTTCGAGGCGCCGACTCCAGCCGCGCTGGCGGCCAGGGTAGAGCAGGCCGGCCCGGCGCGGCTGCCGCTGACGACATGGGAGCGTCCGGGGCGGGTGCCCTTGTCGTTCGCGCAGGCGCGGTTGTGGTTCCTTGACCAGCTGGCAGGACCGGCCGCCACCTACAACAATCCGATCGCGGTGCGGCTGTCCGGGCAGCTGGATACCGCCGCGCTTGAGGCAGCGCTGGCTGACGTGATCGGGCGGCATGAGGTGCTGCGGACGGTGTTCCCCGCTGTGGACGGGCAGCCCGGCCAGCACGTCCTGGCGATGGAGAAGACCGGCTGGGCGCTGCCGGTGGCCGAGGTGGCCGGGGAGGGCCTGGCCGCGGCGGTGGACCAGGTGGCCGCCGAGCCGTTCGACCTGGCCGCCGGGATCCCGCTGCGGGCCGTGCTGTTCCGTTTGGGCCCTGATGAGCACGTGCTGATGGTGGCGGCGCACCATATCGCGGTCGATGGCTGGTCGATGGGGCTGCTGGCACGGGATGTGTCGGTGGCGTACGCGGCGCGGCGTGAGGGGCGGCCGCCTGAGTGGGAGCCGTTGCCGGTGCAGTACGCCGACTACGCGATCTGGCAGCGGGTGCTACTTGGCGATGAGGACGACCCGGGCAGCATGCTGGCCGGGCAGGTGGCGTACTGGCGGGCTGCGCTGGCCGGGATGCCGGCTGAGCTGGCGCTGCCGGCGAACCGGCCGCGCCCGGCGGTGCCCAGTTACCGGGGGCACACGGCCGCGTTCGAAGCCCCGCCGGATTTGCACCGGCAGCTGGCGGCCCTGACCCGCTCGCACGGGGTGACGCTGCACATGGTGGTGCAGGCCGCACTGGCGGTTCTGCTGTCGAAACTTGGCGCTGGCACCGATATCCCCGTCGGGTCGGCGGTGGCGGGGCGGACCGATACCGCGCTGGATGAGCTGATCGGGTTCTTTGTCAACACGCTGGTGCTGCGCACCGACCTGTCCGGGGACCTCACCTTCGCCGATGTCCTTGACCGGGTCCGGGAGGTGGCGCTGGCCGCGCTGGATCATCAGGACGTTCCGTTCGAGCGGCTGGTGGAACTGCTGGCCCCGGAACGGTCGCTGGCCCGGCACCCGCTGGTCCAGGTCATGCTCACGGTGCAGAACAACGCCCCGGCCGAGCTTGACCTGACCGGGCTTGAGGTAGCCCAGGTCCCGACCGGGGTGAGGCAGGCCCGGTTCGATGTGGACGTAATCGTCGCGGAGGTATCTGGCGCGTCCGGCCGGCCAGTCGGCGTGCGCGGGTCGGTGACGGTGTCGGCGGACCTGTTCGACGTCGCGGTGGCCGCGAGCATCGCGGCGCGGCTGGTGCGGGTACTTGAGGTAACGGCGGCTGACCCGCAGCTGCCGGTGCGCCGCGTTCAGGTGCTGGATGAGGCGGAGCGGCGGCAGGTGCTGGCGGGGTGGAACGACACTGCGCGGCCGGTGCCGGAGGTGATGGTGCCGGACCTGGTCGGGGAGCAGGTGGCGCGGGTTCCGGATGCGGTGGCGGTGACTTGCGGGAAGGTGTCGTGGTCGTACCGTCGGTTGTGGGAGCGGTCTGGGCTGGTGGCGGGGATGCTGGCGGCGGCGGGCGCGGGTGCTGAGACAGTGGTCGGGCTGTGCCTGGACCGGGGCCCGGACCTGGTCGCGGCGATCCTAGGGGTGTGGCGGGCCGGGGCGGCCTACATGCCGCTGGACCCCGGGTACCCGGCCGGGCGACTGGCCGCCATGCTGGCCGACAGCGGGGCCATGGTGGTGGCCGGGACATCGGCAGCGCTCGGCGAACTGCCCGCCGGGCGGGCGGTCACGGTGACGGTCGATGACTCCACGACGCCGGCGGTGCCGGTGCCGGCGATGCCGGTGCTGGCGGGGCAGCTGGCGTACGTGATGTACACCTCGGGGTCGACCGGCCAGCCAAAGGGAGTGGCGGTCACCCACGCGGGTCTGATGAACTACCTATCCTGGGCGGCACAGGCCTACCAGGCCGCCGAGGGCGGGGCGGTGCTGCATTCGCCGCTGTCGGTGGACCTGACGGTGACCAGCATGCTGATGCCGTTGGTAGCCGGGTCAGCGGTGGTGGCCAGCCAGGACGGCGGGCCTGCCGGGCTGGCCGAGGTGCTGGCGCAGGGGCGCGAGCTGGCCGTGGTGAAGGTGACGCCGGGGCACCTGCCCGTGCTGGCCGGGCTGATCCCAGCCGCAGCCTCCGGTGCGGTGCGGCGGCTGGTCGTCGGCGGGGAGCCGCTGGCGGGGGCGGACCTGGCCTGGTGGCGGGCGGCGGCACCGGGCCTGGCGGTGGTCAACGAGTACGGGCCGACCGAGACGGTGGTGGGGTGCTGCACGTTCGAGGTCGCGGCCGGACAGCAGGTTCCGGACCAGGTGCCGGCCGGGACCCCGGTGGCCAATACCCGGCTGTACGTGCTGGACGCCTGGCTGAACCCGGTCCCGCCGGGGGTGACCGGTGAGCTGTACGTAGCCGGAGCGCAGCTGGCCCGCGGCTACCTGGGCCATCGCGGGCTGACCGGGGAGCGGTTCACCGCGTGTCCCTACGGCGGGCCGGGGGAGCGGATGTACCGGACCGGGGACCTGGCCCGGTGGACCGCGGCCGGGGTGCTCGAGTTCCGCGGCCGCGCTGACGACCAGGTCAAGATCCGCGGCTACCGGGTCGAGCCGGGTGAAGTGGAGGCGGTGCTGGCCGCCTGCACCGGCGTGGCTCAGGCCATCGTGACCGTTCGCGAGGATACCCCCGGGGACAGGCGGCTGACCGCCTACCTGACCTCCGCGGCCAGCGGTGCGGCCGGAGACCTGGTCGCGGGGGTGCGAGAGTACGCGGCGGCGCGGCTGCCGGACCACATGGTGCCCGCGGCAGTCGTCGTGCTGGACGCGCTGCCGCTAACCCCGGGCGGCAAAATCGACCGCGCGGCGCTGCCGGCCCCGGATTACCCGGTGGCCGGGGGTGCCGGGACCCGCGGGCCTGCCAGGGCCCGGGAAGAGATCTTGTGCGGGATATTCGCGGAGATCCTGGGAGTGCCCGCGGCCGGAGCGCAGGACAGCTTCTTCGACCTCGGCGGCCACTCGCTGCTGGCCACCCGCCTGGTCAGCCGGATCCGGTCGGTGCTGGGCGCCGAGACCGACATCCGGATGGTGTTCGAAGCACCGACGCTGGCCGGGCTGGCCGCCAGGCTGGAGCAGGCCGGACCGGCCCGGGCCGCCCTGGCGCCGCGGGAACGGCCCGCACGGGTGCCGCTGTCGTTCGCCCAGCAGCGCCTGTGGTTCATGACCCAGCTGGAAGGACCATCGGCGACCTACAACAACCCGTTGGCGGTGCGGCTGTCCGGAGACCTGGACCCTGCCGCCCTGGAGTTGGCGCTGGGTGACGTGATCAGCCGGCATGAGGGACTGCGTACGTTGTTCCCGGCGGTGGACGGGCAGCCGTGCCAGCACGTCCTGGGCCTGGACGAGCTCCGGTGGCAGCTGCCGGTGTCCGAGGTGGCCGAGGAGGGCCTGGCCGCGGCGGTCGAGGCGGTAGTAGGCGAGCCGCTCGATCTGGCCGCCGGGATTCCGGTGCGGGCGGTGCTGCTGCGTTCCGGGCCGGATGAGCATGTGCTGGTGGTGGTGATCCACCACATCGCCTGGGACGCCTGGTCGATGGGGGTGCTGGCGCGGGATGTGTCGGTGGCGTACGCGGCGCGGTGGGCGGGCCAGATGCCGGGGTGGGCGCCGCTGCCGGTGCAGTACGCCGATTACGCGATCTGGCAGCGGGAACTGCTCGGCGGCGAGGGTGATCCGGGCAGCCTGCTGGCCGAGCAGGTCACCTGGTGGCGGCAGGCGCTGGCGGGGATACCAGGGGAACTGGCGTTGCCAGCGGACCGGCCGCGGCCGGCCGCAGCCCAGCCACCGGGGGCATGCGGCCGTGCTGGCCGTGCCGGCGGAGGTGCATGCCCAACTGGCTGCGCTGGCCCGTGCCCATGGGGTGACGCTGCATATGGTGGTGCAGGCGGCGCTGGCGGTGCTGCTGAGCAAGCTCGGGGCGGGGGAGGATATTCCGGTCGGTACCGCGGTGGCGGGGCGAACCGATGAGTCACTGGATGACCTGGTCGGGTTCTTCGTGAACAACCTGGTGCTGCGCACCGACCTGTCCGGGAATCCTACGTTCGCCGATGTGCTGGCCAGGGTGCGGGAAGTCACCTTGGGGGCGCTGGATCATCAGGACGTGCCGTTCGAGCGGCTGGTGGAGGTGCTGGTGCCGGAACGGTCGCTGGCCCGGCATCCGCTGTTCCAGGTCAACCTGGTCGTGCAGAACTTCGCCCCGGCGGTGCTCGAGCTGCCGGGCCTGACCGCGGCCGGGCTGCCCGCCGGTGCCACGCCGGCCCGGTTCGACCTGATCGTGTCGGTCGGCGAGGTCTCCGATGGGCAGGGGCGCCCGGCGGGTTTGCGGGGATCGGTGACCGTGGCGGCGGACCTGTTCGATGCGCCGGCGGCGGGGGTGCTGGCGGCGCGGCTGACGCGGGTGCTGGCCGCGGCGGCCGCCGATCCGCTGGCCCGGGCGGGCCAGGTGCAGGTGCTGGAGGAGGCGGAGCGGCGGCAGGTCCTGACGGCGTGGAACGACACCGGACGCCCGGTCCCGCCGGGGACGCTGGCGGGGTTGTTCGAGGCGCAGGCGGCGCGGGTGCCGGACGCGGTCGCGGTGGCGGGAGGGGGACGCGGCTGTGTCGTATGGGGAGCTGAACGCGCGGGCGAACCGGCTGGCGCGGGTGCTGGTGTCCCGGGGGGTGGGGCCGGAGTCGGTGGTGGCGGTGGCGGTGGAACGGTCCGCGGAGCTGCTCACCGTGCTGCTGGGAGTGCTCAAGGCGGGCGGCGCGTACCTGCCGGTGGATCCGGGGTACCCGGCCGGGCGGGTCAGGTACATGCTGGGGGATGCGCGCCCGGCGGTGATAGTGGCCGGGGAGGCGGCCGCCGCGTCGTTGCCCTGGTCGGGGTGCCGGTGCTGGTGACGGAGGACCCGGAGCTGGCCGCAGACCTGGACCGGGCGGATCCCGGTGACCTGGGGGACCGGGACCGGGCCGGGCTGCTGGCGCTGGGTCATCCGGCGTACGTGATTTACACGTCCGGGTCGACCGGGGCGCCGAAGGGCGTGGTGGTCTCCCATGCCGGCTTCGCCAGCCTGGCTGAGGGGCATGTCCGGTCCCTGGGGGCCGGGCCGGGGCACCGGGTGGCGCAGTTCGCGTCGGCCAGCTTCGACACCTTCGGGTGGGAGTGGACGATGGCGCTGCTGACCGGGGCGGCGCTGGCGGTCGTCCCGGCGGACCAGCGGCTGGGGGCGGACCTGGCCGCTTTCCTGGGCCGGGCCGGGATCACCCACGCGACGCTGCCGCCGGCGGTGCTGGCCGTCCTGGAGCCCGAGCCCGGCGCGCCGCTGACGGTGATCACCGCTGGGGAGGCGTGCCCGCCGCAGGTGATCGCCCGCTGGTCGCCGGGCCGGGTGATGTTCAACTCCTACGGGCCGACCGAGACCACGATCGACGCGGCGCTGTGGCGCTGTGGCGACCTGGCCGGGGGGCCGGTCCCCATCGGCGCCCCGGTCGCCAACACCGGCTGCTACGTGCTGGACTCCTGGCTGCACCCGGTCCCGCCCGGGGTGGCCGGGGAACTGTACGTGGCCGGGGCCGGGCTGGCCCGCGGCTATCTGGGTCGGGCCGCGCTGACCGCGGAACGGTTCACCGCCTGCCCCTACCGCGGGCCCGGAGAACGCATGTACCGGACCGGGGACCTGGCGAAATGGACTCCGGACGGGGTGCTGGTCTTCGCCGGGCGGGCCGATGACCAGGTCAAGATCCGCGGCTACCGGATCGAACCAGGCGAGATCGAAACCATCATCGCCGCCCATCCAGACGTGGCCCAGGCCGTGGTGGCCGTCCGCGAGGACGCCTCCGGGGACCGGCAGCTGGCCGCCTACGTGGTCCCCGCGGCTGGGGATGGGACCACCGCGGACCTGGCCGGAGCGGTACGGGAGTTCGCCGCCGCCCGGCTGCCCGGCTACATGATCCCCCCGGCCATAGTGGTGCTGGACGAGCTACCGCTGAACCCGAACGGGAAGGTCGACAAGACAGCGCTGCCCGCCCCGGACTATGTAGCCAGCCAGGGCCGCGGCCCGGCCACGATCCGGGAGGAAATCCTGTGCGCCGTGTTCGCCGAGATACTCGGCCTGGACCGGGCCGGGCCTGAGGATGACTTCTTCGACCTGGGCGGCCACTCCCTGCTCGCGGTCCGGCTGGTCTCCCGGGTCCGGTCGGTGCTGGGCGCGGAGATGGCGGTGCGGGTGCTGTTCGAGGCGCCGACCCCGGCCCGGCTGGCCGCCCGGCTGGGGCAGGCCGCGCTGGCCCGGCTCGCGCTGGGACCGCGGGAACGGCCAGAACGGGTGCCGCTGTCGTTCGCGCAGGCGCGGCTGTGGTTCCTGGCCCAGCTGGAAGGACCGTCCGCCACCTACAACAACCCGGTCGCGGTGCGGCTGTCTGGCGACCTGGATATCGCGGCGCTGGAAGCGGCGCTGGCCGACGTGATCGGCCGGCACGAGGTATTGCGCACCGTGTTTCCCGCCGTGGACGGTCAGCCTGGCCAGCAGGTCCTGGACCTGGCGGAGACGCGATGGGCGCTGCCGGTCACGGAGGTGGCCGAGGCGGAACTGGCAGGCGTGGTGCAACGGCTGGCCGGACAAGCGTTTGACCTGGCCGCCGAAATCCCGATCCGGGTGGCGCTGCTCGCGGGCGGGCCTGAGGGTCATGTGCTTGTCCTTGTGATCCACCACATCGCCGGGGATGGCTGGTCGATGGGCCTGCTGGCGCGGGACGTGTCGCTGGCCTATTCGGCCAGGCGTCAGGGCCTGCCGCTGGCCTGGGCGCCGCTGCCAGTTCAGTACGCCGACTATGCACTGTGGCAGCGGGAACTGCTAGGAGATGAGGATGACCCAGGCAGCCTGCTGGCCCGGCAGGTGGAGTACTGGCGGGCGGTGCTTGAAGATGCACCGCGGGAGCTGACGCTGCCGGCTGACCGGCCGCGCCCGGCGGTGCCCAGCCACCATGGCCATGTCGCGCTGCTGGATGTTCCGGTGCCGGTGCATCGGCAGCTGGTGGCGCTGGCCCGCTCGACCGGGGTGACGCTGCACATGGTGGTGCAGGCGGCGCTAGCGTTGCTGCTGTCCAGGCTGGGTGCGGGTCTTGACATTCCGGTAGGTACCGCGGTGGCGGGGCGAACCGATGCGGCGCTTGATGAGCTGGTCGGATTCTTTATCAACACGCTGGTGCTGCGGACGGATATCTCAGGTGACCCGTCGTTCGGTGAGTTGCTTGGCCGGGTCCGGGAGGCCACGCTCGGCGCGCTTGACCACCAGGATGTGCCATTCGAGCGGCTGGTGGAGGTGCTGGCGCCGGAACGGTCCCTGGCCCGCCACCCGCTGGTCCAGGTGATGGTGACCGTGCAGAACAACGCCCCGGCCGTCCTGGACCTGCCAGGCTTGCGCGCTGGTCGGCTGGAAACCGCCGCGACGCAGGCCCGGTTCGACTTGGATGTCATCGTGGGCGAGGCGTACGGCCCGGACGGAGGGCCAGCGGGCTTGCGGGGTGCGGTCACGGCCGCGGCGGATCTGTTCGACGCCGAGACGGCGGCGAGCCTCGCGCAGCGGCTAGTGCGAGTACTGGCGGCGGTGGCGGCTAATCCGCGGATTCCGGCGAGCGCCGTTGAGATGCTGTCGGAGCAGGAACGGCGGCTGGTACTGGCCGACTGGAATCGGGGGGCGGCGCCGGTGCCGTCGCCGGGGGGAGCGGATGAGCTGGTCGCGACGCAAGCGGCGCGGCTACCTGACGCGGTTGCGGTGGTGTGCGGGGATGTGGTGTGGACATACGCATGGTTGTGGGAGCGGGCGGTCCGGCTGGCCCGGTATCTGCGATCGGCCGGGGTGGGCGCGGAGTCGGTGGTGGGGCTGTGCCTGGGGCGCGGTCCCGAGCTGGTCGCGGCGATCCTCGGGGTGTGGCGTGCGGGCGCCGCTTACCTGCCGCTTGATCCGGCCCATCCGGCGCGGCGGCTGGCGTTCATGCTGACCGACAGCCGGGCAGCGGTAGTGGTGGGGACCTCTGCTGTGCTCGACGAGCTGCCAGTGGGGCGGATCTTGGCGATTGACCTCGATGATCCGGCGGTGGTGGCCGCGACGGCGGAGGCGGCGCCGATACCGGCGGAGGCGCCGATGCCGGCGCAGGTAACGGCAGATCAGCTGGCGTACGTCATGTACACGTCGGGATCGACGGGAACCCCGAAGGGAGTGCAGGTCACTCACCACGGGCTGGTGAACTACCTGACCTGGGCGGTCAGCACCTACCAGCTGGACTCCGGGCACGGTGTGCCGCTGCATTCGTCACTGGCGGTGGACCTGACCGTGACCAGCGTGCTGCTGCCGCTGGTGGCGGGGGCGGCGGTGATAGCCAGCCGGGAGGGTGGACTGGAGGGGCTGGCCGGCCTGCTGGCCGAGGGCCGGGAGTTCGGGCTGGTGAAGGTGACGCCCGGGCACCTGCCGTTGCTCGCCGGGATGCTGCCGGCCAGGGTGCGGGCGGCCGCGACCCGACGGCTGGTGGTGGGCGGGGAGGCGCTGCCCGGTGCGGACGTCGCGGCCTGGCTCAGGGACGCGCCGCAGACCGTGGTGGTCAATGAGTACGGGCCGACCGAGACCGTGGTGGGCTGCTGCGCTCTCGAGGTGTCCGCCGGACAGCGGCTACCTGACCAAGTTCCTGTCGGGCGGCCGGGTGCGGGCACCCGGCTGTATGTGCTGGACGATCAGCTCAACCCGATGCCGCCGGGGGTGACGGGGGGACTGTTCATCGGCGGCGCGCAGGTGGCACGCGGCTACGCCGGGCGTCCGGCGCTGACGGCCGAGCGGTTCATCGCCGACCCGTTCGCCGCCGACGGGTCGCGGATATACCGAACCGGTGACCTGGCCCGGTGGACCGCCGCGGGCGTGCTCGAGTTCCGCGGCCGGGTCGATGAGCAGCTGAAGGTCCGCGGCTACCGGGTCGAACCAGGCGAGGTCGAGGCGGTGATCACCGCTCACCCGGAGGCCGCGCAGGCGGCAGTGATCGCGCGGGAAGACGTTCCTGGCGACAAGAGGCTGGTGGCCTACCTAATACCTGCCGATGACGCCAGGGAGGACGACTGGGAGCTGGCGGAGGCGGTGCGCGGATACGTGGCCGCACGGCTGCCCGAGCACATGGTGCCCTCCGCCGTCGTCGTCCTTGAGACGCTGCCGTTCACGGTGAGCGGGAAGATCAACCGCGGTGCGCTGCCCGCCCCGGCCTACGCCGCCGGCACCGCGGCCGAGCGGGAGCCGGCCACGGCGCGTGAACAGGTCCTGTGCACGGTATTCGCCGACGTGCTGCGAGTGAACCGGGTGGGGGTAACGGACAGCTTCTTCGACCTGGGCGGGCATTCGCTGCTCGCGACCCATCTGATCAGCCGGATCCGTGCGGTCCTGGGCGTGGAGACCGACATCCGGATGCTCTTCGATGCACCCACTCCCGCCGGGCTCGCCCGCAGGCTCGAACAGGCTGGTCCGGCCCGGCTGGCCCTGACGGTACGGGACCGGCCGGAACGGGTGCCGCTGTCGTTCGCCCAGGCCCGGCTGTGGTTCCTGGCCCAGCTAGAAGGACACAGCGCCACCTACAACAACCCGATCCCCGTGCGCCTGTCTGGTGACGTGGACGTGGCGGCTGTGCGGGCGGCGTTCACCGATGTTATCGCCCGCCATGAGTCGCTGCGTACGGTCTTCCCGGTAGCCGACGGGCAGCCGTATCAGCGAATCCTGACCATGGGCGAGCTGAGCTGGGAGCTGGAGGTGAGCGAGGCGGCTGAGGAAGACGTGCCCGACGTGCTGACCCGGGCCGCAAGCGAGCCCTTCGACCTCGCCGCGGACATCCCGCTGCGCGCCCAGTTGCTGCGGCTAGGGCCCGCTGAGCATGTGCTGATCGTGGTGAGCCACCACATCGCCACAGACGGCTGGTCGAATACCCTGCTGGCCCGGGATTTCTCGGTAGCGTACGCCGCGCGGCGTGGCGGCCAGGCGCCGGCCTGGGCGCCGCTGCCCGTGCATTACGCCGACTACGCAATCTGGCAGCGGGAACTGCTCGGCGAGGAGGACGACCCGGACAGCCTGCTGGCCAGGCAGATCGGCTACTGGCGGCGGACATTGGCCGGAGCCCCGGCCGAGCTGGCGCTGCCGGCCACTCGACGGCGATGCGGGGTGACCGGCTACCGCGGCTACGCCGCCGCCCTGGAGATCTCGCCGGAACTGCACCAGCGGCTGTTCATGATGGGCCGGACGCGCGGTGTCACGCTGCACATGATAACGCACGCGGCGCTGGCGGTGCTGCTGTCCAAACTGGGTGCCGGGACCGACATCCCGGTCGGGTCGCTGGTCGCGGGACGCACCGACGCGGCGCTTGACGATCTGGTCGGCATCTTCGTCAACACCCTGGTCCTGCGAACCGATCTGTCCGGGGATCCGTCGTTCGCCGAGGTCATGGACCGGGTCCGGGAGGCAGAACTCGATGCCCTCGATCATCAGGACGTGCCGTTCGAAAGGCTGGTAGAAATCCTGGCCCCGGAGCGCTCGCTGACCGGGCACCCGCTGTTCCGGGTCCTGCTGATCGTGCAGAACAACGCCCGGGCCGTGCTCGACCTGCCCGGCTCACGTACCGGGCCGGTTCCGCTCCGCGAGGTCACGGCGAGGTTCGACCTAGACGTCGACCTCACCGAGATTCTCGACCCGCGCGGCCGTGCCGTCGGGCTGGCCGGATCGATGGTGGCCGCCGCGGACCTGTTCGATCCCGCTATGGTCAGGCAGCTGGCGGAGCAGTTCGTCCGGGTTCTGGATGTCGTCACCACGGATCCGCAGATCCCGCTGCGCCAAGTAGAGATCCTGGCCGAACAGCAGCGGCGACAGGTGCTGTCGGAATGGAGCGGCCGCGCGAGCGAACCGCCACCGGTCGCGCTGCCCGCTCTGATCGAGACGCAGGCGGCGCGTACGCCCGACGCGGTCGCGCTGGCGTTCAGTGGGACCCTGCTGTCCTACGCAGAGCTGAATGCACGCGCGAACCGGGTGGCACGGGCGCTGGTGACGTATGGAGTCGGGCCGGAATCGGTGGTCGCGGTCGTGATGGAACGCCCGGCTGAGCTGATCGTGGCGTTGCTTGCCGTGCTGAAAGCCGGAGGCGCCTATCTGCCCGTGGATCCGGCCACCCCCCGGGATCAGATCGCTTTCATGCTCGCCGATGCTCGTCCGGCGGCGATCCTTACGATGGTGGCCCGCGCCGCGGCCTGGTCAGGGCCGGGCGCTCCGGTGGTCCTAGGCATAGCTGACTCAGCCATGGCCGCGCGGCTGGCCCGCACCGATGACGCGAACCTGCGGGACGAGGACCGGACGGCGCCGCTGCTATCCGCGCATGCGGCGCAGCTGAGCTACACGACCGGGTCCGCGGGCCAGCCTGGCGGCGTCATCGTCACGCACCGGGCGATCAGCCTGCTGGCGCGAGACGGCGGACCCACCGGGCTGGCCGGCCGCGATGTGACCGCCCCGCTGGCGCCCCTGTCGTCCGACACGGCCCTCGTCGAAATCTGGGGTGCGCTGGCCAGCGGAGCGACCTTGGCAATCGCTCCAGAAGAGTTGCTGCCGGTCCATGACCCTGGCGATTTTCTGTCCACCGTGCTCGTGGCGGGTGATCTGGGCAAGTTCCTGGCCTGTCACGGTGTGAGCGTCCTGCGGTCGGCGGCCGGGCTGTTCCATCAGCTGGCCGACGCTGATCCCGCGGTGTTCGCCGGCTTGCGGCAGCTGATGATCGATGGCGACCTGCTGTGGTCGGCGCAGTGCCGGGCTGTGCTGGAAGCGGCGCCGAAGATCCGGCTTGTCGCTGGGCGTAGGCAGGCGGAAAACACCGTGCCAAGCACGATCCATCAGGCGCGAATGGCTGATCTGAACAGCGGTGAAGGGATACGGATCGGGCGACCGGTGACAGGCACGCGGGTATTCGTGCTTGATTCGTGGCTGAATCCGGTACCAGCGGGGGTGACAGGCAGACTGTACCTGACCGGTCAGGGACTGGCGCGAGGTTATCTGGGGCTGGCCGGTGGTACGGCGGAGCGGTTCGTGGCCTGTCCGTTCGGCGGGCCAGGGGAGCGAATGTATCGCACCGCCGACCTGGCCTGCTGGACCGAGGAGGGGGACCTTGAGTTCCGCGGGTACGCCGCTGAGCGGGTGGAGATCCGCGGGTACCTGGTCGAGCCCGACGAGGTGGCGACCGTGCTGATGGGCCACCCCGACGTGGCCCAGGCGGTCGTGGTGGCCCCCCGCGACGCGCCGGGCGGCACTCGCCTGGCGGCCTACGTGCTCGCGGCGGCCAGCGGCCGCGCTGACCAGGCCGCGCTGGCCCGTGAGCTGCACCCGTTCACGTCCCGGCTCCTGCCGCGCCACCTGCTGCCGGCCACCATCACGGTGCTCGATGTCCTGCCCATGACCTCGGCCGGGAATGTTGATCGCGAGGCCTTGCTCACGGCCAGCCTGGCGGATGAGCAGCCGGCCCGCGACCGGCCGGCCACCGAGCGCGAGAAGGTCCTCTGTGACTTGTTCGCGCAAACCCTCGGCCTTGACCGGGTGGAGCTGCATGACAACTTCTTCGACCTGGGCGGTCATTCCCTGCTGGCGGTCAGGCTGGCTAGCCGGGTCCGCAGCGCGCTCGGCGCCGAGATGGCGATCCGGATGCTTTTCGAGGCGCCGACCGTTGCCGAGCTCGCCTCCCGGATCGCCACCCAGACGTCGGCCCGGCCGAAGCGGGCCAGGCCCGTGTTGCAGGCCCGGCGACAGCAGGAGGAACGCTAAACGATCCGCGCTGCTGGCGAGCGGACTAAGCGCTTACCCACGGTGGCCTGCAGCTGGCCTATGAGCTCAGTTATGGTCGGGAACTGGAATATCGTGCGCACGGGTAGGTCGGTACGAAAGAGCGTGGCCAGCCGGGCCGTGACCGCAAGGGCGAGGTAGGAATCGCCGCCCAGGTCGAAGAAGTTGTCGTGCATCCCGACTTCGCTAGCCCCTAGCGAGTCCCGCCAGACCTGGGCCACCCGCTCTTCCGCCCGGGTCCGCGGGACCGCAGGTGACCGCCGGTGATTCTGGCGCGTCCCCGGCGGCGGCAGCGCCCGCCGGTCGAGCTTGCCGATCGGCGTCAGCGGCAGCCGGTCCATGATCATGAACAGCGACGGAATGAGGTACTCCGGCAGGTGCTCGCGGGCGAAACCGCGCAGCGTCCTCACGTCAAGCTGGCCGGCTCCGGCCGGCACGACGTACCCGATCAGGCACTTGTCACCCGTTCGGTCCTCCTGGGCCGCCACGGCGACCTGTCCCACCAGGGGATGGCGGGCGAGCACGGTCTCCACCTCGCCGGGCTCCACCCGGAAACCCCGCACCTTCACCTGGTTATCGGCCCGTCCGACGAACTCCAGCTGGCCGGCTCGGCCCCACCGGGCCAGGTCGCCGGTGCGGTACATGCGTGCCCCCCGGCCGCCGAATGGATCGGCCACGAACCGCGTCGCCGACAGCACACGTCGTTTAAGGTACTCGCGCGCCACTCCTGCGCCGCCCAGGTAGACGTCCCCGGCCACGCCCGGTGGTGCCAGCCGCAGCCGGTCGTCCAGGAGATACATCCTGACGTTATCCATCGGGTCGCCGAGCGTTTGCAGGGTTACCCGTCGCTGTGCCGCACCGAAGCGCTGGAAGCTGCAGAAGACGGTCGTCTCCGTGGGGCCGTACTCGTGTACCACGGTGGTGTCCGGGCACTCATCAAGCACCCGCTGCAGGGCCACCGGTGAAAGCACATCGCCGCCGGCCCAGATTTCCCGCAGTTGTCTCAGGGTTCCCATTTCCTCATGCGCCAGTACCTCGAGCAGCGCGGTGGTGAAATAGGCGACGGTGACCCCGTTTTGGGCGATCGTGTCATTTAGTTCGTTGGCATCGCCCCGGCTCTCCGGGGCTATTATCACTCGCCCGCCCGAGAGCAGCGGCAGCCACAGCTCATATGTTGAGGCATCGAATGAGAATGGCGAATGCAGGAGTACTCGTCGATGATTACCGTTGCTCCAGTAGCGGTCGGCCACCAGGTTGGCGATGTTGCGATGAGTGACCGCGACGCCCTTCGGGGTCCCGGTAGAGCCTGATGTGTAGATGACGTAGGCCAGGCTGGCCGGATACGGCCCGGGCCGTGGCCTGTCGTCCTGCTCGCTCGCGGTATCGCCCGGGTTCTCATCGAGGCTAACCACCGCCCATGCGCCGGCCGGGATGCGGTCCCGCAGCCCCGGGGCGACCAGCACCAGCGCCGGATCGCAGTCATGGAGCATGAAGGCGGTCCGTTCCGCCGGATAGCTGGGATCAAGCGGCACATAGGCGCCGCCCGCCGCCAGGATCCCCAGCAAACCGATGATCATCTCCAGGCTGGGCTGTACGCAGAGCCCGACCAGGACATCAGGTCCGACTCCCCGGCGGCGCAGGAACCGGGCCAGCCGCCGGGACCGCGCGGCCAGCTCGCGATAGGTCAGGGCCGAGTCGCCGTACACCGCGGCCACCGTGTCGGGGTGGCGCGCCACCGCCGCCATGAACAACTCGGCCACGTCCGCCTCGATGACCTGCGTCATAGCACCAGTGCCCGCGGCGAGAAGCCCGCTGCGCTCCGCGGGTGAAAGAATCTCCAGCGCCGATACGGGCCGTCCCGGATGGGCGGCCGCCATGGTCAGCAGCCGGATGAGGCGAGCCGCGATCATCGCGGCGGTGTCTGGTTCGAACAGGTCCGTGGCGTAAACCAGGTCGCCGGACAGGCCGGCCGGGTCGCCGTCCGCGCTGACGCGCGCCGTCAGGCGCAGGCTCAGGTCCAAGGTGGTGGCGGCCAGCTCCACCGGCACCGGCTGGCTGGCCAGGCCGGCGAACCGCGGCGCCTCAGGGAAGTGGTCCTCGACCGCCAGCATCACCTGGAAGAGCGGATGCCGGGCCAGCGACCTGGCCGGGGCGAGCGCGTCCACCAAGTACTCGAACGGCACATCCTGGTGCGCGTCCGCTTCGGCATGTACCGTTCGTACCCGGCTCAGCAGCTCAGCGAAGCTGGGGTCCCCCGCGGTGTCGGTGCGCAGCACCAAGGCGCTGGCGAAGCACCCCACGAGGTCATCCGCCATTTCATCGGGACGGCTCGAGATTCGCCGGCCCACCGGGATGTCCGTTCCCGCGCCGAGTCTGGTCAGCAACGCCGCTAGCCCGGCCTGAACCACCATGAACAGCGTGCTGTCACCGCTGCGGGCCAAGCCGAGCAGCCGCCGGTGCAGGTTCGGGTCCACCCGCAGCGGAACCGACCCGCCCCGGTTGGTCCCCACCGACGGCCGGGCCCGGTCCGCTGGCAGGGTCAGCTCCGCTGGCAGCTCCGCAAGGACCGACTTCCAGTACTCCGCCTGCGCGGCGATCCGCCCGGTCAGGTCCCCTTCGCTGCGGCCGAGCGGCCACGGAGCCCACCGTGGTTCCCGCCCGTCACACCGGGCGGTGTACGCCACCGCCAGGTCCCGGCCTAGCGGGCGCCACGACCAGTCATCGGCCACGATGCGATGGAGCACCAGCAAGAGCACGTGGTCCTCGGCGGACACCGTGAACAGCCACGCTCGCGCGGGCAACTGGCGGGCGAGGTCGAAACCCCGGCGGGCGGCCTCCGCCAGCGCCTCCGCCAGCTGCGCCTCGTCGGCCTGGATCTGCTGCAGGGCCGGGCCGGCGCCTTCACCGGTCATGATCGTTTGCTGCGCTCGCCCGTCGACCTCGCGGAACATGGTCCGCAGCGCGGGATGGCGCTCCGCGACATCCCGCAGCGCGTCGTCCAGCGCCTGGCGGTCCAGACTTCCTGACAGCGCGATGGCCAGCGGCAGGTTGCCCGCGGGATCCGGCCCGGCCAGCCGGTACAGGAACCACAACCGGCGTTGGGCGACGGATAGTGGCGCAAACTCAGCCCGTGACATCCCGCTCCTCCGCTAATGGGCAGAGCCCGATGAGCCAGCCCTCACGTGATGCCCGGCCTGCCGCAATGCCGCGATTGCGCCAGTCACGTCGTTCACCAGGAGGTAATCGGTGTCGTAGGTGGCTATCGCGAAAACGCTGACCCGGGCGTCGGCGAGAGGACCAGCCACGGACACGAGCACACCCGGCTCATCGAGGGTCGACGTGCCCTCGATGCGCAGGCAGCGCCAGTCTTTCCCCGGGTTCGCGCCGGCGGGCAGCGCATCGGCGGGCAGCGCATCGGCGGGGCAGATTATCGAGAGCTCGTCCCGGCTGCGCGTCACCGATGTGAACTCGCTTGTCGCGGCCAGAGCCCAGCTCGGCACCTCTTGGTGAGGATCGAGACGACAGATGGCGTAGCTTCCCGGCAGGACGCGCAGGATCCGGCTTGGCCCGGGCATGCCTGGCGCCATTAGTAGATGACGCAGGAATCGGCGGTCATCCGATACGCCCGCGACTTCCGCAGGTCGCGTGTGATGTTCACCCGTTTCAGCCAGCGGTCCGTGCCGTCATATCTCGCCGGGAAGGGCCTGCGGCCATGCACCGCGCGGTAGTTGTCGATAAAAAGGATCTCGCCGGGTGACAGCGGTACTTCCTTGAGCTGGCCGTCCAGCGCATGGCAGAGAGCGTCGTACGCCTGGCGGGCTTGCGCGTCATCGGGTGCCACGTCCATATAGAACGGATCGACGGACAGGTACGGCGCATCGAAGTCGCCGCGGAGCAGGGCGACCCGCTGCGGGTCCTTGTTCATGCGCTCGATCCGCTCCCGCGCCGCCCGCAGCAATTCACGTTCCTTGCCCGTGGCCAGCGGCCGGTCGTGTTCTGCGGCGAGATGCGAATCGTCGGGGCGGATAACGAACCTGGCCTCGAAGAGAACCTGGCGGATCTCGGTGGCCAGCTCGATGCCGTTGACGGAGGCAAACGTCGTGGCGACCTGCTCGTGGTTGCGTAGGCACATCAGACCGAGGTAGTCGCACTTGAGCGGGTGGAACGCCTCCTCCGTATGCCACCAGAGCAGTTCGCTGCTGCTGCTGCTGACCTGGCTGTGCTCGTCCCCGCGGGCGGGGGCGATGTCGTGCACGACCGCGCCGTCCTGCTGGGTGGCCCAGCCGAACAGGTCCCCGAGGACCGAGCCGCACAGTTCTAGCCAGGCCGTCTCGGCGCGGGTTGAACCAGGGTCGGGCTGCCGGCCCAGCCCGGCGGCGTCGGGCCGATGGAGTCGTCATCGACGGCGAACCCCGAGACCACGAATGCGGCGGCGGCCTCCCGGGAGCGGATGCCGAGAAGGAACTCGAGCAGCCTTTCCGGAAGCTGGCGGCTCTGCAAGGTGGCGGCCCGGAGGCACTCGATCCCCCCGGCGGCGGGAAAGGCCGTGACAAGCCGCTCGACCAAGGTGGTCACCTGGGCGCGCTCGTCGTCCTCAAGGGTAAAAACCGCTGGCTCTTTGATCAGCTGTGAGCTATCTGGCATGTCCCACTCCATACGACTATTCCTAATATCCCGCTGAATGATGACATTAACAATGGATGGCCTCACCGGCGTGTTTGCTCGGCGCGTCGCCACAATCTGTCCGCGTTTAACCGGCGCGGCACCGCAGTCAAACAACGCGTCCGCGTCATGCATCGTGGCCACGATAAGCAATTCCGCCGCCAAGAAGTACCCGCGGCGTCAGGTCGTAGGGCTTGCCGGTAAGCTCGGCATCGAAATCGAACAACACTGAAAGTTCACGGCGACGCCTGCTTCTGCGGCCCCGCTTGGTGGCCATCCGGATCGCCTGCGGGGAGGAGTCGATGGCATCGGCGCTGCCTCCCACGCTGGCCAGGTAGATGGCGTTCCGGCCATGTCCGCAGCCCAGCCCGAGCACGTGGCGGAGTTAGTGGGCCAACTACGCGGTCTGGCCTGTCTCACTCCATATGATGTCAACCACGTCTCTGAGCATGGCTGCGGAAGCGGGGCCCGGGCCGGGTTCCAGGCTGGTCCCGGACAGCCGGTTGACGTGGTCGGTGTAGTACACGACGCCCATCTCGTCGGGTGTGAGCCGGGCCAGTGGATGGTCACCCGGCAGGGTCGTGGGCTCGACCGACAGGCGATATCCGCCGTCTTCCTGCTGCTCGGCCAGGCACAGCAGGACCAGTCGCCCTCCGCAGGCCTGGCTTTCCGCGACGTGGGCGCGGTCCAGCTGGCGGATGCCTGTAGTCGCCACGTCCGCGGGCGTGACCGGCAAACCGAGCACCGCATTGGCCGTGATGACCAGCTTGCTGGCCGAATCGTGGCCGTCGATATCGAGGGCCGGATCGGTCTCCGCGATGCCCCGAAGCTGAGCATCCGCCAGCGCCTCGTCAAAGCCGAGCCCGCCCTCCATGGCCCGCAGGATGCTGTGAGTTGTCCCGTTGAAGACGCCTTCGATCCGGGTGATGCGATCGCCGGCCAGGTCTCTCCTGCCCATATTCAGCACCGGCAGCGCTCCGGCGACCGTGGCGCTGAAGCGCAGCCGCGGTGGCGGGGGCAGGCCTGCGCGGTGCGGATTGTAAACCGAACCCCACCCATCCGCTAGATCGCTCATCGCGATAATTTCCCGGTAGGCGAGCGCCAGCGGCCCCTTATTAGCCAGCACCACGTGCATTCCCTGCCCCAGGGCGGTCCGCACCGCGCCAAGCCCCGGTTCTCCGTCGGTGAGGTTGACCGGAGTCGCCTCAAGCAGGAAGTCGGTGCCGCACTCCTCGATCATCTGCACGGGGGTTAGGCCACGGCGTCCCCGCCCGGGGATGTCGCCGAGTGGCTGGCCGGCCCGCAGTGCGGCGAGAACCTCCCCAAGATCGAGGCCCGCTGGGTCCACGGCGCCGCCGCCGTCTTCCGCGACCGCCGTCACCCGAAGGTCAATGCCGTACCTTACGGCCAGCTCGTCCCGTCGGCTTTGCAGGATCGCCAGGCAGCCGCTGCCCACATGCCCGGCCCCGGCGAGGCACAGTGTCCAGCATTTCGGATTCAATGAAACCTCCCCACCCAGCGGTCTCACCGGTGGCCGACACCGGAGCCCTAGTCGGCCGCCACCGCCGAGGTCTCCCTGAGCGCCAGGCGGCCGGTTCCTTTCAGCGTGGCCAGATCGATATCGGCGATGCATCGCACCGGGTCGTCGTTCAGGATCAGGTCACCCTCGACGTGCACGGCTCCGCTTTCGTGGTCAAAGTCGGCGGCGCTGAGATCGGCGGCGTCGCGGTCCAGCGGGAAACCAAGTTCGGTGCCGCCCCGCGTCTCGGTGAACTTGATCAGGACGTATCCCAATTCTCCCACTCGGTTGCGCAATTCCTCGACCGTGGGCTGCCAGCCGCCAAGCACAACCGGCTGAGTGGTGGTCAGGCGCTGGGTCAGTTCGTTCATGGGTAACCTCCCGGTGATAAGTCCTAACTACAAGATTCCGAAAGCGGCGTAATCCCGCCCCCAGCACGTCCCATTCTGGGCTGTGCCGTAACGAGCTGGCAGCGTTCAACCGCCGTGCCGCCGCAGTCAAACAAAATATGTCGACGCTGTGCCGCGCTTGGCGAGCATTCGCCGATGTGCGTGGTCGTTTTTACCTGCGCCCGTACGGGGCCGGTGCCCGGCCCAGCGTCGGCGCCGGTGATTTCCTCAGCAGCACCTGGTGGTATACCACGTCCATGCGTTCCGCCCACTTTTCCAGCGAGTACATGGAGTTGTGCCGTTCGATCAGCAAGTCCGGATCGAATTGCCGGGCGGCAATGTCCGCAAGAAGTGACTCGATGGCTCCGGCCAGCGCCAGCACGGAGTTCGCTGAGATCACGCGTCCGTATCGCCGGTCCGGAAGCATGTTGGTCACGTCGCCGACGTCCGTGGCCACGATAGGCATCCCACGGCTCATGGCCTCCAGCACGACGAGCGGGCCGGTCTCGCTACGAGATGTCATGACGAAAATGTCAGTGCTCGGGCAGCGCTCCAGCGCATCGAGCTTGAAACCATGAAAGCGGACGACATCATTCAGTTCCAGTACCGTGGTTATCTCGGAGAGGTATTCTCGCTGCTCACCGTCGCCATATATATTCAGGACCGGACAGCCAGGACCGAGCCTCCGTCGTAGCTGGACCATGGCCAGGATAGCAGTGTCGACCCCTTTTCTCTGCTCCAGCGTCCCAGCGAATATGAGGTTGACCGCCTCGGCGCCCCCCGTTTCCGGCACTTGCGTCCTTGGCCACGCCCTGGTTCCCATGGGGACGTTATAGGCCTCCACTTCGGGCGCCCTTTTCTTCAGGTCTTCGTAGACCGATGCAGTGTGGCACATAATGACGTACTGCAGACCCACGTTTTTAGGAAAAATTATACCCCGGCCATTGTCGAATAGACACGGGATATTCATTGCATTGCCTGCGGTAACCCCCAGCACCGCAGCGGGGAGGCTGTGGCAGTGCACCAGTTCGGCGCTAAATTCCCGGAGTACCCCGATGAAGTCTATGAGGCTACGCTCTTCGGGCGGCCCAGGCGTCGCTAGGTTAGCGTCCACCGTCACCGGTATTTTATAGTCCTCGCAAGTCTCGGTGAATACTCCTTTACGGTCCACCGCGACCATGACGTCGCGGCCGCGCGTCTTCTGCGCGATGGCAAGGGATGCTGCCTGCCGCTCAACGCCCAGCGTACTGCGGTCGGCGTGGTTGACAACATGGACGATAACCATTGGCCACCTTCTTTAAACGACTACGTAAGACCGCCCAGGTGCTCATGGCGCCCCGATCCGCTCGCCAGCAAAGACCGGTCGCAGCAGGCCGAGCGCACGTGACAGCGCGCTGTCCAATTCGGCGTGCGTGCCGGCGTGGGCCAGCACGTAGCCGAAGCGGTCGTAGCTGCTGCGTGCTGCCCGGATGGCCGAGCCGGGAGCGGCGGTGATTGTCACCGCGTCCACCCCGGGTACCGCCAGCGCCTCCGCTGTCCCCGTCACCTCGCGCAGCGGCCCGTCGCCGGTCCGCCGCGCCAGCAGGAAAGCCACCCCCGATGGGGTGCGGCCCTCGGGGAACGGCGCAGCCTCCAGCCCCAGTGCCGCCCGCAGGTGCGCCTCCAGCAGGTCAAACCCACAGGATCGCGCCACCACCTCGGGGATCATCCCGCCCGCGGGGCGGGGATTGATCTCCACGACATAGCCGCGGCCCTTGATGAGCTTTATCTCCACGTGCGTCACGCCCGTGGAGATACCGACGGCCGACAGTGCATCGCAGGCCGTGCGGCTGAGCGTCCGCTCGGCCTCTGGCGACAGCGGCGCGGGGAAGGCGTGGCCGCGTTCCACGAAGTGCGGCGGGGCCGTGACCCGCTTGGCCGTGACGCCCACGCACCGGTGCCCGGATCCGTGACTGAGCATCTCCACGCTGTACTCGGGGCCGTCCAGGTAACTCTCGATGAGCGCGGTCCTGGCGGTGGCCTGGCCCCGCACATTGGTGCGCGTGGCCAGGATGCGGCGGCACTGCGCGGTCACCGCGGCCGCGGTCGCGCAGAGCACGACGTCATAGGACCCGGTGTCGTCGACCGGCTTGACCACGCACGGCAACGGGATCCGTGACAGCGCCGATGCGATCCGGCGGTCGAGGTTAGCGCCCGGCTTGATCCGCTCGAAGACGGGTGACGGCAGCGCGCTGGCGGCGAGTGTCTCGCGGAGCATGCCCTTGTCGCGGCACCGGGCCACCGCCTCTGGCTCGTTCCCAGGCAGCGCCAGCTCGGCCGCCACCCGCGCCACCGTCACGGCGTAGAACTCGCTGGTGGTCACGACCGCGGAGATAGCGCCAACCGCCCCGCGGAGCTCGCCGCTGAGGGTACCTGGGGAGTTGGTGTCGCATGTCACCACCGGAACGCCGGCCTCGGCCAGCCCGGCGTAGCGGCCCGGGTCCGTGGTGGCCAGCACGGGCGGGAAGCCGAGCCGGCGGGCCCGGCGGAAGGCGAGCATGCCCGAGCCCGTGGTGTTGGACTCGATGAACACCACCGTCATATGTGCTCCAGTTCCAGCCGCGCGTAGGACCAGTTCGTGGCCGTCTCGGTGAGCTGGATCCGGCGGGGCTCACCGGGCGGATGCAGGTCGGTGAGGCCGTGCTCGGCGCGGTAACCGGAGTGGTAAATGGTGTCGGTGTAGCGGTCGCCCCGGTCCGGGAAGATCGCGACAACCGTCCTGTCCGGGACCGCCTGGGCGGCGGCCCAGCGGGCCACCAGGTAGGCCGAGCCCGAGCTGTTGCCCGCGAATATCTTCTCCATCCTGGCCAGCTCCAGCGTCGCCGCGAAGGCCTCACGGTCCGACAGCCAGTGCACCTCGTCGATGACCGAGAAATCGACGTTGGCGGGCACCAGACTGTTGCCCAGGCCGCTTTGCAGGCGACCTGGCCAGTCGGGCTGGCCGAAGATGGCGCTGCCGACCGCGTCCACGGCGACTACGGTCAGCTCCGGGCAGCCCGCCCGGAGCGCCCGAGCGGTGCCGCACAGCGAACCGCCGCTGCCGACCGAACCGACCAGAATGTCCACCCTCCCCAGCTCGGACAGCAGCTCGTTGGCGAGCGCGGCGTAGGCCGCGGGGTTGGCCGGGTTGTCGTACTGGCGAGGCCAGAATGCCCCGGGATTGTCCGCCAGCACCCTCCGCAGCCGCTCCAGCCGGGCGCTCTGCCAGCCCGCGCTGGTCATCGTCGGCACGATGTCCAGCGTCGCACCGAGCGCCGACAGCTTGGCCCGGGTGATGGGGTCGATGCGCGGGTCGGTGACGATGTGCACCTCGTGGCCGAGATAGGTGCCGACCAGGGCGACCCCCATGGCCATGGTCCCCGAGGAACTCTCGACGATCAGGCCGCCCGGCGCGAGCGTGCCGTCGGCCTGGGCGGCCAGGATGATGTGCTTAGCCGCCCGGTCCTTCATGCCGTACGGGTTGGCCAGCTCCAGCTTGGCGAACACCGGCGCCCCGGCCCCGGTGGCCCTGAGCCGCAGCAGCGGGGTCCGGCCGATGGCGTCGATCATGTCGGCTCTGACCGTCATGACCGCTCTCCCGCCTGGGCCGCGAGCCAAGCGGACTCGAGCCTCGCGGCACAGCCGGCGGCCCGCTGATCCGCCGCCGTCAGCCGTCCTTCGACGTCCCCGAGCAGCACGCTTACCTGGTCCGGCCCGGTTGAGCCGCTGGTGCACTTGCGGTAGACGCTCGCTTCGGCGTCGAGCAGCTGGCCTAGCACGGTCCCGTTCGGTCTAACCGCGAAGCCCAGGGCGTCGGTCGCGGCCGTCAGGGCCGCCGGCGTGAGCCGGTCCGGGTCGGCCTCCTGACCGCCGTCCGCGGCCTGGGCTATCCACTGTCCCACGGCTATCTGGGCGGACCTGGCCGGGATCTGATGGGCCAGGGTGAGGTGGTTGGCCACCGTGGCGGCGGCCATCGGCTCGGCGCGCACCGCCGCCCGCGCCCGCTCCGGCTGGAACCGCAACTCGGTGACCACCTGGGTGAACAGCACCAGCATGTCCTGGCCGACGGCGAACAGGTCAACCAGGAATCTGCTGTTCTCCTTGGAGACTTCCACGAGGTTGGTGTAGGGCGTGTTGCGCTGGCCGACCAGCAGATCCATCGAAAGCCCGGTCAGGTGTCCCGTCATGCCGCGAATCCGTTCCAGCACCGGGAAATTGCGCTTGTGCGGCATGGCCGAGGAGATTCCAGCCAGCTCATCCGGCAGGTCGAGGAACCGGCAATGTGCCCCGGTCCAGGCGATCAGGTCGGTGAGGAAGCGGCTGAGGGTGGTCCCGAGCACCGACAGCTCCGACGCGACCCGCAGCACCCAGGTCCGGGAGGCGACGGAGGTCAGCGCGTGTGGCTGCGGCCCGGCGAAGCCGAGGGCAGCGGCCAGCCGGTCCCGGTCCCAGGGCAGCTCCAGGCCGGCCAGGGCCCCGGCCCCAAGCGGGCACAGGTCCAGGGCGTGGTATTGAGCCTGCAATGACTCTGCCGCCGAGGTGACGGCCTCCGCCAGCGCGGCCAGGTAGAACCCCAGTGTCATCGCCTGCGCCGCCTGATGCTGGGTATAGCCGGGCATGATCGCCTCACGATGCCGCCCGGCCGCCGCGCACGCGGCGTCGCCTAGGCCACGGATCCCGGCCGCGGCCGCTAGCACCTGCTCACGGCCCAGCATGAGCTGAGCGCATGCCTGCACGTCATTACGGCTACGGTCGACGTGCCAGGTCGGCGGGAGCGAGTCGGCAAGCCGCGCGTGGACGGCTCGCTCGAGCGCGAAAAGCGGATCCGACATGGCGGTCACCCGCTGGTCGGCGACCTCGTCCTCGGTCAGGTCAAGCACGGCTGCGCGGACCCGCGCGCATGAGGCCGGGTCCATGACCCCCATCCGGAGGTACTCGCCGAGCTGGGCCAGTTCTATCCACAGGTAATGCCGGAGAAGGTGGCGGATCTCCCAGTCGAAGCGGCGGCCAAGCACCGTCTCCTCCAGCACCCGCGCAGGCGGCCGTTCGATCCGTCCCGTCGGAAGCATGGTCCTATAGTCGCAGCGCGTACCGAAACCGGTCCAGGGCGAACGGCGGACATACCCTTTCACCGAACCGCCGCGCATGGATGACAGAATGCTTATGGGCCAAGCCAGCCATGCTTTGCCGCGACTTCCAGCACCGGGCCTCACCTGCGGGATTTCTGACCGGTCAGCGTCGGAGTGCCGTTCAGCAGCGGTCGGTAAATTCCGGCCGCAAATGATCCGCCGCTGTTCACCATGCACAGGCTGCGAGCCAATAAGGTATGACCTGATTTAGTAATGTGCCATTGGTGGAAAGGATGTTTAACTGATCCCGGTAACGCATTTGAACACGGCGGTCGGCGCCGCGGCTGGCTGTCTTGGCCGGAGTGACTGTGTGTCCGCGGGATCGGGCGAGGGGACCGAGTGTTCAGCGGGCGGCCGCTGACGGGTCGATGATTCGCGCCCGGCCATCTAGATCCCGGGCGAAGTCCTGCCACATCAGGGCGTACTGGCGGGCCAGCTGGGCCACGATCGCCACGCAGTGCGGGGGCACCGCCACGGCCACGTCCTGGAGCTGATCCGCGCCGACCGCGTTGATGTGCAGCAGCCGCAGCATTCCCTTTCCCTGCTCGTTGCTGCGCAGCGACGGGTCGCGGAGAAGTCTCTCCACCATGGCGGCCGGGTCCGGCGGTGCCGTTGACCGGGAAGCTGGGCGAGAGCCTGAGCCTGGGGTTCGACACAACGCGCCGCCGGAAGCCACGGCGTTTCTGGCCGCGTCCGCCTTTTGGGGCACGGGCGGCTCCCCGCGCTGGAGGCGCTTGCGCACGTCAAGCACCGTGGCCGGAGATATGCCCGCGGCGCGCGCCACGTCACGCAGCGATGCCCCCGGTTGCCGGGTCAGCAAGTCCGCTGCCCGCTTCCGGCCCTGCGCGCTGTCCAGCGGGCGGACCTTCCCATCCCTTCCCACCCTTGCGTTTGACTGCGGGACACCATCGGTTGAACGCCTCCTGACGGCAGCCACGGTCTTCGCCGCCAGGCCCGCGACCTGGCCGATACCCCGGTCGGACATGTGCGGATGCGATGCGATGATCCGCTCGGCCGCGGCCCGGCGATCTGCCTGGGACAGCGGCAGGCCATGCGTGACGTTCTCCTCGACGGCACGCAGGAACACGTCGGTCTCACTGCCGTCAAAAAATATGACGTCGATCGTCTCCCGGCCCTGGAGGGACACGGCCATCAGGCGGTGCATCCCGTCGATCACCCGCATGGTGCGCCGGTCCACCAGGATCGGGGGAAGCGTCGTCTCCATCTCGGCCAGCCGCGCGATATGCGCCTTGTCTTCACCGTTCAGCCGCGGCGAGTCAGCCGGGCGTAGCGATAGAACGGGAACCGTCGCTACCTCAGGGGTTGGCCATGTGGCCCGGCTGCCAGGCTCCGAACCTGGAACGGCCCCGTTGCTTACTGGCCCGGACGAACTGCGGTGATTCGAGCGTTCCACGGCGGCTGCCCTTCCCATGGTTAGGTCGTGAGCCCCCTCGTATTCAGCCTCAGTTACCCCATCGGTGCCGGGCTGGCGATCGGCTGACGGTGAATTGCCGTACCTGGCGGCGATCCGCGGGCGTGTCACCTTCTGCGTCATTTGTCGGCCTGTACCGGGGCCCCGCCTGCTGCCGTAGTACGGTACCGGGGATGCCGCCGCCCCTGCCGCGTGCGGAGCTGGCTGTACGGATGACGGGGCGTACCGGGCAATACTTGCCGAAAAGCCGCAACTATGAATAATATGGAAGAAGATGCGCCAAAATCCTAGGAATTGGTTGAATTCTCACCGAGGGCTCTGCGAAGCGGGCGACAGACATACGTCACCGCAGGCCAGTGGCCAGGCTCTGCATTAACCCCTTAATTTACTCAGTCCGTCTCCAAATCTTTAAAAGATTTGCGGAGTAGGACTTGTAGAACACGGGATGGCGAGTGGTACACGGGGATCGCGAGCCGGGCTTTCCGGTTCGCAGCGTTGCTGCGGGCGTACCGCCATGAGGCGGGATTGACCCAGCAAGAACTGGCCGCCAGGGCGGGGCTCAGTGTGGCTGCCCTGCGGGACATCGAACAGAGCCGCCGCCGCCGGCCGCGACCCAGGTCGCTGGCCGCATTGTCCGACGCGCTTGGCCTGGATTCCGAACACGCCGCCCGGCTGGTGAGCGCGAGCCGCGGCCCCACGGTATCCCGGTCTGCCCCGGAGGCCGGTTCCGGCCCGGCTCCGGCCCCGGCCCCGGCCCCGGCCCCGGCCTGGGCCGGCCCCGGCCCGGCCCGGGACTATGGGTGGCCACACTTGGCCCGCTGGAGGCATGGCGAGACGGGAAGCCGCTGTCCCTCGGGCCTCCCGCGCGCCGTACGGTGCTCGGGCTGCTGCTGGTGTACCCCCGGGCCCTCGTTCGCAGGGACACCATCATCGACGTGCTGTGGGGGCAGCACCCCCCCCGCACCGCGGTGGGCCTCGTGCAGGCGCACGTAAGCAGGCTGCGCCAGGTCCTGGAACCACCAAGACACTCCCCGGGCGATGACGGAGTACTTCATTCGGTCGGGGGCGCCTACAGATTGAGTCTCTCGGATAAGGAAATGGACCTGCTGGTCTTCAGGGACCTGGCCGCGCAGGCCAGCACGGCGTGGGCGCATGGTGACTATGTGCTCGCCTGCGAGCTGTACGAGCGGGCGGTCGGATTGTGGCGGGGTGACCCGCTGACCGATGTGGACCTGCTTTCCGGTGATCCCGGCATTACCTTGCTGCGGCAGCAACTGGCCGGCGTGCTGCTGCGGTACGCGGAGGCCGCCTGCGCGCTCGGCCAGTACCGTAGGGTACTGCCGCGGCTGCAGGCGCTCGCCGCGGCCGAGCCGCTGAACGAGTCGCCGCATGCTCACCTCATGATCGCGCTGGCAGGTTCCGGTCAGCAGGCGGCCGCCATCCGGGTCTACGAGGACGCGCGGTCGCGCCTCGACCGGGAGCTGGGGCTCTACCCGGGGGAAGAGCTGGTCGAAGCCCACATGCGCGTCTTGCGCCAGGACATCCGGGCGGGGGACCGCGGGCAGGTGTATGTGCACAGCGTGGCTCCAGCCGATGTCGTGCACGTGGTCCCGAGGCAACTGCCCGCAGCCTCGCGGTATTTCACCGGCCGGATTCGTGAGCTTGACATCCTGCATGGCTTGCTGGAACGGAATCGGCAGGAAACGGATGGTGTCGTGATCGCCGCGCTGACCGGAATGGCGGGAATCGGCAAGACGGCGCTCGCGGTGTACTGGGCTCACCACGTCGCCGACAGGTTTCCCGACGGGCAGTTGTTCGCGGACTTGCGCGGTTTCGGCTCTTCCGGCGGACCGGCCTCGTCAGCCGAGGCGGTGTGCGGTTTCCTGACCGCTCTCGGCGTCCCGCCCGCCCGCATCCCGCCGGACCCCGCTGGCCGGGCCGCCCTTTACCGCAGCCTGCTGGCCGACCGCCGCATGCTCATCGTGCTTGACAACGTGCAGGACGCCGAACAGGTCCGTTCGCTGCTACCGGGATCGCCGCAGTGCCTGGCGCTGATCACCAGCCGGGCCCCGCTGACCGGCCTGGCGGCGGGCGAGGGCGCGCATCTGCTTCCCATGGACGTCCTGACGGACTCCGAGTCACGCGATCTGCTCACCCTGAGCCTGGGCGTCGCACGGGCGACGGCCGAGCCCGCGGCGGTCAGCGAGCTGATCGGCACCTGCGCCAGGCTGCCGGAGGCCCTGTGCAACATGGCGGCCTGGATCGCCGCACGTCCCGGACTGTCGCTGACCCGGCTGGCCGCCGGGATGCGCGACGCGCAAGATGCCAGCGACGTTGCCGACGATCACGCCGGTATCAGCGCCCGTGCCGTCGCCTTGCGGGACGTTCAGGCCCGGCGGGGGATGCCTGGCCCGGCCGGGGACCGAAGCACCACGTTCTTCCCCGCGACGTCCCCAGACAGACGGGCGAGCAGGTCCGTGGCGGCGTTGCCTTGGGACCAATGAACACCACGCCAGTGCCGTACGCCGGCTGTGAAAGATGCCGGCTGTGAAAGCACCCGCCGCCGCTTGGCCGTCGAGGCAGCGATCAGCTGTAACGGCGGTCGTTACCGCCATCGGCCGGGATCTGCCCGGCTCGCGGCTAGACCTGCGACCAGGCCCAGGCTGCCGGTGCCAGCAGCCGGTGCCGGTGCCAGCAGCCGGTGAGCGCCTGCCTGCGGAGCAGGCCGGCCGGGGAGGAGCCCGGTGACACCCGTGGTGGCTATGTGGCGTCCGTTCTGGGTGGTGCAGCCTGCCCGATAAGGATTGTGGTGGATCCGGGCTTCCGAGCCACACCGATGGTCCAACGTAGTTGGCCCAGCGACCTCGATGGTCCATCGTCGTGGTCAGGGGAAGGGGTTTTCCTGCGGCTGGCGGCGGGGCGAACGGTATCTGCCACCCACTAGGTCCTACGGTCCTGCCGGGTTAGACTCCGTGCGGAGATCTGTGTCATCAGGATCGCGCAGCGCCGCTGCTGCCGCCCCGAGATCCGTTGTCACCCCCCACAACCCTGCTCCCCAGAGCACCCCGCACCTTCGGCTACGCCCAAAGTAGGGGCCAGCCTCCAAGGGGGTTCCCGGGCGTGCACACTTAGGGAGTGGCACGCGTGATCGCAGGCGAGGCGGGCGGGCGCCGGCTGGCGGTCCCGGCCGGACGGGACACCCGGCCGACGAGCGACCGCGCCAGGGAGGGCTTGTTCGCCACCATTGCCTCCATGGTGGGCTCGCTGGCCGGAAGGCGGGTGCTCGACCTGTACGCGGGTTCGGGCGCGGTGGGCCTGGAAGCCCTGTCCCGGGGCGCGGAGCACGTGCTGCTTGTGGAGTACGGGGGCCGTGCGGCCCGGGTCATCCGGGAGAACATCGAGGCGATCGGGCTGCCGGGCGCCACGGTGATCGCGGACCGGGTGGAACGCGTGCTCGCCCGCGGCCCCGGCCAGGCACCCGGAGGCGGCCGCTATGACGTTGTATTCGCCGATCCGCCGTACGCCACGGCGGACACGGAGGTGTCCCGGGTGCTCTCGCTGCTGACCAGCGAGGAGTGGCTGGCCCCGGGCGCCTTGATGATCGTGGAGCGCGCGACCCGATCCGGGCCGACACGCTGGCCTGACGGCTTCGTGCCCGACCGGGCGCGCAAGTACGGAGAAGCTACCTTCTGGTACGGTTTCGTCCCGGAAACCCCGGAAACCCCGGAAACCCCAGGAACCACGCAGGCCCCGAGGACACAAGCGCGGTGACCAGCCCAAACCCCATGACGTACTCACTCCGCAGCAGAGAGGATGGGATCGCGTGCAACGCGTAGTCTGTCCGGGTTCTTTCGATCCTGTCACCAACGGTCACCTTGACATCATCGGCCGCGCCGCCGGGCTCTACGACGAGGTCATTGTCGCGGTGCTGATCAACGTGACCAAGCGCAGCCTGTTCACCGTCGACGAGCGCGTCGAGATGCTGGGTCAGGTCACCAGCCGTTACGCCAACGTCAGGATCGAGCGCTTCCACGGCTTGCTTGTCGATTTCTGCGCGACCAACGGGATCACCGCGGTGATCAAGGGGCTGCGGGCCGTCAGCGACTTCGAGTACGAGATGCAGATGGCGCAGATGAACTACCGGATGGCGAAGGTCGAGACGCTGTTCATGACCACCAATCCGCTGTACTCGTTCCTGCGGTCGAGCCTGGTCAAGGAGATCGCCAGGTACGGCGGGGACGTCAGCGGACTGGTCCCGGAGACGGTCCTGGCCCAGCTCGGGAGCGCGTGGCGCAGGAGTAAGCCGGGCCCGCCGAGCCGCGCCGGGCGCCGGAATACCGGCGCCCGCCGTCAAGTTGGGATTACCACGCGCCGCCGGTAGGCTGGGGGCGCTCAGCTCCCCTTACGTTCATACACGAGTACAGTTGTCATGCCCAACACACGCACCCATGCCCCCCGCAGCGCGTTCGTCTTCGACACGCGCTCTCTCAGCCGTCAGGCGGGGTCCGCGCAGTCGCAGTCGCGGACCGTGCCGGCTCCCGACGATCTGCGTCTGGAACTCGTCTACGTCCCCGTGGGCGCTGACGTGCAGCTTGACGTCAAGTTCGAGGCGGTCACCGAGGGCGTTCTGGCCACCGGGTCGGGAACCGTCCCGCTGGCGGGTGAGTGCGCGAGGTGCCTGGCTCCGCTGGCCGACACGCTGACGGCCAGCTTCCAGGAGCTTTACCTGTACGACGACGGCCCGCCGCGCGGATCCCGCGGGGACGCCGACGGACCGCCGGGCGCATGACCGGCGGGAGAAGAACGGCAAGTACGAAAGGCATGGCCAGGACGAGGAGCGCGACGACGACGAGGAACGCCATCTCGACGGCGATCTGCTCGACCTGGAGCCGGCCTTCCGTGACGCGGTGGTGCTCGCGCTGCCGATGTCACCGCTTTGCCGGGACGACTGTCCCGGGCTGTGCGCCGAGTGCGGCGTGCCGCTGGCGGAGGCGGGCCCGGACCACGGGCACGAGGACGCTATCGACCCGAGATGGGCTGGCCTGAAGCAACTCGACGGCCAGCTGCAGCTCGACGACCAAGCAGAAAACCAACCGGACCGGCGCGCCCGCGCCATCGACCAACAGGAGGGCTGACGTGGCGGTTCCCAAGCGGAGAATGTCCCGCAGCAACACCCGATCACGACGTGCGCAGTGGAAGGCCACCGCGCCCGCGCTGGTGAGCTGCCCCAGTGCCACGAGCCCAAGCTGTCGCACGTGGCCTGCCCGACCTGCGGCACGTACCGGCGGCGCCAGGTCATCACGCCGTCGCCTGAGAGCTGACCGGCCCGAGCCGGAGCGAGGGATTTTCCAGGCCCCGCCCGGCCGGGCATGATCAGCGAATGCTACGAGGAGGACGCGGTGGGCGTCGTGAGCCGGTCATGGGACGGCGGTGTGAACGCCGGAAAAGATCCCGCTGAGCTCAGGCACGCCCTGGGCGTGCCGATCATGCCCGAGTCACTTGAGCGCGCGCTGACGCACCGCTCGTTTGCCTACGAGAACGCCAACCCCCCCACCAATGAGCGGCTGGAGTTCCTCGGCGACTCGGTGCTCGGCCTCGTCGTGACCGACACGCTGTTCCGCGGCTATCCGAGCCTGCCCGAGGGACAGCTGGCCAAGCTTGCGCGCCGCGGTGGTCCAGATGGGCGCGCTCGCCGAGGTGGCGCGGGAACTGGACCTGGGCTCCTACGTACGGCTCGGCCGGGGCGAGCAGGCGACCGGCGGCCGGAACAAGTCCTCCATCCTGGCCGACACGCTGGAGGCGGTCATCGGCGCGGTGTACATCGACTGCGGCCTGACCGAGGCGAGCGCGCTGGTGCACCGGCTGTTCGATCCGGTCATCGCCCGGTCGGCCCGGCTCGGCGCCGGGCTTGACTGGAAGACCTCGCTGCAGGAGCTCACCGCCGCCCACCTGCTCGGGGTCCCCGAGTACCAGGTCGAGGAGAGCGGGCCGGACCACCAGAAGTCGTTCCACGCCGTGGTCCGGGTGGGCGGCCGGGTCCTCGGTTCTGGCCAGGGACGCTCGAAGAAGGCGGCCGAACAGCAAGCCGCCGAGGCGGCCTGGAACGCGATCACGGCCGAAGTGGCTGGCCAGCCCATCTCCAGCTACGACGGCGAGAGACCAGAGACGGCCCGGGGGAGAGGCACCCGGTCCCGCCCCGGAGGCGTGAGCCGTGCCCGAACTGCCCGAGGTCGAAACGGTCCGCCGTGGCCTGGAACGCCACGTCCTGGGCCGCCCCATCGAGGCCGTCCACGTGCTGCACCCCCGCGCGGTCCGCAGGCAGCTGGCCGGGGCCACCGAGTTCGAGACCGCCCTGGCCGGGCGCACCCTGGACCGCGCCAGGCGCCGGGGCAAGTACCTGTGGCTGTCGGTCGGCGAGGACGCCCTGCTGGCCCATCTGGGCATGAGCGGGCAACTGCTGGTGGGCGAGCCGCACCGGCCGCTGTCACCGCATGTCCGGATCTGGTTCAGCTTCAAAGATGAGGGCCCTGACCTACGCTTCACCGATCAGCGGACGTTCGGCTACATGTGCGTGGTGCGCGATGGCGCCGAGCTGCCCGGCCCGATCGCGCACATCGCCCCGGACCCGTTCGAGCCGGCCTTCGACCCGGACCTGCTGGCCCGGCGGCTGCGCACCCGCCGCACCGGGGTCAAGCGCGCGCTGCTTGATCAGTCGCTGGTCAGCGGCGTCGGCAACATCTACGCGGACGAGGCGCTCTGGCGGGCCCGGCTGCACTGGGCCAGGCCCACCGAGACCCTGAACGGCCCGGAGATCAGCCGGCTGCTGACCGCGGTCCGCGAGGTGCTCGGGGAGGCGCTGGCCGCCGGCGGCACCTCGTTCGACGACCTGTACGTCAACGTCAACGGGGAGAGCGGGTACTTCGAGCGGTCGCTCGCGGTCTACGGGCGGGAAGGCCTGCCCTGCCCGCGGTGCGGCGCCCCGGTCCGGCGGGACTCGTTCATGAACCGGTCCGCGTACAGCTGCCCGGGCTGCCAGCCCAGGCCCCGCCGGGCTCGCTGGTAGCGCCGAAGGTCATCCGCCGCGGTCCCGGCTGATCCGGCGGACGGCTCCTTGGCTGAGTCGAGTACACTGGAATGGATTGTTGCGGAAGATAAGGTGTATAGCAGGCATCGGTTGGACCGGTGAAGGCACGCAACTTGACCAGCAAACGCCAAGGTGAGAAACTAGTTGACGTTGGTTGCGCGCGCGAATCTCGCGTGTGTCTAAGTCAAGTGCCCACTCTGGTCACTCAGCGTGGAGGACCTTTTACAATGGCGAAGGCTCTATTCGGCCACGTCGGCGGTCCCGATCCCCGCATCGTTTCCGAGATGCGCCGTCTCCAGCAGCGAGTACGCGATCTGGAAGCCGAGCTTGTTCGGCTCCAGGAAGAGAATGACTCGCTCACGGTTGAGGCTGCCCACGAGGACATGCTGGTCGCGGAACGCCAGCCCGCGCTCGTCTGACGAGCGCAGGCCGACGAGGCAAGACGGCAAGAACGAATCAGGGGCGCCTATGGCGGCGCCCCTCTTCGTTATATATCTGCCCGTGATATGTCATAAGTCACACGGGCATCAAAGGCGTGATATCGCCACCAGGAGGCCCCGATTCGGGCCTCCGGTGGTTTCGCCCATGTCCGCTTCGGCGTGCCCAATCCGCCGCTAGCGGTCCTTCCCGGCCCGGATGCCGTTCCCGGCGGCAGCGGCGGCACGCGATCCAGCCGCAGTTCCGCCGCCCGCGCGCCCCGGGACGGTAAGGTGCGTGGAGCACAGGTCAGCCAGCCGGGAGGAGGGGCCTGTCCGTGTACCTGAAGAGCCTCACCCTGCGCGGCTTCAAGTCGTTCGCCTCCGCCACCTCGCTTCGCCTCGAGCCCGGCATCACCTGCGTCGTGGGCCCGAACGGCTCGGGTAAGTCCAACATCGTCGACGCCCTGTCCTGGGTGATGGGCGAGCAGGGGGTCAAGTCCCTGCGCGGCGGCAAGATGGAGGACGTCGTCTTCGCGGGCACGACCTCGCGGCCGCCGCTGGGCCGGGCCGAGGTCACGCTCACCATCGACAACAGCGACGGCGCGCTGCCCATCGACTACGCAGAAGTCACGATCAGCCGCCTGATGTTCCGGTCCGGGCAGAGCGAGTACGCCATCAACGGCGATCACTGCCGCCTGCTCGACGTGCAGGACCTGCTGTCCGACTCCGGCCTGGGCCGGGAGATGCACGTGATCGTCGGGCAGGGCCAGCTCGACCAGATCCTGCACGCCGGACCCGAGGCCAGGCGGGCCCTGATCGAGGAGGCCGGCCGGCGTCCTCAAGCACCGCAAGCGCAAGGAAAAGGCGCTGCGCAAGCTGGAGGCGATGCAGGCCAACCTGACCCGGCTGGTCGACCTCACCGCCGAGCTCGGCCGCCGGCTCAAGCCGCTGGGCCGGCAGGCCGAGGTGGCCAAGAAGGCGGCCGTCATCCAGGCCGAGCTGCGGGATGCCCGGCTCAGGCTGCTCGCCGACGATTACGTGACGCTCGCCGCCGACCTGCAGCGGGATGAGGCCGACGAGGCGGCCGTGCTGGCCAGGCGCGCCGCCCTGGAGCAGGAGGTGACCCAGGCCCGGGCCGCGGAAGCCGAGCTCGATCAGGCCGCGCAGCAGGCCTCGGCCACCCTGGCCCACGCGCAGGAGACCTGGTTCGCCCTGTCCTCGCTGGCCGAGCGGCTGCGCGGGACGCAGAACCTGGCCGCGCAGCGGCACCGGCTGCTGACCGAGGTGATCGAGCCAGAACGCCCCGGCCGCGATCCCGACGAGCTGGACCGTCAGGCCGCCGAGCTCCGCGAGGAGGAGGACGTGCTGTCCGCCCGGCTGGACACGGGCCGCGAGGTCCTGTCCGCCGCGATCGCGCAGCGCACCGCGGCCGAGGCGGAGCTCACCGCGACCGAACGCCAGCTCGCCGAGGGCGCCCGGGCCGCCGCGGCCCGCGCCGAGCGGGTGGCCCGGCTGCGCGCGCAGGTCGGCGCGGCGATGAGCCGCAGCGTGGCCGCGCAGGAGGAGATGGACCGCCTCGAGGTCTCCGCCGCCGAGGCCGGCCAGCGCGCCGCCCGGGCACAAGCCGAGTACGAGCAGGTGCAGGAGCTGACCGGCGGGCGGGACGAAGACCGTAGCGGGCTGGCCGCCGCGCACGCCGAGGCCGTCGAGACCCTTTCCCGATATGCCGAACGGACGAAGGTGCTCCGCGCCGCCGAACGCGAGTCCGCCCGCGCGCTGGCCGCGCTGCGGGCCCGGGCCGACGCACTGGCCGAGGCGGTCCGCCGCGGCGCCGACGCCTCCGCGGCGCTGCTCGCCGATCCGGCCCGGTTCGACGGCGTGCTCGGTTCGTTCGCCGCCCGGCTGAAGGTCACCGACGGTTACGAGGTCGCCGTGGCCGCGGCCCTGGGCGCCGCCGCCGACGCGGTGGCGGTGACCCACCTGGAGGCCGCCGCCGAGATCCTGTCCACCCTGCGCCGCGACGACGCCGGCAGCGCCGGCCTGGTCATCGCCGCCCCGCCCCCTCCAGCCCCTCCAACTCCGCCGCCCCCAGCCGCCCCGGAGGCCTCAGTCTGGGCGGCCACGCTGGTGACCGGCCCGGACGGGCTGGGCGAGGTGGCCGCGGCGCTGCTCCGCGATGTCGTGGTCACGGCTGACCTGGCGCACGCACGCCGGGCCGTTCGGGAAAATCCCGAATTGAGGGCGGTGACGCGGGCCGGGGACGTGCTCGGAGCGCACTGGGCGCACGGCGGCGGCGCGCGGCCGCAGAGCCTGCTCGAGCTCCGGGCGGCGGCGGACGAGGCGGCCGCCGGGCTCGCCGAAGCGGAACGGCGGTGTGACGAGGCGGCCGGGCGAGCTGACCGCGGCGGTGCAGGCCGAGGAGGGCGCCCGCCAGTCGGCCGCGGACACGCTCGCGCGCAGGCACGAGGCGGACGCGGCCGCGGCGGAGGTTTCCGGGCGGCTCGGCCGGCTGGCGGGCGCGGCCCGGGCCGCGCGGGACGAGGCCGGTCGGCTGGACGCCGCGATCACCGCGGCCCGGCAGGCGGCCGAGAAGGACCTGGCCAAGCTGGAGCATGCTCAGGAACGACCTGGACGCCGCCGAGGACGCGGCGCAGGAGCCGTCGGAGCTGCCAGAAGAGGCCGCCTGGCGGCGGGAGGATCTCGCCGAGCGCTGCACCGCGGCCCGGAACGCCGAGATGGAAGCCAGGCTGGAGGTCAGGACCGCGGAGGAGCGGCTGCGCTCGATCGCGGGCCGGGCCGACTCGCTGGCCGCCACGGCCGCCGCCGAGCGTCAGTCGCGTCAGCAGGCCGCGCGGCGGCGGGCCCAGCGGGTGACCGACGCCGCCGTGGCCCGCGCGGTCGCGCTGGGGGCCGGCTACGCGGTCGAGGCGGCCGAGCAGTCGGTCGAGGCGGCCCTGGCCCGGCGGACGCAGGCCCAGGCGGACAGCGCCGGCGGCGCCGATCGAGCTCAAGGCGGTCCGGGCCCGGGTTCGGGTCCTGGCCGCCGACCTTGACACCGTGGTGGACACCGCGCACGGCACCGAGATCGCGCGGGCCGAGCACCGGCTGCGGCTGGCTCAGCTGGCCGAGCACGCCCTGGAAGAGTTCGGGGTCGAGGCGGACGCCCTGGTCGCCGACTACGGACCCGGAGTCCCTGTGCCGGTGATCGGCGACGATAACGCGTTGCCCTCGCGGTATGACCGGACCGTGGCCGAGCGCCGGCTCGCCGACGCGCAGCGCCAGCTCGACCGGCTCGGCAAGGTCAACCCGCTGGCCCTGGAGGAGTACGAGGCGCTGACCGAGCGGCACACCTTCCTGGCCACCCAGCTGGACGACCTGCGCAAGACCAGGCGGGACCTGCTCACCGTGGTCAAGGAGGTCGATGACCGGGTGCAGGAGGTGTTCGCCTCGGCGTACGCCGACACCGCGCGGGAGTTCGAGCAGCTGTTCGGCCGGCTGTTCCCGGGCGGCCAGGGCAACCTGGTGCTGACCGAGCCGGATGACATGCTGGCCACCGGAATCGAGATCGAGGCGCGGCCGCCGGGCAAGAAGGTCAAGCGGCTGTCGCTGCTGTCCGGCGGTGAGCGGTCGCTGACGGCGATCGCGTACCTGTTCGCGATCTTCAAGGCCCGCCCGTCGCCGTTCTACGTGCTCGACGAGGTGGAAGCGGCGCTGGACGACACGAACCTGCAGCGCCTGCTCACGGTGTTCGAGGAACTGCGGGAGAGCTCGCAGCTAATCGTCATCACCCACCAGCGCCGCACGATGGAATGCGCCGACGCCCTTTACGGCATCACCATGCGCGGCGACGGCGTCTCCACCGTGATCAGCCAGCACCTAGCCACCCGCCAGCCCGCCTAGCCCCTCGCTTCCCGGCGTTCATCCTGCCTCACCAGCACAGCTCGCCGCTGCAGTGTCCAACGCACCGTTCGTCACACCGCCGGGCTAGTTTCGTGGGGGATTTTGGCTTCGTGAAGGACTTTGGGGACCATAGTCCCCCAAAGTCTTCACGACACCCCGATCTGCCACGATCTTTCGCCCGTGGTACGGCCCGGACAGGGCAGGAACGCCCTGGCCGCCTCACCCGCATCATGCGTTACCCGCGGGAGCAGGGAAGGAGCGCGGACGGACGGTAGGTTAGGGCGGACACACGAGGCGCGCGCCGTGGCCGCCGCGACCCGGACCGGCTCGACCCCGCCAGATGCGACGCATCGCGGGGTCTGGGAGACTGTGAGCCTGATGGAATACGTAATCCTGATTGTCGTCATCGCCGTCCTGGCCGTCGTCACCGGCGGCTGGCTGCTGCTGGTGCGGCCGCGCCGCGGCCGCGGCCCGATCGCACCGCCCCGCACCGCACCCACGGCCTCGCCGCCAGGCGGCGCCGCCGAACCGGCCGGGGTCGCCACCGATAACGCCGAGGCCGGTACCAGAACACCCGACCAGGCCACGACCGCGACCGGGGTGCTCGACCTCGAGCGGCCCCCGCCGTCGGCGGGACGGATGGTCCGGCTGCGGGCCCGGCTGGCCCGGTCGCAGAGTTCGGTGGGCTCGGCTCTGCTGAGCCTGCTGTCCAGGGACCGGCTCGACGACGAGACCTGGGACGAGATCGAAGAGGTGCTGATCACCGCCGACGTGGGCGTGGCCCCGGCCCGGATCATGGTCGATGACCTGCGGACCAAGGTGAAGGTGCTGGGCGCGCGCGGGCCCGCCGAGGTGCGGGCGCTGCTGCGCGCCGAGCTGCTCGGCCAGATCGGCGCCGACGACGACCGGTCGCTGCGCACCACGCCGCACGACGGGCTGCCCGCGGTGGTGCTCATGGTCGGCGTGAACGGCACCGGGAAGACGACGACCTGCGGCAAGCTGGCCCGGGCGCTGATCGGGGACGGGCAGACCGTGCTGCTCGGCGCGGCCGACACGTTCCGCGCGGCGGCCGCCGACCAGCTGCAGACCTGGGGCGAGCGGGTCGGCGCCGAGACGGTCCGGGCCGACCGGGAGGGCGCCGACCCGGCCAGCGTGGCGTTCGAGGCGGTCAGCGCGGGCATCGAGAAGGGCGTCGACGTGGTGATCGTGGACACCGCGGGCCGCCTGCACACCAAGGTTGACCTGATGGACGAGCTCGGCAAGGTCAAGCGCGTGGTGGAGAAGAAGACCACGGTCGACGAGGTGCTGCTGGTGCTCGACGCCACCACCGGGCAGAACGGCCTGCGCCAGGCCCGGGTGTTCGCCGAGGTGGTCGACGTCACCGGCGTCGTGCTGACCAAGCTCGACGGGACGGCCAAGGGCGGCATCGTCATCGCCGTGCAACGCGAGCTCGGCGTTCCGGTCAAGCTGGTGGGCCTCGGCGAGGGGCCCGATGACCTGGCCCCGTTCGACCCGGGCGCGTTCGTGGACGCGATCTTGGGCTGAGCTCAGCCGAAGCCCCAGCAGAAACATGCTTGTAACAACCGGCCCCGGTGTTTCACGCTGTCGACACACACCGGCAGGTCTGGTGAAACCTCGGCATCGGATGGTCATGTGCAGGACTTCGAAGGGACACCTGAGATGAAGCTCATCACCGCTGTCATCAAGCCGTTCAAGCTGGACGACGTCAAGGCCGCGCTGCAGGCTTTCGGCGTCCACGGCATGACCGTCACCGAAGCGAGCGGATACGGCAGGCAGCGCGGTCACACGGAGGTGTACCGCGGGGCTGAGTACCAGGTCGACCTGGTACCGAAGGTCCGGGTTGAGGTCTTGTGCGACGACGAGGACGCCGACGACCTGATCGGAGTGGTGGTCAAGGCGGCGCAGACCGGCCGGATTGGCGACGGGAAGGTCTGGTCGGTCCCGGTTGAGACCATCGTCCGGGTCCGGACTGGCGAACGCGGACCGGACGCGATCTGACCGGCGTCTTATGAGCGTTCCGGGGGACGCGTGCAGGCTATGACCTCGTTTGCTGCGGATCGTGCTCGCCGGACTACGCAAGTCGATCGCTGGCTGGCGGAACTCCTCGGCGCCGAGGCCGGCGTGGCCCTGGTGGCGGTCGGCGGGTACGGCCGCAAGGAACTGCTGCCCCGCAGCGACCTGGACGTGCTGCTGCTGCACGGCGGCCGCGACGACATCGCGGGCATCGCGGACCGGATCTGGTACCCGGTGTGGGACTCCGGGGCCGAACTCGACCACGCCGTCCGCACCGTGCCGCAAGCCAGGCGGGTGGCCCGGGCGGACCTGAAGGTCGCGCTCGGACTGTTGTCCGCCCGGCACGTGGCCGGCGATCCCGATCTGACCGAACGGCTCCGGGCCGGCGCGCTTGAGGACTGGCGCTCGGCCGCGCCCGTCCGGCTGGCCGAACTGCACGCCGCCCACGACGAACGCACCAGGACCTTCGGTGAGCTCGCCTTCCTGCTCGAGCCCGACCTGAAGGAGGCCCGGGGCGGGCTGCGCGATGTGCACGCGATCCAGGCGGTGGCGGCCGCGTGGGTGGCGCCCGCGCCCGGACCCAAGGTCCGCACGGCGTACGAGCAGATCCTTGACGCCAGGCACGCGCTGCACGAGGTCACCGGGCGGCGCCTGGACCGGCTCGTGCTCGAGGAACAAGACGAGGTGGCCCGCGCGCTCGGGCTGCTCGACGGCGACGTGCTGCTGCGGATGCTGGCGGGCGCGGCCCGGACCGTCGCGTACGCCGTCGACCATGCCTTCCGTCAGGCGGACAGGCTCCGCGGGCGCAGGCTCCGCCGCCGCCGCGCCGAGCGCCGGCCGCTGGCCGACGGGGTGGTGGAACAGGACGGCGAGGTCGTGCTGGCCCGGGTCGCCGATCCGGCCCGCGATCCTGGCCTGGTGCTGCGGGCCGCCGCCGCGGCCGCGCAGGCTGGGCTGCCGCTGGCGCCGCGGACGCTGGACCGGCTGACCGAATGCCCGCCGCTGCCCGTCCCCTGGCCGACCGCCGCCCGTGACTCGCTGCTCGCGCTGCTCGGGCCGGCCAGGCCGCGGTCAGCGTGTGGGAGGCACTGGACACCGAAGGCCTGGTGACCGCGCTGATCCCGGACTGGGAGCGGGTCAGGAACCGGCCGCAGCGTAATCCCGCTGCACACGTTCACCGTGGACCGGCACCTGGCCGAGGCGGCCGCGCACGCCGCCGCGCTGACCCGCGAGGTGGCCCGGCCCGACCTGCTGCTGCTCGCGGCGCTGCTGCACGACATCGGCAAGGGCTGGCCGGGTGATCACAGCGTCACCGGCGAGGTGGTGGCGCGGGACGTCGGGCGGCGGATGGGGCTGCCCGCGGCGGACGTTGACCTGGTCGCCTCGGCCGTCCGGCTGCACCTGCTGCTGCCGATGGTGGCCACCCGGCGCGACCTGGACGACCCGGTCACGGTCAAGCAGGTGGCCACGGCCGTGCGCAGCCGGGCCCTGCTCGAGCTGCTGCACGCCCTGGCCATCTCCGACGGGCTCGCCACCGGGCCCGCGGCGTGGAACGACTGGAAGGCCACCCTGGTCGCGGACCTGGTGCGGCGGGTGGAGAGCGTGCTGGACGGCGACCCGACGCCGGGGCCGGTGCCGCTGCGCGACGATCAGCTCGCGCTGGCCGCCGAGAGCGCCCCGGCCGCGACCGTGCGCGGATCCGAGGTCACCGTGGTCGCGCCCGACCGGCCCGGCCTGCTGTGGCGCGCCGCCGGGGTGCTGGCCTCGCACCGGCTGACGGTCCGCAGCGCCAACGCGACGTCGGTCGGGACCATCGCGGTCACCGTGTTCGACGTGGAGCCCGAGTACGGCGATCCGCCCGACGCCACCCTGGTGGCCGCGGACCTGCGCCGGATGCTGCACGGACGGCTGGACGTCGAGGACCGGCTCGACCGCCGGGCGCGGGCCGTCCGGCCGCGCGGCGCGACGATCCCGGCGCCCAAGGTGGTCCTGGTCGACGACGCCTCGGATACCGCGACGGTGGTGGAGGTGCGAGCCCACGACGCGCCCGGGCTGCTCTGGCGGGTCGGGCGGGCCCTGGGCGAATGCGGTCTGGACGTGCGGGCGGCCCGGGTGGAGACGCTCGGGGCCGAGGTCGTGGACGTGTTCTACGTGACCGACGGCGACGGCAAGCCGCTGGCCGGCGAGGAACTGCGCCGCGGCGATCGTGCACTCCGTGCTGACCGCGCTCGGGGACTGAGACCCCGGTGGCGTCTCTGCGAGCAAGACAAGACCCGGGTACCACGGACCGTTCGGTAACCTGGTCATGTGTTTGACACCCTATCTGACCGGTTGACGCAGGTATTTTCGACACTGCGCGGCCGGGGACGCCTGTCCGCGGCCGACATTGACGCGACGGCCCGGGAAATCCGGATCGCCCTGCTCGAAGCGGACGTGGCGCTGCCGGTCGTCAGGCAGTTCATCGCCCGGGTCAAGGAGCGGGCCGGCGGGGAGGAAGTCTCCGGCGCGCTGAACCCCGCTCAGCAGGTCATCAAGATCGTGCACGACGAACTCGTCGGCATCCTGGGCGGCGAGACGCGGCGGCTGCGGTTCGCCAAGGTGCCGCCGACCGTGATCATGCTGGCCGGCCTGCAGGGCGCCGGCAAGACCACGTTGGCGGGCAAGCTCGCGCTGTGGCTGAAGGCCCAGGGCAACACCCCGATGCTCGTCGCCGCCGACCTGCAGCGGCCCAACGCGGTCCTGCAGCTTCAGGTGGTTGGCGAGCGCGCGGGCGTGCCCGTCTACGCGCCGTCCCCAGGTAACGGCGTCGGCGATCCGGTGGCCGTCGCGCGGGACTCGCTGGAAGAGGCGAGGCGCCGCCAGCAGAACATGGTCATCATCGACACGGCGGGCCGGACCGGCGTCGACGCGGAGATGATGGCGCAGGCCGTCGCGATCAGGGACGCCACTCAGCCGGACGAGATCCTGTTCGTGGTCGACGCGATGATCGGCCAGGACGCGGTGGCGACCGCGCAGGCCTTCCTGGACGGGGTCGGCTACGACGGCGTCGTGCTGACCAAGCTCGACGGAGATGCCCGCGGCGGGGCCGCGCTGTCGATCGTGGAGCTGACCGGGCGTCCGATCATGTTCGCGTCCTCGGGGGAGAAGCTCGAGGACTTCGACGTGTTCCATCCGGACCGGATGGCGTCGCGGATCCTCGACATGGGCGACATCTTGACCCTGATCGAGCAGGCCGAGAAGACCTTCGACGCCGACCAGACCGCGTCGCTGGCCGGGCGGCTCGTCTCCGGCGAGGGTTTCACGCTCGAGGATTTCGTCGAGCAGCTGTCGATGGTGCGCAAGCTGGGCCCGATCGGCAACCTGCTCGGCATGCTGCCGGGGGCCCAGAAGAACAAGGCCCTGCTCGATCAGGTCAACGACAAGGACCTGGACCGGGCCGAGGCGATCGTCCGGTCCATGACGCCGGAGGAACGGCGCAACCCGAAGGTCATCAACGGTTCCCGGCGGGCGCGCATCGCGGCTGGTTCTGGCGTCGCCGTGGGTGAGGTCTCGCAGCTGGTCACGAACTTCTTCGAGGGCCAGAAGCAGATGAAGGCGATGTTCAGCGGCGGCATGCCGGGCATGCCCGCGATGCCAGGGATGGGCGCGGTCCGGCGGGCGGCCACCAAGCCGGCCCGCAAGAAGGGCAAGAAGAAGGCGGCGCCGCGCAGCGGCGACCCGAGGCGCGCCGCCGAGATCGCCCGCGGCGCCGGCGCCCCGGGCGAGCCGAACGGAACGGACCCAGCCCTCCCGCGCGGCCTGGGCGGTCCCGGCGGGCTGGGTGGTCCCGGCGGCCTGGGCGGCCTGCCCGGCGGCCTGCCTGAGGGGTTCCCCGAGAGCCTGGCCGACGGGCTAGCTAACCTCCCGCCCGGCCTGAACTTCCCGTCCCCGGCGCAGGGCAACGTGCCCGCCGCGTTCCGCGGCAACCCCAACGCCAAGCGCCGCAAGAAGAAGTAACCCCGCCCGCCCCGCGAGCCCCGCCCGCCCCGCGAGCCCCATCCCCGTCGGATCGCTCCCGCTTTCGAACAACCACGATGGACCATTGGTGTTGCCCCGGCAACATCAACGGACCATCGTGGTGGTCAGGTTCGGGATTCTCTCCCCCGGAACTGCTGGCGCGGAGGGCGGACGTTACGTGCGGTGCGGCACCAACTGCTCAGCGAAGGGCCTCACGCCACCCCACCGCTTACTCCGGGCCCAGCGCGCGAACCGTTTCGATGGTGTCCGCCTCGGCGGCGTTCTTGTCGTCGCGGTACCGCAGCACCCTCGCGAAGCGCAGCGCGAGACCGCCCGGGTAGCGAGGGCTGCGCTGGATGCCGTCGAAGGCGATCTCCACGACGAGCTCGGGCCGGACGTGGACGGTGTAGGCGTCCCGGTGGTCTTCCAGGGCCAGGAGCCGTTCCGTCTGCCAGGTCAGCAGTTCGTCGGTCAGGCCCTTGAACGTCTTGCCCAGCATGACGAAGCCGCCGGTGTCCGGGTCCCTGGCGCCCAGGTGCAGGTTGGACAGCCAGCCCTGGCGCCGCCCGTGCCCCCACTCGACCGCGAGCACGACCAGGTCCAGGGTGTGCCTCGGCTTGACCTTGATCCAGCCGGCGCCCCGGCGGCCCGCCGCGTACGGGGCGTCGAGCGCCTTGACCACCACGCCCTCGTGCCCGTGCGCGATCGCGTCGGCGAAGAACGCCTCCGCCTCCGGCACCGAGCCGGTGACCAGCCGGGGCGTGAGCAGCTCGGGCGGCACCGCCCAGGTCAGCTCGGCATGCCGCCGCCAGGCGGGCAGGTCGATCAGGTCCGCGCCGTCCAGGTGCAGCGCGTCGAACAGGAACACCGACAGCGGGACGTCCGCGCCACGGCCCGGGCTGGCGCCACGGCCCGGGCTGGCGCCACGGCCCGGGCTGGCGGTGCGGTCCTGGCTGGCGGTGCGGGCCGCGGTGTCCTGGAACGGCCGGGGCCGGCCGTCCGCCCGCAGCGCGATCAGCTCGCCGTCCAGGACCGCCGCCCGGACCGGCAGTTTCGCCAGCGTCGCCACGACGTCGGGGAGCCTGCCGGTGATCTCGTCCAGCGTCCTGGTGAACAGCCGCACGCTGCCGGAGTCCAGATGGGCCTGGATCCTGATCCCGTCCAGCTTCCACTCCACCGCGCACCCGGCGTCGCCGCCGATCTTGGTCAGGGCGTCGGCGATATCCGGCGCGCTGGCCGCGAGCATCGGCCGCACCGGGCGCCCCACCTCCAGGCCGAACGCCGCCAAAGCGTCCCGCCCGCCCGCGACCGCCGCGGCCGCCACCGCCCCGAGTGACCCGCGCAGCATCATGGCCCGGCGGACCTCCGCCACCGGCACCTCGGCCGCCCGCGCGACCGCCTCGGTCATCACGCCCTCGAGCGCGCCCTGCCTGAGCTCGCCGGACAGCAGGCCGTAAAGGAACTGCTGCTCGCTCGCGGTGGCCCGGCCGAAGAGCTCGCTGACCAGCGTCTTGCGCGCCGCGGCCGACCCCTTGCCGGAGATCGCGCCGATGGCGGACAGGCCGGAGTCCACCTCGCTCAGCGTGAGCGAGGGCACCTCCGCGGCCGGGAACCCGCCCTTCAGCGCGGCCCAGCCGACGCCGATCTGCCGCTGCGGCAGCTCTCCGGACAGGTAGGCGACGGCGATCGGCACCTCGAGCGGGCCCGCCTGGCGCAGCGCGCCGGCCAGCGCCTCGATCTTGCCGAGCCGCGCGCTCGTCGCGGTCACCGCCCGCGACACCTCGGCGATCTCCGCTAGCAGCACCCGACCACCCTCGCTCAGCCGAAGACCATGAGGTCACGCAGCTCGTCCACCCGGTCAGGCGCCAGCGAGGTGTAGGCACACAGCTCGTCGGCGCTGCCGAACCTCCCGAGCTTATCCCGTGCCGCCAGCACGTCGCTCACCTCGGCGGGGGTGAGCTCGAGCGCGCCGGAAAGCATCGGACCCGGCACGTGGTTGACGTCCACCAGCCCGCCGTCGTCGTACTCCCGCGGCAGGTCGGGCCGCCCGATCTTCAGGTCCCTGGCCAGGTCCGGCCGGGTCGCGAGCAGGTGCCGCGCGTCCTTCCTGCGGTCGATCCGGCCCTGCGCCTGCGCCACGGCTTCCCGGTTGCGCTGCCGCGGACCGATGGCCAGCGGCGCCACGCTCCGGGACGGACGGAACGCGATGGCCGCGTGCACCGCGGCACACCCGGCCAGCGCGACGATGAAGCCGCCGACCCCGGCGCCGGCGTTGCTGTTGGAGTTGGTCGCGCCCAGCGCGACGATCATCCCGATGGTCGCGGCCAGGAACGCCGCGAACACCGCCCAGTCCCGGCCGCGGCGCTGGATGATCGCCAGGGCCAGGGACGGCACGAAGGCCAGGAAGCCGATCGAGACGACCGGCACCGCGGCCCACAGGACCGGCCGCAGCCAGCTGCCGCCGGATCCCCGGCCCGCTCCCGCGTCGGCCGCCCCCCGCAGCTCCCGCGCCTCTCGCAGCTCCCGCGGATCCCGCGGCGCAGGCGCGGGCGGGGGCGGCTCGTTCCATCCGGCTGGCGTCATGCTGCCCTCCCGTTAGCCGTGCCGCCCCTTGCGGCGGCTGAGTCCGCGGCGCCGGCCGCTGTCCGGCGCCCGGCGCCGGCCGCTGTCCGGCGCCCATAGCCAGTATCCGACCGGGAACAGCCGCACGTGCAGGTGATCGTCGACCAGCCCCCACAGCCCGCGGCGCGCGAACAGCGCGATGACGATCGCCACCAGCCCGAGGATGATCAGGTACCAGGCGTTGTAGGACTGCAGCGTCTGCTGCAGCACCATGTACACGATCGTGCCCAGGATCGGCCCCTCGATCGTGCCGATCCCGCCTATGATCACCGCGAACGCCATCTCCGCCGTCCACTGCACGCTGAACACCGCGCCGGGCTGCACCTGGAGCTGGCTGATCGCGAGCACCCCGCCGACCGCCCCGCAGCCGATCCCGGCCACCACGAAGACCAGCAGCCGGGCCAGGCCGACCCGCGCCCCGGAGCTCCGGGCGGCGACCTCGTCGTCCCTGATGGCGGTGAGCACCAGCCCCAGCCGGCCCCGCAGCAGCAGGTAGACGGTGGTCAGCGCGATGACCGTGACGGCCAGCCCGGCCCAGTAGGTGTCGGCGGTGAGCAGCGTCGGGCTGTACCCGGAGACGCCGGGCAGCGGCATGCCGGTGCCGCCGCCGATCGAGGAGAACTTCTCGATGACGAGCATGACCGTCGCGGCCAGCACCCAGGTCGCGATCGCGAAGTACCCGCTGCGCAGCCGGGACACCAGCCACCACAGCGGCAGGGCGGCGACCCCGCAGCCGATCGCCGCCACCGGCAGCGCGGCGAACGGCGACGTGCCGTGCAGGGCGAGGATCAGGACGAAGTACGCCCCGAGCCCCACGAACGCCTGCTGTCCCACCGACACCAGGCCCGCGTAGCCGGCCAGCAGGTTCCACATGCTGGCCAGGGTGAGGATGATGAAACCCTGCACCATGATCGTGGTGGTGCCGGCGTACACGATGTAAGGGAACAGCGCGAGCACCACCACGACGACCAGCGCGCCGATCCCAGTCCAGGCCACGTTCCGCCGCGACCGGGTGACTCGGTAATTTTCTGCCGAACGGACAGTGGTATCAGTAACCAGGCTCATGACTGCGCCCTCCGGCTGGTCAGACCCTGGGGGCGCAGGATCAGCACGGCCAGGAACACGATGTATCCCGCCAGCACCTGGTCCGAGACGTTGATCTGGCTGCCGATCTGCTGGGCCACGCCGAGCACCACGCCGCCGAGCAGCGTGCCCCACAGCGAGCCGAGGCCGCCGATCACCACCGCGGCGAAGGCGAACAGCAGGATCGTGTCGGTACCCGTGGTCGGCGCGAACTGGGAGTACATGCCGTACCCGATGCCGGCCAGCGCCACCGTGCCGAACGCGATCGCCGCCGCGATGCCGAACACGTGCCGGTAGTCGATGCCGGACAGCTGGGCGGCTTCCTTGTCGTCGGCCACCGCCCGGATCATCCGCCCGTACCGTGAGGAGGACAGGAAGTACTGCAGGCCGAGCAGCACCACCACGGCCACCGCGAAGATCAGCACCAGCAGGTAGGCGATCTGGATCTGCGAGCCGAGCGAGAACGAGCCGGTGATGATGGCGTTGCCGACCCCGAGTGAGTGGCTGTTGGCGTTGACGAACTGTAGCAGGGCGTTCTCGATCACCACCGACAACCCGAACGTCACGATCAGCGTGGTCAGCACGCCGCGGTCCAGGGCCGCCTGGATGACGGTCCGCTGCAGCAGGTAGCCGCCCGCGGCCATGACCGGCACCACGATCACGAACGACCACAGCACCGGGATGTGCGTCACGGTGATAACCCCGAGGGCCACGTAGCCGCCGACGACCGCGAGGTCGCCGTGGGCCAGGTTGACCACCTTCATGACCCCGAACATCAGCGAGAGCCCGCAGGCGAACAACGCGTAAAGCCCCCCGGTCAGGATCCCCTGGATGATGTCGTTGACCCAGACCATAAGAGCTCCTCACCCTCGGAGGGGGCGACCCCTCCCAGACCCACCCCGCTTACGGGGGGGCTACCCGCCCCCCCGTACCCCCCGGGCCCCCCTGCGGGGGGACTGCCGGGGCCCTCGGGCCTCACGGGCCCCTCAGGTCCCTCACGCCCCATGGTTCTCCCGTACCCCCAGGCCTTTCATGCCCCACGGGGGCTGCGGCGGAGCTTCCCAGGCCGAAGTAGGCCGCCTCTACCTGTTCGGGGGTTACTTCGGAGGGGCGGCCTTCCAGGGTGGTGCGGCCCTCTAGGAGGCACTGGATGTGGGAGGCGACTCGCAGGGCCTGGCTTACGTCCTGCTCGACCAGGAGGACGGTCAGGCCGGTGGCCAGGATCTGCGGGAGCATCTCGTAGATTCGCTGGACGATCACCGGGGCCAGACCGAGGGACAGCTCGTCGAGCAGCAGGACGCGCGGATTGGCGACTAGCGCCCGGCCGATGGCGACCGATTGCTGCTCACCGCCCGACAGCTGCGACGTCCTTTGGGACCTGCGATCCTTCATCCAGCCGAACAGGTCGTAGACCCGCTCGATGTTCCACGCCCCTTTGCGCGCGTAGGAGGCGCCGACCTGGAGGTTTTCCTCCACCGACAGTGATCCGAACAAGCGGCGCCCCTCCGGCACCATGCCGATTCCCGCGATGGCCCGCTTCTCCGGCCGCAGCCTGGTTACGTCTTTGCCGTCGAGCAGGACGGAGCCCTCGGTCGGGGTGTGCAGGCCCGCAATCGTGCGCAGCAGCGTCGACTTGCCCGCGCCGTTGGCGCCGATGATCGCGTACACCTCGCCGGGCAACACCCGCAGCGAGATGTGCGCGAGCGCCTGCAACTGCCCGTGGTGGACGGTGAGGTCCCGGACTTCAAGCAGGGCCTCGCCCCCGGGCTCGGTCATGGCAGGCTCTGCTCGCCGTCGGGGCCGACGTCCTCGCTCAGGGTGCCGCCGGTAAGCGAGGCCGTGATCGCGGAGCCGAGGAAGACCTCGCGGACGGCCGGGGTGGCCAGCACCGTGCCGGGGTCGCCGTCGCCGACGAACGAGCCCCCGGCCAGGCAGATCAGCCGGCCCACCACGGCGGTCAGCGCCCGCACCACGTGCTCGATCCAGATCACCGCGATGCCTTCGGCATTGACGCCGCGGACGATCTCGACGAGCTGGGCCACCTCGGGGTCGGTCAGGCCGCCCGCCACCTCGTCCAGCAGCAGCAGCTTGGGCTGCGAGGACAGGGCGCGGGCGAGTTCCAGCCGCTTGCGCTGGAGCAGGCCGAGCCGGGCGGCGGGCAGGTTGGCCTCTCCGGTCATGCCGGCCCGCTCGAGCGCCTCGGTGGCCGCGGTGTAGCTGGCCCGGCGGCGCAGCCCGCCGCCCTGCTGAGCGGCGACGAGCACGTTCTCGAACACGGTCATGTCGGTGAACGGCCGTGGCACCTGGTAGCTGCGGCCGATGCCACGCCGGCACCGGGCCGCGGCGTCCTGCCTGGTCACGGCCCGGCCGTCGAAGGAAATCTGCCCGGCGTCCGGGGACAGATCGCCGGAGATGAGGCCGAACAGGCTGGTCTTGCCCGCTCCATTCGGCCCCACGATCCCGACCGTGTCCCCGGCGCCGACGGACAGCGACAGATCCTCCGCAATGACGACCCGACCGAACCGTTTCTTGACGTGATCGAGCTCGAGCAGCGAACTGGCCATCCGGTCAGCTGTAGGTCGGCAAGAGGTCGGCGGTGATCTTCGCCTGCGACTGGAGGGTGTTGTCGACCACCTGCAACTCCAGCGGGTACTTGCTGCTCTTCTGCCACTGCACGCCGACCGGTGGGGTGATCACGACGCCGGGGGCCGGGGCGGAGCTCGAGGTGAAGTCCAGCGGGCCGGCCAGCCCGTTGATGTTCACCTTGTGAATTGCCGCGGCGACCTCGGTCTTGTCGTGCGGGTTGTTCACCGAGGTGAACGCCGCATAGGCAATCTCGAAGAGGCTGTAGTTGCTGATGTTCGCGTTCCACTGGCCGTTTCCGGCCGCCGTGTACTCGCTGGCCATCTGCGAGCAGGTCTCGCCCGTGAACGAGGACGTCCACGGCATCGTCGGGACCCACCAGGTGTCCGTGGCCACGTTCTCGACCAGCGACCCCAGCGCATAGGCGTCGGTGGGGAAGAGCAGCACCTTGGCCACGGTCGCCAGCTTGGGCCGGAAACCCTGCTGCACGGCCTGCTTCCACATCGTGGCGAAGTCGGGCGGCAGCGGCACGTTGGTGAAGAAGTCGACGTTCTCCGACTTGAACGCGGAGATCATAGAGGAGTAGTTCGTGGTGCCGTCGGTGTAGGCCGCCGACATGTCGAACGTGTAACCGGCCGCCTTGGCGAAGGTCGGCCAGACCGAGCGGAACGCATTGCCGTCCGAGTCGTTGGGGAAAGCGGCCCCGGCCACCTTGTCGGTGTGGAACTGGTCGTGAATCCTGTTCCACATCGGGATGAACGTCTTGCACAGGTGCTCGACGCCGAAGAAGTACATCACCACGTACTTAGGCGCCACCGTCGGCTTGGCGGGGTTGCCGTGCAGGTTGACGTACCAGGATTCCCACGGGATGTTCGCGCAGACCAGCGGGGTCCCGAGGGTCTCGGCGGTGCTGGCCACCGCGTTGACCGTCTCCGGCGTGGACGAGGCCACCAGCATGTCCACGCTGTCGGAGTTAATGGCCTGCTGGGCCAGCTGGCCGGCCCGGGTCACGCTCGACTGGGTGTCGTAGGAGTTGATGGTGACCTTATAGGTCTTGCCGCCGACCTTGAATCCGGTCTTGTAGGGCGTGGTGGCCCTGATCTTGCTCAGCACCCAGTTGTCCGCCGCGCCGAATCCCGCCAGCGAACCGGTGAGCGGATGGATCCAGCCGATAGTGATGTTCTTGGTGCCGGCCGAGGTGCTGGACCCTGAACTGGCCCCCTTGATGCTGGAACTGCAAGCCTGAAGGAGTCCGCCGCCTCCCAAGACGGCCGCACCCGCGCCGGCCGCGCGCAGCAGGTTACGTCGGCTGAACTCTGTTAGCTCTGTTAGGCGGGGGGACGACCCCCCAGACCCCCCCGCTTCTGGGGGGGCTGCCCGCCCCCCCCGGCCCCCCTGGACCCCCTGGCCCCCTCGGCCCCGCTGGCCCCCTGCGAGGACGTCGTACTGTCGGGCTTGGCAGTCTGGTCACTCATGTGCAATCGATCTCCTTTGATGTCGCGCCGCGGCGCGGGAGTGCGTCTGAGGTGACACCGCGTATCCCTGCGGATCCTGACATGGGGGATATTGCGAGTCATGAGGCTAACATCACCGAATTCCCTATGCGGGCCCGCTGCGAATGAAGGCAGCGAGCGTTTGGCCTCATTAGTGGCAGGCCTCGCTGCGGAAGGGCCTGGTGGCGGGCTCCCATCAACTAGTGAGTGCGTCCGGCCGCCGTGCTCCTAGCATTATGTGCGCTATGCGAACGAACGTGCAGATAAGGAACAGTATCGCTACGCTAGGATGCTCGTTCGCGGATAGTCAACGTAAGTTATGCAACTGTTTCAAAGCGTGAGATATCCGAGGTCGGCGCTTCCTACCCCCCGGTAGCTTCCTCGCTCCCCGCCCCCCTCCCCGCCAGGCTCCCCGCCCTCGGCTCCCCGCCCCGGCTCCCCGGCTCCCCGCCTCCCGAGGAAGTCGAAGTGCCATCGCATCCCTTCTAGGGGGTGCTATGGCACATCGAGTACCTTCGCCGGTTACCGGGCCGGTGTCCCTGTGAGGTAGAAGGGCCCGGTGTGAGCACAGGGGCCAGCGCGAGGCGGCTAGGGCAGCCGGGGCGGGCCGGGATCGACCGGGTTCGGGGACGATTACTGGTCGGGACCAGTTGTCTGGCACAATGAGACGCTGACCGCTAGGTCATGGTGACGCCCTCTGCTCGTTCGCCCGGCCTAGCTCATCTGTGCGGTCCCGCCGGTTGTTCCCCCGGCCGATGCGGGTCCGCCGCTTCGCATCTATCGCTGGGAGAAGACCACAGTCGTGGCTGTCAAGATCAAGTTGAAGCGCCTGGGTAAAATCCGGGAACCTTATTACCGGATCGTTGTCGCGGATGCGCGCACCAAGCGCGATGGGCGCGCCATCGAGGAGATCGGCAAGTATCACCCGAAGGCTGAGCCCTCGTTCATCGAAGTGAACTCCGAGCGGGTGCAGCACTGGCTCTCGGTGGGCGCGCAGCCCACGGACCCGGTCCGCGTCCTGCTCAAGATCACCGGGGACTGGCAGAAGTTCAAGGGCGAGCCGGGGGCAGAAGGCACGCTCCGGACGGCGAAGCCGCGTGAGGACAAGAAGGAACGCTTCGAGGCCGCCGCCAAGGAGAGCCAGGCACGCAAGGAAGCGAAGGAAGACAAGGGGAGCAAGACCGGGACCCAGTCCAGGGCCACCAAGCCCGCCCGGGAGACTCCGGCCAAGGAGACTCCCGCTAAGGACACCGCCAGGACAGCCGCCAAGGACACCGCCGCCAAGGAGACCCAGGCCAGGGACACCCAGCCAGGGACACCCGGCCAGGGACACCGGCGCCAAGAGCCCGGCTCCTAAGGCCGCCGCCGCGACCGCGGACGTCCCGTCCGCCGCCGAGCCCGCCACCGACGCCGACGCCCACCGACGCCGCGCCCGCCAGCGCCAAGCCCACCGGCACCGAGCCCATCAGTGCCGAGGCTTCCGGCACCGGGGCTTCCGGCGCGGAACCCATCAGTGCCGAGGCTTCCGGCACCGAGGCTGCTCAGTGCTGAGCCCACCGGCACCGAGGCTTCCGGTGCCGAGGCTTCTGGCGCCGAGCCCGCCCGTGCCGAGGCTTCCGGCGGTGAGGCCGCCCGTGCCGACGCGGCAGGCAGCGAGGCTCCTGCGGAGGCAGCCAGCGCAAGCGCCCCGGCGGCTGACGCGACGGCTTCGGCCGGCGAGTCAGGGAGCGGAGCCTGACGTGCTTGAGGAAGCCCTCGAGCACCTGGTGCGGGGCATCGTCCAGTATCCGGACGACGTCCAGGTCGCGAGCAGGACGCTGCGCCGGGGCAATGTCCTCGAGGTCCGGGTGCATCCCGACGACCTCGGTAAGGTCATCGGCCGGGGCGGCCGTACGGCCAGGGCGTTGCGCACGGTGATCAATGCCCTGGCGGCGGGCCGCTACGTCCGCATCGATCTGCTGGACGCTAACGAGGTCCGCTGAGCTGATGCGGCTGATCGTCGGCCGTATCGGTCGCCCGCACGGGATCCGCGGCGAGTCCGTGATCGGGGTCAGGACAGACGAGCCTGACCTCCGGTTCGCCGTAGGCGCGGTGCTTGACGTCGCTCGTACCCTTCCCGCCGACGCCCGGGGGGAAGGGTACGTGGGCGACGGTCAGCTCAGCGTCGACTCGGTGCGCTGGCACTCGGGACAGCTCCTGGTCAGGTTCGCCGGGATCACGGACAGGACCGCGGCCGCGGAGCTGACCGGCAGCTGGCTAAGCGTCGATTCGAGCCAGCTGCCGGAAACCTCGGACCCAGACGAGTTCCGTGACCACGAACTGATCGGCCTGTCGGTGCGAACCTCGGCCGGTGATCCGGTGGGCGTGGTCACCGACGTGCTGCACTACGGGCAGGACCTGCTCGTCGTGCGCCCGGCGGAGGGCACGAACGAGCACCTGGTGCCGTTCGTGAAGGCGATCGTGCCCGAGGTCGATGTCAGCGCCGGCGTGATCGTGATCGATCCGCCGCCCGGCCTGCTCGAACCGATTGACCCCGCGCAGACGCAGTAGCGGCGTGGCCCGTGTGACCACTGCCCGTTCGGCCTAAAAAATCCCGGGAGAGGGCGTGGGGCTTCGCATCGACATCGTGACCATCTTCCCCGAATATTTCGAGAGCCCGTTGCGGGTCTCGCTGATCGGGAAGGCGGCGGCGCGGGGCGACATCGAGTTTCGCGTGCACGACCTGCGGCGCTGGGCCACTGATGTCCACCACACCGTGGATGACGTGCCGTTCGGCGGCGGTCCTGGCATGGTGATGAAACCCGACGTCTGGGGCGATGCCCTGGATGAGATCACTCGGGGTCACCGGGGTCACCGGGGTCACCGGGGTCACCGGGGTGGGCGCCGGCCCGGTGGCCAGGCTGATCGTGCCGACGCCGAGCGGGGTGCCGTTCGGTCAGGAGATGGCGGCCAGGTACGCGGCGGAGTCCTGGCTTATCGTCGCCTGCGGCCGGTACGAGGGCATCGACGGCCGGGTGGTGGACGAGATGCGCACCCGCCTGCCGGTCGATGAGATAAGCATCGGCGACTACGTGCTGGCCGGGGGCGAGGCGGCCGCCCTGGTCATGCTGGAGGCGGTGGGGCGCCTGCTGCCCGGCGTGCTCGGCAACGCGTACTCGGCTCCAGACGACTCGTTCGGCGGCGACGCGGAGCCGGGGGGGTCCATGCGCGGGCTGCTCGAGGGTCCCGTCTACACCAGGCCGCGAGCCTGGCGCGACCGGGAGGTGCCCGAGGTGCTGCTGTCGGGTAACCATGCCGCGATCGCGCGCTGGCGGCGGGACGCGGCCTTGCGCCGGACCGCCGCCCACCGGGCGGATCTGGTCGCGGCGTTGCGGGACCTGGACCGGCACGACAAACAGGTGCTCGCCGAAGCCGGGTATGATCTTGATGCCGCTACACCAGCCGGCCCGGAGCCTTCCGAGGACGCATTTCCGGCTGAGCCGGGCTCGTCTTGCACCGGCTTTCCGATTAGCGGCGAAGATATGGCACACTGAAGTTCGCTGTCTTAACAGGCACGCGGCCGGGAGCATCCCACGACGCCACCTGGCATCACCGGCGGCCGCCGGGCGCCGCACACGAGACCACCACCGAGGAAACCCTGTCATGCATACCGCGATCGCCGAAATCGAGCAGGCCCAGACCCGGTCTGACATCCCGGACTTCAGGCCCGGGGACACGCTGAAGGTTCACGTCCGGGTCACCGAGGGAAACCGCTCGCGGATCCAGGTGTTCCAGGGCGTGGTGATCAGGCGTCAGGGCAGCGGGGCGCGGGAGACCTTCACCGTCCGCAAGGTCAGCTACGGCGTGGGCGTCGAGCGGACATTCCCCGTGCACAGTCCCTCGCTGGACAAGATCGAGCCGGTCACCCGCGGCAAGGTCCGCCGGGCCAAGCTGTACTACCTGAGGGATCTGCGCGGCAAGGCGGCCCGTATCAAGGAGCGTCGCGACCAGACCGGCAGCTGACGTGCCCGGCGGGCAGGCGACAGACGATCAGGACGATCCTGGCCCTCTCTCGCCGGCTCGCACCCGTGAGCCGGACGGAGACACGAGTGACTCGCGCCGGAACTCCAGTGCTCCGGCGGATAAGAAGAACTTCTGGCGCGAGCTGCTCACCATCATCGTTGCCGCCGCCGTGCTCACCCTGCTGGTGAAGGCGTTCGTCTTTCAGGTGTACAAGATCCCGTCGGCGTCGATGGAGAACACGCTCCAGATCGGCGACCGGGTTCTGGTCAACAAGCTCATCTATCGCTTCCGCGGCATCGCCCGCGGTGACATCGTGGTGTTCAGCGGGCAGGACTCGTGGGGCCCCGACGCGCCGCCCGCGTCGGGCGATCCGGTGGTGCGGTTCTTCGACGCGGTGCTTTCGGACATCGGGCTGCGGAGCAGCCAGACCTATTACATCAAGCGGGTGATCGGGCTGCCCGGCGACCGGGTCGCCTGCTGCACCGACAACAGGGTCACGGTCAACGGGGTTCCGCTGAGCGAGGGTTCCTACGTCTATCCCGGCAACGACCCGTCGGCCTTCTCGTTCACCACGAAGGTGCCGGCCGGCTATGTGTGGGTGATGGGCGACCACCGGGGCGACTCGGACGATTCCCGCTACCACACCGACGAGCCTGGCGGCGGCGCGATACCTGAAAACGAGGTGGTAGGCCGGGCGTTCCTGGTCATCTGGCCGCCATCGCAGATCCGCGACCTGCCCATTCCCTCCACCTTCGCGCAGGCGGCGCTGCACGCCAGCGCCACGGCCGTCCCTGTGCTCGGCGTCAGCGGAGCGACGATCGGGGCCGGCCGGGCCGCGCTGGGCGCGATAGCGGCGGCCCCGGTGGCAGGAACCGCGGCCGTCGCCGGGATCATCGGCGCTCCCTTGCTCCTGCGCCGCGCTCGCCGCCGCCGGGACTAGGCCCCGACGGGGGTGGGCTCGAAGACCCGTTGGCCTGGGCATGGGTTTCCTAGGCGGCCAGAAAGAAAGACCAGCCGGTCTGGCGCGAATGGCGATTTCCGGCGCAATTGCCCGGCTATCTAACGGCGTTGTGAGCGCAGGGTTGCGCCGGGGTGGCTCGGGGTTGCGCCCAGGTACGGCGAGCATGGCGCTAAGCTCGGGGGAATGACGGCGACAGCCGCAGCGGTGCGGGTTTGCGTGCGCCGCCCAGGTCCGGTCCACGAGATGTCCGGCCCGCCGGGCGCGAGCATCGTGGTCCCGGTGCGCGAGGTGCGTAAGCGGAAGGGGCGCGGATGAGCGGCGCTGGCCGTGGCGTGACGCCTGGTGCCGAGCCAGACGCCGGCTCGGATCGGGACCCCGGATCCCAGGCCCTGGACCAGCCCCCCAGCGTCAACCCCCCCACCGTCGGCTCTGCTGCCGTCGGCTCTCCTGCGGTTGGCTCGGCTCCCGTCGGCTCTGACCGGGGAGCCGGGGACGTCCCGCGGGCGAGGTTCCGGTAACCACGGAGGATTCGGCGGGGGAGACCGGGGCGGCCGGTAAGGCGGGGGACGCCGCTGGGTCGGACGCGGAGACGAGCGCCGAGTCGGCCGGTGATGACGCCGGGACGGAGGGTTCAGCGGGGACGCCAGGCCGCAAGACCCCGGCCCGGGGCAACCGTGGCGGACGGTTCCTCCGCGAGCTCGTGATCCTGATCGTGGTCGCGCTGGTCATCGCGGTCGCCATCAAGACCTACGCGGTCCAGGCATTCTTCATCCCGTCGGGATCGATGGAAAATACCCTTCTGATTAACGACCGGGTCCTGGTTAACAAGATTGTTTATGACACCCGCAGCATTCATCGTGGCGATATCGTCGTCTTCAATGGCGACGGGTCGTGGGACCCGGGGACGGTGCCCGCGAGCGAGAACTTCGTCGAGAAGTTCGGTAGCGGCTTTGCCAGCATGTTCGGCTTCGGGCACCCGGGTGACATCCTCATCAAGCGCGTCATCGGGATCCCCGGTGACAGGGTGGCCTGCTGTGACGCCCAGGGCCGGGTCACGGTCAACGGCATTCCGCTGAACGAGCAGTCCTACCTGTACCCCGGCGCCGTCCCGTCGCAAGCCAGGTTCAGCATCGTCGTGCAGCCCGGACGGCTATGGGTCATGGGGGACAACCGGGCCATCTCCGCGGACTCCCGGGATCACCTGGGCGACCCGGGTGGCGGCACGATCCCGGAAAGCTCGGTGATCGGCCGGGCCTTCGTCATCATCTGGCCGCTGGACCGGTGGCGGATCCTGCCCATCCCGGCCACGTTCGAGCAGCCGAAACTGAACGCGTCCGGCGCCGCCATGCGCGCCCGCAGCGCCGCCGCCAGCACAGCCCGGGACGCCAGCACGGCCGCCGGAAACGCCAGCACGGCCGCCCGGGACGCCAGCACGGCGGTGCTGATGTCGGCCCGGCTCAAGCCATCCAGCCCGGCCCTGCCGCTGGTACTTGGCTTCGCCGCAGCCCTTCCGCTCAGTTGGCTCCAACGCCGTGCCCGCAATCGCGTGGCCCGGATTCGCGCGACCAGGCGCCGCGGCCCGGATTCGCGCCACCGACCTCCGTCCCGCTGATTTGTCTACGGTTTCAGGTGTTATAGCGCCCGAAACCGCAGACAAATCCGCCTCGGACGTGGCTTCAGCATGCCAGCGGGCCACCGGTCGGCGACCGTTCGGCAGTTTTGTCGCGAGAACAACCAATACCGCCGAACGATCCCGCCAGACGAGCAGCACATACCTTGTCCACGGTTCCGGGTGCTTATGTCGCCCGACGGGCAGTCGCGCCGATCCGGCGGCCTCGAGGACACCTGATCGCCGCCACCGGCGAAGCGATCCTCGTGGGAGCGTTTTCCCAGCCCACAGGCCAGCGGCGACGCAGGCTCGGGCCCCCTCGCCGCCCGGTCGGCGCGAGCGGGGTAACTCGCGTACCCTTCCCAGTGTCATGACCCGTCTTCCTGGTGCGCCGACCGCCAGCAGCCTGGCTCTCTCGGCTCCGCTCCCGACCCCACCGGAGCTCCCTGCCCCACCGGAACTCCCGACCCCACCGGAACTCCCAGCCCACGCTCAACGGCTGTATCCCCGGTACCCGGGCTATACCCCCAGGCGCGACGGGGGGCTGGCGGCGTACGAGACCGTGCTCGCGCGGGCCGGTTTCGCCCCGGTGGCCGGGATCGACGAGGCCGGCCGGGGAGCGTGCGCGGGACCGCTGGTGGTCGCGGCCGTGGTACTTGACCCCGCCAGCATCCGGCGCATGCCCGGCCTGGCCGACTCCAAGCTGCTGTCCCCCCAGGCCCGGGAGGACGCTTACGCCGAGGTGCTGCGCCGCGCGGTGGACTGGCACGTGGTCGTGATCGGTTCGGACCAGATCGACGCGACCGGACTGCACGTCTGCAACGTTTCCGGCATGCGGCGCGCGTACGCGGGCCTGCGGACCAAGCCGGGGTACGTGCTGACCGACGGGTTTCCCGTGCGCGGCCTCGGTGCGCCCGCGCTGGCGGTCTGGAAGGGCGACCGAGTCACCGCGTCGGTGGCGGCGGCCTCGGTCCTGGCCAAGGTCAGCCGGGACCGGATGATGCGGGACCTGCACGAGCGCTATCCGCACTATGGCTTCGACCGGCATAAGGGATACGTGACCGATGAGCATGTCCGCGCCCTCGCCGAACACGGGCCAAGTCCGGTGCACCGGTACTCGTTCGTGAACGTGGGCCGGCTCAGCCGGCGCCCCCGCGGCCCTGGTGGCCCCGGAGCTGAGCCCGGCGGGTGCATCGCGGGAGAACGAGAGGAGAATGGACTCATGAGCGCGGAGGACCTTGAAAAATACGAGGCGGAGATGGAGCTTCAGCTCTATCGCGAGTACCGCGACGTCGTCGGGTTGTTCACGCACGTGGTCGAGACCGAACGCCGCTTCTACCTGACGAACGATGTTGAGCTGAACGTACGGTCAAGTGACAACGGTGAGGTCTTCTTCGAGGTTACGATGCGTGATGCGTGGGTGTGGGACATGTATCGTCCGGCCCGGTTCGTCAAGAACGTGCGCGTGGTCACCTTCAAAGATGTCAACATTGAGGAACTGGCCAAGGCTGACCTGGAAGTTCCGGAAGACAAGCCGGACTTCCCGGCGTAACCGTAATTCGCGGAGGGCACATGTTCGGGCTTCCTGACGGGGTAGCCGCCTGCCTGTTTGACATGGACGGCGTGGTGACCAAGACCGCGGTGGTGCACGCGGCGGCGTGGAAGGAAATGTTCGACGAGTTCCTCCGCGAGCGCGCCAAGAGCACCGGCGACCGAGTTCGTCCCGTTCGACTCCCATGAGTACGACGATTACGTCGACGGCAAGCCGAGGCTGGACGGCACCAGGGCGTTCCTGGAGTCCCGCGGTATCCACCTGCCCGAGGGAACGCCGGACGACGCGCCGGGCACGCCGACCCTGTACGGGCTGAGCAACCGCAAGAACGACCTGGTCCTGGCCAAGATCGCGGCGGGCGGCGTCCAGGTGTACGACGGCACGATCACGTATATCCATGCGGTCAGGGAAAAGGGCATCCACACCGCGATCGTCTCGGCCAGCGCCAACACCGTGCAGGTGCTCAAGGTCGCCGGGATCGAGGACCTGTTCGACGTCCGGGTGGACGGGGTGATCACCAAGGAGCGCGGCCTGCGCGGCAAGCCGGCGCCGGACACCTTCCTCGCCGCGGCGCGAGGAACTCAAGGTGCCGGCCAACCGCGCGGTGGTCTTCGAGGACGCCCAGTCCGGCGTGGCCGCGGGCCACGCGGGTCACTTCGCCCTGGTGGTCGGCGTCGACCGGGTCGGCCAGGCCGAGCAGCTCAAGCAGCACGGCGCGGACATCGTGGTCAAAGACCTCGCCGAGCTCCTCGACCAAGACGGCAAGACGGCCAAGAAGGCCAGACGGCCAACCCGGCTCCTCGGAGCGGGAGGAGGAGGGCCGATGATCAAGCAGTCCGCGTACGGGACGGAGCCCTGGCGGCTGGTCGAGAAGCGGCTCGACCTGGACCTGCTGGCCCAGAGCGAATCGATCTTCGCGCTGTCGAACGGGCACATCGGGCTGCGCGGCAACCTGGACGAAGGCGACCCGCACGGGCTGCCGGGCAGCTACCTGAACTCGATCTACGAGGTGCGGCCGCTGCCGTACGCCGAGGCCGGCGTACGGCTTTCCCGACGACGGGCAGACCGTCATCAACGTCACCAACGGCAAGATCATCCGCCTGCTGGTCGACGACGAGCCCCTCGACATCAGGTACGGCACCCTGCATTCCCACGAACGCGTCCTGGATCTGCGCGCGGGCACGCTGACCAGGCAGCTGGACTGGTCCTCCCCGGCGGGAGCCAGGATCAAGGTGACCTCGGTGCGGATGGTGTCGCTGACCCAGCGCGCGATCGCGGCGATCAGCTACACGGTCGAGCCGGTCGATCAGAAGCTGCGGCTGGTCCTGCAGTCCGAGCTGGTCGCCAACGAGGAGCTGCCGACGGCGGGCAAGGACCCTCGGCTGTCGGCGATCTTGCAGTCTCCGCTGGTCGGCGAGGCGCACGAGTCGTATGACGGAACGCCGTCCCGGGCGCTGCTCGTGCACAAGACGCGCGTGTCCGGGCTGCGGATGGCGGCCGGGATGTCGCACGAGATTTCCGGCCCGGCCAAGATGGCCTGCCGGACCGAGTCCTTCCCCGATCTGGGCCGGGTCACGATGGCGGCCGAGGTGGCGCCGGGCGAGCAGCTGCACATCGTGAAGTACATCGGCTACGGCTGGTCCAGCGAGCGGTCCAGGCCCGCGCTCATCGACCAGGTGGTCGGCGCGCTGGCCGCGGCCCACCTGACCGGCTGGGAGGGCCTGCTGGCCGAGCAGCGGGACTACCTCGACGAGTTCTGGGAGGGCGCCGACGTCGAGGTGGACGGCGACGCCGAGATCCAGCAGGCGGTGCGCTTCGGGCTGTTCCATATCCTGCAGGCCGGCGCGCGGGCGGAGTTCCGGCCGATCGCGGCCAAGGGCCTGACCGGGACCGGCTACGACGGGCACACGTTCTGGGACACCGAGAGCTTCGTGCTGCCGGTGCTCACCTACACCCATCCGTCCGCGGCGGCCGACGCGCTGCGCTGGCGGCATTCGGTGCTGGCCGACGCCAAGCAGCACGCGACCGACCTCAACCTGGCCGGGGCGGCGTTTCCGTGGCGGACGATCCGCGGCCAGGAATGCTCGGGCTACTGGCCCGCCGGGACGGCCGCGTTCCACATCAACGCCGACATCGCCGACGCCGTCTCCGTTACCTGGACGCCACCGAGGACTCCGTCTTCCAGCGGAAGCCGGGCCTGGAGCTGCTGGTCGAGACCGCACGGCTGTGGCGCTCGCTCGGCCAGCACGACGCCGCGGGCCGGTTCAGGATCGAGGGCGTGACCGGGCCCGGATGAGTACAGCGCGGTCAAGGACAACAACATCTACACCAACCTGATGGCGCAGCGGAACCTGGCCTGCGCCGCGGACCTGGCCGTCAGGATGCCCGCCGAGGCGGAAAAGCTCGGCGTGACCACGGAGGAGGCCGCGGCCTGGCGTGACGCGGCGGCCGCGATGTACATCCCGTTCGACGAGCGCCTTGGCGTGCACCCGCAGCACGAGGGGTTCACCGACTACGCCCGCTGGGACTTCAAGAACACCAACGAGGACCACTATCCGCTGCTGCTGCATTACCCGTACTTCCAGCTCTACCGCAAGCAGGTCGTCAAGCAGGCGGACCTGGTGCTGGCCATGTACATGCGGCCGGACGCCTTCACCGCCGAGGAGAAGGCCCGCAACTTCGCCTACTACGAGCCGCTCACGGTGCGGGATTCCTCGCTGTCGGCCTGCACCCAGTCCGTGATGGCCGCCGAGGTGGGCCAGCTCGACCTGGCCCACGACTACCTGGCCGAGGCCGCGCTGATGGACCTGCGGGACGTGGAGCACAACACCTCGGACGGCGTGCACATGGCCTCGCTGGCCGGGGCGTGGATGGCGCTGGTCGCGGGCTTCGGCGGAATGCGGGCCGGGTCCGGCACCTTGTCGTTCAGCCCCCGCCTGCCCAGCGGCATCTCGGGGCTGACGTTCCGGCTGCGTTACCGGGGCCGGCGGCTGAAGGTCACGATCAACTCAGAACGAGCCAGGTACGAGCTGGTCGACGGTGACCCGCTGTCCCTGATGCACCACGGCAAGCCGTTCAACCTAGGCCCCAAGTCCGCCGAGCACGCGATCCCGCCGATCAAGGCCGGTCCCCGCCCGGAGCAGCCCCCCGGCCGCGCCCCCTACAGCCGCGCCAGCAACTGACCGTCCCCCCGGCCTGATCCCCCATTTTTGGCCCGAACGGACCGTGGTACCCCGCACCCCACCCCTCAAGCCCGCCCGCCCCCCGCGCCCAGCTCCGCGCCCGCCGAGCCCGCCCCCGCTCCGCTCCGAGCCCGCCCCCCTGCTCCGCGCCCGCTCCGCGCCCGCCCCCGCCCTGACCGCAGCCGCCCCCTGGAGGATCCAACCATCAGGCACTGACATTCCTGCTCCGGTTTTCCCCGAAGCCGCCGCGCCCGCCTGGCCGCTCGACAGCCGCGCCGCCGATCCAGCGGACCGCACCCGGTTGCGACGATCGTCGGAGCCGGAGGTGATGGCGATGCGTGCCAAGGACAAGCTGGGCCAGTCCGGCGAGCAGGCGGCCGCCGAGTACCTGGAGTCGTGCGGGTTGCGAATCCTGGATCGTAACTGGCGGTGCGCCGACGGCGAGATCGACATCGTGGCGGTCGAGCGTCAGGCGCTTGTGGTCTGTGAGGTCAAGTCCAGGACCGGGACCAGCTACGGCAGCCCGCTCGAGGCCGTCAGCCGGGCTAAGCGGTCCCGGCTGCGCAAGCTGGCGATCCTTTGGCTGAACGCCCATGGGGTTCGCTTCGACCAGGTCAGGATCGACGTGGTCGGGCTGGTCTACGAGGGCACCGGCGGATTCACCATCGAGCACATCCGCGGGGTGGGTTGAGCCGTGGCGCTGGCCCGCACGCACTCGGTAGCGCTGATCGGGGTGACCGGCCAGGTGGTCGAGATCGAGGTGGATATCGCGAACGGCCTGGTCGGGCTGATCCTGGTCGGCCTGCCCGACACCGCGCTGCGGGAGGCGCGGGACCGGATCCGCGCCGCGATCGTCAACAGCGGCGAGCAGTGGCCGCAGCGCAAGATCACCGTCGGGCTCTCTCCGGCCAGCTTGCCCAAACGCGGCAGCTGGTTCGATCTGGCCATCGCCATCGGCGTCCTCGCGGCGGCGGGCCGGGTGCCCAGGGCGGCCGTGGACAAGGTGATGTTCTTCGGCGAACTCGGCCTGGACGGACGGCTGCGGCCGGTCCGCGGCGTGCTGCCCGCCGTGGCGGCCGCCGCGAAAGAGGGGTTCGGCCGGGTCATGGTGGCCGCGCCGAACGCCGCCGAGGCGGCGCTCGTCCCGGACGTGCGCGTCATCGCGGTCAGCAGCCTGACGGGGGCGGCGGACTGGCTCCGCGGCACGCCGGGCCTGCACGACGGAGGGCCGGTGACCGAGCTCGACGGGGGCCAGCTCCCCCCGGCGGCCCGCCTCGGCGGGCGGTCCTCCCGCGATGGCGTCATGATGACCCCTGACCTGGCCGAGCTGCTCGGGCAGTCGATGGCCAGACGGGCCGCCGAGGTATGCGCGGCGGGCGGACATCACCTGTCGCTGCTAGGGCCACCTGGCGCAGGCAAGACCATGCTGGCTGAGCGCATCCCCACCATCTTGCCCCGGCTGGACACCGCGGCGGCGCTGGAGGTCACCTCCATCCATTCGGTGGCGGGAACGCTGCCACCGCAGGTTCCGCTGCTGACCGATCCGCCCTTCCTGGCCCCGCACCACACCGCGACCAAGGCGGCCATCGTCGGCGGCGGCAGTGGCATCATCCGGCCAGGGTCCGCCTCGCTGGCGCACCGCGGCGTGCTCTTCCTCGACGAAGCCCCCGAATTTAGCCGGGACGTGCTGGACGCGCTGCGGCAACCGCTCGAGGCGGGGGAGGTCGTGGTGGCCAGGTCAGGGATCACGACCAGGTTCCCGGCCCGGTTTACCCTGATCTTGGCGGCGAACCCGTGCCCGTGTGCGCGAGCGGCCGGCCTGGCCGAAGGTTGCCACTGCAGTCCCAGCACGCGGCGTAGGTACCTGGGACGGATCTCGGGTCCGCTGCTCGACCGCGTCGACGTGAAGATCGAGCTCGAGCCGGTCGGCCGCAAGGAACTGCTGAACGACAGGAACTTCGCCGAGTCAAGCCAGACCGTGGCGCTGCGGGTGGTCCAGGCCAGGGAGCGCGCCGCCTACCGGCTGCGCGGCACCCCGTGGCGCCTCAACGCCGAGATTCCCGGTTCTGAGCTGCGCCGGACCTGGCCGCCGGCCCCTGGTTCGCTGCGGGTGGTGGAAAGGTCCCTGGAGCGGGGCCAGATCAGCGCGCGGGGGATGGTCAAGGTCATCCGCGTCGCCTGGACCATCGCCGACCTGACCGGCAAGCCGCGCCCCACCCGGGATGAGTGCGCGATAGCCCTGGGCCTGTGGCTCGGGATACGGCGGTGAGCCCGGTGCCATCGGAGTCCGTTGTGCTTGGCGAGCGCACGCTGGCGCGGGCCGCGCTCACCTATCTCGCCGAGCCCGCCGATCCCGCACTCGGCGCCCTGCTCGGGATCTGCGAGCCGGAGGAGATCCTGGCCTCGATCAAGGCGGACATGCTGCCTGGCACCGGTCCCGGCTGCGGCGACCGCCCGGCGAGCCGGGCCGCGCTCGAACGGGCGCTCGGCCGCTGGCGGATGCGCCTGCCCAGACTGCCCTCCGACGCGGACCTCGCGGTCGCCTGCCAGGACGGCATCAGGCTGGTGGGCCCCGGTGATCCCGAATGGCCTGCCGAGCTGGATCAGCTCGGCCTGGCCCGTCCGTACGCGCTGTGGCTGCGCGGACCCGCGGATCTGCGCCACAGCTGCCGCCGTTCGGTATCCGTGGTGGGATCACGCGCCTCGAGCGGATACGGCGGCCACGTGGCCGGTGAGATCGCCGCCGACCTCAGCGAGCGGGGCTGGACGGTCGTTTCGGGCGGAGCCTACGGCGTGGACGCCGCCGCGCACCGCGGCGCGCTGGCCACGCAAGGAATCACGATCGCGGTGCTGGCCTGCGGGGTCGACTTCCCCTATCCCGCAGGCCACGCGGAGCTGTTTGCGGCTATCGCGGCTAACGGCCTGGTCGTCAGCGAGTGGCCACCAGGTCAGCACCCGGGCCGGATGCGGTTCCTGATCCGTAACCGGGTCATCGCCGCGCTGACCTGCGGCACCGTGATCGTCGAGGCAGGTGAGCGCAGCGGCGCGCTGAACACCGCGCGCCATGCGGCTGAGCTGGGCAAGCCGCTGATGGCCGTGCCCGGCCCGGTGACCTCGGCTCAGTCCGCAGGCTGCCACCGGATCATCCGGGAATGGGGCGCCTGCTGCGTCACCTGCGCGCCCGACATCATCGAGCTACTTTCGCCGGTAGTCGCCCCTGACGCACCACCACCCGCAGCCGCGACACTCCCAGCCGCGGCACCCGCAGCCGCAGCACCCGCAGCCGCGGCACCCGCAGGGCGTCAGGTCCCCGCGACGGTACCGGGTCCCGGGCCGGCGGCCTCACGATCGGAGGATCCGACGCTCCCGTACGACGAGCTAGACACCGACACGGCCAGGGTTCTCGACGCACTTCCCGCCCGCGGCGCCGCCGGGACCTCGACGATCGCGGTGGACGCAGGTATGGAGATCGATACGGTGCTGCGCTGCCTCGGCGTGCTGGCCGCGTACGGCTTCATCGAGCGCGGCGACGGCGGCTGGCGCCTGTGCCGGGCCACCTAGCGCCCCGGCGCCGCCGGCGCGCCGCCGGCGCCACCGGCGCCACCGCTGGCTCGCCGCGCCCAGAGCCTGTGTGAACCCCTTGGCGGATGCACGGTGATGCGGTGGCGGTGGCGGTGGTGCGGTCGGCGGCTTCTGGCCCCGATCGGTCAGTTGCACTGATGAGTGACGCTAAAGCGGACGGTGACGCTCTTGTTTCCTATCCTGAATACAAGCGGGACGCAGGAGATAGTTGTACGTAGGTAGATCCCACCCGCGTACCCGGCCCAGACGCCTGCCGGCCGCTGACACGCGGTCAGCACGAGTGAGCTGGCGATGCCCTGCGAGCCGTAGGTGATCGCGGCTCGCTGACGCCACGAGGGCGGCACGCTGACCAGGACCGGGCCAGTGCCTGCCTGGATCAGGATCCCGCGCTTTTGCCAGTACCGCCACGGCCCGTTGCCTGTCACCGGAACCGGCATCTGCAAGTAGCCCGTTTGCACGGATATGCGCCCGAGCACGAGCTGACTGCCGGCGGCGCGGCCAGGAGACGCTACGAATCCGCTGACCCCGCTCGACTGGTACGAGCACGCCGGGCCGCCGGCGTTCGCTGAGGACACTGGGTTGGCCGGTCTGCTGCCCGGGCTTTCGGTACACGAGGCCAGCAGCATCATCGCGCCGAGAGCGCAGCACAATATCGTCCCAAAACCGCCGAGGGACCGTCTGCGCATGGTCCAGGTATAACCGCGGGCACCTGAAGCGGCAAGCCCCCTCAGTGCCTGCCCGAAGCCAGGCGGCGCCCGAAGCCAGGCGGCGCCCGGGGCCGGGCTGGGGGGCGCGCCGGGTGGCATCGACGACATCCCGGCTCAGCGCTCCGCCGGGCGCTTAGGCGACTCGCATCTCGTCCTCTACCTGAGAATCGGTGTCAGGCTCGTCAGTGAGGTCGGCCTCGTCATCGAGCCCGAACTCGAGCTCCATGGTGTGCTCCCTGGCCAGCTGATCCAGTCCGTAACGCTCGACATGCTCGGGATCGGTGAGGTTGATCGTCCGGATGCCCTGCCTGGCCAGGCGCTCGTTGATCTCAGCCAGGTGGTCACGGACTAGCTGCTTCTCGGTGTCGGTCGTCTTGCCCTTGTGCGGCTTCCCGGCGTGCTCCAAGGTCGCGTAGTCGACGCGGTCTCCGCGTGGGGTGCTGCTGGCCGGCGTCCTGGAGCTGCGCCGGGCGGGCCGGGCCGCGATGAGAAGCTCGCTCATCGGGTTTTCCGTGGCCAGCTTGTCGAAGACGTCGGCCTCCATGACGATGCGGCGCGGCTCGATGTCGTCGCGCAGGTACAGGTCCACCACCGCCACCCGCAGCGCGGCCTGCTCCATGGCCTCGGCTTCGTCGGTAAGTGCTTCGATCTCCACCGGGCTGTCGCCGAGTTCTGGGTGCTCGTGCACCACGATGCGGGCCAGGGCGTCGTCGTGCATGATGAGCTGGCCACTCAGGTCGCTGAACCGGACAGTCTTCTGACCCATTGCTCGATCCCTCTCTAGGCGCTGGTGCGAGCGCGTTCGGCGGCCAGGCGTGATGCCTGAGACCCTTCGCGGTGAACGCATGATTACCCTGCCGCATCGATTCCGTCATGTCAAACTTCAGTTCGATCGGCGTGTCGTCATACGAAAGTACTCGCGATCAAGGCAGCTGCGGCCCGTCCCGCGCCTATCGGCAGGCCCGAGGTGCACACTGGGCACATGAAGCATGCCGGGAAGCCCGCCCCTCCCGGAGCCCCGCGGATGCCGGGGAGCCACGGCTCCCGGGTACCCTACCGATGCCGAGTGACCCGTGTCTCCGGGGGGCCCCTGCCGCCCGAGCTTGCGGCGGCGCTGGCCGGTTTCGAGCGTTACCTGCGGGCCGAGCGCTCGCTGTCGCCGCATACGGTCCGCGCCTATGTCGGCGACGTCACCTCGCTGCTTGAGCACGCCTGGCGTAACGGGGTGCAGGCCCCGGACGGCTTGGATCTGCTCCAGCTGCGCAGCTGGCTGGCGGTTCAGCACGAGTCGGGCGCGGCGCGCGCCACGCTGGCCAGGCGCGGCGCGGCGGCCCGGACGTTCACCGCCTTCGCCCATCGCCGCGGCTGGCTGACCACCGACCCGGGGCCGCAGCTGGGAACCCTGAAGACCCGCCGCACCCTCCCGCATGTCCTGCGCCAGGAGGAAATGAAGGCCGTCCTAGACTCCGCCGCACGCCGGGCCGAGGCCGCTAACCCCCCCGAGCCCGTCGCCGGTACGCAAGCAGAACAACTGACCGACGGCGCGGTGGCCCTGCGCGACTCTGCGGTGCTTGAACTTTTCTACGCCACCGGCATAAGGGTCAGCGAGCTGTGCGGACTTGACGCGGCAGCCTGGACCACGACCGCCGGACAGTCCGGGTCCTGGGCAAGGGTGACAAGGAAAGGACGGTCCCGGTCGGCCTGCCCGCGCTCCGCGCGGTGACCCGCTGGCTGGACGTGGGCCGCCCGGTCCTCGCCACCGGAAACGAGCGGTGCCGCCCTGTTCCTCGGCGTCCGCGGCGGCCGCCTGGATCCGCGCACGGCCCGCCGCATCGTGCACGAGCACCTGCGCGAGTCCGGGACCGTCCGGGACACCGGTCCGCATGGCCTACGCCACAGCGCCGCGACCCACCTGCTCGAAGGCGGCGCCGACCTGCGCAGCGTCCAGGAGATCCTGGGTCACTCCTCACCCGCGACCACTCAGATCTACACCCACGTCTCAATCGAGCGCATCAAGTCCAGCTACCGCCAGGCCCATCCCCGCGCCTAGCGCGATCCCTCTCCCGCTCGGCGCCGTGTGACGATTTTGCCCTTCATAGGGCGAGCTGTCGTCACACGATCGCCGGAACGGCACAGGCGTGCAGGCGTGCAGGCGTGCAGGCGTGGAAAGCGAACGCGACGCCAGGAAGAGGCGCGACAGTTATGCAGGGCCCAGCGATTTCGCGCCGTTGGTGGCTTCGGACCTGGTTGCGCGTCCGGCAACAGATCGTAACCAGGTCGGCCATCGGCCAACCACCGCGGCCTAACCAGACCCACCCACCCCACCCGCCAGACAAACGTGGCGGTCTCGTTCAGGAATTCGAATTATCGTGGATACTTACCTACCCTATGAGGGTAGTACCGATCCACAATCACAGCGGGGACGGGCCGGGGCCGGGCGGGGCGGGCGGTTGAGATAGCTGAGGCAGGCGAGGCCAGCGGGATTAGGCGGGCTGGGCGGCGGCCTGCTTCAGCCACCGCCCGGCTTGACCGAGTTTCCCGGGACAGGCGATTGACCTGTTTGCGTGGTGCACAACCAGGCAGACCCCCCACCGGCCCCAACCACAAGATGATCGTGACTGCCTACAAATCGACGCGCACCCCAGGGAGGCAGCCCACCCGAGCACCCCAGCAGGCAGGCCACCCGCCGACCCCCGGCAAGGCAGCCGGCGCCTTCACACACGGGGCAGGCGCGGTGACAGGCAACGTGAAGTATCCTTGATGACGTTCGCCGTAGCCGCTCCGACCCGGTGCGCGCTCGGCGGGCTAAATCGCGTGCCCGCTTGCTCTCCGGAGCGAGGAGCTCGCCGGAGCGGATGATCGCTAGGGCGACAGGATCGCCAGAGCGAGAGGATCGCTAGAGCGAGAAGATCGCCCCAAGCGAGCCTCTCCGCTTCCCGGCGGGACGCGCCGCTCGGTCCGCCGGCCGCCAGGCCGGCCGCAGGCGCGTCATGTCACGGGCACCAGGAACCAACCGAGCAGCGCCGCGTCAACAACGAACGAAACGCGGCGCACGAAGGAAAGGGGCCGGGCCCATGGCTCAGGTCGTCAGCATGAAGCAGCTTCTGGAGAGCGGCGTCCACTTCGGTCACCAGACCAGGCGCTGGAACCCGAAGATGAAGCGCTACATCTTCACCGAACGCAACGGCATCTACATCATCGACCTGCAGCAGTCGCTGGCCTACATCGACCGCGCGTACGAGTTCATCAAGGAGACCGTCGCTCACGGCGGGACCATCTTGTACGTCGGCACGAAGAAGCAGGCGCAGGAGGCGATCGCCGAGCAGGCGCGCCGGGTCGGGATGCCGTTCGTGAACCAGCGCTGGCTGGGCGGCATGCTCACCAACTTCTCCACCGTGTACAAGCGGCTCCAGCGGCTCAAGGAGCTCGAGGAGATCGACTTCAACGACGTCGCCGCCTCCGGCATGACCAAGAAGGAGCTCCTGCACCTGCGCCGCGAGCACGACAAGCTCGACAAGACGCTGGGCGGGATCAGGGACATGTCCCGGGTGCCGAGCGCGATCTGGGTGGTGGACACCAAGAAGGAGCACATCGCCATCAACGAGGCTCGCAAGCTGGGTATCCCGGTGGTCGCGATCCTTGACACCAACTGCGACCCGGATGAGGTTAACTTCCCGATCCCGGGGAACGACGATGCGATCCGCAGCGTTGCCCTGCTCACCCGGGTGGTGGCCGACGCCGTCGCGGAGGGCCTGATCGCCCGGGCCGGTGCGGCTGGCGGCGACGAGAAGCCCGCGGGCAGCGTGCCCGGCGCCGAGGAGCCGCTGGCCGAGTGGGAGCGCGAGCTGCTCGGCAGGCTCCCAGAGCCCGGCGGCCGCCGCCGTCACGATCGAGGCCGCCGATGAAGTGGCAGCTTCCGAGGAAGCGCCCACCCACGCAGCGGACGCGGTGATCCCGGCCGACTCGCAGACCGTGGCCGCCGCCGCGGCCGAAGGTGCCGCCGACGCCGAGATCAACGCTGACTCCGCGATCACCAGCGATACCGCTGCCGCGGCCGACGAGGCCGACGACCTGACCGGCGTCGCCGACGAGCAGGCCGCAGACACCGACGAGCAACGGCCGACAGGCACCGAGGAAGCAACCGCGAGCACCGACGAGTAACCGCGGGCACTGACGAAGTATCTTCAGTGAAAGACGAAAGACGAGGACATGGCGAATTTCTCCGCCGCTGACGTGAAGCGGCTGCGCGAGCAGACCGGCGCCGGCATGATGGACTGCAAGAACGCGCTCGAGGAGGCCGACGGCGACCTCGAGGCCGCGCTCGAGCTGCTCCGCCTCAAGGGCGCCAAGGACGTGAACAAGCGGGCCACCCGCACCGCGGCGAACGGCCTGGTCACCGCCGAGCTGGACGGCACCACGTCGGGCGTGCTGGTCGAGCTGAACTGCGAGACCGACTTCGTGGCCAAGACCCCCCAGTTCCAGCAGGTGGCGGCCGACATCGCCAAGACCGCGGCGCGGGCCGGGGTCGGCGACCGGCTGACGCTGCTGACCGCGGAAGCCAAGCCGGGCACCACCGTCGAGAAGCTCATCGAGGAGGCCGGCGCCAGCTTGAAGGAAAAGCTTGAGCTCGGCCGGGTCGCCCGCTTCGAGGGTGGCTACGTCGAGAGCTACCTGCACCGCAGCGACGCGGCGCTGCCGCCGACCCTGGGCGTCCTGGTCCAGCTCGACAAGGACAGCCCGGAGGTCGCCACGGATGTCGCCCAGCAGGTCGCGGCGATGCGCCCGCAGTACGTGGTCCGCGACGAGGTTCCCGCCGACGTGGTGGAGAAGGAGCGCCGGATCGCCGAGCAGATCACCCGCGACGAGGGCAAGCCGGAGCAGGCCATCCCCAAGATCGTCGAGGGCAGGCTGGGTGCCTTCTTCAAGGACGTGGTGCTCACCGAGCAGGCGTTCGTGAAGGACCCCAAGACCACGATCAAGCAGGTCCTGGCCCAGAACGGCGTAACCGTCACCGCGTTCGCCAGGTTCCAGGTCGGCCAGGCCTAATGCCGGAGTCCGGGACGCCGGAGCCCGGGAGGCCCGACTTCGCAACGCCGGAGTCTGGGAGGCCGACTTCGCGACGCTCCGACCCGGGACCCCGGCGTCCGCGACGCCCGACCAGGGATCCCGGCGTCCGCGACGCTCCGACCAGGGACCCCGGGCCCGGACGCCGGGATGCCCTTCATCCCAGCTGGCGCCGGGTCGTGCTGAAGCTGTCCGGCGGCCTGTTCGCGGGCTCCGAACCCCTGGGCATCTCCCCGGACGTAGTCGCCCACCTGGCGGCGGAGATCATCGCCGCGGTGAAGGTCGGGGTCGAGGTCGCCGCGGTGGTCGGCGGCGGCAACATGTTCCGCGGCGCGGCCCTGGCCGAACGGGGCATCGACCGGGCCCGCGCCGACTACATGGGCATGCTCAGCACGGTGATCAACTGCCTGGCCCTGCAGGATGTGCTGGAGAAGCTCGGCGTCGAGACCCGGGTCCAGACGGCTATCACGATGGGTCAGGTCGCGGAACCGTATATCCCGCGCCGGGCCATCAGGCACCTGGAAAAGGGCCGGGTGGTGATCTTCGGGGCCGGGCTCGGCGCGCCGTTTTTCTCCACCGACACCGCCGCCGTCCAGCGGGCGCTGGAGATCGGTGCCGACGCGGTCCTCAAGGGCACCAAGGTGGACGGCGTGTACGATGCGGACCCGCACACCACGCCGGACGCGGTGCGGTTCGAGCGGCTGGATTACGGCGAGTTCCTCGCCCGCGAGCTGAAGGTGATGGACACCACGGCGGTAAGCCTGTGCCTGGATAACGGCCTGCCGATCGTGGTGTTCGCCCTGATGGGCGAGGGAAATGTGGCCCGCGCCATCCGTGGTGAGAAGGTCGGCACGCTGATCTGCCGCCAAGACGCAAAGACGCCAAGACCGGAATAACGGAGCCGAACAATGATCGATGACACGCTCCTCGAGGCCGAGGAGAAGATGGACAAGGCGGTCACGGTCGCCAGGGAAGACTTCAGCATCATCCGCACCGGCCGCGCCCATCCGTCCATGTTCAACAAGGTCACGGTCGAGTACTACGGCACGCAGACCCCGGTGAACCAGCTGGCCTCCTTCCACGTCCCCGAGCCGCGGATGGTGGTCATCCAGCCGTTCGACAAGAGCTCGCTGGGCGCCATCGAGCGGGCCATCAGGAACAGCGACCTGGGCGTGAACCCGGCGAACGACGGCACCATCATCAGGATCGTGCTGCCGGAGCTGACCCAGGAGCGCAGGCGCGAGTACATCAAGACCGCGCGGACCAAGGCCGAGGACGGCCGGGTCGCGATCAGGAACATCAGGCGTCACGCCAAGGAGACCCTGAACAAGATGATCAAGGCCGGGGACGCGCCCGAGGACGACGTGCACCGGGCCGAGCGGGAGCTCGACGAGCTCACCCACACCTACGAGGCGCAGGTCGACGAGCTGCTCAAACACAAGGAAGCCGAGCTCCTCGAGGTTTAGTGGACATCGATCCCGCCGTACCGCAGCTAGATCCCCCGCCACCCGCGCCCCCGGGGACCGGCCGAGCCGGGCGCAACCTGCCCGTCGCGATCGGCGTCGGCGCGGCCCTCGGCGGCCTGGTCATCCTCACGCTGCTGACGGTCAAGGCGACGTTCCTGCTCTACGTCGGCATCGCCCTGGCCATCGCGCTGTCCGAGCTGGCCGCGGCGCTGGCCAAGCGCGACATCAACGTGCCGGTGATGCCGGTGGCGGTCGGCGGAGCGGCCACCCTGACCTGCATGTACTGGCTGGGGCCGCGGGACGCGCTGGCGGCGCTCGCGCTGACCGTGATCGTCATCTTCGCCTGGCGGCTGCCCGGCGGTCCGGCCGGCTACGTCAAGGACGTGACGGCGGGCGTCTTCGCCACGATCTACATTCCGTTCCTGGCCTCGTTCGTGGTCGCCATGCTGGTGCCCGCCGATGGCCCGCGCCGGGTGTTGACCTTCGTGATCCTGACCGTCTGCAGTGACATCGGCGGCTTCGTCGCCGGGATCACGCTCGGCCGCGGCGGTCGTCACCTGATGGCGCCGAGCATCAGCCCGAAGAAGACGTGGGAAGGCTTCGCCGGCTCGGTCGTCGCCTGCCTGGTCGGCGGGGCGCTCTGCCTGCCGCTGTTGCTGCACGGCCACGCCTGGCAGGGCCTGCTCGTCGGGGCGGCGGCGGTGCTCGCGGCGATCCTCGGTGACCTGGTCGAATCGATGATCAAACGGGATCTTGACATCAAGGACATGGGATCGTTGCTGCCAGGTCACGGCGGCGTGCTCGAACGCCTCGACTCACTGCTGGCCGTCGCCCCCGTGGTTTGGCTCCTGCTGGTCGTCTTCGTCCCCGTTCACTAGCACGACCAAGCCGGCACAACCAGGCACCCCGGTCAGGCCGGCCCGACCACCCAGCTCCGGTGCTGCGCGGCGAGTCGGCTGACCAGGCTGGCCGAGCCGCGCTCCTTGGCCAGCTGCCGGTCCCGCTCGGTGATCGGGACGATCCACAGCCAGCGGACCGGGTCCCCGCCGAAGGCAAAACCCGACAGGTCAGGGGCGGCCGGCCCGGGCAGCGCGCCGGGGGAGTCGAGCAGCAGCACGGCCTCGTTACCTACGCCGAGCGGGAACGTCGAAGGCTCGTGGTACCAGCGCACGCTGTGGCCGGGGCCGAACCACGTGACGGCGCGCCAGGGGTAGGTCGCGAGCCACAGGAATACCCGCGCGACCTGGGCCGGCGGCAGCGTGGTGCCGATCGCGAGCTCGATCCTGGCGTACCCGCTCGGGTCGTCGAGCACCTGTTCCACCACCGGCATCCGCTGGCAGCTCATGCCCACGGTGGACAGCACCGTGTACGGGCGGCGGGGGCTTGGCGGCCGTTCGGTCACGCCGGTGAGCGGCTGGCCGCCGGCCGAGGCGTCCCAGTAGTGGCCGCCCGGCCCGAGGCGGGGCAGCAGGTGGCCGAGCAGCGCCTGCTGGAACGCGGGCCAGCCGGTCGCCGAACCCCGCCAGCGCCAGTAGGCCCGGGACCGTTCCAGCCGGGGAGCGAGCCCCTCCATGGCGTCGTCGAGCGACCAGCCGAACGGCGTCTGGCCGATCACGTCGCTGCTGTAGCCGGGCATCCCGCGGTCCATGTCCGACCAGCCCGCGATGACCGCGATCGGCCGCCCGCGCTCGTAGATCGCGACCCCGTCGCCCTCTTCGAACCACAGCGCTTCCAGCGCGTCGGCCTGCAGCGGCGCGCGGCCGCCCGGATGCTTGGTCCGCCCGGCGGGCATCAGCGGCGCGCGGCCGGCCTCGAGCCTGGCCTGGTCGGTGGCCGGCGGTGCGGGCCGGTGGTTGGCGATCCAGGTGGCGGAGATGGCGGTGGTGTCGTCGTGCAGGTAAGCGGCCGTGGTGAGGCCGTCGTACTCGACCGTCACCTTGCGGCTGCCGTAGGGGCTGACACTCTCGAGCAGCGTGACCGGCGTCCGCGGGTAGACGGGCCCGCTGGCTTCCGGATGCGAGGTGGCCATGGACGAAATGTACTTACTTACCACGAGAGCCCCAAACTCCGGTCCCGCCGCAGCCTCCGAGGCGACACCATATCCTGTGAAGGCAAAAACAAATCTTTTTTATCCGAACGGACTCGCGTGTCACTTCCCCGTCCCGGCCTTCCCGATCCCGTGGTTTCCGCCCCACCCCGCGATCCGGTCGACCTAGCGCTGATCCCGCTGGCCCCCGCCGCCCCAGCTGGCTCACCCGGCGCCACCCCGGCGAGCGCCGCCCCGGCCAGCGCACCCGGCGCCGCCCGGCCAGCGCACCCGGCGCCAGCGTCCGCCGCCCGGCCGGACGGCCGCCTCGTCACCTGGCCGACCTGGCGCTCGCCGAGCGGCGCGCCGCGGTCGCCGACCTCGGCGAGCCCCCGTTCCGGGCCAGCCAGCTGTCCCGGCATTTTTTCGGCCGGTACACCGACCAGGCCGACGAGATGACCGACCTGCCGCGGGCCTCCCGCGACACGCTGACGCAGGCCCTGCTGCCCCCGCTGCTGACCGCCGAGCGCGAGCTGGTCTGCGACGCCGGGACGACCCGCAAGACCCTGTGGCGTACGTTCGACGGGGCGATGGTGGAATCGGTGCTGATGCGCTACCCGGACCGGGTCACGATGTGCGTGTCCTCCCAGGCGGGCTGCGGGATGGGGTGCCCGTTCTGCGCGACGGGCCAGGCCGGGCTGACCCGCAACCTGTCCGCGGCCGAGATCGTGAGCCAGGTGGTGGCGGGCGCGCGGGTCCTCGCGGCCGGCCGGGTGCCTGGCGGTCCCGGCCGCGTCTCCAACGTGGTGTTCATGGGCATGGGCGAACCCCTGGCGAACTACGCCAGCGTGCTGGCCGCCGTCCGGCGGCTGACCGATCCGGTCCCCGACGGTATGGGGATCTCGCAGCGGTCGGTCACGGTATCCACGGTGGGCCTGGTCCCGGCCATCAGCCGGCTGGCCGCCGAGGGCCTGTCGGTGACCCTGGCCGTGTCCCTGCACGCCCCCGACGACGAACTGCGGGACACGCTGGTGCCGGTGAACCGGCGGTGGAAGGTCGCCGAGGTGCTGGCCGCCGCCCGGGACTACGCCGCGGCCACCGGTCGCCGCTTCTCGATTGAGTATGCCCTGATCAAAGACATCAACGATCAGGCCTGGCGGGCCGAGGAGCTTGGCTCGCTGCTGGCGGGCCAGCTCGCGCACGTCAACCTGATCCCGCTCAACCCGACGCCGGGTTCGAAGTGGACCGCGTCCCGCCCCGCCGACCAGCGCGAGTTCGTCCGCCGCCTGGAGGCCCACGGGGTGCCGGTCACGGTTCGGGACACCCGCGGCCGCGAGATCGACGGCGCCTGCGGCCAGCTCGCCGCCTCGGCCCGCTCGTGACCAGACGGGCCTGGCTCGGCCAGCTGCGGTGGCGCGTGGTCCACTGGGGATGGAACGCGGCGCAGCGTGCCGGGGCGGTGACGGCGGATACCCCGGCCGGACGGCGCTTCGCCGCGTTCGGCCGGGGGTCGATGGCCGCCTTCCCGCCCGGGTCTGTGTTCGGGCAGGGCTCGATCGCGATCGGGGCGGACACGATCATCGGAGCGTTCGTCAGCTTGTCGGCCGGGATGGTGCCCGGGCAGGACCTGGGCCCGCTGCCGGTGCTCCGGATCGGGGACCGCTGCGTGATCGGCCGGGGCAGTCACATCGTGGCACATCAGTCGCTGCTCATCGAGGACGACGTGTTCACAGGTCCGTATGTCTACATCACCGATCAGAACCACGGGTACGCCGATCCCGACGTCCCGATCGGCCGTCAGCTGCCGCGCAATGCCGCCGTCCGGATCGGTTCGGGCAGCTGGCTGGGCGCCGGCGCGATCGTGCTGCCCGGCGCCTGCATCGGCCGCAACGTGGTGATCGCGGCAGGCTCGGTGGTCCGCGGCACCGTCCCCGACCGCTGCGTCGCGGCCGGGGTCCCGGCCCGTGTGGTCAGGCGCTACCAGCCCGACGCCGGCTGGTCCGCCTCAACCGCCCCCACCCCCGCCACCCCCGCGAACCCCGCCGTCTCCGCTCTCCCTGCTGCCCCTGGTCACCCTGCCGTCCCCGGTTACCCCGCCGTCCCCAGTCACCCCGCCGTCGCTTACCGCGCTCCCGCCGCTGAACGCGCCGATGGCATCGCGCAGTCGCTCGATCCGCTGCGCTAGCCGGGCCGTGGTCCGTTCCGTCTCGGCGTCGCCGGTCACGGCGGGTAGCCCGCGCAGCACCGCCACGGTCTCTTCCACGTCATGCAGCGGACCGGACACCTGGTCGAGCAGCGGACGTTCGTCCGGCGCCTCGGTGGCCTGGTCCGCTCGGTGGCGCCTGAGGTAAAGGTCGACGAAGACAGAGACCTTGGACTTGAGCACCCAGGGATCGAACGGCTTGGCCAGGTAATCGACCGCTCCGGCGGCGTAGCCGCGGAACGCCTGCTCCGGCGGCCCGATCGCGGCGGTCAGGAAGATGATCGGCACATCACGCAGCTTGGCGTGCTGCTTGATCTGCGCGGCCGTCTCGAAACCGTCCATGCCAGGCATGACGATGTCGAGCAGGATGACCGCGAATTCCTCGGTAAGCAGCGCCTGCAGCGCCTGCTCGCCGGACCGGACCGGCACCAGGATCTGGTTCAGCGAGGACAAGATCGCATCCAGCGCGACCAGATTCTCCGCCCGGTCGTCCACCAGGAGGATTCGGGCCTGCCGTGACACTGGCTCACTTCTCTCTCGCTGCCCACAGAGCTACAGTCGCCCCCTGCTGGCGTAAGGCCATCTTCTCACGGCTTGACCTGGCGGTCTTTCCCGCATGGGCCAGTCATCCACCCCCCGCCTCTCCTCGCAGGGCGCTTTCGACCAGGCCGACCGCGCGGGCGGTGGCGGCGAGCCTGGCGCCCTCCTTGCGGTAAGCGGCGAGCACGGTATCGATGGCATGCGGCGGCAGTGCCCCGGCCAGGTCGGTCCTGGCCGTGCGGTACCCCTGCCGCGCGCCCTCCACGCACGCTTTGGAGTGGTACCTGGCCAAAGTGGCCAGGGCCACCGGATATCGGCGCAGGACGCCGTGCAGCCGGAAGTCGGGCGGCACGACCTCGAGCAGCCAGCCCACGGCGGTGGACTCGAAATCCTCACTGCCCGGCGGGTGCACTCCGGCCGGCCACCCTGGCGGCGTATACGTGGCCATGCTCCCATCATACCAATCAGTCGAACTTGTATTCTAGTGCTAAGGCATCGCAGACTTGGTGGGCCCAGGCGCCCTCGCCTCTAGGTCGGACCCGTCCCCGGGCGCGCTGGGGGTGGGCCAGGCCGGCCTGTTCCGATCGCACCTCGCACCCGCCCGGACGAGCCGGGACGGCCTGGCCCCGGCGACAGGCAAGCACGAGGAGCGTCGCGTCGCGGCAGTGCGGCTCATCGGCAGTGCGGCTCATCGGCCGGGACGCGTCGGTCGGGTAGCGTGAGGCGGTGGGACTCGACGCCACGCTCGACCGGTTCTGGGAGGCCGCGGAGGCCAGGCGGCTGGGCATCGATGCCATTCAGGTCGTCGCCGGCGACGGTCCTGGCGGCGAGCGCCGCCGGATCGGTGATATTCGTCGTGATGTGTTCTCGGTGTCGAAGACCGTGACGTCGCTGGCGGTCGGCATGCTCGAGGGCGACGGTGCGCTCAGCCTGGACGACCCGGTACTTGCGCATCTGCCCGAGCTGGCCGGCACCGCGGCAGCGGGCAGCGAGAGGATCACCGTGGGGCACCTGCTGCGCATGACGGCAGGCAACGGCTACCGCTGGCTCGATGAGGATGCCGATCATCCCGGCGACCCAGCCCGCGACTTCCTGGCCGCCCCGCTGGTGGCCGAGCCCGGCTCGACCTACCATTATGCGGGCGGAAACACCTACGTCCTGGGCCGGGTCGTCCACGCGATCTCCGGGCTGGACCTGCGCGACTTCCTGGTGCCCCGCCTGTTCGGCCCGCTCGGCATCCGCAATCCGCAGTGGCTGCGCTGCCCGCTCGGCTTTCCCCTGGGAGCGGTCGGCCTTCAGCTGCGGACCTCGGAAATCACCCGGATCGCGCAACTGCTCCTGCACGAAGGAACCTTCGGCCGCCAGCGCCTGGTTCCAGGTGATTACATCGCCCGCATGACCGCGGACACCACAGACACGGGCCGCGCCGAGCCGGACAACCGGACCTACGGGCTGCATGCTCGCGGCCATTACGGGACTCGCTCCGCACGCGGCGGTCCTCCGGGAGGTCCTTGTCTCCGTAGGCTGGCTCTCGCGGACCACCAGCTGGCTGGCGTGGCTGTTCAGCACGTCATCTCGCAAGACCCGGATCCAGTCTCGAGTACCCGAGATCCGCCAGGCCTGGCTCTCCTCGCAGGCCGTCGAGAGCCTGCAGAAGCTGCTGGCTGGGCTGGACCGGGCCCAGCGGGTCGGAACGGAACCCGACTCGGCCATCGCCGGCAGGTGGCGCGCAAGTTCTTCGTCTCTCCTGTCGTCGCTAGAGCAGCTACTGTCCCAGAAAGTTTCTAAGAGTTTCTAGAAATAAACGTGATGGACGCCCTGGCGCTGCTGGGCCGGTACGCCGATTCTGAGGCCGGCTTCTACGACGCCGCTGACGCGGTGCCGCTGGAGCACGTGGTGCCCGACGACTGGCGGGATGCCGTGGTCGATGAGGATACCGGCCTGGTGGAGCGGATCCCCTACGAGCTGTGCGTGCTGGTGGCGTTGCGCAAGGCGGTACAGCGGCGGGAGATCTGGGTGGAGGGCGGCAGCACCTGGCGTAACCCCGATCACGATCTGCCGGGCGACTTCGAGGACAACCGGGACGTGCACTACCGGGCGCTGTCCAAGCCCCGCGATCCGGCCGACTTCGTCGCCGACCTGCAGAAGCGGCACGTCGCCGCTCTGGAGGGGCTGAACACGGGGCTGAGGAAGGGCAGCACCGGCGGGGTGAGGATCACCAGGAAGAAGGGCGAGCCGTGGATCAGCGTCCCGCCCGTGCTCAAGCAGGCCGAGCCGGAGAACCTGGGGGCGCTGAAGGAGGAGATCGCCAGGCGGTGGGGTGTCATCGACCTCCTAGACCTGATCAAGAACGTCGACCACGCCACGGAGTTCATCGGCGAGTTCGCCTCGGTGGCCTCCCGCACCGTCACCGACGCTGCGGTGCTGCGGCGCAGGCTGCTGCTGTGCACGTTCGGGCTCGGCACGAACATGGGGATCAAGCGGGTCGCCGACGGCACGGCGGCGATCCCGGGCATGGAGGCCGACACCGAGGCGGCGCTGCGCCGGACCCGCCGGCTGTTCGTCAACCGCGACAACCTGCGGGCCGCGATCCGCACCGTGGTGAACAAGACCCTGGAAGCGCGGGACACCTCCCTGTGGGGGCCGGGTACGGCGTGTGCGTCGGACTCGCGCAAGTTCGGGTCGTGGTCGGCGAACTTCATGACCGAGTGGCACCAGCGGTACAGGGCGCCGGGATCATGGTGTACTGGCACGTCGAACGCAAGAACGTCTGCATCTACAGCCAGATGCGGTCCACGACACGGCTCCGAGGTCGCCTCGATGATCGAGGGCCTGCTCCGCCATCTGACCTCCGCCGAGATCGACCGCCAGTACACCGACACCCACGGTGCCTCGATCGTCGGGTTCGCGTTCTCGCACCTGCTGGACTTCAAGCTGCTGCCACGGCTGAAGAACGTTGGGTCGGCTCGCCTGTACCGGCCGGGCCTGGCCGAGGGAGAGGCGTGGCCGGAGCTGGACGGCGTGCTGTCGGGCAAGACGATTACTGGTGAGAGGCACTTATTCGAAGCATGCACTATTCCCTGTGTTAGCGACTTCGCTGAATGACAATCCTGCGGCCGGACCCGGTGGCGAATCCCTGGCAGGGCTCGATGAGCATCCCGAGCATGAACCGTGAGTGCTGAGGCTCCTGGCCCGCGTACCCGCCTGCGCTCCCGGGAAGATGTGGCGGTTCCCAGGCTGGTACGTAAATAGGACAGTTACTCTGGGGCACGAGCGTTGGATCCTGAGGGGACGGCTGTACCGCTCGCTTCTCCTGTTCGATTCATATGCCTCTGACCTGCTCAGATGCGCTAGGAGCCGGGATGGCGGGCCGCCGCCGTCCGCTATCTATCCGTGCGCTCCGTGCTCCGGGCGGCGCTCCGCACGGACGCGCACGGAGTGATGTCCGGGTCTTCAGCAGTGCCGGCTTGCAGGGCCAGGCTCAGCCGATCCGGTACCCGATTCCCGGCGTGGTCACGATGACCGGGGGATCGCCGAGCTTGCGGCGCAGCCGGCCAACGGTCACGGTGACCGTGTTGGTGAACGGGTCGGCGTGCTCGTCCCAGACCTGCTCCAGCAGCTGCTCCGCGGACAGGAACCCCGGGCTGGCTCGCAGCAGCGCCTCCAGCACGCCGAACTCCTTGACCGACAGGTCCACCCGCTGCCCGTCCCTGCTGACCGTCCGGCCGACCGGGTCCAGCACGATCCCGCCGGCCCGCAGCGTGCGCGGCCGGGCGGACGGCTGCCGGCGGGCGAGGGACCGGATGCGCAGCACCAGCTCGGGGAAATGGAACGGCTTGGCGAGGTAGTCGTCGGCGCCCAGCCCGAGCCCGCTGACCCGGTCGCCGGGCAGCCCGGCCGCGGTCAGCATCAGGACCATCACCCGGTCGTCCCGCGAGGTGATCATCTGGCACAGCGCGTCGCCGTGGATGCCCGGCAGGTCCCGGTCCAGGACGACCACGTCGTAGGCATTGACGTCCAGCTTGGCCGCGGCGGCCAGACCGTCCCGCGCCACGTCCACGGCCATGCCCTGGTCGCGCAGCCCTTCGGCCAGCACGTCCGCCAGCGACCGCGAGTCCTCGACGACCAGTACCCTCATGACGAAGGCAGCCCGATGCACGCGCGCAGGCCGCCGTCGGGACGGGCACGCAGTTCGAGGGTGCCGCGGTGGGCCTCGGCGATCGCGGCGACGATGGACAGGCCGAGGCCGGCCCCCGTGTCCGAGCCCACCCGGTCCGCGCCGAGGCGGCGGAACGGCTGGGCGAGCTGCGCGACGGCGTCACCGTCGATGACCTCACCGCCGTTCTCGACGACGAGGCTGAGGACCGGGCCGTCGGCCGTCACCGAGACGTGGACCCAGCCGCCGCGCTCGTTGTGCACGATCGCGTTGTCTACCAGGTTGTCGGCCATCCGGCAGACCAGCTCGGGGTTCCCGGTCACCCACGCGCCGTCCGGGCAGCCGGACAGCGAGACCGTCAGGCGGCGCGCGGCGATCGTCTCGGCGCGGGCGGCGAGCGAGGCCACGGCCACGGCGTCCAGCGACACCGTGACAGCGCCCTGGAGGTCCCCGTGCTGAGACCGGGCGAGCGTGAGCAGCCCGTCGAGCAGCCGGTCCACGCGGTCAAGCTCGCCGTAGAGCCGGTCTGCCACCGACACCGCCGGCACCGGCGACGGCTTGGCGAGCGCCACGTCCAGCGCCGCCCGCATCGTGGCCAGCGGCGTGCGCAGTTCGTGCGCGGCGTTCGCGGCGAACCGCCGCTGCGCCGCGAACGAACCCTCCAGCCGCTCAAGCAGCCCGTCGATGGTGTCGGACAGGTCCCTCAGCTCATCCCGCGGCCCCCCTACGGCCAGCCGCGCGTGCAGGCTGTCGGCGGAGATCCGCCGGGTGGCCGCCGTCATCGACCGCAGCGGGCGCAGCACGCGCCCGGCGACGCCCCAGCCGAGGCCGAGCGAGACCGCCGTCATGACGACGAGCGCGATCGCCGACCCGGTCACCAGCAGGCGGATCTCCGAGCTTTGCAGGCTCGTCGCGGCCGCGAGCTGAGATTGCAGCTCCGCGATCCTGCTCTCCGCCCCCGCAAGCGCGGAAGCCGACCCGGATCCGGTCACCGTCACGTTCACCGTGGTGTTGACGGACTCCGGGGGGTGCATCGCGAATACCGCGTCGGCGATCGCCAGCAGGCCGAGGCTGATCACCACGTACAGCGCGCCGTACACGATGGTCAGCCGCATCCGCGCGGTCCGGTGCCGCAGTAGTCCCATCTGGCCAGCATGCCCCCTCCGGCCTAACAGCGAGATAACGACGTCCGTTCGGCCGGTGTTAGCGCCCGCCGCGTAAACCGCTGCCCATGGAAGCAACGATTGAGGTAACCGGACTGCGGAAGCGGTTCGGCCGGGTGCAGGCGCTGAACGGCATGACGTTTACCGTCGAGCCGGGGCGCGTCACCGGCTTCGTCGGGCCTAACGGCGCCGGCAAGTCCACCACGATGCGGGTCATCCTCGGCTTGGACCGGCCCGACGCCGGCAGCGCGCTGGTGTCCGGCCGCCCGTACCGGACCTACCGGGAGCCGCTGCGGCAGGTCGGCTCGCTGCTGGATGCCGCGGCCTTGCAGCCGAGCCGGACCGCGCGCAACCATCTGCTGTGGCTGGCCCATTCCCAGGGCCTGTCGTCCCGCCGGGTCGACGAGGTCATTGCGCGGGCCGGCCTTGACGAGGTGAGCCGCCGCAAGGCCGGCGGCTACTCGCTCGGCATGCGCCAGCGGCTCGGCATCGCCGCCGTGATGCTCGGCGACCCGCCGGTTCTCCTGCTCGATGAGCCCTTCAACGGCCTGGATCCCGAGGGCATGGTCTGGATGCGGAACTACCTGCGCGCGCTGGCCGCCGAGGGCCGCGTCGTTCTGGTCTCCAGCCACCTGATGAGCGAGTTGCAGGACACCGCGGACCGCCTGGTCGTCGTCGGCCGCGGCGTGGCCATCGCGGACACCAGCGTCGCCGCGCTGATCGCGGCTGCCTCCGGCGACCGCATCCAGCTCCGCACCACTGCCCCCGGCCGGGCCAGGGATCTGCTCTCCGCAGCCGGGGCGACGGTTGCCGCCACCGCCCCTGACGTGGTCATCACTAACGGCATCTCTTCGGAACGGCTGCTGGCCTTGCTGTCTGAGAACGCCATCCCGTTCACCGAGGTAACCGCGCACCGCGTCTCGCTCGAGGAGGCATACATGAGCCTGACCCGGGACGCGGCCGAATTCAGGGCCGTGCCGTGAGGGGCCGCCTGCTGCACGCGGAGTGGACGAAGTTCCGCACGGTCCGCGGCTGGGTGATCGGCGCGCTCATCGTGGTCCTGGCCACGGTGGGCATCGGGCTGCTCGCCCATCAGTCGTGCAGCTATAACGGCAGCGCCTGCACGCTGCCCATCGGACCCGGCGGCGAGGCGGTGGCCGACACTTTCTACTTCGTGCACCAGCCACTGTCCGGCAACGGCACGATCACCGTCCGGGTGACGTCACTCGCCGGGTTCCGCAGCTCGGACGGAAACCAGATCGAAATCGGCCCGAACGGAGCGCAGGACCTGAAGCCGGGGCTGCAGGGGTGGTCGAAGGCCGGGATCATCATCAAGGCGAATACCACGCAGGGGTCGGCGTACGCCGCGATGATGGTGACCGGCGGCCACGGGACGCGCATGCAGGACGATTATGTCAACGACATCCCGGGCCTGACCGGAGCGGTGTCCGCGGCCGCGCCGCGCTGGCTGCGGCTGACCAGGGACGGCGACACCGTGACCGGGTACGACTCCGCCGACGGCACGCACTGGACCCGGGTCGGCACCGCTACGCTGCCCGGCCTGCCGTCCACCGCGCAGATCGGGCTGTTCGCCACCTCTCCGGCCGACAGCGTCGTGACCACCTCGCCTGCCTCGCAGACCGTCGCCAGCACGCCTACCGAGGCCATCGCCACCATGGACAACGTCGGGCTGACCGGCTCGGCCAGCGGCTGGACCGGCGGACAGGTCGGCGGCGGCGCAGGCGACTTGAACGCCGGCCTGCCGGGCAGCTACCGGCAGGCCGGCGACGTGTTCACGGTGACCGGATCCGGCAATATCGCGCCGGACGCACCCGGCACGGGCGCCGGCACCGGCATCGGGCTGGCGCTGATCGGCACGTTCGCCGGGCTGATCGCGGCGATCGTCGTAGCGGTGATGTTCATCACCGCCGAGTACCGGCGCGGCCTAATCCTCACCACGTTCACCGCGAGCCCGCGGCGCATCCGGGCGCTGGCCGCCAAGGCGACGGTGATCGGCGTCGTGACGTTCGCGGTCGGGCTCGCGGCCGCCGCGATCGCGCTGGTGCTCGGGGTGAGCACCATGCGCGGGGCCGGCGTGTTCGTGGACCCGGTCCCGGCGCTCACCACGCTCCGGCTGGTCGTCGGCACTGCGGCGCTGATCGCGGTTTCCGCCGTGCTCGCCCTCGCCATCGCCGCGGTGGTGCGGCGCAGCGCCCTGGCCGTCACCATCGGGGTAGTGCTTGTCGCCGGGCCCTACATCCTCGCGGCGCTCGTGTCCTCGCCAACCGCACAGTGGCTGCTGCGGCTGACCCCGGCGGCCGGCTTCGCCATCCAGCAGGCCTACCCGAGGTACCTGCAGGTCACTTCGGTGTTCTCGGTGGCCGACGGCTACTACCCGCTGCCGGAGTGGGCCGGCTTCGCCGTGCTGTGCGCATGGACCGTCGCGGCCCTCGCGCTGGCCGCGTTCCTGCTCCGCAGGCGGGACGCATGAGCGCGCGGGCACTGAGAGCCGAATGGACCAAGACGCGCACCGCCCCGGGCACGTTCTGGCTGCTGCTCGGCGCGGTGGCGGTGACTGTCGCGGTGAGCGGGCTGGCGGTCGCGGCAAGCAGCTGCCGGTCGCTCACCGCGACCTGCCAGGCTGATCCGGCCAGGCTGAGCCTGACCGGTGCTGAGTTCGGCCAGGCGGTGGTCGCGGTGCTGGCCGTGCTGGCGATCAGCACCGAATTCGACACCGGCATGATCCGGGTCACGTTCGCCGCCCTTCCGGGCCGGTGCGGCGTGCTGGCCGCCAAGGCGGTCGTGCTGGCCGGCCTGGTCCTGCCGGCCGCCGTGATCGCGATGATGGTGTCGCAGCTGACCGGGCGGCTGGTGCTGCCCGGGAACGGCTTTACCGCGGCCCACGGGTACGCGGCGCTGTCGCTAGGCGACCCGGCGGTCCTGCGCGCGACCCTCGGCTCCGCTCTTTACCTGACGCTGGTCGCGCTGCTCAGCCTGGGCGTCGCGACGATCGTCCGGGATTCCGCGGTGGCCGCCGGGGTGGTGCTGGCCCTGCTGTACCTGTTCCCGATCATGATCACTGTGGTCGGCGATCCGCGCTGGCAACGGCACCTGGAGCAGATCGGCCCGATGAGCGCCGGGCTCGCGATCCAGACCACGGTGAACGTGGCCAGCCTGCCGCTCAGCCCGTGGGCAGGGCTCGGCGTGCTAGCCGCGTGGGCAGCCGGCGCGCTGCTCCTGGGCGGCGCGCTGCTCGCGCTGCGCGACACATGACGCGGCCCGGCGCGGGCGGCACCTCGCCGATGAACAGGCGGCTGGATCGTGCGACCGCCGAACTGGCGGTCGTCGGCCTGCTCGTGGCCGTGTTCACCTGCGGGCTCGGGGTGCTGGCCGCGCTCGTGCCAGTCGGCCACGGGATCGCTGCGAAGAACGGCGGCTGGTTCACCCCGGCGGTCGTCGGCGGCGTGTTCACGTTGCATCCGCTCCTCGTCGCCGTACCGTGGGCGGCCTGCTTCGTCCTCGGGCTGCTCGACTGGCGCCGCCCGTGGCGGGCGGAGCATCTGGACCTGCTGGCGCTGGCCGGCTTCTTCCCGGTGGCGATGCTGCTCAGCGACGACCTCTCCCAGGTCGGCCTCTGGCTGGCAGCCGTCTGCCTCGGCTGGCTGCTGGCCCGGACGGCCGGAGCGGCCCTGGGGCTATGGCGGATGCCGGAGCTGCGCCCGTCCGTAGGCTCCCGGCGACTGGGCGCAGCGATACTGATGCTGCTCCTCATCCGGATCGGAAGCGTCGCGGGGGGCAACATCGCCGATGTCGGGCAGGCGAGCTCGCTCGGCGCCTGGCGTGTCCTGCACGGACTGCACCTTTACGGGGCAGTGTCCTGGCAGGGCCCCGGCGGGCTTGAAATCTACCGCCCGGACTCCTACGGCCCGTTCGCCTACTACGCGTACATCCCATTCGTGGTTGCCTTCCCGCCAGCGCCGTCGGTGATCGCGACGCTGCTGCCCGCGCTGTGCTTCGACGCGCTGACGCTCGCCGGGCTCCACAGACTCGGCCGGCGGCTCGGCGGGCGGCCGCTCGCGCACGCGTTCGTATTCGCGTACCTCCTCTACCCGTTCCCCGACCTCTCCCTGACGGCGCAGACCAACGACGCGCTGATCGCCGCTCTCTGCGTATGGGCGATCGTCGCGGCAGCGGAGCGTCCGGCCGCTCGCGGGCTGCTCATGGCAGCCGCCGCGCTGACCAAGTTCCTCCCCGCGCTGCTCGCACTGCAGTTCCTGAGCATCAGACGGGGGCGCTTGCGCTACGCGCTGACGCTTGCCGCCGCCCTCGCCGCGATGCTCGCCTGGCCGCTCATCACCTCAGGCCCAGCTCAATTCCTCGACTCGACGTTCGGCTACCAACTCTTGCAGCGCGGCGGCGGCGTGCAGTTCAGCATCTGGACCTACCTGCCGCACGTGGCGATAGTGGCACGGCCGGTACTCGCCGCCGCGCTGGTGCTGCTCGCGCTATCACCCATGATGCGTCCTGGAGCGCAGGACGCGCGGCAGGACGCCGCTCTCTCCGCCGCGCTGCTCATCGGCGCGCAGCTACTCCTGGGCTACTGGTTCTACAGTTACCTCACCTGGTGCTACCCGCTCCTCATCATCGCGATCATCCGGACCCGGCCAGACCATGAAGCTGTTGCGGAAGTCGTCACGTTTACCGACCAGCCTTACGCGTGCTAGCGCCTTGAACTGCTGTTTCACGTCGCATACATGTTCTTGATGTCGAGCTATATGGCAACTGCTGGCCCGGGTCCGATGATCGCCGTAGTGTCAGGACCCAGGCCAAGGTTCCCGTGCTAGGAATGAAGGAACTTCCACGCGCAGAAGCACAGCGTCATGGTGGTGGCGAAGGCCACGCCCGCCGAGGTAACGACGCTGGCCGGCGAGGCCCCGGCGAGATGGAGGAAGACGGCCGCGGCAGCCCCAGCGAGAACTGCGGTAATGAGCATGACGGCCATCCAGAGGGGCCGGGTCGAGCTGTTCGTTTCCTGTCGCACGTGACCTTCCTTTGCTACTCACCGGATCTGTAACGCAGGTCCATCACACGCCCGCCCGGCCCGTTCTAAAAGGTTTCCCGGACTTGTCCGGAGCGCCGCGTCTAAGGTGCTGGTTGCGGTCGCAGGCCGACAATCCGAGTCGGATCTGACATCAGGGGGGAACGACGGGATCTGAGTTTCGTCCGGATGGTGCTGGATCCCAGTCGCCAGCCCTTCGGGAACTGGCGCGGCTCTGGGAACAGGCAAAGCATCGGCGCGCGGCCACCAGCGACGAACTGCTGACCCAGAAGTGGCTGGCAGAGACCTCGGGCGTGTCCGAGAAGACGATCAGCGGCTGGTCGACTGGCGCCCACCAGCCCCGTAATCTCGACCAACTCGAAGCTGTGGGGCGCGCCCTCGCCAAGGCGGCGGGAGAGGCGCCCTTGACGCAACTTGCGTGGTCGAAGTTGGTGGTGCGCAGGGTCCTACGCCCCGATGATGCGGATCCGGTGATGGTCACCTTCCGCCGCCATCCCCTCACCAAACCGCACTTCAGTGAACTCGTGGTCGATGCCGACCCACCGCGGCCCGTCTGGCGGAGCGGCATCATGTTGATCCTCAACCTGGAAGCGCGGCCGGATCGGGCAGTGTTTCTCCACGGAATGCGCCCGGTCGTGCACGACCGCCAACCTCCGAGGCCAGCCTGCTTCGGGCTGACAGGTGTCCGCGTGGCCGTGTTGTGCCGCCGCGGATGTTCACCCTGGATCTCGACTCGGACCCCGCGCTACTGAAGGCCGAGAACTTTGATTGGGACGCTGCTACCTCAAGATCGCCCGCAACGACCCCGAGCAGTTCCGAGTGACGGTCTCCGCCGCCGAAGCAGAGGTTTCCTTCCACCTTGAGATCGACTGGACCTGCGATGGCCGCCCCGGCAGAACAGTGATCGACAATGGCGGGAAGCCGTTCGAGGTCTATCCGGGCGGGCACTCGGATCTCGACTCGCGCTGCGGCGGCAGGCACAAGCGCGACTGCCCTGCCGAACGTCTCGCGGCAACCTCCACCCGGGGCAGGGTCCGGTGGTTCGACGCATCGAGCGGCTCGGGGTTCATCATTCCCGATTGCGGCGGCGCCGACCTGTACTTCCACCGGACGTCGCTTGTTCCCAGAAGCGCGGGCCGCCTTCCCCGCGAAGGGGACCAGGTCGCCTACGAAACCAAGCGGACAAGGTTCGAGCCGCACGCAGTCAGCGTGAGGTTCCTCCGCTAGGACAGGAGATCCCGGGAATTCACCGTTGACCGGCGCCTCGTAGAGGGCGTCGAGGTTCTCGAGCTGGAGGGACGGCTCGATATCTTCACGGCGCCGATCTTCAGAAATGCCATCAAAGAGGCCCTCGTCCCCGGGTGCCCCGGAGCCGTCTTGGACATCGACGGCGTGGACACGCTGGACTCGACAGGCATTGGCCTGATAGTCGGCGGGTTTAACAGAGCACGCCAGAACGGCGTTCCGCTGCGGCTCGTCTGCACGCACATTCAGATACTCGATCTATTCCGGATAGTCGGACTCACCAAAAGCTTTCAGCATTAGCCCCTCTGCCGAGGCCGCTGTCGCCGCGATCCGCGAGCAGCCCCGACCGTAAAGGCAAGCGTCATGGAAAAGGCGACGGACCCGCATGGCATGTTCATCAAGAACATCTTCATCGACAACAAGTCAGTCCGGTGCGTAGGGGACACTGCTCTCCGCTCGCTCGGCTTCAGCGAACGGGACGGCAGCGCTCTCCGGAGCTTCATCTCCGAGGCCCTCGGCCCGGAGGAGCCGCTCATCGATCTGTGGCAGTCCTCCGGGTCGGTAACCCACCCGCATGGTGAGCTCGCATTGGTGTTGAAGCTGTCCGCCCGGTCGGAACGCACCTGGAGGATCATTTTCATCGATCTCCCACCGAGCAGGACCGAGGCCCTTGGCAGGGCCCTCGACGCCTTGGTGCCCACGTTCACACTCCGGACATGGCCCCGGGAAGCCGTCGCCAGGGGCGAGGACCTCTTCTGGTGGGATGACGAAGCCCGCGAGTGGAGGGCCTGCCGGTTCCCCCACTGGCCGCCTTGAGGCCAGAACATTTACCCTCTGGCAGAGCGGCAGGTGGAATGGCATCGGAATGCTGCCGGGAAGATGCGTTCCCAGTACCCGATATGGGGGCAGTCTCTGGCGAGACCAAGCTCAGTGCCACTGCTCGTGGACACGCGGCCGGGAGCCGGGTGACCGGGACGCCGGGCGCCGGTTCCGCGGCGTCCCTGGTCACGGCTCGTCCAGGGTGAGCAGGTCCTCGCCGTCGGTGAAGCACCGAGGAGGAACCTGAACCGCGCGAAGTCCTCGCGCAGCGAGTCAGGGCCGTAGCCTGGGCTTCCGACGAACCGGGCCAGGGACGGGGCGAGGTAAAGTCGTGGTCGGACTTCATCCAGTCGGCGAGGAAGTCCAGGAGTTGCTCGAGTTCGATGGCGTCGGCCATGTCCAGGGTTACGTTCATCGGAGTGGCCTCCTGCTGGCTTCGGGGCGCTGGCGTCGAGAAGGTCGGCTTCGAGGTCGGCGATGCGCTTGTCGAGGAACCGGTTGTTGTCGCGGGCTCCGGCGAGCCTTTCCTCCAGGCGGCGGTTGTCCTGGGTGAGCTGGCGGAGCTGGGCCCTGAGGGCGTGGTTCTCGGTGAGGACCCGCGGACGCCGTCCTCGGGCAGGTCGTGCTCCAGGTCGCGGATGCGGCCCGAGCAGCTCGCCGATCCGGCCGCGCTGGGCGGCGATCTCGCCGTGTGCGCGCTTGAGTTCGTGCTCGGCGTTGAGTGCGCGCTGCCGCCAGGCCCGCCTCGGCCGGGTCCGGGCGGAGTGCCTGGGCCGGGCAGTCGCGCCGCCGTGCCGGCGGGCGGCTGATGCGATGACCAGTGCCCGGGCCTCGGCGTTCTGGTAGAGGAACGTGCGGGATACGCCCGGCGCGGCGGGCGACCGCCGCGACGGTGACCGGGCGCGTGCTCGCGGCGCATCTGCCGCAGCGACCTGAGCTGATCCGCTGAAGCATCTGGTCGGCTGCTGGCGCGGCGTGCCTCGATCGCGGCGCGGTGCGGGGGCTCTGCCGCCGCGCGTGCTCATGCGGCTCCTCGGCTGGCGCTCGGCTGGTCGCTGGGTTCGCTGTCCGCGGCTGCGGCGAGGTCGTCGGCGCGGAAGCCGGTGCTCCAGATGCGGTGGAAGTAGTCCTGCGGGCGGCGCATGTCCAGGGCGAGGGCCTGATCCAGCAGCCCGAGGCCGGCGAGGGCTTTCTCCAGCCCGTCGATCGCGCGGGCGGTGGGCTCGAAGACCTGGTGCAGGTAGTCGGCGGTGGCGTCGTCGGGGGCGCGTTCGGCGATGGCGCGCCACTGCTCGCTGCTTGCGCCGCCAGTAGAGCAGGTCGGCGCCGGACATGACGAACTTGTCGCAGTTCTCGCAGTCCAGGTTCCACGGGCATGCCCCGCCGTTGACGACGGGCTGGAAGGTGCAGAAGCCGCCCTCGGTGGGCGTGCTGCGGCGCGACAGGTCCACCGCCAGCGCCAGTGCCTCCTCCCGGCTCATCGGGGTCAGGCCGCCGGACAGCAGCTTGCCCGGGTTGGCGCGAGCCGGGGCCGGCGACCCAGACCGCGCTGGAGCACGTCCTCGAGGTCGGAGTGGGCGACCTTGATGTAGTGCTCGGCCATCCGGTCGCTGACGTGGCCGAGGAACTGGCGGATATGGGCGAGGCGTGGCCCCGGCGCGCAGCAGGTTGGTGGCCAGCGTGTGCCGGGCCTGGTGCGAGACCAGCCGCCCGAGGTCCAGGCTGTCGACCCATGCCTTGAACTGGTCGCTGAAGAGGCCGTAGGAGATCGACCGGTCTCCTCGGCGGGTTGCGGACGTGCGTCGGGAACAGGGCCATCGCCGCTCGTTCCGCCGCGGTCGGCGGTCGCCCGTGGCGGTCCTCGAAGCGGGCCAGCGTCTTGGCCCGCCGCTCGTCGAGCCGGGGTAGAGGTACTCGGGGATCCGGATGGCCTCGTTGAAGTTGCCGACCTTGGTCTGGTCGTGCCAGAGCATCGGCAGCCCGTGGTAGCGGCCGATGCAGTCCAGGCGCAGCTCGACGACCTCGCTGCACCGGCGGCCGGTGAAGACGATGGCCTCCCAGATGTCCCGCAGCCCGCGGTCGTGCGGGTCGTAGTCTTCCGCCAGGCGGCGCAGGTTGCCCTCGTCGGCCAGCGCCCGGGCGGCCTCGTCGCTGAAGGGGCTGCGGGGCCGCTTGGTTCCGTGCCGCCGGGCGGCAGCGCCGTGATGAATGCCCGGTCCAGGCCGATGGCGTCGGCGGCACCGGTTTCCATTGCCCGGTAGGCGATGGCGCGCAGGTAGTTGAACGTCGCTCCGGCGGGTGGACTGGGTGACCGTGGACGGCTTGCCGTCTGACCGGCAGATGCCCGCGACGGCAGGCCGTGCCGTTCCCGGTGACGCTGGTCGGCGACGAACCGCTGGGCATGCTCCTCCCGCAGCAGGGCCGGGTCGTGGCCGCCTCCGGGAGCGTCGGCCTCGAGGAAGGCGCTGAGCTCGGCCGCCGCCCGGCGGAACTGGTCGAAGGGGCCGCGGGTGCGGGGGCAGTCGGCGACCGCAGCATCCCGGCAAGGTGATCCCAGAGCCGCATCGGATGTCTCGACCGGGCTCTCATCAGGGAACTTGCCGTCGTTGTCCTCGTCCTCGTACACGCCCGCTCCTTCCAGGAGCCGGGTGGATAATGTGTGTCATTATCGTTTGCACGGCGGCAAATCAATGCATTCGCAGATATGGCCGTGACCTGGAACTACAGAGCGGATAGCCGATTCAGGCGCGCCGTCGCGGGGTCAGGGCGGTGCACAGGTACCGTACGTCTCACGCCGTATCCAGATCCCCTGACGACCGGAACATGGGCCGGCAAGTGTAGCTGTTACCCCAGGCGGACCTGGAGTTCCTACGGAATGGCCGGAACGGCGACTGCTTGGACCTGATCGGAGAGGTTGTTTGTCACCAGCAGCGTCCGGCCGCCGGGTACCAGCGCCATTTCACGCGGGAACAGGCCAGCCGGTATGTGCCCGAGTACGGCTTGCTGCCCGCTCAGGGCTGCCGCCACGTTCACCACGTCCAGATCCCCCTTTGTGCCGTTCGTGCTGAACCTGTTCGAGTCGGCGACGACGATCCGTGATCCGCTGCGGACAAGTGCCAGCCCAACGGGCGCCTCCCCGACTCGCACCACTGTCACCAGGGCGTTTGCCGGATCGGCGGGCAGCCTGGCGGCCGAGAAGCACAGCAAGTCGTCGCTCCCGCGAGCGGTCACCCACACCTGGCTCCCATCGGCGGAAGTGATCACCCGTACCGGATTACAGCCAGCATCCACGGTCGCGACGACCGACTGCGCCGGGTCGGCCTCGGCGCGCCGGAGACTGATGACATTCAGCGTGCCCGTCTGCCCGACCGGCCCCTCGCTTGTCGCATACAGCCACCGGCCACCGGGAGACACGGCCATGCCGATCGCCACGGGCCCGACGGGGATAACGCCGGCGAAGTCGCTCGCGCCGAACCCATGGGCCAGCGCCTGAGCCAGGTTGAAGACGGCTATCTGGCCGCTGCCGGCTTCCAGCGTGACGAACGCGAAACGGTTGTCAGGGGAGAGGGCTACCTCCATCCCGCCGGGCGGCCCCTGCGGATCAGTCAGGACACCCACCACCGCGTTGGCACTACCCTGCTCAGCACGCGCCGTGCTCACGACCACGGCGCCGCTGCCTGTCGCGACCAGCAGGTAGCGGCCATCGCTGGTGAGCGCCTCACCAGCCAGCCCCTCGGGCCCGGGAGCGACAGGTACCGTCCGGACCGGCGCCAGAGTCAGCGATCTGCTGATGTGCAGCACCTCGATGGAGTCGAGCAGCGCGGTGAACGCCCACCGCCCGTCCGGTGTCACCGCGATGCCGTACGGGGCGCCGGGAACCGCCGTCATCGCCGTCCGGACACCGGATAGGACTGGTCCCGTGGTCGTCGACGTACTACAGCCAGGAGATGGGGGCGTCCGGACCGCAGCGGCTGCCGTGCCCGCAGCGCGCACCAGGGAGCAAGCGCTTCCGGCCACGACTGCCGCGACGAAGCAGGCCGCTGCTTTGCGGGTAAGCATGCTGCGATCGTACTTCCCGGCATGTGCCGTCCGTCTATATCCGTACGAGTTCCGCCGGATAGGACACTGGAACGGCCACGCATGTCGGCTCCTTATTCCAGGACCAGGCGGATAATGTGTGTCATTATCGTTTGCACGATGGACAATGGCCGCATTATTAGATATAGCTGTTGAGCTGGCCAAACGTCATCTGGTTGCCGCCTGAGTCTGAGGGGTTCTGCTGTGCGCCCGCACAAGGCCCACGCATGTGTACCGCTGGCCTCGTTCTCCCCTATGGAAGAAGTCTGCTATCCCGTCTATACTTCCTCCATGGCGCTGAGCATCAAGAGTGACGAGGCGGACCAGCTCGCCAGGGAGCTGGCTGCGGAGACAGGCGAGACGCTGACCGAGGCCGTCGTGATCGCTCTCAGGGAGCGACTCGACCGTGAGCACGGGAGGCACGCGGCCAGCATGAGGACGCGACTGGCGCGCCTGGCGGCCGATGTGGCGGCCCTCCCGGTTGCCGACAGCCGGGCGCCAGAGGAGATCATCGGCTACGATGACGCTGGCCTGCCGCGTTGACGCAGCCGACGCGCGGGAGCCTTGTCGTCGACACGTCGGCAGCCGTAGCAGTCATCCTCGGCGAACCGGGGCGCGATGAGCTCGCGGTCCACCTAGAAAACGCCCTCGCGCGGCTGATGCCTGCCGCCATCCGCGTCGAGCTGGGCATCGTCATTGAGGCCAGGCTGTGGCCGGCTGGGCAAGACGTCGTCGACCGGTTCCTCCGTGACGCGAAGATCGACATCGTGCCTGTTGACGCAGACCTGGCAGCCCGGGCGATGAGCGGCTGGCGGCGATATGGCAAAGGGCGTCATCCAGCGGGGCTGAATTTCGGTGACTGCTTCACATACGCGCTCGCCGAGCGAACTGGGCATCCCGTACAGTGCGTCGGTGATGGCTTTGCTGCCACCGATATTGCTGTGGTGCGCCCTCCAGCCCGGGCCTGATCCAGCGTAGCCATGCCGGTCCGCAGCAGGGTCTGTCCACGCGGCGACTGACTGTATCGAGTTGCCTGGGAGCCAGACCGACGAAGTGTGTCATAATCGTTTGCACGGTGGACCATATCCGCATCCGCAGATGTGGGCCTTGAACTGGGAAATAGCCTAAAGAGGAATTCTCCGCAGGGGCGACCCGACATGGTCAGGTGCGGTCCCTGACGAGGGCGTCGAGCATCTCGCGCATCGGTTCGAGTTCACCGCGCATGATTGCGGCCGAGGCCTCGACGTTGCGGGCGGGATCAAGATGCTGCCAGGCGAGCGTGAACCCGGCGTCGCGGGCGAGCTGCCCGAAGAAGGCCCGCTGCGCCCGCCCGTTGCCCTCGCGGAACGGGTGCAGGGCGTTGACCTCGCCCAGGTAATGGGCCAGCCTGCCGACGAACACGTCGTGGTGCAGCCCGCGCAGGCAGTCTTCATCGTGCAGCCCGCGGAAGATGACGGAAGCGGACGGAATCTATGTACTGCGGCAGGCAGAACATGGCGCCCTTGGCGATGGCCACCGTCCTGATCTGCCCGGCCCACTCGTAGATGTCACCGAAAATCCGCCTATGGATCTCCCGCAGGTGGGACAGGTCGTAACTTGGGGATACGGGCGACTCGTCCAACAGGATCAGAGCCGCATGGGTGATCTCCCGCTCCGCCGCCTCAAGCCCTGCAGCGCTACTGAGGCCGAGCTTGTTGTACAGGACCCCGGTGACCGGATCGCTGTATGGGTCCTGTGACATTCACGGCTGCCGGTAGCGCGCGACCGTCCTGCGGTACAATTCGGCCGCGCTGATCTCCCCATCCACGTATGCCGAGACCTCCCGGTCATGATCCGGACTGAACGGGCCCGGCAGCTCCACCTGCACCGACTGCGCCGAAGCAAGGGCGGAATCCAGCCGTGTGCGCTGCCGCGACAGCGCCTCGTACCGTTCGTAGACCTCGTACGGGAGAAGGATAGCCTCGGGCTTGCGGTGCGACCCGAATGCGACCGGTTCTGCTGCCGCGCCCTCCCGCCGAAACCGGGCGAGGATCCCAGAGAGCCGCTGCCGTACCTCCGACAGCGGATGCACATGAATCACCACCGGATCGGTCATAGAGCTAGTGTACTAAAACTTGTACAAAATTGACCAGAGCCCCCGCTCGGCACACTGGCCTGCTCCAGGACCAAGTACACGCGGCATGAAGCTGACTCCTGGTTCCGCGAGCCCGCCGAGCAAGTGTCATTATCGTTTGCACGGTGGGCTGTGCGTAGTACGGATTGAATCCGTCTATGTACACTCCGATATGCACCAAAGAAAACTACGCAGGCCAGGAAGATCAGCGCCTGATCCTGTATGCGTTGCTCCTTGCGGAGGCACAGCGAGAAGATCTTGAACGGTTTCGTGCACTGCGACTCACCGGTCAGCATGTGGCCCCGGTTGCGGCGACTGCTGGGCCGCACGCCCGCCGAGAGTGGGAACGGCAGCTCATCACAAGCAGCCGAGCTCCCGTCGAGTCGCGGACCCCGTTCTCGTCGTCCATAAGATCCGGGACAGCCGGCCACCATGGTATGGTAACTGGTATGGCGTCCAAGAAGGTGACGATCACTCTCGATGAGGTCCAGCTCGAACGGGTCCGTGCTCTCGTGGATGCGGGAATTGCGCCCAGCGTTTCTGGATTCGTGCAGCACGCCGTCGGCGTCTCCCTGGATGACGTGGCGGGGTGGGGGGTATTGCTCGCCGAGGCGTTGCAGGAAACCGGCGGTGCGCTCTCCGACAGCGAGCGCGTCTGGGCTGATGAGGTGCTCGGTGTCACGCAGCGCGGGGGCAGGTCGGCGGCCTGATGCCGGGCGTAACCCTCGACGCGGGAGGCCTGATCGCTCTAGACCGAGATGACCGCCGCGTAGTGGTCCTCCTTGCCCGCGCACGTGAGATAGGCGCCCGCGTCACCGTTCCGGCGACCGCACTGGCCCAGGCGATCCGGCGGCCGGACCGGCAAGCCCGGCTGGCGCGCCTGGTCCGGCAGCCGACAACCGACGTTATCGACCTCGGCCGGGTGGACGCGACCAATGTCGGCAGGCTACTCGCCGCGAGCGGAACATCCGACATCGTCGATGCCCATGTGGTGATCTGCGCGCGCCGCACGGGGCAGCAAGTAGTCACCTCCGATCCCGGCGATCTCCGTCTTCTTGACCCGGCTGTCCGGCTGATCGCGATCTGAACGACCCGCGCAGCCGCGGTTAACATGTGTGTCGTTATCGTTTGCACGGTGGTTCTTGCTGGTACTCGCAGGACGCATCAGTCATCACGCGGCACAGTGAGCACCGTTACCGGCTACCGGCAGTGGCCGGGCCGTTCCGGCTCGCCCTGGACGGTCAGTCGGCCATGCCGAGAGCCGCACGCAGCCCGGCCTCCACGCGGCGCATCGTCTGCGTTGTGACCGGGCCCATGTCGGCGCGCACCTCGTCGTCGTAGACAGTTTCGATATCGTCGCAGGATGCCCAGCCGGTCATGACCTCTTCCGAGCCAAGCTCGACCATCGCAGGGCGGCTGTCGCGCGGTTTCGTCGTGGTCAGCCGGACCCCGAGCACCTGCTCGAACGCCCGGTTCCGCCGGTTGTTGGAGACGACAAGGAAGTACTTGTCCTCCTCAATGTGGCTCAGGTGGGCACGGTAGACGCGGCCGCGCAGTAGGTCTGTCATCGCGCTGCCTCTTCAGCCCTCGTCGGCCCAGGCAGGCCGCCTGCGCCGGGCGATCCGGCGTGCTTCATCCGTGTCCCCGCTGGCAAGCCGGTCTTCGGCCGCGCTCGCATAAGCCCGCTCCTCCGCTCTCTCGCGGATAGCGCGCAGCCCCGCTTCGAAGATCATGTGCAGCAGTGCCGCCTCCGCAACGCCCTCCACGACGAGGCCGGCCATCTCCGAGAGCGCTTCCCGTTCCGGCGTCTCCTGGCGCAGGCGGGCGACGTCGGCCAGATCCTTTTCGGTGAGCGGGAGGCTCTTGCGGGTCTTGGCTGGTTCCGTGTGCCGGGACATCGTCATGGCAGGTCCTCTTGGCGCGATGGTACACGATCTGCTTCTCATTTTAGAGCATTTTATGCGGCAATGATAGCTGCAAATAGCGATGCGTGGTGTGATTCAGGTCTGAGGCGCCATGGCAGCGGCGGCGCCGGCGGATGCGGTGCGCCCAGGGCATGGCCCGACGCTGGGAGCCTGGTCTTCCTCAACGGCTCTGCTGCTGACGAGCAGCCGGAGCAGGTCCCGGGTACGGTGGCCGGAGGAGTTGGTCAGTGCGGTCCACAGGGTGATGGCGTCCTCATCGTCGCTGGCGAAGGCCAGCGATCTGCGGGCTGCGATGGCAGAAGCACGACAACGCAGACCCCAACCGGTATGCGGCTCGTGCTGGGAGAACTGTCTTCCTTCCGCGCAGCAGACCCTTTGTGCGAAGTGTGTCATTATCGTTTCCACGGCGGCGAGTCAATGCACTCGCAGATACACCCATGACCTGGGATAACAGCACGGATCGCCGATTAGTGCGGCTCGGTGATGGCGAGACCTGGATGTTGATCATGATCAGCTGGGACGGTTCTCCGCAATGGGCGGAACAGCCGACCAGCGCCGCTTTCGGCTGACGACCCTCTGTGGGATCTCTGGGCTATACCTCGGCCAGGCATTGCGCGACGATCAGCATGCGGTCCACGTTGGCACGGTCCCGGTCGTCGGTGGCGACGCCAGACGGCGCGGCGGCTAGTCGTTCGAGTACAGCGGCGATAAACGAGGCCGAACCCCAGTGATGCTCTAGATCCAGCAGTAGGTAGGTCTTGAGCGCGGGCATGGCCTCTTTCCCCAGGCCGTGCAGGGCGACGGTCGCCAGCGGGGGCGCTGTGAGTGTCCCTGGGAGGTTTCCAGGCTCTCCAGCAGCGCAGCCTTTATGCGACGGGCCCGGCCCGACGCGAGCCAGGCACCCATGACACGCGGACGCCAGGGCAAGGCGAGAAGCTCGGCGACTTCGCCGTCGGTCGTCTCGCGCGCCACTTCGCGCACAGCGCTGAGCAGGCCGTCATTCCTGGTCACAGCCGTATCAGCGCCCGAGCGTCCGTATCGGCAAGCCGACGCTTGCGAGATCCGAGGCGGCGCCCTGGATGATGGTCCAGGTTCTCCGGCTTTGCCAGCCGGGGCTGGCCGCAGGCTTGCCTGGGACAGTGCCCGGGTACCGAGGTCATGACCTGGGCGTCCGTGCCGCCTGTCCCGATCTGTCCCGATCTGGGCCGGTCAGGTGCCTGGCGGATAATCGGGGCCATGTCCGATCGCGAACTAGTCGCTGAGATCGATCGCCAGCATCTGCCGGCGGATATGGCTGCTCGGTGGATGCGGCTGCTGCGGCCCGCCGCCGGCCTGCGCCATGCAGCGCCTGGTGACCGGGTGGCCGGGATGCTGGGGGCGCTCCCCTGCTGCCTAAGTCCGCGCAGTGGCCGTGGTGGGACGGCCCATGGCCCGCTGTCGTTCGTCGCCGCGGTCGCGCTGCCCCGGTCGTGCCCGGACGGCATCAAACCCTACGACCAGGTGGAGCTGACCGCCGAAGCCATAGTGACGGCACCGGGACTGGAGCATCCTGACCTGCAGGCAGCCTTCAAGGCTCCCAGCGAGGACCTCCGCGCGTTCTTGCGCCACCCGGTCAACG
>CAWEFK010000012.1:0-94870 GCA_963808315.1 uncultured Actinomycetes bacterium | reverse complement strand
ACGACAAGAACACCTGCGACAAGACCAGCGCCCTGGTCGGGTTGAAGCCCACGCCGATCACGATCAGGGCCGGGATCATGGTGATGGCCCGGCGGGCGAAGATCGGGATCTGCCTGCGGATGAAGCCCTGCATGACCAGCTGCCCGGACATCGTCCCCACGCAGGACGACGCGATCCCCGACGCGAGCAGCGCGACCCCGAAGAACGTTCCGCTGTGCGCGCCCAGGTAATGGTTCAGGCCCGCGAAGACCTGGCCCAGGTCGTTGCCCACGCCGAACATCCCGCGGGTGTGGAAGACCGCGGCCGCGGTGGCCAGCATGGCCAGGTTGATCAGCCCGGCGGTACCCATCGCGATCGTGATGTCGATGATCTCGAAGCGGAAGATCTTCCGCCTGGCGTCGGCGGTGGCGCCGACGATCCGGTTCTGGGTCAGCGAGGAGTGCAGGTAGATCACGTGCGGCATCACGGTCGCGCCGACGATGCTGACCGCGAGCAGGGCCGACCCGCCCCCGGCCAGTTGCGGCACGAACAAGCCGTGCGCGACCCCGCTCGCCGACGGCCTGCTCTTCAGCAGCTCCAGGCCGAACGCCAGCACGATCACCGCCACGAACCCGGTGATCGTCGCCTCCAGCCTGCGGAACCCCCAGACCTGCATGCCCAGGATGGCGAACGCGGCCAGCCCGGTCGCCGCCGCGGAGATCCACAGCGTCAGCCCGAAGACCAGGTGCAGCCCCAGCGCCGCGCCGACGAACTCGGCCAGGTCGGTGGCCATCGCCATCGCCTCGGCCTGCAGCCACAGCAGCACCACGACCCGGAAGGAGAACCGGTCCCGGCAGACCTCGGGCAGGCTGCGCCCGGTCGCGATGCCGAGCTTGGCGCTCATCGACTGGACCGCCATGGCCATCAGGTTCGCGGCCAGCACGACCCAGAGCAGCATGTAGCCGAACTGCGATCCGCCCGCCATGTTGGTGGCGAAGTTGCCCGGATCCACGTAGGCCACGGCGGCGATGAACGCGGGGCCCAGGAACGGCAGTACCGCCCGGACCCCGCGTCTTTCCCCGGACAAGACCCGCTCGGCCGCGTCGGTGATGCGAACGTTCCCCGGATATGAGCGTCGGCTGGAGGCGACCACCTGCCGGGCGAGCGGAACCGTGTCAGCCAACGGGCAGCCCGAGGTCAGCCAACGAGTGGCCCGGGGTCAGCCAACCGACTTAGCCAACCGACGGCCCGAGTCCGAGCGACTGCGGCGTGCTCGAGTCGGGAGATGGCTGGTTCAGGCCGCTCGTCCAGCGAGCCGAATTCGGTCATCAGCGCGGCGCTGCCGCCCCAGGGCGTCTGCTCCTCGGCCGACCAGCGTGTTGGTCGTCGAGCAGCAGGCCCGCCACCGACGCGCCGTTCTGCAGCGCCGAGCGGACCACCCGGAGCGGGTCGATGATGCCCATCTCGATCATGTTCCCATGCCGGCCCTGCAGCGCGTCGAACCCCTCGTCCGGGCCCAGTTGCCTGCTCTTGGCCACGATCGTCCGCGGCCGGGTAGCCGGCGTTGGCCGCGATCAGGTACGCGGGTTCGCTGAGCGCCTGCCGTACCGCGTCCACGCCGATGGCGTAGTCCTCGGAGACGTCCAGGTTGTCCAGCACGCTCTCCGCGTGCAGCAGCGCGGCGCCGCCGCCCGCGACGATGCCCTCGGCCATGGCGGCCCGGGTGGCGGACAGCGCGTCCTCGACCCGGTGCTGCAGTTCCCTCAGCTCGGCCGGGGTGGCCGCGCCCACGCTGATCACGGCGACCTTGCCGGACAGCGCGCCGATCCGCTCGGTCAGCACGTCCTCGTCGATGCCGAAGGTGGCCCGCTCCCGCTCCGCCCGCATCTGGGCGAGCCGGAACTCCACCGCCTCCTTGCCGCCCGCGCCGCCGATGATCGTGGTGTTGTCGGCGGTGACCCGCACCTGCGCGGCCCGGCCGAGCTGCGCCACGGTCATCGTCTCCAGGGTGAACCCGGAGTGCTTGCTGTACACGGCGCCGCCGGTCAGCGCGGCGATGTCCTCCAGCTTGCGCAGCCGCCGGTCACCGAACCCGGGCGCCCGCACCGCGACGCACTGGAAGATCCCGTTCACGTGGTTGTGCACGAGCATGGACAGCGCGGTGCCCTCGACGTTCTCCGCCAGGATGATCAGCGGCCGGGGCGCGCGCATGATCTTGTCGAGCAGCGGCATCAGCTCCTGGACCTTGGTGATCTTCTCGCTGCACAGCAGGATGTAGGGATCGTCGACGATGGACTCGAGCGCGGCCGGGTTGGTCACCATGTACGGCGACAGGTAACCGTTGTCGAACTCGAAGCCCTCGACGAAGTCGACCTGCATCCCCGTTGATCGGCCGAGTCCTGCACGGTCACGATGCCGCCGTCGCCGACGGTGAACAGCGCCTTGGCGATCACGGCGCCCACCGTGTCGTCGTCGTTGGCCGAGATCGCCGCGACCCGGGCGTAGTCCTCTTCGGTCGTGACCGGGTGCGCCACGCCGCGCAGGTACTCGACCAGGCGCCCGACGGCCAGGTCGACGCCCCGCTTGACCAGCACCGGGTTGCCGCCCTTGCCGATGGCCTCCATGCCCTCCTTGATGATCGCCTGGGCGATCACCGTGGCGGTGGTGGTGCCGTCACCGACGATGTCGTTGGTCTTGATGGCGGCTTCCTTGACCAGCTGCGCGCCCATGTTCTCGAACTGGTTCTTCAGGTGGATTTCCCGCGCGATCGTGACGCCGTCGTTGGTGACCACCGGCGAGTCCGGTGATCTTCTCCAGGATGACGTTGCGCCCCTTGGGCCCGAGAGTCGATTTAACGGCTTCGGCCAGCTGGTCCACGCCAGCCAGCAGGAGCGCGCGAGCTTCAGCGCCGTAGCGCAGTTCCTTAGCCATGAGTGCTCCCTTCTAGGGGACGAGGATGGCGCGGCCGCGGACCCGGCCTGCGTCGAGGTCGGCCAGCGCGTCCGGCGCGGCGTCGAGCGGGTACGCCTTGGTGTGCAGCGTGACCTTCCCCGCCTGGGCCAGCGCCATCAGCTCGGCCAGCTCGTTGTAGGTGCCGACGATGTTGCCGATGATGTTGCGCTCGGTGGAGATGATGTCCAGGGTGGGGATGTGCAGCGTGCCGCCGTAGCCGATGACGAAGTACGACCCGGCCGGGGCGGTCATGTTCCAGCCGTCCATCTCGGCGCCCTGCTCGGCCACGAAGTCGAGCACCACGTGCGCCCCGTTGCCGCCGGTCAGGTCCTTCACCGCGTCCACCTGCGAGCCGTCGGCCACCACGGTCTGGTGGGCCCCAGGCTCCGACGCCAGCTTCAGCGCGTCCGGGTTGCGGTCCACCACGACGATGTTGGTGGCGGTGAGCGTGGACAGGCACTGGATGCCGATGTGGCCGAGGCCGCCCGCGCCGATCACCACGCAGGTGGTGCCGGGATAGAGCAGCGGGATGGCCTTGCGTACCGCGTGGTAGGCCGTGATGCCCGCGTCGGCGAGCGCGGCCACGTCCTGTGGCCGGGTCTCCGGGTTGAGCTTGATGCAGGCCCGGGCCGAGGTGAGCAGGTACTCGGCCATCCCGCCGTCGGTGGACAGGCCGGGGAAGGTGCTGTTCATGCAGTGCATGTCGTCCCCGGCCCGGCAGGCGTGGCACAGCCCGCAGGTGGGGGTGGGGTGCAGGATGACAGTGTCGCCGACGGCCACGTTGGTGACCGCCGAGCCGATCTCGTGCACCCAGCCCGCGTTCTCGTGGCCGAGGATGTAGGGCAGCGGCGTGCCCATCGCGGCGTCCCACTGGCCCTCGATGATGTGCAGGTCGGTGCGGCAGACGCCGGCGCCGCCGATCTTCACGATGACGTCGAGCGGTCCGCTGATCTTCGGCTCGGGTACGTCGTCGATCACCGGCTGAGTATGGAATTTGTGCAACCGGACGGCCTTCATGGGTCCTCCTCGACCTGCTTCCTCGTCACGTTCGTCACGAGCCCGAGTCCTGGCCGAGGGACGGTCTCTCCTTGTCCCTGGGTGTTGTTATACCTATGCCGCAGCATGCCGCGGCAGATCCCGGAGTTCGCCTCGATGCTGACCCGGGTGACCTTGGCCTTGCGCAGGTGCAGCGGCAGCGCGTCGGCCTGACCGGTGCGCCGGTCACGGGGTCGATCACCAGCGGGGCGTCGTCCCCGGCGGGCAGGCCCAGGTCGGCCCGCCGCTGCGCAGCCGCGTCCAGAGCGCGAGAAGGCGGCACCTCGCGCAGTGTCATCGCGAGCAGTGCCGCCGGGTCCGCGCCTGCCGCGAGCAGCGGCCTGCACACCTGATCAGTGCCTGCCATCACCGCCTTGCGCAGGAACGCGGCGCGCAGGTCGTGCAGCTCGCTGACGGCCTCGCCGTCGAAGGACCGAACGAACCCGGCGTGGGCGGCCACGCCATCGTTGATCGCGTCGGAGGCGAAATGGTCCTCCAGAACCACCTCGGCCCGGCGCACCCCCGGCAGCGCCGACACCGCGTCGTAGGCGTCGGCCACCATCAAGAAGGCGAAGTTGGGGGCGCAGAAGTACGTGGGCAGCCGCAGCCGGACCTGCGCGTCCCCGTCACCGGAGACGGTGCACGAAGCGACGAAGCCGAGCGAGGTGATCGGCTCGTCGAGCTCGGGATCGCGCACCGTCTCCAGCGCCCGGAGCAGGACAGCGCTAGCCCGGGGGGACGACCCCGCGGCGAACCCCCCGAGCACGGGGGGGCTGCCCGCCCCCCGTACCCCCTGGGGTACCCCCCTGATCATGCCCCCGCGACCGGCTGCGAGCGGTCCTCGACCAGCTGCGCGTCGTCCTGGGCGGCCGCGGAGCTGCTCGTCCTTGAGCTGGTACTCGGCGGGCACCTCGATGTCGTAGAGCCTGGCCGCGTTCAGGCCCAGGATCTTCTTCTTGCCCGCGACGCCGAGCTTGGGGTAGTCAGAGAACTCCTCGCGGTCCGGCATCGTCCAGTCCACGAAGCCCTCGATCTGCCACTTCGGCTCCCAGATGCCGTAGTCGCTGCCGAAGGTCATCTTGTCCTCGCCGACCCAGAACAGCAGCTCGCCGATGACCTTGGCGAAGAACTGCGGCCGCGCGTACATCAGGCCGCCGATCACCACGGACAGGCCCGGCGTAGACGTTCGGCTCCTGGGTGGCCATGAAGCAGAAGTCCTCGATGCGCGGCAGGCCGACGTGCTCGACGATGAAGTTCAGCTCGGGGAAGTCGGTCGCGGCGTGGTCCACGTCGGAGACGTCGAAGGCGTCCTTGTCCAGCGGCCAGATGGTCGGGCCCTTGTGCACGTGGACGTTCTTGATGCCCCACTCCTGGGCCTTCTCCAGGAACCGGTACGTGGCCGGGTCGCTCAGCTTGTAACCGCGCGAGCCGTTGTTCCACTCGGCCGTGTACAGCTTGATGCCCTTGGAGCCGTACTTGTCGATGTTGCGCCTTGAACGCCGCCAGGCCCTCGTCGCCGTCGCGCGGGTCGAACCGGGTGTTGTAGATGAACTTACCGGGGTGGTGCTTGCCCATCTCGGCGTTCTTCTCGGTGGTGTTGAAGCCCTCCTTGTACCACTCCTTCAGGTACGTCGGCTGGAACACCGCCACGTCCACGTACCCGTCCTCGAAGACGTCCTTCATCAGGTCGTCCTCTGAGTACTGCTGGAAGTGCTCGATCGACCAGTGCGTCTCCGGCGGGCCGAGCCCCTGGTAGGCGTGGAAGCATTCGATCCAGCCCTTGGCGTACTGCTCGGCGCCGGGGACCCAGTTGTCTGGGGCAGCGTTCCAGTAATGCATATGCGAGTCGACGATGAAGTACTTCTCGCCGTTGCTCTCGTACAAAGCGCCTCCTGCGATGTATCCGTCAATACCCGCGTGGCGCGGGGCTGATGCGGCCCGCGCCACGCGGGGGACTGGGGGCCCGGTGTGAAACCGCTGCTACCGGGCGATCAGGTCGAAGTCGAGATACTCGGCCGCGTCCTCGGGGTTGGCGAACATGATCGTCCTGTCGTCCAGGTGGATCATGCGGCCGTAGTGGGTGGACATGTTCTCCTCGAACTGCGCGGCGTCGTACCAGCCGGGCTCCTCGCCCATCGCCTCGGAGATGTCGTCGTACACGAAGTCCATCCGGCCGACCGCGTCGACCCGGATCATCGACGGAAGCCGCATGATCGTCACGTTGTCCAGCCTGTTCATGACCTCGGCGGTGACGGCGCCGACCTGGTTGTTCATCAGCGTGACGCCGCACATGTTCGAGGCCGTGTTGTTGGACTTGTACTGGCTCTCGGGGTGCTGATAGGTGGTCACTGGCCAAGCTCCTTCGGTGCGTCCAGGTTGAGGTCGTTGAGGATGCCGGAGAAGCGGTTCTTCACCGTGTCCAGCGCGTCCTCGAAGCGCGGCGGCTTGGAATCGGGCTGCGACCACAGCGGCTGCAGCGTGCGCGCGGCGGAGATAGCGCGGGCGGTCCAGGTGGACAGCCAGTCCTGCAGCAGTCCCTTGTTGTGGTCCGCGAATTCCTTGTCGTTGGTGAGCAGGTGGAACAGCGGGATCGAGTAGCGCAGGTCGCGCTCGGCGAAGTCGTACTCCTCGGCGCCGACCAGCGTCGGGGTGACGAAGTCGCCGTTCCGCGGGGCCGCGTGCATGACCAGCTGGCTGCGGAACAGCTCGCCGACCAGCGGCTCGAAGACGATGTTGGCCGCGAAGATGGCCTCGGCCCAGTCGTCGATCCCGGTCAGCTGCTCGGCGACCTCGCGGACGCCCTGCCAGGCCGGCTCGTTGTTCCAGGCCTCCAGGTGCGCGGACCCGTCGAAGCCCTCGATCTCCTCGGTCAGGGTCAGGTTGTACAGCGCCAGGTCCTGGGCCGAACGGATCCGGTGCATGCTGTTCACCGAGATCGCGTTGTTGTGCATGTTGGTGGGGGCGCGGCGCTGGGCGTTGGCGAACAGGTACAGGCCGAGCCCGTGGTCCACGTGCATCCACGCGCCGACGTTGGACTCCACGAAGCGCACCCAGTTCGGGTTCCACTGGTCGAAGGCCTTGGACTGCCTGGCCACGTCGACGTTCTGGTTGAGCTGCCGGACGACGTTGGAGTTGTACCGGTAGAAGGTGAGTTCCCACTCCTCGTTCGGGTCGCGGAACTCGTGCCAGCCGGTGGCGGGCCAGTCGTAGCCCTTGCCGCCGGACCCGGGGTAGCGCTCGGGCTCGGGCCGGTCGCTGCCCCAGGCCTTCAGGGCGGTCCAGTCCAGCGGGTAGCCGCCGCGTCCGTCGGAGAATCCGTACAGCCAGCCTTGGGCCAGGTAGTGACGCGGGTCGGGCTGGACCTCAACGGTGACGTCCTCATACCGGGACTGCTTGCGCTTGGCCGGCGTGTAGTAGTTGAAGTCCCGCTTGGTGGAGCTCGGGAAGGTCTTCGCGCCTGCCTCCGCGTCGGTGAAATGCGGCTTCGGGACACTGCGCTCGGCGTTCTCATGCGTCTCTGTCATGATCTCACTCCTGCGGGTTACCGGTGGTGGTGAACTTGTCGAAGTAGATGCGCTTTTCCTCCACGCCCAGCGTGGCGAGCAGCGGAACCGCCGCCTCCACCATGGGCGGCGGCCCGCAGACGTAGGCGTGTGCCCCGCGCAGGTCGCTGGCGTGCCGCTTGACCACATCGGTGATCAGGCCGGTCTCGCCGTCCCAGTCCTCATCGTCGCCCGGCTCGGACAGCGCCGGGATGTAGCGGAAATCCGTGAGCTTGTCTTCGAGCTCGCGCAGCTCGGCCTCGAAGCACAGGTCCTTGTTGGTCCGGGCGCCGTAGAAAAAGGTGGCCTTGCGCGTCAGGCCGCGCTCGGCCATGGCCCGGAGCAGCGACAAGATGGGCGCCATGCCCGCGCCGCCGCCCACGAAGACCAGGTCGTTGTCGCCCTCGCGGAGGGTGAAGACGCCGAACGGCCCGGTGATGTCCAGCCGGTCGCCCTCGGCCAGCTTGTCCCGCGAGGAACTCGGAGAACTGCCCGTCCGGGTAGACCTTGATGACGAACTCCAGCAGTCCGCTCTCACGGCTCGAGGTGTTGGCCATGGAGAAGGACCGCACCGCGTCGGTGCCCGGAATGGCGATGTCCATGTACTGGCCGGGGAAGAACTTGATCTCATCCGGCTCGATCATCCGCAGCACCAGGTGCCGCATGTCGTGGGTGACCGCGTCCTTGGATACCACCTCCGCCACGCCCTGCTGGATCGGCAGGCCGGAGCGGATCATTTCCTCGTCGTAGTTGAGGAGCTCGATCGTGAGGTCTTCGTAGGCGTGCGCCCGGCACAGCAGCGTGTAGCCTTCCTCAAGCTCATGATCGGGCAGTGCGAACGTGGAGTACTTGTCGTGCTCGATGTCTTCGCCCTCGAGGAGGAACGACTTGCAGGAGGCGCACTGCCCTTCCTTGCAGCCGTGCATGAGCATGACGCCCTGCTCGGCCGCGGCACGCAAGATGTTCTGATCCTCGTCGACCTCGATCTCGATGCCCACCGGCTCGAAGCGAACGACGTGCTTTTCGGCCATAACCCCCTCGGGCTCCTAGCTTGGTCGAGCAGTTCAGGGCGCACGGAGGGGGCCCCACGGAACCCCGTAAGGCCCCCTCCGCTACCTGCTAACTAACTGCTACTAGCTGGCCGCCGGGGCGGGACGCCCGGCCGGACCCTGCTTGATGTAGTCGGCGTGGAACGCCTCGCGCTGCTCCGCGTTCATCTCGTTGAGCAGGACGTTCGGGCTCAGCACCTCGCCCATCCGGCGCAGGTGATCCGGTGGTCCACATCTTCTTGGGGTCCAGGTTCAGGTGCGGCTGGGCGACCAGCGTCTTGCCGTCGTCCCGCACGTAGCCCATGTCGGTGACGACGTCGGCCCAGTTCCAGCCGTGGTACAGCGTCTCCCATTCGCGCTTGCCGATGAGCTGGCCCATGTTCGGGGTCTCACGGCCCTGGTAGGTCGGACGGAACGCGACCGTGTCCGTCCAGCGGCACTCCTCGTGGCAGTAGGTCCGCCACTGGCCGTCGACCTCGGCCATCACCATGTCCTCGCGGACCAGGCACGGGACCATGCAGGTCCAGCACCGGTGCGGGTACACGTAGTCGACGTTCTCGGCCACGATCGGGTGGTGACCGTTCGGCGTGGACAGGCGGTTGTAGTTCTCCCACCACTTGCCGTACTTGTCGTACCAGCCCGGGTACTTGTACTCGAACCACTCGAAGTCGGTGTCCGTCATCGGGTCGATCCGCCAGTAGTTGGCGAGCCAGCCGGTGGCGAAGAACTGGGCGACTTCGTGCACGTAGCCCTTGTTCCAGATCTGGTTCCACGCTTCCTCGATGAGGTCGTGCGGAATGACCAGGCCGTACTTCTCCAGCGGGACGAGGTAGCTGCGGTAGTAGTCGTCGTAGATCCACCGGCGCCACATCTCGGCGTAGGACTCACGGTCCTTGCGGCGGTCCTTGGTGCCGTACTCGATGAACGTGCCGATGGCGGCGTCCACCACGCGGTGGTTGTTCCACCACGCGTAGCGCAGGTCGCGCTCGAGCAGCTGGTGGTTGCTCTCGTCCGACAGCGCCATGAGCAGCGTGGCGTAGCCGTTGGAGATGTGCCGGGACTCGTCCGACTGGACCGAGTGGAACACGGTCGGCAGCAGGAAGTCGCCGTTGGCCGCGGCCTCGGCCGGCATGGCCACGAACAGGGTGTTCGTGAACGCCGTCTCGGCCACGATCGTGAGGTAGATGCTCGCCGCGGTGATGGCGTCACCGGTGATGAAGCCCTCGGCGAACTGCCGGCCGATCGTTCCGCAGTAGTCGTTCTGGAAGTTGCGGAGGCTGTTGTTGAAGCCGGCCGGGTCGATGTAGTTGTTCATGTACAGGCGCTTGAGGTTCTGCTGGATCGTCGAGTGACGCACCTCGTCGATCATCTGGATCGCCTGGCCGTTGTGCAGTTCCGGGTTCGGAACCGTGCGGAACAGCAGCGGCATGGCGCGCGCCGCCGAGATCTCCGGCAACGGGATGATGGACAGGAACAGCTTCTGCCATTCCAGCCAGCGCTCCTCCACCTGACGGAACATGTTGCCGCGGATGGCACCGTCCTGGGCGCCGTACACGCGGTTGTCCTTCTCCTCCTGCATGGGGAAGTAGGACCGGAGGACCTGCTTCAGCGGGTCCTTCTTCTGTGCCTTGTGGAACGTGTAGTCCGTTCCGTACTGCGACACGGGCTCGTGGTACTGCGGCTCCCAGGACAGTTCCTGGATTTTCTGGTGAGCCTTGGCGACACTCTGGCGACTCATCGTCACCCCTTTCTGCGCGGGTCTCCGGGGTCCGGGGTCAGGTCCCCCCGAGGGGCCTCACAGTTCGATCCCTCGGGCTGCGTGGCCTTACGGCTGCTCGGGCTGCCGACGGCCCCGAAAGTCCTTGTGTCCTGCATCACACCTCGATAGCCGAGGTCATGAGCTCTCAACATGAGACACCTCGAACGCAGCCCGCAGCTCGGCCAGCTGTTGCTTAACCTGTTCGGAAGCCTGCCGGTTGCCTTCGGCGGCGGGCGTGATGCCCAGCGCGCGCAGCAGGTCGGCCGCGGGAGCGCCCGGGTCGCCCGCCTCACCGAGCACCGGGTGGAGCCCCTCGCTCGCCAGGTGGTGAAAAACGAGATTGACGATGCTCCAGGGGTTGAAGGTTTCTTCGGCCGTGTTCTCGTCGTGGGCTGCCATGCGCCCGAGAAAACGCCCGTCGAGGAAATACGGCGGTCTCAACTTGAGACAGTCGCCGGCAACCGTGGGGTTTACTTTGTAATGGGCGGGTAAACCCGAACCGATCCGCGCCTGGCTGTGCCTCCAGCCGGAGAGACATGTGGTGGGGGAGGCTTTATGGTACGTGCATCATCGCAGCTGCACGCGGCGCGGGACCGGCTGGCAGACGCCCGGGACAGGTTCCTCGCGGCCGAGCCGGTCGATCCGGCCATCGTGCGCAAACCGATCCTGGCGTCCTGGTGGCGGTCCCGCCAGTGGAATGTCGCCGCCGATCACATCGACCTGAGCTACCTGCGTGAACCCGACCTGGAGACCACGCTGGCCCGCACGGCCGACCCGGTGCTGCGGCATCTGCACGAGCAGCTCGACGGCCAGCCCATCAGCATCGTCCTGACCGACGCGGCCGGCCTGGTGCTGACCCGGCTGACCGCGGACCACGACCTCGAGCGCTATCTGGACGGCGTCAAGCTCGCGCCCGGCTTCAGCTACGCCGAGGAGCAGGTCGGCACCAACGGCATCGGCACCGCGCTGGAATCCGGCGGCCCCGCGCACGTCTTCGGCCACGAGCACTACGCCGAGCACCTGGAGCGGCTGGCCTGCGCCGGGGTCCCCATCCACGACCCGGTCTCGGGCAAGACGGTCGGCGTCATCGACCTGACCTGCTGGCGCAAGAACGCCGACCCGCTGCTGATCTCGCTGGTCAAGTCCACGGCCGACCAGATCACCCAGGCGCTGCTGGCCGCGGGCAGCAGCCGGGACCTGCACCTGCTCCAGGAGTACGTGCGGGCCTGCCGGCGGACCGGCGGCATCGTGCTGGCGCTCGGCAACGACGTCGTCATGCTGAACGACCACGCCCGCCGGGTGCTCGACCCCGGTGACCAGTCCGCCCTGATCGGCCACGCCACCGAGGCGCTGGCCAGGAACCATCCGGGCGCGGTCACGGTCGACCTGCCCAGCGGCGTGATGGCCCGGATGTTCTGCCGGCGGATCTCCGGCGACGGGCCGTTCTCCGACGGCGTGGTGCACGTGAAACTTGTCGCGGCGCCCGCCGTGGCCCCGGAGCCGCCGGCGCCCAGGGCGTCCATGTACCTGCCGGGCCTGGTCGGCAGCGGCGTGCTGTGGCTGCGCGCGTGCCGCGAGGCCGAGACCCTCTACGACTCCACCGACTGGATGACGATCGAGGGCGAGGGCGGGGTCGGCAAGCTGGCCCTGGCCCGCGCCGTGCACCAGCGGCGTAACCCGGCCGCGCCGTTCCACGTGCTCGACGCCGATTCGGCCACCCAGGACTGGCTCACCAAGGCCCGCCGCGAGCTGCTCGACGGCTCGGGCATGCTGGTGATCCGGCACGTCGACCTGCTCAACGCCCGCCAGCTGCACGCGCTGGCCAGCGCGCTGCAAGAGGCCAGGAACGCCCAGCGCCCCGAGGGCCAGGGCAAGGAAGGCCCGGCCGAGCTGCGGGTCGCGGTGACGCTGAACCGCAAGCTGGCGGCGGCCGACCTGACCAGGCTGCTGCGGTTCTTCCAGGGCACGGTGGAGCTGCCGCCGCTGCGCCATCACATCGAGGACCTGCACGAGCTAGTGCCGTTCTTCCTGGCCCGGCTGAGCCAGCAAGGCCGCCTGACCTGCTCGCCCGAGGCGATGCAGCTGCTGCTGCGGCATAACTGGCCGGGCAACACCGAGCAGCTCTGGCAGGTGCTCAAGCAGGTCGTGCAGCGCCGCCGGGCCGGCGTGATCATGCCGAAGGACCTGCCCCCCGAGTGCTGGACCGTGAGCCGCAGGCTGCTGTCCCCGCTGGAGTCGATCGAGCGGGACGCGATCGTGCAGAGCCTGCAGGACCATGACGGCAATAAGGTCCGGGCCGCCGAGGCGCTCGGCATGTCCCGCGCGACGATCTACCGCAAGATCCACGAGTACGGAATCGTCACCGCGGCCAGCTTAACGGTCCGCGGGTTATTCTTTAAAGAATACTAAAACTCACTAAAGCTAGCCCGGCCGGGGAAAGCTCCTTCAAGTCGTCGCAAAATGCCCTAAACGCCGGGAAAGCCGCGTTTGGCCTGGGCTGATAACCGGCCCGAGGCTGGCCCCTGATTCAAAGTGAGAACACATGTGTCCGGCCGCGGACGTATGGATGCATTAAGCCCGCATACGCGGGGCGCTCTCAACGAAGGGGCGAATGAATGACCACAGTTGATGCGACCGCCGACGAATCGGGTCGGTCAGGTACTCTCGCCCAGGAAGCAGCCGCACCGCCAGCGGCCGTGGTCGGCCCGATGGCGGGTGACCCGGCCATGCTGGGGCTGGGCAGCTTCATCGTCGGCTCGGTGGCGCTCGGCCTGGCGCTGGTCGGCGTCGTACCGGCCGGGGTCCTCGGGGCCCCGCTCGCCGTGATCCTGGCGGCGACCGCTCTGGGCCTGCTCATGGCCACGGTCTGGTGCGCGGCCCTCGGCCAGAGCGCGGTCGCGGCCGTCTTCGGCATCTTCGGCACGTTCTGGCTGAGCTACGCGGTACTCGTGCTCGGCCTGGACCATAACTGGTTCGCCATCACTCCCACCGCGGTCCTCGCCACCGTCAAGCTGTTCCTGATCGCCTGGCTGGTCGCCGTCGTGATGCTGACCCTGGCCACGCTGCGGCTGCCGTCCGCCTTCAGCGTGCTGTTCGGGCTCGTCGCCCTCGCGCTGCTGCTGCTCCTGCTCGCCTATGACGGGGCTTCGGCGGCGGGCGTGCCGTCGTCCGGCCTGATCAAGACCGGCGGCTACGTGGTGCTGCTATTCGCCGCGCTCGGGGTCTACCTGTTCTTCGGCGCGTCCTCGGCGGGCACCGGCGGGAAGCCGCTCCCGCTCGGCAGCCCGTTCCTGCGCGGTTAGCACCGCCCCGGTACGGGGCCGGGTGCACCCAGCACTCCGCCCCGTACCGGCTCTTCTCCCGAACGCCCCCCGCTCCCCGCTCCCCGCTTCTCCCACCCGCTCCCCGCTTCTCCCACCCCACTCCCCGCCCCCCACTCCCCGCCCCCCGCCCACTCCCCGCCCCCTGTCTCGGCAGCCCCACCATCCCAGCCATAACCCCGACCGGCGAGTAAGCCAGGGATATGCCGCCAGCACCCGGTTCCGCCGCGGAATCACGCCGGGCCGGGGACGCGAACGCGGCCTGAGAAGGTACTCGATGTGCCATAGCACCCCTTCTATGGGGTGTGATGGCACTTCGAGTACCTCGTGTGCGGTCCCCGGCGGGGGCGCCGGGGCGCGTGCAGCGGGTGAGACGGGATCGCGCCCGGGTTAGGCGGCACCCGCCCGTACCCCGGAGCTGCCGCGGAGCCCGGATTCACAATCGATTACGCCGCGGAACGCGTCACCCATCAACAGCCCCAATAAGGGTCTGCCGTCGCCTTCGTCGTTCTCAGCTGTGGATAGTGGCGTGGGCGATACGGGACAGTTCCACCGGGTGCAGGGAGTCGGTCCGATCCCAGGCCGCCGCGGGGATCATGTCGCGCTGGCCGACGTCCCGGACGGCCGCGCAGCGGTGCCTTCCCAGCAGGGCGGCCATGGCGTCCGGGGTGAACAGCGACCGCCATGGTTCGCCCTGTTCGGCGGACGCCTGCCCGACCAGGTCCGCGTAGCGTGTCGCCCGCGGCGTCCCGCCGCCCGGCGGGCAGCATGTAATCGATGACGATCTCCGAGCCGGGGGCGCAGCCGCCGATGACCGCCAGGGTCGCGTCGATGGCGTCTTCTTCCAGGTACATGGTGACGCCTAGCCAGCTCACGAAGGCGGGCGCGGCGAAATCGAAGCGCAGCCCGCCGCAGCCCGTCGCCGAGCGACTCCCGGCTGAAATCCACCGGGACGAACGTGACGTTCTCGGCGGGCGGAAGCACCCGCCGCTTGTATTCCTGGGTAGCCGGATGGTCGACTTCGAAGACGCGCACCAGGCCGGCCAGGCGCAGAACGGCCGGCGAAGGAATCCAGGCCCGCGCCGAGAATGACGTACTGGCCGATGCCCCGCCGGACGCCGTCCGCGAGACGGTCCTCGGCGTAACGGCTCCGGCAGGTCACCTGGGCCCGGGCACCGGAGAGCACGGGATGGGTGCCGTGCTCCCGGTGGTAGCCGATGAGCTCGTCGGCCCGCTCGCCGAGCATGGCCTCGGCCAGGGTATCGGCGAAGATCGCGGGCTCGCGGTCGACGAGCAGATGAGCGGCGCGTGCGGCCGCCGCGGTAAAAGCGGTCAGGCTGGGCTGTCCGTTAGTTATCACGCGCGAAAGATTACAGTCCAGTAAATCGAAATAATACCACAGAATATAAATATATGCAACCGTCTATCGATAACACTTCCGTGTCAATGGTTCAGTCCTAGGTCGCAACAGAACGCGTTCCGTTGACATGCAGCCTTTCAGATGCCTATTATCGACACGCAGCCAAACGGCTGCCTATTTCCCGCCCCAAGTCTCGACCCCGCCCCCGAAGCGCGGCGGGGCCACCCCAGAGGAGAACAACATGGTCGATATCAGGCACCGCGTGGGCATCACCGCACCGGCCGGACGCGTCTACCAGGCGCTCGCGACACGAGACGGCCTGGCAGGATGGTGGACGCGGGACGTGCGCGGAACCTCGGATAGCAGGCGGGAAGCTTGAGTTCTTCTTCGGCGGATCGGAACCGGCCGCGGTGATGGAGGTCATCGACCTCGTTCCCGACCGCCGCGTGGCCTGGCGCTGCGTCGAGGGGCCGGACGAGTGGGTCGGCACCTCCCTGACCTTCGATCTCGCGCCGGGGGGCGGCGACGGCGAGACCGTCCTGCGGTTCAGCCACGCCGACTGGCGGGAACCGGCCGAATCGATGTCCCACTGCTCCACCAAGTGGGCCTACTTCATGCTCGGCCTGCGCGCCGGCCTTGAGGGCGGGGGCGGCCTGGCCACGCCCTACCCGGACGACATGAAGATCAGCAGCTGGGGCTAGCCGACGTGGACGAGGTCTTCAGGGCGCTGTCCGATCCGAGCCGGCGCCGCTTGCTCGACAGCCTGAACCGCCGCAACGGGCAGAGCCTGCGCGAGCTGTGCGCCGGGCAGGACATGGCCAGGCAGTCGGTCAGCAAGCACCTGGCCATCCTCGAAGACGCCAACCTCGTCACCACCGTCCGGCGCGGCCGGGAAAAGCTGCACTACCTCAACGCCGCCCCGATCAGCGAAATCGCCGAACGCTGGATCAACCGTTACGACCAGCCCCGCATCGACGCTTTGTCAGACTTGAAGAAGGCCCTGGAGGACACCGCAGATGACCACGACGGACAAACCGGAGTTCGTCTACACCACCTACATCCGCACCACGCCGGAACGGCTCTGGCAAGCGCTGACCGATCCCGCGTTCACCCGGCGCTACTGGGGTGGCATCGCGTTCGAGTCCGACTGGCGCGCCGGATCCAGGTTCACCCTGGAACTCCCCGACGGCGTCAAGATCGCCGACCCGGCTCAGGTCGTGCTTGAGTCCGAACCCTACCGGCGGCTGTCCTACACCTGGCACACCTTCACCCCGCAGTGGGCCGCCAGCTACGGGATCAGCGACGAGTACCTGGCCCAGGTCGCCGCCGAGCGCAGGTCGAAGGTGACCTTCGACCTCGAACCCGTCGGCGAGCTGGTCAAGCTGACCGTCGTGCACGACGACTTCGAGCCGGGCAGCGCCGTGCTCGGCGGCATCACCGAAGGGCTGGCCGCGCATCTTGTCCGGCCTCAAGACCCTGCTGGAGACGGCCGACCCGCAGCCCGCGGGCTAACGCTAACCCGGATATCGGTGCGGCCCACCGCGGCCGCCGGATCAGGCAGAACGGATGCCCGGCCGGGTCCGCGTAGACGCCTTCGTCGTTCAGCCTGGTTGCGCCGAGGGCCAGCACGCGCGGTCCGGCGGCGGCCACGTCCTCCACCATGATGTCCAGATGCACCTGCTGCGGGCGCGCCGGATCCGGCCAGGACGGCGGCTGGTGATCGGGTGCGAGCTGGAACGCCAGGCCCGATGACGTGTCGTTGGCCGAGACCACCACGAAGTCGTCGCTGCGGTAGGTGACCGGCAACCCAAGCAGTTCGGAGTAGAAGGTGGCGAGCACCATCGGGTCCGGGCCGTCCAGGATCACGTGGTGCAGTCGTCCGATCATGACAGCCATGGTGACAGACCCGGCTCCGGCCAGCGGTGCCCGGCCGAGCCCCAGGCCAAGCCGTCCGACCGGGTAGCCTCACACTTGTGATACGTCCCCGGGATTAACGGCCGGACCTAGCGGCTGCCGATAGGCCGCTAACGGATCCGGCCCATCCACCGGCCCTGCTTGCGCTCACGTGCCCCCAGGCGCCGGCTTAATCCTGGGGAAGTTTCATGTCTCGTCCGCAACCGGCTTTGTCGTACCGTGCGGTGCTCAGCCTGCCTGGCGCACTGCGCTCATTCACCGCCGCCAGCCTCGGCCGCCTGGCCTACGGAACTATCGGCCTATCCCTGCTGCTCGTCGTGCACCAGGCCACCGGGTCCTTCGCCGCCGCTGGCGCCGCGAGCGGCTGCTACGCGCTGGGGACACTGACCGGACCGGCCAAATCCCGGCTCGCTGACCGTTACGGCCAGCGGCGGGTCCTGCCGGCCTTTGCCGCCGGGTCGGCCGCGGCCCTGGTGGCGATGGTCGTTCTGGATCGCGCCGGCGACCGCAGCCCGGCCGGGTACGTTGCGGCGGCCGGGCTGGCCGGCGCCACGGGACCAGTGCTGGGCGCGGCGATGCGGGCCGTGTGGGCGGTCATCGCCGTCGGCCCGGGCAGCCTGCGGCGTGCGTACGGCCTCGACACCGCGCCTGAAGAGCTGCTCTTCACCCTCGGCCCGCTCCTGGCCGGGGCCCTGGTCGCCCTGGACGGCCCCGTCCTCGCGCTGGCCGTCACGGCCGCCCTGCTGCTGACCGGGAGCGTGGCGTTGGCCGCCTCACCAACGGTCACCGCCCCCACCACCGCCAGCCACCTGCGGTCACCGTGCCCCGTCGCCGGTGGGCCGGTCCGCTCCGCAGACCCGGTTTTCCCGCGCTGCTCACCGTCGTGCTGACGACGTCGCTCGGCTTCGGGGCCATCGACGTCACCATCGCCGCCCGCGCCGTCCAGGACCACGATGCCGCGGCGGCCGGGTACGTCCTGGCCGCCCTGGGGCTGGGCAGCGCGGTTGGCGGTCTGCTGTGGGGCAGGCTGCGTGTGCCTGTCCGGCCGTCCGTCCAGCTGACCGGGCTACTGCTCGTGATGGCGGCCGGGGTGGCCGGGTCCGTGGTCACGCCCGACCTGCTTGTCCTCGGCGTCGTCATGGCTCTGACCGGCGCCGCCATCGCCCCGGTGCTCGTGCTCAGCTACCTCAGCGCGGACCGGATCAACGGCCAGCGCCGGCGGGAGCGAGGCGACCACCTGGATCAACACCGCGGCGAACGCGGGCACCGGGGTGGGCTACGCACTCACCGGCCTGGCCGTGGACCGTGTCGGCTCGGGGCCGCCCATGCTGGCGGGTGCCGCGGTGCTGCTGGGCACGATCGTCATCGTTATCGACCTTCCGCCACGCCTATGATCCGGCGACTGACCCGGGCGACGCGGCAGCCACCGCTGAAACCACGCCGTCATCTGCCGGCAGCTCGCCGCGTTGAGCTCCGGCGTCAGGAAGTGCCCGACGCCGGGATACTCCAGGTACTGGACTTTCTCGGGCTCCCCCGCGTACCACGGCTGAAGCTTGTCGTGGAAGTCCCTGACCGGCTCCGCGGGCACGTATTCGTCACATTCCGCGGACTGCGACAGAACCGCGGCGGGAAAGAACCGGTCGGGAAAATGGTGCGGGCTATGAGCCCGGGGCGGCGTCCACTCCGGCGAGCCCACGACGGAAGCCGCCGCCCGAATCCGGCGGTCGGCGAGAACTGACGCGTAGGACACATTGCCGCCCAGCGACCGGCCGCCGATGCCGACCCCGTCGGTACGAGCCCAGCCGCGATCAAGCAGGTCATCGATGATCGACGGCACCTCGGCGACGGTGTCGTCGATGAGCTGTAGGAAGTCGGTTTCGGTCGCGTCGAACTGCGTATCCCAGCGCTGGTCGTTGAAAATAGCGTCGAAGTCCGGATACCGGCGTTCGCCATGACCGACCGCATCGAGGCTTACCGTGAGAAAACCGGCCTCGGCGAGCGCCGTGCTGTACGCCTCCATCCGCTCTTTGGGCCCCCCGGAACCGTGGTAAAGCAGCACCGTGCCGTACTTCACCGCCCATTCCGGCGAAACGCAGTACCCCAGCAATGCCGGAACGCCCGCGATAGTCACAGCCGTACGGGCTATATCTCCCATGCCCCGAGCGAATCAGTCAGCCAAGCCAGGAGCAACTCATTTGGAACCGGGAGCATCCCGTTCCCTAATGCCGAGGGCAAGCAGGAAAGCCTTTCTCTGACCACTACGATGGACCATAGGTGTTGCTGGGGCACAATGCCAGGAAGTTAAGGAAGCGCCCTCGGCTCTGCCTGCCTCATGATCATGGCCAGAAACGGGCGTATAGGCCGCGTCGGTCATTATGTAGTGGTTTGCGGTTTTGGCGTGTCAGGATGTGCTGCGGCGGTTGCTGAGGATGCCGTGGCGGTGCTGGTGGCGAGGTTCGCGGTGGTGGGGCCGGTCGCGGATGAGCGGGTGCGCGACCACGGCTTTCCCGAGGAGGACGCGGCGGCGGCTGGTCACCTGCGGTGCCGGCGGCTTCAGCGGCAGGCGGTGCCGGGCCGGGAAGGGCCAGCTCGCCCGCCCGGGCGGAGCAGGGCGGCCTGGCGGTCACTGGGCGGTCACTTCCCGCCTGGCGCGTAGTCAGTGGATGCGGCTTTCTCCCGCAAAGAACCGGTACGCTGCCGCATTCCCCCGAAACTGGCGCCGTACGCGAGTGAGGGGAAGCGTGTGCTGTGATGTGAGGGGCCGGTCAGCGCGTCCCGGCGGAGCGGGGCGCCCCGGTTCCCCGGCTCGGACGGACCCGGCCAGGGCCGTGCGCGGCGAACCAGCGGCTGGTGTTCTCCGCGTTGCGGGCGGGGAAGAACGCGCCCGCGGGTTCGCGATCAGCCCGGCCCGGGGCAGGGGAGAACCGGCGACACGCCCGAAGTTAATAACAGCCGCGGCCGTAGTACCGGAACTGGCCACGATCATGATGGGCGCCGGAATGCCGCCACCCAAAATCCCGGCATAAAGTACGTAAAGGGCTCGCGTTGCCCTTACCGGCCGGCGGCTGACGCTATACCACAGCAGGCCGCCACCCGCGCCGCCCTCCGGCGCTGGCCCAACCCGCAGCGAGGATCCTGACCAGCAGCAAAGCCTCGAAATTCGGCACCCACGAGTTCCCTTAAATTCCTAGCATTGTGCTTGGGCAACGACAATGGACCTTCGGTGTGGTTCGGAAGCGGGAGCGGGACAGCACGGGCGTGCAGGATGGGGCGGGTGGGGTTCACGGGACCGCGGAGGGTGCCCACGTCGAGCCCACACCGGGCCCGCCACCCCAAGACCGGCCCGCAACCCCACCACCCGGCCCGCAAACCCACCACCCGGCCCGGAACGCCTAGAAAGACTGTCCGCCCACGTCGACCTGCCCGTCCGCGACCAGCCAGGTCAGCGCCTGGTGCAAGGCGTCGAGCGAGCTATACCGCGGCCGGAAGCCAAGCACATCTTGACCGCGCCTGATACTTGCGGTAATACTGCGAACGGTGTGCTGGCGGGTGGACTCGGCGTGTTCGGCTCCGGCCCGCCGCTCGAACTCGGCCCAGTCGACGAACTCAAGCATAGGCTCCCGGCCGAACCACCCTGCCACCCCGGCCGCCAGACCGCGCAGTGTCATCGCCTGCTCGGCTACCACGTGGAAACTGGCCCCGACCGCCGCTGGCCGCGACAGCGCCAGCTCGAAGGCCTGCGCCACGTCATCGGCGTGCACGTGATGTAGCACGCCCAGTCCCTGATCGGGCAGCGCGACCGCCCGGCCGGCCGCCAGGCACGCCCAGACACCGGGGTCCAGGTTACCGGCCGGCGTGATGACCGGCCAGCCCGGGCCGCTGATGTGCCCCGGATGCAGCACGATGGCTGGCACCCCGCCCGCCAGCGTCTCGCGGTGCAGCAGGGCCTCGATCGCCGCCTTGCCCGTGCCGTACTCGCCGAAGGCGGTGCGCGGCTCGTCCTCGGTTACCGGCACCCGCAGCGCGGGACCGTGCACCCAGATCGTTCCGCAGTGCACAAGCAGCGGGCGGGCTGGCCGCAGCGCGTCGAGGAGTTGCCGCGCCGATGCGGCGGTGAAGCAGATCAGGTCGATCACCACATCGGCCCGCTGCGCGGCGACCCGAGCCCCGAACGTCCCCGCCTCATCCTCCGCATCACGGTCGATCGTGACCCTCGTCACCGAGCCCCACTCCGGGCTCGCGCGGTAAGGATCACGGGCCCCGCGGCTCATCGCGATCACCTCGTGGCCGCCGCGCACCAGCCGTGGTACCAGGTAACTACCAATGTGTCCGGTCGCTCCGATCACCACGACACGGCTCATCCTCGGCGGTCCATCGGAGCCTGCTCGCCCCGCAGGTGCAGGCAGGCCACCACGACGTCGTCGCTGACGGGCTGGCCCGCGGTCATACCCGTGATCAGCTCGTCGCACCAGCGCTGCGCGTCGCCGCCGCCCACGCCGGCGCCCAGGCCGGCGCCCACGCCGCCGCCCAGGCCGGGGCCCACGCCGGCCTCCAGGACGGCGCCCAGGCCGGCGACGAGGGCGGCGAGCCGGTCCAGGCCCAGGTCGACGACTTCTCCGCGTCGTTCGATCAGGCCGTCGGAGTACCAGACCAGCATCGCGCCGGGCGGCACGGCCAGCCGGGCCTCGGGTCGCGGGCCGTCCTTGAAGCCGAGCGGGGCCGACCGGCCGTCGTTGAGGTAGGTGACATGGCCGCCGGCGGCCAGCAGCGGCGGCGGGTGCCCGGCGCACGCGTAGGTGATGACGGACGCGGCCGGGTCGTACTCGGCGTATCCGAGGGTGGCGAAGTCCGTGCCGGTGACCGACGGGCAGGCCTGGTCGAGGGCCTGGAGCACCTCGCCGGGGCGGGCTCCGCCCATGGCCACGTAGCGCAGCAGCTGCTGCAGGTGACCCATCGCCACCGCCGCGTCCAGGTCGTGGCCGACCACGTCGCCGACCGCGAACCCGATCCGCCCCGCGGGCAGCGTGAACGCGTCGTACCAGTCCCCGCCCACATCGCGGCCGCGGCCGGCCGGCCGGTAGCAGACCCCGATCCCGACTCCGGGCAGCTCGGCCGGAACCTTCGGCAGCAGGGCCTGCTGCAGCCGGTGGGCGACGGCGTGGTCGTCCTCGTGCCGCCTGGCCCGTGCCAGGGCCTGCCCGGTGAGCTCGGCCAGCGTCTCGGCCACGTGGACGATATCGGCACTGACCGGCCCGGCCGCACGGAAGCCGAACCCCAGGGCCCCGATGGTACGGTCCGCCGCCCGGACCGGGACCGCCAGCAGGCTCGAGGTCCCGGTCAGCGCGTGGCTGGCCGCGACCAGGGGACACCGGTCGGCGATCTCCTGCGCCGAGGCCATCATGATGCGCTGGCCGTGCAGCGCGACCCGCCCGACCGGTGTCTTGTCGGCCTGGGCGACGGGGATCCGGGCGTAGGCCAGCGCGACGCTGACAGGGAAGTCACTCGTCGCCCGGGTCAGCAGGTAAGACCCGTCCGGGTCGAGCAGGGCCACGACCCCGTGATCGGCCACCAGGCCCATGCCCTCCCTGGTCAGCACGTCAGCGATCTGCTCGGAGGTGGCCGCCGTGGCCAGCCCGGCCGTGACCGCCTGCAGGGCCTGCAGCCTGAGCCGGGCCGCCCGCTCCTGCGCCGAGACCGCTTCGGCCCGGTCCCGGGCGGCGGCGGCCTCCGCGTGAGCCGCCTTTTCCGCCGCGAAGAGCCGGTCCCGCTCCGCCGTCAGCCGGACCTCCGCCGACACGTCGAAGAGCACCACCATGACCCGCCCGGCGGCGACCCGCACGGCGCGGACCTCCAGGAACGACGTGACGTGGACGTCGGCGGGAGCAACGATCCGCTCCCCGGCCGCCAGCGGCCCCATCCGGTTCCGGTCGCGGCTGATGACCTTGCTCACCTGCGGCGCCAGCCGGTCCAGGACGGGAAACAGCTCCGCCAGGTTCCCGCCGCCGATCACCGGGGCGAGCATGGCCACCGCGGCGGGGTTCACCTTCAGGACCAGACCGTCGTCGTCGATCTCGAACAACCCGACCGGGCACTGGTAGAAGAACTGACGCAGATCCTGCAGCTCCTGTGCGTCGTCCCGCCCCCCGGCCCAGGCATCGTCGGTCACCGGGAGCGGACCGCCAGGTACTGGCGCGATGAGGAGGCCCGGGCCAGCAGCCGCAGCCGCACCGGGGCCGGGGCCATCCGGAACGTGAACACGTAGTCGAGCTGCTCGTCCAGCTCGTCACAGTGCAGGAAACGCTGCGCGACCAGGTAGTTGTTCGTGCACGGGCCGACCTCCACGAAGAAGTTCCGGCCCACGACCCGCTCGGCGGGAAGGCGCGACAACCTCGATTCCGCGGCGTTATAGCCGGTCACCTCGCCGCTGCGGTTCATCACGATCAGCCCGAACCCGATCTCGTCGATCCGGTCGAGCGGAATCGCCTCCAGGGCCTCCAACAGCCCGGGGTCGTCGAACCCCCAACGCACGCTCGCGGCGTTATGTGTCACGGACAGCCAGCCTCCAGAAGACGAAATGCCCAGAAGACGAAATGCCAAGAATATGCGTGGTTAGCCACCGCCGCTGGTCAGTCCCTTGGCGCGCAGCGTCCAGACGGTGGTGTGCTTGATGTCGTGGTCCTCCAGCGCGCTCAGCCCGGGAACGTCGTAGCCCGCCACCGGCACCAGCCGGTCCTGGGGCAGGTAGGCCCGCCCGAAGTCGCCCACCAGGACATCGGCGCCGCGGGCCTGGGCTCGTTCCAGGTACCGTGTCATCCGGCTGGCCAGCTCGCGTTCGTAGAAGGCGTCGGCCGCGAGTATCACCTCGGTGCCGTCCCCGCCGGAGTCCAGGATGCCGTCGGAGTCCAGGATGTCGGCCTGGACGGCCCGGACCGCGACGCCGTTGGCCTCGGCGTTCAGCGTCACCGCGGCCACCGCGAGCGGATCGATGTCATAGGCCGTCACGACCGCCGCGCCCGCTCTGGCCGCCGCGATGGCTACCAGCCCGGAGCCGGAGGCGAGGTCGATCACCGGCCGGTCCCTGACCACCTCCGGGTGGTCAAGCAGGTACCGGGCCAGCCCCTGGCCACCCGCCCAGGCGAAGGCCCAGAACGGCGGGTCCAGGTCGCTCCGTCCGGCCGCCAGCTCGGTGCGCTGCCACACCCCGATCGGCTCGCTGGCCTGGTGCAGCCGGATTTCAGGGAGCAGGGCCACCGGGCGGAGCATGGTGCTCATGCGGATGATCTCCAGCGGCGCCTGTTCGGGCGGGGTACTGCTCGCCATGATCGTTCTCCAGGTCGCGGCCAAAGATCACCAGACTTTTTCCGAACGGAATTCGGTACCACGTCCAGGCCACCTATCCCGCTGTGGCGGGATCAGGCCTTCGCCGCGAGAACGAGTTACCCGTATGAGACTCCCGACATTACGTTATGCGAGAGGGGTTTCGCTGAAAGTGGCCAGACCCGACGCCTGCGACCCCAAGGACCATGCCGATGATTTCCGCTACCCGCATCCCCTTCTCCCTGCGCGGACTCGACGGGTACGTCGATGTGTCGCTCAGCCGTAACACCGATCCCGCTTCGCTCGGCTACTTGCTGCTCAGCGAGGGTGAGCCCGTCGATTTCGCGCGGGATTTCCCGGTCTGCCGCGCCACCGTGACGTATCCGGCCGACGGTTACGCGGCGATTTTCGGCTGGACGCAGCTGGTCCGTTCGTCTGATAGTGACGGCACCGGCTTTGAGATGGACCCGATTGCCATCTACCGTGATATCCCCACTCCTTACGCGTGGTACGGCCTCAAGCCCGAATTCTTCGACGCACCGTCGCGCGGGGACCGGTACGACATGGACTGGGAAGCTCACGCCTTTCTGTGTGTCGCGCCCGATGCCGTGGTGACCCCGGTGGTCCAGGCGGTCGCCGGGTTTCGCTGGGGGTTCACCGTCACCGGTCCGGACATTTCCTTCCTCCCGCCGACGGTGCTCGGCTCGCCCGCGTGGGAGGGCCACCTGGACCTGCTGCGCAACAGCTATCCCGCCTGGGCGTTCGAGGCCGGGTACGGCCGTGGCTGATGCGCACTTCGAGCGGCCGCGGCTGGCGGAGATCTACGACCCGCTGGACCCGGACCGCAGCGACCTTGAGGTGTACGCCGCGCTGGTCGAGGCGTTCGGGGCGCGGACGGTCCTCGACGTCGGCTGCGGGACGGGGACGTTTGCCTGCCTGCTCGCGGCCCGGGGGATCGAGGTGGTCGGGGTCGACCCCGCGGCTGCCTCCCTCGAGGTAGCGCGGGCCAAGCCGGACGCGGACCGGGTGCGGTGGGTCCACGGTGACGCCACCGGGCTGCCTCCGCTGCAGGCGGACGTGGCGACCATGACGGCGAATGTCGCCCAGGTCTTCCTGACCGATGAGGAATGGGCATCGACGTTGCGCGGGGTGCGGACCGCCCTGCGCCCGGACGGGCATCTCGTGTTCGAAACGCGAGACCCGGAAAGGCAGGCGTGGCGGACCTGGGATCGCGAGCACACCTACTCTCGCACCGACATTCCTGACGTCGGGATCGTCGAGGCCTGGACGGAGCTCACCGACGTGCGGGACGAGCTCGTATCTTTCCGCGCCACGTTCGTCTTCGCGCGGGACGGCGCCGTGCTGACGTCGGATTCGACCTTGCGCTTCCGCGGCCGGGACCAGGTCACCGACTCGCTGCTGGCCGCGGGGTTCGTCGTCGAGGACGTCCGGGACGCGCCCGACCGCCCTGGCCGCGAATTCGTCTTCATCGCCCGGCGCACCCACCAAGTAGGCTAAGCCGCCCGCCGCGCACTAACGCCCCCCGCCACCACGCCCCGGCTGCTGACCGCCAGTATCGGCGTCAGCCCGCGCCTGACCCTGACCCTGACCCTGACCGTCGACGGCCACCCGCTCGGCGGCCAGCCCGTATCCTTCACCACCGGGCACACCCGCCTGTGCACCAGGGACACAAGCACCCGCGGCGTGGCCACCTGCGTGCTCACCGAAGCCCAGGCCGCCCAGGTCGCGAGGAACCACGGCACCATCCGGGCCAGCTACCCCGGAAACGCCAGCTAACTGCCCTCATCAGCGACCGCGACCCCGCGGTGGTGGCCCCGGAGCTTAGCCGCGCCATCCCGCCGATGACGGGATGGCGGCATGGCTAGGTCTGATCCGAAAGCAGATCTTCACCGAAGGAAGCACCAGCCCCGGGCACGCCAAAGGAGGGTCATCCCCGCACGAAGACAACCTCCACGGGCAGTCCGGAACCCGTGCCTAACCGGCGATAACACATGTCCGTCGGGTCCACGTCGATTACCGCTGGCCTCGCGTGCCCCAGCTATCTCAACCGCCCGCCCCCGCCCGCCCCCGCCCCGCCCGCCCCCGCCCGCCCCGCCCGGTCCCCGCTCTGATTGTGGATCGCTACTACCCTCATAGGGCAAGCAAGTATCCACAATAATTTCGAATGCCTGGACGAATTGGCGCGTTTGTCCGGCGGGCGGGGGTTGGCCGGGTCGGCTCACGGCACGGCGACCAGCGCCACGGGACGAAAGAAACCTGACCAGTTAAATATGCTACGGATGCTTGATCGGATATCCGCACGCGGCGGCCAGGGACGTTCCGGTAAGTGTGCCGGTCTCCTGGCGGAATGCCCGCAGGAGAGCCCGGTATCGGCGGTCAGCGCCAGGAACCGCGCCGAAATGCGCGTCATGGTGCCCGATGGCCCAGTCATAGAGCGGGTGAGAGCGGTCGCCGGCCTCGTAGACCGCGGCCAGGCTGCCCCGGCCCCGGTGAATCACATGGCCGTCCGCGGTGAACGGGAAGGCCGCCACCCGCAGGCCGGAGCGTGCGGCCGAGCTGAGCAGGTCAAACGACGGATCACCGTCGTCGGTGAACGGCCCGATTCCGGGCCGCCAGACGCAGGCCGGGTTCAGGAGCAGCGAGTAAAGCTCACATCGCTCGACCTGATGCCATGGATCCCACTGCGGCTCTCCGACCACGGCCGCGCCATCGTCCCGCGCGAGCGCCAGGGCGGCGGACAGTACGTCAGGCCGTGCGGCGACGACATCGGAATCCAGGACCCAGATCCAGGCCGGGAGCGGACCCGGCCGGGAGGCCAGCCAGGAGATGCCCTGATTCAGGCCCGGGCCGTGCTGGCGATTGACGTCGTTGGCGAGCAGCGCGCAGACTCCGGCCTGGCCGGCCTCGGCCAGCAGTTCCGCCGACCCATCTCGCGATCCGTTGTCCACGATCACGATCTCCAGGCGCGGCCAGTCCACGATCCGGCGCAACGACCACAGCAAGAACCCGGTGAGTTCCCGGGTGTTGAAGGAGACGCTGACCACGGCCACGGCCACCCGCTCGCGGCCGGCCGTGGTCAGCGTCTCGCGGCCGGCCTCCGGCCCACCTGGCCACCACACCACCTCGCTTGCCATCCTGAAATTCTGCTCCCGCCGCGATCTTCGCGCGTCACCCCTGCTCCGCAAGGTGCCAGCGCACGATGCAGAAGCCGTGTTGCCGTGCGGCGCTGAGGGCGTCGGGGTCCAGACGCCCGTCGGGACGGCGCGGGATGGGGATGAACCTGGCCGCCCGCGGGTTCTTGCCGGTGATCACGCCGAGCAGTCGCTCGAGCTCGGCGGGATCGGTCACCAGTTCCGGCCGAGCGGACGTGTCGCGGCCGCGCAGCCGGATCCGGGCCGGCCGCCCGTCGGCCAGGTTGAGCGTCCAGCGGCCGCCGCCCGGGGTGAGCAGCACGTCGCCGTCGCGCACGTAGCTGACCGGCTGCCGATACGCCTTCCCGGTCTTACGGCCGGTGTAGGAGATGAGCATCAGGTTCCCGCTGAGCGGCGTCGCGAACGGCAGGGTGAGCGCCGCCCGCATGGGCACGTTGACCGCGCGCATGATGCGCGCGCGCCGCCGCATCGCGGCTTCGTTGACTGCCATGACCGGACTCCTTTGCTGGGGATGGCTAGACGAGGACAGCGCCGCCCGCGACGTCGATAACCACGCCGGTGATCCAGGCGGCCTCGTCGGAGGCGAGGAACGCGGCGGTGGTCGCGACGTCGTGCGGTGTTCCGAGCCGTTTGAGGGGGTGCGCGTCGGCGAGTGAGGCCTGCAGTCCGGCCGGGATCCGGTTCTGGTTGCCCTCGGTCATGATGGTCTCCGGAGTGATGCAGTTGACCCGGATCCCGAACGGGCCCGCCTGGGCGGCGACGTCCTGCGTCAGCAGCGCGATGCCCGCCTTGGCCGCCGCGTAGGGAATGGGGGAGCGAGGGTCCGCGCGGCGTCCCGCGGCCGAGCCGATCGTGACGATCGTGCCACGGCGGCGCTCCTTCATCCCGGGCAGGAAGCTCTTCAGCGTGAGGAACGTGGCCAGCAGGTTGCCGTCGACCGTCGCGCGCCAGCCGTCTTCGGGGATCTGCTCGAGCGGCACGGGCGGGGTGAAGCTGCCGCCCGCGTTGGCGACCAGGATGCCGACCGGCCCCCAGGCGTCCTCGATCCGGCGGCGGACCGCCTCGACCTGGCCGAAATCGGTGACGTCGCCGGTCACCGTCATGGCCCTGCCGCCGTCGCGGGTGATCGCGGCCGCCACGCTGGCCGCGGCGCCCTGATCGCGCCCGTGTACGGCGACGGCGGCCCCGCGGCGCGCGAACTCGGCGGCGATGGCCGCCCCGATGCCCCGCGTGCTGCCGGTGACCAGGGCGATCTGCCCGTCGAGCGCGCTCATGTCGTGTCTCCCGCTCGCCTGCGGCCGCCTTTGAGGCGGCGCCTTCCCTCGTCGCTCCTGCGTCGCTCCTCAGTCCAGGCGCCGCCGGCGCCCTCCGGCTCGCTCATGTCGTGTCTCCCGAGCTTGGCGTGAGGATCTCCATGAGGTGACCGTCCGGGTCCCGGAAATAGGTGCCGCGGGGGCCGTTTGGGCTGGCGTAGACCTGGCCGACCTGGCGGCAGGCGGGATCGGCGTAGTACGTGATGCCCCTGTCCTTGATCCGGCCGAACGCCGCCTGGAATTCCTCGTCGTCCATCAGGAACGCGTAGTGGTGCTCATCGACGTGGTCGTGGTGATCGAAGTCCAGGCTGACCCCGTTGGCCAGCGTCACCGGGGTGAAGTGCGCCACCGGCGGATCGACGGGCAGGCCGAGGATGTCGGCGAGGAACTGCGCCGAGGCTTGCGGGTCGTGGGCGGGGACGATGGTGTGGTTAAGTTCGACGGCCATGGTTGGCTCCTTTCTGTTAGCGGCCCTAGCGGCCCTAGCGGCCCTAGCGGCCTAGCGGCCTTAGCGGCCCATGCGGGCGTAGGTGCGGGCGGCGAGGAGGGCGAAAACGACAAGCAGGCCGCCGCTCCACGCCAGCGAGATGAGGACGTCATGGGTGGCCGGGCCGCCGAGAATCAGCGCCCGTTCGGCGTTGACCAGGGCGTCGACCGGCTGATGGGTGCCAAACGCCTGCAGCCAGCCGGGCATGGCGGTGGCCGGCACGAAGGCGGCGGAGGTGAAGACGAGCAGGAACACCGCGGGCACCGCGGCCGCCTGGGCCGCCTCCGGGTCGCTGACCCGCAGGCCGAGGGACGCGAAGCCCCAGGAGATCGCGTAGCCGAACGCGACCACCAGGCCGAGCGCGGCGAGCAGGGCACCCGCGCCGTGCGGGCTGCGGAATCCGGCGGCGAAGCCGACGCCGGTCATCACCGCGACGACCAGCAGGTTGCGCGCCAGGTCGGCGAGGGTCCGGCCGCCGAGCACGGCGATCCGGGCCATCGGCAGGGTGCGGAAGCGGACCAGGATGCCGGTGCGCAGATCGCCGGCCAGCCCGACCGCGGTGCCGACCGCGCCGAAGGCGACCGTCTGCGCGAAGATCCCTGGCATCAGGAAGTCCACGTAATTCGTACCGGGTACGTGGATCGCGCCGCCGAACGCGTAGCGGAAAAGCAGCACGAAGATGACGGGCTGGATGGTGGCGAACACCAGGGCCTGCGGGGTGCGCAGCTGGGTCAGCAAGTTGCGCCAGGCGACATCGGCGGTGTCCGAGAGAGCGCGGGCGACTTCGGTGGCCGCCGCGGCCACGCGGCCGGCCGCGACCCGGTCCGGCGCGATAGCGATCGTGCTCATGCTGCCTTGCCTCCGTGGGTAAGAGAGAGGAATACGTCGTCCAGGCTGGGTTCGCGCACCGCGACGGACACCGGGTCGGCGGCCCGCCCGTCCAGGGCGCGCAGCAGGCCGGTGAGCTCGCCGGAACCGGTAGCGGACCGGACCGCGAGGGCGGCGCCGTCGCGCTGCGGCGAGAAGCCCGCCGATGCCAGCACCGCCTGGGCGGCTTCCGCGGCCTCCGGCCGGCCAAAGTCCAGGTGGAAGACCACCGCGCCGAAGCGGGCCTTCAGCTCGCCCGGAGTGCCGGCGGCGGCTACCCGCCCGGCGGAGATGATCATCACCCGGTCGGCCAGCGCGTCGGCTTCGTCCAGGTACTGCGTCGTCAGCAGCACGGTGGTGCCTGACCTGGCGAGGTCGCGTACCGAGTCCCACAGGGTGAAGCGGCTCTCCGGATCCAGGCCGGTGGTGGGCTCGTCGAGAAACAGCACCGCCGGCCGGTGCAGCAGCGCCGCGGCCACGTCGAGCCGCCGTCGCATCCCGCCGGAGTAGCCGCGCACGAGCCGGCCTGCCGCCGCGCTCAGCCCGAAGCCGTCAAGCAGCTCGTCGGCGCGGATCCGGGCTTGCCTGCGGCCCACCCGGGACAGCCGTCCGATCAAGGCGAGGTTCTCCCGTCCGGTCAAGTTGGGGTCCACCGCCGCGAACTGGCCCGCCAGGCCGATGATGCGGCGGACCTGCGCCGCCTGCGTCACCACGTCCAGCCCGCCGACGCAGGCGCGGCCGGCGTCGGGACGCAGCGACGTGGCCAGGATGGACACGGTGGTGGTCTTGCCCGACCCGTTCGGCCCGAGCAGGCCGAGCACAGCTCCGGCGGGCACCGTCAGGCTCAGCCCGTCCAGCGCCTGCACCTGGCCGAAGGCCTTCCGCAGGCCGTGGGCCTCAATTGCGGGGTCACTCATCGCGCAAGCCCTTCTCGCTTGGCCGCCGCGGCCGGTCGAGCCGCCATCACGACAGAATGTTAGAGATCTAAGAGTTAGATGTCAATCAATTAGATGTCGATGTTTGGTGATACGCTGGCGGACGTGCCAGCACCGTTTCCCCTCCCGATCGGGCTCCGCCTGAGCCAGGCCGCGCGCGTCGTGGAGCGCGCGTTCGACGAGGCTCTCCGCGAAGCCGACGGCACCCTGCCGGTCTGGCTCATCCTGCTCAACCTGAAGATCCGACGGCCCGCCAACCAGCGGGAACTCGCCGAAGCGGTCGGGGTGCGCGAGGCCACGCTGACGCATCACCTGAACGCCCTTGACGCCCGCGGGCTGGTCACAAGGACCCGCGACGCCGCCAACCGGCGAGTCCAGGTGGTCGCGCTGACCGAGGCGGGCGAGGCGGCGTTCGCGCGCCTGAGGGACACCGCGATCGCCTTCGACGCCAAGCTGCGGGCGGGCCTGCCCGACGCGGACCTGGCCACGCTCAGCACCCTGCTCGGCCACCTCGCCGCCAACGCCGGCCCGTACGATGTGGATTTATGCCAGCGGTGATGGGCGGCCAGGGCGGCGGCGCGGTACTGGACGGGGTGCTGGAACGGGTCACGTTCGCCAATCCCGAGACCGGGTACACGATCGCCAGGATCGCGCCGGAACGAGCTGGCGCGGAGCTGGTCACGGCGGTCGGGCCGCTGCTCGGCGCGCAGGTGGGCGAGTTCTTGCGGCTGACCGGCCGGTGGTCGAGCCACCCCAGGTACGGCCGGCAGTTCGAGGTGCACTCCTACGCCACGGTGCTGCCCGCCACCACCGCGGGCATCCAGAAATACCTGGGCTCGGGCCTGATCAAGGGCATCGGCCCGGTCATGGCCGAACGCATGGTCGCGCACTTCGGCGTGGACATCATGCACGTCATCGACGACGAGCCGGGCCGGCTGACCGAGGTCGACGGGCTGGGCCCCAAGCGGACCGCGATGATCGCCGCCGCCTGGGCGGAGCAGAAGGCGATCAAGGAGGTGATGATCTTCCTGCAGGGCGTCGGGGTGTCGACGTCGCTGGCGGTACGGATCTACAAGAAATACGGCGACGCCTCGGTCTCGGTCGTTCGGTCCGAGCCGTACCGGCTGGCCGCGGATGTGTGGGGCATCGGGTTCAAGACCGCGGACACGATCGCCGCCGCGGTCGGCATCGCCCGGGACAGCCCGGAACGGATCAAGGCGGGCCTGGCCTACACGCTGTCCGAGGCGGCCGACGACGGGCACTGTTACCTGCCCGCACCCAACCTGATCGCCGACGCCGCCAAGATCCTCGACGTGCCGGCCGAGCTGGCCGCGCCATGCCTAGAGGAGCTGGCCGCAGCCGAGGGAGTGGTCCGCGAGACGGTCCCCGCGGCGCCCCCGGCCGCCTCGCAGGTCCCCGCCGTCTACCTGCCGCCCTTTTATCAGGCCGAACGGTCCTTGGCTCACGCCCTGCTCCGCCTGCACGCCGCCCGGGGTGACCGGCTGGCCGGGTTCGCCGCCGTGGACTGGGACAAGGCGTTCGGGTGGCTGCGCGGGCGGACCGGGTCCGAGCTCGCGCCGGAGCAGGCCGACGCGGTGCGGCTCGCGCTGACCTCCCAGGTGGCGATCCTGACCGGCGGCCCGGGGTGCGGGAAGTCGTTCACCGTGCGGTCGGTGGTGGAGCTGGCCCGGGCCAGGGGAGCCACCATCGTGCTGGCCGCGCCGACCGGCCGGGCGGCCAAGCGGCTCGCCGAGCTGGCCGGCCACGAGGCGGCGACGATCCACCGGCTGCTCCAGTTGCGGCCGGGCGGCGAGGCGTCGTTCGACGCCTCCTGCCCGCTTGACGCGGACCTGGTGGTGGTGGACGAGACCTCGATGGTGGACGTGATCCTGGCGAACAAGCTGGTCAAGGCGGTCGCACCGGGGGCGCACCTGCTGCTGGTCGGAGACGTGGACCAGCTGCCTTCTGTCGGCGCGGGCGAGGTCCTGCGGGACCTGCTGGCCGCCGGGTCGCTGCCGGCGGTCCGGCTCACCAGGATCTTCCGCCAGGCGCAGCAGTCCGGCATCGTGGTCAACGCCCACCGGGTCAACGCCGGGCAGCTGCCCGCCCCGGGCGGCTTCGGCGATTTCTTCTGGTTCGGCTGCGAGGACACCGAGGAGACCGCCGGGCTCGTGGTCGATATCGTGGCCCGGCGGATCCCAGCCAGGTTCGGCCTGGACCCGCGCCGCGACGTGCAGGTGCTGTGCCCGATGCACCGCGGGCCCGCCGGAGCGGGGAACCTCAACCTGCTCCTGCAGGAAGCCCTGACCCCGTTCCGGGAGGGCGCGCCGGAGCGCCGGTACGGCGGCCGGGTGTTCCGGATCGGCGACAAGGTCACCCAGCTGCGCAACAACTACGACAAGGGGGCCGCCGGCGTCTTCAACGGCACGGTCGCCGTGATCACCGCGATCTCGCCGGAAGATCACACCCTGACCCTGCACACCGACGAAGACGAGCAGGTCGACTACGGGTTCGACGAACTCGACGAACTGGCCCACGCTTACGCGGTCACCATCCACCGGTCCCAGGGCAGCGAGTACCCCGCGGTGGTTATCCCGCTCACCACAAGCTCCTGGATGATGCTGCAGCGCAACCTGCTCTACACCGGCATCACCCGGGCCAGGAAACTGGTCGTCCTGGCCGGATCCCGCCGCGCCCTGGCTGCCGCCGTCCGCACCAAGGGCGCCGGCCGCCGCCACACCGCCCTCGCCCACCGCCTGCACCCCTAACCGCGCCAGACGGTCACGGGATGATCCTGATCGACCGATGCGTTGTGCTAGACGATAAGACATATCGTGTTAGGCCCAGAGAGATCCGGGCCGTGAGAGGTGAGCGTGATGACCGGTTGGTACGCGGAGCGGAGGCCGGACAGGTCGGCCAAGGCCGTGATGGCGGTGACGCGGCTCGCGCTGCTGCTGGTGGCGGCCGTGCCGGTGGCCCTGCTGGCCGCAGTGGTCATGATGTTGCTGGGACACGTCGTCGGCGGCCTGGCGCTGTTCGGCGGCTCGATCCTGGCCGCCGTCCTGGCGGTCACGGTCGCGGGCATGAGCGGGATGCGGCACCTGCGCAAGCTGGTCTCCCGGTCCGGCTTGCTGGTCGTGCCGCCGGACGCAAGCCGCTACCCCGAGGTCGCCGAGCCGGCGGGCGACGACTACACCAACGTCGTCCAGCTGGACCGCAGCGAGTACACCGAAATCCGCTGACCCGGCCGCCTCGATCGCTGAGGTCCGGAGGTCAGCCGGCGGTGCCGTACGTGCCGACCACGGTTCCCTGGGTCGGCGCCGGCCCGCTGGTGCAGCGCTCGTTGATGGCCGAGACGAACTCACCGAACGCGGGGAGCGCGGTCAGCGGGTTGGGCCCGTCCTCGTCGAGCACGGCGATGTGCATGAAGCTGACTCCGTCATCGAGCCGGATGGCCAGGTAGCGGAGCCCGTCCGGCTGCTGGTCGGCGAGCTGGGCGAATACGGCCTTGATCAGCTTTTCGTTCTCGTCGGCGGACTCGGGCCGGGTGGTGTAGCGGACGACGGTGGCATGGCTCATGATGTGTTCCCTTGTTCGCGAATCGACTGGATCTGGCTGTTCAGCGGCCCGTCTGGTCAGCGGCCCGTCTCGGCCCTGCGTTTGAGCCCCTGGGCGAACCGGTCGAACGACGGCCCGAGATCTGGCATCGACCGCCAGACCAGCCTGACCAGCGGTCCGGTGTACTCCTCGCGTACGCGGAACGCCGTCCCCCCGGTCCCGTCCGGCGACACCTCGAAGGTCCGTACCCCGCGGAACAGGCCCAGCGGCATGCCGCCACTGAACCGCAGCCGGGTCGGCGGATCAAAGTCTGTCACCTTGACCGGGAAGGCCCGGCCGGGCGCCGCCTGGGACCGGATGGTGATCTTCTCGCCGGGCCCGATCCGGCCGTCGACTCCGTCGACGTCGGAGTTCCAGGACGACCAGGCGGCCCCGTCGGTCAGCACCGCCCACACCGCCTCCGGACTCGACGCGATCATCGAACTCGCTTCATAATACCGCATCCGCTCCGGCCTCCCCTTAGGTAACAATAAAGTTACCGTAATGCACAAGTTACCGATGTGTAAGAGGGGCCGGAACGTTCCACCGCCGGTTACTCGCGAATCCCCTGGTCCCGCCAACCCCGCCCGCCCCATCCTGCACGCCCGTACTGTCCCGCTCCCGCTTCCGACCCACACCGATGGTCCATCGTTGCCCTGCCACATGCCGACTGTGAACACCGGCCCGCGCGACGGCTCACGATCGAAGCGACAGTCACGCTCTGAGGGCCCCAGGGCATCGCATCCCAGCCGCCACCCCGCCGCTCCCCCCGCACCCGTCACTATCTTCGAAAAAGATCGTGAAATATTCGGCTTAACTGGAAGTTTTGGTACCCCATGATGACCCAAATCTTCCGTGAGAGCCCGATCTTCCACGCAAACCGGACGGCCCGGCCCCATTACGCCCGGCCAGACCAGGAACGGCATACACCCGCATCACCACACCCAGCAGCCACCACGCCACCAGCAAGACCGCGGTGGATCCACGTCCAGCGGCAATTCCAGCGCCCCACAACCCCGATGGTCCATCGTGGTGGTCAAGCGGGCGTGGTGCGGTGTTCGTGGAGCTCCGGCTGAAAAGGCCGCAGGTGTCGGAGTCGGCCTAGCCCGCCGAGCTGATGGCACCGGGAGACTGGGACCGCATCCGCGCCATCATGGGGCCGCTGGACTACCCGGGTACGGTCTTCGGTGTGGCCGCCAGCGACAACGGCACGCCGATGTCCGACGTTGCCCGCCGCTATGCCGCGGCCTGGCCCTGCACCACCGGGATCACATTGTCCCGATCGGCGGCACACACCGGCTGCCCAGAGCCCGCCGCCGTAATCCGTGGCCGCGAGAGCACACGCGTCCGCGCATAGCTCGCCGCGGCCACCTTGGCCGGCGCTCGTCGTCAGGTAGTGGCGCCAAACCCAGCCGGGTCCTTGGGCAGGATGCAGAACTCATTGCCCTCGGGATCGGCGAGCGTGATCCAGCCGCTGCCGTCGGGGCGCCGGTGATCGGCGAGCTGTGATGCACCCAGTGCGAGGATCCGTGCCACCTCCTGCTCGCGAGTGCGGTCCACTGGGCGCAGGTCGAGATGCACCCGGTTCTTCACCTTCTTGCCCTCGGGGACCGTAATGAACAGCACGAGCTGGTTCCGGTCCCGAGGTGATCAGGCATTCCTCATGCCCGGGCTCGTTGGGGTCATCAGGATCTTCCGCAAAGTCCAGGACCTGCGACCAGAAGACCGACTGCTCGTATGCGTCCATAGCGTCGAATGACGTGTGCGAGATGCGGCTGGTCATGACGGCAGTCTCGACCGTCCGTAGGAAAGGTCAAACCGTTTCCCGCGCCGCGATCTGATGCGCATTCATGGCGTGATTTACCTTTGCCTGGTGACCTGGAGCATAAATTCAGGCCATCACGACGTGGGTACCCAATAGCGGACCTTGCCGTTGCTTTTGTCCTCGAGTACGCCGCCGTTGGCCACGATCACCTTGCGGGAGGCGAGGTTGTCCTCATCGCTGGTGAGCAGGGCCCGGGTTATGCCGAGCGACCGGGCGACGGGGAGCGCGGCGGCAAGCATGGCGGTGGCGTGCCCGCACTGCCGGGCCGACGGCCGGATGTCGTAGCCGATGTGGCCGCCAATCTCCCGGAGATGGGCCGTGAGCCGGTGGCGGATCGATATCCGGCCCAGGTATTCATCGCCACTGACCCACCACAGCGTGGTCTGCGGGACACGCCCTTCGGGACGCGGTGAGTCTTCCCTGGCCTCGTCATCGAGTTTCCGGAGGTAATGCGCGAATTCGGCGGGGTCCGCCCACCGGTTTGCGTACGCACGGATGGCATACCCGGTCACACTGTCGTCGTGCGGTTCACCTTGGCCTTCTGCCTGGAATTCCGCCATCGCGGCGACGAATGAACGATGGACGCGGGCATCGGGCGGGATGAGCACAGGCATGCACCAGTCCTACCTGTGACCCGGCGGAAGCGCACGCCAATTTCGCCTGCCCGCCGGGCCAGCGGCCACCGTCCCGTCTGCCGGGGGAATCCGGAGCAGTGGTTCAGGCCGATGACCCTGCTGGCCGAGCCATCCATGCTGATGCTCGACGAGCCAACCTCCGGACCACGGCCGGTGACCGCGAAACCCTGCGGTCGGTGGTGGGCGATCCGCGTTCGCGCGGACTGACCACAGTCATCGTCGACTATGACATCGCGTTCATCGCTGACGCCTGCGACCGGTTGCTCGCCATGAGCTTCGGGCGGCTGCTCGGCATCGGCACGCCGACCGAGGTACTGGGGCTGCTCGAGGTCCGGAGGTCCTATCTCGGGCTAGAAGATTAAACTTCGGTGAGAGCGCGAGCTACAGGGGGACCCGTGAGGTGATGCTCGCGGGCGCGAAGCCATGTCGTTCGTAGAAGCGCTGCGCGGCGTGGTTGGCCGCGTAGGCGGTGACGCTGGCCTGCCGTGCTCCGCGTTCGCGGGCCCAGGCCAGGAAGTGCGTGACGAGCAGGCTGCCGACGCCCGCACTGCGGGAATCCGGGGCCACCCGCATGCTCTCGAGCACGGCGACGGCCGCGGTCCGCACCGGGCCCGGCGCGCTGATCTTCCCGACCAGGTGGCCGATGACCTGGTCGCCGTCGCGGGCCAGCAGGAGCAGGCAAGCCTGATCGCCCATCAGGGCGGAGTAGTAGCCGGTGCCCTCGCGCGCGGGCCAGCCGGTGTCGGTCAGGGAATCGTGCCGGCCCGCGTCTTCCCCGAACAGGCCGGCGACTGACACGACGAGCGCTTCCAGCTCGGCCAGGCTAGCCACGGTCCCTACGGTAGCCTTCACACCGACCGACGCTAGCGACCCGGCCAGATCGCGTCAAATCACCCGTTAGCCGGGGGATCCGGGCTGCGTGGTGCATCCCGATCCCGGTGTCACATGCCGACTATGAACAGGTCGGATCCACGCGGAGGCTGCCATCGAAGCGACGATACAGCTCAACGCCTGGCGGGATCCCAGCCGGCCCGTTCCGCCGCCTGGCGCTCGCGGCGACGCCGCGCATCTTCGATCCCGTGGCAGACAGCCAGGCGGATAATCCAGTAGATGACGAACAGTGCGACGGCCGATGACACGGCAGCTAGGAGCGGAAATAGCAGGTGCCAGACGATGAGTGCGACACGAGGTCGCACATGTTGCGAGTGAGCCTCGCTGATTGGAGGGCCAGCATGACGTAGTGCTGGTGGCGTTGTTCCGGGCTTGTGCTCTGAGCCTGTCCCTGCCCCGGCGTGCGTGCGCGGGTCCTGCCCGCGCGGGTGCGGAGCCCGGGGGGAAAGCCGGAGGGTTCCCCGAGTCATCCGGGGGCCACGGGTGAGGGGAAGGCCGGGCGGGCGAAGAACGTGAACCCTTGACTGATGCCTCGTAACTGGCAGCCCCGGATGGGTGACGGCTGTGCCGGGGCGATAGGACCCGTGCCGTGGAAGGGCGGCAGGCGGCGGGCCGGGGATTATCACCGGCTCGCGTGAGCACCGCAGGTCCCGGGGTAGAGAGGGCGCCCTCTCCGGTCGTGTCTCGCCTGTGCGGAACGTGGTAACCCGTCGCGGTCCAGTGCTGCCTGCGCTGGTGGGCCGATCGTAAGAGGGGCGGAATCCCGGGCGGGGGAAGGATGGCCGCAAAAGCTAAGGCCGGCAGCCGGAAGGCAGCGGGAAACCATGGCCTGCTGTCCGCTCTCCTCCAGGGCGGGGGCCGTGGATAACCGGCCGGATACCGGACGTCGTGCCGGGCCTGAAAGGGAGCTGACGCGAGCCAGGTGAGCCTGTGAGGGCTGACGCCAGTGCAGCTAACCGAGCCGAAGGGCAAGTTGGATGCCGGAAACGGTGAACGGACCGGAGGGCGCGAGCGAGTGGGACGTCATCAACTGGACGGTCCACGAGCAGAGCGTAGCGCGGCTGCGGCAGAGGATCTTCACGGCGGCGCGGGACGGTGACTGGCCGAAGGTCAGGAACCTGCAGAAGATGATGCTGCGGTCATGGAGCAACACGCTGGTCAGCGTGCGGCAGGTGACCCAGCGCAACGCTGGCCGTCGCACGGCCGGAATCGACCGGGTCGTCGCTCTCGACAGCCCGGCCAGGATGGCGATGGCGGTGCAGGTGCACCGCACGGCCAGGTCCTGGATGCCGGTGCCGGTGCGGCGGGTGTATATCCCCAAGGCCAATGGAAAGCAGAGGCCACCCGGAATACCAACGGAAGCGGCATAGTGCCGGGTCTTCCAGTGATCTTCCGGTTCTGTTCTTATCACGCATCCGTTTCACCCGCTGAGCGGGCAGCGGCTGGAGGTCTTGTTCGCCAGGCGCCGCGCCGGCGGGATGGTGCTGGTCGGCGAGAGCGCTGAGCTGGGCCGGGTGACGGTGCGGGAGTCGTGGACGGACCGCGGTCCGGCCCCCCTGGGGTGCCGGCTGTCCGCTGAGGGCCTGGCCGCGCGCTGGCATCGTTCCGTCTTGCCGCCGCGGAGAAGGTCGGCAACCAGGCTGACATGGTGTCGCTAGGCCTGCCTGGTGCGGGTGAGCAACTGCTCGCCTCGCACGGCTTCGTCGACGTCGAGCGCGTGGACGTCCCGTTTGCCTGGGAGTTCGCGGACGCCGAGCTGTACGCGCGAGCGCTGGCCTCTACCGGGCCAGCTTATGAGGCCATCCAGGACGTCGGCGAGGCCGAGTTCCATCGCGCGGCCGTGGAGCAGGCCCGGGCGCAGCTGCGCGACGGCTTGCCGCTGCGGGCCGAGATCAACGTCGTGGGCTACCTGGCCCGTAAACCCGAAGGAGCCGAACGCGCATGACTGGAAGTTTTCTCGAAGAACCCCCGGTGTCCGCCCGGTGCAGGCGTTCTACGACGAAGACCTCGCGGACGGCGGGTACGTATGGAACGTGTCCCGGCTGTGGGCGCACCAGCCAGAGACCCTGAAGCAGTTGTTCTGGACGATGTCTGAGGCCTTCAGGCCGAGCGGTCTGACCTTCCGCCAGCGCGGGATCCTGGTGACTGCCGCCGCCTCGGCCCTCAGTGACTCGTACTGCTCGCTGGCGTGGGGCGGGAAACTCGGCCAGGCGTCGGACGCCGCTGTCGCGGCCGGGGGTCTGACGGGCAGTGACGCCGGGCTGACGGATCAGGAGAAGGTCATGGCCGGGTGGGCTCGCCAGGTCGCCAGGGACCCGAACGCGACGACGCCGGCCGACCTCCAGGCGCTCCGCGATACCGGGCTCGACGACGGGCAGATCTTTGCCATCACTGCCTTCGTGGCCCTTCGCCTGGCGTTTCTACCATCAACGACTCGCTCGGCGCTCAGCCCGACGCGCAGCTCGTCTAGTCTTTGCCCCGCAGGTGCGCAAGGCCGTCACCTACGGCCGCCCGGCTGCACCAGCGCCGGCTGCTAGCCCCGCTCCCGGTGCCATGACCACGGCCGCAGCCAGGGAGGCCCGATAGCTCGACCCGTACGCACTAAATCCGTCTGAACCTATCGCAGGAATATAGAGGGTATAACCGGCGAGCCCGACAGCGATCAGCGCCGCGCCTGCCATAATCGGTCGGCTGGCCACGGCAAGGCTTATTAGTGTAAGCGCGAAAGTGGAGAAAGAAGGATCATGGCGGCCCAGAAAGTGTAAACATGCAATGGCGACCAGTAATCGTGGTGAGTAGCGCGGTAAAGGCTCACGAGGCCATCGGGTGCCTTGTTCCTATAATTCGAGAAGAGTGCTACCGATACGGCCGCCGCGGCCGGTCCGGTGACCCCGAGTACGGCATCAAGAACCTGCTGGTGCGGAACCCGGAGCACCTGTCACCCGCCCAGTTCGCCAGGGTCACCAGTACCCTGCAGGCCGATCCGGCCGGGCCGGAGATCGCCGCCGCCTGGATCGGCAAGGAGAAACTCCGCCACGCGCTGAACCTGCGCGCCCGTCACCGGCTCGGTCCCGTGCGAGCGCAACGTCAGGGACCGGCTGTACGCCTTCTACGACTGGTGCGCCAGCAACGACGACATCCCCGAGCTGGTCAGCCTCGCCCGGACCATCTCCCGGTGGGAGGACGAGATCGTCTGCGCGGTCCTGGCCGGGATCACGAACGCCGCCTCCGAGAGCCTGAACCGGCTCGCCAAGCTCGAGGCCCGCCTGGCATACGGATTTCGTAACCCGGCCAATCAGCACAGGCGCGTCCGCAGTGCCTGCACCCGGGGCACAAGACGCCCATCACGCTCTACCAGAACAGTCCGCGCGACCCCGGAGCTGATCGCGGAAGGCTGTCTAGAAGTACTGCAGCAGCCAATCGTGGATCTCGCCGATCCGGCCGATCAGGCTCAGATGACCGTCATCGCTGATGTCGGCCGTCGCGCCGGGGACGTTGTCGGCCAGCCACTGACCGTGCTGGACGGGAACGAACCGATCCTGACGGCCATGCCAGATCTTGACCGGCACCCGGATGTCCTCCAGGTCGAATCCCCAGCCAGTCAGGTGTGACACGCCGTCATCCCACCAGCCCTGGTCGCTCACAGCCACGCCGTCATGGTGGCTTTCTGTGAGCCACCGGGCCATTTCTCCAGTCAAGGCCTGAGCGTCAACAGCTGAAAGGTGGCTCTCTGTGCCTTCAGCGGGTTGCTCGGGTGCCGGCGCCACGAACTCTGCCCAGTCCTGATGCGTCTTGCGGCGGGCCGCCTCCGGATCGGAAAAGAACAGTTTGGCATCTTCGACGTTGAGCTCATCCATCCCGGCGAAGTAGTCGAGGCTCTCTTTGCCGTAGGGGGCTAGCGATGCCACCGCCGCGACAGCCACCGCCATATCCGGCAGGAGAGCCGCGCACCCCAAGGCGTACGGGCCGCCTCCGGATATGCCCCAGATACCAAGTCGGTCGAGGCCGAGAGCCCCCGCGATGGCACGGACATCATGTGCTCCCGACGCTACGGTGTGACCAGGGTAGACGGTCGAGCCGCCGTAGCCAGGACGGTCATAGCTGATCAGGTAGATGCCCTTCTCGGCAGCGTCGGCGATCCACCCGCCGTACAGATGCCGGGAATTTGGCGTTCCGTTATGGACCAGGACCGGGTGGCCTTGAGGATCACCAGCCAGCTCCAAGCAAACCTCACGTCCCTGCCCGACCGGTATAGTCCTGGTCGTGACCGTACTGGACACTAAAGCCTCCCGTCGTCTCCGGGACATTCTCGCACCTGTCCGAGCAGGCCCTAAACAGCACTCTAACCGCTCAGGTTGACCAGTCTCTGGCCACCGTAGATGCGCCAACGAGAGAACTTTACTGATTCAAGCCGGTACACCGGCGCCCCGGCTCACTTGGTGCTGCCGTCCCCGCGGTCCCGCGCGCCGGAACTCGGCGACCAGGCCGTCCTGATGCGGGGCAGCACCGACCGCGAGAGGGCTAACGCTGACTTCGGGTCGCCGAGCTGGCTATCGGCGAGGCGACGCTGACGGCGCGCATGCGGGTGCCGCATGAGGAGTCAGCGGGGCAGGCTCATCGGGCATACACGATGATGCCGCGTATATTACGACCCGCCTCCATGTCGCGATAGCCCTGGGAGATTTCCTCCAGCCGATAACGGGTCGTAATGAGCTCGTCAAGCTTGAGCTGACCGGATCGGTACAGGTCAAGCATGTGCGGGATGATTTCGAGCGGGTTCCCGCTACCGAAAACCGAGCCCACGATCCGCTTCTCCATGGTGGTCAGGTCGAAGCCCGGAAGCTGGATGGTGTTCTTCCCGGGTGCCGACATCCCGGTAACAACGACCGTGCCGCCCCTGCGGATCGCAGTGAACGCCGCCGAGATGACTTCTTCGGTGACGGTACCGACGGTGACGAGGGCCTGATCCGCGCCGACGCCATGGGTGAGCTCGGTGATGATCTGCTGCGCGCCCGAGGCGTCGGCGACAGTGTGAGTCGCGCCGAAGCGAGCTGCCGCCTCCCGTTTACTGGCCACCGGATCGACTCCGATGACATGCGCGGCGCCTGCGAACACCGCACCCTGGACAGCGTTGACGCCAGTTCCGCCCGTGCCATAGACCACGGTCGTATCACCCGGCTGCACGCCGCCGGCATTCACCGCCGTGCCCCAGCCCGCAGGTACGGCGCAACCGGCAAGGGCCACCGTCTCAAGTGGCAGGTCGTCGTCGACTTTGATGCAAGACAGCTCGGACACGACGGCCCACTGCGAGAACGTACCCAGCCGGAAGGCCTGACCGAAGTCCCGGTCGCCGTGGAACCGGAAGGTGCCGTCAAGCATCGCAGTCCGGGGGAGCACCTGGCCCGTGTCGCACAGGTTGCTCGCGCCGCGGAGACAGAAGCGGCAGTGCCCGCAGACCGGCCTGAACGAACAGACCACGTGGTCACCTGGTTTCACCCTGGTGACGCTGCTGCCCACCTCCTCGACGATCCCCGCCCCCTCGTGGCCTCCGACGACCGGACATTGCACCGGCAAGTCCCCGGTGCGCATATGCTCGTCAGTAGGACACAAGCCCGCAGCGACGAAGCGGACGAGCACCTCGCTTTCCTTCGGACTGTCGAGGTCGAGGTCGGTAACCTCCCAGTCCTTGCCCACGTCCCTGATCACTGCGGCCTTCGTCTTCATTCCTTCACATCCCTAATCAGGCGGTCATCCCGCCATCGACGGTGATTGCAGTCCCGGTGACGTGGTTACCGCCGTCGCCGGCAAGGTAGGAGACGGCAGCCGCCACATCCTCTGGCCTGCCATAGCGGCCGAGGGCAATGAGAGGAGTCTGTCGAGCGGCGCCAGGTCCGTCGGCGGGGTTCATATCGGTATCGGTGGGTCCTGGGTTCACCATGACCACGCTGATGCCCCGCGGACCTAGTTCGCGAGCCAGGCCCTTGGTGAGACCGATCAGCGCGGCCTTGCACATCGCGTACAGCGTGAATCCCGGCCCGGGTACGCGCTCGGAAAAATTGGACCCGATCGTGATGATGCGGCCGCCTGTTCTCATGTGCCGAGCGGCTGCCTGGCATGCGACGAAAACCGCACGCGCATCAACCGCCCATATGCGGTCTGCATCCTCGGCTGTCAGCTTTTCCAGCGGGCCGCCGACGTAGATGCCAGCGTTATTGACGAGGATGTCGATCCGGCCGAGTTTCGCTACGGTCTCATCCACGGCCGCGGTGACGGCGGCAGGGTCGGCGCTGTCCGCCCGGATCACCAGCGCACGGCCGCCAGCAGCATCAATCTCTTTTGCCACCGCACTCGCGTGTTCGCTAGCATTCACGTATGTGAACGCCACCGTGGCACCATCGTGTGCTAGACGCCGTGCGATGGCCGCGCCAATTCCGCGGCTACCGCCCGTCACCAGCGCTACCTTGCCCGCGAGCTGCTTCATCTCATTCATTCCCGTTCCCCGCGTCTAAGCAGAAATATGGTCGAATCTGAATTCAGCCGGATCTTAACTGGCCGGGGTAAGCAACTCTGGTAACATCAGCCGCACCAGCCGGGTCTTGTCCACGGCACCTTTCCCGCAAGCCAATCGTTACTAGCCCGACTTATGCATCTCTATGATTGCGGGGTACACTCACGGACTTCGACTGTCCGAACTTGGCCGCGGTTAATAATTTCGACCGCGCGTGCCGACTCTAGCAATGCCGGAGAAGTAACAGCGTCGCGCTATGTGCCAATGTCGCACCAGGGGCTTCGTCGCACTGGCATCCGTACGGTGCGTTCTGACGAAATGGGACACGATACCTGTCAGGGGAGCGCAATTATGACAGCTAGATTCTCGGGGAACGAGGGTTTGACGCCTGAGCCGAAGGCAGCTCCCGTAACGGTCGTGCAACCTTACCGCGCTCCCGAAAGTGCTCGTCAGAAGGCGCTGTGTGAGATATTCGAGGAGATTCTCCGTCGGCCACGAGTAGGTATCGACGATGACTTCTTTGCCCTCGGCGGCCGGTCTCTCGACGGCGTGCTCATTGCCACCAGCATCAACGCTGCCTTTGACTGCCAGCTGGATTTTACTGACCTGTTCGATGCGCCTACGGTGGCTGAACTCGATCGACAGATCAACGCTGCCGTGAGGGAGGGCGGAAGCGCCTCCTGACGTAATGCAGCACTTACATCATCAGTAGGTGTTCCTGTCCGTCAGCACCACATCCTGCACAGTGGTGGCTTATCACAGCCACCTCACGCGTCGAGCCCTTCGATGATGCCGTACGGGAACGCAACCGGCTGCACGGTGCCGATCTTCAGGCCGGCTGCCGCCAGAAGGCTGCCGTACTCGGCGTTGGTGCGCTCCTGCCCGCCGCTGTTGATGAGCATGTTGACGTCGCTGAGGAGGGTCGGCACTGCGTCGCCGGGCCCGTCCGGGATCAGCCGTTCGACGATCAGCAGCTTGCCGCCCTTGACCATAGCCTGACGGCAGTTGCGCAAGATCTTGATGGCTCGCTCGTCTTCCCAGTCGTGGAGAACATTGGCCAGCACGTAGCAATCCCCGCCCTGCGGAACGTGCTCGAAGAAGTCTCCAGAAAGCAGCTCGCATCGGCCGGCCAGATCGGGCCCGCCGAACAGTGCCTTGGCGCGGGCTCCGGCACTAGCGGCATCGAATAGGGTTCCGTGCAGATGGGAGTGACTGCGCAGTATCTCTGCCAGCAGCGTTCCCTGACCGCCGCCGACGTCGACGATGCTGCGAATGTCCGAGAAGTCATAGGTGTCGGCCACGCTCGGCGCGAACGCCTCAGTGCGTTCAGACATGGCAGCGTCGAAGATCGCCGCGCCGTCGGGGTCCTGACGGACGAGGTCGAAGAGGCGCACTCCGAACGCGATGTCGATCCCTGGCCTCCCGGTCCGGACCGTTTCAAGGATGTGCTCGTAGGGCTGGACGCCGCCGACCAGGAAAGTGGCCCACGAACGCATGCTCGCCGCGGCGTCGCTGCGCAGACGGTCACCAAGCACCGTCAGGCCGAACGATCCGGGCTCGACCTCGTCGAATACGCCTAGCGCGGCGAGGAGGCGAAGCACGCGGTAAAGCGACGGCTGGTGGGTACCGGTGACCTTAGCTAGCTCGGCCGAGCTGACCGGACCGTCGGCGAGAAGATCGGCAATCCCTAGCTTCGCCACCACATGCACGGATCTCGAGATATGGATTCCCCAGATCATGCGCAGCATTGTCGTCGCCGCGGCACGTTCTTCCTCGGTCGGGACCGGGCGGTTTGATCGCCCGGTGACGTCACCGGACGCGGCCGCTGTATTGATCGTGCTCATGGTGACCTCCTTGATATGCATGTGGACGTGGATTACTCTTCGGGCTGAGTGCGGGCCGTCCTGGAACAGGACCAAACCGGGCTCCGGCCTCGGCTAGGACTCCCGTGAGTTGGCCAGGCCCGCCAAGGCGTCACATGCGGGCAGCGGTGGGACACCGCGTATCATGTCCGCGCCTTTCTCAGCGATTGCGACAGTCGGCGCGTTCGTATTACCTCGTATGATGGTTGGCATTACCGAGGCGTCGACGACACGCAAGCCCTCGACTCCCAGCACACGCAGCTCCGAATCGACCACCATCCCCATCGCGCACGTCCCCACTGGATGGAACTGCGTCTGGATATGGCTGCGCGCAAATGCCCGCAGGTCATCCGCGGATGCGGAGGCGGGCGCGGCATGGGCCCGATTGACGAAGGTCGACAGCGGCTTCCGCTGCGATATCTCAAGGGCGATCTCAAGACCGGCGACGGCTATCTCCATGTCCGCCGGATCGCTGTAAAAATTGTGCATGATCTTGGGTTTGGCGGTCGGCTCAGGTGAAACGAGCGTCACCTCCCCTCGGCTGCGCGGCTTGAGCACCGAGGCGCCGAAGCTGACCGCGTGGTGGGTCGCCGGAGTAAGGAAGTTGTCAGCGAGCATCGCCGGCACGCAGATGAACTGCAGGTCGGGTCCAGCCGCCGACGAATCATTAATGACGAACCCGCCGGATTCTGGGCCGTTAGAGCTCATCGGGCCGCTGCGATCGCGCTCATATTGCAGCACAGATTCATACTCGCCCGCGCTCAGCAAGCTGACCGGCTGGGAATGTTCATAAACCAGCCATGTGTGTGGATGATCCTGGAGGTTCCTGCCGACCCACGGGTTATCTATCTCGACCTGGAGGTTCAGGTCCCGCAGCGAATCCGCCGACCCAATCCCGGATTGCATCAGCAGTTGTGGTGAGTTATACGCTCCCGCGGCCAGGATAATCTCCCTGCTTGCCCGGATCTCAATCAGTTCGTCGAGCCTTGAGCCGATCACAGTTGTGGCGCGACCGTGCTCGAGACGCACTCGGTGAACCTGCAAGTTCGTCTCGATGGTGAGATTCTGCCGCGCCATTGCTGGATGCAGGAAGGCCGTCGCGCTGCTGCATCGCCGACCGGCCCGTTGAGTTATTTGAAAATTACCAAATCCCTCTTGCCTTGGTCCGTTGAAGTCATCGTTAGCCGGGAAGCCGGCCGCGACTGCAGCGGCTACGAACGCCATCGCACTGGGACTATGCGCGCGTCCGTCAGAAACCGCAAGCGGACCGCCGGTACCATGGAATTCCGAGGCTCCACGCTCGTTATCTTCGGACCTGAGGAAATAAGGCAGTATCGCGCGATAATCCCAACCGGCCTGCGCCCATTCGTCATAATCGGCTGGACAGCCGCGAGTGTAGATCATTCCGTTAATCGAACTGGAGCCGCCGAGAACCCGTCCTCTTGGAAGGTAGACACGACGGCTATCGCAGAAGGGCTCAAGGTGACTGTCATAATCCCAGTCAAGGTGGGTCCTGAAGAGACTTGAACCGGCCACGGGAATATGGATGCTCTCATTTATGTCAGCCGGTCCCGCCTCGATGAGGCAGACGGATGCTGCCCCGTCCTCGCTCAGTCGGGCCGCCAGCACGCAGCCGGCCGAACCTGCCCCGACGATGACATAGTCATACATTTATTCTCCTAGCTCGGCTAACCCTGGATGCTACGGGGACCGTGCCCGAATGTACACATTTAAGATTGCTTTCCACCTCCTCCGGAGGCCAAACGGGCCGACCTGCCGGCCAGCACCTAGCGGGACCGGGCCGAAGCTGACCGGCTGAGACCGCGCCTTGACTAGCGGTCGTCCCATGCGGGAGCCGGGCCATAGCGCCGTGCCGCTGTGTCCCGCTCATACGGCGCCTCTGCTAGCGGCTGATGCATGATCTCCATCTGCAGGCCCCAGGGCGTCAGAAAGTAAATCCAGCGGTTTCCGGCGATCGGGCCGCCCTTGATAAGTTGCGGCTCGCCGAGAATGGTGACACCCGGCTGCGCTCGCAGGTACTCAAGTGCGGCCTCAAGGTCGTCCACGTAGATCGCCAGATGGTGGCCGCCCCAGTCGCTATTGCGAGGCAGTTCCCGTCGCTGACCTGGCGCGTCATACTCAAAGAGCTCGATGTTAGAGACCGGCCCGAGGCGGACCATGGCAATGCTGCAGCGCGCCTTCGCGTCAACGTTAAGCTGCCGTGCCATGTAATTTCCCTGCGGATCCTGTACCGGTCCAAATTGATAAAGGAGCTCTCCGCCTAGTACCTTGACAAAGAAGCCGATTGCTTCATCGAGGTCCGGTACTGTGAAGGCGAAGTGATCGACGTTGCGAGCCGTTGGTATCCCGCGTTGCGACCGGGCGTTATCCATTCAGGCAGTCCTTCCGGAGGCGTTCGGAAAATCATTGCCGACCCTGGCGGCGCCGTCATCAGGGCCTGGCGACTGTCGAAACGACTGAACTTCCCGTGCGCAGCCGCATGATGCCCCCGTAACTGCCCCATGAGCACGGCGACTACCTCATTTACGCTAGCCGTCCTGGCCAAAGAGGTCTTCTTCCTGGTTGCTGGCCGCGGACCTGAGGAGCGGTTATGGACTTACCCGACCGGTCGTGTCCGCGGGCTGGCTACTCCGTTCCCGGCCGACCACGGCGGACTGTGTGTTGTCTCTTCGACACGCACTGTGTTATACCGCCAGCAATTCCGGAGAGGTGTCAGCGCCGCCCGGCGTGCCAGGGTGGAGCAGGCCTTGTCATGCTGCCCTCCGTTCGGCCGCAGCCTAACGACCACACGACACGGTTAGGGGTCCTGATGCTGAAATTTGATTCGCTGAAGATGCGGGAGGCGCTGATTCCCAAGCCGGGCCCGCAGCGCGTCTTCGGGCTGGCAACGCTTATCAACACGACCGGCCTAGGTCTAGTCGTAACCGCCATGACGCTCTACTTTACTCGTGTCGCACATCTATCGACAGAACAACTCGGCATCGGTATGACACTGGCCGCCATCGTAGGAATACTGGGTGGCATCCCTATCGGGCGCCTCGCGGACCGGCGCGGCCCAGGCGAAGTGGCTAGGCTGACATTGCTTATCCAGGGTGGAGTCACGTTCTGCTACATATTCGTCCATGGCTTCGTACCTTTCCTGATCGTTGCCTCGCTGGAGATGCTCTGCATCAATTCGTACGTAGCAGCGGACGGAGCGTTGATGCGGCGGATTAGCGATGGAGACGCCTCCGTGCCTAATATCATGCAGGCGATCGGCAATCTCGGCGTCTCGGTGGGCGCCGTAGGGTGCGGGATAGCGGTGGCTATCGGCACAGGTCTGGCGTACCGGTCGCTTATCATCATTAATGCGCTGACATTTGTCGGCGCCTGGGCGGTCCTTTTGCGACTGCCCCACTATGACCCGCTGCCCAAGCCTGAGGGACACGGCGGGCGACGGATCGCACTGGCAGATAAGCCATTCGTTGTTTATGCGGTACTCGCTGGCTTGATGTCCATGCAGTACTGGGTCATCGTGCGGCCCTTGCCGCTATGGGTAGCCGACCACACCGATGCGCCGAGATGGATTATACCTGCCTTGCTGATTCTTAGCACGATAGTCGTAATTCTAGGCCAGGTTCGTGTCGGACGAAACGTCGACACCATACGGCGAGGTGGGGCCGCGCTACGCCGGTCCGGCATAATCTTCCTAGTCAGCTGCGCTATTATCGGCCTAGCGACAGGCATTCCGGAGTGGATCACTATACTGCTTCTTGTCGGCGCCGTGATCATCCACACGATAGGCGAGCTCTACTATAGCGCTGGCTCATTTGTGGTTGGCTTCGGCCTGGCCCCGGAACATGCACAGGGCGAATATCAGGGCCTAGCCGGGATCGGCCTTTTTATCGGCGGGGCGTCGTCATCTGTACTGATGATCGGTGTGGTGCTTAGCCTCGGACGCATCGGCTGGATCGGCTTGGGCGCTTTGTTCTTGCTGCTTGGCCTGGCCGCGCCCGCGGTGGTCCGGTGGGGTGAGCGGACGAGGCCAGTCGCGGCGAATCCGGACGTGCCAGAGAATGCGATCGTCGCGAGCGAACTGACGACGCTGAGGGAGAACTTGTGACGATTCTCGAGACGAAAGGTTGATTTCCGATGACCGAACTTCCTGACGCTCCGCTGACAGCTTCGAACCGGTTTCCGCTGTCCGGTACCCAGGAGTGGTTCTGCGCTGGGATTGCGGGTGATCGGGACGGGCGGTTCGGGCGGCTATTCACGTCGGAAATGGCGGTGCGCATTTCCGGGCAGGTGCACGTCGCGGCCCTTCGCGGCGCCCTGGACGATGTGGTTCGGCGGCATGAGATCCTCCGGACCATCGTGGTGCGGGATGCCCGGCCCAGGTACCAGGAAGTGTTCCCGCCCGCTCCGGCCGCGCTTGAGGTCCACGAGCTGCCGCAGGTCGGCGGGAAATCGCGCGACGTACGTGCCCAGGAGATCATTGTCGGCGTGGCGCGACACGGCATGGACGTCCGTGCCCTCCCGCTCCTGCGAGCGGAGCTGCACCGTTTCGATGACCAGGATTCTGTGCTCGTCGTGAGCAGTCACCACTCGGCCGCGGACGGGTGGTCCATGGAGATCATCATGCGCGACCTGGCAGCCTTCTACAAGGCGCGGACCACCGGGTCCCGGGTGGACTTGCCGGACGCGCCGCAGTACCGGGAACTCGTAGCTTGGGAGCAAGCGCGCAGCGCGGGTCAGGACGCAGATGTCGCGCGGAAGTACTGGAGGGAGAAGCTGAGCGGGGGGCAAATATTCACGTTGCCGTCCGATCATCCGTTTTCCGGACCGCATTCCCGGTCCTACTCCGCGTACTACTTTACTATCGACGCCGGGGTGACGGCGGAGATCACCGGGCTCTCCACGGCTACCCGGTCCTCTCTATTCATGGTCTTGCTTGCGACCTTCAATGTGCTGACCCACAAGATCAGCGGAACGACCGATCCTGTCGTCAACACTTTCTACGCCGGCCGAACCGATCCGAGGACTCACAATCTTGTCGGGGCGATAGCGAGCCCGCTCCCGCTGCGGACCACCTTCGACGATTGCGTCACCTTCCGGGATGTACTAACGCGTACTCGCCGGACCTGTCTTGACGCATATTCTCATGAGATCCCGACGATGCTCATCGAACAAGAGGCCCCAAATCTCATGGCGCCGCTGGCTGACCCAATGCGGTGTAAGACAGTCTTCTCGATGCCTCAGCCACGGGTTGGTGACTCGGAAATTGAACTAGGCGATGGCGCGTACGAGGTGCGCGGCGAGATCGTGGAGCATGAGGCCGAGAGCGTGGACCTCGCCAACGGTTCCACCTGGGACATGGATTTGCTGTCCTCTGGTGTGCTGACCGGCACCATACGGTTCAATCTCGATGATTTCGACCTGGCTACCGTGACCGGCTGGGTGTCGGCGTACTCCCGCATCCTCTCGGGCGGGGTGCAGGATCCCGACGGGGAGTGGCGGAAGCTTTAGCTCGCTCATTCTTAGCTGCCTGCATGCGCTAGCCACGCCGGAATAATGGGAGTAGCGAAATGGGTCAGTTCAGTGCCGGACACGATGGCATGGAGCCGTCTTCGTCGCGGGAGGAGGCGCAGCTTGATCACTGGCGGCAGACCCTAGCCGCCCTGCCGGACGAGCTGGCCCTCCCGGCGGACCGGCCACGGCCGGCCGTCGCCAGTGACCGGGGGAAGGCGGTCAATCTGCGACTGGAGCCGGGACTCCACGTCCGGCTGCTCGACGTCGCCCGCGAACATGACGCGACCTTGTTCATGGTGCTGCAGGCCGGTCTCGCCGCGCTGCTGTGTCGCATGGGGGCCGGGACGGACATTCCGCTAGGAACGGTGACGGCGGGGCGGTCTGGGTTCGTGAACATGCTGGTGCTGCGGACCGACGTGTCAGGTGATCCCAGTTTTGAGCAGCTGCTGGCCCGGGTCAGGGAAACTGACCTGGCTGCCTACGCTAACCAGGACGTGCCGTTCGAACGGCTGGTGGAAGTGCTCAACCCGGCCCGCTCAGCATCGCGCCACCCGCTGTTCCAGGTGATGCTGACGGCCGGAGCCGCGCCGTCAGGCCTGGACGTCCGGGGCGGCCCGGCCGCTGAGGGGGTGGCCAGGTCCGATCTGGCTTTCATCCTGGCGGAGCGGTCCGGGAGCGATGGCCGGCCGGGCGGGATCGCTGGCTCGCTGGACTTCGCCCGCGACTTGTTCGACCGGGAAACGGTCCAGGCCATGGCCGTCCGGCTGGTCCGGCTGCTTGAGTCGGTGGCCGGCGACCCGTGCCTGCGCGTTTCCGGGATCGACATTTTGCTGACGCATGAGAAGGAGCGGATCGCCGAGTGGCGCACGGCCGGCGCGGGGACCGCGGCGAGCTCTGCTGATGTGCTCCACGGCGGCTTCTTCCGTCATGCTGCCGCCTGCCCGTCACGCCTGGCCGCGGTCTACGGCCAGGATCGCCGGGTAACCTACGGGGAGCTCGCTTCCGGTGCCTTGCGGATAGCGGGCTACCTCCGGGAGGCAGGAGTCCGGCGCGGCGACGCGGTAGTGGTGTCACTGCCCAGAGGGATTGAACAGGTCATGGCCATCCTGGGCGTACTGGCCTGCGGTGCCGTGTACGTGCCTATCTCGGTGGACCAGCCGGAGTCGCGTCGCGCCCTGATGACGCGGCTCTCCGGTGCCCGAGTCGCGCTGGCGGAGACTCAGGAAGGCTGGGCAGCGGAGTTCACGGTGGCCACTGTTCCAGCCGCGCTGGCCGCCCAGGAACTGCCCGAGCCGGCTCAGGTCCGGTCAGACGAGCTGGCGTACGTGATTTTCACCTCCGGTTCCACCGGAGAACCAAAGGGTGTCGAAATCACTCACGGCGCGGCGATGAACACCATCGCGGAGATCAACAGCAGGTTTGACGTAACTGCCGGTGACCGGGTTCTCGCACTATCGTCCATTGATTTCGACTTGTCTGTGTATGACATGTTCGGCTTGCTTACCGCTGGTGGCGCGGTGGTGCTTATCGGCGAGGTTAACCGGCGGGATCCTCGGCAGTGGCTGAATCTCATCGAAGAGCAAGGCGTCACCGTATGGAACTCGGTGCCAGCGCTCTTCGAGATGCTTCTCACGGCCGCGGAAGGTGAGAGCCGACTCGCCAGCCTGCGATTCGTGCTCGCGTCTGGCGACTGGGTCGGCCTTGACCTGCCTCCTCGCCTGGCTAGGCTGAATCCGGGCGCCCGCTTCGCGGCGCTCGGCGGTGCGACGGAAGCATCGATCTGGTCGAACCTCCAGGAAGTGAAGGACGTTCCGCCGGAATGGCGTTCTGTGCCATACGGGCGGCCGCTGGCGAATCAGTACTTCCGTGTCGTCGATGGATCAGGTCACGATTGCCCGGACCTTACCGCTGGCGAGCTCTGGATCGGCGGTGCCGGAGTCGCCGAGGGCTACCGGGGGAACCGGGCACTTACCGCGGAGAGGTTCGTCACGCACGGCGGGCTGCGGTGGTACCGGACGGGTGACATGGCGCGGTACTGGCGCGATGGCACCGTGGAGTTCCTGGGACGGGTTGACGCTCAGGTGAAGGTGCGGGGGTTCCGCATCGAGCTGGGAGAGATCGAGGCGGTGCTGGCGCGTCACCCGCTGGTGGATCGCGCGGTGGTGGTGGTCAGGGAAGACCGGCCAGGTGACAAGCGGCTGGCTGCTTACGTCGTACTGTCTGACACGACCTTTGACCTAAGAGAACTCCGGGCATATGTGGCGGCGAGGGTACCCGATTACATGGTGCCGCCGATCTTCATGCCGGTGGCATCATTCCCGTTGTCTCCCAGCGGAAAACTGGACAGGAGCGCCCTGCCCGCTCCCGACTATGGTGCCATGGTGTCGGGCCGGAGGCCGCGGTCGCCTCAGGAGGAGGTGTTGTGCGGGCTGTTCGCCGAGGTACTTGGCGTTCCAGAAGCCGGGATCGACGACAGCTTCTTCGACCTTGGCGGCAACTCGCTGCTGGCCATGCAGCTGGTCAGCCGGATCCGCTCGGTGCTCGGCAGTGAGACGGATATCCGGGCTGTGTTTACCGCCCCGACCGTCGCCGGGCTGGACGGGCTGCTAGCTAGCGCCGTGGCGGCGCCGCGGTCGGTGCTGGCGCCAGTGCTCAGGCCAGACCCGCTGCCATTGTCGTATGCCCAGAGCAGGCTTTGGTTCCTGCACCAGTTCGAAGGACCGAGCACCACCTACAACATTCCGCTGGCGTGGCGGCTGTCGGGTCCGGTGGACAGCGAGGCGCTGAGGCTAGCGCTGGCCGATGTGGCCAGCCGCCACGAGAGCTTGCGCACCGTTTTCCCCGATGCCGACGGGGATCCTTTCCAGCTGATCCTCGACGGCCCGGCGGCGTGCCCGGTGCTTGATGTAACCGCGGTCACCGAAGATGAGCTGGCCGCGTCTGTCTCCGCCGCATCTCGTTATCTCTTCGACCTCTCGGCGGAGCTGCCGGTGCGGGCCTGGCTGTTCGAACTTACTGCCGAGGACCATGTCCTGGTGGTACTGCTGCACCACGTCGCGATGGACGAGTGGTCGATGGGGCCGCTGCTTCGCGACCTGTCGGGTGCGTACACCGCACGGTGCGCCGGCGTCCCGCCGTCATGGCCAGCGCTGCCGCTGCAGTACGCCGATTACACGCTGTGGCAGCGGGAGCTGTCAGCGAGCGGGGTACTGGCGGGTCATGCGGAATTCTGGCGGGCCGCGTTGGCGGGTCTTCCCGACCAGATATCGCTGCCGGCGGACCGGCCACGGCCCGCGGTGCCCAGCTACCGCGGTGGAGTTGCCGGGATAGAGGTGGATGCCGGGCTCCACGGTCAGCTGCAGGCGCTGGCCAGGGGTTCCGGCACGACAGTGTTCATGGTGCTGCACGCCGCGCTGACCGTGCTGCTGTTCAAGCTGGGGGCTGGTGCCGATATCCCGGTCGGCGTACCGGTCGCTGGCCGGGGTGATCAGGCGCTGGATGACCTGATCGGGTTCTTCGTCAACACGCTGGTCCTGCGGGTTGAAGTGGCGGATGACCCGGCCTTCAGCGCACTGCTCGCTCAGGTACGCGAGGCCGATCTGGCGGCATTCGCGCACCAGGACGTGCCGTTCGAGCAGGTCGTGGAAATCGTCAACCCCGCTCGGACTGGGTCTTCCAGTCCGCTGTTCCAGGTCGTGCTGAATCTGGAAAGCGGCATGGATGCCAGGCTGGAGCTGCCCGACGTGCCCGTGACCGCGTTGCGCACCGATGCGGCGACCGCGAAGTTCGACCTTTCTTTCATTTTCCGGGAGGAGTTGACAGCCGACGGCGCCCCGGCGGGGATGCGAGGCTCTCTCGAGTACGCCGCTGACCTGTTCGACCCGCTGACAGCCGAGATCATGAGCCAGCGGCTCGTAGGTTTGCTGCGCCAGGTGGCGGCGGATCCGGGCCAGGCCGGTCAGCGCCCTGACGGTCATGTCCGGCGCGGAGCGGCGGCAGGTGCTGTCGGAGTGGAGCGGTCCGGTGCGGGAGGTGCCGGAGCTGACGCTGCCTGACCTGTTCGGGGCGCAGGCGGCCCGGACACCGGACGCGGTCGCCGTGGTCTGCGGTGAGCGGGAACTGACCTACCGGCAGCTGGACGAGCAGTCCAACCAGCTCGCCCGGCACCTGATCGCACTCGGCGCCGGCCCCGGCCACCTGGTCGCGATCGCGTTGCGCCGTAGCGAGCTGATGGTGATCGCGTCGTTGGCGGTCGTCAAGACGGGTGCCGCCTACCTGCCGGTCGATCCCGGCTATCCGTCGGCCCGGATCTCATTCGTGCTGGCTGACGCCCGGCCGGTGCTGCTGCTATCCGATACCGCTACCGGTGCGGGCCTGCCCGCGGCCAGCCCGCCCTGCGTGCTGCTCGACGACCGGATGGCGGCCGCGGAGATCGGCGCGCAGCCCGGCAGGCCACTGGCCGACGCGGAGCGCCACGCGCCGCTGCTGTCCGCGCACCCCGCCTACGTGATTTACACCTCGGGGTCCACCGGCAGGCCGAAGGGCGTCGTGGTCACGCACCGCGGCCTCGCGAGCTTGTCCGGTGCGCAGGCCAGCATGTTCGGAATCGGGCCGGGATCGCGAGTGCTTCAGCTAGCCTCCCCGAGCTTCGATGCCGCGGTGATGGAGGTGCTGATGGCGCTGCCTGCCGGGGCCACCTTGGTGATTCCCGAGCCAGGACCGCTGGTCGGCGACACTCTCGCGCGTACCGTGGACGAGCTGCGGATTAGCCATGCCCTGATCATCCCGAGCGTGCTAACAGGCATCCAAGCAAGCTCGGTTGCGGGACTGGATTGCCTGGTCGTGGGCGGCGAGGCCTGTCCGGATCGGCTGGCAACTGATTGGTCGGGGGGCCGGCGGATGTTCAACGCCTATGGCCCAACCGAGATCACGATCTGCGCGACGATTAGCGGTCCGCTGTCCGGCCACGGGGTGGTGCCGATTGGGCGGCCTATCGCGAATACGCGGGTGTTCGTGCTGGATGAGGGGCTGGGGTTGGTGCCGCCGGGGGTGGCGGGGGAGTTGTATGTGGCGGGTGCGGGGCTGGCGCGGGGGTATCTGGGGCGGCCGGGGCTGACCGGGGAGCGGTTCGTGGCGTGCCCGTTCGGGGGTGCGGGGGAGCGGATGTACCGGACCGGGGATGTGGCCCGGTGGAACCGGCGGGGTGAGCTGGAGTATCTGGGCCGGGCTGATGATCAGGTGAAGGTGCGGGGGTTCCGGATCGAGCTGGGGGAGGTTGAGGCGGTGCTGGCGGCCCAGCCCGGCGTCGCCGGGGCGGCGGTGGTGGTGCGGGAGGACCGGCCGGGGGATCAGCGGCTGGCGGGGTATGTGGTGCCGGTGGCTGGCGGTCAGCTGGATGGTGCCGGGTTGCGTGCCGGGGTGGGGCGGGTCCTGCCGGAGTACATGGTGCCGGCGGTGGTGGTGGTGCTGGATGCGCTACCGCTGACGGTGAACGGGAAGCTGGACCGGCGGGCGCTGCCGGCGCCGGAGTTCGGTGCCGGGCGGGGCGGGGTGGCGCCGTCGTCGCCGCGGGAGGAGGTGTTGTGCGGGCTGTTCGCGGAGGTGCTGGGCGTGGCCGGGGTCGGGGCGCAGGACAGTTTCTTCGACCTTGGCGGGCATTCCCTGCTGGCGATGCGGCTGGTCAGCAAGGTGGCGTCGGTGCTGGGGGTGCAGGTCGGGATCGGGGATGTGTTCGCGCATCCGACGGTGGCGGGGCTGGCTGCCGCGGTGGAGGGGACTGGGGTTGCGCTGCCGTCGCTGCCGTCGCTGGTGGCGACGGTGCGGCCGGAGCGGTTGCCGCTGTCGTTCGCCCAGCAGCGGCTGTGGTTCATTACCGCGCTGCATGGTCCGAGCACGACATATAACGTCCCGTTCGCGTGGCGGCTGCGGGGGCGGGTGGACGCGGACGCGATGCGGGCCGCGCTGGCGGATGTGGCGGGGCGGCATGAGTCGCTGCGGACGGTATTCCCGGTGGCGGGCGGTGAGCCTTACCAGCATGTGGTGGATGCGGGGGCGGCGGTGCCCGAGCTCACCGTGGTGCGTGCTGACCGGGCTGGCTTGCCGGGGCTGATGGAGCGGGCGGCGGGTCATATCTTCGATCTGGCGCGGGAGTTGCCGGTCCGCGGGTGGCTGTTCACGGTCGATGATGAGGAGCACGTGCTGGTGCTCCTGATGCATCACATTGCCAGTGACGGCTGGTCGATGGGGATCTTGGTGCGGGACCTGGCCGAGGCATTCGGGGCCCGGCTGGCCGGGCAGGCGCCGGGGTGGGCGGACCTGCCGGTGCAGTATGCCGACTACACGATGTGGCAGCGTGCCCTGCTCGGCGGGGATCAGGAGACGGACGGCATCTTGTCCAGCCAGGTGGGCTACTGGCGGCAGGCCCTGGACGGCCTGCCAGAAGAACTGGCCCTGCCCCTGGACCGGCCGCGGCCGGCCGTGCCTAGTTACCGGGGAGACGCGGTCGGCGTGCGGCTGGAGCCCGGGCTTCATGCGCGGCTGCTGGGCGTGGCACGCGATCATGGCGCGACGTTGTTCATGGTGCTGCAGGCTGGGCTGGCCGCGTTGCTGTCCCGGCTCGGGGCAGGGACGGATATCCCGCTGGGATCGGTGGCGGCGGGACGTTCGGATGAGGCGCTGGACGACCTCGTGGGCTTTTTCGTGAACACCCTGGTGCTGCGGACCGACGTGTCCGGTGATCCCAGTTTCGCGCAGCTGCTGGCCCGGGTCAGGGAAACTGACCTGGCTGCCTACGCTAACCAGGACGTGCCGTTCGAGCGGCTGGTGGAAGTGCTCAACCCGGCCCGGTCAGCATCGCGCCACCCGCTGTTCCAGGTGATGATCGCCTCCGATGACACCGGCTCGGAACACTGGCAGGCGGGCGGAGTCCTGGCCCAGGCCGAACCGGTCATGCTACAGGTCGCGAAGTTCGACATCACGGTCGGGTATACCCAGCGGGACGACGATGACGGCAGGCCGGCCGGCATCGACCTCACCCTCGAATACGCCACCGACCTGTTCGACCGGGACACCATCCAGGACCTGGTCGGCAGGCTCGTGGGTTTGCTGCGCCAGGTGGCGGCGGATCCGGGCCGGCCGGTCAGCGCCCTGACGGTCATGTCCGGCGCGGAGCGGCGGCAGGTGCTGTCGGAGTGGAGCGGTCCGGTGCGGGAGGTGCCGGAGCTGACGCTGCCTGACCTGTTCGGGGCGCAGGCGGCCCGGACACCGGACGCGGTCGCCGTGGTCTGCGGTGAGCGGGAACTGACCTACCGGCAGCTGGACGAGCAGTCCAACCAGCTCGCCCGGCACCTGATCGCACTCGGCGCCGGCCCCGGCCACCTGGTCGCGATCGCCATGGACCGCTCCGCCGACCTGGTCGCGGCACTGCTGGCAATACTGAAAACAGGAGCCGCCTACCTCCCCGTCGACGCGACTAGCCCGCCAGACCGCATCGACTACATCCTCACAGATGCCGAGGCTGGGTACGCGTTGACCACCATCCGCTACGCCGGTCTGTGCCGCGCCGCCGCCGCCACCGTGGTACTGGATGACGCCCGGTCGCGCGAGAAGATCGCCAGGTACCCAGGTGCCGGTCTGTCCGACGCGGACCGGCATATGCCGCTCAGCCCAGGCCACCCGGCATATGTCATCTACACCTCCGGATCGACAGGCAAGCCAAAGGGCGTCGTGATCGAGCACGCGAGCCTGGTGAACTATCTGGCTTGGTGCGTCGCGGAACATCCGCAATTGCGCCGGCCTGGCCCTGCAGCTCACCCCGGTCTCCTTCGACGCGGCGGTAGCGGCGCTCTACGGGCCGCTGCTGACCGGCGGGTGCGTGTGCATGGGAGTGGTCAAAGACGAGCTGCCGCCTGCGCCGGTCTTCGGCGACTTTCCCCTTCATCGACGTCACGCCCAGCCATCTGCCGATGCTCGCCGCGGCTCAGCTGCGGTGCGCTCCAGCGGGGAAGCTCATGCTCGGCGGGGAGGCGGTGCGAGGCTCGGATGTGCAGGGCTGGCGGCTGGGCCACCCAGGATTCACGGTAGTCAACGAGTACGGGCCGACCGAGGCTACGGTCGGCTGTGTTTCCTACCCGGTACGGCCAGATGACCGGGTTCCCGGCCACGGGGTGGTGCCGATTGGGCGGCCTATCGCGAATACGCGGGTGTTCGTGCTGGATGAGGGGCTGGGGTTGGTGCCGCCGGGGGTGGCGGGGGAGTTGTATGTGGCGGGTGCGGGGCTGGCGCGGGGGTATCTGGGGCGGCCGGGGCTGACCGGGGAGCGGTTCGTGGCGTGCCCGTTCGGGGGTGCCGGGGGAGCGGATGTACCGGACCGGGGATGTGGCCCGGTGGAACCGGCGGGGTGAGCTGGAGTATCTGGGCCGGGCTGATGATCAGGTGAAGGTGCGGGGGTTCCGGATCGAGCTGGGGGAGGTTGAGGCGGTGCTGGCGGCCCAGCCCGGCGTCGCCGGGGCGGCGGTGGTGGTGCGGGAGGACCGGCCGGGGGATCAGCGGCTGGCGGGGTATGTGGTGCCGGTGGCTGGCGGTCAGCTGGATGGTGCCGGGTTGCGTGCCGGGGTGGGGCGGGTCCTGCCGGAGTACATGGTGCCGGCGGTGGTGGTGGTGCTGGATGCGCTACCGCTGACGGTGAACGGGAAGCTGGACCGGCGGGCGCTGCCGGCGCCGGAGTTCGGTGCCGGGCGGGGCGGGGTGGCGCCGTCGTCGCCGCGGGAGGAGGTGTTGTGCGGGCTGTTCGCGGAGGTGCTGGGCGTGGCCGGGGTCGGGGCGCAGGACAGTTTCTTCGACCTTGGCGGGCATTCCCTGCTGGCGATGCGGCTGGTCAGCAAGGTGGCGTCGGTGCTGGGGGTGCAGGTCGGGATCGGGGATGTGTTCGCGCATCCGACGGTGGCGGGGCTGGCTGCCGCGGTGGAGGGGACTGGGGTTGCGCTGCCGTCGCTGCCGTCGCTGGTGGCGACGGTGCGGCCGGAGCGGTTGCCGCTGTCGTTCGCCCAGCAGCGGCTGTGGTTCATTACCGCGCTGCATGGTCCGAGCACGACATATAACGTCCCGTTCGCGTGGCGGCTGCGGGGGCGGGTGGACGCGGACGCGATGCGGGCCGCGCTGGCGGATGTGGCGGGGCGGCATGAGTCGCTGCGGACGGTATTCCCGGTGGCGGGCGGTGAGCCTTACCAGCATGTGGTGGATGCGGGGGCGGCGGTGCCCGAGCTCACCGTGGTGCGTGCTGACCGGGCTGGCTTGCCGGGGCTGATGGAGCGGGCGGCGGGTCATATCTTCGATCTGGCGCGGGAGTTGCCGGTCCGCGGGTGGCTGTTCACGGTCGATGATGAGGAGCACGTGCTGGTGCTCCTGATGCATCACATTGCCAGTGACGGCTGGTCGATGGGGATCTTGGTGCGGGACCTGGCCGAGGCATTCGGGGCCCGGCTGGCCGGGCAGGCGCCGGGGTGGGCGGACCTGCCGGTGCAGTATGCCGACTACACGATGTGGCAGCGTGCCCTGCTCGGCGGGGATCAGGAGACGGACGGCATCTTGTCCAGCCAGGTGGGCTACTGGCGGCAGGCCCTGGACGGCCTGCCAGAAGAACTGGCCCTGCCCCTGGACCGGCCGCGGCAGGCCGTGCCTAGTTACCGGGGAGACGCGGTCGGCGTGCGGCTGGAGCCCGGGCTTCATGCGCGGCTGCTGGGCGTGGCACGCGATCATGGCGCGACGTTGTTCATGGTGCTGCAGGCTGGGCTGGCCGCGTTGCTGTCCCGGCTCGGGGCAGGGACGGATATCCCGCTGGGATCGGTGGCGGCGGGACGTTCGGATGAGGCGCTGGACGACCTCGTGGGCTTTTTCGTGAACACCCTGGTGCTGCGGACCGACGTGTCCGGTGATCCCAGTTTCGCGCAGCTGCTGGCCCGGGTCAGGGAAACTGACCTGGCTGCCTACGCTAACCAGGACGTGCCGTTCGAGCGGCTGGTGGAAGTGCTCAACCCGGCCCGGTCAGCATCGCGCCACCCGCTGTTCCAGGTGATGATCGCCTCCGATGACACCGGCTCGGAACACTGGCAGGCGGGCGGAGTCCTGGCCCAGGCCGAACCGGTCATGCTACAGGTCGCGAAGTTCGACATCACGGTCGGGTATACCCAGCGGGACGACGATGACGGCAGGCCGGCCGGCATCGACCTCACCCTCGAATACGCCACCGACCTGTTCGACCGGGACACCATCCAGGACCTGGTCGGCCGGCTCGTGGGTTTGCTGCGCCAGGTGGCGGCGGATCCGGGCCGGCCGGTCAGCGCCCTGACGGTCATGTCCGGCGCGGAGCGGCGGCAGGTGCTGTCGGAGTGGAGCGGTCCGGTGCGGGAGGTGCCGGAGCTGACGCTGCCTGACCTGTTCGGGGCGCAGGCGGCCCGGACACCGGACGCGGTCGCCGTGGTCTGCGGTGAGCGGGAACTGACCTACCGGCAGCTGGACGAGCAGTCCAACCAGCTCGCCCGGCACCTGATCGCACTCGGCGCCGGCCCCGGCCACCTGGTCGCGATCGCCATGGACCGCTCCGCCGACCTGGTCGCGGCACTGCTGGCAATACTGAAAACAGGAGCCGCCTACCTCCCCGTCGACGTCGACAGCCCGCCAGACCGCATCGACTACATCCTCGCCCAGGCGCGCCCGGCATTGCTGATTCGTGATGCTGCGGTGCCGATAAGCGATACGGCCGGGGACATCCCGTGTGTGGTCGTGGGGGACGAGGAGGCCGGTGCGGCTGTGATCGCCGGGTTGCCCGCAACTGACCTGACCGACGCGGACAGGCTGGCACCGCTGTTCCGGCCCATCCGGCGTATGTCATCTACACCTCCGGGTCAACGGGCAGGCCTAAGGGGGTGGTGGTGGAGCATCGCAGCATGGTTCGCCTGGTGGCGATGGCCAGCCCGTGGGTTGACTCCGGGGCCGCCGATACGTGGACGTTGTTCCATTCCGACGCGTTCGATCTTTCGGTGTGGGAGATGTGGGGGCCACTGTCGACCGGTGGCCGGCTCCTGGTGGTCCCGTATCTGGTCAGTCGGTCGCCGACGGAATTCAGGCAGCTGCTGGCGGCTGAGCGGGTCACGATCTTGACTCAGACGCCGTCAGCGTTCTATCAGCTGATGGACTGCTGGCGAGACGGCCCCGAGCTCGCGGTGCGGTACGTGGTGTTCGCAGGAGAGGCGCTGGATTGCACCCGGGTGGCGCGGTGGCGTCAAGGGCTCGACCACAGGCCGGTCCTGGTGAACATGTACGGGATCACTGAGACGACGGTGCACTCTACTGGTTACGTCGTAGACGGTGCTACCGACGATACGGCTAGCGTCATCGGGGTGCCGTTTCCGGACCTGCGGATATTCGTGCTGGACGAACGACTCGAGCTGGTTCCGCCGGGGGTGACGGGGGAATTGTACGTAGCCGGCGTGGGAGTGGCTCGGGGGTACCTGGGACGGCCGGGCCTGACTGCCGGACGGTTCGTAGCGTGCCCGTTCGGAGAGCCGGGGGAGCGGATGTACCGGTCGGGGGACCTGGCCCGGTGGAACCGGCAGGGAGAGCTGGAGTACCTGGGCCGACTCGATCATCAGGTGAAGATCCGGGGTTTCCGGATCGAGCTAGGCGAGATCGAGACGGTGCTGCTGAGCCTGGACGCGGTGGGCCAAGCGGCGGTGGTGGTGCGGGAGGACCGGCCAGGTGATCAGCGGCTGGTCGCCTACGCGGTGCCGGTGCCGGGGAAGGAGGTCGTTCCGGGACGGGTGCGGGACGCGGTGTCGCGCGTGCTGCCTGAGTACATGGTTCCGGCAGCGGTGGTGGTGCTGGATGCGCTGCCGCTGACGGTGAACGGCAAGCTGGACCGGCGGGCGCTGCCGGCCCCGGACTTCGGCGCCGGGCGGGGCGAGGCAGAGCCCTCGTCGCCTCGCGAGCACCTGTTGCAAGAGCTGTTCGCCGAGGTGCTGGGGGTGGACCAGGTGGGCGTGGGGGACAGCTTCTTCGACCTAGGCGGGCACTCCCTGCTTGGCACCATTCTCCTGGCCCTGATCGCCGAGCGCTTCGACATCGAAGTGAGCCTGCAGAGCTTCATGAACGACCCCACCATCGGTGGGCTGGCCCGCGCCATCGATCGGCAAGCCGCGTAGCGATCCCCGGTGCTCATCCCACACGCGTCGGCGGAAGTCCGGATCGGACTTCCGCCGAGTCTTCCTGGTGGCTGCAGTGCTAGTCGGTGCTGACGACGAGACCCTGATAGGCAGGTTCGAGTTCGTCCCACCGCGCGTCGGCGTCGCAGCGCTCACGCCCGGCCAGGTGGGCGGCGAGGTCTTCGACATGAATCTGAACGCCCGTCCCGTAGGCGGCGAGCAGGTCCACGGGCAAGCCGCGCTGCTCGAGGACCAGGATGGTCTGGTCGCCGTCGGCGGTCAGCTCGGCCTCGATGACCTTAACGTCCGGCTGCTCCAGACCGTGGGCCAGCAGCAGCCGTCGCGGGGACTCGCACACTTCTATCCGCCCGGTGCCTTCGGATCCGGTGGCGAAAAAGTGGAAGCGGTACTCACCGCCCTGGCGCAGGTCGCCCTCCACCTCTCCGAGCCAGCGGACCAGACGGCTGGGATCAGTCAGGGCCGACCACACGTCGTCGATCCCGGTGTCGAAGCGGTCTTCCATGCGCACGATGCCTTTGCCGTCTGCTGACCGCAGGCTGCCCAGGATGCGGGTACCCGCCTGTGCGTTGCCGGTCATCTGGTGCTCCTTCGCTCGTGTTGGCGCCGGGCTATCTCGGTGTGCAGGGCATCCAGCCGCTGCTCCCACAGGGAATGGTACCGACCCAGCCATTGGTCGATCTCGGCGAGCGGCTGCGGGCGGAGGCTGTAGATCCGCCGCTGCCCCTCCCGGCGGACCTCGACCAGCCCCGCCTCCCGCAGCACCCGCAGGTGCCGCGATACCCCGGGCCGGGCGATCGGCAGCAGCGCCGCCAGCTCACCCGCAGTGGCCGGACCGCCGGTCAAGGTCTCAAGCATTGTCCGCCGGCTCTCGTCGGCCAGTGCCCGCAGCGCGGCTTCCATAGCATTAATGTACCAAGTTAGTTACGTAACCGTCAAGGTACATAATTGCTAGCTCCTGAATAACTGGGCCATCCCCGTCGCTCGCGCCAGGCCAGCTTGGCGTCCAGCAGCCGGCGTCAGGTAGATGGGCAGCTTGCCGTGGCCGTTCATGATGAACGTGCCCTGCGGTTCCAGATCTTGGGGGGCCACCGCCAGCTGCATGTCAGGAAAGCGCTCGAACAGACGCGGCAGCGCGATCGCCACCTCCAGCCGGGCGAGCGGCGCGCCCAGGCAGAAGTGGGTGCCATGGCCGAACGACAGATGCGTCTTGTTCGGCCGGGTGATGTCGAAGACGTCCGCGGTGTCACCGTGCACAGCCGGATCGCGTCCCGCGCCAGCGAAGCCGACGAGCACCGGCTCGCCCTTCCGGATCGTGGCATCCCCGATGGTGACGTCCTCCACGGCGAACCGGAATGGCAATTGGGCTACCGGTGATTCGACTCGCATCGTCTCGTCAAACAGCGAATCCCAGCCCACCTCGCCGCTGATCAGTTTTTCACGCTGGCCGGGATGGATAAGTAGCTTGATGACGGCGTGCGTGAGCAGATTCATCACCGTCTCCGAGCCAGCGCCCAGGATCAGGTGCAGTGTCCCGACCAGTTCCTCATCGGTTAGCCGGGATCCGTCTTCTTCCCTGGCCGCGATGAGCGCGCTAGTGAGGTCATTCGCGGACTGCAGGTGCTTGGTGGCGACTAGATCTTGCATGGCCTGGTGCCACTGTTCGATGCTGGCCGCTACCTCCTCGCCGCTGTAATTCGTGCTGGCGTTGACCTGGCCGCCATAGAGTACGGCGTCTCGATCGGATTCCGGTACCCCGAAGAGAGCGCAGATGACATAAGCGGGAAGCGGGAAGGTGTACCCTCCCTTGACGTCCGCGGGCTGATCAGCCGGGGTCGAGGCGAGGCCGTCGAGCAAGTCATCCGCAATCTTCTCAATGAGCGGCCGAGTTGATTCGACCCGGCGCGGTGTGAACGCCTTTGAGATCAGGCGGCGCAGCCGGTTGTGATCTTCGCCGTCCCGGGTTTCCATGTTTTCCATTTCCACCCAGTTAATCAGCGGCCACTTGTCCGGAAGCTGGCCGTTGATGTAAGTAGGCCAGTGCTTCCTGGCATCCTTCTGGAACCGGGGATCGGACAGCACCTGCTTTACCAGCGCGTAGCTGGTCACCTCCCAGGCGAGTATCCCGCCGGGAAGCTCCACACGAGCCACCGGCCCTTGGGTCCGCAGCCGGGCGATCTCGGCGTGGACGTCCTTACCCGTGGTGTCAAGGACGTAGGGGCACTGCGCGCCCATGGACTTACCTCCAAAAGGTTGACCGATATGCTCATGGCAGCTTCACGGTAGCTAGCAGGTGGCCCCGGTCCCCACTTTCAGAATGCGCACTTGGCTGTCTGGAGGGCATTCTCACGACCTGGCCGGAAAGGCAGCACACGTGAAATCGTGCCTGGCCAGCCGGAGCCGGGACTCAGGTCAGTACCGGGTAGTGGTAGGGGTTGCCTGGCACAGTCAGCTGGGCCTTGCTCAGATGCCAGCGGGAAAAGCTGGCGACATACAGGGTCTGTAGGTCCGGGCCGCCGAAGGTTAGATTAACGGGACTGGCCAGGGTGAAACGCTCCCAGTCGAAGGCCAGGGTCTCAAGCTCTCCGCCGGCGAACCGGTAGATCACGTCCGGGGTGTAGCAGCCGATGTAGAGGGTGCCATCGCGGTCGAACGCGAGGCCGTCGGGAATGGCATGATCGAGGGTCACCGCGGTCTCGGCCGGCCCGGCGATACGCCCGTTGCTTACCGGCAGCCTCGCCACGCTCGACGCCGTGGACATCGCCAGGTACAGGTACTCACCCCCGGGGTCGAGGGCGAGGCCGTTCGGAAACTCTGACAGGCTCGTGTCGATGAGGTCGGTAGTCCCGCCGGGACGGATGACCCAGCAGCAGCCGTCCTTGCCGCGCCAAGTACCCGAGTCGGAGACGTACAAGTTCCCCGCGCTGTCGAAGACCGCGTAGTTCGGGGTGACCATCCGCCGCTCAGGGACGCCGTGTGAATACTCGCTGACCTCGCCGTCGGGCGTGATCCGCATGACCGCCGCATTAGCAGGATCGCACGCGTAGACGTTTCCGGCGCCGTCCAGGCAAATGCCCAGGACGACCCCGCCGGTGTTCGCGATCTCGGCGAGTTCCTTTCCCTCGCTCGTCATCCGGTAGATCTGCCCGCCTTCACCGCCGGCGTACAGGTATCCATCACGACCCCAGCTGACGCACTCTGGGTGGTCAAGACCCTCGATGACCGTTGTGAAATCGGTAACGTGCATGATCGCCATGGCTATCCTCGCTGCTTGCCGGTCCGTCCAGACGTTGATCGTGCTCATAGCCTGAGAGCACGGACAAACGCCCGAAGGTCTGTCACGAATACGTCGGGCTGCTCCATGGCCGCGAAGTGACCACCGCGGTCGTATTCGCGCCAGTGCACGATGTTCGGAAACTGCAGGTCCGCGAATTGCCGGATGGGCAGTGCCGCGTCCTGCGGGTAGACCGCGACGCCTAGTGGTACCGGCAGAGGTGGTTGCGGGCCGGGCGGCGTCGCAGCGGTCGGGAGGAGGTCGGCGACCTCGTAGTAGAGGTTGGCGGCAGATCCGGCGGTCGCGGTCAGCCAGTAGATCATGACGTTGGTGAGCATCTGATCGCGGTTCACCGCGTCCTCGGGGACCTTGGCCGAGTCGGTCCACTCCCAGAACTTCTCGACAACCCAGGCCAGCTGACCGACGGGCGAGTCGGTCAGCCCGTACGACAGCGTCCGCGGCCGGGTGGACTGGATCCTCATGTACCCGGACCCGTCGCTGACGAACCGGGCCAGCAGGCCGAGGCGGGCGAGGTCGGACTCGTCGAGGCCGGCCATCTCCGCAGGGTCTTCGGGCGGGGGTGTCACCAGAAAGTTCACGTGTGCGCCGCGAATATGCGCAGCGTCCACGCCGGCCAGCGTCAGGCTGATCCAGGCACCCAGGTCACCGCCTTGCGGGACGTAGCTGTCGTAGCCCAGGCGGTGCATCAGCTCTGCCCACGCGCGGGCGATCCTGACCATGTCCCAGCCGGGTTCACGGAGCGGGCCGGAGAATCCGTAGCCCGGTATGGACGGGATGACCAGGTGGAAGGCGTCGGCGGGGTTCCCGCCATGAGCCCGGGGGTCGGTCAGCGGTCCGATGATCCCCGTGAATTCCGCGATCGAGCCCGGCCAGCCGTGGGTGAGAATCACCGGCGTGGCGTCCGGTTCAGCGGAACGGACATGCAGGAAGTGCACGTCGGTGCCGTCGATCTCGGTGATGAACTGCGGGTATTTGTTCAGCTCGGCCTCAGCTGAACGCCAGTCGTAGCTGGTGCGCCAGTACTCGGCTAGCTCCTTGAGGTAGTCGAGCGGTACACCGCGACCCCAGCTGTTCCCGGGCAGCTCGGCTGGCCAGCGGGTGGCCGCAAGGCGGCGTCGCAGCTCATCCAGGTCGGCGTCCGGGATCTCGATGCGGAAGGGACGCATTCCCGTGGTCCTCTCGTCAGCTAGATCCCGGCTACGACTGGGGCGGTGAGGTAGACGGGCAGTGTTAGGTGCCCGTTCATGATGAAGGTCCCCTGCGGCTCCAGCTCGTCCCGGCGGACCGCGAGGGTCATGTCGGGGAACCGCTCGAACAGTGCGGGCAGGCAGATGGAGGCGGCCAGCTTGGCTAGCCGGATCCCCAGGCAGTAGTGGACGCCATGACCGAACGAGAGATGTGTCTTGTCGGCCCGGCAGACGTCGAACTGCTCCGCGGTCTCGCCGTGCACGGCCGGATCCCGTCCGGCACCGATGAAGCTGATGATCAGCACGTCGCCTTTCTCGATCGTCACGCCGTCCAGCTCGACTCGCTCGCGGGCGTAGCGGAACGGGAACAGCGCGACGGGTGACTCCACCCGGAGCGTCTCCTCGAACACGTCATCCCAGGAGATCTGGCCGGAAGTCACCTGCTCGCGGAGTCCGGGATCGTCCAGCACGGCGAGGATCGAGTGGCTCAGGGCGTTCATCAGCGTCTCGGAACCAGCGCCGAGTAGCAGGTGCAAGGTGCCCAGCAGCTCGGATTCGCTCAGCTTCGAGCCGTCCTCCTCACGCGCCGCGATCAGGGCGCTGGCGAGGTCATCCGCGGGCTCGCGCTGCTTGTCCTCGATGAGCTTGGTGATGGCGACGTGCCACTGCGCGACGTTAGCCTCGGCTTCCTCAGGCGTAATCCTGGTGTCGATGTTGGTGATGCCACCCTGCAGCACCTCGTTCCTGGATTCCTCGGGGACGCCGAACAGCTCGCACATCAGCTGGGCGGGCAGCGCCTTGCAGTAGTTCGCCTTGAGATCTATCGTCTGGCCGGGCTCGGTGGCGGCCAGCGCGTCGAGCAGGCCGGTCACCGCTTCCCTGATGCGCGGCTGCATAGCCTCGACGCGACGGGTCGTGAAGGCCTTCATCAGCAGGCTTCGCAGGCGGGCGTGGTCGGCGTCGTCGTTGGTGGTCATGGTGTCCATCACGACCCAGCCGATCATCGGCCAGTCCGGCGGGATTTCCCCGTTCACGTACGCGGTCCAGCTCTTCGGGTCTTTGCCGAAGCGCTGGTGATCGGCCAAGACCTGCTTGACCATCGCATAGGTGTTGACCGACCAGGCCGGCACGCCACCGGGGAGCTCGATGCGGGTAACCGGCCCCCGCTCACGCAGCCGGCGGGCCTCACCGTGAACATCGGCGCCGTTTCGGTCGAGAACGACTGGACACAGAGCATCTTTCACGGGACGTTACCTCCGGTGAGTTCGCATGAAGATCAGTGACGCCGTGACTCGGGGGTTAATTCCTCATTGAATTGTTGCCTTCGCCGTAGTGCGCAGGCACCTCCTGGATTGCCAGCAAGCGCGCGTCCGCCTCAGTGACTTGTGATCTGCGCAAGCACGGACTCGGCCAGCTCCGGTGTGATGGGGTCCTCCTCACGGAGGACGGGAATCTGGCGGAGCTGATACGCGTCGTCGCTCAGTCCGGGGACAGTACATTTGGCGGTCGCCGGAGACAGCACGATCACCTCGGCTGACGACGTCGCCCATGCCATGGGCGGATCGTTGTGACAGGCCAGGAGGAAGGCTAGCCAGCCGCGATACCAGGCGACCAGTTCCCGGAACACGTTCGCCGGGCGGTGCACGCCCCGGCTGGCCGCGACCGCGATAAGTTCCTCCATGATGACGCTCTCCATCCGACCCACGGCGGCGGCCGGGTCACCGTCCAGCTCGGGGCAGGGGCGTGCGGGGGCGCCGAGCTTGGACAGGGATTCCGCGAACCGGTCCCGGACGTGTTCCTCGTCCGGCCAGACCGGCGCCACCAGGACCGCGGTAACGTCGCGGGATTCCCCGAGCAGCCTGGCCACGTGCAGCGATAGCGCGGACGCGCTGCAGTGACCCGCGATGAAGATGCGGCCATCGGGCGGCCCGGAGGCCAAGAACTCCTCGACGCACGCGGCGGCCAGGTCCCGCAACGGCAGGTAGAGCTGGTCTCCGGACAGCACGCCGACCGGATCGATCTGATATACCGGGTGACCTTCCGCCAGGCCGCTCAGGAGCCGGCTCAGCCTGGGGGCGTTGGTCCAGGCCTGGAACTCAGCCACAAGGACCGGTTCCGCATGCCCGCCGGTCAGCTGGCGGAGGGCGGTTTTCGTACTTACGGTTGAGCTCATGATTGCTTCCGTTCACCTTTCATCCCGACAGCCGCGCCGGACTTGCCGCGGCTACCTGGTTGTGACGTGGTCGGTGTCCGGCAGCCTCGTGGCGGGCCTGCCCGTCGCGATGGCAGGTCCGCCGGACCGTGAGAACAGCACGCGCGCGACGACGCCGGGTCGCAATAGCGCCTGCGGCGGGTCGACGAGCCCGGCCGTCCGCAGGAACGCCGCCGAGAGGAAGCCATCGGTCACGGCGGCCGCTTGCAGCCGCGGGATGTAGATGTTTCCCATCCGTACCTTCAGCGTGCGCCGGCCCTTCGTTCCTTTGAAGCCGAGATCGGCGCCGGCCGACATATCCCACGGCGCGTCGATCACCCGCGCGAGGGCACGGAAGTATCCGGCTGGCTGCGGCGAGCCCTCGGCCAGATGCCCGGCCAAGACGAGCGCCTCGACCGCAGCGGCGGTCATTCCCTGGGCGTACACGGGGTTGAAGATGCACGCCGCGTCCCCCATCGCTAGCAGGCCGCCGGGGAGCTTGGGCAGCCGTTCGTAGTGCCGCCGGATGCTCGCGGGAAACCGGAAAGTGGCCGGCGTGCCGAGCGGCTCGGCCCGGCGGGCCGCCTGGTAGATCTCCGGAACGGGGAGGGACTTGATGTATTCGAGGAATCCCTCGCGATCGGTCGGCGGCCGGTCACCGAGGATGCCGGTGAGAGAGATCGCGTAGCGGTCCGGCATCCTCGCGAAGATCGCCCCGCGCGGCATGGCCGGAGTCGCCACCGGAATGATGGCAATGTCCTCGCCGATCGGGTCGAACGACAATGGTGCCCGGTAGTCGCAGGTGGTGTAGGTCAGGTCCATCGCGACCCGCTCTTCCTCGACCCGCCCGTAGCCCAGTTCCTCCAGCCAGTGCGGCATGCGCGACCCGCGGCCTGTCGTATCGACGACCAGGTCGGCGTCGAGCACTTCTTCCGGCGCGCTCGCGTCGGGGCCCTGGATGCGCACGCCGGTGATACGGCTGGGAACGGTCGGCGTGACAAGCCCGCGGATGCTGGTATTTTCACGGAAGGTCACGTTGGGCATCGCCCGCACACGGCCGCGAATGTAAGTTTCCAGCAGTGGCCGCCCGGCCGCCATGCAGACTAGCCCGGTGTGCGCCTTGCGGATCATCTTGCCGTTGAAGTACCAGCTCAGGCTCATCCCGAAGTCGCCGACGGGTACGCCGCGACTGATCAGCTCGTCGGTGAACCCGGGAAAGATCTCCTCGAAGATCTGCTGGCCGCGGGCCAGCAGAGCGTGAATATGGTGGCCTTGCGGTACGGCCTGCCGAGGCTGGATCACCTCGGAAAAGACGTCACGATCGACAACTGTCACCTGCTCGCAGGTATCCGCCAGCACCCGGGCTGCGAGCAACCCTGCGATACTGCCCCCGAGTACCACGGCATGGTCAGCCACTGCGCCTGCCCCTCGCAATTCGTCGCGTATCTGACTGACCAACGCTAGGACGCGAAGGAATGCGGTGCTTCTCTCTGAATGCGTACTACTCGAGCAGGGAGGGCGTTTCGCGGTGGAGCCCACCCTGCTCTGGCTGTGCGCAGGGCAGTATCACCTCGCGCAGCGCGACGGTCGTGCCGTCTTGCATGGGGCTGCGGACGGCGTGGTCGGGCGAGCCGGCGACGAACTGCTCCGCGAAGTCGACCTCCTCGTGCCAGGCGTCGGCCACCACCGCCGGATCTGCCACCGCGCCCGCCCAGTCGGCGTCCTCGACCTGCCCGCCGACACAGCCGTCCCCTGGTGGGGCGGACGCCAGCTCCACTTCGAATTCGCCATGGTGGACAACTGCGCCTGGGCCGTCAGCGATAAGGCACACTGGGACTACGCCGAGGTCCAGCCGATCCCCGGCCTCCGGCTCGTACCAGCAGCAGCGTCACCACCGACTGCTCCGGCTTCGTCACCATAATGGCCGAGCGGAGCGAGATGCCCGACCCCAACGGCCTGAATTACGACGGCAGCGGCTATACGGGCACCATGCTCTCGCACCTGCCGCACATCCCGTTCGAGCAGACCTGGCGCGGGGACCTCTGTGTATTCCGCGGGGGAACGGGAATCCACGTCGTGGTACTCGCCATCGGCGGCGTGCGGGAAGCTGATCCCATGGTCTATTCCCACGGCTTCCAGGGCGGGCCTATCGCACTACGGCTCAGCCAGGAGAAGCGGTATCATTCCGGCCAGCCGACGACGTTCCTGCGAATCATCGCGAACGGCTGAACACCCATCGGCTCGAACCGAAGGCGGCCGAACGGTCCTTGGTGCGTGCCAGGCTCACCCGTACCGGCTCGCGACCCCGCTCAACCGAGGGTGAAGGGGTCGCGGGTGCCGCCGGTGAGCTCCACCCAGATGGCCTTGGTCTGGGTGTACTCGTGGACCGCGTCGATGCCGTTCTCGCGGCCGAGCCCGGACAGCCCGTACCCGCCGAACGGGACGTCCGGCCCCACCACCCGGTAGGCGTTGATCCATACGGTGCCGGTGCGCAGGGCGTGGGCGACCCGGTGACCGCGGTGGATGTCCTTGGTCCAGACGGCGCCGGCCAGCCCGTAGCGGCTGTCGTTGGCCAGCGCGATGGCCTCGTCCTCGGTGTCGAATCCGATGACGGACAGCACCGGGCCGAAGACCTCCTCGCACGCCACCGTCATGGTCGGCTTGACGCCGGTCAGCACGGTGGGCTGGACGAAGAAGCCGCCGAGCGCCTCGTCCGCGTGACCGCCTGCCGCGATGGTCGCGCCCTCGCCGGCCGCCGACTCCAGGAACGACAGCACCTTGCGGTACTGCGGCTCGGTGGCCACCGGGCCCATCTCGGTGTCGGCCGCCCGCGGGTCACCGAGCCGGATCGCCCGGGCCCGGCCGGTGATCTTGTCCACCAGCGCGTCGTGCACGGACCGGGCCACCAGCAGCCGTGAGCCGGCCATGCAGGTCTGGCCGGTGGCGGCGAACACGCCGGCCAGCACGCCGTTGCAGGCCGCGTCGAGGTCGGCGTCGTCGAAGACCAGGTGCGCGGACTTGCCGCCGAGCTCGAGCAGCACCCCGGTGATGTTCGCCGCCGCCGCCGCGGCCACCTGCGCGCCGACGGCGGTCGAGCCGGTGAACGCGACCTTGTCCACGTCCGGGTGCGCGGCCAGGGCCTTGCCGACCGCGGGCCCGAAGCCGGTGACGACGTTGAACACGCCCGGCGGGAACCCGGCCTCGTCCATCAGCGCGGCCAGCTCGACCGCCGAGGCGGGGGAGTAGTCGCTCGGTTTGGCCACCATCGTGCAGCCCGCGGCCAGGGCCGGTGCCAGCTTCCAGGTCAGCAGCAGCAGCGGGGAGTTCCACGGCACGATCGCCGCGACCACCCCGGCCGGCTCGTGGCGGGTGTAGACGAGGAAGTTCGGCTTGTCCACCGGGACGGTGGTGCCCTCGAGCTTGTCGGCCAGCCCGGAGAAGTAGTAGAACCACTCAGGGATGGTGCCCAGCTGCCCGCGCATCTCGCGGAGCAGCTTGCCGGTGTCGCGGGTCTCGATCTCGGCCAGCCGGTCCGCGTCCCGGGCGATCAGGTCGCCGAGCCGTCGCATCAGGGCGGCCCGCCCGAACCCGGTCAGCTGACCCCACGGCCCGGTCAGCGCGCGGCGCGCGGCGGCCACCGCGGCGTCGACGTCGGCGCCGCCGCCGTCGGCCGCCGAGGACCAGGGCGCGCCGAGGTACGGGTCGACGCTGTCGTACCGCTGCCCGGAGGCCGCCTCTACCCGCTGCCCGTCGATGACGAGCTGGTAGCGCGGCTGGTCAACGTTCGTTGCCGTGTCGGTCATGACATCCTCTCGTCAGTGGCGGCGGTGCGGGTGCCTGCGCCGTCAGCGTCCACTCGGCTTCCTCCGGTTCCCAGGGGCTCTGGCACATGATGTGCCTCCTGGCCGCCGCTGGCGAGGGGGATCTCGAATTCGGACAGTACGGCGTCGGTGTGCTGACCGAGCCCGGGCACCGCGCCCATGGCGGCCTCGCGGCCGGGCACGGTCACCGGCGGGAGCAGCGCCCGGACCGGGCCGGCCGGGGTGGCCACCTCACGCCACCGGTCCCGGGCCGCGAGCTGCGGGTGCGCCGCGAACTCCGCGGGCGTGCGCAACCGGGCGCTGGCGATGCCGGCCGCGTCCAGCCGGGCCACCACCTGTTCTGGCGCCATGTCGCCCAGGGCGGCCTCGATGATCGGCGTCAGCGCGTCGTCGTGGGCCACCCGGTCGGGGTTGGTGGCGAACCGCTCGTCGGTGATCAGGTCGGGCCGGCCCAGGACCTGCTCGCAGAGCACGGCCCACTCACGATCGTTCTGCAGGCCCAGGAACACCTGCCCGCCCAGGTAGGGCCCGTACGGCGAGATGGACGCGTGCCGGGCCCCGGTGCGCCGGACGTCCTGCCCGCCGTAGACCGTGTAGTACAGCGGCTGGCTCATCCACTCGCCCAGCGCGTCAAGCAGGGACACCTGCAAGCTCGCGCCGCGGCCGGTGCGCTCCCGCTCGTACAGCGCGGTCAGCATCCCGCTGTAGGCGTACATGCCGGCCGCGATGTCGGCCACCGAGATCCCGGCCTTGCACGGAGCTTCCGGGGTGCCGGTGACGGAAAGCAGCCCGGCCTCACACTGCACCAGCAGGTCGTAGGCCTTTTTGCCGGCGTAGGGCCCGTCCGGCCCGTAGCCGGAGACCGAGCAGCAGATAAGCCGCGGATGACGGGCCCGGAGCTGGTCGGCGCCGAGCCCGAGCCGTTCGGCCGCACCCGGGGCGAGATTCTGCACGAAGATGTCGGCCCGGGACAGCAGCGCGGCCAGCGCCGCCTGGCCGGCCGGGGTCTTGACGTCGAGCTCCACCGATTCCTTGCCCCGGTTCAGCCAGACGAAGTAGCTGGCCTGGCCGAGCACCGTCCGGTCATAGCCGCGGGCGAAGTCGCCGCCGGGCCGCTCCACCTTGATGACGCGGGCGCCGAGGTCGGCGAGCTGCCGGGTGGCGAACGGGGCCGCCACCGCCTGCTCAAGCGCCACCACCAGCAGCCCGGCCAGCGGCAGGCCGCCCTCCGGGCTGGTCATGAGCCGGCCGGGTAACGCTGGATGAGCTGGCGGGCGATGATGTTGCGCTGGATCTCGTTGGTGCCCTCACCGACGATCATCAGCGGCGCGTCGCGGAAGTAGCGTTCCACGTCGAATTCGGTCGAGTAGCCGTAGCCGCCGTGGATGCGCACCGCGTCCAGCGCGATCTCCATCGCGGCCTCGGAGGCGAAGAGCTTGGCCATGCCGGCCTCCAGGTCCGCCCGCCGGCCGAGTCGTAGCACCGCGCGGCGTACAGGACGAGCTGGCGCGCCGCGGTGAGCTTGGTCGCCATGTCGGCCAGGTAGTTGCCGATGGACTGGTGCTTCCAGATTGGCTGGCCGAACGACTGCCGTTGCTGCGCGTACCGCAGTGAGTCCTCCAGCGCCGCCTGGCCCACCCCGAGGGCCCGGGAGGCCACCTGGATCCGGCCGATTTCCAGGCCGCGCATCATCTGCGCGAAGCCCTCGCCTTCGCGCTCGCCGAGCAGCGCCGCGGCGGGGACCCGGAAGTCGTCGAAGCTGAGCTCGCAGCTCTCGACCCCCTTGTAGCCGAGTTTAGGCAGGTCACGCGATACCGTGAACCCCGGTCCCGGCTCGGCCAGGATGATGCTGATCCCGGCGTGCGCGGGCCGGGCCACCGGGTCGGTCTTGCACAGCAGCGCGACAAGTCCCGACCGGCGAGCGTTGGTGATCCAGGTCTTGGACCCGCTGATGACGTAGGATTCCCCGTCCCGGCGGGCCGTCGTCCGGATCGCCTGCAGGTCGGATCCGCCGCCCGGCTCGGTCAGCGCCATCGTCGCCCGCAGCTCGCCGGTGGCCATCCGCGGCAGGTAGGCATTTTTCTGCTCCTCGGTCCCGTAGGTCAGCAGCAGCTTGGCGACCACGGTATGACCGCCCATGGCCCCGGCCAGGCTCATCCACCCGCGGGCCAGCTCTTCGGTGATCATGGCGTAGCAGGACGTGCTGACCTGGGCGGTCCCCCAGGGCTCCGGGATGGCCAGGCCGAAGACGCCGAGCTGTTTCATCTGCTCGATGAGCTTGCCGGGGTAGGCGTTGTCGTGCTCGAGCTCGCGCACGACCGGCTTGACGTCACGGTTGACGAAATCACGGACGAGTCCGACCATGGCGCGCTCGTCCTCGTTCAGCTCGTCCATGCCTGCTCACCTTCTGCTTGGCTCTTCTGGTTCGGGCCCGGGAGGAACCGCCGGAGCACGCCCGCCGCGTTCTCCCAGTTCCAGGAGGCCGGATCGGTGGCCAGACCGCGCACGCAGTCGGCCAGCTTGGCCTCCAGCTGGGCCGCCGAGGGCGGGCGCGCCGGGGAGCCCGGCGGGAACCGCTGGCGGGCCCGCAGGACCGTCCCGTCGCCGGTGTGGATCTCCGCCTGGAGCTCGCCGTCGAGCAGCCAGCTGCCGCCGGGGTCGAGGATGACCTCGACCAGGCCGACCAGCCGCCGGGCGGCATCGCGGCGGACGGCCGCGTCGGTAAAGCTGCCGAACCCTGGATAGGCATCGAGCACCGCGGCCGCGGCCGCGTACTCCAGGCTGAACTTGCCCTGCAGCCCGGACTCCGGGCGATGATGGATCAGCGGCACGACCGTGGCTTCCGGGGTCCGCAAGACTATCCGGCGTATCCCGCCAGGTTCCCGCCCCGTCCCGGCCCTGGCCAGCTCCGACAGGGCGCTGATCGGCCGTTGGAGCGCATAACAACACGGGTAGAGCTTGATGGCCAGTCCGTTCGGCACCGCGGGTCCGGACGGATCCACGGCGGCCGGGTCGCCGCCGACCAGGGCGAGCCAGGCATCCACGGCCGCGGGATCGGCCTGTGCGCCCGCCGCCGCGAGCCGGGCCGCCCGGATCCCCGCCTCGACGGCGAACCCGACCTGCAGTGACTTGGCGTCCGTGCCGAAGGCCCGCTGGACCCCGCCGGCCGCCGGTACGGCCAGCGCCATGGCCACCGCGATGCGCTCGGCCGGCAGCCCGAGCGCGACGGCCGCCCCGGCCGCGCTGGCCGGGCGCCCCGGCGGTGCAGGTCGCGTGCCAGCCGGCCGAGTAGTGTGGCCAGCCCAGGGCCGTCCCCAGCCGCGCCATCACTCCGGCCGCGGCCAGGTAGGCTCTCGGCCCGCCGCTCATGGCCAGGGCCGTCGGCACGCAGACCGCGCTGACGTGCGTGGTCGACGGCATGTGCAGGTCGTCGAAGTCCAGCACGTGCCCGGCGACGGCCCAGCGCCCGCCCTCCGGCAGGCCGGCCGCCAGCCGGGTCACGCGGTGGTCCCGGGCGGCCAGGGTGACCGCCACCGTATCCAGCAGCGACCGGGCCGCCAGCTCGAGGTCACCCGGTTCCGGATCGAGCTGTGCGGCCCACCGGGCCAGGGTCGTGGCCACGGACGTCATCGGATTCCCCAGCTCCGCAGTATTGGCCGACTAATAGCACAAATATGTACGGCCATTTAGGCACGAAGGTGTAGGCGGCGTCAAGCCAAGGGGGCATACTGTCTGTGCGTGCTGGCGCCATCTCCTCCGGCCGCCGGCCAGGCAAGCGCGAAGGAACCGGACGCAGATGCCAGAAGAGGTCAGGGTCAGGGTCGCGGCCTACCGGGCCCTGGCCGCCCAGATCCGGACCGCGATCCGCGACGGCGAGTACTCCGATGGCCGCCAGCTTCCCACCGAGGAGCAGCTGTCGGCCAGCTACTCGGTCAGCAGGCAGACCGTCCGGCGGGCGATGCAGGACCTGGTATCGGAGGGAATCATCTACCGCGTCGCCGGGCGCGGGACCTACCCGGTCGCTGAGGAAGACCGCTATACCAACAACTTCGGCTCGGTCGAGGAGCTGATGACACTGTCGCTGGACACCGAGTGCCAGGTGGTCAGCCCGCTGCAGCGCCGGGTCGATGTGGAGACCGCCAGGCTCAGGCTGCCCTCAGACGAGGTCTTCACGGTGGCCTTCATCCGTCTGCACACCGACATCCCGTTCTGTTACACCACGGTCTGCCTGCCGCCGCGCATCGGGCAGCTGCTGATGGGTGCCGACGAATTGTCATCGCCTGGCCGGCGCAGCCGGGTGACGGTCATCGGCCTGATCGACGCGCGCGTGAACGGATCCATCGCAGCCGCGGAGCAAAGTATCAGCGCGGCCGGTGCTCCTTCGTTCGCCGCGAAGCACCTGGGCCGCGACGCCGGCGAACCGCTGCTCCGGATTGACCGCCTCTACTTCGACCAGGAAGACGACCCGGTCGAGCTGGCGATCAGCTACTTCGACCCCGAGCATTACTCCCATCGCGTCAAGCTCAGACGCAGATCGCACTAGCCGGCGACGTACGATCGTTCGTGTGACGAGCAGACCCGCCGACCAGGAGCACCTGCGCGGCCTCGCGCGGCTGCGGCAGGTTCGGGACCGGATCGACCGGGAGTACGCGCAGCCGCTGGACGTGGAGGCGCTGGCCCGCGGCGTGCACATGTCGGCCGGGCACCTCAGCCGCGAGTTCAAGCTCGCCTACGGTGAGTCGCCGTACAGCTACCTGATGACGCGGCGGATCGAGCGCGCGATGGCGCTGCTGCGCCGCGGCGACCTCAGCGTCACCGAGGTCTGCTTCGCGGTCGGCTGCGCCTCGCTTGGCACCTTCACCACCCGCTTCACCGAGCTGGTCGGCATGCCCCCCGGCGCTTACCGGAGCCAGTCCGCTGGCCTGACGGCGGAGATGCCGCCGTGCCTGGCCCGGCAGGTGACCAGACCGGTCAGGAATCGAGAAGCGCCGGTCATCGGGTCGCAGCTAGCCTGACGGCCATGGACATCACCATTCACGCGAGCTTCCTCCCGCATGACGACCCGGACGCCTCGCTGGCGTTCTACCGCGACATCCTCGGTTTCGAGGTCCGCAGCGATGTCGGGTCAGGCAAGATGCGCTGGATCACGGTCGGTCCGCCCGGCCAGCCCAGCACGTCCATCCTGCTGGCGCCGCCGGCCACCGATCCCGGCACCACCGATGACGAGCGCCGCACCATCACCGAGATGATGGCCAAGGGCACCTACGGCTGGATCCTGCTGGCCGCCAAGGACCTGGACGGCACCTTCGAGCGGTTGCAGGCCAGCGACGCCGAGATCGTCCAGGAGCCGGTCGAGCAGCCGTACGGGGTTCGCGACTGCGCCGTCCGTGATCCCGCGGGCAACTTGGTCCGCATCCAGCAGCTGCGCTGAGCCGCGGCCATCGCAGCCATGTGCACAGCGGCATACCGCGAGGCGCTGATCCGGGATCTGTCATCCACGCCGGCTCCGGCGCCCGCTCCGCCTCCGGCTCCGGCTCCGGCGCCCGTTCCGCCCCTGGAGGAGGCGGCGTGAGTGGCGGGCGGCGGCATTACTGATTAACTATTCTCCCGGGTAGGAGCCCCTCGATGGGAGAGGCATGAGCGTAGTCCAGCCGGTACGTATCGCGGCCGAGCGCGTCGAACTGCGGCAAGTCCCGGCCTGGCTGGCCCGAGTCCTGGCCGACCCGCAGGCGGATGATCCTGGTTCGCGGCTCTGGGCCGACGGCTACCCGCTGCCCGGGAGCCGGGTGGCGGCACGGAACGTCGTGGAGCAGACGGCCGAGGCCGCCGGGGAGGGCGGCGTCGGCCAGTGGGGCATGTTCGAGATCATCTTGCGGGAGACCGGCGAAGTGATCGGCGACATCGGTTTCCACGGGCCGCCGGACGTGGCCGGGACGGTCGAGATCGGCTATGGCATCGTCGAGCAGTACCGCGGGCGCGGCCTGGCCGCTGAGTCGGCGGTGGCCATCTGCGGCCTGGCCTGGTCCGGGCCGCAGGCTACCAGGATCATCGCGCAGACCGAGGAGGGTAACGCGGCGTCCGCGGGCGTTCTGAGGCACGCGGGGTTCCGGGAAGACGGCGTCGCCGATGGCCTGCGTACCTTCTCGCTGGATCGCCCGTAGCGGCCAGCCGATGACCATGACCGTACCGGGAGACGCGCGGTTGCGAGTAGCTGGCTTCGAGTACCGGCGGGTGGACGTAGACGGCGTCACCGTCAACTGTGCCGTGGCCGGGAGGGTGGGTGCCCGCTCGTGCCCGCCGCTCGGACGCGGTCGTCAACCGTGAGCGAATCGTCGCTGTCGCGCGCGCCGCGTTGATCGAATCCAACGGCGCCGTCGAAGAACTGAAGCTGCACGTGGTCGCCAAGGCTGCCGGAGTCGGGCAGGGCACGCTCTATCGGCACTTCCCGGCCCGCGAGCACCTGCTGGCCGAGGTGTACCGGCAGGAGATGGGGGAGTTGGTCGACGCCGTGCCGTCCCTGCTCGCCGAGCACCCGCCGCTGGACGCGCTGACCCGGTGGCTGGACCGGCTGGTCGAGTACGCGCGGGTCAAACGCGGGGTCATGGCGGCGATCGAGGCGTCGGTGTGGCAGGACCTGTACGCCGACAACCACGGCCGGCTCGATGAGGCCCTCATGAAACTGCTCGACCGGGGCAAGACGGCAGGCGAAGTGCGCGATGACGTCGACGCGACCGACGTCATCCTGCTGCTCGGCGCGTTGTCGCGGGTCCCCGAGGCGGAGTGGGACGCCCGGGCGCGCAGGCTGGTCGCGGTCATCGTCGACGGCCTACGCCGCCGCTGAGCTGGAACAGACCGACCCCGTCACGGGTGTCGCTCAGGCTAGCTGGGAACCCTCTTACCCAAGACCGAACCCGTCTGAGCCGGAGAAGATGATGAAACCGTTCGTGATCAACCGGCATGGCCGGCTGGTGTTCCCGGCCAACTTCTTCGGCGCACTGGACTTCAGCGTCCTGGAGACCCTCGACCAGTTCACCGCGGTGGTGGGGCGGGACTTCGAAGCCAAGGCGCCGACCGGAACAGACATCCTGGCCCGGGTCGAGTCCGAGGCCTATCCCGGCCGCTTCGAGCTGCTGCGTGATCTGGGCCAGAACCTGTACTGGGCCAATCGCTACTCGATCACGATGTTCGAGCGGCGGCCGACGCGCTGGCGCGACCTGGCCAAGCGTCGCGACGACGTTTTCCTGCCCGTGCTCACACCGTGGGAGCACAGGGAGCGCAAGGTGGCCGCGGTCGAGCGCGCCTTCCGTGCGCTGCCCGCGACCTGGGACGCCCAGACCGAGGAAAAGGTCTTCGGGCTGCTCTTTGACCTGTTCCGCTACAAGCTCTACCACGCCACCGAGCTGCCCCCGATCAAGCCCACCGTGGCCGAGTTCTGCGCCCAGCCCGGCGCGCTGACCTTCGTCATGCCCTCCTATGACCCGGACTACCCGGTGTTCAGCACCGAGGACATCCTGGACGCGAACGAGGACGTGCCGGAGCTGGAGGCGCTGACCCGGTGGGCCATGGTGTTGCACAACCAGTACCCGTGGGACCGGTCCCAGACCGAGCTGCGCGGGCCTGGCGCGATCGAAGACGACGACTTCGTGATCGCGTTCCACCCGCGCAACCCGGACGTGATGGCCTTCATCGAGCGGGTCAAGCGCGACCCGCCTCCCGCGGCCGCGGGGCCCGGCCGGGGCGCATCGCAGGCCCGGCCGGAGGCGGTCGCGCCGGTGACGCCGTACCCGCCCGTGCGGGTGCGAGAGATGTTCGCGGTGCAGCCCAAGCTGGAGGCGCTGGCCATCGTCCGCGGCGAGCACATCTGCCACAACGACGACGTCATCAGGAATACCAGCTTCTCCTGGTCGCCGATGACCGCGGACGAGATCGCGGCCAAGACCGGGATCGAGCAGCGCCGTTACACCAGCGGCGAACCCGAGCAGCTGGCGCTGGCGGCCGCCCGAGCCGCGCTGGCCAAGGCCGGCCGCTCGGCCGCCGAGATCGGCGCCGTGATCGTCAGCACCTGCACCAGCAACCGCCAGATGCCGTCCATCGCGTGCTGGCTGTCCGGTGAGCTCGGCTTGCTGCAGACCCACGCCTCGGTGGACATGGTGGCCGCCTGCGCCGGATTTCCCTACGGCCTGGCTGAGGCTATCCGCCAACTCCAGGAAGTGAAACGGTCCGTGCTGCTGGTCTGCGTGGAGAAGTTCTCCGACAAAATCGGCAGCGTGCGCCCGTCGCGGATGATCTTCGGAGATGGGGCCGCGGCGCTGGTCATCGCTCCGGTGGCCGCGGGGGAGACGGGTGACGTGGAGGTGGTGCAGACCTACGCGAGCGGTCCGCACAGCGAGGTCAACTCGATTATCTGGCCGAACGAGGAGTTCGACCGGGACATCACCGTATACGGACCTGAGGTGAAGTCGCTGGTCGCCCGCTACCTGGCTCAGATGCTGGAGGAACTGGGCGCGCAGTCAGATCCCGATGATCCGGGCCGGAACCTGCTCGAGACCATTGAGCTGATCATCCCGCACCAGGCGAACAAGACGATGATTCTCAACCTGGCCGGTCAGGCTGGCCTGTCTGCCGAACAGCTCTATTTCAACGTCGAGACGATGGGCAACGTGTCCGCGGCGAGCATTCCGATCGCCGTCTACGACGCCGTGGCGGACGGAGTGATAACCCGGCCGGTCCGGGTCTTCGCCCCCGGCTTCGGGGCCGGGGCCGTCGGCGGCTACGCCGTCATGCGCATCGACCCGGCCATCGTCGCCGCCGAGGTCGTGCTGGATATCACGGAAAAGGCCACGCTGAGGAGCGTGCCGCGGACCGGAGGCACCACCGACGACATCCAGCTAGCCTTCGGCGGGTAATTCGGGAAAGCATAGAACGGCCGACGTAAGGTGGCCCAGGTGCGGCTACACGTGTCAGCGCGGCTTGAGCTCGGCGCTTTTGTTGTTTACACCGAACCCGAATCCGGGTAAATCGGTGGATGATTCAGCGCGCTGACCGTCCGGCCGGTCGGACGAGGACGAGGGGAGATGTGGCGGATGGCCCATAAGGGCGGCGCACTCGCCGGACTGGATCTCAGCCTGAAGCTGACCCCGAACCAGGAAGCGGCCCGCCTAACCGCGGCTCAGGACCGGTTGCTGCACCTGCGGCTGGTGCTGGGCGGCCAGATCGGGGATAAGCCGGAGCTCGGGCCGCCGGTCTGCGTGGTCTTCGAGGGGTGGGACGCCTCCGGCAAGGGTGGTGCGATCAAACGGCTGGTCGCGCCGCTGGACCCAAGGCACGTCCGGGTCGCCCAGTTCGGCGCGCCCAGCTACGACGAGAAACGGCATCACTTCCTGTGGCGGTTTTGGCCGGTGCTGCCCGGCTGGGGTGGCATGGCGGTGCTTGACCGGTCCTGGTACGGCCGTGTCCTGGTCGAACGAGTCGAAGGATTCGCCACCGAGGAGCAGTGGCGGCGTGCCTACCGGGAGATCGTCGAGTTCGAGCGGACGCTGGCCGACGAAGGCATGATCATGGTCAAGTTCTGGCTGCACCTGTCGTCCTCCGAACAGCTCAGACGGTTCAAGGCACGGCAACGCGAGCCGCTGAAGACCTGGAAGCTGACCGCGGAAGACTGGCGAAATCGCGAGAAGCGGCGGCAGTATCAGGCGGCCGTGGAGGAGATGCTGGAGCGGACTGATCACGCACCCGCACCGTGGGTGCTGGTTGAGGCCGAGGACAAGCGGTGGGCCAGGGTGAAAGTAGCCGAGTCGGTGGTCCAGGCCATCGAGGCCGGCCTGACCGCACGGAACCTCCCGGTTCCGCCGGCGCCCTCGGTCGCAGCGGTCCAGCCAGGATAAAGCGGAGGCAGGTCACGGCCGCACTTGCCGCTCGCGGAGCACCGACTGCACCGGAGCGTTATCCGCGGTGTCGGCATGCCTACGCGTAGAGCTGGTCCAGGCCGACGAGATGGATGTCGGGGCGCTGGCCGGCTTGCAGGTCGTGGTCGAAGCCCGCCCCGGAATAGCAGGTGAGCACGGTGTTCCTGGTATCGAATCCCTTGACCGCGAGCAGGTCACGGGCGCGGCGCAGGCGCTCGACGTGGCGTAGGTCCATAACCCGGTCCCACTTCACCTCGCCGAGTGACAGAACCTTGCGTGGGCCCCCAGGCTCAGTGGGAGCGAGCACCGCGACGTCGATCTGGATCTGGGTCCGGTTGGCCGCATCTGCGACCACGCCAGACCCTACCTCGCCGGGCGGCCCGCCGAAGACCGAGGGATCGGCCGCGATCGCGTAGTCGCGGCAGATCGCTTCGAAATGCGGTCCCGTTACCTGGGACAGGAAACGTGCGCGGGCGCCGGGCCAGACGGCTGATCCGCCGCCGAGTTCCAGACGTGCCCATTCCCGGCTCATGATGGCCTGGTAGAAGGTGATGAGCGGCTCGGCGATGCGGTATCTCGCCCGTCCCGATCTGAACAGATCGGGCTCCTTGATCAGCAGCCGGGAATCCTCCAGGACACGGAGCGGGTGCGCGACCTCGTTGGACTTCCGGCCGATATAGCTGGCGATTCCGCCGGAGGTGTTATTTCCCTCGGCGACGGCCGCGAGCACAGAGTGATAGAGCGATGGGTCGCGGATCTCGGTCTCCTCGGCGAGCAGATAGCGGGCTTCCCGGAAGAGTGGGGTCTGCGGATTCAGCACGGTCCGGATGACCCAGGGGTCAAAGTCAGCGAGATCGACGGGGGTGTCTTCGCGCAGGAGCTCCCGTCGGTAAGCGGGTGTCCCGCCGACCACTGAATGCACGAGCAGGGCCAGCCTGGGGTCGGTAATTTCCCAGAACCGTGCGGCGTCTCGGTAGCCGAAGGGGTTGACGATCAGCTCGAAGCCCGCCCGCCCCCGTAGCGGCGACGACCCGGAAAGCAGCCCGCCCATCACTGACATGGCCGAGCCGCAGAGGAGGAGCCGCGTGCGGCTTGCTGATCCGCTTCCCCCCGGGCCTAGCTCCCGCTGGATGATGGACGGCAGGCCTGGCGACGCCTTGACCAGGAACGGGAACTCATCAATGACCACCGGAACGACACCATCCCCGGCTAGTCGGAACAGGTAGGGAATGGCGTCAAGCCAGTCCCGGAAGGGCGGCACCGGCGATCCGCTGAACCGGATCAGCTCGTCGGCGAACAATCGCAGTGAGACCGTCTCGGTCAGCTCCAAGGCTGGGAAGTAGATCCCGCCCAGGGTCGTCGTCAGCCCCTGGAGGAGATAGCTCTTGCCCTGCCGCCGCCGCCCGCTCACCACACCCAGCGTGGCGCCAGGCCGGGCATCGGCGGCGAAGGAGACCAGCCCGGCCCACTCGGCATCCCGGTCGAACAGGTGGAGAGGCTTAGGTGTCCCGGCTAGTGAAGCATGCATAGTCGAAGTATACTTGACCGAAGAACACTTCACCTTATTTGAAGGGTCCCGCAGTCGCCTGATCCTACGGATCCGGCACGCTGAACGTCGCCGCTCGCAAGGCGGCAGATCCGGAGTGCGCCGCGAGGCGGCGGCGTGGGTCTTCGCATCGGTCACGATTCGAGAAGCGCCGGCGGCCGCCGCGGCCCTAGCCTTCGTTCAACCGGCCGGCATCGCGCCGAGCCTACGAGGATCGAAAGGTAGCGTGGCAATGTCCGCGAAGAGTTCCCAGACCGGATCCGGCGGCTTCACGGCCGCAGAGCGCGCCGCGATGAAGCAGCGCGCCGCAGAGCTGCGCGCTGAGGGCAAGCAGGGTGCCAAGAAGGCCGACGGGCTGGAGGGGGTGCTCGACGCGATCGCCAAGATGGCACCAGCGGATCGCGCGGTCGCCGAGCGCGTCCATGCGACGGTGAGCGCGACTGCCCCGGGGCTGTCGCCGAGGACCTGGTACGGGATGCCCGCCTACGCCAATGCGGAGGGCAAAGTCGTGGTCTGCTTCAAGAACTCGGGCAAATTCAACACCCGGTACTCGACGCTGGAGTTCCAGGACGCCGCGAACCTTGACGACGGGGATCTGTGGCCCGTGTCGTTCGCGCTGCCCACGTGGAACCCTGCGGTAGAGGAGAAGGTTGCCGAGCTGATGAAAACCGCGGTTGCCGGCTGGCCAGGACACGGTTAATCGCGACAGTAGCCGCCTGATCTGTCGGCTGCGTCGAGCTGCGCTGACGCGCGCGAACGGATGGCTGCGTTTGTACCGCCGTCCGCCGAGCCGTTTACCTGCGGGCAGGACGCTGACCTTGACCTGGCTCCGGTGGTTAACGCCGTGGACCTGCGGAAGGGATTGCCCCAGCTGGGTTGGCTCTGATCAGAGTGACCGCTGGCTTAGCCAGTCCAGCGCTGCCTGCGCGACCTCGCGCCAGCCATGGTCGATCGTCAGCGAGTGGCCGCGATCGGGGAACTCGATGAAATCGGTGATGGCTGGTGATTTGTGGTAGAGCTTGCGGGTCGACGTCGTGATGGCGGCCGGCACGGTGTGATCGTTGCCCCCGGCCGTGAGCAGCAGCGGCCCGCGGGTCTTGTTTCCGGTATTCACCTTCGCCGGCGACCGCGGGGTGAAGTTCGCCAGGGCGGCTTCGAACAGTGGCTTGCCCGGCGAGGGCACTGTCCAGCGGTCGTACAGCTCCGCTGACTCCTGAGCGGGAAGCGCGTTCCCGAAGCCATACCGGAATTGTTCTGCGGTGAGCGATATCGCCAGGTTGCGGTTGGCTGGTTTGCGCAGCGCGATCGAGGCGACTTTCAACGCGGAGGCGGGCAGGTTAAGCACGCCCTTGATGGGCGCGGCGTCGATCGCCACGGCAGCAGCGGCCAGGTCCTGCCCAAGCAGCCGCTGCGCGATGAGACCGCCGAAGGAGTGGCCGATGACGACGGGAAGGGCCGGGAGCCCGCGGATGATCCCGGCGTAATGGTCGACCACATCGTCGATGCCCTTGCCCGCCATCTGGGCGGGGTTCCGGCGGGCTTCCTCTACCGTGTCCAGGTCACCTGGCCAGCCCGGTGCTGCCGGCGCGTAGCCCGCGTCCTGGAACAGCTCTAGCCACGGGCCCCATGAGCTGGCATGCAGCCACAGGCCATGAATAAAGACTGCGGGCCTGCCTGGTTGTGTCATTCCGCGCTCTCTTCCTCAGCCTGGCCGCGATGTCCGAAGAACGGCACTCACCACCCAGTTCTACTCCCTTCGGCCCGATCGTAAACGAGTCCCTGGCAGGGGCATGACCGTCCGGGCCATCGCCGACCGCGCGGAGGGAACAGAGGTTGTCCATCCCCGTCACGTCATGCTTGGCGCTTAGGGTATGAGCGCCGAGGATCATTGTCCGGCCGAACGAGGTCACTTGACTCTGCCCTAAGGGGCGGATCGACACTGGGGGTCATGACCACAGAACCGGAAATTACCCAACTCCCGGCGCGACCCTACGCGGCCATTCCCGCGTCGGTCACCATGGAGACGATAGGCACCGTCGTGCCACCGCTGAACGGGGAGGTATTCGGCTGGCTCGCCGCCCGGGGAATCGCCCCGGCGGGTCCGCCCTTCTGGAAGTACAACGTGATCGACATGGCCCGGAATCTGGAGGTGGAGGCGGGTTGCCCGGTCGCCGAACCGGTGACCGGCGACGGGCGCCTGGTGGCGGGCGTGCTGCCGGCAGGCCGGTACGCGACGCTGCGCCAGGTAGGCCACCCCTCGACGCTCGTAGCCGCGACAGCTGAGCTGCTTGACTGGGCCGCGGCCAAGGGCCTGAAATGGGACATGGTGCCGTCAGCTTCTGGAGAGCGCTGGGGCGCCCGGCTGGAGATCTACCTCACCGATCCGGCCACTGAGCCGGATATGACTAAATGGGTGACCGAGCTGGCCTTCCGACTCGCCGATTAGGCATGCGCTACCGTCGGATGGGTGATCGAGACTGTTCCGGCAGCGGCGGAACGGGACAGGCTGCTGAGCATCGGCGCGTTCGCGCACCGATCCCGGTTGTCCATCAAGGCGCTGCGGCTGTACGAAAGATCGGGGCTGCTTATGCCCGCCGACGTCAACCCGGCCACCGGGTACCGGCGGTACCGGGAGAGCCAGCTGCTGCGGGCGCGGCTGATCGTCATGATGCGCCGGGCCGGCATTCCGCTGGCCCAGGTCGCCGAGATCATCGCCGCGCCCGGTACGGCGAGTGCCGGCCTGATCGCGGAGTACTGGGCGGATGCCGAGCGCCGGTTCGCCGTGCAGCGCGACCTGGTGTCCCGGCTACGTAGCAGCCTGCTGTCCGGTGCGGTGCTGGCGGCAGATGCCGTGTTCCATGTCCAGGAGCGTGACGTACCAGGTCAGATGGTCATCTCCGAGAAGCGCAGTGTGCGAGTCACTGAGCTGAAGAACTGGCTGCCCGGCGCCCTGCGGCGGCTGGCCTCCGCCGCCGCCAGCTGCGGCGGGCTTGGCGGTGAACTACTGGCCATCTATCACGGTGAGGTGAACGAGGACAGCGACGGACCGGTCGAGGTCTGTGCCCCCCTCGCGCGCCCGGATGCTGTCCCGCGGGGGATGGCTGTACGCGCCGAGGCCGAGCACCGGCAGGCCTATACCACGATCAGCCGCGCGCAGTTCGAGTACCCGCAGATCCTGTCCGCCTACGACACGGTCGCGGACTGGATCAGCTCGGCTGGCCTGGCCCAGGCGGGCCCGCCCCGCGAGGTCTACCTGCAAGGCGTGGACGTCGCGGCGGCCGCACCCGGCGACCCCGTCTGCCACATCGCCTACCCCATCCGGAGCTAGGGTTCGGTGCGCGACAGGCCGTAGATGATGCTGTCGTGCCAGGCGCCGTCCCGCCAGCCGATGCAGCCCAGCACGCCCTCGCGGGTGAAGCAGGCTTTCTCCAGAATCCCCTGTTCCCGCCCGGTTCGCGGCGGTCCTGCGGAGGCGGTCGCAGGCGACGATACGTCGCTCACCGCGGCCGAAGGCAAGCCACGCTAGATTCGCCCGCGTCCTCATGAGGCGCACGGTGCTTACCGTATAGGCGCGCAGATCGGGGAGTTCTGCGTCGACGTAAGCCTGCTCAGTATCCGGAAGCGAGGGTTACGTATTCGGCGCGTCTCTGGGACGAACGAAAATGTCACCGCCATGAACGTGAGCAGCAGTTCAGGAGGACCCTGCTTCATCAAGGAAGGCTCGGGATCAGGGCCGCTGCCGCCAGTCGGCGGCACCTGATGGCCATCAGTCGGCTGTCCGGTGACAGATAAATCGGCCCGGTCCACCCATCTGACCTGCGCGGGCCTTTTCAAGTGGCAAGAATGTGGCTGCTGTTGTGACAGGTAAGTCGGCCCGTTAGGTGCTGTGGGCATGGTTTGCCAGTTATTCCGGCCCGGCGTGTGGTGCGCTGAGGATAGCGGCGGCCATCTTGATGGTCTCGGGGTAGGCCGCTGCCTCGGCCGTGTCCGGGTGCCCGGGATCCAGGCCCGGGCTGGCCAGGGCGAGCGCGGTAGCGCGTCGCCGGCAGGCCGGTCCGCCGGCTGCTTTTTCGCGGGCGGTGGCCTCGGCGAGCACGAGCATGGTGATGCCGTGCTCGCGGGCGAGCCTGGACGCGTTCCGGCTGGCGGCGATGATGTCCGGGGCGGCGGCGAGGTCGATCTGGATGGCGCGGCCGAGCCAGGTCCGGTGCCGCCGGCAGGCCCGCTGGTGAGCGGGGATGTGGACGGGGACAGGGCCGGGACACCCGTGCCGGGCGGCGCAGCGCCGGCAGGCGAGGGTAGCGCGGACGGGCGGGCGCCCGCCGCCGGCGAGCGCGGGCAGCGCGTGCCGCAGGGCGGTTTCGCTGGTCCCGGTGAGCGCGGCCAGGTGAGCGATGTCCGCGGGCTGCGGCTGGCCGGTGGCGGCGAGGTCGTCGCAGGCGGCGGCCCGGGCGGCGAACCAGGGCGGGAGGCAGGCGGTGATGGCGCCGGCCGCAGGTGGCTGGCGGCCGCGGTGCGCGACAGGTAGGAGGCGATCGTCTCGCCGCCGAGCGGGGCGGTGCGGGACGGGAGCGGCCCGGGACGGTGCCCCTGCGCCTGCGCGGGAGCTATGGGCTTCCAGTTCCTGCAGGTGCCGCAGGCGGCGGTGATGCCGTGCCCGCGCAGCTCGCGGGTGAACGCGGAGTAGCTGCCGGCGTAGCCGAGGGCGGCGGCCTCGCGGTGCAGGCCCGTGCTGCGCAGGTGAGGGTCGTCGGCGGCGCGCTGGCGGACGTAGGCGGCGAACGGGGCGAAGGAGCCAGCGTGCGGTCGGGGCTGGCCGGGGGCCCGGTGCCCGTTGAGGTAGATCCGGATCGTCTTGCGGTCGTGGCCGAGGCGCCGGGCGATCTCGGACACGTTCTGGCCCTGCCCTGCCAGGGCGATGGCCTGCCGGGCGTCCGTCCCGGGGATCATCCGGGCAGGTGCTCGCCGGCGGAGGCGATGTCGACCGGGATGGATTCCAGGGTGGCCTTCGTGATGGCCTCGGTTCCGTCGAGGACGGCCTGGATCGCGGCGGCGCGGACCAGGCGGAGCAGGCTGCCGATCATTCCGCTGCTGCGGGAGTGCAGGTAAGAGGACAACCCGGCAAGGGTGCCGTCGCGGTGGCGGTGCAGCCGCAGGCTGTCCTCGAGCGCGGCGATGAGCGCCTGCCACTGCTGTCCGCGGCCGAACGGGCCGGTGCGGATCATGGAGAACCGGCCGGCGATCTGCTCCCCGCGAGTACCGGACAGCAGCCCCGCCCGCTCCACGTTGATGCCCGCGTAAGCGAACGTGACGGGCAGCCGTTCGGCGAAGTACTTGAGGGTGTCGGATGCCTCGCCGCCGTGCCGGGTGCCGAGGCTGATGTTGTGGATCTCATCCACGCAGACCAGGGTGGTGGCGGCGTCCAGGCAGACGCCGCAGACCGCTTCGAGCACGTCGGTGACGTTGGAGCGGCGGGTCAGCGGCAGGCCGAGGAACCGGGCGAACTCGACCGCGATCATCCGCGGAGTCGCGGCCGGCGGGGCGGTGATGTAGATGACGGGGATGTGCCCGGCGGCGTGCGGGTTCCGGCGGTGGTGCATCGTCTCGATGGTCTTGCCGAGCTGGGCCAGGCAGGTCGTCTTCCCGGTGCAGGGCCGGCCCGGACAGGATCAGGCCGCACCGTCCGGCGTCGGCGTGCCGGTTCAGGTACTGCAGCCGGCGTCCCTCGGTGATCACCTGCTGGATGGTGGAGGTGGCGACGGTCAGCAGCCTGGCGTGGTGGGCGAGCCGGGCCTCGTCGTAGCCGAGCCTGGCATCGTCGTCCAGGAGCTTCCAGGCGGGCTCGGGCAGCAGGTCCGGGACGGCGGGCCTGGCCGCGGCGAACTCGCGCCAGCCGCGCAGCGTGGTCAGCTGCCGTGCGCCGCCGTCAGCGCTGGCCACGCCGGGTGCCTCCTGGCTGTCAGTCGTGGTCACCAGCGCTTGTCCGCTTCGGCGAACGGGTCGAAGATCTTCATCGGGATGACCTTCGCCAGCGGCGCGTCCTCGTCTGGGGATTCCGGCGCCGGGCCGGCGGTCCCGGCCGGCTCAGGCTGGTCCTGGTCCCCGGCGAGGCAGGCGGCCTTCGTCCGGGCGGCCACCCTGCGGTCCTTCTTGCTCATCTTCGGTTTCTCCTGCTGGTCAGGGCCGGCGTTCGCGCGGCGCAGCAGCGCCGCGACGGCGTCGGCGATCTGCTCCTCGGTCGCGTCCTTGCCGAGGCTGCGGCGGGCGTGATCCCAGGCGAGCTCGCCGAACGGGACGGGTGCCCGGTCCAGGTGCTTCCAGAACACGGTGATCCACCCGTCCGGGCCGCGGACGTGGATCCGGGAGACGTCGTAGGGGTCGTGGCGGATCTCGTAAAGGTTCTTCTTCTCCAGGACGCCGGAGGGCTGCAGCCGCAGCGGGTTCAGTTCCTCGCTGTCGTAGCTGCGCCGGGCCAGCTTGATCCCGTAGGCGTTGACCGCCCGCCAGGAGACGGGCAGCAGCTCGATGTAGTCGTCCGGGCCGAGCGCGACCGGCACGTCACCGGCAGCCTCGACGAGGGCGGCGTACTTCTCGTTCGGGGTGAACGCCCGGCCGGGATGCTCCGGGTCGCGGAGCCCGTCGTGCCGCCTGTTGAGCCAGCATGCGATCAGCCACTCATCGAGCAGTTCCTGGAGTTCTGCCATGGACCACAGCGGCTGGTCCTCGACGTGCCGGCCGCGGCGGTCCGGGCTGCGTCCGGCATAGCCGGACGCGAACTGGCAGAACAGCGAGGCGACCGATCCGAAATACCGTTCGATGTGGCCTTTCTCGGCTCCGCTGCCCAGGTGGGCGGGCTGGATGGAGATGCCCAGGTGCCGGCAGGCGGACCGGAACGCGGCCGACACGAACACGCTGCCGTGGTCGATCACGATCGTGTCCGGGACGATCACCGGCCTGGCCGCAGCATGTTCCAGCCGGGCGTCGATGTCCAGCAGCCGCTCATAGGGCAGCACCGAGTGCGCCATCTTCAGGGCCTCTGGCCAGCCCGGCCGGGCTGGCTCCGGGGTAAGGGCACGGGCCAGCAGCACGCTCGCGTCGACCGCCCTGGTCGTGGGCCGCAGCACCGCGGCGGGCACCACTCTCGTGGCGACGTCGATCATGCCGGTCAGCTCGACCCGGCCGGGAACCCCGTCGTCCAGCAGCACCAGCACGTCCAGCGGGGTGGAGTCGATCTGCACTACCTCGCCCGGCGCCGCCGCCGGCAGCGACCCGAACATGCCCGCCGGGCGTCCCGCCAGCGACCGGCGGGTCGATGCCGGCCCGGTGACCTCCGGCCATGCGACAGCGCGCCGAACAGCCGGTAGAAGGTCCGGTCCGACGGCACCGGCCCGTCATAGCCGGCATCGGCGAGGATCTGCTTCGCCCGCCAGATCACGAACCCGGCCGTCCGGGACGACGCGCTGGCCGTTTCGCCGATCGCCCGCCGCATCGCCGCCGAGACCTGCTCATCCGCCCGCCCGGCGGGCCGGGACCTTCCGGCCAGCCGGCGGTCTGCCAGGCCGGGCAGCCCGTAGGCCTCCCAGCGCTGCCGGCGGTGCTTGACCGTGCTCGCGGAAACCGGCCTTCCCGCTGCCGACAGCTCGGCGGCCTTCGCCTTCTCCCGCTCGGTCAGGCTTGTGCGCTCCGGGTCGTACTGCGGCCTCGGCCGCGTCCCCGCCGGGGCGCCCGGCCGCAGCCCGTAGACGACCTCGGCGATATGCGCCTCCCACCAGGAGGCTTCCTCGACCGCGGCCGCCGGCAGCCCCTCCAGCCCGGTCTCCGGCCGCGGGCCCCGCGGCGAGACCGGGGACGGGATCTTGAACCGGGCGCTGTCGGCTAGCTCGGCCGCCGTGACCGTCTGGACCGTGCCCTCGTCATCGGCCAGCCGGACCCGCGTCCCGGACACGCTGACCACAATGCTCGGGACGCCGCCGTCCAGGATCCGGTCGCCGACCCCGACCCGGCGGCGGCGTGCGGCGCTCACCGCGTCCCTCCAGGCCAGACGACGGTCGCCATGCCCAGCGGCGCCGACAGGTCAGCGGTCAGCTGCCGCTGCCACATCAGGTGGAACAGCACCGGCAGCACCCGCAGCCGGTCCCCGGCCAGCCCCGCTCCCTCGAACAGGCCCCGCCCGCCGGCGAACGCCTCCAGCAGCACCGCCGCGACCTGCGGCACCAGGCACCGCCGGTGCCGGTAACGCGACAGCCACCGCACGTTCGCGACCAGCACCGGGTCCAAGGTCCCCGGACCTGCAGGATACTCCCAGCCCGCCGTCCCGCAGGCCGCCGCGGTCACCGCGAACGTCGCCGCGTCACGTCCCGGGATCCGGTCATCAGGACGGACATCGACGACCACGGCGCTCCCGTCCTGCCTACAGGGCGAAGTAATCGGGCGCATGCGAGCAGGGCGCAGGTAGTCCTCGTCGCGCCAGCGCAGCCAGAACGGCTGCGACGCGACGGCCCGCACCGCCGGGTCGAAGTCCATGAGCATAAGGTGGTCCCGTTCCAGCCAGGACTCGAAACCGACGTGGGTGCCAGTCGTGGCGAAGTACCACCAGCCAGCGAAGTTCCGGAGACCTTTCTCGAACCGGAACGGCCGGACCGGCGGCACGTCCTCGAACCGCACCCCGAGGCACGACATCAGCGGCCCGCGTTCCCAGGTGCCCTCAGGAGCCGCGGAAATCCAGCGTGAACCGGGTATCCGCGGCACCCGCAGCCGCGATAGCAGCACTCGTCACCCCGCCCCACCGTCATCGCACCAATCAGGAACGGGCAAACTCTACTGACAAAACCAGCAGACGGGCCGCATTAACTGGCAGAGGG